>CAXXNJ010000001.1:0-109351 GCA_963663555.2 Dehalococcoidia bacterium
GTAAATTGCGGGACAAAGGGAAGGGTCGCATAGCGCCCTTCCCTTTTGCTTTACTCGCCGACGGCCCACTGGAAAACTGAGCGCTTCGCATGGCCTCCTCCACGGAAACAGACCGCGCAAGTCCATCCCGCCGCCGCACCGCCTCAAGACGGAATCCAAGAATGAGAGCCAGGCTGCGGCCCAGCCGCCTGCGCGCCGCCGCGCGGCTGGCCGGGACCGTCCTGCGAAGCGCCGCGGGGCCCTTCTACAGGCAGGCGCAGCGGACCACGCGCCGCCTGATGCGCATACCCGCCTTCGTGCTCATGTACCGCACCATCCGCGAGCTATCGAGAGACGACGCCACGCACATGGCCGCCGGAGTGGCCTACTACTCCATACTGTCCCTGTTCCCGCTCATGGTCGGGCTGATCGCCGTCCTAAGCCCCCTGCTGGAATCGGACACCGTCAGAAAGGAACTGCTGACCTTCTTCCAGACCTACCTGCCCGGCTCGACCGAGACGCTGGACACGAACGTCGACTACGCAGTGGGCCTCCGGGGCGCACTTGGGCTGCTGAGCGTGATAGGCATGTTCTGGACCGCCAGCGCGATCTTTGGGGCCATCAGCCGGGCCGTGAACCGCGCATGGGACGTCCACCAGGACCGCCCCTTCTACATAGACAAGCTGCGGCACATGGCGATGGCCCTCAGCGTCGGGATGCTGTTCCTCATGTCATTCTCGGCAACGACGGCCCTGCAGTTCTTCGACAGCATCGACATACCCGGCCTAGGCCGACCCGGAGTCTTGGAAAACAACGTCGTAAGCAGCGGCGCAAGGCTGCTGCCGTTCCTATTCAGCCTCACGATATTCCTGATGATCTACAAGTTCATCCCAAACACCAAGACATATTGGCGCTACATATGGCCGGGGGCGCTATTGGCCGCCGTATGCTTCGAGGTCGGAAAGAGCCTATTCGTATACTATGTAGACAACTTCGCCGACTATGAACAGCTATACGGCTCGCTGGGATCGGTCGTGGTCCTGCTCGTCTGGACCTACGCCTCGTCCTTCATCCTCATCACCGGCGCAGAGTTCTCATCCGAGTACGGACGGATGCGGGAAGGCGTCAAGCAGGGCGAACTCATAGAGGAGCGGAAGAGGCCTGGTCGCGCTACCTGAGCCCCTAGGCGGAGCGCCCTACGCCCGCCTAAACCTCAACCCAAGACGCGGACGCCCGGCCGCTTACCACTGCACGAACATGGGCATCACCACGTGGGTGTAACCCTCGTGCCGGGATGCCCGAACCACCCCCGGGCTGGACGGCGTAGTCGTCTCCAAAGACACCTCGTCACCGCTGAGCACCGACAGCACGTCCGTCAGGAACTTGCTGTTGAAAGCCACCTTGGACTCTTCGCCCTCGATCTTCGCGGCAATGACGCCGCTGTTGCCGCCGACCTCCTCCGCACGGGACTCCACCCTCATCTCCCCGTCCGAGCCGCCTTCATCGGCGTTCATGAACAGCCTGATGATGCCGCTGCCGTCCCTGGCAAAGATGGAGGCGGCGCGAGCAGCTTGCAGGAAGTCCTGGAGATCGACGGTGACCATCGTGCTGTGGCCGGAGGGAATCAGCTTCTCGTAGTCGGGGAAGCTGCCCTGCACCAACTGGGTGACGATCTCGATGTTGTCGAGCCTGAAAAGGGCCTGGCTCTTGGCCTCGGTCACCTTTATCTCTATGTCCGGTGACTGGTCGCCCAAGAGCCGCTGCACTTCCGCCAGCGTCCTTGCGGGCACGATTACGCCCACGTCCGCGTCCGACTCGCCCTGAAGCTTGCCGGTCTGCACCGCCAGGCGGAATCCGTCCGCCGCCGCAAGCGTGTAGCTGGAGCCTTCGATGTCCATCTTCACGCCGGTGAGCACGGGCCTAGAGTCGTCCTGCGCAGCCGCGAAAACCACACGCTCTACCGAACCCCTAAGGCTGTCAGCCGGTATCACGGCCGTTGCGCCGCCCTCCACGCTGGGAACGGGTGGAAAGTCGTCCGGATTGGTGCCGTTGAACGATGCGGTGTACTTGTCGCATCGCAACTCAATGCCCCAGGGGTCGGTGTTAAGGTCGATTTCAACCTTCTCATCAGGCATCGAGTTGACGAAGTCGGTCAGCGCCCTAGCCGGAATCGTGATCGCCCCCTCTTCATGGATCTGCGCTCCGACCCATGCGCTGATCGCAATCTCGAGGTTGGTCGCCGTCAGTTTCAGGCGATTGCCATCGGATTGGAGTAGGACGTTTTGCGTGACCGGAAGAGTGGCGCGAGTCGCCACCGCCCTGCCGACCGTGGCAAGTCCGCGTCTAAGATTCTCTTGAAGGGTAGTTACCCACATGCGCCGACCCTCGAAGGCTGAGCTGAGATGAGGAACTCAGGCTGAGATGATGAACTCAATTTAGCCGATAAAGTATAGGTTCCGGCACAGTGATAGTCAAAGCCGCCGGGCCGCCTGCTGCCTATGGCAGTAGAGACCGCAGGCGACGGAGGGACGCAATGAAGGCCGATGAGCAGATCCTCGAAATCATGGAAGGCGTCGCAGCCGGGGACATACCCCCCGCCAGTGCAGCCGCATCGGTGCGGAGCCTCACGGCCAGGGTGGAAGACCTCGGTTTCGCCAACGTCGATCTGGAACGGGAGGCGCGCACAGGGTTTCCAGAGGTCGTCTACGGCGGCGGCAAGGAGCCCCAACAAGTGGCCCAGATCGCCGAAACGGTCTTCGCACACTCCGGCGCAGTACTCGTTACGCGCACCAACGAGGAGGCTTTTGCCCTCGTCAGGGAAAGAATCCCGGACGCCACATACAACTCCCTGGGAAGGCTCATCTTCGCCGATTCAAGGCGCAGACGGGAGAGCCGAATGACCGTGGGCGTGGTGGCGGCGGGCACGTCCGACCTGCCCGTGGCCGAGGAGGCCGCAATGACCGCCACCATCATGGGCTGCAAGGTCTCTCGCCTGAACGACGTCGGCGTGGCCGGTCTGCACAGGCTGCTGAGCCACGTCGAAAAACTGCGCAGCGCGAGCGTATTGGTCGTAGTCGCAGGCATGGAGGGAGCGTTGCCAAGCGTGGTGGCCGGCCTGGTAAGCGCCCCCGTCATAGCAGTGCCCACAAGCGTGGGGTACGGGGCAAATCTCGGAGGCATCGCCGCCCTGCTCACGATGCTAAACTCGTGCTCCGCAGGAGTGACCGTGGTCAACATCGACAACGGATTCGCCGCCGGCTACACCGCCGCCCTCATTGCCAGCGTTCACGATCAGCGGAAAGGCGGTACGGACACCGCCGGCTAGCCGCAAGAGAACACTCGAATCGGCGGCGTCCACAGTGAAGCCCCCAGACTATGCCGGGGCCGGCAGCTACTGAATCGTCTTTAGGTAAGCGATAAGGTCCGCTATGTCCTGGTCGGTGAGATTCGGCTGCTCCGGCATGAGGGCGTCGAAACCCTCTACCAGGAATACGCTCGGATTCTTCATAGATTCCGTCAGGTACTCGTCCGCGGTCAGGGGCGGCTTTCGAGTGGCGGCCCGCTCGGCGATTCCGGACATGCCAGGCCCCGTCAGCGTCTCCGAGTCGGTCCGGTGGCAGCCTGAGCAGGCCTCTGAAACGAAGAGGCTCTCCCCGTTTACGGGGTCGCCTTCGCCGGAGGCCAGGACCAGGGATACGCTCTGCTGCCCTCCAGTTTCACCCGATCCCGTGGCGGCAGTCGGCACGAAGATCCTGGGAGTAGCCGTTGGCTGGATGATGTCGGAACATGCAGTAAACAGGATGACGCTCACCATGGTGAGTACCGAGAGCAGTTGCAGTTTGAATCTCAATGCTTCCGCTGTCCCCTTCTTAGACGGACGGCCCAAGTCCGTAAGCTGCCGTGAAGTGCGAGTTTCCGGCCCGCGTAGGTCGTTCGTGAATCACTTCACCAGCGTACCCCGCGCGGAAATTTAGGTCAATCTAGAACGAGTACGCTATCCGCTGGGCCGCTTTACCTCGTAGGTCTCGCCGGGCGCCAGAGCGATCCTCACTACCTCGATCCTCAGCTTGAGCAACCAGTAGCTCAAGGTCGCCTTGCTGATGCCCAGCCGCTTGGCCGTGGCCGTCTGCCCCTGGGCGTTGATCATCTCCGGCAAGGCGCGCTCCAGCGGCCGCCTGAGCTTTCTTTCAGCGTCCAACATCTTGGCCGACTTCTTCGTAGTCATATCAGCGCCGCTCGCTGTCCTTCGCCACGGCCTACACGCCCCGCCATTGCGGGCCGCTAGCGTGCATCTCGTGGGCGTCTTCTCTGACCATGCTCTAAATGTTGGGAAATGTGTTCCGTAAACGTCAAGGAGAAGATTAGTCCGGTATCTTGCATTTCGTCAAGCAAATGGATGGCGAATGTTCATGGATTATTTGCCCTGAGTTTCTTTCTATTCCGGTACTTCTTTCGAACGAGTTCGAAACTGCAACTGTAAAAGGCCCCTTTTGAACTGTATTTGCCGCGACGCTGACTGCACCGCGCTGGCGCGCAACGTGCAGATGCGGGAACGCAATCATACGGCAATATCGACGCCAAGCGCTCGCGGATGCGGTGTGATCGCGCGCGGGACTGGCGCGCGGAGTTGGCGGATACTAACGGATCTTGCGCTCCGCGGACGGCGCGGACGGCGCCGGAGTCCGCTCAGCCAGTCCCGCAGCCCCGCAAAGTAGGCCGGGCTTGAAACAAGCGCTCGCGATGAGGTCTTTCCAGGATTGCCCGAAAATGGCCCTTCAAGACGCTGGGAGGTACTTAGAGTCGCCTGAAGGCTTTGCAGGGCCTATACGGGGCTGTCTAAACTTAGACTTGAACAACTCGCGCCCCGGAAACCGAAAATCGCAGGCGGCCCGCGCGGCAACGTCCCCCCTGCCCTACCGGACGGCGCGGCTCACCCCGCACGCAAACAATTCACCATCCGCCGGACCGAAAGACTCAACAAGACAGGGCCCTTGCGCCCGACGACCCTTCCGCATTGACCAACATCCGCTCCACTCCCCTACCCGCGTCCCCCGTCGGCAGCTGCGCGCCTCAGCCGCCTGCGCGCCGGCGGCCCGAGGGCAAGACCGCGCTCACTGCCCGGCCGCCCATCCGGTACGGAACGGTCAGCCGACCATAGCTGGCATCACATGGACCTGCTGCACGCCATAGAGAAGTTCCTCCTGGAATTCTCCGTAGAGGTGTACGACACCATCGGCTGGTTCGGCGTCGCCGTGCTAATGGCCATCGAGAGCACGGCCGTGCCACTGCCCTCCGAGGTGGTGATGCCCATGGCCGGCTGGCGGCTGATTGCCGACAGGAACCTCGGCTTGGAGTGGGTGTTCATCGCCGGACTGTGGGGCGGCATAGGCAGCGTGGCAGGCTCGCTAGCCGAGTACTACGTGGCCCGAGCAGGCGGCCGCCCACTCATCGAGAAGTACGGCAAGTACATGCTCGTAACGCGTAAAGACCTCGAACGAGCCGACAGCTGGTTCGCCACCCGCGGCGAACTGACCATCTTCATCGGAAGGCTCATCCCAGGCGTCCGGCACTTCATCTCCATTCCCGCCGGCGTCGCACGCATGAACGTGATCCGCTTTGCCATCTTCACCTTCCTAGGAGCGTTTCCGTGGTCGCTTGCCCTGGCATGGGCCGGATTCGAGCTCGGCAAGAACTACGAGGCGATCAGGGAATTCACGCGCCCGTTCGTTCTCCCGCTCATCATATTGGCGATCCTGGCCGGGGTGGCATTCATAGCCTTCCGCATCAGGGAGATACGCGAAGAGTCCAAGCAGGCTGAGCCGGAAGACGGACACTCCCCGACGTGAACCCGCCCAGACAATCCTGCGCCGCCTCTCACGCGCCGGCCTAATCCGGTACATAGGTACTCTAAATTGAGTAGACAACTACCTCATCTCACGATGCGTTATAAACTGCGGCAGCGTCCCCTACGAAAAGCCTTCGACTAACGACGTGACGACTGCTGAGCGCAATACACAAAACTCGCGGAAGCTCCAAACGGAGGTGAATGGAGTTTCCGTCGGCTGCCGACCAGGCGACCGGCTGCTCGACGCCGTGCGGCTCGCCGGATTCGACGTGCCTACATTCTGCTACGACGAGAGGGTCGGCCCACAGGGCACCTGCCGGATGTGCCTCGTGGACGTCGAGGTGAACGGCAGTACGCAGACGGTCGCATCCTGCACGGCTTTCGCAGAGGAAGGCGCCAAGGTCTCCACCCACACCGGCGCAATAAAGGACTACCGGCGCACACTCATCGAGCTACTGCTGTCCGAGACCGCATCACCCGCCAACTGCCCGAAGTGCCTCTCGTTCGGCACGTGCGAGTTCCACGAGGCGGCGCAGGAATACGACGCCAAGTGGGACCGCTTCAAGGCCATCGTCCAGCGCCAACCGGCGGACGACCCCAACCCCTTCATACAACGGGACTACGACTACTGCATCGCCTGCTACCGCTGTACAAACGTATGCAACGAGTGGGAGCAGGCGGCCGCCATCACCGTCGACGGGCGCGGCCAGGACTCCAAGATCTTCTCGTTCTTCAATAACGAACTCCTGGAATCGCCCTGCACCTTCTGCGGACAGTGCATAAACACATGCCCTACCGGAGCGCTGACCGACCGCAAGATGGTCGGGAAGATCGACGCCGAAAAGATCGAGCGCACCAAGACGATATGCCCCTACTGCGGCGTCGGCTGCGGCATAAACCTCATCACGCAGGAAGGCCAACTGATGGGCGCCGTCCCAGACTTCGACGCGCCCAGCCGGGGCTCGCTGTGCGTCAAGGGCCAGTTCGCATCATGGGAGTTCGTCAGGAGCGAAGAGCGCCTCCGCTACCCACTTATAAGAGAGAACGGCTCCTTCCGCCGCGCATCTTGGGACGAGGCACTATCCCTCGTCGCCCAACGATTCGGTTCCGCTATCGAAGACGACGGCCCCGATTCCATCGTCTGCTGGGCCTCCGCCAGGGTCGTCACAGAGGCGAACTACCTCATGCAGAAGTTCGCACGCGTCGCCATAGGAACCAACAACGTAGACAACTGTTCACGTACCTGACACGCCCCAACGGTCGCCGGTCTGGCGGTCATGGTAGGCACCGGAGCGATGAGCAACTCCATCGAGGAGCTCGCCGGCACAGACTTCCTCTTCGTCACCGGCTCCAACACGACGGAAGCCCACCCCGTCATCTCATTGCGGATGAAGCGCGCCGTCAGCAACGGCGCTTCCCTGGTGGTGGTGGATCCCAGGAAGATCGAACTGACGCGCTGGGCAGACAGCCACCTGCAGATCAAGCTGGGCACAGACATACCGCTCTACAACGCCATGGCCCACGTCATGATCAAGGAGGGCCTATACGACGAGGACTACGTGGCCGGCAGGACCGAGGGCTTCGACCAGTTCGCCCGTCACGTCGAGATGTACACGCCGGAGTACGCCTCGGAGATCTGCGGCATACCGGCTGAGGACATCGTCGACGTCGCCAGGAAGTTCGCCGCCGCCGCGCCAAAGGCCGCCATCTGCTACACCGTCGGCATCACCGAGCACTCCTGCGGGTCGCACAACGTGCAGGCCCTCGGCAACCTCGGCATGTTGGCCGGACTCTTCGGCCGCCCCAACGCAGGGGTCAATCCGCTGAGGGGACAGAACAACGTGCAGGGAGCGGGAGACGCAGGCGCCATACCGACAGACCTGCCCGGATACCAGAAGATCGAGCGGCCGGCCATACGCGAGAAGTTCGAACAGGCATGGGGCGAGGAACTGCCGAAGCGCAGGGGCATCACCAAGATCACCGCGATGGACCAGATGCTCAAAGGCAAGGTCAAGGCCGTCTACGTAATGGGCGAAAACACCGTCGTATCAGACCCACATGCCAATCACGCCACGCGCGCACTCGAGGCCGCAGACTTCCTCGTCGTCCAGGACATCTTCATGACCGAGACCGCCCGGCTGGCCGACGTGGTGCTCCCCGCAGCCTCCTTCGCGGAGTCGGAAGGCACCTTCGCAAACTCGGAACGCCGCGTGCAGCGAGTGCGCGCCGCAGTGCAACCGCCCGGCGAGGCGCGACGCGACGTCGATATCCTCCTGGGCCTCTTCGAGCGCATGGGCAAGCCACAGTCCGCAAAGACCGCGGCAGAGGTATGGGACGAGATGCGCCGGCTGTCCCCAATCCACGCCGGAATCACATACGACCGCCTGGAACGGGAGGGCGGCCTGCAATGGCCCTGCCCCGCGGAGGACCACCCCGGCACGCCATATCTCCACGCCGAAGGGGCCGGCCTGCACGGGTACTTCGCCCCCGTAGACCACATACCGCCCGCAGAGGAGCCCGACGACGAATACCCGCTGGCCCTCACTACCGGACGCAGAAGGTCCACCTACCACACCGGAACGCAGACGGGCCGCGCCGCCGGGTTCGACCTGCTACTGCCCCACGAACTGCTGGAGATAAACCCCGTGGACGCCAGCATGTTGGGCATAGGCGAAGGCGAGCTGGTGCGCGTCGCATCGCGCCGGGGAGAGGTGCAGGTACACGCATCAGTCACCGAAAGGTCACCAAAGGGCACCGTCTTCATGAGCTTCGCATTCCCGGAGACCACGCAGACCAACGTGCTCACGAGCGACGCCTACGACTTCATCACGGAGACGCCGGAATTCAAGGCCTGCGCCGTCAAAGTCGAGCGGGCGCACGTGCCGGCCGCAAACGGGAAGTCGGGCCGACCAGCCTAGCCGGCCGGCCGATTAGCTCTGCCTCGGCGACATCTGCGACGACCAGAACGCCGGATCACCCGTCCGCGGATAGTCCAGTATCTCCAGTACGCCCTGCACAGGCTCGCCCGACGCGAACCTGAGAACATTCTCCACCGCAAACCCGGCCGCCTCTTCGTGCGCCGGCGGAAAATCGGTGGCAAAACCGGGTGTCACTACAAACCGCCCCTGCCCGCCCGCCTCTCCGCAACTCGCAGGCAGCGAATGAGCCGGCGCGTCGATGGCCGCAGACATGACCTCCCCGGCGGCCACCGCCTCCCGAAGCGAGGCGACGTGGATCACCCTCGGGTCGGAGACGCTGACGACCGTCGCGCTGTGGTCGAGCAAGCGGACTTCACGTTCGCCAATCGCCGGGTCCGAAGTCGGGCCCCAGGGCACGGTCACAAAGACAAACTCGGAATTCACCAGCAGCCGGTCGAGCGTATTCCTTCGAGCGGCGGAATTCGTGGTGAAGGTCTGTCGCGCGGTGCGCCGGTCCTGGTAGAGGAGCTCGCAGCCCGCCGAACTGAGCAGCTGCGACAGCGCCTCCCCGGCGCGGCCCATGCCGATGATCCCGGCAGTTACACCCTTGAGCGCACTCAACGCCTGATCGTCACCGGCCAGCGCCACCACCCCTTCACGCGTCACAGGCCGCGGCATCCGGCCGGCCCGCGTAACCGACGCCGCCAACCCGAGCGCGAACTCCGCCGCGATCGGCGCCAGCGCTGGCGACGGCGTTGCCATCACGGCTGCGCCGTCCCCGGCCGGAAGGCGGCAAAAAACCGGCTGGCACTCCAGGAACTGGACGAACTCAGGCGCGGCCCCGGACTCCAGCAGAGGCTCCGGCGATATCCCCTGCCCTACGACCGCAATGCGCCCGGCGGACTCCCCGCCCATAGCCCCGGCGCCGTCCGGTGACACCGGATGGACGGAAATCTCTCCCGCGGCGAGGCGGCGAAACGCATCCGCCCTAGCATCCCCCGGCCTGGCGGCCAGCGCAACTTCAATCATCAGTCCTGTCGGGTCCGGTAAATCTCCAAAGCATCACGGCAACGTCATTCTAATCCAACCCCCAACCAGACCCCCTCCACAGCCCCCCCACCCAGGCGCCCACAAGGAACGTCCCCACGAACCGCGTCGCGGAACGCCCCTTCCGTCATTCCCGACTCCGATCGGGAACCCAGAGGGGCGACGCCGCCCAGCGACCAGTATTGAACAAGATGGTGGGCCTGAGTTGACGGTAGGCAGAACCATCTTTGAATTGTGGCTGGGAACACCGTAAGGCTGTGGTGGACGGTAAGCAGAACCATTTCGAGTTACGAGGTCGGGAGGCCCGGTATAGTTACTTATGGCCCGAAACATCGGAGGCGAGAATCGCGCGTCCGGCTGACAGGCGTTCATCGACCGATTTGGGAGTCGGGCCCAATTCTGGTACCTGAATCTTCCAGGGAATAGCTTCTTTCGGATCAAAGGTCTCCTCTATATCGCAGAGAGTGGGATGCGCTGGAAAATTCTCAACGGCAGTCGAGATCAGGTCACGCGCCTTCCTCTCTTCTCCACAAGCCCGATAACGCTCCGCAAGAGCTAAGGACAGGCCTGACCTTAGTATCGGCGGTACCCTCAAAGAGGACGGCCTACCCTGCTGTCGGAGATAGTCATCGTGTAGGGTCTGATGCTTCTCCAAGGGCCAACTCGGAATCGTTCCAAGCAGAAGATGCAATATCATGGCCTCAACGGATGGGTAGTATAGTTCAGACTGATAGGTCCTTAACACTTTCTCAAGACCCGGCATCCTCGATTCCTGGGTTGATAGGCTGTTGAATAGAACGTAGAGGGCCAACAAAGACCGGCGTTGAGTCTTGCTCGCGTTCGGCAAGAGCTCCTCAACTTCCTCAAGCACGTTTCGAAGGTCTGTAACCTCGGCATCGGCTTTATCCTGAAGACCGGCAGCTATCTGGACTAGGAATCCCTCCAGGCGGTCTCGTCCGGACGCGACGGTAAAGTCTTCGACTCGGCCAATCCAGTACCTGGGCGCAGGTCTGACTGACACAATCCCGGCACGCTCGGGCCTGTAGTCATAAGCCTCAGTTGCCACCTTCGGCTGCCGTTTGACGTATTCGTTGATCACGTGACGAGCAAGCCGGGTCATGCCTTGGATCGTAAGCATCGTAACCCTGTCCACAATGAACGTCTCTCCGTCGTGAAAGCCCGCCGTGAGAAGCTTTGGCAACTCCTTCAATTCGTGGATATGTCTAGAGCGGAGGTCATAGGCTTGATTGAGTGTCCCAGGAACGTCCGAACGGCCAATTGGATTCTCTTGTCCTGAAGCTTCTTCACGGAAGAATGAAGGCTCCAGATGGGAAAGGGCGAAATCGAGGAAGCGGCGCCTTGCTGCGACGTGCTCGATCTCTAGGAGGGCCTTCCTGACCCGACCCTTTGTCTGAGCGTCTGCTCTTTCCAGCGCGGTGTCGATTCTGCGGCGCTTGTCTTCTGGATAGTCGTCCCATTCAGGACCTTTACCTCGAAATCCCTGCATCAACGACTCGACCGACGCGACCAGCAGAGTGTACGTCAGTTCAGGGTCATCGGGGAGACGCCGTAGACCTCTGGAATAGGTGCGTATCGCTCGCATGGCTGCAAGGTAGTTCTTGCGCTTGAGTCCAATCAGGTCTTTAACAACCTCCACCAGACGAACGGCGTCCTCGTCTTGGCACCAGACTTGCTTATCGAACACCCTGCGGACCAAACTGCCCGGTGGAACTGCGGCCTGGGAGCCATGCCGACCGCCCGTCAGCCGACCGGTGACCTCGGCATCAGGTGTACATGTAACGTTCAAGACGAAGGAGACGATGTCGGCAAAGTCACTTATGTACGGGTCGATGCCATGAGATGCCACCGCGCCTGGAACGGGCGGATCTTCAATGAGCTCCGTAAGTTCGTAGACGGCGCTGTTCGGGAAACCCAAGCTACTCGTCGGCAATAGCCGACCTGCGGCCGTCTCGATGGGCTCTCTGCCGTACATCTGGAGGTTCGTATATACGACCCCGCGGAGCGCGTTGCGTTGTGCTGGTTTATTGGCAAACAGCTTGCCCGAAGCGATCTGTAGCATAATTTCTCCTTCTGAGGCCGATCAATGCCTTGAACACGTGGGGACAAACGACCCATTACGTCGTCCCTAACTACCGTCGAGAGCCGCTCTCCCCGGCTTCGGCACCGGCGGCAGAAGACGTGTATGGCCATTGCCTTCTCCTAGAAGGTGCGCTCCGCCAACATGACAAGAGTGCGGGCCGAAGGGAACGTCACCTCGGACACGAAAGGTGCCGGGTCGCACTCTATCCGGTGTTCTTCACAAGGCTCTCTAGACGAACGATCCCCAAGCGCCACCATCACCTCCGGCCTTACAAGACCGTAAGCAGTAAGCAGCGGCCATAGCCGATGAAAAGCCTGTCTCCATCGGCGCGTGCCCTTGCTGATATGCCGCATTGTGACAGGTTGGCCTCTATGGCGGGCAATTGCGGTATTCTCCGCCCACTCGGCTAGGCACAGCCTTGCGGACGGATCTCTTGAACCAGTTGTCCGTAGCCTCCTCCTTCCTCTGGCCCTGTTCGTGGTGCTGCTACGACAAGATGACATAGCGTTCTTGCTCACTCGAACAAGGTCCTGGGCAGCCCCGACTGCCGGATGATCGACATCAACGTTCCCGTGCGTAGTTCCCTGTGGTCCGGTACAGGAACGGTCGTGGTGTCCCCGCTCTGGATTCTTTGCATCAGTATGTGGCTGCCCCTTCGTCGCACTTCAGAGAACCCGTTCGCTGCGAGTATCTCACAAGCCTCTCGGCCCGATAGCACCCGAAGCCTAGCCAACCTCCACCTCGACATGCGTCACATAGATTTCATCGTGTAGCCGCCGTTGGATTTCGTTGGTAGATGCAGCCTCGCAAAAGAGCTCAAGTGCTTCCTTGAGATTGGCGCGAGCCTCCGATACGCTTGCCCCTTGACTGGCGATGTCCAGCTCGGGACAGAGCGCGACATAGAAGTCGCCTTCACGCTCAATGATGGCGGTCATCTGTCTAGTCATCTCTTACCTCCTTACTATCTGGTCTAGAATGGTGCTTATCTTCATTTCCGGCTTCCCTCCATCGCAAGCATCAGGATTGCTGCTATCCGACGTGTCGTGTTGGCAAAGTACTGCACCTCCTCCGGCCGGAGCGCCCTGCCCAGCACGCCGCGCTCCCGATAGGAGAGCCACTTCTTCAGAACCTGGTATCCACCCAGCTTGTAGCTCCAGACCGCAGCAGGCACGTTGCGCCAGTAGGCGCGGTCGTTGAGGTGGACGTCGAAGGTGGTGGCGCCAAGGGCGTCTGCCATGTTGCCTAAGGCGGCACTCTCATCTGCTGTGAATGGACGCGGCTCTACCCGGCCTTGGCCCGGCATGACGGCCTCGCCCTGTCCATAGTGGCCCCAGCCCGCCGTTAGCGAGAAGTCGTCTGCGGCCATGTTGCCGCCGTCCTTAGTTGAGGGCACGGCGATGGCGGCCATTTCAGGCCGTAGCGCGCCCGTCGTGACGCCAGCCACGGGCGTCTCCGAGTCCAGCAGCGCCGCAAGCTCCCGGCCCCGGGCGGCTGAGGCTTGCACCTCTTCTGCCGCGCCCGCCACTTCCCCGTCCTGCCAGCCGGGCAGCGGGATGCGGGGCCACTCCATTCTGAGGGCGCCGGCGTTGGCCTTCCGGTATGAGGGGTCGTGGAGGACTGCCAGGACGTGGTGGAACAGGTCCTCAACGCCTAGGCCTAGGCGGTCCAGGTAGCGCTTGGCGTTATCCGCCAAGTTGGGACGGCGCTGCTCGCCGCCGCCGTCAAGGGCCAGGCCCTCGTCACGGAGCCAGACAGGGAACATACTGGCTCCCCACTCATTCAGATGAAGGGAAGCCAAATGAGAAGTAATCGCTACTTGTGGTTCGGTAGAATCCCTTCGCAATCTCGGAACGGCGGAAAGCCAGAGATTCCCTTCAAAGGCATGAGGCTTGTATTCGGGGCGCGGACGATCCACCAGCTTCTCCCTAGCCTCCCAATAGAGCCACCTTGTGTCAAAGGGTCTGTAGGCATAGCGGATGATGTTCTCCTCATCAGGGCCGCCGAGTCGGATTAGAGCCTCACGAACAGACCGTGAATTGTATTCCCTAGGGTTCATCATCGCGGCCCTGCCAGTGGTGGACATATCCGAAGAGCCAACTTAGGCTCTCGTCCAGCAGGCGCTCAGTTGGCATCATGTGCTGTTCGTATTCCAACTCCTGACTGGAAAGGTCTCGGACAATTTCTCTACCGAAGTTCTTAGTCTCCTTCTTGTTCTCTGGGACGCTAACGATCGCATCCTCCCGGTCAACTGTGGGGTCCATAGAGGCCAACATGTCAATGTAGTACCAGCGTCGAATGCGTCGGCCACGATTATCGTGGGTGTCTACCGCATCACTGTGCCAGAGCGATTGATACAGTGACGTAAGGCGCTGCTGGCCATCTAGGAGGAAGGCGTCTGGCTGTTTGCCCGCCTTCTCTTCAGCCCCCTCAATCATTCTGCTCTTGAGCCGGATCTCTCCACCAGCCTCCAGTGTCATGACTGCACCAACCGGAAAACCTCTCGATACGCTGGCGAGCAAACCGCGAATACGGTCATCGTCCCACACCCAACCTCGCTGGAAGTCGGGAAGTTGCAAAGTGCCGCCATCCACAGCACTGAGCAGCTGTTTCAACGACACTGGGTTCGTCTTGAACATCGTTGCCTCCTGCATCGTCGGCTGGCCTCTGCAAACATACTCCGAGTCTCTCTAGACTGCCAGTTTGAAGCGGACCGTGAAAGTTCTTGATTTTATCAAGTCTGGTGGAGCTGACGGGATTCGAACCCGTGACTTCCTGCTTGCAAAGCAGGCGCTCTCCCACTGAGCTACAGCCCCACAGTTAGTACGGTATCACTTTGCCGGGCAGCGCGCGTGCCGCCATGAACCACGCGCGTCGCGCCTGCCCCACAAGGGCAATCCGTAGGGGCGATCCCTCGTGGGCGCCCTCCCCCTCCGTAGGGGCGATCCCTTGTGGCCGCCCTCCCCATCCGTAGGGGCGTCCCCCCGCAGGATTCGTAGGGGCGATCCCTTGTGGCCGCCATCCCCATACGTAGGGGCGATCCCTTGTGGCCGCCCTCCCCATCCGTAGGGGCGATCCCTTGTGGCCGCCTTCCTCCTCCGTAGGAGCGATCCCCTGTGGCCGCCCTCCCCATACGTAGGGGCGATCCCTTGTGGCCGCCATCCCCATACGTAGGGGCGATCCCTTGTGGCCGCCCTCCCATCCGTAGGGGCGATCCCTTGTGGCCGCCTTCCCCATACGTAGGGGCGATCCCTTGTGGCCGCCATCCCCATACGTAGGGGCGATCCCTTGTGGCCGCCCTCCCATCCGTAGGGGCGATCCCTTGTGGCCGCCTTCCCCATACGTAGGGGCGATCCCTTGTGGCCGCCCTCCCCATCCGTAGGGGCGATCCCTTGTGGCCGCCATCCCCATACGTAGGGGCGATCCCTTGTGGCCGCCATCCCCATACGTAGGGGCGATCCCTTGTGGCCGCCTTCCCCATCCGTACGGGCGATCCCTCGTGGGCGCCCTCCCCATACGTAGGGGCGATCCCTTGTGGCCGCCCTCCCATCCGTAGGGGCGATCCCTTGTGGCCGCCCTCCCATACGTAGGAGCGATCCCTTCTGGCCGCCCTCCCATCCGTAGGGGCGATCCCTTCTGGCCGCCCTCCCATCCGTAGGGGCGATCCCTTGTGGCCGCCCTCCCATCCGTAGGGGCGATCCCTTCTGGCCGCCCTCCCATCCGTAGGGGCGATCCCTTGTGGCCGCCATCCCCATACGTAGGGGCGATCCCTTGTGGCCGCCCCCCGTTCAAATCGGTCACTAGTAGCGTTTGACGCTATTAGTGCATCGTACTATTATCGAGGTGTGATCAGGCATTACCGGGATCGGGATACCCGGGCGGTCGCTGGAAGACGGCGTGTCCGCAAGTTCCCCCAAGACATCCAGCGCAGGGCCCAGCGCAAATTGGCGATGCTAAAAACGCAGCCGACCTGAATGACCTGAGAGCGCCTCCGGGGAACCGCCTAGAAGCGCTCTCAGGAGATCGAGATAGGCAGTACAGCATTCGCATCAACGATCAGTGGCGCATCTGCTTTGTCTGGTACGAAGGGGACGCCTATCAAGTGGAGATAGTTGACTACCATTGAGGCAAGTCCAGCAAGAGAGGTGACGATGACCGGCAAGAAGGCGCACAGTCCCGGCAAGCTGCCTCCCATTCACCCGGGGGAGGTACTCAACGAGGATTTTCTGCTGCCCATGAACATCACGCAGTACCGGCTGGCGAAGGCCATCGGCGTGGATGCGCGCCGGATTCATTCCATCGTCCAAGGGAAGCGGTCGATAACGGCTGAGACGGCCCTGCTGTTCTCCCGGTTCTTCGGAAATTCCGCCAGGTTCTGGATGGGCCTGCAAAGCCAGTACGACCTGGAAACGGCGGAGGACCGCCTATCCGACAGGCTAGGCGCGGTGTCGCCTCACTCCCCGTAGGCGCGATTTGCCGCCGCCCCCTCTTATCCCTTCCCCCTCGGGGGAAGCCCCCCACGCGCCATCCACCCATCCTCCTTATCGTCATTCCCGCCCCCCTTCCGTCATTGTTATGAAAATAGATCCCCGTGAAAACGGGAACCCACTGGACGCGCCCCGCAGGCACGTCCCTTGTGGGCGCCTTTCGTAGGCACGCCCCTCCTACCTCTTCCCCTGAGGAGGAAGAAACTTTCCTACCTTTTCCCCTGAGGGGGAAGAAACTTTCCTACCTCTTCCCTGTCTGCGGGGGAAGACCCTCCTACCTCTTCCCCCGTCTGCGGAGGAAGATTGAGATGGGGGTCTTCGCGCGCATGCCGCCATGAACCACGCGCGTCGCGCCTGGCCCCACAAGAGCCATCCGTAGGGGCGATCCCTTGTGGCCGCCCTCCCATCCGTAGGGGCGATCCCTCGTGGCCGCCGTGGCCGCCTTCCCCATCCGTAGGGGCGATCCCTTGTGGCCGCCCTCCCATCCGTAGGGGCGATCCCTTGTGGCCGCCTTCCCCATCCGTAGGGGCGATCCCTCGTGGCCGCCGTGGCCGCCTTCCCCATCCGTAGGGGCGATCCCTCGTGGCCGCCGTGGCCGCCCTCCCCATACGTAGGGGCGATCCCTTGTGGCCGCCCTCCCCATCCGTAGGGGCGATCCCTTGTGGCCGCCCTCCCCATCCGTAGGGGCGATCCCTTGTGGCCGCCCTCCCCATCCGTAGGGGCGATCCCTTGTGGGCGCCTGGCGGGGAACGGGGCGGGGGGAATCGTCGCCCACCACAACGCGCGACGCCGCGAACCGCGCGATGTGCCTACGTCCCTCTGGATTCCCGTTTTCACGGGAAAGACGGAAAGGAGGGGACGGGAATGACGGCGTGGCGGGTAACATCGCGGCGCCCTGACGTCGCGCGTGCCCCGCCGCGCCGCGCCCCAGGGCGCCCACAAGGGATCGCCCCTACGATTCCTGTCGGCGACGCCCCTACGATTCCTGTCGGCGACGCCCCTACGATTGCTGTCGGCGAAGCCCCTACGATTCCTGCCGGCGAAGCCCCTACGATTCCTGCCGGCGATGCCCCTACGATTCCTGGCGGCGACGCCCCATTTTCATTACCTTGTGCGGCCTAGCGGGGCCATGGTGATTCCCGCGCAAACGGGAACCCGTAGGGGCAGTACGGCAGACTCCCGGCCCCGATCGGGAATGACGCGAAGGGGCGCCGGGAATGACGGGGCCCCTCACCCCGGCCCGCTCTCTCAGAGAGAGAGGGGGAGTTGGGCTAGGGAACTTCGGGGACTTGGGGGCGGTCGTCGTAGTAGGAGGAGCTGAAGAGCAGGCCGTCGTGGCGGATGCTCCAGGTGTGGCCGTAGATTATTTCGGAGGCGCCGGGGGAGGGAACGACGAAGGTCGTCCATAGGCCCTCTTCCGTGGCGGCCGCTATCTGCTTGCCGATTTCCTGACCGTCGAGGGTCTTTAGGTCGGAGATGGGAGCGCCTATGTACCGCGGCAGGTAGGGATGGACGATTAGCGTGTCGCTCTCGTCGGTCATCACGAGCCGCCACTGGCCCTCGAAGCTGGCCTGGCTGCCGTAGAAGTCTGCGGCCTGGTCCAGGCCATTTTCCTCGTAGAAGTCTATGGCCTTTTGGACGTACGCCTGGGTGCGGCCTGAGGCGTTGGCCGGGGCTTCGTAGAAGCCGGAGGCGAACAGTATCCCGTCGTGGCGCACGGCGTAGGAGATTTTGGGCGCTTCCAGTAGCGTAACGGGGTGGGGCCAGAGATACTCGATCCAGATCCCTTGCTCTGTGGCCTCGGCCAACGCCTTGCCCAGTTCGAAACCGCTGGAATCGACTACGTCCTTGATGTCGGTTCCCCGCAGGTGCGGCAGCAGGGGATGGACGTTGTAGACGTCGTTTTCGTCGGTGGCGAAGAGATACCACTGCCCTTCGAAGCTGGCCACGCTGTTGTAGTAGTTGAGAATGGATTCCAGCCCGTCGCGCTCGTAGCGGTCTATGGCCCGCCGGACGAAGCGCAGGGTGTACTCGCGGGGGTCGGCTTCCAGCCATTCCTTGGAGCCGGTATCCGGCTCGCCGGCGTAGTAGCCGGAGGCGAAGATGAGCCCGTCGTGACGGATGGTCCACGTGACCTTGGCCTGCTCGCGCCGGGTCACCGGATGGGGCCACAGATATTCGACCCAGACGCCTTGCTCAGTGGCCTTGGCTATGTCCTTGCCCAGTTCGTAACCGTCGGAGCCGACCACGTCCTTTATGTCGGTCCCTATCAGGTGTGAGAAGATGGGATGGGCGAGGTAGATATCATCTGCGCCGATGAGGAAGAGGTATAGCTGCCCGTCGAGGCTCTGCGGGCTGTTGTGGTAGGCGATGGTGGAATCGAGTCCCTCGGCGTCGTACCGGGCTATCGCCTTGCTTACGTACTCCTTGGTGGTGTTCTCGACGTTTTCCAGCAGGATGGAGTGGGCGGCCCAGAAGACCAGTCCGTCGTGCAGCCGGATGTACGCCCGTTGAAGCTCGCTGAGGCCGGTAAGGGGGTTGACGCCCTGGAGTTCGTAGAAGGCGCCCTCTTCCGACGCGAGCTCCGAGGTGTGGCGCATGAGCGGCTCGTGGAGAGCGCCGGCGGCCGGCCCAAGCAGCAGCCCGTCCAGCGGCGCGGCCAGCACGTCCAGGTCGTCCCGCGCCAGCAGGAAGAGCGCCCGCTCGCCATCCATGCTTGCGGGGCTGTTGTAGCGCTCGACTGTGGCGTCTAGGCCGTTCGCTTCGTAGAAGTCGATGGCCTGCTGCACGTATGTCGTCGTGAGGTCGTCGTCGGTGTACTCAGGTTCGGATGGCGTGGTAGGCGCAGGCGCAGGCGCCGTAGTGGCCGTGGGTTCGGGCGGCGCGGTGGCCGTGGGTTCCGGCGTTGGGGTGGCCGTAGGTTCCGGCGGCGTGGTGGCCGTGGGTTCGGGCGTCGGGGCAGGGTCGCCGGTGCAGGCGACGACAAAGATGCCGAAGGCGGCCAGCGCCAAGAGCGTGAAAAACACGCCCATACGGGCCGACGCTCGCCGGAGCGTCAGCCCCGTCCGGTTCGGTTTGGCATTGCCATCCTGCTCAGTTCGCATGTTTACTCCCGTTGCGGTTTGTAATGGCATAGGGCGTTGATGGGCGTAGGCGCACCACCGGCGCCCTGCCCCTCCGGATTCCCGTCGGGGTCGGGAATGACGGAGGGGCGTTGGGAATGACGGTTTTGGTTGGTGGTTTCCCGTTTGCCGATGGGCGGACAGCGGCCGCCGCCGGCTTATTTCTCCTCCAGCGATAGCTTGAACTTGCCGGAGTTCCCCGAAGCATTTGACGTCCAGCTTGATTGACCGCCAGTTTTCCGGCTGACGTTGTCGCCGATGGCCCAGCCCGTAGGCCCGGTTTGGTCGTCGCTGGACGTGGCTCTCCATTTGAAAAACGAGCTATTGAGGGAGCCATGCGTTGCCGAGAGGACCAGGTGATAGGTCGTGCTTGCCGACAGGTCGCAGCTGGTGGAGCAGGTGTACGTTGCCTGTGTATGGTTAACCTGACTGGGCCCGCTGAAATTGCTGTTGGCTATAACGACGGTGTCGCCGGGAACTCCGTTGTCGTCCTCGGCGACATAGACGATCATGCTGAAGTCGTTTATGCCAACTTTCTGTCCGAAGTCGGCGGTGACGCTCTTCAGCTCGTAGCCGTTTGCGTTCGCACCGGTGGTGAAGCTGGTGGCGTGGGTGTAATGGATGGGCTGGCTCCCATTCCACTGCTTGCCGATGACATGATCCCCGGCTCCGGCTCCGTTCAGGTTGCTGACCGAGAACGTCTTTCCGGTGGTGAAGTCGACCGTGGCGAAGTCGGTCCAGGTATTGCATCCGGAATCAAGATACGCCGTGTAGGTGTAGTCCGTGGTCGGGTTCAATCCCGAGATGGATGCCGAGTTGCCCGACTGGGCTGCGGAGCAGGTGTTGTGCGGCGCTTTGTCCGCCTTGTAATGCCAGTTCCCGTCGTGGGAGGCCCAATCGGTCGAGAGAGTCAGCGTCGCTGAGTCTCCGGTCACGTCGGACGCGGTGAGTGTTGGGTTCTTGGTCGAGAAGCGATCGCTCTGGGCAATCTTGTCTTCCACTCCGCACGAACTCCCGTCGTAGGCGTTGATATACATGCTGGCATTCGGCTGCAGTCCATGTATCCAAACGAGATTGCTGGGCATGGGCCCGAGACACTCGCTCCACCCGGCTCTCTGATACCACCAGTTGCCCGTGTGGTTTTCGCCCAGAGTCAGATGGGCGGACCTGGCGGACACGAGGCTGGCGGTCAGCGTTGCCTGCGTTCTGGCGGTAAACGTGACGGCCGGCGTGGACCCGATGCTGCAGTTGGCGTCCACGTGGCCGGCGTAAGTGTAGCTATTGCCTTTGTTCAGCGGCGAGTCGGTGTGAGACCGGGTACTTATCGGGTCGGAGCACCACTTCCACGCGCCGGTTGTGCCGTAATGCCAGGGCCCGTCTTTGGTCAGATCCCATTCGTCCGAAATGGTCAGCTTTGCCGAAGTGTTGGTTATGTCGGACACCGTCAGCGTCGGGCTGGCGGTTGCGAAGGTGTTGCTGTCGTCTATCTTGTCCAATGAGCCGCACGAACTCGAACTGTATGCCTTGATGTACGAGGTCGCCACGTTGGGCAGTATCCCGGTCACCCTGTGGGTTGAGGTGGATATGGGGCCTATGCACTCGTTCCATCCCGCCCTCTGATGCCACCAGTTATAGTCGCCGTAGCCGCTCAACGTCAGCAGGACGGTGGTTGCGGTCGGATCGCTGGCAACCAGCGTGCCGTCGTTGTCGTCGTCGTCCACGGTGACGGCCAGATTGGCGGTGACGTTAGTGCCGTCGCCGTAACCGCCACCGGAGGCGGCGTGCTTGACGGTCACGGTATCGGCATAAGGGTCGTCGTCCTGGGTGCCGGACAGGGTTACCGTCTGGGCGCTGTTCCAGTTGTTCGACGTAAAGGTCAGGGAGTACTTGTCGGCGGTGACGATGCCAAGGCTGGACGTCGATATGGCGACGGTGACGTCGGCGTATGGCTCGCTGTTCAGCTTGACGGTGTAGGACGCCGTGCCGCCTTCCTTGACGGTGATGGAGCTTACCGACAAGTCGATGGCGACCGTGTTGGACTGGCCGGTGGCGCCGCCCTGCACGGATGCGCCGCCCACCGATTCCTCCTCGGTTCTGAAGCCGGCCGCGCCTATCTGGTTGCTGCAGGCCGAATCGCTGTAAGCGCTGATGGTGTAACTCGTACCGGCTGAAAGGCCGCCAATGGTTACGATGGAAGTTGTTTGCGCGACGGAGCAAGAGACGTTCGCTCCGCTGTAATGCCAACTGCCGTCGTTGGCGGAGATCCAGTTACTTAAGACGATGGTGACCGAGGCGATTCCGACATTGGTTGCTTCCAGAGAGGGGTCGAGGGTGGTGATGGACGAGGCGGAAGCCAGCCGGGTGGAGCATTTGCTGTCGCTGTACGCCGAGAAGGTGTAGGACGCGCCGAAGCTGAGGCCGGTGGCCCTGGCCGACGTCGTCCCGGCGCTGACGGCGCTGGAGCAGGACGTCCCGCCGTCGTGGCTGTGATGCCACGCCCCGCTATGGTTGGCGATGGTCAGCTTCGCCGTGGTGGCGGACGCGTCCGAGGCGGATAGCGTCACCGCCGGCGTAGGCGTGGGCGTCGGCGTCGGCGTAGGCGTCGGGGTTGCCGACGTGGTCTGGACGCTGCTGCCACTGCGCTGGCTGCCGAACTCGCCGACGGTCGCGTCCCCGTCGCCGTTCAGGTCGGCCATGAGGGCCGGGTACTGTTCGTTGGTTCCGAAGTCCCAAACGTTGCCGGTTGTCCAATCCGTATAGATGCCGGTGGCGGACGTGGGGGCCTGCAATTCGCCGGTGGTCTTCCTCTGGCCGATGAGCTTTGCTTCCCCCTCGGTGGATATGCCGGAGGTTTCGGCGTCCCAGTAGGAGGCGGCAACGGACCCCTTGCCTTCGGAACTGTGGCCGATAAGACCGCCGGTTTTGGACGTTCCCGTCACGGCGCCGGTGGAGTAGCTGATTTTCACTTTGGCGTTGTTGTCTCCAACCAAGCCGCCGACGTAGCTCACGCCGGAGACGCTGCCGATGGCGTAGGAGGACTGGATGACGGTGGTGCCCTGCCCGTTGTCTTTGTTAATGCCGACCAGGCCGCCCGCCCAGTAGCCGGAGGTGTCGCTGCCGCTGCTGCCGCTGGCGGATACGCCGCCGGCGGCGTAGCTGGCCTCGATTGTGCCGATGTTGGCTCCGACCAGTCCGCCGACTTCATAACGGCCCGATACGTCGCCCGTGGCGAAGCTGACGACGACTGATCCCAGGTTCTTGCCCAACAGCCCGCCGATGCCCCCGCCGCTTGTGTATGCGCTCTGGTTTTCGCCTTCGACGTCGCCCGTGGCGTAGCTGTAGCTGATTGCGCCTACGCTGTAGCCGACCAGGCCGCCGACGAGGTTCTTCTTGCCTTCGACGTCGCCGGTGGCGTAGCTGCGGACGATGGAGCCGAAGTTGTCCCCAACCAGCCCGCCAACGTAGTTCTCTTCGCTGGTCACGGCGGCGGAGGAGTAGCTCTTGGTCAGCGTGCCGCCCGCGCTGTTGTTTCCAACCAGGCCGCCCACGTCGCCCCTGCCCGTCACCGTGCCGGTGGAGTAGCTGCCGTCGATGACGCCTTCGTTGCGGCCGGCCAAGGCGCCGGTTGTCTTGTACGCGCCGGTTATGCTGACGCTCGTCAGCCCCAGTCCGCTCACGGTTGCGCCCTTGCCGAGGCCGGCGAAGAGGCCGGTGGGGCGGTTGAGGGTTGTGCCCTTGCTGTACAGGTTGGAGATGACGTAGCCGTTGCCCTTGAGGGTGGCGTTGTAGCTCTTCTTCTTGTTTTGGGAGTCCACGTATACGATGGGGGTCCAGCCGTCGCCTGTTTTGCTGGTCCATGCGGTGTTGACGGAGCCGGACCTGTAGCTGGAGGCTTGCTTGAAGTCCAGGGACTTGGAGAGTTCGTAGCCGGTGCAGTCGCTGTCGCAAACTTTCTGTCTGCCGGTTACGGGAAAGGCCAGGGCGTAGGCCGCGGCGTAGGCCGTTTCGACTGTGCCGTCGCCGTCCCGGTCGTAGCGGAGGGCGTCAAGCTGCTCCAGGTAGCTGATTTCGATGAGCTTGTCGCCGTCGGTGTCGTAGACGCCGTTGGCCGTCTGGGCCGAGACAAGGCTCAGGGTCACCCCCATCGCCACTACTGAGGTCAGCAGGGCCAGCATCGAGAGTATGAAGAGCTTCCTGGCTTGGGCGGCAACGAGTGTCTGAAACATTGCGTTACTCTCCGTTTTTGCATTACGAATTGCAGACTACTACCTACAATTCATACTACCGCAATAGGCGCGCAGGCGCAATAGATAGCGCACGCAGGCGCAAGGCGCAGCGGGCCGCTGCCAGGACGGCGCTGTGTGCGCCGCCCTACCCCGGCTTGCGCCCGTGGATGAGGTACATGGGCGAGAAGATGCCCAGGCGGCCCGCCTCGGCTATGGCAGCCGCGCAGAGGTTCAGGGTCTGCGATACGCGGACCGTTCCTCGCGGCACGATGCGGAGCGCTTCCAAGGCGCGCAGTGAGTTGTGGGTGACGAAGCGCCCTATCGATGAACTGCGAAAGCCGGCAAAGGATAGGCCCGATCCGGCAAGCGGTTGATACCAGGGGGATGGATGGGCCCGTCCGCTCAGCGAGGTCCCGCGTCTCCAGCGCCTCGAATCCCACTTGCAGCAGTGCATCGTCAACGTCCCGGCGGTCGTCGATGACGGTCAGGCCGCCGCCGAGTTCGATATCGGCCGTCAAGCGGCGCGTTGGTTCGGCCCAAGATCCTTAACTGTGTCATTCAACCCAGGAGACCTCAAGGACATCCTCGTGTCTCACCAGGATGTCCCGTTATCAATACCGGGTACGTGATTAACGGAGGATCGGTACCTACAAGCTGCTCCAGTCTGACGTATGATTGACGGTACCCGCGGTGAAGCGCTAAACCGTGATTTTGGAGATAGGTCTAATGGGAGAACGAATGGGAGGCGCGGAAACCCCGACGAACGCTCAAGGAATGAGAATTGTGGTGAACCCACGCCGCCCTCGGGACGATACGGCCCGCCTCGGCGACGAGATATACGAGCGGGACATCCGTCCGCAGGTTGAAGCGGACCACCACGGCGAGTATGTGGCCATCGACGTTGACAGCGGGCGTTGGGCCATCTCCGACGACCTTTGGTCGGCATCGAAGCGTCTGCGGACGCTGAGCCCGGACGCCATTGACGTCTGGCTGCTCCGGGTCGGGTACCAGGCGCTGCACCACTTCGGGGGTGGTTCCCTTCGGAGCGCCTAATGATAGAAGGCGTGGTGAATGCCGCCTATGAGCAGGTTATAGCCCTTGCCATTCATGGTCCGTCTGGGCAGGCGGTTGAGATTGAAGCCGTGATAGACACAGGCTTTACTGGATTCCTGACCGTGACTCCGGCGTTGGCGGCGGGGAGTGATGCAATTGCTCAGTCGGGCCTAAAGCTGAACCTCCCACTGAAAAGTTCGCAATTCAGTCTTGGGAGGCCCACCAACTAGCGCGCCGGTCTATCCGGCCGCCTTACCGCCGCCGCGCCCGTGCCGCCCTACTCCGGTTTGCGCACGTGGATGAAGTACATGGGCGAGAAGATGCCCAAGCGGCCCGCCTCGGCTATGGCAGCCGCGCAGAGGTTCAGGGTCTGCGATACGCGGACCGTTCCTCGCGGCGCCATGCGGAGCGCTTCCAAGGCGCGCAGTGAGTTGTGGGTGACGAAGCGCCCGATCGATGAACTGCGAAAGCCGGCAAAGGATAGGCCCGAGCCGGCAAGCGGTTGATACCAGGGGATGGATGGGCCCGTCTGTTCAGCGAGGTCCCGCGTCTCCAGCGCCTCGAATCCCACTTGCAGCAGTGCATCGTCAACGTCCCGGCGGTCGTCGATGACGGTCAGGCAGCCGCCGAATTGGATATCGGCCTTCAGCTTTAGGTGGTGAGGGTCATTCGGGTCGAAGCGGTCCGTCATGCAGTATTCGTATGCGGCAAAGCGGGCGCCCGGCTTCAGCAGGCGGAACACCTCGCCGTAGACGCTCAGCTTGTCCGGCGCGCAGCAGGTCGCCTCGATGGAAAAGACTGCATCGAAAGAGTTGTCCGGAGCGTCGACGTTCAGAAAGTCGCAGTGCAGGAAGTCGGCCAGGTGCGCCAAGCCTGCCTCTTCCGTCAATTTCCGGGCTCGTTCCAGTTGATAGGCATTGCTGTTTATGCCGACGATCTTGGCGCCTGAATGGCGGGCGATCTCCATGAGGGGGCCGCCAACGCCGCATCCCACGTCGGCGGCGACCATCCCGGGCTTGAGTTCCAGTACGTCCGCCAAATGACGCTCATGGCGGGCAAGCGATGCCTTGAAACTCTCGCCGGGGACGCGGGGCGCAAAATGAAACGAACGGGCCCATCCAAACTCATAGAAGTCGGTAGCCAGGTCGTAATAGAGATTGTTGACCCTCTCGTGGTCCGCCTCCACGCTCTCCGGCCCGCCGCGCCCGGCGTCCCTGAACCGCTCCTCGTACTCACGCAGAGCCGGATCGACGCCGGACGCCTCTTCCGCGTCCTTCAAAAGGCCAAACAACTTGCGTGACATCTAATCCCTACAGCGTCTCGTTTGTAACAAGCGTCATCTTCTCGTACCCGCCACATTCTCGCACATCTCCTCCATCAGGCGGGCCTGCCCTCTAATAGGCGTCGAACGGGCACGGCGAACATCCCGTCGCCGAATCCGGCGGTAATCTCGCCGTCGTATACCACGGCGCCGGCCACGAACCGGTCGCCGGCAGCTTTCTTCAACTGCCGCAAGCCGCGAAAGTCGGACGGAGATACGCTGGCGGACGCCTTCACCTCCACGCCGGCCACCTCCCCCACTCCCCGCTCGATGACGATATCCACCTCTCTGCGGTCTCTGTCGCGGTAGTGGAAGAACTCCACGGGATCCTCTTGGCAGACGGCCTGGCGCTTCAACTCTTGGTACACGAAAGTTTCCAAGTACTGGCCGAGCAACGAGCGGTCCTTGGCCAGCACGCGAGGGCCGGCCCCAATCAGGGCGCATCCTAGGCCGGTGTCGCCTATGTGCAGTTTCAACGACTTGACCAGGCGGCTGAGCTGATTCGTGTGCCACGGCTGCAACCGGTCTATGAGAAACAGCCGTTCCAGCAGCGTCACGTAGTAGCCGATGGTGCTCCGGCTCATTTGAAAGGGCGATGCCATGTTGGATAGGTTGTAGATTCGAGCCGTCTGAGAGGCGGCGGCGGTCAGCAGCCGCGGCAGTGCGTCCAGTGCGCTGATCCGGGCCATGTCCTGCACGTCCCGCTGTAGTTGGGTGTCTATGAAGTTGCGGTACCAGTTGGCCCGGCGGCGGGACGTGGAACGTGCCAGCGCCGCAGGATAGCCGCCGCCGCTAATCAGTTCCGCCAAAGCATCGCCCAGCCGGCGGCCACTCGAGGTCGGGAAGGTCCCGCGAAACAGGTCGTCTAAGAAGCTCGGCGCTCTGCCGTATATTTCACCCTGAGAAAGTGGGTACAAACGCAGGATCTCCATACGGCCGGCCAGAGAATCGGAAAGGTTCGGCACAAGCAGTACTTGAGAAGAGCCGGTGAGCAGGAACCGCCCGGGATAGCGTCCGGCGTCGATTTCCTGCTTCAAGGCGGTGAAGATAGAGGGAACGCGCTGCACCTCATCGATGAACGTTCGTTCCCCCATGGCGCCGACGAAACCGGCAGGGTCTGACTCGGCTGCGGTGCGGGCAACGCTATCGTCAAAGCTTACGTAGTCGTACCCCAAGGGGGCGCCTACAATGCGGGCCAGTGTGGTCTTGCCGGACTGCCTCGGTCCATGGATGAGCACTGCCGGCGAGTCGGTCAGCGCTGCCACCAGGGGCCCTTCGGCATAGCGAGGATAGATTTGAGTCGGCTGCATGGTCCACTTGAAACTTAAGGCCGGCAGATTGTCAGGTTGCACCTCGGCAGATTGTCAGGTTGCACCTCGGCAGATTGTCAGGTTGCACCTCGGCAGATTGTCAGGTTACACCTCGGCAGATTGTCAGGTTACACCTCGGCAGATTGTCAGGTTACACCATCCACCACGCCACGCGCCCGTCATTCTCGATCCCGATCGGTAATCCGCGACGGGGACGCGTGGCGGCCGCACACACCATGCCCGCCCCGTCAAGGCGGGCCTCATAGCGGACGGTATCGCCGTAACCGCGGAGGCTTAGGCTTCCCGCCCCTGCGCGTTCAGGATCAGCATCTCCAGGATTTCGCCGCTGGAGACGGAGCCGATGAATTCGTCCATATCCCTGTCCCGCACGGGGAGAGCGGTTAGTGAATTCTCCAGCATTCGCTGCAACGCATCCTCCACCGGTTCGTCGGAGTAAGCGGTTGGGGTGGTATGGCGCAGCACTTCTCCAAGCGCGGTGTTGCCCCATTCCTGCTGGGGCAGGTAGCGCAACATGCTTAGCGAAACGATACCTGCCAGTTTGTCTTGGTCGGTCACGATGTAGTCGTGCTGTTCGGGCACCAACCAGTTTTCGACGAACTCCTTTGCCGATATCGACTTGTCGGGATATGTTCTGGAATTGTCTACTATGTCACCCACCATGACCCCTTCCAGTGCGAAGCGGTACACAGACGGGTGTACTCCTTCCGGGCGGGTTATGTCTCCCGCATGTTTTGCCCTTCTCAGCGCGAAACTGATTCCGAAGGGTGAAAGTAGGATATAGACGATCATCACCAGGACGAGCAAGGAGAATATGGCCTCGCTGATCGCCGTTATGTGCAGTAGCAAGAGTAGGAGTGCGATTTCCGCCACTCCCTTGGCCATTAGACCCGAAGCTACGGCAAACGGCGCATCCAGCCGGGTGACGTATGCGCTGATGAACGCTCCGGCGTACTTGCCGGCCAGTGGCACCAATATCAGACCCAGGATGGTAACGACGGGAAGGTTCAGGAAATCCAAATTCAGGTAAAGACCAGCCGAAGCGAAGAACAAGGGCACGAAAAGCCCTTCAGCCGCGCCCCTCATACCAGGCATGATGTCGTGCCTCACCTGGTAAGGAAGCATGGAAAGGGCGGATCCGAACAGCAACGCGCCGAGCGTACCGTGCAGACCGGCCGCTTCGGCAGCCACGACCACCAACAGCAGCGCGCCCAATAGCAGCCCGAAGGAGAGCTGAGGGACTCGCAAATACCGGTGCAGCAGCATTATTACGCGCGGAAGCACCTTCGTGGACACGAACCACGTAACTATCGTAAATGCGATGATCTGGCCCATGATAATCAGTACCGTTAGCACGTCTAGAGTTTTGCCGTGATCCTCAAGTATGTGTTCGCTTATGGAGAATCCGACTACGAACAGGACCATCACTTCGGCAAGCGCCACCGCAGTAAAGACCTGGAGGCCCACAGCCTCTTTCAGGCGTCCTTCTTCGATAAGCACTTTGGCTACTACGCCCAGGCTGGATAGTGAAAGCACTCCGGCCAGCGCAAGCGCGTCGACAGGTCTAAGGTCCAACTGCAAGTCGAAGATGAAGTCCGTGGTAACACTCAGGCACACCAACAGAGAAATGATCACCGACAGCGCAGATGCGATGAAAAGGCGTCCGCGCATCGCCCCGAAGAAGCCCTTGATATCCAGCTCTTCGAGCCCTATCAGGAAGAAGAACAAGAATATGCCGAGGGACAGCATCAACTCCACGCTGGGAGTAGTGTCCACGATGCCCGTTACCGGGCCCAGGATTACGCCCGCCGTGGCATATGCAATTATCGAATTTAGTCCGAACCGCTTGAATATGCCTTCGATCAACTTGGCCGTGACGATTAGCAGGCCAATTGACAGCAGCGGAGCGTGAAGTTCCATGCGTTCAGGTTACCAAGATGATCACGGTCGGCTACAACAGAACGACCGATCGAAGGACCTCGCCGCGTTCCATCTTGTGGAACGCCTCCTCGACGTCGCCGATTCCAATCGTTTCGGAAACGAACCCCTCAAGGTCGAGACGGCCCTGCAGGTGCAGGTCGATGAACATTGGGAAATCTCTTGTGGGCAGGCAGTCGCCGTACCAGGACGACTTTAGAGACCCTCCCCTGCCGAACACCTCGATCAATGGCAGCTCGATCTTCATCTCAGGGTTCGGAACGCCTACCAGCACCACCGTGCCTGCGTGGTCGCGTGAGTAGAAGGCCTGCTCGTAGGTGATCGGGTTGCCGACGGCCTCGATCGCCACGTCGACGCCGTTGCCGCCGGTGAGTGACTGGATCGCCTCGATGGGGTCGGTATTCGTTGCGTTTATGGTGTCGGTGGCTCCGAAGTCCTTGGCCCACTCCAGCTTCCTGTCGTCGATGTCTACCGCGATGATGGTGTGAGCGCCGGCGAGTTTAGCGCCAGCTACGGCTGCGTCTCCGACGCCGCCGCATCCGAATACGGCTACGGAGTCTCCCCGCGTCACGCCGCCGGTGTTGACGGCTGCGCCCAGCCCGGCCATCACGCCGCAACCTATGAGGCCCGCCGCAGCGGCAGACGCGGCCGGGTCTACCTTCACGGCCTGCCCGGCGTGTACTAGGGTCAGCTCGGTGAAGGCGCCGATTCCGAGGGCCGGAGAGAGAGGACTACCGTCGGCAAGAGTCATCGGCTGAGATGCGTTCATGCTGTCGAAGCAGTACCAAGGCCTACCCCGCAGGCATGATCGGCAGTTGCTGCACGGAGCGCGCCAGGCGATGATCACGAAGTCCCCGGCGGCGACGTTGGTCACTCCCTGCCCTACGGCCTCCACGACGCCTGCGGCCTCATGCCCCAGCAGAAAGGGGAACTCGTCGTTTATTGCGCCTTCCCGGTAGTGGAGGTCGGTGTGGCATACGCCGCAGGCCTGCACCCGCACCAGCGCCTCTCCGGGCCCCGGGTCCGGAACGAGAATGTCCTCCAACGTTACCGCCGCTCCCGTTGATCCGGCTATTACGCCCTTCACCTGGTTCACCATGATTTGCTGCCTCCTGCCGCCTAAAGGCGCATCGTAAGTTCGCCACCGACAGCCAATCCCCACCGGCTGCGGGACGATCAAATGCACGACCCGGCGTTGCGGGCCTCCTCAAATGAGTTTCCGAACGGATGCGGTAGCGATTCTAACCGATACACTGTCACCCCGCGCCCGCCCCCGCGCAGGACCGTGTCGCTCACCATGCCGCGCACTAGATGGACGCGCCCGGGTTGCAGTACCGCGCTCCCGTTCCGGGGTTGGTAGTTTTGCCCGTACCGCGACGCAATCGCGTCCACGTACGACGCATACAAGACGGTAGCGTCGCAGCCAAGTCCCAGTGAACGGAGGCGCAATGAAGCACAGGATCAGGGCCGCGGCGATCGTGGTCGAGGGCGACTCGGTGCTCCTCGTCCAGCATCAGCACGACGAAATCAAAGGCGGCGAGTCGTGGTGGGTCCCGCCCGGCGGAGGCGTCGAGGGCGAGGAGTCGCTCGTAGAGTGCGCGAAGCGCGAGACCCTAGAAGAGACGGGGGTATCGGTCGAGTTGGGAAACATCGTATACGTACGGGAATTCGTGGAGCCGGGCTATCACCACTGCGAGGTGTTCTTCGTCGCAACCTCATATTCGGGCAAGGCCGCGATAGGAACGAACCCCGAACCGGAAATTCTGGACTTAGTCCACATCATCAAGGACGCGCGGTTCGTACACAGGAACGAGATGGCCGGAATGACCATCTACCCTGAGCGCCTAAAAACCACGTTCTGGGAAGACTTGGCAGACGGCTTTCCTCAGACGAGGTACCTGGGAGTCGACAAGTCGGCGGACAAGACCTACCTGGACATGGCCTTGGGGCCGGAGTAAACGTCAGCTGAGATGAATCTCAGACGCACCACCCACCGCGGCAACGTCACCCGACCGCTACGCGTCAGTTCAGCGAGTAGACCTCGTAGGGATTTTGGCAGGGGTTGCCGCGGGAGAGGCGCATGAGGCCGTTGGCCGGTTCTAGGATCATCGAGACGACGCTTGTCCAGTGGCCGTCGCCGGGGTGGTCGTTGGGGTGGCGGCAAATCGAGGTGGGGTAGTCGTCGTGGTCCGAGAGTAGCGACTCCAGGTCACTCAGTCCAAGCCGCCCGCCGGGGACTTCAAGCAGCCGCTCCGCCCTGCTGAGGCGTGGGACGGACTGGATCAGCTCGGGGAACTGCTCATTGACGTGTGCGAGCTCGGGATGCACACAGTGGTTGGTGTGTACCAGCGTATTGGCAGGCCCGGCCCGCAGGACGCGCACCCTGTCAATCGTGACCTCCAGGTCGGCGGCCCCATCGGCCGTGATCAATGCCGCATTCGCCGGTATGGCCCGCTTCGCTCTCATCGCCTCTTTGACGACGTCGTTGAGAAAAGCGTGGCGGTACATTCGCCGTACGATGAAGTACCAGGGCACGCCGATCCCGCTGGACGGCGCGGGCAGCGTGTTCATCAGCACGCCCAGGCCGGACTCGTTTAGGCCCATGTAGCCGATCACGCCCGGCTGGGTGAAGTTCACGTGTGCCGGGCCGTCAGCCGGTCTGCGAATGAGCACGATGGAGTAGGGATCCATTTCGGGGTCGTTGTCCCAGTTCTGCCCCGCGATGCCCGCGCTGGACGAGGACGCTATCGGCTCGACGACTACGGCCGTACAGGCGCCGTCGATAGCCGCCGCCACCTGGTTGCGCACGTTGACCAGCATGACCTGCTCTACGGAAAGGTTCGCGCCCTCGGCGATGCCCCTGATCTCGTCAACCAGCTCGGGAGCGTAGTCCTCAGCGTAGGCAAAGGCCCCGCGCGCCACGTCCATCGCCTGCCCGGTGGTAATCGGCGTCAGTCCCGGTCTGCCAACATTGACGCGAGAAACGACCAGTTCGACAAGCTCCCGCAGCTTCTCCCGCGTGGCCTCGCCGGTCTGCCGCCCCATCTCGCGCTCGGATCCCGATACCTCAATTACGGGAAAGCGGGGACTCTTCCCCGCTAGCCGACCTTGTCAAAATTGCCTCCCAAAGTGCAATCCCTACAAGCCGTAGAGTTTAACCTGACCCGGACGGAGCAAGTCCGCGTCTATAAACTCGGCATACCCCGACTCGCCGGGGGTAAGGGCGGCGTCAGCGTTCCCGGAGTGACAGATGAGCAGTAACGGCAAGGAATCTGAGGGCGTACTCAGGAGCGCCGAGTGGTTTGGCGGCAGGGACCTGGAGGGCTTCCTGCACCGATCGGGCCTGAAGGCGCAGGGCTGGCCGGAGGAGACCTTCGCGGGCAGGCCGGTTGTGGGCATCGCCAACTCGTGGAGCGAGGCTACACACTGCAACGCCCACCTGCGGGCGCTGGCAGAGCACGTCAAGCGGGGCGTGCTGGCGGCAGGCGGGTTTCCGCTGGAGTTCCCCACGATCTCGCTGGGCGAGTTCTTCCTATCGCCAACCTCCATGTACTGCCGAAACCTGATGTCCATGGACGTGGAGGAGATGATCCGGGGGCTGCCCATCGACAGCGTGGTACTGCTTTCGGGCTGCGACAAGACGACCCCGGCGATGCTCATGGGCGCGGCGTCGGCCGACCTGCCCGCAATCGTGCTGACCGGCGGGCCGCAGTTGAAAGGCAACTGGCGCGGGGAGGAGCTGGGCTCTTGCACCGACTGCCGGAGGTACTGGTCGGAACTGCGCGCCGGGACGATCACGCAGGCGGAGTACGACTCGATGGAGGCGGCGATATACAGGTCGCCGGGCCACTGCATGGTGATGGGCACGGCTTCCACCATGGCGGGAATCACCGAGGCGCTTGGGATGACGCTGCCCGGCGGGGCGGCCATTCCCGGCGCCGACGCAAGGCGCAGCGCGCTCGCCGAGGCGACCGGCCGGCGCGCCGTGGAGCTGATCGACGAGCATCTCCGCCCTTCCGACGTCATGACCTCCAAGGCGTTCGACAACGCCATCCGCTTCCTGGCGGCTGCCGGCGGCTCTACGAACGCAATCGTCCACCTGGCGGCCATCGCAGGCAGGGCCGGAATCGACCTGCCGCTGTCCCGTTTCGACGAGCTGTCGCGGGAGACGCCGATGATCGTCAACCTGAAACCCACCGGCAGCTACCTGATGGAGGACCTTTACTACGCCGGCGGGGTCGGCGCCGTACTGAACCGCCTATCGTCACTGCTCGACCTCGACTGCATGACGGTCTCCGGCGCCTCATTGGGTGAAAACATCGCCCCTGAAGAGTGTTTCAACGACGACGTGATCAGGACGGTAGAGGCCCCCTCTTTCGTCTGAGGGCGGCATAGCCTCGCTTCACGGCTCGCTGGCGCCTGACGGGGCGGTCATCAAGCACGGCGCAGCGTCGCCGGAACTGCAACGGCATCGCGGGCGGGCCGTGGTGTTCGAGGACTACGCCGACCTGAAGGCCCGAATCGACGATCCGGCACTCGACGTCGAGGCTGACGACGTGCTGGTGATGCGCAACGCGGGGCCGATCGGCGGGCCGGGAATGCCTGAGTGGGGATTCCTCCCACTGCCGCGCAAGCTCCTGGAACGCGGCGTGCGGGACATGGTGCGAATCAGCGACGCGCGCATGAGCGGCACTGCGTTCGGCACCATCGTGCTGCACGTCTCCCCTGAGTCGGCTGCCGGCGGGCCGCTGGCGCTCATACGCAATGGCGATATGGTCGAACTGGACGTGCCGGAAAGACGCCTAGACCTGCTGGTGGACGAGTCCGAGTTGGCGCGGCGGCGGGCCGACTGGGAAAAGCGGCCGCGCATCGCCCACGGAGAGTTCGAACGGGGATACGGCAAGATGTACGCCCAGCACGTCATGCAGGCCCAGCACGGCTGCGACTTCGACTTCCTGCAGGGACGTACGCCGGTGGAGACGCGCGTGTGAGGGGTGCGAGGCTTTGAGTCCGTCTCATAAATCACGGCTCACGATCTGAATCGCGGACGGCCAGACGAATTTCGATGAACATATGCCTAATAGAGTTGGAATACGCTCATACCACGTCATTCCCGTGAAAACGGGAATCTACCGCCCGCGCCCCGCAGGGGCGTCCCCTCCTACCTCTTACCCCGTCTGCGGGGGAAGATTGAGATGGGGGTCTTCGCGCGCGTGACGCTTCCAAGCTTATTGTCAATGGCGCGCGCGTTGACGCCCGGGACACCCCATTTTCATCACCTTGCGCGGCCTAAGCAGAACATAGTCATGCCCGTGAAAACGGGAATCCAGAGACGACTGAATTTAGAGACCGTGGAATTCTAAGACGGACTCCTGTAAGCCGCCTCGCACCAAACTTCGCTAAGCGTTCGGAACTGGCGCATCCGCCGGTATCAGTCCCTCCACGCGCAGGTCTTCCCATAGCTCAGACGGGATTGGGGCGCGTACGAGTTCTACGTTTTGCAGGAGCTCTGAGACGTTGGATGCGCCGGGGATGGCGGCGGCCACGGCCGGGTGGGCCAGGACGAACTGTAGGGCCGCTGCGCGTAGGTCTACTCCGTGGCGTTCGCACGCGGTTTTCAGGCGCCTGGCCCGCTGCACAAGGTGTTCTGGCGCGGGCAGGTAATCGAATGAGACGGGGCCGTCGAGGTCTCTCGCCAGGATGCCGGAGTTGTAGGGGCCGCCGATGGCTACCTTCACGCCGCGTTCGATGCAGAGCGGCATGAATTCCGGGTGGGCCGAATGGTCCAGCAGCGTGTAGCGGCCCGCGAGCAGGACGACGTCTAGGTCGAACCGGCGGATGAAGCGGGTGGGCATCTGCCACTCGTTCATGCCGCAGCCTATGGCCTTCACCACTCCCTCTTCGCGCAGTTCGACAAGGGCAGGCAGGGCCGTTTCGACCGACTCCTTTTCCAGTCCTCCCATGTCGGGGTCGTGCAGGTAGAGGATGTCGACTCGGTCGATGCCCAGCCGTTGCAGGCTCTCCTCCAGCGAGCGGCGTATGCCGTCACGCGTCATGTCGAATACCGGCTCCAGTTCAGGCAGGCCATCAGGCTCAATGGGGCCATTTCCGGTGGGATTGAGCACGCGCCCGGCCTTCGTGGAGATCGTCAGCGAGCCGCGATCCTTGCCTGCAAGCGCAGTTCCAAGCCGCGCTTCACTGACTCCATTGCCGTAGAAGGGCGCGGTGTCGAAATAGCGCACCCCGGCCTCCAGGGCGGCGCTGACGATATCGAGGGCTTCCTCGCGGGCAACGCCGCCGTAAAGGCCGTCCGCCTCGATCATCCCGCTGAGCGGCGCGCATCCCAGGCCGAGCCTGGTCACCTCGACGCCGGTCTCACCTATGGGAACTCTTGCGAATGGGTCCATATCGCTCGTCCGCCGCTATGCGTCCGCCTGCCAGACCTAGCCGTTCTGCGCCGCAGCCGCTATGGCGTCTCCCACGCTGGACGTACCGGAAGAGCCGCCGAGGTCTGCGGTGAGTATCTCGCCCTGCGCGAGGACGTGCAGCGTCGCCCTTTCCACCCTATCGGCTGCGCTCTCCTCGCCCAGGTGCCGCAGCATCATCGACCCGGTGAGTATCTGGGCCATCGGGTTTGCCAGACCCTTGCCTGCGATGTCGGGGGCCGTGCCGTGTGTCGGCTCGAACATAGAGGGGCCTATGCGCTCCGGGTTGACGTTGGCGCTCTGTGCGAGTCCCATGCTGCCGGTCACTATGGCGCCGATGTCGGTCAGGATGTCGCCGAACAGGTTGGATGCGACGATCACGTCGAACTGCCCAGGGGCCCGGATCATCTCCATGCAGGCGCGGTCGATGAGCATGGAGTCGGTCTCGACGTGGGGATAGCGTTCCCTTACGGCGTCGAAAGCGCGGGTCCCACAGCACCATGCCGTAGCCCAGTGCGTTGGACTTGGTGATAGAAGTGACCTTGCCCTTCTTGCCCCGTTTCTCAGCGAGCCGGAAGGCGTAGTCGATTACGCGCTCCGTGCCCCGGCGGGTGAAGACGGCGGTCTGAACGGCGACCTCTTCGGGAAATCCCTCGTACTGGAAGCCGCCGACGTTGGCGTACTCCCCTTCCGTGTTCTCCCTGACGACCACCAGGTCTATGTCTCCCGCCTTCACGCCGGCCAGGGGTGAGTCCACGCCTGGGTACAGCGTGGAGGGCCTCTCGCAGATGTACTGGTCGAACGTGCGGCGTATGGGGAGCAACAGGCCGTTCAGCGTGACGTGGTCCTGTATCTCCGGATGGCCGACGGCGCCGAGAAAGATGGCGTCGAATGCCGCGAGCCGGTCAACGCCGTCCGACGGCAGCATCGAGCCGTGCTCCAGGTAGTAGTCGGAGCCCCACGGGAACTCGGTGAAGGTCCATGAGATGCCTTCCGGCGACCCGGCGGCCTCCAGGACCTTCAGGCCCTCTCCAACCACCTCCTGTCCGATTCCGTCACCCCTGATTACAGCGATCTTGTAGTGAGTCATGCGCTTCATCTCCGGCGGCGTCCGCATTGCGGTGCGGCCGGTCTTCGTCCTTTCTTGTCTGTGTGAATCAGCCTGCAAGCTCTTGCGCCCGCCGTTCGAGCGCGATGAGCGCGGCCGAGGGGTCACCCTCTGCGTATCCGGTGGCGGCCAGTTCTTTGAATATCCCGGCAGCCTCAGCGGTCATGGGCATCGACAGCTTCATCTGCTCAGCCAGGGCGGTGATGATGCTGAGGTCCTTTACGAGGTTGCGCAGCGGGGCCGCCGAGTCTTGGAAGTCCCGCGCCGCGGTGATCGGGCCGTTGCGTTCGACCATCGTGCTCTGCCCCCAGCTGACGCTGAGCACCTCGACCGCCTCCGCTATGTCCACCCCGGCCGCGTTGGCCAAGGCGAAGGCCTCGGCTGCGGCCACGGTGTGAACGGATACGAGGGCCTGGTTGATGAGCTTCATGGTCGTGCCGGCGCCGGACGGCCCCATGAGGCGGACGTTTGCGCCCATCATCTCGAAGTAGGGCCTGGCCTTCTCGTAAACGTCTTCTTTCCCTCCCGCCATGATCGACATGGTGCCGTCAGCCGCCCTGAGCGGGCCTCCGCTGATCGGCGCGTCGAGGAAATGGGCCCCGTTCTCCTCCGCTGCGGCAGCGCAGGCCCGGGTCGTCTTGAGGTCTACCGTGCCGTGGTCGGCCAGTACCGCACCGGGCCGTGCGTTTTGCGCCAGTCCGTCGGGGCCGAGGAAGATGCGGTGGGTGGTCTCTATGCTGTCGAGGCAAGCGAGAACGAGGTCGCATCGACGGGCGACCTCTGCGGGCGATTCCGCTGCGCTGGCCCCTGCCGAGACCATCGCCTCTACCTTGGCAGTAGTACGGCTCCACACCGTGAGGTCGGCGCCCTTGCGGAGCAGGTTGTTCGCCATGCCCTGCCCCATGTTGCCGAGGCCGATGAATCCAACTTTCATGTGCGTCTTCTCAGGAATCCGGCGCGGGCGCCGATCGTCATTTTCCAAAGCGGGTTCGCAGCCTGTCTGCGGCCCCGACCGGCAAGATTATATGCCGGGCAAGGTATGGGAATGTCTCAAGTGGCCGCGAGCGGCGAGAGCAAGCCGTTTCGGGATGGCTGAACGGGCGTGAATCGTAGGAAATCAACGCTGGTAGAATGCGGAATCAATCGCAGGCAGTTGCTAGCCCGTGCCGCACCCGGAGCCGGGCGCAGATAGACGATGGCCCCCATACCTACCACATCGGCATGCGCCTGGTGCCTGACAGACCCGCCCGCCCGGTCCTTGGCCCGGTTGCGTGCACTAGGCTTCGACCACGTGGACCTGAGGCCGGACTGCTGGGACGGAATCGAGCGGGAAGACCTGCAACGGCTGGGCATAGCCGTGCCATGCGTGGGCATAACGCCCGCTCCTCTGCCGCCCGGACTTTCCCTCGACACCCTCGCGACGCCGGATGCAGACAGTGCGCTGCCCCACCTCTTCGCTTCGCTGGAACGAGGCGCTTCGCTGGGCGCAAAGTGGGCCTACATGGTCACTCCCAACGAACGGGTTGGCGAAGATCCTTCATACGTCCGCTCCATGGCCCAGCTCGGCGGCCACGCCGCGAGCCTCGGAATGAAGCTGTGCGTAGAGCCGTCGCCGGGCAAGGCGCTGTCCGACTACACCGAAACCATTCGCCTGCTCGACTCCGCAGCCTGTGAGGGACTCTACGCCCTGCTCGACCTGGGCCACCTACTGCTCACAGGCGAAGACCCTGCCGGTACGGTGCACATGCTCGACGAGCGGCTGGGCTACGTCCACGTCGACGACAACGAGGGGCAGACCGACGCGCATTACGGTCTGCTGGAAGGCGTACTCGACGAGCGGACACTGCACGAATTTCTAGACGCGCTGGAAGATTCAGCCTACGACGGGCCGCTGTCAATCGAGATCAAAGCCGACCTGCCGTCCCCGCTGCTTTCCCTAACGAGCTCCCGCCGGGTGATTTCCGATTGGGCGGCCGCGGCGCCGTAGAACTGGACTGGCCGGAAACCGGGCGGCCATACGTGCAGGAACATCCCAAAGCGCTACGATTGATATAGAAGCGGAACATCGGACAAGCCCATAGGGAGCCGGAGCGTGGCTCGCGTAAGAGTGATGTACTGGAAGGAAATCCCAGTACAGGTGCAGGCCGAAGACGGGGACGAGACCGTTTCGAGGCCGCTTGCCCCCGTCTTCCAGGAGTCGGTTGACGCAATTGCAATGTTCGACGGCAGCGCAGGCAGCGACGACTACCTCGACGCATGGGAGTGGGGGCCTTACTCGGAAACCGCTCTGAGCGCACCGGAGGCCGCAGACGCGGCGGCTGACCGCTACAACGCCGGCATACCCGCCGACTTCGTGGCCCGCATCAGGGACCTACACCGAGACGGACGACGCAACGAGTCCCCAGGCAGCATTGAAGACTGGTTCGACGCATGAGACGGGCGCAGGAGTGAGCAAACAGTTGGCGGTACAGGACGGCAATTCAAAGGGCATACTGGAGCGCCTCGCATCCGGTGAGATCCTCGCGCTCGACGGGGCGACAGGTACGCATCTCCAGAATTACGGCCTCGAACCTGGGGCCTGCCCCGAGTTGATGAACGCCGACGAGCCGGATACCGTCCGCAATATGTCGGCGGAGTACTTTGCGGCAGGCGCCGACATGGCGCTCACCAACTCCTTTGGCGGCTCAAAGTTCATGTTGAAGAAGTACGGAGCCGGCGACCGCGTCGGGGAACTAAACCGCCTGGCGGCCGAACACGTTCGTTCCGTAGCGCCAAAGGGCACGTTCGTCGTCGGGTCGGTCGGCCCAACCGGCGAGTTCATGGAACCGCTGGGAAGCGTATCCGAGCAGGAGATGTACGACGCGTTTGCGGAGCAGGTCGTCAGCCTTGAAGAAGGCGGAGCCGACGCCGTGGTGGTGGAGACGCAGATGGCGATAGAGGAGGCGGCCACGGCCGTCCGAGCCGCCCGCGAGAACACCGGCATGGTGGTCATGTCCACCATGGTGTTCGACAAGGGGCCCAGAGGCTACTTCACGATGATGGGCGTGACGCCGGAGCGCGCGGTCGTAGAGCTCCAAGAGGCCGGAGCGGACGTCGTGGGCACTAACTGCGGCAACGGCATCGAGAAGATGGTCGAACTGGGCGAGATGATGCGACAACTGACCGGCGGACTGCTCATAATCCAGTCCAACGCCGGCATTCCTGCGATAGTGAAAGGCGAAATCATTTACCCTGAATCGCCGGAGTTCATGGCGGAAGGCTTCGCACGCCTTGCGGAGCTGCCCGTCAACATACTGGGCGGCTGCTGCGGCACCGGCTCCGCACACGTCAGGGCAATGGTCGAGGCGCTTAGGAACGTTCCAACATCGGAGGCGGGCTGAGCGGCGCCAGTCACCGGGGACTGCATGAGGCACATGGTATGACAACGTTGCAGACAAAGACGCGGCCAACGGTCAAGGAGACGCTGCGGCGGTTGGGCCGCTGTCTGGAGCTCGTTTCAATGGACCCGCACTTCAACGGCGTCACGGTGGGCCTCTACTACCAAGGCAACCTTCTCACCGTGTGGTCATTCAGTACCTTGCCCGGAATCGAGGGCCGCCTGGAACAGATCAGGGATCGCCTCGTCAAGCTCGGCGGACTGATCCCCGTCGAAGGAAGCCGCATACAGGCGAGGTTCCCGTCGGAGACCATATTCGATAAGCCGATGCGCTTCCTGTTCACCGAAGCGGTCGAAAAGGATCCCGGTCAGTTGCCGCCGGACAGCCCGATCTCCGCCCCCGACACCAAGACCCGTCTGACCTTCACCGTGGCCGGCGAGCAGATCGACGATAAGTTCGTATACACCGTGACGGCGGAAGGCGAGGCGCCCCGCCCGCATGTACGCATCCGCGCCGTCGTGGGCGGTTACATGCGCTACGGCGGCTGCGAAAGAGTATCACCGGACAGTTTCGCCTTCCCGGACAGCGGACGCCACGACGGACTGGCGCGCGTACTGCTGCCCTACGCTCGAAACGTGAGCGCCGTGGAGGACATGCTGGCCGCGTCCGACCTCTCCGGTCAGATGACCACGCAGACCCTGGGCTTCTCCCAAACCTAAAGACAGCGGGATAGGCCGGGCCGAATGGCACACCGGCAGTCTGGAGCAATGCCATGGCTGAGCCAGCGCAGATGACGCCAAAGGAACGGGTGCTGAACGCACTCGCAGGAAGACCGGTCGACAGGCCGCCTGTGTCGAACCCCACGAGCGTGGCCACCGTGGAGTTGATGGACCTAGTCGACGCACCCTTCCCCGAGGCCTGCCGCAGCCCGGAACTGAACGCCAGGCTGGCCGTCACGGGCTACTCGGAACTGGGCTTCGACTCCATACAGCCCTACTTCTCGATCATCCAGGAGTCCTCGGCCCTCGGCTGCGACATGCAGTGGGAGCAGAAGGACAACTGGCCCACGGTGCGCATGAGCAACCCCATCTGGAAGGGGCCGGACGACGTACACATGCCGCCGGGCTTCCTGGAACACCCTGACAACCGGGCGGTCACCGAGTCGATCCGCATGATCCGGCAGGAGGTTGGAGACGACGTACCCATCATCGGCAAGACGATGGGGCCCTGGACGCTCGCATATCACGTGTTCGGCGTCGAGCCGTTCCTGCTGGCCACGATCGACGATCCGGACGAGGTGATGAGGTCGTTGCACAAGCTCAAGGAGATATCCGTCCTGTTCGGGCAGGCGCAGATCGAGGCCGGGGCCGACGCGCTGACCTTCCCGGACCACGCAACGGGAGACCTGGTAAGCGGCGAGTACTACCGCAGGTTCCTGCTGGAGATACACCAGGAGATGGTGGAACGGCTCGACGTACCTCTTATCCTGCACATCTGCGGCAAGACGGTCGACCGGATGCCATACATAGCGCAGTCGGGCATGGCGGCGTTCCACTTCGATTCGCGCAACGACCCTGCCGAGGCGATGGGCGCCGTGGACGGCGGCATCAAGCTCGTCGGGAACATCAACAATCCTGAGACGCTGTACGCCAGGGGGCCGGAAGAGGTGAGGCAGGAGGTGTACCAGGCGCTGGAGGCGGGAGTACAACTAATCGCGCCGGAGTGCGCGATACCGTTGAAGACCAAGCTGGAGAACCTGCTGGAGATACCTGCTGCGGTGCAGGACTGGGCGGCGGAGAGGATGCAAGGTTAAGGCAGACGCGTAGCGCCGGATATCTGCCAAAACCATCCACGCCGTGCCAAAATTGTACTGCAACGCACCCATACCGACATCGCCGGTCAAGACGCCGGCCGGTGCACGAATCGCCTGACGCGCCAAGGAGCCGCCATTAGCGCTCCCGGCCAATGCGGCAACCGAAGAACCAGATGCCAATAGTCAACGAGGGACTGAAGAAAGAGTTCGAGTACGTCACCAGACCGGGTGAGCGTAAGCACATCGGCGAGACGCTCGACCAGTCCGATGAGTTCATGCAGGAGATGGCCTACGCCCTCATCACGGGCAAGCACCTTGAGATCGACCGGCTGACCAGGGAGGCTCTCGAAAAGGGGTACGACGCGAACCACATCCTCGACTACGGCCTGCTGGCCGGCATGGCGATCGTGGGCGTCAAGTTCCGGGACAACATCATCTTCGTGCCTGAGGTGCTCGTAGCCGCCAGGGCCATGAAGGCCGGCATGGCGCACGTGGAGCCGATACTCTCGGCGGCGGGCGTTGAGCCCAAGGGCACGGTGATCATGGGCACCGTCAAGGGAGACCTGCACGACATCGGCAAGAACCTGTGCATCATGATGCTGCGTGGCGCCGGATACACGGTCTACGACCTCGGAGTGGACACCGGGCCGGACGAGTTCGTCGATGCAATCGAGGAGCATGAGGCCCAGCTGGTGGGAATGTCCGCCCTGCTAACAACCACCATGCCCAACATGGGGCGCACCATCAACGCCATAGAAGAGGCCGGACTGAGAGACGAGGTGCGCGTCATGGTTGGCGGCGCACCGGTAACGCAGGAATTCGCCGACGAAATGGGAGCCGACGGCTACGGTGAAAACGCAGTCGAGTGCGTTGACCGCGCAGACCAACTGATCGTGCTGCTGGAAGAGCTCCGTAGAAGCTGACCCGCGACGCGCCATGACGCCAGCCGACCACGCATCCAAAGTCGACGCAGACGCGCTGCGGTCAAGCATCGACCGCCTTGCAGATATCTACAGGGACATCGCAGTCAAGGCGGATGAGGTCACCCGCACTCGCTGCCCCTACAAGGACGCTCAGTCGCGGTGCACTGCGATGTTCGGTTGCAGGCACCAATACTTCACCAAGGACCCCAACGCCCGCCCGGTCTGCACCGGCAGCGACAAGCTGGACTACAGGAGCGCGTGGGACCTTTAGCAGAAGGAATCGGGCCATATTACTGGCTAAATTAAACAACAAAACACTAGTTTTCCGACACTTTCACGCGTGTGCGGCCTTCAAGCGCCACCTTTCCACCGAGCCTCACTCCCACCTAGCAGAAGTCTCATGAGTCCCTTGATACATGGCGACGTTCGCATCGACCTTGCGCGGGACCGCACCCTCTTTGACTACGCCGACTCACTGCGCGTACGGGTACCCACCTCCTGTGGCCGCAACGGTGACTGCCACGAGTGCATAGTAGAGGTGAAGCAGGGATGGGATGCCCTGTCCTCACCTACCGAGGCTGAGTCCTTCCTGCGGGACAACTACCGTCTAGCCTGCCAAGCCTCCGTCGTGGATGCCGAGGCCAACGTTGAGTTCGCCGTTCTGCGAAGACAGCCGAGGATCCTCACCAGCGGTGTGAAGAGACAGGTCACGCCCGAGCCTGCCACTGTCCGCGTCGGAAGCGATGTGGCGTTCAACGGTCCGGATGGCCCCAGGACGCTGGACAGGTACAGGGGAGAGATATACGGAATAGCGGTAGACCTGGGCACCACGACGGTGGTGGCCAACCTCGTGGACCTAGAGACCGGCCAAGCGCTCCACACGTCCTCTTTCGAGAACCCACAGCGGTTTGGCGGCAGTGACGTGATGCGCAGGATCTCCTATGACGGCGGCAAGTTTCGCGGGGAACTCCAGGCGGTGATGCTCTCTTCGATCAATTTCGAGATCGGCGAAATGTGCAGGCAGCTCGGCATTCGCAGAAGGCGCATCTACGAGATGGTCGTGGTGGGCAACTCGACCATGCGGGACATCTTCTTTGGCCTCGACGTGCAGCCGATTGGCCTTAAGCCCTACCGTTCGTCCACCGAATCGGAATTCCTGTCGGGCCGGCGGGATACAACTGCCCTGCACGCCGTCGCCTCCGAACTTGGCGTACGCATCCACCCCGGCGCCAACATATACGGGGGGCCGTTAATCGGCTCTCACGTTGGCTCCGACGTGGCAGCCGACATGCTGGCCGTGGGCATGGACATGCAGACGGAGCCGGTCATGCTGGTGGACGTGGGCACGAATACCGAGGTGGTCATTGGGACTGGCGAACGGATGCTGTCCGCCTCGTGCCCTGCCGGCCCTGCATTCGAGGGCGGCGAGGTCAAGTACGGTATGCCGGGCTACGAGGGCGCCGTGGAGTCCATCTCCATAGACGATGGCCGGACTGCGTGGCGGACCATAGGAGACGCCGAGCCGGCCGGAATCTGCGGATCGGGCCTGATTGATCTTCTTGCGGAGTTGCGCCGCCACGGGATGATGACGGAGCTTGGCCAGCTCGGCGAGGGCGTCGACGAGTTCCAGTTCGTTCCTGACCAAGGCCTGTCGCTGTCGAGGGCGGACATATCGGCCCTGGCGCAGGCGAAGGCGGCCAACTACTGCGGACAGTCCATCGTCCTGCGGCGCTACGGGCTGCCGCTGGAGCAATTCAGCAAGCTCTACCTGGCCGGTGGGTTCGCCAACTACGTTGACGTCGCCAACGCCGTCGAGATCGGTTTCATAGCCAGCGTGCCGCTTGATCGTATAGAGAAGGTCGGCAACGCCTCGCTGGAGGGCGCAACAATCATGCTGATCTCAGACCCAATGAGGCGCAGGATCGAGGAACTAGCAGCGACGGTGGAGCACGTCGAGTTGGAGACCGAGCCGGACTTCTTCGACTTCTTCGTTGAGGGCTGCCAGTTCAAACCGCTGCGCTGAGGACGAAAACGGCGACAGTGGCGGCCCTTGTAGCGGCAATGCGCCATTAGCGGGTATCCTCTAGCGTCATGAATAAGAAAGCGCTCATAACAGATTACGTATGGTCCAGCCTGGAGCCTGAACGCGAGATCCTGGAGGCCGCAGGCGTGGAACTCGTGGTGGCCCCCGATAGATCTGAGGAGACCCTGGCAAGGCTCGCCGTAGACGTGGACGCCATCATGTTCTGCTTCGCCCAGGTGACGGGCAAAGTGCTGCGGGCGGCGCCCAAGTGCGTCGTCGCATCACGCTACGGCATCGGCGTCGACAACGTGGATATCCCAACTGCGACGGAACTGGGCATCGTGGTGACCAACGTGCCCGACTACTGCATGGGCGAGGTGGCAGACCACGCGATGGGCATGTTCCTGGCGCTGAACAGGCGGCTGGGCCAGCATGACCGTCTGGTAAAACGGGGCGGCTGGGCCGACCTCAAACTGAACCAGACGATGCAACGCATGAGCGACGCGACCCTGGGGATAGTCGGCTTTGGGCGCATCGGAAGGGCCGTGGCGGAGCGAGGCGCGGTCTTCTTCGGCCGCATGGTGGCCTACGACCCTCTCCTTGAGCCCGGCCAGGTCATCGACGGCGTCGAGTGCGTGGAGTTCGACCGGCTCATCGAGCAGTCTGACTTCATCACGGTGCACGTGCCGCTCACGCCGCAGACCGAGGGCCTGATAGGCGCCGCCGAACTGGCGAGCATGAAGAACGACGCCATCATCGTCAACTGCGCCAGAGGCGGCCTGATAGACGAAGTAGCGCTTGCGGAGGCCCTTGCCAACGGGCAGATCGGAGGGGCCGGGCTGGACGTGCTGGAACCCTCGCCGCCGCCCACCGACCACCCGTTGTTCGGGTTCGACAACGTAATCATCACCCCGCACACGGCCTTCTTCTCCCAGGCCTCAACGCTGGAGCTGGAACGAAGAACGGCCCAGGAGGTGGTACGCGTCCTGAACGGCGAGCGCCCGCAGAACTTCATCAACCCGGAGGTGTCGGGTAACTCCCGTGCCGGGATCTGACGTTCTTAAGTACGCTGGTCAGTCCGTGTCACTCATCCCCTACGGTCGCACAGATGCGTGACCGCTTCGGCCCATGCCTGCGCCCCTGCGAACCGACTACAGCAGGCCCGGCGTAAGAACTCCGTCCCACAGAAGGCGCACGAACTCCGTCGCCGGCAAGATGTCGATCCCGTCTTCTGTCCGGCGCGCTCTAGGCTCCAAGCAGACTACGGCGCGCCGCCCTGCGTGCGGGTACTCGTGCGCCAAATTCCTCAGCCCCTTTAGATGGTTTCCGGCAATATGGGAACTGGCCTTTGCTTCTACTGCGAGCTGCACGTCTCCGAGCAAGAAGTCCACTTCGATCCTGCTCGGAAGCCGCCAATACGACAACTCGGCGTCAACCTCCCGGTACTCGATGAACGCCGAAAGCTCATGGAAAACCCAGTTTTCGAAAGCCTTGCCGTACAGCTCAGACCTCCGCACCAGCCTGCCGCGCCTGCCCAGCCTGTTCACCACCCCGACGTCGGCAAAGTAGAACTTCGGCGAGCCGATTGTTCTGCGCTTCCTGCGCTTGCGGTAGGCGGGCAGCCAGCGGCCGAGCAAGGTGTCTTCCAAGATGCTGAAGTAGCTCTTGGCGGTCTTGCTAGACACCCCACACTCACTCGCTATGTTGGTGAAATTGACGATGCCGCCGTCGCTGAGGGCTGCCGCATCCAGGAATCCCGAGAACGAGGGCAAGTTGCGGATGAGCCCTTCGGCAGCCACTTCCTCGACGAGATAGTCGGATATGTAGGCGTCGAGCAACCTCCGTGGGCGGTCAGATTCGTACATCCTGGGCAGGTATCCGTGGTTGAGAATACGGTCCAGGTCGAATTCATCCCCAAGCTCGCCGGCGGTCAGGCCACGCAATTCATACCGCACTGCCCTGCCGCCAAGCAGGTTCGCCGCGCCGCGCTTCACCTTCCTTGCGCTTGATCCACATAGCGCGAAGCTATGGCCGCGGTTCTCTATGAGCCAGTGCGCCTCGTCCAGAAGAGCGGGCGCCTTCTGGACCTCGTCGATCACTATCTGGCGCGCAGGGTCTGCGCCCTCGGCTTCAAGCTCCTGCCGCAGCAACTCCGGCCGCGTGGCATAGCGCCGCAGTTCCTCGCTCTTCAGGAGGTCTATCCAGCGGCATCCCTGGTAGCGCTGCTTCAGCAGCGTGCTCTTACCTGCCTGGCGAGGGCCCCACAGGAAAAATGTCTCGCTGCCGGATGGGGGCAGAGGTAGGTATCTTGTGAACATGTACTCCAGTATATCATGATATTTTGGAGTGCTACTCCAGATTATCATGATATTTTGGAGTGCTACTCCAGATTATCACGAATTTTGAATTCAGATTTCGGATTTTCTGCCTTTCCAGCCTTGCAGAACCCACGGAGCCATGAAGCCTTCCAAAACCCAGGGAAATGCCCTGAGACTTCAGATTTCAGACGGCCCTCTCCGAACCGCCGGCGCTCCCTGCATCACCCCTCGGTCCAGCCCATCAGGACTTTTCAAGGGACGAAACGCCGCCGCACAGGGGCGTGCCGGGCCAAAGCTCCCATCGTGAGCCGCCCGCGCACAGCCCCTTAGACGCGCCGTCCGAGGATGGCGGCTATCACTCCTTGTTGAGAAAGTAGACGGCTCCCAGGCCGACGGTCCAGATTACCCACGGGAAGTAGCAGATGCGGGCTACCAGCAAGGAGGTCTCTCGGGAGTCGCCCGTCGTGCTGATCGCCACGATGAAGAAGACGAATGCCACCAGCGAAACGACGGCTATCACCCGAGCGGCCAACAGGTTGTACATTCCGCTGCCGCCCACGCCCAGGGCGAAGAACGCAAACCCCAAGGAGACGGCAAGGCCGGACACTAGGGTGATCCCTGACTGGACGGAATACACGGACAACATCGCCGAGACTGACACTTCAGAACCAAGGTTGGTGTCCGCCATTGAGAGGACCAGTCCCTGCGCCAAGATCCACCCGACTGTGCCTATGGCCATCAGCCAGAAACCGAGCCGGGACGTCGTGTCCACCGGGCTTCCCAATGCGCCTGACCTTATGGCGTGCTGGACAACCCTGGTGCCGAACATCGTAAGGCCAAGGCCGAGCGATATGCCGAGGGCGGTGAAAGTTGCAAGACCGTTGTTTGAAGCCAATGCGGCAATTGAACCGACCGCGTCATCCGACCTAGTGTTGTCGATGAACATGCCGCCGGGCTGGATCAGGAAAAACACGAGCGCCATCAGCGGCCCTAGTCCGATGGATAGCGCGCCGAGTCTGTTTAAGGATGATTTCTCCAAGACGACCTCCAGTTCTCAAGTACGATCCAGCGCAAGGATAGCCTTAGTAGTCACAAGCGCGCAATGCCCTTCCCTCCGCATCCGTCATCGTGCCGCCATACGCGCAGGTAGTTCTTTCCAGTACCATCCGGTGAGACCCCGATTCCCTTAACGTCCCATCGTGATAAGCGCCCCGGCAGCGGCGGACAGTTCGAAAGAGGCATGTCAATGGTAGGCGATCCAGTTCCCACTTACAGGTGCTTCATAGGAGGTGAGTGGGTGGAATCGGCTTCGGGTTCCACTTACCCCATCACCAATCCGGCAATGAAGAGCCGCGTCATTGGTAACTTCCAAGCCGGGGTAGAGGCCGACGCACTGAGGGCAATCGAGGCGGCCAGCAAAGCCGCCCCGGCGTGGGCCGCAACGCCGGCGCCGCAGCGCGGGGCCGTGCTTTACAAGGCGCTGGAGGTCCTTGAGCGGCGCGCCGAAGAGATTGCGGAGACCATCACTATAGAGGAAGGCAAGCCTATCGCCGACGCGCGCGGCGAAGTGAAGAGGGCCATGAACATCACCGAGTACGCCGCGGGCGAGGGCCGGCGGATGTTCGGCTACACCACGCCTTCTGAGCTGCCGGACACGGTTGCATACACCGTCAGGCGGCCTCTCGGCGTGGTGGGCGTCATCACTCCGTGGAATTTCCCCATCGCCATTCCAGCATGGAAGATCGCCCCGGCGCTGGTGTGCGGCAACGCGGTGGTCTTCAAGCCGGCGTCGGGCGCTCCCCTGTCGGCTGTGAAGCTTGCGGAGGTCTTCGAGGAGGCCGGTCTGCCCGCGGGCGTACTTAACATGGTGACCGGCCCTGGCGGGGCCGTGGGCAACGCCATAGTGGAGCATGAACAGGTGGCGGGCGTGTCGTTTACGGGTTCGACCGAAATCGGAGTGGGCATCAACGCCAGGGGCGCCGAGATGCTCAAGAAGGTGCAGTGTGAGATGGGCGGAAAGAACGCCGCAATCGTCCTGGACGACGCCGACGTCGAGAAGGCCGTGGACGGCATCGTCCAAGGCGCGTTCGGGTCTACCGGACAGCGGTGCACCGCAACGAGCCGCGCCATCGTCCAGGCCGGCGTGTACGGCGAGTTCATGGGCCTGCTGGTGGAAAAGACCCGCGCGCTCAAGATCGGCAACGGGCTCGATCCGGCGGTGGACGTCAGCCCACTGTCGAGCCAGCAGCAGATGGACACCGTCCTCGAATACATCGGGACCGGCGCCGAGGAGGGAGCGCGGCTGTACTACGGGGGCCGCGCTCTGAGCGGGGGCGAATTCGACGACGGCTACTACGTCGAACCGACGATCTTCACCGACGTCCCGCTGGACTCGCGAATCGCCCAGGAAGAGATATTCGGCCCAGTGCTGACGGTGTTCAGGGCCGGCGGCCTTGCCGAGGCGGTGGAGATATCCAACAGCGTGGAGTTCGGCCTATCGTCCTCGGTCTACACGATGGATCTGACTCTTGCCTACGAGTACATAAACCACGTCGAAACCGGCATGGTTCACGTCAACGCTCCCACGCTTGGAGGCGAAGTCCACCTGCCGTTCGGCGGTCTGAAGTCATCCGGGGCCGGTCAGAGGGAGCAGGGCACGGAGGCCGTGGACTTCTTCACGGAAGTCATCACCGTATACATAGACCACGGCGGTTCAGCAAAGGAGAGGGCCAGGTTCATCTGACCTTAGGCCCTAAGCCCGGCCGGCGCGAGCGGCGCATCCCGCCGGTTCGGCCGCTTACAAGGCGCGCCAGGGGCGCAGTTCGTCCCTGGCGAGCGGTCAGTCTTAACCGTCTCTGCGGCTGAAACAGTCTTGCAAGCGCAAACAGGCAGGGCACGCAAATTGAGGCAAACACGGCGAGCCCGACACCCCCCCTGGCCGCGGCATCGTTGAGGCCCGACGCCGTTATCACCGCGGCGCCAATGATGCCCGCCACCGTTATCACGATGACGATGGCAAGACTGAAGATAAATTCGTTGCGCAGAACTGACAGTTTCATCGGTAGAATGTTACCTTGAATACCTGGAGGAAACAAGGGCCAGCGTAGCTCAGTGGTAGAGCAGCTGTTTCGTAAACAGCAGGTCCCCGGTTCGAGTCCGGGCGTTGGCTCCAGACTTCCCGGGGCCGGAATCCGCTCACCGGACACAATCGTAACTCCAGATCATAACCCCAAGCCGGCGGCGTTTCAGGGTCGGAAAGATGAAGATACTCGACTGGTTCATCAGGACGCGCAACAGGAAGATAGCCACGGCGGTGGCCTTCGTCGTAGTGGCGATTCCCGCCTTGTGGCTGGCATGGTGGCTGGCCTCGCCACTGTTCATCGACAGAGAGGTGAACGAGGAATTCCCATACTCCGCCTCCGCTGAAGTGCCTGACGGGCTATCTCAAGAAGAGGTCGAGGCTGCAATGGCCGCGATGGCGAAGATCACCTACACGGCCATGAGCGAGCCGATGTCCGATGATACAAAGGCCGCCTCAGAGGTGGCGCTGACCGGCAACTTCAGGAACGCAGACAGCTTCCACAAAGGTTCCGGCACAGCGACCATCTACAAGCTGGCAGGCGGCGCGCACATCCTCCGCTTGGAGGACTTTAGGGTCACGAACGGGCCCGACTTGCGCGTGCTCCTGAGCGGCGCCGCCGACCCCATGAGCCGGTCCGAATTCAACCAGCACGAGTACGTTGAGGTTGCGCCGCTCAAGGGCAACGTAGGCAACCAGAACTACGAGATAACGACAGGGCTGGACGTCTCCGAGTACCGCTCCGTCATCATCTACTGCAAGCCGTTCCGAGTACTGTTCTCCGTTGCGCCGCTCTCGCCGCCCGGTTGAGCCGTCGGCGGCCAAAGCCGCAGGCAGTCCGGCAGTACGCACGTCTTGTCAAAACGGCTGGGAAACGGCGGCAAATCGATTGACGCTTCGAGGGCCGCGGATAGCTTGCCCTTCGCACACAACCGCAAACGCTTCACAGTCGCCCATGGCATGGATATCTTTGCGGCATGGGCGCGATTTTGTACGGGCAGTACGGCCCGCAGATTGAGGGAGACCGCATCGGAATGGCAAGAATGACACTCGCAGGGCTACGTGAGGCGCTCCCGATCACCAGGGACGTCGCTTACTTCCAGGCCGGCTCGCACGGGCCGACGCCGGACCCGGTGCTCAAAACCGTCGCAGACGCCATGGCGGCGGAGTCCCGCTCCGGCTATGCCTCTAGGGAGACGGGCCAGCGGCTGGCGGAGGAGGAACGGCAGGCGCGGCAAGACGTGGCAGAGTTGCTCGGCATCGAGCCGACCGAGCTGGCCGTCTTGAGAAATACCTCCTGGGCCATGCAGCAGGTCATCAGGGCCTTCGACTGGAGGGAGGGCGACGAGTTCGTCATCTCCTCCCTGGAGCACGTCAGCACGTTCGGCATCTGCATGCAGTTACGCGACAGGCTTGGCGTCAAGATACGAATCATCGAGGCGGACGCGGGTGACGCCGCCCTGCTGGAGGGCCTCAAGTCCTCTCTCAACGAGCGCACCAAGCTCGTATGCCTCAGCGAGATCGCATCTCCGGACGGGCGGAAGCTTCCGATCCGGCAGGCGAGTGACCTTGCGCACGAAGGCGGCGTTCCCGTCGTGGTGGACGGCGCGCAGGCGGTGGGACAGTATGCCGTCGACGTGAAGGGCCTTGCGTGCGACTTCTACGTGGGCTCGGGCCACAAGTGGCTGCTGGGCCCGTCCGGCACCGGCTACCTCTACATAGCCTCCTCGGAGGTGGAGGGTTTCCGCCCGAACTTCATTCCCGACTATCACCCCTGGACCTTCCCCGACGCACCCAAGCCCACGGTGACGGCAGCCGCACGCGCTGAGATCGGCACGGTCAACCACGCCGTCATAATCGGACTCGGTCACGCCGTCAGGATCATTAACGAGATCGGCCTGGACACGATTGAGGCGCACGTCTCGGAGTTAACGCGCACACTGCGCCAGGCCGTTGCGGAGATGCCGGGCGTGAACGTGCTCACGCCGATGGAGCCCGGGGCCTCTGCCGGCATCACCACTCTCACCTTCGACGGCATGGTGGACACCGACTTGCAGGGCCTCGTTGGGCGGCTGTACGAGAACCACTGCGCACACGTGAAGTTCCAGTGGCTCACCGCAGACCCGCCGCACCACGACAAGGTGGGAATGCGCATATCGGTCGCCGGATTCAACACCGCCGAAGAGGTGGACCGGCTGGTTAACGGGCTTCGCGTGGAGACCGCCGCATAGCGGTCCCGCGCTCTTAGCCCCGCACTGCTTTCCGTTACTGCTAGTTCCTGCGGCCTCGCAGGCGTGGGTCTAGGCGATCCCGCAGCCAGTCGCCGAATAGGTTCGCGCCAAGCACGACCATCACGATCGCCAGGCCTGGATATAGCGACGGGCCAAAGTCGGTCAGGATGTCGTCCCTCGCGTCGGCGAGCATCCGTCCCCAGGTTGCGGTACGCGGGTCAACGCCGAAGCCCAGGAAACTGAACGCCGCCTCCGTAAGGATCATGCCCCCGAAGCCGAGGGATGCTCCGACGATGATCGGGGCGGTCACGTTCGGAAAGAGGTGCTGGAACATGATCCTGATCCGGCTGGCTCCCAGGGCCTCTGCCGCCCTTACGTAGCCCCTTGTCTTGGCGGAAAGCGTCTCTCCCCGCACCAGGCGCATGCTGCCGTACCAACTGCTGATCCCCAGGAAGAGGATGACGTTCAGCAGACCCCCGCCCAGGAATGCGAACAGCACTATCAGCAGCACCAAGAACGGGATGGACTGTTGAACGTCGGCGATCCGGGTGATGACGTCGTCCAATATCCTTCCCTCGAATCCGGCGATCAGGCCCATGGGAACCCCTATGGACAGCCCGATTGCGACCGCAGCTGCGCCGACGGCCAGCGAAATCCGGGAGCCGTGAACTATCCGGCTCCAAATGTCCCTTCCGAAGTTGTCGGTACCGAGCAAGCCCGATCCTTCCTCGGCATTCGACCAGGAAGGCGGAGAAAGCACGTAGAACAGGTCGATCTTGCCGGGGGGGTCGGTCGCGATCCAAGGGGCGAAAATGGCCATGACGGCGAAGAAGAGCACCAGGCCCGCTCCGACGATGCCCTGCCGGTTTATCCAGATTGTGCGCAGCAGCGAGCGCCTGGGGCCATGCAGCGCTCGCGGGGCCTCCGCTACCTGTTCTTTTGCAGGGCTAACGGCCACGACTCACGTCTCTCTGTCCGCCGGGGTGTAGGGGCGCATGTCAGGAGTACCTGATCCTGGGGTCAACGAGGGCGTAGAGAATGTCCATGAAGATGAACGTGGCTATCGTTACAGCCGACAGCATGAAGGTGCAGAAGAGCACCACTGGGAAGTCCCGTGAACCGACGGATTGGAACAACATGCTGCCAATGCCGGGCCACCTGAAGATCACCTCGGTGATGACCACGGTGCCTATCAGGCCGGGCAAAGATGAAACCGTGACGGTTATCAATGAGATAGCCGCGTTCCTCAACGCGTGCTTGGTGATGACCTGCGGCTCCTGTACGCCCTTTGCCCTTGCCGTGCGGATGTAGTCCTGCCCCAGCACCTCCAGCATTCCGGACCTGCCCATGCGGGCAATGACCGCCATGAGGTTCACGGACTGGGTTACCGCCGGCATGATGAGCGCCTTGAAGCCTTCGCTTCCGGTCGGAGGCAGCAGTTTGAACTGTACCGACAGCAGGTAGATCATCATCAGGGCCATCCAGAAGTTGGGTATGGTCAGCCCTGCAATCGCCCCCGCCGTGGATACCGAGTCCAGCAAAGATCCCCTGCGCAGTGCAGCGAATACCCCAAGAGGAAGACCCACGACTACGGCTATAAATACGGCCGCCGCTCCCAGTTGAAGGCTGCGCGGCAAGCGTTCGAGAACAGCCTGGCTGGCTGGCAGCCCCAGCCTGAACGACGTGCCGAAGTCGCCCCTCAGGGCCTCCGCCACGAACTTTCCGTACTGGACGAATATCGGCTGGTCCAAGCCCAGCTTTTTTCGTATGGCTTGGTACTCGGCCTGGAGCTCTTCGGGGGTCTTGTCCGGTTCTATCTGTACGAAGAAGGACGCCGGGTCACCTGAAACTTGGATCAGGAAGAAGACAAGGGTGAGCACTCCCACAAGAGCGAAAGCGCCCTGGGCGACCCTTCTGGCCAAGAACCAAGCCAACGAACCGTTACTCCCGCATTTCGGATGGCAGAACCTTGCTCAATTGTCACCCAGGGGGCAGTCTCTCACCCCGGAAGGCCGTTCCCAACTGCGAAGGGCCAAGCGCGAAGCCGCCAAGACTGCCGGGCCTGGACACTGTGGGCGCCCCCAGCATGATGACCGGCTGCGGCCGGACATCTCTCGCCCGTCGAGAGACGGGAACGAGAATAATTGTGTGGAGAATCCCGCGGGGCGGACGGCTTTGACGCCGTCCGCCCCACAGTTCAGAGTCTGCGTTCCCGCTACTCGGTAGCGATGAACATCTCAAAGCCCATGCCGAATGTGATCGGCGGCAGGCCTGGAGCGAGACCGTACACGGTCGGGATGGTGTATGCGTACAGAGCCTGAGCCTGGTCGTGGATGTGCTGTGCAGCCTCCCTCAGGAGCTGGTTGCGCTCATCATCATCCGTAACCCCGCGCAAGGTGTCGCACAGTTCCGTGATTACCGGGTCTCCGCCCTCCGAGATGAAGCGGTTGTTGCACACGTGGTCGCCGGGGTGCCAGTTCATGCCGATGTTGTAGAGGGCGGGCAACTCGTTATTGATCAGTTGCCTTATCCACTCGGCAGACTCCGGGGTCTCCATATCGACCTTGATGCCCACTTCTTCCAGCTGAGACGCCATGGCGGTCATGAACTGGAGGTCTCGGAAGTAGCGGCCCGTGGTGGCCGATGCGCCGATGGTGAAGCCGTTGGGGTATCCGGCCTCAGCCAGCAGAGCCTTCGCCCTCTCGGGGTCGTACTCGTAGCGGCTGATGTCGTGGTTGTATGCGACGGCCGACTCTGCGGTGCCCATCTGCCCGTCCATCAGCGTCCCGAATCCTCCGACGATCGAGTCGTGGATCCTGGGCAGGTCTATGGCGTGCAGGATGGCCTGTCTGACTCTCAGGTCTTGGGTCGGCTCAGAACGCTGACCGGGGTCGATCCACACGGTCTGCGTCTGGAAGCTCTCGCCCGTGAAGACGGTGAAGCCCTTGCTGAGCAGTCGCGGCACCTGGTTGGGGGCGAGGCCAGCGGAAATCTGCACTTGGCCCGCCTCAAGAGCGGCTACTCTCACCGAACCTTCAGGCATGTGCAGGAAGATGATCTTGTCGATCTGCGGCTTGGCCCGCCAGTAGTCCTCGAACCGATCGAGGGTCAGCGAGTCCTCACGCCGCCACTCGACGAACTGGAAGGGGCCGGTGCCGACTGGGCCGTCATTGAATTCGTCGATTCCGACCTCGCGCAGGTAGTCGGGCGCCAGCGGCATCATGTCCCTGAAGGGGTTGAGCCAGTTGGCCGTTGCCTTCTCCAGCGTGAACTTCAGCGTGTTGCCGTCAACGACGGTGATGTCGGTGTAGTCGTTGAATCTGCCGTAATTGAACGCAAGTTCGGCATTGCCCTCGGTGAGGGTGTCGATGACGTACTTGACGCCGTCTGCGCTGAGGCTCTCTCCGTTGTGGAACTTGACGTCCTCGCGCAGGTCGATGGTCACTTCCAGGCCGTCGACCGACCAGGAGCCCAGCGCCGGCTGAAGCGCGCCCGACCCGCCCGGCCTCTCTGCGACGCTGTCGTAGAGCAGCTTGGACACGATACGGCTCTGCTGCGACGGAATGAGCCCGCCGATCAGGTTGACCGGAATGGCGCCCAGCGCCGCTTGTACCTCAAGCCTGGGCCTCGGCGTAGCGGTCGCCTCGACGACTTCCTTGACCGTGACCGTCTGGATGACCGGCCTGTCGATCACTACCGTCTCGACGACCTTCTCCACGCGGGTAACTTGCTTCTCGACCACGACGGTCTCGACAACCCTTACGGTCTCACCGGCAACCTGTTTCTCGACAACGACCGTCTCGACGACCGTCTCGACACGGGTAACCGGCTTCTCGACGACGACCGTCTCGATCACCCTTACGGTCTCACCCTGTACCGGTTTCTCGACGACAACCGTCTCGATGACCGTCTCGACCTGTGTGACCGGCTTCTCGACGATTACCGTCTCCACTCTTACGACTTCAGTCTCTCCTCCGCAGGCGAGCGCCGCCAACAGCGCACCACCAAAGAGGAGAGCCAGGAAGGCGCGTACGCGCCTGCTTGCCATGGATATTCTCACCTTGGACTTACCTCCATCATTAAACCGTGCATTGATGTTTGAATAACGCACCAACGCCGCCCCGCGCGCGTAGTGAGGGACGCGAGTCCCTTCTAACCGCCAACCCCGCAGGACAGCTGGGCCTTGTTGCAAGTTTCAATTCTTGTAGCACAGGCTTCCTTTGTCAAGGAAAAGCGCCCCGCTCCGGCAGCCGGGCAGCCTCCGTTCACTCCTGGCGGCTGTAGAACAGGGGCGCCCCGGTCGTGGGCTTAACGCCTACAGCCGGCCTATGTCCGCCAAGACGTGCCAAAAGCCCAGTTGCTCGACCGCGTGGCTGCGGTAAACGCCAACGTGATCGGCGCCGTTGTCCTTGGCTATGCGCGCGGCCTCCAGCATCAGGTGCGCGTCTTGGAAACTGCCGGGGTGATAGCAGGAAAGCTGAACGGTAAAGGGCCGCCGTCCGCCCACGGTGTCGGCCATCCACTTGGTCTGACGGCGTACTTCGTCCAGGCTTGAAGTGGTCCTGAACCAGATGTAGTACTCGTCCATCAGCTCCTGCTCGACCCAGGCGGCGGGGTCCTGCATCACCTTTGGGTAGCCGCCGCCGTCCGCGGCGATCATGGTGGTTGAGAACTTGAGCGCAGGGTCGAGCGCCTTGACTGCGTCGCGGGTCTCCCTGAGGAAGAGGGTCACCTGGTCGGCCCTGAACTGCATCCAGCCGGGGTCGTCATTCGGCAGGTCTTCCGGTGACTTGCCGCGCTTCTCCTCAAACGCCGAGGCCATCGGCGCCTCATATCCGCCAGTCGCCACGCCGTCTGCGTCGGTATTGCCGAGCACGAACTCGATCTGGGTGCCTGAGCCGCCGGAGTTGTTGATCAGTCCGAGGTACTTGCTCGTTTCGAATTCACGGGCGCGGGCATCTGCGAACGACAGACCGAGGAATTCGCCGGGCTCCGTTGGGCCTTTGCCGCCGCGCTTCCTGTCCCACAGGCCGGGATTCGCCGCCGCAAACTCCGATGCGTTGAACTCCACGGTGGCGTGGCTGTATATGGGGCGGTGGCGGTCTGCGATGACCCTTGCCTCCGCCGTGCCCGGGCTTGGGATCATGTATTCGAGGGACCAGGTGATTCTTTGCGCCATGCCGCCGTGGCGGTTGAGCGCGACGTAAGGGTGCACCTCTATGCCCTTCTCTCCGGCGGCCTGCACCAGTTCGGGAGACCCGCCGGACGGGAACAGCCGGGTTACGCCGTGGTCTGCGGCTTTCTGCACGAAGTCCCGTACGTCTTTCTCGAAATCGCTGCTGGAGGCCGGTGAAACAACGCCTCCTGCGTCACACCAAAGCGGTAGGAAAGCCATCCGTCGTCATTCTCTCTTTCGTCTACGGCGCGATGCGGGCGTTGCCGCGGAGCGAGTCGCGCATGGTCGTTGAACAGTGGCGCAATGTTATCCCGGCAAGGTTAAGAGTCAACGGCCTTGCGGCCCCCTGCCCGTCGAGCCGTGCGGGGTGGTCAGGAGTAGTCGATTCCGTCGGGAGCCGGCCCATACCCCGGCGCGCGGATACAGGCCGCCAGCTGGCCGGCTCCGACGTCCCTCAGCTCCGGCACGAACTGCTTGCACTGTTCGATGGCCAGGGGGCATCGCGTGTTGAAGACGCAGCCGGGCGGCGGGTTCGCCGGGCTGGGTATGTCTCCTTGGAGAATCGTCCTTTGCCGTTGCCGGTCAAGGATGGGATCGGGCAGCGGCACGGCTGACAGCAGCGCCTGGGTGTATGGGTGCTTGGCCTCATCGAACAGTGCGTTTCTGCTGGCGATCTCCATGATCTTGCCGAGGTACATCACAGCAACGTTGTCGGCAATGTGCCGGACTACGGAGAGGTCGTGGGCTATGAAGAGGAACGCAAGCTTGAACTGTTCCTGTAGGTCCTTGAGCAGGTTGATGACCTGGGCCTGGATGGAAACGTCGAGGGCGGAGACGGGTTCATCGAGGATGATCAGCTTGGGGCGCGCCGCGATGCCCCTGGCCACTGCTATGCGCTGACGCTGGCCGCCGCTGAACTCGTGCGGATACCTGGTGGTCATGCTGGCGTTCAGACCGACCATCTCGATCAGCTCCACAACCTGCCTGTGATAGTCGTCGCGGTCCTCGAACAGGTTGTGGATGCGTAGAGGCTCTCCGATGATGCGCTCGGCGTTCATGCGCGGGTTCAGGGAGTCGAAGGGGTCTTGGAACACGAACCCGACCTCGCGGCGAATGGCGTTGATTTCACGCCTGGACAGGGTCGACAGGTCTGTGCCGTTGAAGATGATCTTGCCGGCCGTCGGCCTGACCAGTTGGAGCACGGCGTTGGCCGTGGTGGACTTGCCGGAGCCGCTTTCGCCAACCAGGCCCAGCGTTTCCCCAGCCCGGATGGAAAACGAGATGCCGTCTACCGCCTTCACCCCGCCTGTCCGAAACTTCAAGATGAAGCCGCGTGTTATGGGAAATTCGACCTTGAGGTCGCTCACCTCCAGGATCGGAGCATCGGCGCTGTCCCGCCCTGCGCCCATCGGGCCGGTCGCTTCCCGGATCAACCTGCGCCTCCGGTGGATGCGGCCTGCGCTTCCAGCTTTTCCCATTCCCAGCAGGCCGACAGATGGCCTTCTCCGACCTCGAACAGGCCGGGGTCTTCCGCTGCGCATCGTTCGACCACCCACGGGCAGCGGTCCTGGTAGGCGCAGCCGGGCGGTAGATTGGACAGGTCAGGAATTTCTCCCTCGATTGACTGAAGGCGGTCCGTGGTGACGCTGTCCAGCCTGGGCACCGAGTTGAGCAGGCCGGCGGTATATGGGTGCCGCGGGCGGCGGTAAATGTCGACCGCGCTTCCCTGCTCCCTGATCTTGCCGGCGTACATGACGTTGACCCGGTCTGCGTACCGGGCCACTATGCCGAGATTGTGGGTGATGATGATCGTGGCGGTGCCGGCCTCATCGCTGAGCCGGGTGAGCAGTTCCAGGATTTGCGCCTGGATCGTCACGTCGAGCGCGGTCGTGGCCTCGTCTGCGATCAGCAGCGCGGGACGGCAGCTTAGGGCCATGGCAATCATGATCCTCTGCCGCTGGCCGCCGCTCAGCTGGTGCGGGTAGTCGGACACACGTGAGTCGGCGTCCGGTATGCCGACCATTTCGAGCAGTTCGACCGCCCTGGTTGCGGACTGGCCCCGGCTCATGCCGAGGTGAATTTGGAGCGGCTCAGCGAGTTGATTGCCTATTGTGAGCACGGGATTGAGCGAGGTCATCGGCTCCTGGAAGATCATGCTGATCCGGGATCCCCTTACCTCGCGCATCTCCCCTGCCGGGAGCTGCATGAGGTCGCGTCCCTCGAATATGACCTGCCCGCCAACGATCCGGCCCGGAGGATCGGGGATGAGACGCATGATCGAAAGAGCGGTTACGCTCTTGCCGCAGCCGCTCTCGCCAACCAGCGCCACCGTCTCGCCCTCATGCAGGTCGAACGAAACGCCGTCCACGGCCCGGACGATTCCCGCTTCGGAAGAGAACTGGGTGCGAAGGCTTCGCACGGATAGAATTGGTGAATTGGCGTTCAACTTGCTATTGGCTGCCGGAACCGGCTCTTCTCGTCTGCCGCAGTCTCACGCTCACGCGGCCCGCGGCGGTCTGAATGACAACGGAGAAAGATATCACGGCAGCGGAGCGTTTCGCGTCGGCAGCGCCGGTGCGGGGCCATGCGCTTTGAGCAGTCCCCCTTCGCGCCGCCGTTGTACCATTCCGAGATGATTCCACGCCTTGCAGACAAGCGCCAGACCTTACGGGAGACGACCAAGTGGACGCAGATCTGAAGGAATTCAGGGTTTCCAATGACATCCTCGACTCCCCTGGCGCGATGAAGAAGAGGCTTCTGCAAGAGGGATACCTGTTCTTCAAAAGCCTCATAGCCCCCAGCCGGATCGAGTCTCTGCGGGCTGAGATACTGGACCTGTACCGCCGCAACGACTGGGTGATGGCCGGTACCGACCCGCTTGAGGGCCGCGTCGACATCGGCAAGAGCTGCGCCGAGGGTGAGCCGCCGTACCTGGAGGTCTACAGGAGGCTCTACGCCCTCCGCTCGTTCCATGCCGTGGCGCACTCACCCGAAATGATGGACGTCACGGGAAAACTGATAGACGGCGAGGTACTGCCCCACCCGGCCAAGGTGGCGCGCATGTCCTTCCCGCAGTCAGACCGGCACACGACGCCCATACACCAAGACTTCGTCCACTTCCAAGGCTCGTTCTACACCCTAACCTGCTGGACGCCCCTGTCCGACTGCCCCGTGGAGCTCGGCGGACTTGCCATACATCCCAGGCCGTGGTCGGAAGAGATATTCGACCACCACTTTTCTCTAGGCGCCGGGATGCTGAAGATCGACGAGGACCGGCTGGAGGGCGCCTGGCACACCACCGACTACGAGGTCGGAGACGTGCTGGCGTTCCACAGCCTCACCGTACACAAGGCGTTGCCCAATCAGACCGGCGAGTTGATGCGGATATCGCTCGACAACCGCTACCAGGCAGCCGGCGACGTGATCAACGACCGGCAGTTGCAGCCCCACCTCAGCGGCTCAGGCCAGCGTTGGGGCTGGGATGAGATATATGGTGACTGGCAGCCCGGCGACGAGCTGGCGTGGTACTGGCGGGACATGGACCTCGACGTCGTGCCCTGGGACGACAGCTTTTCCGACAAGGGCGTTCAGGACGCCATAGCAAAGGCGCGCATAGGCGATGAGGACGCTCTCTACAGCCTGGACGTGCTGCTGAAGGCCAATCCCGGCTCCAAGTGGGCAGGCCAGGCCGCCGACGCGCTGGCGGCCTTGTAACAACACGGAAGTCCATGAAACGCGAAGGCGTTACCCGCAGGCCGATGCCAGGCGGAAACCGAAGGGGGAGTTGATTTATTGCAGATTATATGTAACATACATACACATACACACAGAATGTGAGCGGCGCCGGTGGCAAGAGTCCAATTAGTCATACCCGATCAGGATCGCGACCGCTTTGTCCACCAGGCCAAGGCGGAAGGCATGTCATTCAGCGCGTGGTTGAGGGCCGCTGCCCAAGACCGTCTTGAAGCGGGACAACGCTCCGATGAGTTCAATTCTCCGGAAGAGGTCGAGTCCTTCTTTCGAGCCTGTGACTCTCACAATGGCCCCGGCGTGGAGCCGGACTGGAGTGAGCACCTAGCCGTGATCAACGAATCGCGCAGACGCGGAGGCGCCCCCACGTGATCTTCGTAGACACCAACGTCTTCATGTACGCAGTGGGCAGGCCGCACCCACTCCAAGAACCCGCACGCAAATTCTTCATACAGGCAATCTCCGACCGCACACCCCTCTGCACTTCAGCGGAAACGATGCAAGAATTCATGCACGCGTATCTGCCGGTTGACAGATTGCAGACGCTCGATGCGGCAATTGGACTGGTTAGAATGGCCCGCGTGCAAGTGTGGCCGCTGGAACCCGAGGACGTGATACTGGCGCGCCAACTGCACGAACAGTACCCTGCGCTTGGGGCCAGGGACCTGTGCCATCTTGCAAGCTGCCGCCGACGCACTGTGCGAGCGGTCAAGACATACGATCAAGCCTTCCGCGCCATCGCCTGCGACGGGTGAAGCAACGCGTAGAACGGGCCTCAACAGTTGACCGACCTGAACGATATTCAAAGCGACCTCCATCAATTCGCAGCGGCCGCGTGCAAAGAATGGACGGTTGACGCCTGCGGCGTCCTCAGAGACGGCCGGCCAATCCCCGCGCTCGTCCATAGGGACGCTTATGACCGGGACGACCCGCGCCCGCGAGTTCTCGTAATCGGCGGCCTAACGGACGGCGCATGGGCGGACACCGTGGTTTCGGCAATCCGTTCTTCGGACTGCCTTGCAGGCGGTAAGGTCGTACTCAGCCTCGCCCATTCCGGCGTGAAGGCTGCCGGGGCGGATTCTGAGCGGTCCTTTCCACCGGACGGCGGATATTTCGATCACCCGACGGATGCACAATCCCGCTACCTGTGGAGGTGGATCAACTACTTGGCCCCCGACGCCGTAGTTGAAGCAAGGCTAAGCGAAACGTCAAATCCGCCCGCGCAGGGAGAATCCTCCGCCCTATTGCCGGGCGAGCTTTCCCATTTGGGATTCGAAGAAGGCTCCTTGCTATGGGCCCTGAGCCTGGGCAAGGGCGACGCCGTAGGCAAGATTACGTGCCTTAGCGTAACCGCCCCAAAAGACGATTTTGCGGAGCGTCTCGGCAGAATCTTTAGCTCCATCGGCAAGGAGGGCCTAGAACGCTCCCCTGCCCGGCGCGCCCTGGCCGCCCGGCGCGAGCGAAGCGCCGGTGAAGTGGCGCGCATCCTCGCCGGCGCTTACGGCTACACCCTCGATCCCGTGGTGTACACGCAGGGCGTTGCGATCAGCGGCAGACTGTTATGCGCCGAACGGGGACTCGTGGACGGTGACACGATTGCCGAGGTTCAACGCCTCGTAGAACCCCTCGTTGCAGATGCCGATTCCTACTTTGCCACCAACCCAGATGGGGCAAGCCTGGCGGGCCTCATCTGGGCATACGACCTGGCGCGCCTCACCGCCGATTCCCGCTACGCCGGTCTGGCCATAGCCGCGGCAGAGCGCTTCGAGCCTTCAGATCGCGGACTGCCCCCAACGCCCGCAGATGCGGATTTTCGCGTCGAGGATATGTATTTCGCCTCGGCGGTACTCGGCAGGGCCGCTAGGCTGACGGTAAGACGCCGGCACATTGGCCTGTTGTGCCGTTACATGCTGGACTGCATCGCCTCCGGGGTTCAGCGGGAGGACGATCTGTTCGATCACTGCCTGGGATCGAGATTTCCCTGGGGCCGGGGCAATGGGTTCGCTGCATTTGGGATGTCGGCAGCCCTGACGTGGATTCCGGTCGCACGGCTCGAGCATGGCGCAGTCGCCAGAGCGCATATGAGTCATCTAACCGCGTTGGCGGCCAACGCGGCCCCCTCCGGAATGCAGCGGCAACTCACCAACACGCCTGGATCCTACGAAGAACTGAGCGCCACGTGCATGTTAGGCATAGCCCTAGCGCGGGGATTGAGGTTGGGTTGGCTGGACGACTCGTTCAGGCCAAGTCTTCGCCTCACCTGGGACGCGGTGAACCAGCGCATCGGCGATGACGGCGGCTTGGTAGACGTATGCACAGGCACAGGCCCCCAGTCCTCCGCTCAGGAGTACCTGGACCGTCCGGCCGTCTCAGGCTTCGACGATAGAGGAGGTTCCATGGCGCTCTCCTTTGCGTTGGAAATGGATGCCATCGACTCAGCCAACCGCTAGGGCCGGGCCTACGGCCGCGTCTTCTCAGCGGAGTAGTGGAATTCAGGATGCCGTTGGCCATGATTTACTATAAAGTGTGTGCATCTGCCGCAATATGGCGGCATAGGCGCGTGTGCGCTGTGCGAAAATGTCGGCACGCGCAACCGGAGTCCAGAGTGCGGCGACCCGCCGCCTGATTGAATACGGGAGACATACCGATGGCCGATAACGAGCGGCCGCTATTGGCGCACCTTCTGCGCAGGGCCGGATTCGGGGCATCCCAAAAGGACCTGGATAGGTACGCAGGCAGAAGCTACGAAGACGTCGTCGAGGAGCTGATTCACCCCGAACAGGCGCCCGACCTCGATGAGGACGTGGTTTCCCGCTACATGCCCCACACCACGAGCAAGGACGCGGAGGGAGAGTGGAACGCGCGCTGGATGTACCGCATGACCTGCTCGCTGCGCCCACTTGAAGAAAAGATGGCTCTCTTCTGGCACCACGTCTTCGCCACGGGCTGGACGAAGAGCGAGCACACGCCGACGATGATCGACCAGATCCAGATGTTCCGGGAGCAGGGGCTGGGAAATCTGCGGAGCATCCTGGTAGAGCTGTCCAAAGACCCCGCCATGATCTACTGGCTGGACAACTGCGAGAACCACTCCGGCTCCATCAACGAGAACTATGGGCGGGAGTTGCTTGAGCTGTTCTCCATGGGCATCGGCAACTACACCGAGGACGACATCAAGAGCGTGGCGCGGGCGTTCACCGGCTGGACTTTCGAACAACCTCTCCCCCTCTACCCCTACGGCCACTACGACACCAAGTTCGTCTACCGCCCCGACGACCACGACGACGGCGAGAAGACCTTCCTCGGCCACACCGGCAACTTCAACGGCGAAGACATCGTGGAGATCATCGTCAGCCAGGAGGCCACGGCCCGCTTCATCTCCAGACACCTGTACAACTTCTTCGTGGCCGACGAGGCGCAGGTGCCCGCATGGAGCATTGAGCCGCCGAGGGACCCGGACGCCATAAACCAGCTCATAGCCGTATTCCAAGAGTCCGACGCCGAGATGCGGCCCGTCATGCGCACCCTGTTCAACTCGGACTTCTTCAAGAACGCCATGCACCAGCGGGTAAAGTCACCCGCCGAGTACGTGGCGGGCGTGGTCAAGCTTTCCGGCGACTACCGCAACTTGGAACCCGGCCTAGAAGACACCGTAGCTGTCATGGCCGCCATGGGTCAGAGGCTGATGGACCCCCCAACGGTGGAAGGCTGGCACACCGGCAAGGAGTGGATCGACGGCGGCACGCTTACCGAACGCGTCAACTACGCCGTCGACATGGTCAAAGACGCAGACAAGATGGGCACGCGCCGGATAATCGACGCCATCGCCGCCGGTGGACGGCCCGTGTCGCCGGAGAGGTTCGTAGACGCAGTGGAAGAGCTCTCCGGTCACGTGGGACTCGCCCCGGAGACCCGCAGCGAACTCATTAGCCTGGCCCAGGAAGAGGGAGACCTCACCTTCGGCACGGAACCGGAACGAATGAGAAGCGGCGAGAGAATCGTTGAGATGCTGACTCTGGTAGTCGCCACGAGGGAATATCAGTTCGCCTGATCCTTGCAGGAGAAGTGACGCCATGGAAAACGGCCGAAACGGACACGAGAAAGACCCGGTGCTGGTGATCATCCAGCTGTCGGGCGGCAACGACTTCATGAACACGGTGATCCCGTACACGAACGGGATTTACCACGACGTGCGTCCACTGGTGGGCATTCCGGAGGAAAAAGCCCTGCCGTTGAACGATGAGCTGGCGTTCCATCCGTCGGCCGGGCCGCTCCGGGACCTGTACCAGGCGGGCGACGTCGCCATCGTGCAGGGGATCGGCTACGAAAACTCAAGCCGCTCGCACTTCAGAGCGATGGACATCTGGCACACCTGCGAGCCGAACGTCATTGCGACCGAGGGCTGGCTGGCAAAGGTGATCAGGCTGCTTGACCCCGAGGGCAAGAACCCGCTCACCGGCGTCAGTTTCGGCCGAGGCCTGCCCCGCGCCATGGCGGCGCCTGGCGTCACCGCAACGTCCGTCGGCAACCTCGACAACTACGGCCTCATGACCGGCATAGAGGTTCTACAGGAACGTGAACGCCGCCTCGAGAGGTTCAAGCGCATATACACCCCGGCGCTCGGCTCCGGCGTGGTCATGGACTACCTCGGGCAGACCGGTCATGACGTGCTGAGGGGCGCCGACATGATCTCCGTGGCCCCCCAGATGTACAAGTCCACAGTCGAATACGCAGACAACCCCATCGCACAGAGCCTGCGGGACGTGGCCAGGGTTCACACGGCGGGCCTTGGAACACGCATCTTCTACACCCAGCACGGCGGGTACGACCACCACGCACAGGAAGTCCCCGTGCACGCCAAGCTGCTCGGCGAACTGTCCACCGCGATAACGGACTTCATGACCGACCTACGTGAGCACGACGCTGCCGAAGAGGTGGCCATCCTGGTGTTCACCGAGTTCGGCAGGAGGATCCAGGACAACGGCAGCGGCACCGACCACGGCAGCGGCGGCGGAGCGTTCATCGTGGGTGAAAACGTGGACGGCGGCCTCTACTCCGAGTACCCGTCCATCGAGCGCAAGGACTGGCTCAACGACGAGGACATGCGCCACACCATCGACTTCCGCGGCGTGTACGGAACGATGCTCGAACAGTGGATGGGAATCGAGCCGACCGACGTCGTCAACGGTGAATTCGAGCAGATACAGCCGTTCACCAAGACGCTGGTCGAAGTCTGACCGGCGATAGCGTAACCGGCCCCAATTCCAGGACTGTCTTGGAGAGAGCAGACTATGCAGGCAGCAGAGATACGGAACGGAAGCCGTCCCTATGCCCTCATACGGGCGGGCTACCCGTACTACGCAACGCTAGGCATGCGCCGCGTGACGCAGAACCCGTTCGACATCGCCTTCGGGGACGGCGGAATGTTGTACGTCCTGTGCAGGCAGCGCGGGATCGGAAACAACATCCGCCGCATCAACTGGGAAGACGAAGACCTCGACACGTTCGGGAATGGACACTTCGAGGGGCCAACGACCCTGTTGAGAGACGGCGACGGCGTCTTCTACGTTACCGATGAGATCAAGCATGCCGTCATCTCGTTCAGCCCTGACGAAGAGTTCCTGGGCGAGTGGGGAACCCACGGCAGTGGAGCGGGCGAGTTCGACCGGCCATCGGGCATAGCGCTCGACGCCGAGGAGAACCTGTACGTCTCCGACACCATGAACCACCGCATCCAGAAGTACACCAAGGACGGGCGTTACATCTCCGCGTTCGGTTCGCTTGGGGCCGGAGAAGGCCAACTGAACATGCCCTGGGGCGTGGCAGTAGACGGCGACGGAACGGTCCTGGTTTCTGACTGGAGAAACGACCGCATACAGCGCTTCACTGCCGACGGCGAGTTCGTCATGGCCTTCGGCAGTTCAGGCTCAGGACAGGGACAGTTCAACCGGCCCGCCGGAATTGACGTCGACGAACACGGCGACATCTACGTGGCAGACCGGGGAAACAACCGCATCCAGATGTTCGACCCCAACGGCAGGTACGTATGGCAGTTCACCGGCGACGCCACCCTGTCGAAGATCGGGCGCATCTACATCCAGAACAACGCCCCGGCGCTCAGGGCCAGGGAGACGGTCAGCACCGAGCCGGAGAAGAAGTTCGTCTCCCCTACCGGCGTGCGCATCGGGCCTGACGGGCTGATGTACGCACCGGACTTCGGGCGCCACCGGGTGCAGGTGTACAAGAAAGAGGCCTATCCGCTGGCAGAGGGCGAGATCGAGCCGCCCAGGAAGTCGCCTACCCTCTACACCGTGTGACCGGCGCGGCCAAGTACGCACGCCAAGAGCGCGGCGCGCTTGCCGGGCCCCAACCATTGAACCCGACGCCCAGGCGGATAAAGACTCCATGCCCATGATGTTCGGGTTCACCCGACAGCGGAAGCTACTCCTCGAGGCTGAGCTCGAACGCTTCACGATGGAAATGCCCCCGCTGGCCGCTTACCGCGCATACCTGACCGGGGACGTGGCTAAGGGGAACGTAGGCCCGGACACCGAGCTCGACTTGGTAATTGTGCAAGACACAAACGAACCCTTTCACCGGAGAGCGGACTTCTGGGTAAGCCACCTCAGGCCCTCCGTGGGCACGCGCTTCCTCGTCTACACCCCCGAAGAGTTCGAGGAATTGGAGAACACGGATCCCCTTTTGGTAGAGACGAAGCAGTACGGGGAGGTCCTCTTTGGCGGGTGAACAATCGCAGAATGCGCCGGGCGCCCGGGAAGGGCAACGCTGGCTGGCGCAATCCAAGCACGATCTGAGCGACGCCGAGATGGCCGCCGAGGCCGGCCGCCACGCCCTGGCGTGCTTCATGTGCCACCAGTCCGCACACAAGGCAGTGGCCGGCTACCTATACGCCAAGGGCGCCGAGAGCGTCTGGGGAAACTCGCTCGCAGACCTATGCCAAGACGCAATGGCGCTGGACCCCTCCTTCGACTTCATCAGGTCGGTTGCGATGCTGCTCGACAAGCACTACTTGGGCGCAAGATTTCCCTCCGGATTGCCCGGCGGAATACCGGCCGAGACCTATGAGGCCCTCGACTCTGAGCGCGCGCTTGAGGTGGCGAACGACGTGCAGACCTTCGTCAACGAGCGTATCTCCGATTCGTAGCCGGCTGACGATAGCCGGCGCGTCGCACCGGCGCGCGCTGCCGGTCCTGCTGGTTACGGCCGTGATTGCCGGCGCCCTGCTGGGATGCGGCGGCGGCGCGGATCCAGGCAGCGAGCAGCCCCCGGAGGGCGAGCTGGGCGAGCTGACCGTCTCCAGCCGCAGCTTTGGGGACGGCGAAGATATACCGGTCGAGCACACCTGTGACGGGGAAGACGTATCGCCCCATCTCGAGTGGAGCGACCCGCCCTCCGGCGTCAAGTCGTTCACGATAATAGTGGATGATCCCGACGCGCCGGGAGGGTCGTTCATCCACTGGACGCTCTACAACCTGCCCGGCGGTCTACGCAGCCTCCAAGAGGGAGCGGCGCTTCCCAAAGAGGCGCTACAGGGAGAAAACGGTTTTGGGCGCATCTCGTATGGCGGCCCATGCCCGCCGGCCGGATCTGCCCACGAATACCGCTTCTGGGTCTACGCTGTAAGTGAAGACCTTCCGCTGGAACGGGGCGCACAGGGGATCGACGTGATCGCAGCCCTGCGCGGGCGCGTCATCGCAGTGGGATCGGTCAACGGCAAGTACGCACGTCCCCAGCGCTGACGCTCAAGCGAATCGAAGATGCCGTGAAGGTGAACAGTCCACGCCGCCCTGCCAGGCGCCAAACGGGATACGGAGGAGAGTCCTGCTAGTCCATTCATTCCAGCATCTCAGGGGTGTTGGGCCTGTCACGGAAGAAGGCTGGTGGCAGCAGGGCATCGTCACCTGGAACGGACTGGCGCGGTCCGGACAGGCGGACGAAGAGCTGATGGCGGGCCTTGAGCGGTCTGCCGCACGGCTTGAAGAGAGGGACGCGCTCCACTTTGAACAGTGTCTGCCCTCGGCAGAGCGGTGGCGTCTCTACGCCGACTTCCTGGACGAAGCGGTCTTTCTGGATATCGAGACGACCGGCCTTTCTCCCGATTACGCCTACACCACGATGGTGGGGCTGCTCGACAGCCAGGGCTTCCGGGCGCTGGTGCGGGGGGACGACCTGGACGAACTGCCGGAGGCGCTTGGGAAGTACCGGCTCGTCGTCACCTTCAACGGCGCGTCGTTTGACCTGCCGTTCCTCCGCAGCGAGTTCCCGGACATTCCCACGACGTTCGCTCACGTCGACCTGCGTTGGACGCTGAGCAGACTGGGATACCGGGGCGGACTCAAGCGCATCGAGCAGGCGACCGGGCTGGACCGCCCAGGTGCGCTATCCGGCCTTTCGGGATACCACGCCGTCCTCCTTTGGGAACTGGCCCAGCAGGGAGAGGACGGCGCGTTGGAGACGCTGGTCCGATACAACGCGGAGGACGTGGCATCTCTCCCCCGCCTGGCAGAGATGGCCGTGCGAGAGCTGGCCGCAGGAACGCCCATGGCGCGCTCGCCCGTCCCAAGCGCGCCGCCGCCGGACCTCACCGGCCTTACTTACGACTCCTCGCTGGCTAGATACGTCACGCGCCTCTAGGATGGACGGGAATGGATGCTGCCCTATGGCCAAAGATCGAATTGACGTGGAAATCCCAGTAGCTGCGCTAGCGCTACACTGTGCCGGTTACTGAAAGTAGCGACACATGCCCGGTTCTCCGGCCAGATCCCGGCCAGGCCACTTGCCCACACTGCAATATTTCAAACGGCCCAACCTCAGGCGGACGATACTGATCGCCGCCTGGGAGGGATGGTCGGACGCGGCCGAAGCCGCCAGCCGCGCCATGCGGGAGGCGAACCGCCAGCTCTCGACGAGAAAGCTGGCGGCGATAGACTCCGAACTGTTCTACGACTTTTCCCAGCAGCGCCCGAACGTCAGCTACGACAGCCGGGGCGGGCGCAATATCGAGTGGCCCTCCAACGAGTTCTCCTACTGGCAGCCCGGCCCGTCCGCCGGGGCGGAAGATAGGGACATAGTGGTCTTCCGCGGCGTCGAGCCGCACCTGCGTTGGCGGCTTTACGTGGAGCAGTTCCTGGAAGTCGCCAATCCCGCCAACGTAGACCTCCTTATAACGGTTGGCGCCCTGTTGGACTCGGTGCCCCACACGAGGTCTCCCCGCGTCACCCTCTCGGCAGGCCAGGACGACTTGGGACGAGGCTTTGAGCATCTGCGGCTGCCGAGGCCGGCGTACGAGGGGCCGTGCGGAATTACGTCGGTCCTGACCGATGCCTACGCACAGCGCGGCGTGCCGTGGGCAAGCATCTGGGGACACGCCCCCCACTACGTGCAGGTCTCACACAATCCGGCATTGGCATACGCCATCATGCAGGAGCTCCAGGAATTCTTGCCTGTGCGGATGGACATGGAGCGCCTGAGCGCCGAGTCTGAGGCGTACGCCGAGAACCTTACAAAGGCGCTGGAAGGCGAGAGCGAAATCGCCGGATACGTCAAACGGCTCGAAGAGCGCTACGACACCGAGCAGGAGTCCATAGGACGGCCGGAGTCGGGGCTGATAGTCCAAGAGCTGGAGGAGTTCCTGCGCCGTCAGAGGGGCACTTCCGAAACTGAGGGACGAGAACTGAGTTGAACAAGCTTTCGGACTCGCTCTCAAAGCTCGGAATGGTGGAGCCCGCCCGCATCGGATTTGGGCAGCCCAGGGAACGCAAGGTCGTCCCGCTGGTGCTTCTCGCCGGCAGGACGGCCCGAAAGAGGCGGCCGGCAAGACTGGCCGAAACGCTGGACGCGCTCGTTGTAGAGGGCGATCACAAGTCGGCGGTCAACAGAGCGTCGGGCTGGAAGGGATGCTGGGGCGCATCGCTCAAGGACGCCAGCCCGGAAGGACTGGACGCGCTCAAAGAGGCGGGGTGTGACTTCATACTGGTCGAATCGGGCGGCGCTTCGCCGGCGATATTGAGGGACGACGGCATGAGCCGCGGCCTCGTCCTGCCGGACGAACTGACCGACCGGACGGCGCGCGCCATCGAGGACATGCCCTTCGAGTTCCTCGTCATGCGTCAGACTGCGGAGCCCGGTCCGCTTACGGTAACGGGAATGATCGGGATGCAGGAGACGGTGTCCCTGTTCACAAAGCACATTTTCCTAAAGGTCGAACGCCTGCCCGGCAAGAGCGAGCTGGAGGCGCTGAAAGACCTGCCCGTTTCCGCCCTGCTGCTGAACGCCGACCGCGCGGACGCCGCCGGTCTCAAGGCGTTGCACGCGGCCATCAAGGAGATGAAGCCACGCGAGCGGCGGGAAGAGCGCCGGCCGCTCCTGCCGTTGCCTACAAGCAGCGGGATGGCGTTGTCCAATACGGAATACGACGATGACGATTGGGGAGACGATTAGCCGATCGAGAGCGCTTCCTTCCGCCCCGTCCTACCGGCGCGAACGGCGCCCCAGCCTTGCGGTGTCTGATACCTTTGAACCGAGGCTCGTGCCGGAGAGGCGGCACGCCCTTGCGGACAGCCGCCCTGCGGCGCGCCCAAGAAACGCAATGACACCCGGCTCAAGCAGTTAACGGCTGCACTCAGGGGGATTATCGAGATGGAACAGGTCACCATCATAGGCCTTGGATACATAGGCTCTTCCCTGGGCATGGCCCTCAAGGCGTCTTACGGCAAGAAGCTGCACGTGATCGGCTACGATGGTGAGCGCAAGATCCACAACCAGGCCCAGAAGAACGGCTCGGTCGACAAGTCCATCTGGAACCTGGACGAGGCGGTCAACGGATCAGACGTCATCGTACTGGCGATACCGGCTTACGCCATCCCGGAGGTGCTGGACGCCATTGCCAGCCACGTACAGGACGGCGCCACGATCACCGACACCGCCAATACCAAGCGGGCCATCCTGCGAGTGGCGGAGGAGATTCTCCCTTCACGCGTGGGCTTTGTGGGCGGCAACCCGCTGGTGGGAGGCGGCCTGTCGGGCCAGGATAACGCCTCTCCCAACATCTTCGCCGGCTCCAGGTGGGCCATAATCGCAAGCCCCAGCGCGCCGCAGGCCTCCGTGCACGAAGTTTCAAGGATGGTGGACGCACTGGGCGCCAAGCCGTTCTTCGTGGACGAGCTCGAACACGACAGCTACATGGCGGCCGTGAACGGGTTGCCGACGTTGGTGTCGTCGGTACTCATGTCCACCGCAGCGGCAAGCCCGTCATGGCGGGAGATAAGCCGGTTCGCCGGCAGAGAATTCAACAGCATGACGGAACTGGCGGAGGTAGACCCCGCTTCCAACTACGCCATGTGCAACACCAACTCCGACATGCTGGTGCATTGGATCGACCAGGCCGTGACGAGGTTGGAGGAGTTGAAGTCCTCCATCCGCAACGACGACGAACGGGAAGACCCGGACGGCCCCATGATGGACAACTTCGTGCACTCGTGGGAGGCCCGTATGCGCGTCGTGGCAGGCATCGAGCCGGGCGGCGAGTCATCGACGGGTGAGCCGCTGCCAACGGCCAGCGAGGGCATCATGCAGATGTTCCTCGGACGAGCAGGCGCAAGGCTGCTGGGAAGAACGAGCGACTCCAAGCGGGACCCGACGAAGTACGACCGCAGCAGGCTGCCGTAGCCGCATCCGATAGATGACGATAACCATCAGCCGGCCGCGGGCGCTGCGGGGCACGATCACAGCCCCGGGAGACAAGTCCGTTTCTCACCGGGCGGCCATCTTCAACGCCCTCGCTGAGGGTGAATCACTCGTCACCAACTTCTCGCCCGGCAATGACTGCACGTCCACGGTGCAGATGCTGAGAACGCTCGGCGTGCGGATCGAGCGTAACCCGTCCGGCGGAGACGCAGGAGACACTCTCCGCATCACAGGCGCGGCCGATAAGTGGTCCGAACCGGCCCAGGTACTCGACGCCGGAAACAGCGGAACGACGATGCGCCTGATGTCCGGCGCGCTGGCCGGCAGGGACTTCGTGGCCGTCATGTCCGGCGACGAATCGCTCAACGGCCGCCCAATGGGCAGGGTGGTCAAGCCGCTCTGCCGGATGGGAGCGGAGATAAGAGGCCGAAAGGACGACTCGCTGGCCCCTTTGGTCTTCCAGGGGGGACGACTACGCGGCATCGACTATGAAATGCCGGTTGCCAGCGCACAGCTGAAGTCCGCCTTGCTAATCGCAGGACTTCGCGCCGGAGGGCGTACAAGGATAAGCCAGCCGGCCTTGTCGAGAGACCACACGGAGCGGATGCTCGGCGCGATGGGGGCGACTTTGGACGTGGATGGCCTCGATGTCGCTATCGAACCCGGCCGGCTGCACGCCGTCGACGTCCAGGTTCCGGGCGACATCAGCTCGGCGGCCTTCTGGATCATCGCCGCGCTGGTCCATCCAGACGCTGAACTGACCATCCTGGGCGTGGGCATAAACCCCAGCCGCGCCGGCCTGCTTACAGCGTTGACGGCCATGCACGCGCGTTTGGAGTTGACCAACGAGCGGGATGTCGCCGGCGAGCCGGTGGCGGACGTGGTCGCAACGTCTAGTCAACTACAAGGTGCGGAGATCGCGGGCGACCTGGTGCCGCTCCTGATAGACGAGATACCGGCGCTTGCCGTGGCCGCGGCAATGGCCGAAGGCGTGACGACCATCCGGGACGCTGCGGAGCTGCGCGTAAAGGAGTCTGACCGCATAGAGGCTACGCTCGCGTGGCTGCGGGCCGCAGGCGTGGAGTGTGAGGGACGTGCCGACGGTATGTCGATCTCCGGCTCCGGCCGGCTCATGGGCGGCAACTTCGACTCGTTCGACGACCACCGCCTAGCCATGAGCCTCGGCGTGGCCGGTCTGGCGGCTGAGGGGCCGGTAACGGTAAATGGCAGCGAGGCCGCCAGCGTCTCCTATCCCGCATTCTGGGAAGAGGTAAGGCGCCTCGGCGGCGTCATCGGGTGAGGGCGTGACCGACGGAAGAGAGCGCAAGCCAAGTCCCCTCGCCGTAGTCATCTCAGGCCCGTCGGGAGTTGGCAAGGACACGCTGCTGGAGCGCATGTACGAGGCCGGCTCCGGCTATCACTTCACCATCACCGCCACGACCAGAGAGCGCCGCCCGGACGAACAAGAAGGGGTCAACCACTACTTCGTGAGCCGCGACCGCTTCATGGAGATGGTGGACGGCGAGGAGCTCCTAGAGTGGGCGCAGGTTTACGGCAACTACTACGGTGTGCCCAAGCAGCAGGTCAGGAACGCGCTGGCCGCTGGTAAACACGTGCTCATCCGCGTCGACATCCAGGGGGCACGGCGGCTCAGGTCGCTCCTGCCGGAAGCGCTCTTCATATTCATCGCCCCGCCTTCTACCAGCTCTCTGAGGGCGCGCCTCGAAGCGCGCGGCGTAAACTCGGAAGAAGACATGGCGGCGCGTCTCAGGGCCGCTGCCGATGAGGTGGGCGAGGCGTCCAAGTTCGACCACGTGATAGTGAACGAAGACGAGAAGCTCGACGAGGCGGTGTGCAAGGTGCAAAACGTCATCGTGGGGGAATCGCTGCGCCAGCCGCCCCGCGTGGTGAGTATCTGACGCGCACGGATAGAACCGCCATGACAGAGCGCATACCGGACATCGGCCTGTTTGCGGCCATAGACACCCAGCGGGCGCTTCGCTACATCAAGTCCGATCCCGTACCGGATGCCTATGTTCGCCGCATCCTGGAGGCTGCGGTAAAGGCGCCAAGCGGGGGCAACTCCCAGCCATGGGAGTTCATCGTCATCCGGGACCGGGCTGCAAAGGAGAAGCTGGCGGGCTTCTACCGCCGAGCGTGGGAAGAGGCCGAGCTGGGGCAACCGCCCCCGCCCGACACTGCCAATCACCGGTCTGCCCGTCACCTCATGGAGCGCTTTGCAGACGCTCCGGTGATGATCCTCGTCTGCCTGCGCACGGATGGCGGCGACCCATCCTTCTACGACGGGTCGAGCATCTACCCCGCCGTGCAAAACATGCTGCTCGCAGCGCGGGGACTGGGGCTGGCAACTGTACTCACCAACGGCTGGGCGAAGTACGAGCCGGAAATGAGGGCCTCGCTGGGCATACCCGGCAATTACCGGGCTGCGGCCCTGCTACCCGTCGGATACCCCGACCGCAACGTGCGATACGGCCCTCCCCTGCGCGATCCGTTCGAGTCACACTTGCACCTCGACAGGTGGTAACTTCCCGGCAGATAGAATCTCGCGATGAAACGCAGACCGTCGAAGCTCACGGAGGAATAACTGATGGACCTGGGACTCACCGGCAAGAACGCACTCGTTACCGGCGGCAGCCGCGGGCTGGGCAGGCAATGCGCCGTTTCGCTTGCATCCGAGGGCGTCAACGTGGCCATCATGGGACGCACGCGCGGCACGCTCGATAAGACCGTTGCCGAGCTGGAGGAACTGGGAGTCAGAGCCCTGGGTCTGACGGGCGACGTCATGGACATCCCGGACATGGCCCGCATCCACTCCGAGACGGTCGCGGGTCTCGGCCAGGTTGACATTCTGGTGAACAACGCCGGCGGCTCCATGGGCGCCAACGCTTTGACGGACACGCCGCTGGAGAACTACCGGAACGTCTTCGACTTCAACCTGTTCAGCGGCTACGAGCTTTCGAGGCATTGCCTGCCGCACATGAAGGAGCAAGGCTGGGGGCGCATCATCAACATCGCCTCCATCTACGGCCGGGAGCACGGCGGCAACATCGGCTACATGTCGGCGAAAGCGGCCCTCATCGCGGCCACCAAGCACGCCGGGCTGTCACTGGCCCCCGACGGGATCACCGTCAACTCCATCGCGCCGGGGTCGATACTGCACGCCGGCGGCAGCTGGGAGAGGTTTTCGAGTGAGCAGCCGCCGGAGGTGGTCGAGAACTTCATCTCTACGCTGCCCATGGGAAGGTTCGGATGGCCGGAGCCGATTGGCGACCTATGCGCCTTCCTCTCTTCAGACCGGGCAAACCTGATAACCGGCGCCTGCATCGTGGCTGACGGCGGCCAGAGCAACTTCGTCTAACCCCCCCCCACCCTGCCCCGGCACGAAGGACGCCGCTCAAACGTAATGACAAAGATTGTCCTAGCCCCACAGGGCTTCAAGGGAAGCCTTACGGCCCTCGAAATCGCCCAGGCCATGGCCGGGGGCGTGAAACAGGCCCTGCCCCGCGCCGAATCCGTCATAGTGCCGGTAGCGGACGGCGGGGACGGCACCCTCGAGGCCCTTACCGACTCATCAGGCGGCCGCATCGAGTCGGCTACGGTCACCGGCCCGCTGGGCAGCCCCGTCGCTGCCGAATGGGGCGCGCTGGGAGACGGCGAAACCGCGGTGATTGAGATGGCGCGGTCGTCCGGCCTCGCCCTGCTGGAACTCGATGAGCGCGACCCGCGAAGGGCCACCACCAAGGGCGTGGGCGAGCTGGTCCTTCGCGCCCTTGATACGGCACACGGCAAGTTCATCATCGGCATAGGCGGCAGCGCCACCAATGACGGGGGCGCAGGAATGATGCAGGCCCTCGGCGCAAGGCTGCTGGACGGGGACGGAAGAGATCTTGAACCGGGAGGCGCGGCCCTCGCCAACCTCGACCGCGTAGACGTTTCACGCGTGGACGGCCGCGTCCGCTCAGCCAGCGTCGTCGTGGCGTGCGACGTCAATAATCCCCTTTGCGGGCCAACCGGCGCGTCTGCGGTCTTCGGGCCGCAGAAGGGAGCAACGCCGGAGATTGTCGCCGAGCTGGACAGTGCGCTCGGCCACTTCGCAGACGTCTTGGAGCGCGACCTCGGCGTGGACGTGCGCGACCGGCCCGGCGCAGGCGCCGCGGGCGGATTGGGAGCCGGTCTGATGGCCTTCATGGACGCCGAATTGAAAGCGGGCGTCGATATCGTGCTGGACGCAGTCGGCCTGGAAGACAGTCTGCAAGGCGCCGGCCTCGTGATCACCGGGGAGGGCCAGATCGACGCGTCCACGATGTTCAACAAGGCCCCGGTGGGCGTGGCGCGGCTTGCAAAGAAGCGCGGCATACCGGTCTTCGCGCTGGCCGGTTCGTTGGGCGAGGGCTACGAAGGGGTGCACGACCTCGGCATTGACGCCGTGTTCGCACTGGCCGACCGGCCAATGACGCTGGACGAATCCCTTGCGGACACCCACCGGCTCGTCAGCTCGCTCACCGCAGAGGCCGTCCGGGCCTTCGCCGCAGGGGCGGGCCTGCGCTAGCCGGACCGGTCGACCAGCGCCAGGTGTACTTCCGTGGGCCCGTGTATGCCGGTTACGATTGCGCCCTCGATGTCTCCGGTGCGGCTTGGGCCGGTTATTAGGTTCATGGAACCGGCGAGGCGGCCCTGCACGTGCGACTCCCGCTCCAGCAGGAACAGTTCGTCCAGAGACGGCAGCACGTCTCCCTTGCGCAGCACCGCGACGTGAAGCGGCGGGGCCAGCGATATGAGGCGGGAGAGTCCCATCCGCGGGTGTAGTACCACGGTACCCGTCTCGGCAATGCCGTAGTCGGCGCCCGTGATTCCAACGTCCGCCTCGAACACCCTGGAGCGCAGTTCCCCCATAGCCTTTTCTACCTCGGCGCCGGTTCCCTCAGGCCGCACCATCGCCCGCACGTCCATACCGGCGGCTGCGAGAGCATCGTCCAGTCTTTCCGACGCGAGTAGAGGCTCTTCCACGCTCTTCAGCACGCTCCTAGCCCCGGAATCGACGCAGATGTCCCTGATGACCTCCACGGCCTCCGAGTCGTTGACCGCCCGGTGCACTACCCAGCCGGCCCGGGACGCCGCCTCTGCCATCTCGTCCAGCAGGCCCCCTGCCCTTTCGGCCATAACCTCCCGCACCTGCCGGGCCATTCGCTCCAGCTCGTCATCCGGTACAGACAACCCCGCGATGGGCTGAGGAGTGGCAACGTCGCCGGGCCGCCTTCCGAGCGCCTGCCGTACCGACGCTAGGAACGCCTTCCTATCGGTCACTTCCCCCGCTCCGGTTTCCTGCGCTTGAACCTGGCGCGCAGCGACCGGCCCGCGGGCAGCGGGAAGTCCCGGCTGGCCGTCCATCCACGCAGAGGCGGAGGCGCGCGCTTTATCCAGCCGCCGCGAGCAAAGAGCCTCAACGCCCATCGCGCTGAACGTGCGGCTAAGTCGAACTTGGAACGGCCTGTCATGCCGGCCCTCCACGACCGCCACACAGCCGCTTCCGCCTTGGTACCCGACGATTCCACGGCCTTGGCCCTCAGTTCTAGGAGCATACGCGGCAGATCGATCTTGACCGGACATGCTTCACGGCAAGCGCCGCACAGCGTCGATGCAAACGGCAGGTCCTTCCCGGCGTCGAGGTCGGTCAGAGCCGGCGTCACGACGGCCCCTATCGGCCCGGGATATACCCATCCGTAGCTGTGCCCGCCCACCTTGCGGTAGACCGGGCAGGCGTTCATGCAGGCCCCGCAGCGTATGCAGTACAGGGCCTCGCGCATCGCCGGGTCCGCCAGCAGCCTGCTGCGGTTGTTGTCCAGCACGACGAGGTGAAACTCCTCCGGCCCGTCCTCTTCGTCCGAACGGCGCGGGCCGTTGACCATGGTCACGTACGACGAGATGCGCTGGCCCGTTGCGGAGCGGATGAGGATGCGGAGCAGAATGCTCATATCCGCTATGGAGGGCGCCACCTTCTCCATGCCCATCACCGCCACGTGGATGCGCGGCGCCGACGTCGCCATGCGGCCGTTTCCTTCGTTGGTCACCAGTACGATGCTGCCGGACTCCGCCACCGCAAAGTTGGCGCCCGTTACCGACATGCCGGCCCGCTTGAAAACCTCGCGCAGTTGCGCCCTGGCCTGCATGGTGAGGTCCTCTGCGCGGCTCATCCGTTCACCGCCGGACTTGGCGGCGAGCAGACCGGACACCTCTTCCTTGGATTTGTGAATTGCGGGAGCGATGATGTGGTACGGCGTCTCTCCGGCAAGCTGGATTATGTACTCGCCCAGGTCGGTCTCGACCGCTTCCACGCCGGCGGCCTCGAGGGCGTGGTTCAGCCCCATCTCCTCCGAGACCATCGACTTGCTCTTGATGACCGTACGTACGTTTCCCCGTTTCGCAACGCCGAGCACGTATTGGTTCGCCTCTTCGGCGTCCCTTGCGAAGAAGATATTCCCGCCGTTGCCCGTGACGTTGTCGGCAAGCTGGCCGAGGTAGTAGTCGAGGTGGGCGATGGTGTGTTCCTTGATCGCCCGCCCGAGCGTCCTCTGCGCTTCCCAGTCCGTAGTGGCGGCAGCGGCCGAGATGCGCCCCTTGTGGAATCCCTCGAAGACGTACTCAAGCGCCGAGTTCAGCCTCGGGTCGGCCATCGTCGCGGCGGCGCGGGAGCGGAATTCCCGTGTACGTGGACGCACGACTCAAGCCGGCCTGGAGCCGGGCCGGGCTGCTGCCGGGCCGCCGCCGGACTCGTCTAGTACCTGTGCCAAGTGGGCGACCCGGATATCCGAGCCGCGCCGGCGCAGACCCCCGGCCATGTGCATGATGCAGCCCGCATCACCGGCGATCAGGACGTCTGCCCCGGACGCCTCCACGTTGTCCAACTTCTCGTCCAGCATCGCCGTGGAGATGTCGGACATCTTCACGGAGAACGTGCCGCCAAAGCCACAGCACACCTCCGCCCTCTCCAGCCGCCGCAGTTCCATGCCGGATATGCCCGACAGAAGCGCCTTCGGCTGGGCATCGACACCGATCTCCCGAAGCAGATGGCAGCACTGGTGGTACGCCGCAGAGCAGTCCATCCGGCCTCCGGCGTCCGCACGGCCAATCACGTCCACCAGGAACTCCGAGAACTCGTACAGCCGCGCGCTCACCTGCGCAGCCCGTTCCAGCGTCTCCGGCTCGTCGTGAAACAGCTCCGCATAGAAGTTGCGCACCATCGCGCAGCACGAGCCCGAAGGAACCACGATGGGATGCTCCCCATCGAACACGTCCAGAAACCTGCGCGCAACCGCCCGCGCATCCTCAAGGTAGCCGCTGTTGAACGCCGGCTGCCCGCAGCAGGTCTGCCCTTCCGGAAAATCGACCTCCACTCCAAGCCGTTCGAGCATCCTGACCACGCTCTCACCCACCTCCGGATAGAACTGGTCTACCAAACAAGTGGAAAACAGGGACACGCGCTTGGGGCGCCACTTCGCGCCCATTGATTCAGACATGGACATTAACCTAGTGACTTGTGCAAGGCCCTGTCAAACGGAACCGAAAGACTAAACGCGGGCGGAAGTGTATTCTCAGGAGTGAGGAAATCGGGTTCACCGGACCGGTTGCACCCGCGGAGCAACGAAGGAAGAGCGATGCCGGACGGCAAATTCGACGTGACGGTGGTTGGCGCAGGGATCATCGGGCTTTCGACCGCCATGAATCTCCTGGGCCGCTTTCCGGGCCTCAAGGTCGGCGTGATCGAGAAGGCGTCCGGAGTCGCCTCGCAGCAGTCCGGCCACAACTCCGGCGTCATTCACTCAGGCATCTACTACAAGCCCGGCTCCTTCAAGGCGCGGTTCTGCGTGGAGGGCCGGTCGACCATGACCCGCTTCTGCGAAGAGAACGGCATCCCGTTCGAACGCTGCGGCAAGGTCATCATCGCCACCCGCGAAGAGGAACTGCCCAGGCTGCATTCCCTCTACGAGCGCGGCAAGGCGAACCGGGTGGAGGGACTACAGTTGGTGTCCGGCGACCGCGTGCGGGAGGAAATAGAGCCGCACGTCAACGTGCTGGAGGCGATATGGGCGCCAAACACCGGCATAGTGGACTTCCGCAAGGTCGCCGCGGCCTATGCCAAGGCCGTGACGGCGGCCGGCGGCTCGATACAGTTCAACGCCAAGCTGCGAAGAGTCGCGCACCACAACGGCAAGTCCGTGCTGGAAACGCAGCGGGGCGCGTACGAAACGTCGCACGTCATCAACTGCGCCGGCCTGCACGCCGACGTGGTCGCCGAGATGATGGGCGCACAAACAGACCTGCGCATCATCCCCTTCCGCGGCGAGTACTACACCCTCGTCAAAGAGCGGGAGAACCTCGTCCGCGGCCTCATATACCCGGTGCCCGACCCGGCATTCCCCTTCCTGGGCGTCCACTTCACCAAGACCATGAAGGGCTTCACCGAGGCCGGCCCCAACGCAGTACTGGCAATGGCCAGGGAGGGCTACAGGAAGCGGGACTTCAACCTGCGCGAGTTCATGCGGACCGTCGCATTTCCCGGCTTCTGGGGACTGGCGCTGCGGGACTGGAAGACCGGCCTGATGGAGACCAATCGTTCACTGCGAAAGAGCGTCTTCGTGCGCGACCTGCAAAGAATGATCCCGGAGGTGCGCAAAGAAGACCTGACCGGCGGCGGCTCGGGCGTGAGGGCGCAGGCGGTCGACCGCAGGGGCAACCTGCTGGACGACTTCCGGATCGAGAGAACGAAGGGCGCCATTCACGTGCTGAACGCCCCATCGCCGGGGGCCACGTCGTCGCTCGTAATAGGCCGCTACATATCCGACATGGCGACGGAGACGTTCCAGCTGGAGAACGGCAAGTGAATCGACCGCAAAGATAGCCCACAGACGGCATCCCTCCAAGAACCGGAGGCCATTCAACAACCGTCATTCCCAACCCCTTCCCGTCATTCCCGACCCCGATCGGGAATCCACCGCGTGGCCCCGCGGCGCCAACGCCGACCCCAACCTGCCCAAACCCAAGTCCCTCCGCTCTTCAGCCAAGCGTGGATGCGACAGAATAGCCCTACCATCCATGAAGGGCAACGCATGTCACCCGACTATACGAAGATCATCACCATCGAAGCGGGAAAGCGCGGGGGCAAGCCCTGCATCCGCGGCCTGCGCATCACCGTCTATGACGTATTGGAGTACCTGGCGTCAGGCATGTCCGAAGCCGAGACCCTGGCCGACTTCCCAGACCTCACGCCAGAAGACATACGCGCTTCCTTGGCATTCGCCGCCGACCGGTAGCGGCGCTGAAAAACACGTCCCATCTTCCCAGTTAGGCCCCACACGAGGGCTAAACAACAGTCTCCTAGAACTGCGTATACAAACTATGAGACCTCGGCTTGGGGGCTATCTCGCCTGGTCCCAGCCGGATGACGTCCTTGCGGTAGACCTGTATGCGCTGCGAACCGTAGTCCGGCACGAACATCCGGCCGTCGTCTACGACGGTTACCGAGACGGGCCACCGGAAGCGCTTTTGCGGCTCTATGGCCGTCATCTCCCGCAGCCGCATCGCCACCATGTTGGTGATCATGTACTCGCGCGCCTGTCGAGACAGCGTAGCGTCGCCGATGAACTTCTCCACGAACAGCCCGTCGGAATTGAAGACCTGGACGCGGTGATTGGCCCAATCGGCCACGTATACGTCGCCGTCGCGGTCCACCGTCACGCCCGTCGGACGGTTGAACTGCCCGTCCGCAGAGCCCTTCTCGCCGATGGTCATCACGTGGCGCCCGTCCGAATCCAGCTTCTGCACCCGGTCGTTCTGCCAGTCGCACACGTAGACGTAGTCCTGTTCGTCCACGCAGATGCCCCAGGGCATGTCGAACTGGCCGCTGCCCTGCCCGTGCGTTCCCCAAGCGGAGACAAACGCCCCGTCCTGCGTGAACTTCTGCACCCGGTGGTTCCACGCGTCCGCAACCAGGATGTTGCCGTCGGAGTCGAAGGCGATGCCGGAGGGCCGGTCCATCTCGCCAGGGCCTGAGCCGTGCGTTCCCCACTGCGTCAGCGCCTCTCCGCCGGCAGTGAGAGCCGAGACGGTGTGAGCGCCCTCGTCCGATATCCAGAGCCGCTCCTCGGCGTCCCTGATCATGCAGGCCGGCCACACGAAACCGCCGTCCACCTTGAAGCCGCCGCCGACCGGCCCGCCGCCGCCCACGATGTTGAACGCGCCCTTGTCGTCGTCCTCGTACGACAGCCTGCGCACGAAGCACAGACCCTCGCCCCGGCACAGGATCAGCAGATCGCCGTCGTCGGCCAGTACCACCGACACCGGCGTATTCGTCAGCCGCCGCATCCCCAACGTCTTCTCATACTGAAACCCGACGCGAAGCAGCCCAAACGGCCTCGTCCTAGTGGATTCCCGTTCTTCAACAACCATGTCAAATCAACCCTTCACCGTAGCCAGTTCATACGCCATCCCCCGCCGGCGGCACCATTCTCGCGCTGCGTTCTCCTTGCGCAAGACGGAAGGCGAGTCCATCAGCGCAGGGTTCTTCACCTCGATGATGGCTTTCCGGCCGTCAGTGTATTCGACCAGGAAGTCGGGGCGGTAGTTGCGCTGCCGACCATGCTGGTCTATCCACGGAATCGACACGGTGTGACGCTTTTGCCACCTGGCCACCCCGTCATCATTTTCCAGTCTATCCATCATTATACGTTCCAAGTAGCTGTCATAGCGCTCGAAGTTGAATGGACTCTTGGACGGCGATTCGTACGTGCCCCGCTTACTTATCGCCATACTTCACCATGCCATCAACTAAGCCGCGCGTGGACTTGATCTGCTTCTCTACGAGCGGGAGCATCCGCCAAGCGGCCTCTAAGTGGCGCTTCTCAGCAAGCCCCAACGACATACCGTCAAGAAACTTAGTTCTCACGTGCTGTATCAACGTGGCATATATTTGACCCTTGAACTGTATTGCAAATCCGGCATGTTCAAGCAGTCTGTCGGCCATATCAAGCAATTCACCTTTGATGGCCTCCGCTATATCTTCCGGTTTTGAGTCAGAGCGCCTTCCGTTTTCGTACTCTGCCGGGGCCTCACGTACGGTCCAACCTTCGCCGGTAAGCTCCGTACCCTCTACGCCTGAAATCTCCTGGCCGGTAATTTCCACAGTTTCCGACGGATAAGCCAGTCCTTCGAGAACTTCGCGCCAGTTCTCCAGCGGCTCGATGGGCCCGCCTATTTCGGACAAGGTGAACTGACCGCTGTCCTCTTCCGACGGATCGGGGACGTCGATGATGTTCTCCGGCTTGTCAAGCGTCTGGCGCGGCGGCGGGTCCGGAAGATCATCTTCCTCGTCGTACTCATCGTCGATGCCGACGTCGGTACGAATCTTGCTGCTGAAGATGTCCCACAGCCACTGATGTTGCAACTTGGGGTGGTCCACGACGGCGCATATCTGCGGCTCGCCGCCGCTCACGCCTTGGGTGCGGACCCGCCGCAGACCGCGCCCTATGACCTGCTGCCCGTACACCCTGCTGCCGAACTTGCGCAGCAGCAGTACCACGCCCACTTCCGGCACGTCCCAGCCCTCGCGCAGCATCAGGACGCTCACCACGGCCTTGTAGGGCGAGCGGCTGCCGCTGGCCTTGCCCAGCTCGGTGGCCTGCCGGCGCTCTGTAACCGTGCTGTCTTCCGTCACAAGCAGAGTCTTGAGCTTGAAGCGATTTTTCAAAGTTTTGGCCGCCTTCTGCGCGTCCAGCTTGCACACTGCCACTACGAAAAGCACGGGCTGGTAGCGGCCCTTTGCCCGGCGCTCCTGCTCGCGCAGCCGCTGTAGAGCTATTGCCATCTGCTGCTGCATCGGCTTGTCGTCGGTCACCCACTGCGTCGGATTCAGTCCCAGCCGGTCCACCTCCGCCCAGTCGATTTGCTCGACGCCCCTGGTCTCACCCGTGTGGGCGTCGGTGTAGGTCAACTCCACAGTCTCGATATTGGGCTGGTACACAACCGGCGTCTTTACCAGCCTGTCCGCCAGCGCGTCCTGGATCAGGTACTCGTAGACCATCTTGCTGTCCGGCGCCTTGCCGTCGGCCCGGTCGGGAGTGGCCGTGGTATCCACGCGCAACTTGATTTGAGGCCGCATCTTCTTCAACGTGGCGTCCCACTCAGGAGCGGGAGAGTTGTGCGCCTCGTCATTGAACAGCGCGAATTCCGGGCCGTTCATCAGCGCGGACAGGTTGGCCTGGCCGGATGCGTGGCTCGTGTAGAACTGGTGGATGTTGCCGAGTATGACGCTGGCGCCCAGCAGGTTCGCCCATCCGCCGGGACGGTCGCTGCCGAGGGTGGACAGGGCGAAGTCATCCTTGTTGAAGATCGCGCCGCTGGGAATGAGGTCCCTGTCGGCGAATACCTTTCCGTCCTGGAAGTCCTCTTCAAGCCTGTCCCGCACGATGAGATTTGGGCAAAGCAGCACGAACTTCTGCAAGTTGTGGGCGAGCCTGAGCCAGACCATGAGCGCGGCGATGATGGCGGTCTTGCCGCCGCCGGTAACCACGTTCAGCAACACGCCGTCGGGCTGCGCCAGCTTGTCGCGCTTGACCTCGTGGGCGTATATGACGCGCAGGAACGAGTCCCACTGGTGTTCCCACAAAGTTCCCTCGCGGGGCCGCGCGTCATCCTCCGGGTCGCTCAGATGGCGGATGTAGTCCAGCGTCTCCGGCCCGGTGTCCGGATAGCCTCCGCGCACCCAGTGCGCGAACTCCTCCTCGTAGCTGCTGAAGTGGTTGATCATCCGCTACCTGACCGATACCTTTCCGGTCCACATCCCCTCCCCGCCGTGGCTGTCCTGCAGGCGGCAGGCCACGTTGAAGGTACCAGTGCGGTCGAATTTGTAAGTGACCTGCAGTTGCGGGGTGTCCCGCTGGAATGAGAAGCCCTGGGTGGCGGTGAACCTTTGACCGTCGTAGTTGAAGTCCCACTGGACGTTGACGATCTTGGCGCCGGAATTGATGACCGCCGAGTCCCCGGCGTCGAAGGTGACGGCCCGCCCGCCGTTGGCGCGGTACGCCACCGACACCACGGGAGGCTGCACGAAGGTCAGGAAATCGCTGTAGTCGGCCCTGTCGGTGGAGCTCCCGACGACGTGCTCCCGAAAGTCGGCGTCCCCGATGCGGACCTGTCTCAGCCTCACGAAGTCGATATCGACGTGCTCACGCTGGCGCAATTGCTCGGCAGCGTCCTGAGCGTCCTGCCCGAAACCCCAGGCCAACATCACGCCGTCACGCAAATTGGCGTCCCGGTACTGAATTGTGTTCCTGATAGCGTTGGCGAATTCCACCACGTCTTTAACCGCCACCTGAGAGGCGATGCCAGGCTCACCCACCCACACGGGCAACCGGTTGCGCCAGCCGTGTATGACGGAGCCGTTGCTATCCGAGACAGCCAGGCGAGCGCCGTAAGCGCGCAGCACGAACTCGCGGAACTCCGGCGCCGACATCCCAGAAAGACGAGCAGCCTCGTAGATGCCCCAATGCTCAACGGTGAAGTCAGGAATGGGGTCGTCTTCGATCCCGCGTGTAATCGCCTGTTGCTTCAACCGCTCTGACGTGACTGCCACGGCGACCCGCGACTGGTCACACGCTATGAAACGACGACCAAGCCGCTGAGCGACAACAGCAGTAGTTCCTCCGCCTATGAAAAAGTCGGCTACAACTTCACCTTCATTGGACGATGCCTTGATAATGCGTTCAAGCAGCGGTTCAGGCTTCTGGGTAGGGTAGCCTATCCTTTCGCTTGCCCAAGGCATCACGCCATGATGCTCAAATACATCATCAGGCAGCTTGCCTCTTTCGTAGTCGCGTTCAGATCCATCCGCTCGAAGTTGACCAGAAACCCATCGATGTGGCACTCGCACTTCATCGGCATTAAAAGCCCAAGAGTTTGTTCTTGAGTAAAATAACAATACATCGTGCTTTCTTGCCCACCTACGCCTTGATGTACCGCCCCCACCGTAGTACCAGACAAATTCGTTTTGAAAATTCTCATACCCAAGAATCTTGTCCATCTCCACTTTAATGTAATGACTGGCGTGCCAGTCGCAGTGGACGTATATGGAGCCGGTGGACTTGAGGATGCGCTTCATTTCGTATAGGCGTGCGTTGAGCCAGACGAGGTAGCCGGGCATCCCGCCTTCCCAGATGTCGTTGAAGGAGCGCATCTCGTTGGCGTCTCCCCACATGACGTTGTACTGGCGTCCTGAGAAGAAGGGCGGGTCGATATAGATGAGGTCTACGCTGTTTGACGGGATCTGCCGCATCACGTGGAGGTTGTCGCCCCAGATGAGGCGGTTCGGCTCGTGGGGCTCCGCGTTGCCCAGCGGCACTCGCTCGATGATCTGCGTGGGCAGGTCCACGCGCGGGTAGTGTCTTTGAAAGCCCCGCCTGGAGTCCCAGCCCAGCGGCTCGGCCTCCACGGGTATGGCGCCGAACCTTGCCGGCGGCCGCCAGAACTCCTCCTGCTGTGGCAGGGGTTCGGGCGCGTCCGCGTCCGGCGGGGAGGGAACTTCCGCGCTTTGAGATGCTTCAACCACTACTGTTTATTCTCATCTACCGCCCGTTCGATGGCGCGCCGGTATTTTCCCTCGTCCTTGAAGTGGCCGTCCTTACCTTGCTTGACTATGTTCTCGTCTAAAACATGCTTCTGCCCGTCTATCCCTACCACGGTGCGTTCCATGCGGCCTCCGGAACGCTCAATGGTGAAATCCCTCTTCTTTGCCATCTTTCTTTCCCCTACCGGAACAACTGTGGCGGCCGGATCCACCTTTGCCTGGGTGAGGTGCGTGAGCGTCAACACCCTAGGTGCGCCGGCTTTCCCGAACCGGCCGCCTTACGGAATCAACACGCCGACGTCGCTGTTGTCTCCTCGTATGCCATCACTCACGCAAACAGCGGCAGCTTTTCGAACTTGCCTCCGACTATCTCAGGGGCAGGCACGTGCAGCCAGTCTTCCAGGACGGTGGTGTACAGCCCGCGGAAGTCGTAGGTGTGCTTGAGGTCTCCGTTGTCGTGTTCTGCGGGATCCAGGGAGGGGTACTCGGCGTGGAGGCCGCCGGCCACCGTGTCGCCTATGACGAACGCGCCGCCGCCGGCACCGTGGTCGGTGCCGCTGTTGTTGTCCCTGACCCGCCGCCCGAACTCGGTGAAGACCATCACCGCCACGTTGTGGTGCGCGTCGTGCTCCCGCAGGTCGGCGAAGAAGTCCCCGATGGCGCGAGATAGGTCGGTCAGCAGCTTGGGATGCGTGGGCACCTCGTTGGCGTGCGTGTCATATCCGCCCTGCTGGGTGTAGAAGATGCGCGTGCCCAGGCCGGCGAGGTGGACTCGTGCAACGTCGCGCAGGCTGGAGGCGATGGGGTTAGAGGCGTACTCGACCGATGATGAGTATGCCTTGGGGGCCTCCTTCAACATGTCTGCTCCCCGCAGCACGTCGATGCCGGTGCGGGCGAGGTAGTCGGTCACCGGCCCGCTGCCGACGGCCGGGGTGTATATGCGCTTGAACAGGTCGAGTGCGTCGGCCCGCTGCTGCTGCGCTTGGATGCCGTTCATCAGGCCGTAGGTGTCGAGGTCGCCGACGGAGGTCACCGTCACGTCCTGCGCCATAAGGGCCCGCGGCATGCCACGTCCGAAGCTGATGGCCGTAAGTGGATTCACCTTGTCGGGGTCTAGCTCCCGCACGGTCTTGCCGAGCCAGCCCTCCGTGGCCACCGTGTTCGGCTCGCAGGTGTGCCATATGTCCATGCTGCGGAAATGCGACCGGCTGGAGTCGGGGTAGCCCACTCCCTGGACGATGGCCACGTCTCCGTTCGCATAGAGGTCGCGCACGGGGGCGAAGTTGGGATTGAAGCCGAGGCTGCCGTCGATGGGCAGCACCTCCTCTTCCGCAATGCCTACGACGGGCCGGAAGTCGTAGTAGAGGTCATTCCCATAGGGAATCACCGTGTTCATGAAGTCGTTGCCGCCGGTCAGCTGCACTACGACCAATGTGGGCTTTTCGCCGTTGTTTGGCATGGGAAAATTCCTGTCGCTAGCCTGCGCCAATCAGGCGAACTGGTACTCCACTGACGAGACGATTGCCTGCACCATCCTGACCGTGCGCTCCGAGCTGAGGGCCCTGCCCTCCTCGGTCGCAAAGTCCAATTCGCCATCCTGCCGGGCGTGTTGGAGCAGCTGGGCCCTGGTGTCCTGGCTGGCATCGACCGGGCCGGTAAGCTCCAAGCACATGTCGACGAACCTGTCGGGGGCCAGCGAGCCGCCGTTGGCCGCCAGCCGCTCCACCATGCGGCTGATGCCGGGCGACTGCGGGTCGGACAGCCGGTCTACCGCGAAGTTCACCCTTTCGTTCAGCGTGCCGGCGTCTATCCACTCCTTGCCGGTGTGCCAGCCCTCGACGGTGGGCGGCGTGAGAAGGGCCTGGCCCATCACGGTCGTCGCAGTGGAAAGGTCGCTCAGCCCGGGCTGCGGATAATTGTGGCTCCCCGCCAGCTTTATCGTGCCGGTGACCAGCTCGGCGGGACTCTTGACCTTCTTGAAGCGCGCCTCCTTGAAGAAGTCCGACGTGAACAAGGCGCGCAGCATTTCGCTCACGTCTCCGCCGGAGTCTCTGCAAACTCGCGACAGGGTGTCGACGGCGTCCTGGTCCTGCGGCGGGACGATGTTCCACGCCGGCACCTGCGGCTCGTCCGCCACGAAGAAGTTGTACAGGTGGCGGGCGATGAAGGCGGCCGTGGCGGGCTGATCCACCACTATGTCGATGATGTCCTGGCCGTCGAACCGGCCGGTCTGCCCCAAGAAGGTCTTCTCGCCGTCGTCGTGGTCTTCGGCGAGATATAGGAACTCCGAGGGGTAGCGGGAGTAGGGATCGAGCGGCAACGGCTGCACGAATGTCCAGCCGGTGAAGGCCCTCGACGCCTCCTTTATGTCCTGCTCCGTGTAGTTGCCCACTCCCATCGAGAACAGCTCCAGCAGCTCGCGGCCCCAGTTCTCGTTGGGCTCGCCGGAGTGGTTTTCGCAATTGTCGAGCCAAAACAGCATCGCCGGATCGCGGGCAAGGTCCAAGTAGATGGTGCGCAGGTCGGACAGGCCATTGCGGCGGAATGTATTGATCTGCGCCACTGCGGAGGGCGTGTGCTCGCTCTTGCCTATCGAGGTGGCGAAGACGTGGTGCCAGAAGAGCGCGATCTTCTCTTGCAGGGGCCGCCTGGTGTTGACCATGCGGTAGATCCAATGCGCCTGCCATGCGCCGTGCGTGTCGGGGTTGTTGAGCTCCAAGTAGTAGCGGCGCAGCATGTTGTCGTCCACCTCCGGAAATCGTTCCGGATGCAGCAGGTCGTCTACCAGCCGCTCATAGGGACGAGTTACCAGTTCGTCCAGCTCGTCCTGCGTCGCGCCGAAACCGGCCCGGCGCATCAGGTGCGCAACGAGGTTTCTGTCGGTCTTGGCCATGGCGGTTCTTCCCAGCGGTCAGTCGCGATGATTGGCCCAGATGATACAACCTGCACTGTAGTTGCGCGTAGGAAAACCGCCGCCAGTGGTTAGACATTCAGCGCGGGCGGCGCGACGGCACGCTGGCGGGAGTGCGAGGGAGTCGAACCCTCCGCAGACGGCGAAGGCAGCCTGCCAGCGGATTTGAAGTCCGTGAAGCCCACCGGGACCCATCCACTCCCACATTGCCGCTTATCTCAGTTTAGCAAAGTGGGTAGGAGAGGCTTTCGGGGACGGCGCGACGCCATTCCCGTGAAAACGGGAATCCCCTCCTGCCTCTTCCCCCGTCTGCGGGGGAAGATTGAGATGGGGGTCTTCGTGCGCGCCGCGCCTCCATGTTCGCTGTTAATAGCGCGCGTGTTGGCGGTCGGAGGAATACCCCATCCTAACCTTCCCCCTTTGAGGAGGAAGGGATAAGAGGGGACACCCCTACGGGTTCCCGTTTCCACGGGAATGACGGCGTGGCGGGTAACATCGCGCCCCCTGACGTCGCGCGTGCCCCGCCGCGCCCCGCCAGGCGCCCACAAGGGATCGCCCCTACGGCGTGGAATCCACTCAGGCGATCACGGCATCGATCTTGTGCTGGAGGGTCTTCTTGGGGACCGCGCCCACTACCTGCCCGACCGGGTTGCCGCCGTTGAAGATCAGGATAGTTGGGATGCTCCTCACGCCGTACTTGGCCGAGGTCATCGGGTTGTGGTCCACGTTGAGCTTGGTGAACTTGACGCGGCCGTCGTACTCGCCGGCCAGCTCTTCGACCACGGGCGCGATCATCTTGCACGGCCCGCACCACTCGGCCCAAAAGTCAACCAGTACCGGCGTGTCGGAGTCGATGACTACCGACTCGAAGTCTGCATCGTTAACGTCTGTGGGTTTCGCCAATCTGAGAATTCCCTTCCGGTGGAGGCGGCCGCTCCGGCAAATGTTCCGGCCAGGGCAGCAGCCTGAGATTTGATAGCAACGGTAAGTCTCAGTTTACGCGCGAGAACGCTCCGGAGGACTGATTTTGACGCAGGCCGGCGCGTCTAAGACGCCGGTCGCGCCGCGGCCGGTTCCTTGACGAGGCGGACTGCGCGCAGCGGAAGGCCGGGAATCCGCGGGGACGGATCGGGCCGGTCCGTGTCCTGCATTTCGGAAGCTACGTCTCCGAAGAGCGTGGTGACGGATATGAGGCCGGACTGCGGCGAGTTGATGGCCGCCACTCCTGAGGCGACGGCATCTCCGCGCCCGTCAACCGCGGCTATCGGGTCGCCCTCTGCGAGCGACATCGCCTTCGCGTCATCGGGGTGGACTTCCACTACGACTTCACGCTGGAGGTAGTTCATATCGCCGCGCCGTACTACTCCGACGGGCCTCGCAGGCTGGTTCAGCACTCGACCGGGCGCCAAGAGCAGGTCGTCCCACTTAGCGGGGTCGTCGTCGAACGCCGGATTGAGAAGGGCCAGCCTGGCCTCTTCGTCCAACGCGGGCGAAAATATCGTGGGCGTGCCGGGGAGGTCTTCCGACGGGCAGGGCGTCTGAATGCCGCCGGCTTGGAGACGCTCGTGGCTGAGTCCCGCGTAGCCGGGAGCTACGGTCTTCAGTTCCTCGAACACCTCGCCGGCGGAGTTGAAATCGAACCCCGGCGCCTCCATGCGCTGCGCCAATGACGCGAAGGTGCGCCAGCCCGGCCGCTCTTCGTTCTTCGGCTCCCAGGCGGCTCGAATCAGCTGGACGCGACGCTCAAGGTTGGTCACCGTTCCGGTCTGCTCGGTATAGGTGGCCGCCGGAAGCGCCACGTCTGCGGCCGCCGTCACCTCGTCGTCGAATACGGCTGAGACGGCGAGGAAGTCGAGGTTTCTGAGGGCGGCCGGCACGTCGCCGAGCGGGCCGGCCTCGGGGTTCATACCGTCCGACATCACGATGGCCGCCTCGATACGGCCCTCCCGCATACCGTCGAAGATACCTATGACTCCCCGGCTTGATGCGCCGGCGTGCGGCCCCTTGCCGTTCGTGGCGGCGGAGACGCCGCCGGAGGGAGGCGAACAGCCGACGTCTCTCGATCCAAGCGTATTGGCGCCTGCGTAGAGCGGAAATATCCCGCCAACCGGACCGCCGACGTTGCCGGTAATGAGGGCCAGGTTCACCATGGCGTCGGTCAGTTCCTTGCGGATCTCCACCGGCGCCGTGTCGACGCCGAAGAGGATCGACCCAGGTGCGTTTTTCGCGAAACTGCGCGCGGCCCGGCCTATGTCCTCGGGGCTGATGCCCGTTGCACGTGAGACCTTGGCAAGATCGAAGGTCCATAGAGAGCGCTTCAGCCCTTCGATGCCTGAACAGCGGTCTTGGACGTAGTCCTTGTCCTCTAGCGCCTGGTCCATAATAGCCTTCGCAAGGCCCACGAGCAGCGTGTGCTCCGTGCCGGGCTTGGGCCGCAGCCAGTCGGAGGCGTAGCGGGTCAGCTCGGTCTCCCTGGCATCTACCACGATCACGCGAGCGCCCGCCCGTGCCGCCTTCTTCAAGGGCACGGCAAGAACGTTCTGCTCTTCCGTCGGGTTGCCCGAAATGACCAGTACCGACTTAGACCCTTCGATCGCCCATATGGGATTGGTCGCGCCTGCGTAGCCGGTCCTCTCTTCAAGCCTGTCGGCCACTTCCGGCGCCAGGTTGAGGGAGGTGTCCACGTTGCCGGTTTGCAGAACGGACCGTGCGAACTTCTGCGCAAGGTAGTTGTCTTCATTGCTGCCGCGCGGTGAAGCGATCACCGCTACCCTATCGCCGTCCCTGTCCTTCAGCCCCTCGGCTATCCGGTCCAGCGCCTGTTCCCAGGTCACGCGCTTGAGGATTCCGTCCTCTCTTACGTACGGGTACTTCAGCCTAGAGCGGTGGTTTGGGTAGTCGTATCCGAACTTACCCTTGAAGCAGGCCTGTCCGTTGTTGCTGGCCCCGGCCAGGTCACCCTTGAAGCGGACCACCTTGTCGAACCTGTTGACCTCCGCCACCATCTGGCATCCGACGGGGCAGTTGGTGCATATGGTCGTGACCTGCTTAACCGCCTTTTCCCACTTGTAGTCGCGCTCTACGAGGGCGCCGGTGGGACATACGTCTATGCAGGCGCCGCAGAACTCGCATCCGGACTCCAGCAGGGATTCCCCGCGCGCAGTGCCCACGAGCGCGACGCCGGAACGGTTGGTCAGGGTCAGCGCGCTGTCGAAGCGCACCTCTTCACATACCCGCACACAGCGGGCGCACACGATGCAGAGGTTGTAGTCGCGGTCGTAGAACGGGTCGTCGGTGTGTATGGGGAGGTTGCGCCGGTGGTAGTTGAGCGGAGTCCGCAGGTCGAGTTCGACGCTGCGCACCGTGTCCTTAAGTTCGCAGCGTTCGTTCTTGGGGCAGATCGTGCAGCGGTCGGTGACGCCGACGTGCCTCTGGCATATGTCCTGCGGGCCGCAGAGCTCGATGCGGTGACACGTGAGGCAGCCGTGCGGGTGCTCGGCCATGAGCAACTCGATGATGTTGCGGCGCAGGTCGGTCACCTGCTCGGTCTTGGAGTTAACGATCAGGTCGGGGGCAACGGGAGCCGTGCAGGAGGCGACTACCGCCTTCCTTCCGCCCATTTCGGTCTCGACGACGCAGGCCCGGCAGGCGCCGTACGGCTTCATCTTCGGGAAGTAGCAGAGGTACGGGATGTATACGCCGGAGTCCATGGCGGCCTGCAGCACCGTCTGGCCCGGCTTTGCGGTTATCTGCTGGCCGTCCAGCGTGAAGGAAATGTTGTCCGGCATCAACTTGCTCTCCGGTCAGGGTCTCGTCCTGGTGGGAAGGATCATGGAGCCGTTTACCGCTCCATCTTCAGGCTTGGCGCCCGTCATTCGCGTGTTGAATTCATCTTCAAAGTACTTGAGGGCCGAGGACACCGGGTTGTAGCCGAGCTGGCCGTGGCCGCACAAAGAACCCAGCTTCATGCTGTCGCCGATCCTGTCCATCAGCTCCAGGTCGGCCGGCCTCGCCTCGTACGTACACAGCCGGTTGAGCGTCTCCAGCATGTGGGTATTGCCCAGCCGGCACGGGAAACACTTGCCGCAAGACTCGTACTGGTTGAAGGCCACCAGCGCCCGTATCAGGTCGACGACGTCTACCGTCTCGTTTCCGACGATGATGCCGCCGGAGCCCAGGATCGCTCCCGCCTTGGACATCTCGTCGAAGTCGATCTTTACGTCGAATGCCTCATCGCCAAGCACGCCGCCCAGCGGCCCTCCGGTCTGCAATACCTTGATTCTCTCGCCCTGCGAAACGCCCCCGCCAACCTGTTCCAGCACCTCTCGAATCGACATGCCCATCGGAACTTCGTACATGCCGGGCCGCTTTATGTGGCCGGTCAGGCACACGATGGCCGTGCCGCTGCTGGACTCCGTCCCGATTGTCTTGAACCACTCTCCGCCCTTGGCGACGATCTGCGGTACGTATGCGAGCGTCTTGACGTTGTTGATGTTGCTGGGCTTCTGCCACAGTCCGGCCGCGGCGGGGAACGGAGGCTTGTAGCGAGGCAGAGCGCGCTTGCCCTCTATCGCCTCCATCAAGGCGGTCTCTTCCCCCGCCACGTAGGAGTCGCCCGTAAGAGCGACCTCCAACTCGAAGCTGAAGTCCGAGCCGAGGATGTTGTCTCCCAGCAGCCCCTGCTCATACGCCTGGCTCACGGCGTGCCGGGTGGCGTCTATGGGGATGTCGTGCCCGTGGCGAATGAAGACATAGCCGTAGTTGGAGTTGGTGGCGTAGCCGTTCAGGATCATTCCCTCGATCAGCGTGTGCGGGTCGCTTTCGAGGATTCCCTTGTCGTTGAAGGCGCCCGGGTCGCCTTCCTCGCAGTTGCACAGCACGTACTTGAGCGGCGCCTTGCTGGGCGCGAGGAAACTCCACTTGACCCCGGTTGGGAATGCGGCGCCGCCTCTACCCCGCAGGCCGGAGGCCTTAACCTCGTCCAGCGCTTCTTCGGGCGTCATCTCGAAGAGCGCCCTGTTCAGCGCGGAGTAGCCGCCATTTGCGACGTACTGGAGAATGTCGCCAGGGTCTATGTGTCCGCAGTTGCGCGTGGCGATCTTGACCTGGGTGCGCATCTCCGGCAGTTCGCCAAGCCTGGGTAGGGTCTCCAGGCCGTCTTGCGGAGGCCCTTGAAAGGCGAAAGCCTGCTCCGCAAGCGGGCTGCCGCCCACGATTCCCTCTTCGACTATCCGGCCGGCGGTGTCAGGCGTCACGTTGCCGTAGAAGATGCGCGTTCCCGAAGGCAGGGTGACGTCCACCACGGGCTCGAGGTACATGAGTCCCAGCGAGCCGACCGATGACAGGTTGACGTCCACTTCATGCCTGTCCAGCGACTCGCGCACCGCGGCGAACGCCTCGTCCGACCCGGCAGCCTGCCCGGACACTCCTCCGCCCACCCTGACCCAGGGCTTGGAGCTCTCGGTTAGCTCTTTCCACCGGTCGTTGGCGCGGCTGGTCAGTTCTTCAAATGCGGTTGGCATGATTTGAAATTACAGTGGTCGAGTGGCGAAGCGCGTCTACCCGGATTCAAGGGATCCGGCCAATTCTCCCGCGCGCTGAGGGTTGATGCGTCCCATGAGATGGTGGTCGATTGAGATGACCGGCGCTTGAGCGCAGGCGCCCAGGCAGGTGTTGTAACGGAGGGTAGCCCGCCGGTCAGTGGTCTCCCCTTCCCTGAAGAGGTCGAGCTCTTTCTGTACGGATTCCAGCACCTCTTGCGCCCCCGCAAGATGGCACGACGGACCCCAGCACACCTCAATCATGTGGTCCGCAGGCGGTGTGAAGCGGAAGTTGGTGTAGAACGACGCCACGCTCCACACGTCGTTGACGCTGACCTTGCAGAAGACCGCCGTCTCTTCGATGGCTTCGTCAGGCAGGTAGTGAATCGCGTCCTGCACGGCCAGCAGGGACGATAGCACTGTAACCGTAGGCTGGGGCTGGCTCTTCAGAGCTTGACGCACAAGGTCGAGTACGCCGGCGTCAGGCTCCGCTTTCGTGGTGGCCAAATACACTCTCCAAGGACATTCACAAGGCCGTCACAATGCTAGCAGAGCGCCATATTGGGGACAATTCCCCGGAAGGCGCAATGGCGTCATCCAAGATCTACGTCCTACCGCGCCCGCGCCTCAGACCCCTGCCGGGCAGTACGCCGGTGTTCTCGCCATCGTCGATTACCACCTCGCCGTTCACGATGACGTAGTCGATGCCGGTGGGGAAGTGTTTCGGGTCATCCTTGACGGCCGTCGTCTTGACCGTATCGGGGTCGAAGATGACCACGTCGGCCTTGAAGCCGTCCCGCAGCACGCCGCGGTCCGGCAGCCCCAGGCGTTGCGCGGGGAACGAGGTCATCTTGCGGATAGCCTCCGGCAGCCGCAGGTGCCGTTCCGCCCTCACGAACTCCGCCAGTACCACCGGAAAGCACCCGTACGTCCGCGGGTTGGGATACTCGCCGAACAGGATGGCGTCAGAGGCGATCATGCCGGCGGGATGCGATACGAACGCCGGCAGCGTGTGAGGATTGGTGCCCAGCCCGACGGTGGATATGCCCAAGTTTTCAGACAGCAGCAGGTCGAACAGCGCCTCGGCGGGCTCCTGCTCCCGAAGTTCCGCAATCTCAGCTATCGACTTGCCATCGTAGCGGGCGTTCTCGGGCCGCCGGAAGTTGGTGAGCCAGTTGTGCCCCCAAGTCGCAGGAAAGTCCGACCGCGATCCGATCTCCTTTGCCATGCGCGCGCGATCTGCGGGGTCCTCCAGGGCCGCGATCAGACCTTCCGGGCCCCGTTCTTTGGCCCAAGACGGCAACATGATCGCGATGGTCGTGCCGGAGTAGGGATAGGTGTAGCAGTCGAATGTGACGTCCATGCCGGAGGCGCGGGCGTCCTCCACCAGGCCGAGATAGTCGTGATGGCTGCCCAGCCCCTGCCGGCTCTGCCGGTAATGCGTCAGGTGTATCGGGATGCCCGACCGGCGCCCTATTTCGAGCGCCTCGTGCCACGGCGCCAAGTGCCCGTTCTCCAGCAAGGCGGCCCGCGTGTGCGTGTGGTAGAAGCCGCCGAGCGAAGCAGCCGTCTCCGACAGCGAGACCAGTTCGTCCGTGGATGCAAAACTGCCGGGAGGGTAGTCAAGGCCCGTAGACATACCCCACGCGCCCTCCTCCATCGCCTCCCGCAGTACCGCCTGCATGTCCGCCACCTGCCCATCACCGGCCGGCCGGTCATCCCAGCCCACGCTCCATATGCGCAGCGGCGAGTTTCCCACGATGACCGCAACGTTGATCGCGACGGAGCCGTCGTACTTGGACAGCAGGTCGGCGGCGGTCAGCCAGTCCGCCTCAGGCGGGTACCAGTTCAGGCCGGAATCGAGCCAGATGTACCTCTCCAGCTCCTCCCGCGTCTTGAACGGCGCGTGGGAAATGCCGTCGATTCCTACCAGCTCGGTAGTCACCCCCTGCCGAACCTTGGGGTCATGGTGCGGCTCGCCGAGTATCGTCAGCCCGGCGTGCGAGTGAAGGTCCACGAAGCCGGGGCATACGACCTTACCCCCGGCGTCTATCGTCCGGGCGGCCTCGACGCCGTCCAGGTCGCCGCGGCGCACGGTGAGGGTGTCGCCGCTAATCAGCACGGAGCCGCTGAACCACGGGCTCCCCGTGCCGTCGATTACCCTCGCGTTCGTGATGAGCAGGTCGATCATTCAAGTATCCCCCGTCCCGCTTAACCGATCAGTCCTTCTTGGGGCTTCGTCCACGGCGCGCGGGCCGACCATATCCTTGGCCTGGGCATCCGCTCGACCGGCACGTCGATGATCACCGGGGCCTGTCGTTCCAAGGCTTCAGGAATGATCGTGGACAGATCCGACGGGTCGTTCGCCCTAATGCCAACGGCGCCGAACGCCTCGGCAAACTTCACGAAGTCCGGATTGACGAAACTGGCCTCATACGCGCCTCCGAAATCCTCGTCCAGATCGCGCGCCACGTTGCCGTAGGCCCCGTCGTTGAAGATGACGGTCACCGTGTTGATGCCGTACTTGACCGCCGTGGACAGCTCGGACGAGTTGTACATGAATCCGCCGTCGCCCACTACGCACACCACGGGCCGACCGGGGCTGGCCACTTTGGCTCCGAGCGCCGTGGGGAAGGAGTAGCCCAGATTGCCCGCATAGCCGGAGTCGATGTAGGTCTTCGGTTCATATACCTGGTAGTGAGCGCGGGAGTAGTAGCCGAGCTGCGTCATGCCCCACACCACGTAGGCATCACGGGGTATGCCTTCCTGTAGGTACTCCAAGACTGTGTGTTGAGGCTCATTGCGCTCGATGCCGTCCGGCGCACAGACGCTCCGCCGGGCCGCCGCCACCGCCTCGCCGGGCCACGCCCGCTCCCCTGCCCCGGCCTCCTGGAGATGCGGCAGCAGCGCCTCTATGGTCGCCCGCGCGTCGCCCAGCAAGGGGATGTTGTTGGCATGAGTCTTGCCGAACTCCGTCTCATCGGAGTTGACGTGCACCAAGGTCGCCGACTCGCCGGACGGATTGCGCAACGAGAACCGGGTGCCTATTCCGACTATGACGTCGGCCGTCTCCATCGCCTCATACAACGCGCCCTGCGAGCCGAGAGAGGCGCCGTAGCTGAGTGGATGGTCGTCCGGGATCGTCCCCTTTCCGCCTGCGGAGGTAATGACAGGAATGTTCGTGGACTCCGCTAGACGCACGAGGGCATCCTCGGCGTTCGACCGCGCCACGCCGCCGCCTGCGTATATGACCGGCGAACGCGCGCCTGCGATCACCTTGGCGGCATTACTGAGCCGGTCGTCAGCCGGTACGCGTCGTTCGACCGGCGCCGGTTCCTCCAACTCCACCTCTTCCCGCTCCACCATCGTCTCCGGCGGCATCTCTATCTCAACCGGCCGGGGACGCCCGTTCCGCATCTGCCTGAACGCCTCGGTTACGCAGCCCGGCACCTCGTTCGGCCGCAGGACCTGCCGCCTCCACTTGGTTACGGGCTTTATGACGTCCATCTGGTCCGCCACTTCATGCAGGCCGCCGAGGTCTTTGCCAATCTGCGCCCGCGGTATCTGCCCGGCGATGACAAGCACCGGCGATGACCGCGCGTACGCCGTCGCCAGGCCGGAGCCGGCGTTGTACAGCCCCTCGCCCGGCACGACCAGCGCAACGCCCGGCTTGCCGGATACGCGCGCGTAGCCGTCGGCCATGTAGGTGGTGGCCTGCTCGTGGCGGGTGGTGAGCAGCCGAATGCCGGGCTCGTCGCGAATCGCGGCGATGATGCCGTACATCTGGACGCCAGGCAGGCCGAAAACGACCTCCACGCCCTCCCTCACCAGCGACCTAACAAGGGCCTCTCCACCACTCATTTTCGACATGCCTTCACTCCCGAACTTTTCGTGCGCCTAACCGCGTTCAGTTTACGCCAACAAGCCAGCAGCGATTAGCCCAGTCTGCCGTCCCCCGACCAGCGCGCGCGACGCCACGAACCGCAACGGCGCAATCCAACAGGATTCGCATGAACGCGCCCCGCAGGGGCGTCCCCTCCTACCTCTTCCCCCGAAGGCGAGACCTTTGCATAAATGTCTCGCGACCCTCTACAGACCTCCAATTTTTCGATGGAAGAAGATGAGAATCGGGGTAATTAGGTCGGCTCTGAGGGGGCAGCTGGGATTTATGCAAAGGTCTCGAAGGCGGGGGAAGATTGAGATGGGGGTCTTCGCGCGCGCCGAAGCCACGAACCGCGCGCGTCACGCCCCCACGCCCCTGCGATGCCCGTCAGGGACACCCCCACCGCTCGCGAGCGGTCAACCCTCATGCCGCACACCACCGGCGGGCGCGCCGGTCCGGTTTGCGAGCGTCCGGGTAAGCAGGTCGTAGCGCGTCTCGTGGCCCGCAATGTGCGGCGTAATAAAGACGTCTGTCACTTCTCTGAGCCGACAGGCAACCCGAACTCCTTGCGTATGGCGTTCACAATAGGCCAGTAGTCTTTCTCGTAGAACTCCCGGATTGCGCGTTCTATTTTCGGCCTAGCCTTTTCAGGATCAAAGGACTTGTAGTCCTCTTTGCCGAGTACTGGCCGGCGATATATCTGGCTCCATTTGGCTTTAAGTTGTCTTTGATACCCCGTAAATGGAGTACCAGTCTGTTGTGCAAGACGAAACAGTCGCTCTCTAATCTCTTGTGAATGACCGCTTGGCACTGGGCCTATGAGAAGATGTAGGCTCATCCGCGTATCCCTCACATACCTGAATTCAAACAGCAGGATGCGCCCTGATTCGGTCCATACTCCTCCACCTTCCTTAAGGCTGGAAATTTCCTCAAGCGTATTGGCGTAAAAACGATGATAATTGTTTTGGTGTTCATCGTGGCCCAAGCCGGGAGCTAGCTGCTCTATTGCAGCGTCTACTATCTCCCAGCCTAAGGCGCCTGATGCTGGTTTCGACTCTATGATGAGATCGATTGCCTGTCTGTGTCTGGCATATATCTGGCGCGCCAGTTCGTCGATGTTGTCCTTGGTTTCCAAGACGTGCCTCCGCAAGGTGCGCGTGTACTGCTGCAAAAAGCTTGCTACGCTCTCGTTGATGGTCGAACCCCTGTGCTTCAAGACCCGCTCGATGAGTTCGGCTACTCTGCCGTAACCGAACGGCACGTAGCGCTCAGCATCGCTCGGATTATCGGGTTCCCGCCCGTCCGGCGTGAGGAAAATCGGAAAGTGAGTGAACTCTGGGTATTCTCTCTCGACCGTGTCCAGGTACCGGCTGAGTTGGCCAGAGTGCTCGCCGCTACCGATCTTGTTCTCTATCAGGCAAACGAATTCGTCATCTCGACCCGTCACGAGGATGTCTATTCCGCGATGTTCCCTCTCCACTTCAACGTCTGCGAGTTCCCAACGGTTTACGTCGAATGGTGAAACGTCAGCGATTCCCCGAGCCTCACTTGCCGCGTGTAGCAAGAAGGTCCGCAGAAAGTATTCGCCTAGACCGTGTGAGGCCCACGGGTCGAGGAGCCAAGCAAGAAAAGCGGAGTGTAGAACCTCAAGTCTGCCGATACCCAGCACGTCGAACAAGTTGAATTCTGCGAGCAGGTCTTCCAGCCGCTCCAGATCAGGATCAAGTATGAGTTTCTGAAGCGCCTCCTCTTGGGAAATTTTATCAGGGCTATTGGCCTTCATTCCACTCTTTCCGCCTGTGAGCAGAGGTTGCTCCGCCAACACTTACTTCTCCTCTACTTGCCCGATTACCTTCCGGCGCGCTACGCTCTCCGGGGAAACGGCTGTTTCTCATTGGCAATTACAACCGAAACTTGACCGCTGTCTTTCTGCGGCGGCAGAGTCACCGAAGCGACCTTATTCCCACCCACAGGCAACATCATACCATCTTATCCCTTCCTTCTTGCAGGGGAGGTTAGGATGGGGAGTTGCTCCGGGCCACCAACGCGCGCGCCATTGACAATAAGCTTGGAAGCGGCGACGCGCGCGAAGACCCCCATCTCAATCTTCCCCCGAAGACGAGACCTTTGCATAAATGTCTCGCGACCCTCTACAGACCTCCAATTTTTCGATGGAAGAAGATGAGAATCGGGGTAATTAGGTCGGCTCTGAGGGGGCAGCTGGGATTTATGCAAAGGTCTCGAAGACGGGGGAAGAGGTAGGAGGGGACGCCCCTACGAAAGGCGGCCTCAGGGAACGCCCCTACGGATCGCGGCCGCAAGGGAACGCCCGTACGGAGGGAGGGCGGTCAACCTTGGTGGCGTATGCCGGCGGCAGGCGCGCCGGTGCGGTTGGCGAGCGTCCGGGGCAGCAGGTCGTAGCGCGTCTCGTGGCCTGCGAAGTGGCGTTGCATCTCGTCGACCATCAGCCGGAAGAACCTGGCGCCGCCCCGCGCATTCACGCCGGCGACGTGCGGCGTAATGAAGACGTTTGGAAGTTCGCGGATGGGCGAATCCACGGGAATCGGCTCCGGGTCGAATACGTCGAGCGAGGCGATCATGTCGTTGCGCCTCAGCCGCTCGATCAGGGCCTCCGAGTCGACGATCACGCCGCGAGAGACGTTGACGAACACCGTCCCCGGCTGCATCAGGCCGATCTCACGCTTCCCGATCATTCCCTCCGTGGCCGGCGTGTGCGGGGCTAGGCAGAAGACCACCTCCGACAGTGAGAGTACGTTGTCCAGGGACGTGAAAGTGACGTCGTAGACGTCGGCCAGCTCCCTCGGCACGTAGGGATCGTGAACGTACGCCGTTACCCGGAAAGGCTGTAGCAGTTCCAGCAGGCGGCGGCCTATGTGTCCGGCGCCGATTAGCCCAACGGTGCGGCCCGTCAGCTCTGACTTGAGATAGCCGGGATCGTTCCGGAACTGGCCGTGGTCTTCCCACAGGTACTCTCCGGCGATGAGCCGCCTGAAGAGCGAACCGGCATTCCGCAGCCCGATCATCCCCATCGCCAGCGCCCACTCCGCCACGCCGTACGACGAGCCGTTGGTGGTGTCTACGGCCGTGACGCCCCGCGCTATCGCCGCCTCCACGTCGATGCGCTGCGCAAAGCGGTCGCCCTCGAGCTCGCCGACTATCTTCACCCTCGGCGCGGCGTCCAGGATGTCGCCCGTGATCCTGGGGCAGCCGTGGCAGACGATCAGCCCGTCCAGGCCGCTCGCAAATTCGATAAGTTGCGCCTCGGCGGCCGGGTCCGGCGGCGGCGGAGAGTACCAGTCCGTCGGCTCATTGAACTCCCGGTAGTGAAAGTCTGCGAACTCCTCGAGGCGCGCCACCTCTTCCGGTACTGCGTCCTCTCTCCGGCTCGTCTCGTTGCAGGCCAGTCCAATCTGCGGTCTTGAGGTATTCATGGTCATTCTTCCGGTGACTTTTGCGTCTTCTTTACCTGAGCGGCCTCCAACCATTCACCCGATACGGGCAACCTGCCCGAAGCCATTCGACAAGGCTGGAACTGCCGAAAGACTACCGCCTGTCATACGCCTCGTCGACACCGGGCCGCCGGACGGGCCGCCCGCTCACAGCGGTGAGGCGCGGAACCGCCAGACCGCTATTGCGATGAAGCCTAAGGCGAATCCCGCCAGGGCCAGCATTTCGTAGGCGACGGATCCGAAGTCCCCGCCGAACAGCATGAGGCGGTTGAGAGCGGTGTTTGCCCATCCGTGGGGAGTGACGAGCGCCAGGCTGCGCATCCAGTCGTCCAGTATGAACAGCGGCCACCACGAGCCGCCGAGAGGGGCGGCAACGAGAGATACCAGCACGGCCGCGGATGCCGTTGCACGCACAGTGCGGACGAGCGAGGCCAGCATCACTCCAAATGCGGACGACGCCAGCGACATGAGCAGGGCCACGGCCACGGTCGCCATGGGCGACTCGCCCAGCTTCATGCCGAACACCAGCGCGCCGAACGCACCGAGTATGACCACCTGCACCACTCCGAGGTAGAAGGAGGACAGGAATTTGCCGGAGATGATCGCAAGCGGCCCCGCGCCGGAAGTGGCAAGACGTTCCAGCGTGCCGGCCTCTCGTTCTTCGGCGATTGCCTGTGCGGTGAACGCCGCCGCCATGAAGACGAACATCACGAGGTAGCCGGGCACAGTGAAGTCCGCCGCATTGGGCGGCTCTATGTCTCCCACCTCGGTCACCGTGAACTCCACCAACTCGCCGTCTTGTGACCGGCCGCCGGAAGCCGGAGACATCTGCGCCGCGCCAAGAACGGCATCGCCGGAAAGGCCGGTCAGAGCAGTCACGACGACCGCCTGCGTCCGAAAGGTTCCGGCCATGGAGTTGGCGATGCTCGCAAGGTGCGCCTGGGCCTGGGCATTCCCGCCGGAAAAGACGACCAGTTCCGCGCCGCGGCCCAGGAAGACGTCGGCGGTGAATGACGCAGGGAAGAAGATGAAGCCGTCGATGCTGCCGTCTTCAACGTCCCGCTCAGCGTCTTCATAGGCGATCCTGACGAACTGCACGCCCTCGAATGCTCCTGCCGATACGAGCTGGTCGATGATCTGCCCGCTCAACGAGGTCTCAGCCTCTTCCCGCGTCGCCAAGTGGACCGCAAACGGCTCGCCGGAATCCTCTGACACTGCACTGAGCGCCGGGGTCAAGAAGAAGAAGAATGCCGTGGCGAAGGCGATGGGAAATCCAAAGGCGAATCCGGATGCCCACAGGTCGCGCCGCCGTTGCGTGACGTCCTTCAGCGAAATGAGGAGGGCCTGCCGCAGCCGGAGCATCAGACGGCCCCCTTTTGCAGCGCCGAGAACAGCCGCCTGGATACGACCAGGAGAACGAGAGATACGACTGCCAGCACGCCTATCTCCAGCCCCAAGTCACCGAGGTTTGAGTTGCCTGACAGGATTCCCTTGAGCGCGTCGTTGGCGTAGCGGACAGGTGAGAGGCGTCCGATTGCGTCCAGTGCGCCGCCGCCCGCCGGTTCGAAGAACGAGCCGCCTATCGTGGCCATAACCATGGTCGCCACCACTGCCGACCAGTTCGCCTGGTCCCTGGTGCGCGTTATTGCCGCCAGCGTCATCCCGACCGAAGCGGCGCACGCGGCCAGGAATACGCACACCAGCAGTATTTGGCCGTAGTCCAGCGGGGTGAACGACCTGAATACGGCCCAGCCGAGCGTGGCCAGCAGAAAAGCCTGCAAGAAGCCTCGCGATAGCCCGGCCAGGAACTTCCCCAGGAAGATGCCGGTCGCTCCGAGCCGGGTCGTCAGGAGACGCTCCAACCTGCCGTCCTGCCTTTCTTCGACGATTGCGCTGGCGCTGACCGTAACTGCGAACATCACCATCATGGTCAGGATGCCCGGAAAGAATGTATTGAACCCCGGCGCCGCGTCCCCTGAGTCCTCGACCCGCACGGATACGATGGGCATCTCAGATTCACGGGCAGCGGCGTCGCGAACGGCTTGCCGTATTTCCTCCTCGCCCACTTCCAGGCCCACACCGCTCGCCGCCGACCTGACTTCGCGCAGCGCAATCGCCTCGCCGGCCTGCTTTGCCGCCGCCGACCGAATAATCGAGGCCGTTATCCGTCCTTCATCTCCTCCGCTCCCCCGCTGGCGGAACTCGATTCTTGCCTTGGAGTCTCCACCCGCCAGACTCTGCCCATATCCCCGGTGGATGACGGTTACCAGCAGGCGGGAGGAGCCGTCGAGAAGGCGGTCGGCCTTCGCCTCGTCCAGCAGCTCGACCTTCATGCCCGGTTCGTCGTCGATCATCCGGATGAGTTGCGACGACTCTGCCGAATCGTCGAGGTCCACGATGGAGGCTTCGCCTCTAAAGGACGGGTCGCCGCCGAAAGCGCCCAGCATCAGCGCCAGCAACGCCACGGGAAGCGCAAGCGAGAACGCCAGAGCAGCGGGATCCCTCAGGTACCGCTTGAGTTCTATGAGCGCAATGTAGATGGGCACGGGTTTGGCAACTGCCGGACGCGGCTCACTCGCGGAGGTTGCGTCCGGTAAGGCTAAGGAACACGTCCTCCAGGGTGACCTCGGCAGGGTCGCCCAACGGTTCCTTGAGATCGTGAGGCGTCCCTTCCCTGATCACCTTGCCGAGGTCCATGATCATGATGCGGTCGCAAAGGCGGTCGGCCTCTTCCATGTAGTGCGTCGTGTATATGACCGTCATGCCCTGCTCGTTCAGCGCCTCGACGGTCTCGAAGATGTGGTTGCGGGACTGAGGGTCCACCCCGGCGGTGGGCTCGTCGAGCAGCACCAGTTCAGGACGCGCAACCAGCGAGATGGCAAGATTGAGACGGCGCTTCATACCTCCCGAGTAGGCGCCTGCACGGTCCTTCCCGCGGTCTGAAAGGCCGACAAGCCCCAGGAACTCGGAGGCGGCATCCCTGGCATCCGGCCCGGAGAGTCCCGACAACCTGCCGAAGAAGACCAAGTTCTCCATGCCCGTCAGGTCCTCGTAGATGGACAAGTTCTGCGGGCACACACCGATCTGCGCTCTCACGCCTGCCGGGTCTTCCCGCACGGAACGGCCGCCTATGAAGACGTCGCCGCCGTCAGGTTGCAGCACGGTGTTCAGGATGCGGATGAGCGTGGTCTTCCCTGCCCCGTTCGGCCCCAGCAGCCCGTACACCTCGCCCCGTGCGATGCTGAAGGTCACGCCGTCCACGGCCGCCACGTCACCGTACGCATGGTGAACGTCTACCGCTTCGACCATCCACTTGTCTGCCAATAGTCCCCTCCGGTGGAGAATGTCGTCACTCAGAAGACATTATCCCGCATTGCGGCCTGCGCGGGGGTAAATGGTAAGATTTTGGGGTAGGCTTAGTATGAATCCATTCATGACGGTTCCGGCGTTAGTCCTTTTGCGGGGGGACTTTGGGCCGGGGCGCAGACAGATTCCAGGAGCAAACACGGTGATACACAATCTCACCTTCTACCGGGCGGCTGCCCTTATGTTGATCCCTATCGTCTTCGCGCTGGCTGCGTGTTCCCGTGACGCGGAGACCCCGACGCTGGTCCCGGCCGTGGAGGCCTCGCCAACCGCACAACCTTCTCCAACAGCCGTTCCGCCCCCCACGCCTACCAGCCAGCCGGCTCCTGCAACGAAGGCCGCGCCAACCGCTCAGCCTTCACCGACGCCCCGGCCGGCGCCGACCGCACAGCCGACGCCCACCCCCCTTCCGGCCGTCCAGGCCGCAATCGTCGAACGGCTAAACAGGAACGCCGAAGAGTTCGACTACAGCTCCGGAAAACAGGGTGGAACGCTGACCTCCGCAACGCTCTCAGAACCTCTAACGTTCAACCTGGCCATTGCGACCGATGCATCGTCCTCGGGCGTGCTCAGCTATCTCTTCGAGGGCCTAACGGAGACCTCGTGGCTGACAGACGAGGTGGAGCCGTTGCTGGCCGAGTCGTGGCAACATTCCGATGACGGGCTGACGTGGACCTTCTACCTGCGAAAGGACGTGCAGTGGCACGACGGTCAGCCCTTCACCGCGCACGACGTGGACTTCACCTTCAACAGCATCATCTATAACGACGACATACCGGCCACCAGCCGCGCATCCTTCAACTTCCGTTACATAGACGAGGAGACCGGCGAGTGGGAAGAGGCCCCGATGACGGTTACCGCATTGGACGACTACACCGTCCAGTGCGTCCTTCCCGTTCCGTTCGCCCCCTTCCTCCGCTCGATGGGCACGGCGATCTACCCCAGTCACATCCTCAAGGAGTACGTGGATGACGGCACGTTCGCTTCCATATGGGGCATCGACTCCGACCCGTCGGAGGTGATAGGCACAGGCCCCTTCACCATCGAAAGTTACGTACCCGGAGAGCGCGTGGCCATGCAGCGCAACCCGGACTACTGGCTAAAGGACGGCGACGGCAACAGCCTGCCCTACCTCGATCGAATCGTGCACGTCATCGTCCCCGACCTGGCGGCCGAGCTTGCCAGCTTCCGTTCGGGCGAGTCGGACACCTACGGCGTGCTGGGAGAGGATCTCGCGCAACTCGAACCCCTACAGGACGAAGAGAACTTCACCATATACAGGCGGGGCCCCGCATTCGGCACCACCTTCTTGGGATTCAACATGAATCCCGGCAGCAATCCCGACACCGGCGAGCTGTACATAGACCCCGTGAAGCGGGAGTGGTTCAGCAGCAAGGAGTTCCGGCAGGCCGTCGCGCACAGCATCGACAAGGACAGGATCATCGACGAGGTGCAGTACGGCGCCGCATACCCGCAGTGGGCCTCCATAAGCCCGGCCGCCGGTTCCTTCCACAATCCGGACGTGCGCAAGTACGAGTACGACCTCGACAAGGCGAATGAAATCCTAGACGGGCTTGGATGGACGGACACCGACGGGGACGGCATCAGGGAAGACGGTGAGGGCAACAAGATCGAGTTCATCGTGGCGACCAATCAGGGCAACACCATTCGCGAAAAGGTCGGAGCCATAGTCACCGAGGGCATGGAGGCCATCGGCATCGAAGTGGACTACCAGGTCGTCGAATTCGGCCAGCTGGTGGCCCAGCTGACCACTTCATATGACTGGGATACGATCATCATCGGCTTCACGGGGTCGCCCGACCCGCACGGCGGCATCAGCTTCTGGCACAGCGGCGAGGGATTCCACCTGTGGCACCCCAACCAGCCGCAGCCCGACACGGACTGGGAGGCCGAGATCGACGAGCTGTACATAAAGGGCAGCCAGGAACTCGACCGCGCCAAGCGGTTCGAGTACTACCACAGGGCCCAGGAAATCGCCGCCGAAAACGTGCCGGTCATATACACCACTCTCACCGAGCGCATAGCCGCCGTCCGCAACGTCTTCGGCAACGTCACCCCCACCCTCTACGCCCTCTGGGACATCCGCTACCTCTACCGCACCGACCCGTAGGGGCGATCCCTTGTGGGCGCCATCCCCATCCGTAGGGGCGATCCCTTATGGGCGCCATCCCCATCCGTAGGGGCGATCCCTTGTGGGCGCCCTCCCGTAGGGGCGATCCCTTATGGGCGCCCTC
>CAXXNJ010000002.1:0-169010 GCA_963663555.2 Dehalococcoidia bacterium
TCAGACCGTCGGCTGCAAATTCGCAGACCGCTGCCCGGCCGTCATGGACGACTGCTGGACGGAAGTCCCAGACCTCTACGTACCGTCCGGCAACCGCGCCGCCAGTTGCTTCCTATACCGCGAGAGCCCTGTGCTGCCGGAGGGAGACTTGGCGGCGACTTTTGTAGGCGCGCAGTAGAAGCCGCACCGGCGCTTTCGTAAGGGTACGGCACATGGGAACGTTCAAATGGCCTCTGCGGATATCCGGAATGGACGGCCAAGAATCCAGAGACATAGAGGCGGTTGTGGATACGGGCGCCGCATACACCACGCTGCCCGCTTCGATGCTGCAAGAACTGGGCGTCGTACCCATCTACACACGCAAGTTCCTGCTGGCCGATGGACGCCGGGTTGAGATGGAGATCGGTAGGGCGTGGGCTACGATCAACGGCGACAGCGAAGTCACACTAGTGGTCTTTGGAAAGGACGACGCGCCCCCGCTACTGGGCGCCTACACAGTGGAAGGACTCGGACTGGCCGTAGACCCCCTTTCGCAAAGGCTGGTTCCGACTGACCTGATTCTCTACTAGACAGGCCGCAACGGCCTTGCCCCGGCGCAGCCTACCGCGGCGCGGGCGGCCGGCACACTTTCTACCTAGGCGCCTAGGCGCGGTTTGCCGCCAGGAAACCCTCGTCGAATTCCAAGCCCAGACCGGGCAGCTCCCTTAAGTGGCAGACGCCGTCGCGCAGGTCGAACGGCTCTGCGTAGAGCTTCGACCATAGTTCAGTCTCCTCGCCGGCCGGGCCTGCGGAGACGATTAGGCCGTTGGGCAGCGCGGCGATCAGGGGCGCGAGCAGCTCGGGGAACGATGCGCCGTGGGGCGCGGCCTTGACGTGGTACGCCTCGGCAAGGGCCGCCATCTTGAGCCAGGGCGTGTATCCGCCGCCCGACAGGACGTCGGTCTGAAGAATCTTGATGCCGCCCCGTTCCACGAGGTCGCGGCAGGCGTACAGGGTGGACTCGCTCTCGCCGGCCGCTACCGATATGCGGGTGTTGGCGGACAGGAAGGCCATGCCGCCCAACTCGTCGTCCCACAGCAACGGCTCCTCCAGCCAGAATATGTCGTACTCCTCCAGCCGTCTCGCAGTTTCGACCGCGGTCCAGGCGTCCCAGATCTTGTGCACGTCGATCATGAGCAGGGGTTCTCGCCCGATGGCCTCCCTGATCAGCCGGGCCGTCTCGACCACTACGTCGGGCGGTTCTCCCATGACGTGGTACTTGGTTGCGCCGTATCCCATTTCGTGGATGAAGTGGGCCGACCACTCGGCGTGCCGTTTCGGGCTGCGCAGCGCCATCCGCCCGTCGGCGTAGGCCGGAACGGTGTCGCGGAAGCCGCCCAGCAGCCGGTGCACGGGTGTATCGAGAACCTTGCCCTGCAGGTCCCACAGGGCTATGTCCAGCGCGCCTATCGCGGACACGGCCTCCCGCGGGCCCGACGAGAGTTTCCCAATGGCTGCGTACATCGAATGCCAATTTCTCTCCGAGTTCATAGCATCCGCGCCAGTAAGGAGCGGCGATATCTCGCGAATGGCGGGCAGGTGAGGCGTCAGCACGTGGCAGATGCCGGTCAGGCCCTCGTCCGTATGGACCTTAATGCCGGCGTGGGCCGTTTCGTTGTAGCCGGTCCTGGTCGTGGCGGTGAGCGGGATGAGCTCGACGTTGGTTATCTTCATGTTGCTGCGCGTGTTTCGCTGAGGCTTCGGGGCCTGGCTGAGGCATCTAGACGGAATATCGGTCCAGGAACGCCTCGTCGAACTCCAGGCCCAAGCCCGGCCGGTCGCTGAGGCTGATCGTGCCGTCCCGGATCTCGATCGGCTCTTTGTAGAGCTGCGACCAGACCTCGGGTTTCTCACCTCTTGGGAAAGCGGAGACCATCATTCCGTTCGGCACGGCGGCCACCAGCGGCGCGCCCAGTTCGGGGAACGCTGCGCCGTGGGGCGCTACGAGTGCGTGGTACGCCTCCGCCAGTGCGGACATTCGGATCAACGCGGTGTAGCCGCCGCTGGTCACGATGTCGGTCTGCAACACCTTTATGTTGCCCCTGGCGAGCAGGTCGCGGCAGCGGTACAGGTCGATCTCGCTTTCGCCTGCCGCCACGGGGATGCGCGTGTTGGCGGAGAGGTATGCCATGCCGCCCACCTCGTCGTCCCAGGTCACCGGCTCCTCCAGCCATCCCACGTCGTACTCCTCCAGCCGCCTCGCCGTTTCGACCGCCAGGCGCGGGCTCCACAGCTTGTGCACGTCCACCATCACGCCGACGTCCGGCCCGACGGCCTGTCGCGTCAGGCGCACCGTCTCGACGATCTCGTCCGGCGGCTCGCCCATCACGTGGTACTTGACGGCGCCGAAGCCCTCGCCTGCGTAGCGCGCCGCCCACTCCGCCATGCCCTTTGGGCCGCGATGGAACATCGCGCTGTCGGCGTAGGCCGGAATGTCGTCGGCGTAGCCGCCCAGCAGACGATGGACGGGCGCGCCCAGGATCTTTCCCTTGAGGTCCCACAGCGCTATGTCCAGCGAGCCGATTGCCGCGACGGTGTTCCTGCGATCTTGGTCGAGGTTGCCGATGCTGCGGTACATGGCCTGCCAGAGCCGCTCGGTGTTCAGCGCATCTCCGCCGGTAAGCAAAGGCGCCAGGCGGTCTTCGATGACGCTGACCGACTGGGCGGTGCAACGGCTAATTCCCACCGGCCCGCCGTCAGTGTGGACGAGTACGACGCCGTGCTTGGCCAGGTAGAGTCCGTATTGGGCCTGTAGGTCTAGCGTGCGGACCTCGATGCTCTTTATCTTCACGTTGGGGCGTTCTTTCGATATGGCGGTTTCAGAGGCGCGATAGGGTGCGCGCAGTTGCGGGCATTGTACCCTGGCGCTGCTGCGGTCACGGCATGGATTGCTTGGAAGCGGGCCGCGTGCCTACAGGGTCTGAACCGTTAAATGAGCCGGGCGTAGAATAGGCCCCGCGTGAGGTCGGCGCTCAAGATGCAGCCGGCCGGCCATTTGACTACAGAGGAGGGAGCCATGGCGAGCTCGCATGAAGGCATAGGCGAGGCGATCCTGGGGCGGCTGGGCATAGAGCCCATAATCCAGGCAGGCGGTCCGAATACCAAGCACTCCGGTTCCAGTCCGCGTCCTGAAGCCTGGGCGGCCATGGAGTTTGCGGCGAAGCATTTCTTCCAGATGGACGAGTTGCTCATAGCGGCTGGGAAAGACATCGCCCGGATGATCGGCGTGCCTGCGGCGACGGTCACCGCGGGGGCTGGCGCGGGCCTCGTCGTGCAATCGGCCGCAGCGGTGGCGAGAGACGATGCCGACCGCATCGCGCAGCTTCCGGACACGACCGGGATGCCGAACGAGTTGATACTCCAGCGGGGCCACCACTTTAGCTACGAAAGGCTCTACCTGGTCTCCGGCGCGAGGTTTGTCGAGGTGGGCGACGAAGACCGCTGCACCGCGGAAGAGGTGGAAGCTGCGATTACCGACCGCACGGCGGGCATCATCCACCTAGAGTCGGCGTTCCTGCCGGACGAGATGACTCCGCTGCCGGAGCTGGCCGAGGTGGCGCACGCGCACGGCCTGCCCGTGCTGTGCGACGCCGCATCCGTGCTGCCGCCCCGCTCGAACCTGACGCGGTTCGTCGATCAGGGCGCGGACCTGGTCAGCTTCAGCGGGGGCAAGACGATCCGGGGCATCCAGAGTTCCGGGCTGCTGCTTGGCAACGAGGAGTGGGTGGAGTACGCCCGGCTCAACAACTCGCCCAACAGCGGCATAGCGCGCGGGCAGAAGGTGTCCCGCGAGGAGATATTCGGGCTGATCGCCGCGGTAGAGGCTTTCCTGGCGGGAGACGAAGAGCAGGAGACGGCCGAGTACCGGAGGCTGATGGACGGGGTGGTGGACAGGATTGCCGAGATACCGGGAATCGACGCGCAGGTCATTCACGATCCGCCGAACCACCGGATTCCCCACACGGTGGTCCGCCTGACCGGCGACTGGAAGGGGCCCGACCGGCTGGAGATCCAGAGCAGGCTGCTGGCCGGTTCGCCGCGCGTTTACGTCCAGATAATCGGGCCGTCCAACGAGTTCTACGTAGACCCGATGAACCTCGAAGAGGGGCAGTCCGAGATCGTGGCGGAGCGGCTGCGTGAGACGCTGCTGGAAGCGGCAACGGGCGGATAACAGGCGCGATGCCCGGCAATGCAGACCGAAAATGACCGCCTGGCCGGGCTGCGGCGCGCCGAGTCGGAGAGACGCGACGAGGAACGCCGCTACCGCCTGACGATGGCGCTGGCGTTCGCGCCTGCCGGTGCAGCCGCGGCGCTGGCGATTCTGTACGTCACGGTGCCGGCCGCATTGGCCGAGCGTCATGCCTACGTGGCGATAGTCCGTCCTTCTCTCGGGGCCTTTCTTCGTGAGACTACGGTGGTGCCCGTTGCCGGGGCCGCGCTGGGCGCCCTGCTGGTCTACTCGGCGACGGAGCTGTTCACGGCGCCGCGCAGCCGGGCCTTTCAACTGGTCGCGTTGGGGGGCTTGGGACTGCTGTTCGGCCTGCTGGCCCCTCTGGCGACGGCCCTTACCTTGCCCATCAACGTCTTCATCACCGGGGCCGTTGGCAGTGCGTCGGGCGGGGAGATCGTCGATGACCTGCTTTCCGCTGTATTCGGCACGCCCGGCCTGCTGTTCATCTACTGGGCGCAGGCGCTGTACGTGGGGGTCGTCTTCGGTGCGGTTGCGGGCTTGACGTCGTTCACGGCGATGCTGGTCGTGCGGCCTGGCGGCGGTACGGCGCATCACCTGAGACCGGCCGCGGTCTCGCTCGTTCTGTCGGCGGCGCTGATGGCCCTGCTGATGGCGGGGCCGTTCAGCCTCTACGAGGGCTTGGTGCGGCAGATAGCGGGCAGGTGAGGCCCGGCGCCGGACGGTTGCGGCCCGTTTGACAGCGATATTGCCCGGAAATAGTATCCGCACACTTAGCGAGGCGAATCTATCGATCCCATGGAGGGCCGGCGTAATGGCAAAGACGACGAGCGTTGCGGATATCGTGGATGGCGAAGTTGAACTCGTGGCGACCGGTTTTACGTTCACCGAAGGGCCCATATGGCACCCCGGCGGGTTCCTCGTCTTTTCCGACCCCGGCGGCAACGGGCAGTACCGCGTCACGCCCGGCGAGTCGCCCATACTGATCCGGGAGGGAGAGAGCCCCGACGGAGCCACGCTGGACCTCGACGGCCGGCTGGTGACCTGCGACCAGGCGGGCCGCAAAGTGGTAGTCGTCGATATAGAGAGCGGCGACGTCGAGGTCTTGGTGGACAGCTACCAGGGCAAGAAGATGAACATGTGCAACGACGTCGTGGGCAGGTCGGACGGCACGCTCTATTTCTCCGACCCCGAGTCGCACCTGTCGGAAGATGAGAAGGAGATCGGCACGAACGCCCTCTTCAAGTTGGCGCCGGACGGCGAGCTGACTTTGATCGCCGATGACGTGGCATACCCGAACGGCTTGGCGTTCTCGCCGGACGAGTCCCTGATCTACGCCGTGGACACCAGGCCCGACCCCCACGTGAAGGTGTATGACGTGCAGCCCGACGGGACTCTCGCCAACAGCCGACGCTTTGCGGGCATGCCCTACGTTCCCACCCTGTCGGACAGGCCCTTCACGCACACCGTGAGCGTCAGGCCGCGGCCTGCGCACGAGGCCGCAGGAGTGCCGGACGGAATCAAGGTGGACGTGGAGGGCAGGGTCTACTGCACAGGGCCTGCCGGAACGTGGGTCTGGGACGCTGAGGGGACGTTCATGGGCATCATCACCACCCCGGAGTTGCCGGCCAACTGCGCCTTCGGCGACGACGACAACCGGACGCTCTACATCACGTCCAGGACATCGGTCTACCGGGTCAGGATGAAGACCCCCGGCTGCCCGGTTCCGCTGCGTTGAGCGGGATTGGTTGACAGGCATCAGGCGGCGTTGTTGGCGGGCAGACCGTCAGCGCCCGTATTGAGCGAGCGTAGGAAATGGGTGCAGAGAACATGAGCGACAGGTCGCCGTCTCCGCCGAATCGGCGGGACGTAATGAGTTGCGGCGCGGTTATGGACTGCGCCGACGCCGGCGCGGTTATCGCCAGGTGCCGGGAACTGGGTACGGACCGCGTGGCCCTTGCGCGGGATTCCCTGCCGGGATTCGACGTGGCAAGCTACTCCGGCGTTCCCGACGCGGGCTACTTGAAGGAGACGGTCGAGCGGATAGGTGAGGCCGGAATAGAGGTGTACGCCGTGTCGAAGCCCTACTGCATGGGGAAGGACATGGACGTCATCCGCAATCCGGCTGCACACCGGCGGGAGATCGATGAGGCGCTCGCCACCGTGGACGTAGTTGCCGGCGCGGGAATACCGGTGATGCTCCAGTACGCACACGTGGATGAGCCGGAGGATCCGGCTGAAGACGAGGACCTCTGGGGCGGCGTCGGCATTATCTATCGCGAGGTGGTGGCGCAGGCGGAGGTCTCCGGCCTCAAGCTGGCGAACCACGGACGCTGGCCGACGCCGGACGCTGCGGCAAGGGCCAGGGCCGCAGAGCAAGGCATCGGCTACGAGGACTACCGCCGCTTTCGCGTGCTGGAGTGGGAAGGGCCGTTCATGATCCGCAACGGCGACCATATAGCCCGCCTGGTCGAGCAGGAGGCGCCCAGCCCGAACCACGGCGTCTGCATGTGCGCCGGAATGGGCATGAACGGCACCGACGTGTTCAAAGCGGTCGACCGCTTCCGCGGCAAGATTTTCTTCGTCCAGCCCAGGGATCTAAAGGGATCGTGGCCGCAGGTGGAAGAGGTGATGCCCGGAGAGGGCGAGATAGACCTGAAGGAGTTTCTGCGGAGGATTCACGCAGGGGGCTACACCGGCATGGTGCATCCGGAGCACTTCGAGGACACGCAGGTCGCCACCGCAGACCCGGAGGCCGGTGCAATCGCTATTATCGGGGACTGGATTGCCGAGGTGACGGGCGGTTAGATCGTCCTGTTCAGACGCGGCGCGGCTGTAAGGTTCCGTGCGGCGCCTTGCGGTCAGCCGTCAGTTCCCTGCGGCTGCGGCTGCCGGCTCCCTGTCCACGAAGACGTTTGAGACGTTGGTGTCTTCCAGCTCGCTGGTGTCGCTGTACAGGAAGCAGCTGGCGGTTCTGTGCGAGTCAACGGCGTAGAGGGGCGGCGCGTTTTCCCAGCAGGAGTCCATCACCATCCGGCAGCGGTCGGCGAACTTGCAGCCGTGCGTTACCGAGCTGTCTTCACCGACCTTCAGGTCGGCGTCATCCTCACCCCAGCGCCTGTCCGGGTCGGGCTGGGGAATCGACTCGATGAGCAGCCGCGTGTAGGGGTGCTTGGGTTCCCGTATCACCCTCTCCACGGAGCCTGCCTCCGCTATCGATCCCTTGTACATGATGATGATGTTGTCGCTGATCTGGTACGCGGTGGTCAGGTCGTGCGTGATGTAGACGACCGCGATTCCCAGGTCGCGAGTGAGGTTGCTCAGACTGTCCAGGATCGTTGCGCGCAGGGACGCGTCGACCATCGAAACGGGCTCGTCGGCCAGGATGATTCTCGGCTTGAGCAGCAGGGCGCGGGCGACCATCACCCTCTGCCGTTGTCCTCCGCTCAGCTGGTGCGGGAAGCGGCCAAGCGTTTCCGGCGGTCTCAGCCCGACCATCTGCAGGGCCTGCTCGATCATCTCCCTGCGCTGGGCGCGGGGCGTGGAACCCATGAAGTTGCGAATCGGAGCGTTTAGGACGTGGTCGATCCTGTAGAAGGGGTTGTACGACTCGAAGGGGTCTTGGAAGATCGGCTGCACCTCGCGCCTGAACGTCCTGTGTTCCTGGCGGCCCATCTTCGCAACGTCCTTGCCCTTGTAGAAGACCTGCCCCTCGGTCGGCTGGGTCACGCCCAGCAGCAGCCGCGCCATAGTCGTCTTCCCGCTCCCGCTCTCGCCCGCTATGGCGGTGATGGAGGGCTGGTCGGGCCGGATGCTGAACGAAACGTCGTCAACGGCCACGGTCTGGGATCCCCGGCCTAGGAACCCCCCGCCGAACGTCTTGGTGACGTTTCGGAGTTCGAGTAGAGGTATCATCCGTCCGCTTCCTTGTCATACAGATGGCAGGCCGCAGACCGCTCTTTCCCGTGGGGCAACATGCCCGGCGTTACGGACCGGCATATCTCAAAGACGTCTGGGCAGCGAGGGTTGAACGAGCATCCTGCCGGTAGATTGAGCAGCGTGGGCGGCAGGCCCGGGATGGCTACGAACGACCCCTTAGTGGTGAGCGACGGCAGGCTGTTGATCAGCAGCCGGGTGTACGGATGCAAGGGGTCTTGGAAAATCTGCCGGACCGGCGCCAGTTCGACGAGCCTGCCTGCGTACATCACGCCTATGGTGTCGGCAAACTGGGCCACAAGGCCCATGTCGTGGCCCACGAGCACCGTCGGGCTTCCGTTTTCAGAGTGGTCGATGATGCCGTCGATGATCTGGTCTTCAACGCGCATCACCGGGTTGAGGGAGTTCATCGCTCCCTGCGGCACCAGGGCGATTTCCGACAGGCGGACCTTGCGAATCTCATCGGCCGACAGTGAAAGCAGGTCGCGGCCTTCCAGCAACACCTTGCCGCCCGCGACCCGGCCCGGTTCGCGGGTCAGCCGCATCAGGGCGGTCGCCAGCGTGCTCTTCCCGCTGCCGGACTCTCCGACGATGGCCAGCCGTTCTCCGCGAGTTAGTTTGAAGCTGACGCCGTCGACGGCCTTCAGCGGGCCTCTCGGCGTGTCGTAGTAGACCCGCAGGTCTTCGACGCTGAGAACCACTTCATCGCTGCCGCCCGTCTCTGCGCCGTCGTTCTGCGTTTCTTGCGCCGGTGCAGCGGCGGAGGCCGCCGCTTCTTCAGCCGGCGTCGTTTCGGCGGTTGTCATCAGGTCAAGTCCATGCCCTTGCTTTGTCCGTCCTGCCTTCCACCATGCGCACCCGTGCCAAGCCCCGGCAAGTATACAGTCATACGCCGAACGCGATGTCTAATGCACAGGCCGCTGAGAGCTGCCCTCTTAGCGGGTGAGACGTCTTCACGCTGCGCCGTCTATCCCGTAAAGCGGGATGGTCAGCGGGACGCGTCCCGCTGACCATCTGCATTGCCGTTCTTTCTGTGCCGCTGCGGCGTAGGCGTTCGCTGCGGGCTCAGTTCGGGCCGCTATTGAGTGGGTTGGATCTTGTGGACGATGAGGTTCCACGCTTCCCAAGGCGGGTATTGCGCCGCGTAGGGGTCGGTCGACGACGGCCAACCTGTCCAGTATGTCTCGTTGAAGATGACGACGTGGAGTTCCTCACGCATGACCTCACCACGGCCTACCAGATATGCGAGAACATCGTCGTGCTGTACCGCGGCTTGGTGGAACGGGTAATAAAGGAACCGAAACATCCCTACACGCGGCTGCTTGTGGCGTCGATACCCAAGCCTGACCCGCGCAGCCGGTGGGACGCCGGCCATGAGGAGCATTCCGGGACGGGCAGGTCGATGGAAGCCGCCTATGCGGGCGCGTTTCGTGGCGTCCGCGTTGTGGTGGGCGAAGATTCCCCCCCGCCAGGCGCCCACAAGGGATCGCCCCTACGATTCATGGGACAAGGGAGTGCCCGTACGGATGGGGAGGGCGGCCACAAGGGATCGCCCCTACGATTCATGGGACAAGGGGTCGCCCGTACGGATGGGTAGGGCGGCCACAAGGGATCGCCCCTACGATTCATGGGACAAGGGATTGCCCGTACGGATGGGGAGGGCGGCCACAAGGGATCGCCCCTACGATTCATGGGACAAGGGATTGCCCGTACGGATGGGTAGGGCGGCCACAAGGGATCGCCCCTACGATTCATGGGACAAGGGATTGCCCGTACGGGTGGGGAGGGCATCGCCCGTACGGGTTCGTGTGGCAATAGGTGGGCCTACGAAGCCGGCGTCCGCTACCTGAATTAGTTGTAACGGATGTGGCTAGCCGGCTCTGCGGAGCCTGGGGTTGGCGATCCTGTCTAGGCCGGCGGACATGAGGAAGAGCCCGATGAACAGCAGGATGATCACGATCACCGGCGGCGCCCACCACCACCACAGTCCCCGTACCTGCGAACTGTGGTACAGCGACCAGTAGATGGTCATGCCGAGGGTGTTCTCGTTCTGCGGGCCTAGGCCGAGCGCCTCGATGCCTATCGATCCGAGAATGGCCTGAGCGACGGCGCCGACGAAGGAGACTGCGATGTAGGGAAGCAGGTTCGGCATCAACTCCAAGAAGATGATCTGGAGTCCGTTTGCGCCCGAGGCGCGGGCCACCTCGAGGTAGGCGCGCTCCCGCATGGAAAGTACCTGGGATCGAATGATGCGCGTCGCGCCCATCCACGTGATTCCGGCCAGCAATAAAGCCACTTGGTTGACGGTCAGCGCGCTGGTGAGCGTGGACGCCACGACGACGAGCAAGAGCAGCACCGGCACGGTGAGCAGGGTGTCGGCGGCGCCGCGGATGATGGCGTCCGGCAGGCCGCCGTAGAAGCCGCTGATAAATGCCAAGACGACGCCGATGGCCAAGCCCAGGGCGCCTGCGATGATGCCGACCCTCAAAGTCAGCCCCATGCCGGAAATGATCGTCGGGAGCAGTTGGCGGCCCACCGTGTCGGTGCCCAGCAGGTACTCTCTGCCGGGCGGCTGGTCCGGCATGGCGTAGCCGATCTTCGTGCCCTCTTCGTCGATCATGTGCGGGCCGATGATGCTGATCAGCGCCAGGATAGTGACGATGACCAGCCCCGCCGTGAGCAGCTTGTTGTGGCTAACCCACTGAAGTGTTGCGTTCATGCCTGCTGGTACCTGATTCGCGGGTCGAGGATGGGGTTGACCAGGTCGATGATGAGGGTGGACAGGGCCACCGACAGCACGATTATGAAGACGATGCCGTTGATTACGAAGAAGTCCAAGTTGCGGATGGCGTTGAAGAGCAGCGTTCCGATGCCCGGGTAGCTGAAGACCACCTCTACGAGGACTCCCTGGGTGATGATGAGGCCCAGCGTCAGCGCCAGGTTGGTTGCCTGCGGGAGTATGGCGTTACGCATGGCGTATCGCAGGAACAGGCGCCGGTCCGTGAGTCCCCTCGCCTCTGCAAACTGCATGTAGTCCTCTTCCTGCACAGTGACCATCATCCCGCGCATGTGCAGGCCCCAGAAGCCGATCTGGGCCAGGACGATGGACAGCGCAGGGAGGATGGCGTGGTGCGAGGCCGACAGGATGAATCCCCAACTCACGTCAGGAACCCTGCCGTAGTCGTACCCGCCGCTTATCGGGAAGAACGCCCACGTGAAGGCAAGGAGGAAGACCAGCCCAACGCCGAGAAGGTAGTAGGGGATGGCGGAGAGCGCCAGCACCGGCGGTCCCAGGATATTGAGCAAGGGCGAGTTCTTACGCCAGACCATTAGCGCGCCAAGAATAGAGCCTAAGGTGAAAGACATGATGGTGGCGATGCCGATGACCAGGACGGTCCACGGGAGCGCCTGGAGAATCATCTTGAGCACGCTGGCGGGGAAGTTGACTATCGAGAAGCCGAGATCGAACCGCGCTATGTCGCCTATGTAGCGGATATATTGCTTCCAGAGGGGCTGGTCCAGACCGAATTTCCGCTCCCAGGTCTTGACCGTCTCCTCAAACAAGCTCTTTTCTTCGCCGGTGGCCCGCGAGGCGGTAACGCCGGACGCCACGCCGAAGGCCTGGAGACGCGCGAGCCGCTGGCGAATCGGGTTGACTTCCGCCAGGTGGGGCAGCAGGAAGTTGAGGCTGGCGGCGAGCCAGACGATCAGGAAGAAGATCGCGATCCGCCGTGCGACGTAGCCCTTTGTCATCTGTGTTCGGTTACCCGGTTACCTGGAGCCTCTGTACGGTACTTCCGCTTTTGCCTGCAAGCGGGCCAAGTCTACTTTCGGCATGGCAGGCGGTCAAATCGGGGCTCATTGGGCTTAGGGCGCCACCGGTTGCAGTCTGCCGGCGCCGGAGACGAAACCATGGCTTAAGAAGACTTAAGAAGAGGAAAAGGCGGGATGCGTACTAGATGCGTACTAGTAGATCGGGTCTGCCGGCGGATAGGCCGGTTGACCCCAGTCGAATTTGGGGTTGTCCAACATCAGATCGATCATAATGGGCATTAGCGTTGACATGATGCTCGCGCCGTCCTCGACCTGCTGCCTGTTCAAGCTCCCGCGCCAAGTCGCTCCGCCGTGGAGAAGCTGGTTGCGGAGGACGTACAACCTCTCGAACGCCTCGATTAGCACCGAGTCGGTGAATCCTCGACTTTGGGCCCGCGTTGCTTCTCTCCTTCTCTGCTTGAATTGCCGGATCACAGTTCCTTCCTTAGTTCTGCCACTGAATAAGTCCCAGAAGAACCGGAAGGCAAATACGTTTTCGAGTAGGTTGTCGATCGTGTCGCGCAACTCCCTTGCCACGGCTGTCTGGACCTGCCTATCCCCGGAGTTGTCAAGCGTCGCGATTGTGTCCAGGTATTCTCGGTAGGCTCGCCATTCTTCCATTTCACGATGCTTATCGGCGTCCGCGTACGCCGCGTTGAACGATATCCAGTAGAAGATGAACGCTGCGTCGGGGTCGTCCCTGTCCATTTCCTGCTCGGCGCGGGCCAGCCAGCTGAGGGCGCGTCTCATGCGCAGGTTGAGGGTGTCGGGCAGTTCATCCTCAATGTTTTTCCACTTTGCTTCGAGGGACTCGGCGTTCGGCTTGTTTTCGTCGGGCTTTGCACTCATGGGTCTTGCTTTCTTCACCTGAGGCGCCCTGTCTTGCGGCGGCTGTCCGTTCCGGTGAGCGGCTGGCGATTTCTTAGCCGCCGATGGGCGTTTGACAATTTTATACAGCGTTAACTAAACTCCGATGCTGGTGCGTGCGGAGCCGCGCGCGTTGTTTTGGGTGTAGTCGGATGGACGCTTGGGATGATCATGCGCGTCCGGCTAGCAGCGGGGGCTCCTGGGGGATTACTGGGTCGGGAGAGATTCCGGCGGGTGTGCCCGGCAAGGGATGCTTCACAATGCAGGGGAGTAATGAAAGTGATTCCAAAATTTCGCTATGCCTTTCTAGTTCTGCCGATCGTCGGCGCTTTGCTCTTTGCAATCGCCGCATGTGCCGGAGAGGAAGAGCCCACCGCCGCGCCGGAGCCTACGGCGACTACAGCGCCGGCTGAGCAGGCCACCGCTCCGCCGAAGACTGAGGAGGCGACTGCGACGACGGCGCCGGAACAGCCCACCGCAGCTCCCGCCACGGCAGTGCCGGATGAACCCGCGGTAAAGAGGGACGTGCCTCGTAACAAGACCATGATCATGGTCATTGGTGAGGCCGGCTCCGGCGGCAGGAACCCAGGCTACGAGAACTTCGCCATGTGGCTCGGTTGGCCCACCTGGCACACCGGCGCACACGTGCTGATGAACGACCCGGCGATCATGTTCAACGTTCTCACAGGCGAGTGGGAAAACTGGACCATCGAGGGCTGGGAATACAACGCTACCTTTGACGAGTTGACCGTCGACCTCAAGGACCACGTCTACTGGAGTGACGGCAAGCAGTTGAACGCCGACGACTGGGTGTTCATGTTCAACTACCTGAAGGAAGCCGAAGGCACGGTGAGTGAGCTGGCGGCGATCCATGAGATGAAGTCGGGCGGCGCCTCCAAGATCGACGACTTCACCGTGAAATTCGAGCTTCTTGAGCCCAACCCCGTCTGGTGGAACACCACCATCAGCAGCAACCACGGCGTGACCGAGCAGATGCTCAGGGAAGACGTCTGGGGCGACAAGGACATCACCGAGTTCAGCAACTACGACCCCGCAAAGGGCTGGCCCCTGGGCACGGGTCCCTACAGCCTCACCTCCACCTCGCCTGAGCAGACCATCTGGGACCTCCGGGACAACTGGTGGGCCTCGGACGTCGGTTTCAAGCGCCATCCTGAGGTCGAGCGGGTGGTGATGCTGCCCGGTCGCGAGGAGAGCGAGCAGCTGCTCATGCTGGTCCGCAACGAGATCGACGCCTCCGGGCAGGTCTCCGTCGCATCCGTCAAGAGCGCCATTCAGCAGAACCCCAACGCCACGACCTTCACCGGTCGCGACGGCGCCCTCGGCTACATCGACTGGTGCCCGCACATGCTCGGCTTCAACGCCAGCGAGGCGCCGTTCGACGACAAGGAGATGCGTTACGCCGTCAACTGGGCGATAGACCGCCAGCGGCTGATCAACGTCGCCGAGTCCGGCGCAGGTCTCCCCGCGCTGCACCCGTTCGTGCCCAAGGGCAAGGGTCGCGGCGGCTACTCGGAGGAAGGCTGGTCCGCGCCGTTCCTGGACATCATGGACCCGCTAGTCGAGAAGCACGGCATTACCGCCTCCGGACACCGTGACAGGCTTGACGAGATCATGGGGCGCAAGGGATACAACTTGAACTCCGACGACCTCTGGGAGAAGGAAGGCGAGACGATCCCGTTCAACTTCTACATGCCCGAGTTCTGGAAGCACTACGGCCCGCCGTTGGCAGAGATGCTGCGCGAGGGTGGATTCGACGCTACGTTCGACACCTCACCCGGCAAGAGCGAACTGCACAGCGCCGGCGAAATCCCGTACTTCGGTTGCAGAGGCCCCAGCGGCGTGCAGGGCATGGACCCGTGGCTGATGATGGACATCTACCACTCGAGGCACAACAAGCCGACCGGCGAGCCGTCCGGCTGGATGCCCGACCGGTGGTCCAACGCACGGTTCGACGAGATCGTGGACGAGATCAAGACCCTGAAGGTCGACGAGCCTCGAATGTTCGAACTGTTCGAGGAGGGAATGACGATCTGGATGGACGAGCTTCCACAGATCTACATTGCCCAGCTCCACGTTCGGAACCCCAAGAGCGACTACTACTGGGAAGGCTGGCCGACGCTTGACGACCCGTACGGCGTTGACCTGCCGGTACAGCAGGAGTTCCTGAAGGTGATCATCAACCTCAGGTCCACCGGCCGCTAGCAAATCGCCTGCACAGGGTTTAATCGGGAGGGGCGCCGTGTATTCCGCGGCGCCCCTCTTGCTATGGGGGGCCGTTGCAAGACCCAGAGATTGGAAGCGCGACGCGCGCGAAGACCCCCATCTCAATCTTCCCCCGCAGACGGGGGAAGAGGTATGAGGGGACGCCCCTACGGAGGGCGCCCACAAGGGATCGCCCCTGCGGAAGGCGCCCACAAGGGATCGCCCCTACGGTTCCATCCCCTGCGGGGAAGGTCCCCTGCGTCGCGTTGTTAGTGGCGTCGCGGTGTTAGTGGCGTCGCGCGTGTTGGTGGGCGGCGATTCCCCCCGCCGTGCCCCGCCAGGCGCCCACAAGGGATCGCCCCTACGGTTCCATCCCCTGCGGGGAAGGTCCCCTGCGTCGCGCGTGTTAGTGGCGTCGTCGCGTGTTGGTGGGCGGCGATTCCCCCCGCCGTGCCCCGCCAGGCGCCCACAAGGGATCGCCCCTACGGATGCCCCTGCGGGGAAGGTCCCCTGCGTCGCGCGTGTTAGTGGCGTCGTCGCGTGTTGGTGGGCGGCGATTCCCCCCGCCGTGCCCCGCCAGGCGCCCGCAAGGGATCGTCCCTACGGGTTGGTGTGGCAAGGCGCGCCTACGTTGTGGCATTTTCATTTGGCGCCTAGAATGTGTATGAACCGGCGCCGTGAATCCGGATATGCCGAAATGAGTGAGATATGCACCACGACCTGGGCCTCGTCGACTCGCTGACTCCCCAGTCCCTCGGCGAACCGGGGCAGCGCACCTTTAAGATCACCGCCGCCAGCGGGCACGGGCAAGCGATAGTGTGGATGGAGAAGGAGCAGCTGTTCCAGATCGGCATCTCGATCAAGCAGTTCATCGCGACGCGCTCCGGGGCGGCCAGCCCCTCGCCTTTCGTACCGGATCAGACTCCGGGATTTGGGCCTGTATACGTGGAATTCAAGGCCGGGGAGATGTCGTTGAAGTACGACTCGTCGTCCGACGTCTTCACGCTGGCCGCCACCAAGGTGGAGGCGGAAGAGGACGACGGAGAGGAGGAGGAATCGGTCCAGTTCAGCTTCGCGCGCGCCGAAGCGGATGAAATGGCCGACGCCGCACTGGAGATAGTGGCGGCCGGGCGCAGACCCTGCATGCTTTGCGGAAGACCGATTGACCCCGGCGGGCACTTTTGCGTCAAGGTGAACGGCCACAGGGAGATCGATGGGGATGGCTAGCCGGAGCGGTGAGAAACATCCAGGACGTGTTCGCGTCGGAGCGTTGCCGGCGCGCAGTGACCGGCAAGATATCGACCTGCCTTCGCCTCAGTGGATGACCTAGAGACCGGCCGCATACTGGCCCAGCTGAGTGATTGGCCGATCACCGCCATCGGGCTGCACCCGGGCGGATCGAACTACGTATTCGTAGTCCGGCTGGAAAGCGAATCAGGCGGCTCCGGCGACCAGGACGGACAGATGCTCGCGATCTACAAGCCGGCGTCCGGTGAGCGGCCCCTGCGCGACTTTCCATACGGCACGCTGCACCTCAGGGAGCGGGCGGCATTCCTGCTGAGCGATGCGTTGGGCTGGCCCCTCGTGCCGCCGACAGTCGTCCGGGACGGCCCACACGGCGAGGGCAGCGTTCAGCTGTTCATCGAGGCGGAGGATCTGAGGCAGAACTTCTTCACCATGCGCGACCACATGCTGGATGCCTTTGGGCCGGTCGCCATGTTCGACGTGCTGATCCAGAACGCAGACAGGAAGGGCGGCTCCTGCCTGCTGGACGGGGACCGCCGGCTGTGGGCCATCGACCACGGTCTGACTTTCAACCCACTCGCCCGCGCCCGAACCGTCATGCTGGAGTTCTGCGGCAGGCCCTATCCGGCTGACAAGCTGGCCGCAGTCGCAGACTTGCGCGACGCGTTGGGAAGAGGAGACGGGGTGACGGCTGAGCTGCTTGAGATACTGAGCGGCGTGGAGGTCGACGCGCTCGCGGCCAGGGCGGACCGGATGGCAGAGGAAGGCGTCTATCCTATGCTGGACCCCAACGTGAACGTGCCTTGGCCGTTCATCTGACCTTCCCCTGCATGGCGCTGCGGAGTTTCCTTGTAATGCGGTGCATGAGTCCCCGCCGGCGTGGCTTCAGATTTGCGGCGATGAACGCGGCGGTCTTTGGCGATGCGCAGATCAATTGCTTTCGCCAAGAGCGCATACGCCGGGAGGTCTCCTGGTCGAACGCGTAAGACGCGCCCCATCCGGTAAATGGAGCCCAGGCTCCTCTTTCGTCCGGCGCGAGCGTGACTCCGCCTGCTTCGCTGACCAGCAGAGTGGCGGCTGCGAAGTCCCATATCTGCGCCGGGCCGGTTACGGAGAACTCCATGATGCCGGCCGCCACCATGCACACCTCCAGCGTTGCGCTGCCGCAGGACCTTGGTTCTCCGTGGCGCCTGCGAAACGGCTGACCTACCCGGTACGTGAAAGGCAGGCCAAGAGAGAGGCCGGACAGCCTCCCCGCGGTGGGTTCGCCGTCGTTGTCCGGAGTCTTGATCGTCAGCCTCTGCTTGTCCCGCCAAGCGCCACCACTCAGGTAGCCGTGGAACATGGTGTAGCCGCCCACCCTCGGCCAAGGCGCCCACACCGCCCCCGCTACCGGCCTTCCCCTATGCAGGGCGGCAACGGATATGGCATGTATGGGCAGGCCGTTTATGAAATTGGTCGTGCCGTCGATGGGATCGACGGCCCACACGAACTCCCTCGCCGCAGGTTCGTTCTCATGCGCGTCCTCTTCGCCAAGTACCATGTGGTCCGGGAATCGCTCAGCGACTATCTCCGTGATCAGTCTCTGGCTCTCTCTATCCACGTCCGTGACTAGAGACTTTCCCACCTCATCCACTTTGGACGATACCTGTAAGGATCCTCCGAACCGTGTCGCGACGAGCGCTCCGGCCTTTGCCGCCGCGCGGCAGGCTGTGGCGTGCAGATCGATGAGCAGTCCGCTTTCGAGCCGGGCTTCACCGGAGCCGTTCGATTGACTGGCGTGGCTTTGCAAGCCGCCACCCTTTCCGTTGCTTGAGCCTTGCGACCGCTGGCCTGAGGGCAATATTGAATCCGCGTACCTTGACTACACGTTATAGAATTCTAGACGCAGACGGTTGCGCGCGCCCGCGGCGCTACAAGCCGGTGGGGCAGGCGTGCAACGCCGTTAGAAAGGCAGCAGATGGGCACACATACTACGCGACGTTTCAGGAGAGACGGCGGCTTGGTGTCGCGCATGTACCTCACGATGCTGTTGTTGGGCGGCCTCTACGGCATCTTTGCGTTATTTCTCCTCAGCGTTGGATTTCCCATCATTCTTATTGGCGTCATCGTAGCGTTGCTGGTCGGCGTCCAGTATTTCCTCTCCGACCGCCTGATCATGTGGTCTACCGGCGCGAAAGAGGTGACGCGGGAGCAGGAGCCGGAGCTTTACGCCATGGTGCAGCGGGTGGCGCAGAAGGCCGACATGCCCATGCCCAAGGTGGCAGTGATCAACAGCCACGTTCCAAACGCCTTTGCCACGGGGCGGAACCCCAAGAACGCCCTTGTGGCCGTGACGGTCGGCATCCGGCAACGTCTGAACGATCGTGAGTTGGAGGCGGTGCTAGCCCACGAAATAGCCCACGTGCGCAACAGGGACATGCGGGTCCTGGCTGTCGCAAACTTCCTGGTCACAGTCACCAGTTTCCTGATGACGATGCTGTTCTGGAACATGCTCTTTGGCGGCTTCGGAGGGAGGCGGGACAACCAGAACGGCGCAATCATGCTGGTTTTCCTGGTAACGATAATCGTCTACTTCCTCGGCCAGTTGCTGGTGCTGGCGCTGACGCGCTATCGCGAGTACGGGGCCGACCACAGCGGGGCCGAGATTTCCGGCGACCCCGGCGCCCTGGCCAGCGCGCTCGAGAAGATCAGCGGCGTCATGGCCCGCATACCCGACGAGGACCTTCGCAGGCTTCAGACGGCCAGTGCCTTCATGATCATCCCGGCGGCTCTCAAGGGGCAGGGGGCCATGAACCTGTTCTCCACTCATCCCCCCGTTGAAGACCGCATCCGCCGGCTCAGAGAGCTCGAAAAGCGCGCCCGATACGGCATGCGCTAACTGTGTGCCGGTTCCCCTTCGGGCAGCGAAAGCCCAAGAGCGCATGGGAGGCAATGTCTCCCATCATTCGAGCCGAGCAGCGGCTGCGCGCCGCTGGCGAGATATCCTCCTCCCGGCGTGCGGGAGTCATCTTCCGGGATTCCGGTGACAACGAGTTTCTCGCCGGGCTGGAGAAGGAACTGCGGTCGGTACTGCACGAGGGGCCGGGTTCCACCAGGACTTCCTACGAACTTGCGGACGACGACCAGGGAATGCGCTGGGTAATCCTGGAAGACGGCAATTTCCCTGACCTCGTCTCGTCCACCTACACCGTTGGCAACTCCATGTCTGCGAACGGCGCATCCGGCAACCTGCTGGCCGCCGTTTTCCAGCTGTACTTCACCGGAACGTTAACCGACGCTACCCACCGCGCCGGCCTGATGACCTACTGGATATACCGCTATGACCTGATGTCCTTCTATCCGTTCGTACCGACCGGGGATGCCAAGGGCGAGCGGGACAGGCCGGTAGAGGTGCACCTTTCCAGGCTCATGGGGAAAGAGGGCGTTAGCGTGGAGCGGCAGCTGGAAGAGTGGCTCGGCCTGTGGGGCATACCGTTTTGACCGCATTGGCGAACCGTCCGGTGGATTCCCGTTTTTACGGGAAACCTGTGGGGCATACCGTTTTGACCGCATTGGCGAACAGTCGTAGAGCCGCCCTTCGTCGCACAAGCCGTAGAGGCGTTCCTCGTTGCACAAACCATAAGGGCGTCTCTCGCGGCGTAAACCGTAGGGGCGTCCCTTGTGGGCGCCCTCCTGTGGGGCATACCGTTTTGACCCAGCTGCCCAGTTGCACGGAATGACGCGGTCCATCATCTCGCTGATAGTTCCCGGCGGCGAGGATCCCCGGCCCTACGCTGACGCCGTAGAGAGGCACGGTGGCCGCATAGAGGTTGTTGGGCCCAGCGAGACGTTGCCTGAGACCTCTACGGGGCTGCTGCTGGCCGGTGAGAGTGAATCGCCGCCGTCGTCGTATGCCTGCGGCGCGGTGCGGCGGGCTATTTCGATGGAGTTGCCCATCCTCGGCATAGGCTGGGGTATGCACGCAATGAACGCGGCCATGGGGGGCCTCGCGCCGGTCACCGTAGAGGGCCACGGTTCTCCGACGCCTGGCGAGTCCGTCCGGCGCCCTATCTTTCTTGCGCCGGGGGGGAAGCTGTCGCACGTCATTGGCGGCTCCGGCTGGGTGACCGTTCCCAGCGCCCACCGGTTGGGGATCGGCGCCGTTCAGCTGTCTCCCAAGCTGCTGGCTTCGGCGTACGCCGAGGACCGCGTAATCAAGGCGTTGGAGATGCCCGGGCCCGCGTTGGCAATAGGCGTTCAGTGGCGGGCGCATCTGGCGGAAGAGCTGCCCCGCGGGTTCGACAACCTGCTGATCGCATTCATTGAGCGGGCGGGCTTCCAGGCCGCCCAATCAGTGTGAAAACGGGTGTATTCCGGCCTGCCCGGGCGGGGCGCCCGGCGCTGGGCAATTGATAGAATTTGAGTAGAGGGACCGGCTACCGTATTTCATCTTTCGCGCACCCTTTTGACCCTTGCGCTCAAGCTGGCCGCCTCAGGCCCGGGAGTCTTGCATGGTCACGTCCGACATAGGAACTATCCGGTCACGCGGCATCGAGGACGAGATGCGCACGGCGTACCTCGATTACGCCATGAGCGTCATCGTCTCGCGCGCCCTGCCGGACGTCCGGGACGGCCTAAAGCCCGTGCAGCGGCGCATCCTGTACGCCATGCACGACCAGGGGATGAGGCCAACCTCTTCGTACAAGAAGAGCGCCAGGCTGGTTGGAGAGGTGCTGGGTAAGTATCACCCGCACGGCGACGCTCCGGTCTACGACGCCCTGGTACGCATGGCCCAGCCGTTCTCGCTCCGCTACAAGCTGGTGGACGGGCAGGGCAACTTCGGCTCAGTTGACGGTGACCCGCCCGCGGCGATGAGGTACACGGAGTGCCGTCTCGACCGCATCACCGAAATGGCGCTTGGAGACATCGACCGCGAGACGGTCGACTGGACGGACAACTTCGACGCGTCTCTCAAGGAGCCGACGATACTGCCGGCCCGCCTGCCGAACCTGCTTGTAAACGGCGCTTCGGGCATTGCCGTCGGTATGGCTACCAATATCCCCCCGCACAACCTGAGCGAGATCTGCGACGCGATAGTCCACCTGATAAAGAAGCCTGACGCGACGGTCGACGACCTGATGGAGTTCGTCAAGGGTCCCGACTTTCCCACGGGGGCGCACATCTGGGGCATGGAGGGTATCCGCAACGCCTGCGCCACAGGCCGGGGCCGCGTGATGGTGCAGGCGCATCACGAGATCGAGGACGTGGGCAGGCAGGAGCGTAAGCGGCTCGTCTTTACCGAAATTCCATACCAGGTAAACAAGGCCAATCTCGTGGCGCGCATCGCCGCGCTCGTAAAGCAGCGCAAGTTGGACGGCGTTTCCGAGGTGCGGGATGAGTCCGACCGCAAGGGTATGCGCGTAGTGGTCGAACTCCGCAGGGCCGCATCCCCCGAGGTGGTGCTGAACAACCTGTACAAGCACACCCCGCTGAGGACGTCGTTCTCGGTCAACATGGTTGCGCTGGTGAACGACATACCGAGAGTCGTCACTCTCAAGTCGGCCCTGCGCCACTACATTGAGTTCCGTGAAGAGATAGTCCGCCGCAGGGCGGAATTCGACCTTCGAAAAGCGCGCGCAAGGGTGCACGTGCTCGAAGGGCTGAAGGTCGCCATCGACAACCTCGACAGGGTTATCACCATCATCCGGGGCTCCGCCGACGTCGAAGAGGCGCGGTCGAACCTGATGTCGGAGTTTGCCCTCTCGGAGATACAGGCGCAGGCCATTCTGGACATGCAGTTGCGCCGTCTCGCCGCACTGGAACGCGAGAAGATAGAGCAGGAGTACCGTGAACTCCTGGAACTGATCGCGAGGCTTGAGGAGCTTCTGTCCAGTCCTGAGAAGGTCCTGGCGGTGATCCGCAGGGAGACGCTGGAGCTGAAGCGCAAGTACGGGGACGAGCGGCGCACCGTCGTTCATCCTGAAGAGCTCGCCGAATGGCGCAGGGAAGACGCCGAGCCGCACCTCGAGGTTGTCATCACGCTGAGCCAGAACGGATACCTGAAGCGAGTCCTGTCGAGCACGTACCGCTCCCAGCGCCGCGGCGGCAAGGGCGTCCGCGGGCAGCGTATGACCAAGGAAGACGACGTAACCCCGCATCTCCAGGTCTCCGACACGCACGACACGCTGCTGTTCTTCACCAACCGCGGGCGGGTCTTTGCCACGCGGGTATTCGAGTTGGCGGCCGAACAGTCGCGCAACTCCCGCGGCACCCCGGTGCAAAACCTCATCAACGTGGAGCCGCGGGAGACCATCCAGGCCATCCTGTCGGTGGAGAGCCTGCTGGCGGACGCCTACCTGATCCTCGCTACGCGTCAGGGCCAGATCATCCGCATTCACCTGCCTCTGCTCCGGAACATTCACCGGGGCGGTCTGAAGGCCATCAAGCTGAGACCGGGCGATGAGCTGGTGGCCGTTAACCTGGCGACAAACGGCCAGGACGTGGTGATGGTGACTAGTAACGGCATGTCGATCAGGTTTACCGCTGAAGAGATAGCGGCGCGGATGAGGGGCACGATGGGCGTCAAGGGCATCGCCCTCGAAGAAGACGATCAGGTCGTGGCGATGGACGTTGTCGAACCGGAAGACTGGCTGCTGGTGGTCGGGCGCAAGGGCTACGGCAAGCTGTCCCGCATGACTCATTACCGGCAGCAGGCGAGAGGCGGCAAGGGCCTCAAGACGCTTAACGTCACGTCCAAGACCGGCAAGGTGGCGGCGGCGACCGTCGTTAGCAGCGAAATGCGAAACGACTCTGAAGGCAAGCTGTTCTTGCTGACCGACAAGGCGCAGGTGCTCCGTACCAACCTGTCGGAGATTCGCTCGACCGGCCGCATCGCACAGGGAGTCAAGATGGTCGTTCCTGAAGATGGCGACAACATCAGCGCCATACGCGTGATCGAACGCCGGCGGCAGGACGTGGAACAGATCGATCCCGAGTCACTGGTAAACGGCAACGGGGTCTCCGGCGACTAATTGCAGGCCGCACGGGGCCTTGAGGCATCTTCGATTCCTGAGGTTGGAGGAGTCGGCTCCACCGGCTAGGCGTTCCGTTGTTTGAGCGGTCCGGACGGTTCATATACCGCCGCCGTTACCTCGTCATAGCGTTGTGGGCGGCATTGGCGATTGCCGCATTGCCATTCGCGCCGCGGGCCCAGTCGTTCCTAAAGCCCGGGGGCTTCACCAGCGACAGTTTTCAGGGCGTCGAGGCCCGCCGCGTTCTCAGCGAGCGGCTCGACGTATCGGTAATCACCATCGAGCTGGTCTTCCGGCACCCCGACTGGACGGCCTACCAGCCCGAATTCACCGGCGCGATGGAGACGGCGCTCAACCCCGTCTCCGGGCTGGCGTGCATTACCGGCGTCACCACCCACCTGGGTGTGCCCGACCGGGTATCTCCCGACGGGCATACGGCCCACGTCACCCTCTCTACGGATAGGTCCCTGGAGGAGGCGGCCCCGTGCCTGGACGCCGTCACGGCTGCCGTCGACCCCGGCCCGCTGGAACTTACACAGACCGGCGGACCGGCGCTGTATAGGGACATCAGCCGGGCGAGCGAGAGCGACTTGCGCCGGGGCGAGGCCGTGGCCTTTCCTCTTGCCGCGATAGCCCTGCTCCTGGTGTTCGGGACGGTGGTGGCGGCGATTGTGCCGGTCTTCGTGGGCGGCGTAGTGGTGGCTGCGGCCCTGGGCGCAGTATTCTTCCTGTCCCAGGGCGTGGACATGTCGATCTTCGCACTGAACATCGTCACTCTTCTCGGCATCGGCATCGGCATCGACTATTCGCTCTTCTACACGAGCCGGTTCAGGGAAGAGCTGCGCTCCGGTCTACAGGTTGAAGATGCGATAGCCCATGCACAGTCGAGGGCCGGCAGGGCGATTCTCTTCTCGGCGATTACCTCCCTGATCGGCCTGTTCAGCCTGGCCGCATTTGACGTCATGGTCTTGCGCTCTATCGGGATGGGCGCGGTCATCGTCGTGGGCATAGCTCTGCTGGCCGCCATGACGCTGCTGCCCGCCGTGCTGGGCGTCATGGGCCGGCGAGTTGACAGATTCCGCGTCGTGCCGGGCTGGGGCTCTAGGCGGTCGATATGGAGGCCGCTGGCAAGCCGCGTCATGGCGAGGCCGGTACTGGTACTCATCCCTGCCGTCGTCTTCCTTGTCGTCCTGGCGCTGCCCGTGAAGGACCTGCGCCTGGGAACGGTGGATGCGACGATTCTCCCGAAAGACCTAGAATCCCGCCGCGGCTTCGACATCCTTCAAGAGGAGTTCGGCTTGGCCGTCGAAACCGTCATCCCCGTCGCATACACGCTTGACGGAGACCCGCTGGATCCCGGCAATATCGGCCGGCTGTACGACTTCGGGCGCGCACTGGAGAGCCTGGATAACGTCGACGACGTCTCCAGCATCGTCAACCTGTCGCCGTCATTCGGGCCGGAGCATTACAGCGTCATGTACTCCCGCCCCGAGTCGGTCGCCGACGCGGCGGCGAGCGGCCTGCTGCGAAACACGGTGCGTCCCGGCGCCGTCATGTTTGTCGTGCGAAGCGAGGTGCACCCGTTCTCACCGGAGGCGGGCAGACTCGTGGCCGGCATCCGGGCGTTCGATCCCGGCCCCGGCGCACGGATCTACGTGGACGGCGGTTCGGCGATCATGAAGGACCTCGTCGATAACCTCTACGGCCTGTTTCCCTGGGTGGCGGGGTTCGTGCTGGCGGTAACCTACCTCTCCCTTATGTTGCTGTTCCGCTCGCTTCTCCTGCCGCTCAAGGCGGTCATCCTCAACGTTCTGAGCATCCTCGCGAGCTACGGCGCCTTGGTCTTCGTATTTCAACAGGGCCATTTCAGCGGGCTGCTGGGTTTCGAGCCGATGGGCGTGGTCGAGAGCACGACGCCGATACTGCTTTTCGCGGTGGTGTTCGGCCTCAGCATGGACTATGAGATATTCCTGTTGTCGCGGGTAGCCGAGGCGTGGCGCAGGACCGGCGACAACCGGGAGAGCGTCATCCAGGGACTTCAGCAGAGCGGGCTGATCATCACGGGCGCAGGGGCCATCCTCATAGTTGTGGCGGGCGCATTCGTGGTGGCCGACATCGTGATGATCAAGGCGCTGGGACTTGGGCTGGCCATCGCCATCTTCGTGGACATCACCATAGTGCGCGGCCTGGTGGCGCCTGCGCTGATGCGTCTCCTGGGCAAGTGGAACTGGTGGATGCCCGCCTGGCTGGACCGCCGTATGCCGGACTTTAGCTATGGCGCGTAGCGGATTGCGTGCCGTGCTGCTGGCCGGCTTTTTATCGATGGGCTTGGCGGCATGTACCGCCCAGATCGAGAGCCGTCCGGTGCCGCCGGCCCCTCCCGTGCAGGCGTTCGAGTCGCCCAGGCCGGTGACATTTCCGCGGGACGAAGGGCCGCATGCCGACAACCTCGAGTGGTGGTACTACAACGGCCACCTCGTGGCGGACGACGGCGTCGAGTACGGCTTCCACTTCGTGGTGTTCCAGTCCCTGCGCGGCGCCGAAGCGGTCTACGCCGCGCACCTCGGGATACTGGACGTTCAGGGCGGGGCGCACCGGCGGGACTACCGCTTCAATACCCAGCCGCCGCCGCCTGAGGGCGCCGCCCTGCATCTGGCCATTTCCGAATGGACGCTGGACATAGCGGACGGGGTTCACGCTTTCCAGGCTGAAAGCCGGGAAGAGTCGTCGTTGTCCCTAACGCTGACGCCGGCGGCTCCGCCGATGTTCCACAACGAAATCGGATGGATGAGCGGCCCGTTCGGCTGGACCTACTACTATTCCTGGCCCCGGATGGACGTCCAGGGTGTGCTGGAACTGGACGGCCGGCCGCGCTCAGTGACCGGGGAGGCATGGTTCGACCACCAGTGGGGAGACTTCTTCGTCATGGGCTATCCGGCAGGATGGCAGTGGATGGCGGTCCAGCTGGATGACGGCTCTGCGCTGATGCTGAACGAGTCACGCGGTCTGGACGGGGAGGTCACTGAGACCATCGGCAGCTACATGGATGCGTCGGGGCGGGTGACGGCTCTCCGGGACAACTCAGACGGAATCCGCATAGAGAATCTGGACACTTGGACCAGCCCGTCCACCGGGGCCGTATACCCTTACGGGTGGCGCGTCGCCATAGAATCCATCGGCGTGCAGATCGAGGTAACCCCGCTCTTGGAGGACCAGGAGATCGACGAGGGCGTGCCGGAACCGGCCATCTACTGGGAAGGCAAGTCCTCCGTGAGCGGCTACGTAGGGGGCAGAAAGGTCTCCGGACGCGCATACGTGGAACTGACGGGGTACGTGCAGCCGGAGCCGCTTGAATGGCGGTTAGAATCCGGTGGATAGTGCGACTGGACGGATGCAGGATGAGCGAATCTGACGTTGGACGGGATGAATACCGGCGGGCGTGGTCGCGCTTCGCCACCGGCGTGACGGTCATCACCACTGTGGAGCCGGACGGCAGCGTCCACGGCATGACGGCAAACGGCGTGGCGTCGGTGTCGCTGGACCCCCCGATGGCGCTGGTGTGCGTCGGGCACGAGAGAAACACCTACCGCCTCATAAAGTCGCAAGGACGCTATGGCATGAGCGTTCTTTCTGCGTCGCAGGAGTACGTTGCGCGGCACTTTACGCTGCCGCCTGAGGAGCGGCCCGATGATCCGTCGATCCGCTTCGTCCGCATGGGCGGCTCCCCGGTCCTGATGGGCGCCATTGCATCCATGGACTGCCGCGTCGTTGCGGCGCATGATGCGGGCGACCACACGATCTTCGTGGCGGAGGTCGAGCGCGTGGGCGTTGCCGAGGGAGACCCGCTTCTCTGGTACGAGGCCAAGTTCGGCACATTCAGCCAAGACCCGGGCCCATAGATGAGACCTCTGCGCAACTTCCGGATATTGCCTTAGCGCGGCGATTTTCACCCCCTTTGTGCGACCTGGCGCCACAACGCGCGCGCCGCATCCCCACGCCCCCACCGTAATAACGATTCGCCGCGCCCCGGCCGTCGTAACAACGCGCGTCGCCTGACATCGCGCGTCCCCCACCCCGTTCCCCGCCAGGCGCCCACAAGGGACGCCCCTACGGATGCCCCTACGGATGCCCATGCGGATGCCCATGCGGATGCCCATGCGGATGCCCATGCGGATGCCCATGCGGATGCCCATGCGGATGCCCATGCGGATGCCCATGCGGATGCCCATGCGGATGCCCATGCGGATGCCCATGCGGATGCCCATGCGGATGCCCATGCGGATGCCCATGCGGATGCCCATGCGGATGCCCCTGCGGACGCCCATGCGGACGCCCCTGCGGGGCATGTCCGGTGGATTCCCGATCGGAGTCGGGAATGACGGTGGTGACCCCTTCCGTTTTTCCCGTGAAAACGGGAATCCGTAGGGGTGTCCTCCGGCAGGTTCCTCCCGTCTATTCAGAGGTTTCACGGCGCGCGCGGCGTTCCGCGCGCTCACACGATTCTCGTGCCGACTTCCTCGCCGGCGACGCACTTCAGCAAGGCGCCGCCGATGCGGCCGTCGATTATGTGCCCGGCGCCCGCAGTCTCCAGCGCCTCGACGCAGGCCTCGATCTTCGGAATCATGCCGCCCGAGGCCACGCCGCTGTCCACGAGGTCCCTCGCTTGGCGGCGAGTCATGCGGGGTATCAGCCGGCGCCGGGCGTCCAGCACACCCTCCACGTCGGTCTGGAACACCAGCCGTTCGCAGCGAAGTGCGCGCGCCACGTGCCCGGCAGCCGTGTCTGCGTTGACGTTCAGGATGGCATCCTCCGGGCCGGTGGAGTCGACGTTCAACGTGCAAGGAGCGATGACGGGAATCGAACCGCCGGCGATCACCTCCTCCACTTGAGTGGCGTCAACACTCTGTATGCGGCCCACGAGGCCCAGTTCAGGGTCGAACATCTTGGCGCGAAATAGGCCGCCGGACACGCCGGATATTCCGACTGCGCGGCCGCCAGACGCGGCGATTTCGGCCACCAGTCCTGCGTTGACCAGCCCGCACAAAACCGCCAAGGCGACTTCGAGGGTCTCCCGATCGGTCTTGCGCAGCCCGCGCACGAACTGCGGCTGAATGCCCAGCCTGCGCACCCAGTCCGAGATGATCTTGCCCCCGCCGTGCACGACGACCGGGCGCATACCGGAGCGCCACAGCTCGACCAGGTCGGGAGTGGTACTGTCGCCCTCGCCCAGCGTCGAGCCGCCGACTTTGACGACGACCACGCCGCGGTTCGACCCGCGTCTAGACCTGTTGGAAGCTGGCGCGGCGTTCATGATGGCTTCCTCTGAAAATAGAGATTCCCCCTCTCCCCCAGGGAGAGGGCCGGAGTGAGGGCTGACACACGCAGGCCGGGCGCTGCCCGGAGACGGCTAGGTGGTGTAGGCGGAGTTGAAGACCACGTACTCTTCCGTGAGGTCGCAGCTCCAGGCCTGTCCGGCGCCGCTGCCAACGTCCAGGTCGACTCGAAGGCGCACCTCCGCCTCACCCAGGCTGGCCACCACGGCTTGAACGTTGAAGGGGATGGCGCGCCCGCCCTCCACGATCTGGATATCGTTCACGAACACCTTGATGCGGGACTCGTCCAGCGGTATGTGCGTCTTGCCGACCGCCATGAGGATGCGGCCCCAGTTTGGGTCCTGCCCGTACACCGCCGTCCGCACGAGCAGCGACGACGCCACGGAACGCGCCGCCCTGGCCGCGTCCTCGTCGGAGTGCGCGCCCTCGACGGTTACTTCGATGAGGCGCCTGGCCCCCTCGCCGTCCCTGGCAAGCTCGCGAGCCAAGCGCTTGCAGACTTCCCAGACCGCCTCCGCAAAGCTGTCCGAGGCCGCATCGCCGCCCGAAAGCTCGCGGCTGTCCGCCGAGCCGTTGGCCAGCAGCAGCACGGTGTCGTTCGTGCTCTGGTCGCCGTCCACGTCGATCTGGTTGAAGCTGCCCGCAACGGCGTCCGACAGCGTCTGTTGCAGGAATGACCTTTCGACGGCTGCGTCGGTGGTGATGAAGGCCAGCATAGTCGCCATGTTGGGATGGATCATGCCGGCGCCCTTAGCGCACCCGCCGACCGTTATCGTGGCGCCGTCCGCCTCGACCTTCGCCGCAGTCTGCTTGGCATGGGTATCGGTCGTCATGATCGCCCTTGCAAACTCGTCGCCCGCCCAGCTGGAAAGCTGGATGCGCGGCACCCATTCGCGAATGAGGGCCATCGGCAACTCGACCCCGATCACGCCGGTCGATGCGATGAGCACCTGGTCGCTCTCAACGCCGAGCTTCTCAGCGGCTATCCTCACCGTCTCCTTGGCGTCGATAAGCCCCTGCTCACCCACGGCACAGTTGGCGCAGCCGCTGTTGGCGACCACGCCGTGGACCGGCTTGCCGGCCCCGGCCAGCTGGCGCGTGAGCGTAACCGACGGCGAAACGACGCTGTTCTGGGTGTACGTGCCGGCCACCGTGCAGGGCAGCTCCGAGTAGAGCAGGCCGATGTCCAGCTTGTCCGGCCCCGGCGTCTTGATGCCGGCAAACACGCCGCCGGCGCTGAAACCACGCGCCGACGTGACGCCCCCGTTTTCGACCAGTGTGACCATATCTCTCAACCAAGTCCTCGATTCATCTGCACGGCCGCAGTCATCCGTCTACTTAGTAACTTATCACTCCGGCGAAGGCCATAGTTACCGCCCGTCATTCCCAGCCCCAACCGGGAAAGCGCCATAACGCCGTCATTACCAGGCCCCTTCCTCTAAAAATAGCCGGTTCGTAAAGAGTCACCAACCGCGCAGGGGCGGCCACAAGGGATCGCCCCTACGGAAGGCGGCCACAAGGGATCGCCCCTACGGTTCCATCCCCTGCGGGGAAGATGTCTCTGCGTCGCGCAGTTTGTGGCGTCGTGCGTGTTGGTGGGCGACGTCGCCCCGCCCCATTCCCCGCCAGGCGCCCACAAGGGATCGCCCCTACGGTTCCATCCCCTGCGGGGAAGACGTCTCTGCGTCGCGCAGTTTGTGGCGTCGTGCGTGTTGGTGGGCGACGTCGCCCCACCCCATTCCCCGCCAGGCGCCCACAAGGGATCGCCCCTACGGAAGGCGCCCACAAGGGAGCGCCCCTACGGTTCCATCCCCTGCGGGGAAGACGTCTCTGCGTCGCGCGGTTTGTGGCGTCGCGCGGGAAGACCCCATCTCAATCTTCCCCCGCAGACGGGGGAAGAGGTAGGAGTGGATTCCCGTTTTCACGGGAATGATGGTCGGGGGAGACGGGGGAAGAGGTAGGAGGGGAAGATGCCGCCGCGTCGCGCGTGGTGGTGGGCATCGGCGCCCCCGTCCCTCCGGATTCCCGATTGGGGTTCCGGCGTGGGCGGTGTTACTGGTCGGTTAGGGTGTGGTGGTAGAAGTCTGGGCCGCCGTCGGGGGTGTCGGTTAGGGTGATGGGGTCTGAGTAGAGCGGGGTGGCGGATGCGTCTTCGGTCATTAGGGACCAGCGCATGAGTCTGTCCCTCATGGCGGCGCGGACTTGTGCGTGTTCCGGTCTTCGCGCTAGGTTGGTAAGTTCCCAGGGGTCTGCTTGGACGTCGTACAGTTCGTCGACGGGGTCCATCGGGTCGTAGACGTACTTCCAGTTGCCGGTGCGCACCATCTTGGGGCGGCCCTCTGCGTTGCGGGCGTGCATTAGGCGCAGGTGGACGTTCGGCAGGGGCCTTGTGTAGTCGGGATAGCGGTCTAGGTCGGACATGAGCACCCTTGGGCCGCCTGCGCCGTGCTCTGCGAAGACGGCTTCGCGCGGGCAGTCACCCCCTGCGCCGGGGAGCGGGCGTCCGTATACCGGCGGGCCGTCGTCTATGCCGATCAGTTGGGCCACGGTGGGCATGATGTCGATGTTGCTGACCAGTTCGTCCCGCACCTGGCCCCTGGCTTCTACGCCCGGCCCGGAGACGATAAGCGGCACACGTGTCATGCAGTCGTAGAAGACGCCGGACTTGAGCATCATGCCGTGCTCGCCGGCGTAGTCGCCGTGGTCGGCGGTGAAGACGATTACGGTGTCGTCCGCCATTCCCGACGCGTCGAGGGCGTCCAAGACGGCGCCTATGCCGTCGTCGAGGTAGCTGATCATGCCGTAGTAGATCGCCACGGCGCGGCGCAAGTCCTCTTCCGGCGTGCGGTCCAGTCCCATGAGGTGGAAGAAGACGCGCTGGCGCTCCATCTTGTCGTCCAGCTCGTGCGGCCTAGTGGGAGGCATGTCAATGCGGTCGGGCCGGTAGATCGAGGCGTATGGCTCGGGCGCGGCGAGGGGGTGATGCGGATCGGGAAACGATACCCAGGCGCAGAACGGAGAGCCGGCGGAGTCGTTGCACTCCTTTAGGAAGTCCGCCGTCCTGCTTGCGATGAGGCTTGTGGCGCACGCCTCGGGCGGGTAGGGAATCGTCTCGGCATATGTAGCCGACTCGTTGAATGCGGGCTTGCTGAGGAAGGTTGCCACCGCTGCGGCCTCGCTGCCGGCAGGCGGGTTGGCAATGCCTTGGTGTCCGGCCTCGAACCTGGTTGTGAAGAGGTCTCTATCTGCGCCCTGGAAGCAGTGGTCCTTGCCGATGAGGGCCATGCGGTAGCCGGCATCGTGTAGGAGACGTGCGTAGTGCGCCCTGCCGGGCGGCATGAGCACCTGGTTGTGGCGGACGCCGGTGCAGTGCGGATACATGCCGGTCCACGTCGCGGCTCTCGACGGGACGCACATGGGGGCGGTGACGTAGTGGCGGCTGTACAGGATTCCGTGTGCGGCCAGCCGCTCGATGTTGGGCGTGGAGACGTCGGGATTGCCGTACAGGCCGAGGGCGGTGGCCTTCAGCTGGTCGCACATCAATATGAGTACGTTGGGCCGCTTTTTGGGCATGGCTACCTCGCCGCCGGACGGCGCTTGTGCAGGCTTGCTTGCAGGGGATCGGATTTCATCGCCAGTTCCTGTAGAGGCGGGACTGCTCTAGGTCGACGACCTCGTAGGGCAGCCCGCTGGCGCCTGCCGTGGCTTCGCCGTCTTTGGTCACCAGCCACGTGCCGCCCTTGCCGACTGCGCGGCCGTCGATCATGATGGGCTCTCCGCGGACGAGGGACATGGTGGCGACTCCGCCGGTGCGGTCTACGATGGTCACGTCGGCGTCGGCGCCCTCGGAGAGGTGTCCCTTGTCCGGCAGGCCGAGCGCCCGCGCCGGGGCGTAGGACAGTTTGTCCGCCGCCTCGATTGGGCTGAGCGCGCCGAATGCGACCAGTGCGAATGTGCGGCGTATGGCCACGTTGCGGGGCAGCGAGCCGCCGTCGGTGCTGATTGCGTCTATCGCCCAGTCGCCGTCGGAGAAGCGCGCCGTGGTGAGTGAATATGCCGTAGAGGGCGGGTTTACCGGGAAGCTGAGGGATGCGGCGGTCTGCGCGGCCTCCCATATATCGATAGCCTCGTCGCCGGTCACGAGCACGATCCGGCCGTCCTGCGGCTTTAGCGCGGAGCAGTAGCCGTCCTTCATGGCCTGTCTCAGGCCGGCCTCGTTGGTCGGATATCCTCGCGTCGTGAGGCAGTTCTGCGCGACGTTGTATACGACGTTTCCGTCCTCGTCGCACAGCCCGTTGGTGCCGTTCTGCTGCGCGAGATAGGCCTCGGTGACGACCTGTCCGCGCATCGACTCGATGATGCTCAGGGCCTCCGCCGTCTCTTCCGGCGCGGAATTGATGAGGCCCCTGCAATACGAGTTTATGTGGGCGACGTGAAGGCGGCCCCTGCCGACGATGCCGGGCACCTCGCGCAGGCCCTCTATGTGGCTGCCGCTGTCCTTTGTGCCGACGTGAAAGGCTACCCATGCGAGCAGTTCGTTTGCGGCGGCGACTGCGTCTGCGCTGGCCTCCGGGGTGAAGGGATGGTAGCCGCCGAGCAGCTTGACTCCGACGGCGCCGCGCTCCAGCGCGTCCGCCACGGTGTCGCGCATGACGTGCGGGCGCGGGTCGTCCTCCCGGACCGTGGCGTGCGGAATCAGGCCGAGCAGGCTGGCGACGTTGAGGCCGGCGCCGTCGCGCTTCATGCCCTCGGCCATCTTGCCGGGCTCCCCGGCGAGGTCGAGTATGGTGGTCGTTCCGCTCTCCACGAGCATCCGGTGTCCGACGGCGCGGTCCTGCCGGCCCTGCCATGCGGTGGAGACGTGTGCGTGGAGGTCTACGTGGCCGGGCATGACGTATTTGCCGCTGGCGTCGATCACGGTGGCCGTCGCAGGCGGGTCTATTCGCTCGGCGACCCGGTCGATGCGTCCGTGGCGAATCGCTACGTCGAGAGGCCCGTCGGCGCTATTCTTCGGGTCTAGGACGTGTCCACCCGTGATGATGCAATCTGCGATATTCGCCATAGCTGCGCTCCACTTCTTGCAGACCGTGCGCGTCGCTTTCCCTGACGAGCCGGCCGCAGAGGGCCGCTCCCATGCCCTCTGCCGTAACCGCCCACTAATTTACAATCCCCGGACAGGATAGAGTTAGCGCCATGAGTACGTTTACTCCCGGTCACCTCGGCAAGTGGGAAGAGCTGTACCGCGACCTGCTGGAGGGTGAAACGCATCCTCTCACGGGTGAGGGTACGTGGATGCTTGGGCAGAAGCAGGGCCTCTTTGCGGTTTTCGATGAGACGGGGCCGGTCTTCATAACCGCCACTTCCGACATAGCGAAGGAGGCGAGAGTCTGCATCAACGGCGGCGGGCCGAGCGAGTTTCGCACGCTCATGGCGGTGCAGGACCTTGGCGCCTCTCCGCGCACGGCCGATAGGCGGTCGAAGTCCGGCCCGCTGGCGGAGCGGCTCAACAGGAGGGCCTCGACGATGCGCTACCGGGTGGCGCAGGCTCCGCCCTCGATGCTCCAGGCGCTGGCGGCGGCCTTTACCGTGGTGGCGGATCCTAGATTGAACGGCCCGACGGCGCTGGCGAACCGCGCGATAGACGCGTTGCAGTAGGGGGCGCGAATGGGGGATTGCCCCCGGCCACCAACGCGCGCGAAGACCCCCATCTCAATCTTCCCCCGCAGACGGGGGAAGAGGTAGGAAAGTTCCTTCCCCCTGAGGGGAAGAGGTAGGAGGGGATGCCCCTGCGGGGCGCGCGGGATCGCGTCCCTGCGGGGTGGGTAGGTGTATTCCGGGTTGGTAGGTGGTCGCGCGTGCCCCCCGCCGTGCCCCGCCAGGCGCCCACAAGGGACGCCCCTACGATTCCTGCGGGGGACGCCCGTACGATGCGCCCTGCGGGTGCGGCCGGTGGATTCCCGTTTTCACGGGGAAGACGGAGGCGGGCGACGGGAAAGACGGCGTTGTGGGCGGCGTGGCGCGTTGTTGCGGGCGACGATTCCCCCCGCCGTGCCCCGCCAGGCGCCCACAAGGGACGCCCCTACGGGTCCTGCGGGACGACGCCCCTACGGGTCCTGCGGGACGACGCCCCTACGGGTCCTGCGGGACGACGCCCCTACGGGTCCTGCGGGACGACGCCCCTACGGGTCCTGCCGGACGACGCCCCTACGGGTCCTGCCGGACGACGCCCCTACGGGTCCTGCCGGACGACGCCCCTACGATTCCTGCCGGGGGACGCCTCTACGGGTCCTGCCGAGGGACGGCCGTACGATGCGCCCTGCGGGTGCGGCCGGTGGATTCCCGTTTTCACGGGGAAACGGAGGCGGGCGACGGGAAAGACGGCGTTGTGGGCGGCGTGGCGCGTTGTGGTGGGGCTACGCTCGTCTGCCGGAGGTGGAGGCGGCGTCGGAGCGGCGTCGCGATGAGCGTAGTCGCCTGCGGGCCGACGGGTGGTGGCGCAGGAAGGGCGGGACGGCCATCATCTCCTCGTCGCGCATGGCCTCTACGACCCTGGCGGCGGCGTCTCCCTGCTCCTCCTCGCCTTCCATCGGGAAGCCGGTGGCGATGACGGTTATCTTGACCTCGTCCTCCATCTTCGTGTCGGTGACGGTGCCCAGGATGATGTTGGCGTCGGGGTGTACGAGGTCGGAGATTACGCCCGCGGCCTGGTAGACCTCGTCGAGCGTGAGGTCGCTTCCGCCGGTCACGTTGAATATGACTCCGGTTGCGCCGTCGATGCTTACGTCTCCCAACGGGGAGTTGACGGCCTGCCGGGCAGCCTCTACGGATCGGTCTTCGCCGGAGCCGCGCCCGATGGCCAGCCAGGCTGGGCCGGCCTTCTCCATGACTGCCCGTATGTCGGCAAAGTCGAGGTTGATGACGCCGGGTACGAGTATCAACTCGGCGATGGACTGAACGCCCTGGCGCAGCACGCTGTCCGCCGTGCGGAATGCGTTCTCCATGGTCAGCTGCTCGTCCGCCAGGGTTAGCAGCCTGTCGTTGTGAATCACGATCAGGGTGTCGGTAGCGTCGCGCAGCGCGGATATGCCCTCGATGGCCTTCTTGCGCCGGTGAGTGCCTTCGAATGAGAACGGCATGGTGACGACGCCGACGGTCAAGGCGCCCACTTCCTGCGCCGCCTCTGCGACGATGGGCGAGCCGCCGGTGCCCGTGCCTCCGCCCATTCCGGCGGCGATGAAGACCATGTCTGAGCCTTCTACGAGGTCGCGTATTTCGTCGAGGCTTTCTTCGTGGCAGGCCCGGCCCTTTGCGGGGTCTCCTCCCACTCCGAGGCCGCGGGCTATGATGTCACCGACTCGCAGTTTGATCGGCACCGGCGAGAGTTCAAGCGCCTGCCGGTCGGTGTTGACTGCGATGTACTCGACCTCCGGCACGGGTTCCCTGTACATCCTGGAGACAGCGTTCGAGCCGCCGCCGCCGACGCCGATCACCTTGATGATGGCTGTGCCTACGGACTCTACCGTTTCTGCTGCGTTCGGCTGCTGCATATCTGTCTCCTGATGCGGCGGAGGCGCCCGTCTTCAACTTCGGCCAAGCGTCTTTCGTGCGCTGCAAATACCGCACCGGCCCTCGACTCCGCGCGACTGGACATTTTGACTGAGTTTAACCGCGAGTACGCACGGGCCGCTATCGATATTCATACTGGATTCTAACAGCTCTGCGCTCCCGCAGTTTCACGCGCTACTTGCGGTGTCCGTCTTTCGGGGCGGATTTCGCACTGCGAAGAGGCCCTGAAATGCAGTGGCCCCTTGAGGAGGCCGGCCTTGACGCTCAGGAGACGGCGCCGGATTTGAAGAGGCCGGCGACGCGTGCGGAGTCGTAGCCGGGCAGGTCGGAAAGCAGCTGCCGGGTGTGTTGGCCGAGCGTAGGGCCTGGGGTCTTGTCGCTTCCAACCCCGGGCATTTGGATTGGGCAGGCGGCATGTTTCAGCTCTCCGAACACAGGGTGCGGGGCTTCGGCCACCATGCCGAGCGCTTCAACTTGCGGGTCGCGCAGTGCGGTTGCTACGTCGTTGACCGGCGCGCAGGGCACGCCGGGGGAGAGCGCGTCCAGCCATTCGGCGGTCGTCCGTTCCAGGAAGCGTCTCTCCAGGATGGGAATCAGCGCGTCGCGATGCTCGTTGCGGCTTGCGAAAGTGTCGAAGCGCCGGTCTTGCGCCAGCTGAGGCAATTCCATGACTTCCACCAGCGCCTGCCAGAACTTCTCCTTGGCGCAGAAGATGGTCACCCATCCGTCGGAGGTCTTGAAGTTGCCGGAAGGGGTGAGCGTCTGGTGCGCCGATCCTGCGACCCTGGCGGGCGCCCAGTCCCGGTTGAGGCTCCACGTGGCGAAGTAGGTCAGCATGGATATGGCGGTGCCGAACAGGCTCGCGTCTACGTCGCATCCCACCCCGGTCTTGCGTGCGTTGTAAAGCGCCGAGACGAGTCCCAAGGCAGACGCGATGCCGCCGGCGAAGTCGATCACCGAAACGCCGCACTTGGTAGGGGGGCCGCCCGGTTCGCCGGTGACCGACATGTACCCGGCCATGGCCTGCACGATGGCGTCGTAGCCCGGCTGGCTGGCGCGAGGGCCCTCCCTCCCAAAGGCGGAAAGGGAGCAGCATACGATTGCGGGATTCAGGCCCTGCAAATCGCCGTAGGTGAGGCCCAGCCTGGCCGGAATGTCGCCGCGCAGGTTGTTGTATACGGCGTCGGAGGTCCTGACGAGGTCGTGGAATGCCGTGCGGCCCTCGGGATTGCGGAGGTTGATCGCAATCGACTTCTTGCCCCGGTTGAAGGACTGGAAGTAGAGCGAGTCCCGGTCGCCCTCGAACGGGGGCACGTAACGGCCCACGTCGCCGCCGAATTCGGGGTCTTCGATCTTGATCACCTCGGCGCCCAGGTCGGACAGCAACAGGGTGCCGTACGGGCCTGCGCCGAACTGGGATATGGCGAGAATCCTTACGCCGTCTAGCGGAGCTGGCACGCGAGACCTCCTCTCTTGCTTGGCAATCTTCAGGCAGGGCGGAATCTTTAGGGTCGGATATGCGGTTGCAGAGCCTGCCGGGTGAGTGAGGTTACCCCGTCGTCGCAGGTGCGACGGGTAGCAGCACGTGCCTGCGGAAGCTCAAGACGCGCTCCCCGCGCTGGTTCGTGGCGACCGTTTCGAGGTAGACCACGCCGCGGTCACCGCGCGATGTGAGGCGTGTTTCGAGGATCGTGCTGGCGGTGTAGATGGAGTCGCCGTGGAATACGGGCGCCTCGTGTGTGACGTTCTCGTAGTCCAGATTGGCGATTGCGTTGATGGAGACGTCCGCCACGGTCTGGCCGACGGCGATTGCAAACACGAGCGTGCCGTTTACGAGCGGCTTCCTGTGGGGGCTGTGGCTTGCGGCGTAGTGGGCGTCTATGTGCAGCGGGTTCTGGTTCTGGGTGAGCAGAGAGAACCATACGTCGTCCGCCTCGGTGATCGTCCGGCCGGGCCAATGCTCGAAGGACTGTCCCGGCTCGAAGTCGCCGAAGTACCTGCCGCGGCTCACTGTCACTTCCCGCCGCTTTCTCCGGCCGGGACGATCCGCTGCGTCGTCTCTGCGGCCTCTTCGACGTCGTCCCAGTCCCACAGCTGCGGCACGTAGCGCACCGTGGCCCACAGCGGGGCCTGGTCGGCGTAGTGCGGGCTGCCCGGGTGGCCGGACGCTCCGAGCGGCGAGACCCACTTGGACCGGCGCCAGTCCGCCACGTCGTGGATGTATCGGTTGGACGACGTGGTGGTTATCTTGAAGCGGTCCACGATGGAGTAGGCGGCGGCCTGGGGCGTCTCGCCGTCGCCTGCGTACTCGAATCCGGGCGGGTCGAGCAGTGCGGCGAGGTGCGGAAATGGCTCGCTCAGCGGGTGCGCGGGCTCGGTGCGGTGCAGGTCTCCCCAGCGCCAGCTCCGCATATCCGGCCCCAGCATGCCGCTCAGCTCCTCGACCGCTGCGCTGAGCGCGTCCTTCACGGCGGCGTCCAAGTCGAAATCGACTGGCAGCAGTGCGGGGTCGCCCTGTTCCATGGCGGCGACGCTCCTGCTGTAGAGGTGTGCAAGGTGGACGGGGGCGCCGCGTGCGCTTCCAACAACCTCGTCTGCCAGCGGGCCAAAGGCGTGTTGCGCCAGCGCCTTTACCCAGTGCGCGCGGGCGGCGCCGTAGATTACGGCGGCCGTCGAGTCCACCTCCATGGCCCCGTCCCAATTGATGAGCGACTGCTGGGCAGCCCTCAATGGGCCGTCGGGCAGGTCCAGCCGGCCCGCCGCACGCGCGAAGGCCAGGCCGGGCAGTGAGGTTATGTCTGCGTGGATGCGCTGCATGTTGTCTGCGCTGGCTGAGCCGCACGGCATGTCCGTTATGCGCGTCACCACGCGGCGGGCGCGGAAGTGGGGCGAGTAGTCGAGGGCGATGTAGTGCGGATAGTCGTGGCCGGTGACGCGCTGGTTGCACGTTACGACCCATCCGGTCGCGGGGTTGCGCACTGCGGGCATCTCCTCGAACGGAATCTCCCTGCTCCACTCGTGTTCCTTGCCGGAGCCGTCGACGGGCCGCCAGGCGTTGGAGATCGAGCGGATGGGGATCCGGCCCCGGTAGCGGTAGCCGAACTCACCCGCGGTGTCGGCGTAGACGAAGTTGTTTACGGGCTCGGTCCAGTCCCGCAGCGACTCTTCCACCTCTTCGGCGTCTTTCGCTCTTAGAAGTCCCAGCAGGGTGTTGGCCCACGGGGTGCCGCCGTTCGTGCCCGGATGAGAGAAGACCACTCCGCTGCCTTCCCAGACGTTGCCGGCGATGACGGCGCCGTGCCGCGTGCGCACTACGTCCACCTGCTGGGACCCGGCGCCCCGCACGTGGATATCCTCGACGCGGCTGCTTGCCGTCCGCCACTCGCCTTCCGCAAGGTATTGCAGCCCGCCGTCGTCGTTCTTGCTGAACTTCTCGACGAAGAGGTCCTGGTAGTCGGCGTATCCGTGGGTCATGCCCCATGCGGCGCGCGCTGTGTGGCTGAAGTGCGGCGCGCCGGGCGTGCCCGGCAGCGCGTAGCCGCTCACCCGCCACTGCGGGCAGGCGACGTGCACTTGGTAGTAGACGTTGGGGGTGTCGAGCTGCCTGTGGGAGTCTCCCGCGATGATTGGCATACCGGTCGCGGTGAGTGCGCCTCCGATGACCCAGGCGTTGCTGCCGCCTTCGCCAAAGGCCAAGTCGCCGGCGAGGTCGATGGCTGCGATCAGTTCATCCAGGCCGTCGAGTTCGGCGCCCTCGAACAGGTCGCCGGGCGGAGTCGTCAGCAGGTTGCCCTGCTGGTAGCCCCTGAACAGTTTGGCGGCCGCCTCTGCGCCGATCGTCCTCGCCAGGCGTGCCCGCCATACCTTCATCTCCCATACGCCGAGGGGAAGATTGCGGAGCTTGTAGACGGCGAGGCACTTCCACGGCGCCCAGGGTTCCGGCTCGTCGTCCAGGATGCGGTACTCGACGGGCAGCGTCTTCGTAGTTTCTATGAAGGCGTTGACCCCTGCGCTGTAGGCCTGGAGCATCCTTACGGCGTCATCGCCGGTGACGTCGAGGTCGGCCTTGGCGGCGTTTTCGAGGTCGAGCTTGCGCCAGAGCTTGTCTTGCGGCAGCGCTTGCGGCCCGGCCCACTCGGCCCACCTGCCGAGCGCCCGGCGGAGGTCGTACTCCATGTGCCACAGCCGGTCCTGCGCCGTGGCGAAGCCCTGCGCAAAGAAGGCGTCCCACTCCGACTCTGCCCGGACGTGGGGAACGCCCCAGCCGTCCCTGATGATGCTCACCGGCGCCCGCAGACCCCGCAGGGACAGGGTGGAGCGGACGTCCGGCAGGGAAGCGGCTAGGTCTTTTTCGGTCAAGTTTGGAATTCGCGTATCGGAGTTGCTCATGCAGGCAACATTATCGCCTTTTGCGGCGCCGCGTCATCAGGGTGGCGACCTCTCCCGTAGGGGCGATCCCTTGTGGGCGCCCTGGGGCGGGGAATCGTCGCCCACCTCCACGCGCGCCCGTTAGGATGACGACCTCAACGCAATAACGATTTGGCACGGGCCGCAACAACGCGCGCCGCCTAACGTCGAGACTGTCTCATAAGTCCACCGTCTCTAATTTCAGGCGCCTCTGGATTCCCGTTTTCACGGGAATGACGGAGGCGGCGACGGGAAGGACGGAGGCGGGATGTGGGTGGATGGCGCGCGCTGTGATGGGCGATGCGCGCGAAGATACCCATCTCAATCTTCCCCCGCAGACGAGACCTTTGCATAAATCCCAGTTGCCCACTCAGAGCCGACCTAATTACCCCGATTCTCATCTTCGTCCATCGAAAAATTGGAGGTCTGTAGAGGGTCGCGAGACATTTATGCAAAGGTCTCGCAGACGGGGGAAGAGGTAGGAGGGGACGCCCCCTGCGGAAGGCGCCCACAAGGGACGCCCTTACGGGTTGTGTGACAAGGGACGCCCTTACGGAATCCTGTCGGGGACGCCCCTGTGGCGCGCGTGGGAGCGGTCTGCGCTTCACCCGCCTGCGGGTGGAATCGCGCCTGCGTTACGAGCGGCTCTGGCATTCCAGATAGCGAACAAGAGGGTCGGCAGGGACAGCAGGAAGAATATCCAAAATACTGCGGTATGTAGCCAGAAGCCGACTCCCATGCCGATCGCGCTCAGCGTCGTGGCGGCAACCGCAGCGGCCAATGTAACTTTCGACGTTGCGGGATCCTTTCTTTCGACCCAGGTGAATGCGGCGCAGACTATCGCTATTCCAATACCCAAGGTAGCGGCAATCACGACGCCGAACCGGCTGACTTCGTCCTCTATCCTGACGCGGTCCCCGAAAGTGACCATGATTGCGACAAAAAGCAGATGAGGCCCCAACACTGCCGGGATAGTCGCAGTTGCACGTAAGTAAGGCATGCGGCTCATCGCGTCACTCTGCCCTGTTCAAGGTCTCGCCTTCATAGCGAACCACGGATACTGAAATGCTGTCAAGGATGTCCGATCTGGTCGAGTCGATGAGTTTCTGCCTCGCGGCGGCCCGGAGGTCATCCAGAATTGAGTCGGGAGCCTTGCTCTCCAGCAATACGAGAGTCGTTATGTAACCTGTCGCGGGATTGAACGTGGTATTGGCCTCGCTCACCTCAGGCATCTTGAGCACTGCGTAGTGGACCATTTCGATCGCCGTTTCAAGTTCCGTTTCAGTGTAGGCCTGGTTAGTACGTACTTCGACAAAAAACACGAAGATGATTGCTTTTGAAGATTTCGATTATGTCAAGTGCAGGCTTGGTGGGCTGTCCCGCGAAATCAACCCGGGCGTGATCAGCATCCACGATCTCCGCTCCATCGAGAGCTGCTGGAGCCAACTTGCGGATTCTTTCGAGCGTCCGTGCAAAGTCGTTGTACCAAGAATAGCGGTTGACAGCTTCTTGGAGAGCTATACCGTATCGGTTGGAAATGCCTTGCAAGTCCTGTAACTCTCTGTCACTGTTGGGGTCGTTGATTTCCGGCAGCGCGATATCCAGCGGGGGCGCATCCGCCTTTGCCTGTTCATGCTCCAGTATGCGTATGCTCCTGAAGATGGCTATGGCGATCTCTTGTTGACCGTAGGTTAAGTCTTCGCCTACAAAACTCAAATTTGGACCACCCAGGCTTGGGAAGTATAGGCCGGTGTATCCTTTGTTGGGGACCATGGAGATGAGTAGAGTCGCATTAAAGACGCCCGAGATATGGTGAGCCAACATATATGTATGTGCTGGACCGTTGGCCTGATCCAGTCTCCAATCGCGTAATTCTCTATAAGCGTTTATGTATTTGTGTTGTGGATTGTCGTCCGGGTCCAGATTCCAGGAGGATCCACCGTAATCAAGGAAGAGCCGCACTCCATCACCTACGATTTCACCCATGTAGGAATCGATTCCTTGGAGTTCATTTAGTTGCCAACCGGGCGGCAGGCGCAGAGAGAATCCCGGCTGGCCCGGCCAACCGGGCGCTTCCACAGCCCGCCAGTCCGGCGCCGGCTGCGACCGCGACGGCTCGACTTGGCGGATGCGTACAGCTTGTCCGGTGTGCTTGTCGACGACCACCCGATCGCTGAGCGGCTGTTGGAGCCGGACTATGACGCCATCACCACAGTCCAAGCCACCCTGTAGAAAGGGATGGGAGTCTGCGACTATCTTGACCAGCACTTGGTCGTCCGTCTCATGTAGCAATGAAATATCCGGGTTCTTCCTGCAGGAATCGACGGTAAGCGACAACTCATATGGGTAATACAACGTGGCGCCTGTGACTCTAACTGCGTGTCGCCAAGTAATTCCGCCGTTGCCGATGAACAGGAATAGCCAGATCGCGAAAACCGGCAACCCTATCACTACGGCTAGAACCAGCAATCGCTTTAGGCGACCGGATGAGAATACTGTTGGTCTATAACCGCTGGTCATGTGTTTCCTTTGGGTGTGTATACTTTACATTGTGATCAATTGCGGTGGTTGAAAATGGCGATGGCCGCTTGCGCCGCCTGGTGGATTCCCGTTTTCGCGGGAATGACGGATAGGGCGTGTGGGTGGATGGTGCGCGTTGTGGCGGCGACGCGCGCGGGAAGACCCCCATCTCAATCTTCCCCCGCGGACGGGGGAAGAGGCAAGAAAGTCATTCCCCCTGAGGGGAAGAGGTAGGAGGGGACGCCCCCTGCGGAAGGCGCCCACAAGGGATCGCCCCTGCGGAAGGCGGCCACAAGGGATCGCCCCTACGGAGGGCGGCCACAAGGGATCGCCCCTACGGAGGGCGCCCACAAGGGATCGCCCCTACGGAAGGCGCCCACAAGGGATCGCCCCTGCGGAAGGCGCCCACAAGGGATCGCCCCTACGGAGGGCGGCCACAAGGGATCGCCCCTACGGAAGGCGCCCACAAGGGATCGCCCTACGGAAGGCGCCCACAAGGGATCGCCCCTACGGAGGGCGGCCACAAGGGATCGCCCCTACGGAAGGCGCCCACAAGGGATCGCCCCTGCGGAAGGCGGCCACAAGGGATCGCCCCTGCGGAAGGCGCCCACAAGGGATCGCCCCTGCGGAGGGCGGCCACAAGGGATCGCCCCTACGGAGGGCGCCCACAAGGGATCGCCCCTACGGAGGGCGGCCACAAGGGATCGCCCCTACGGGGCATGTTACGGATGCTCCTGCAGGACATGTCCGGTGGATTCCCGTTTGCACGGGGATCTATTTTCATAACAAAGACGGATAGGGCGACGGGAATGACGGTGGTGGCGGACTGCCTTGGGCGGTGGACAGCGGCGCGTCAGGCTGATTGCGGCTAGGTAGTGCGGGGCATACACTGGGAAGAGCCGGGAACCGGCCCGTACGAGATGCCGACCGGAAATTGAATCGGAGGTCCAACCTATGAACGGCTATGAAGCCATTGCCCGCATCCTGAAGATGGAAGGCGTCGAGTGGATCGCGTGCTTCCCTTCCAACCCCCCTCATCGAGGCCGTGGCGAAGGAAGACATTCGCCCAATCACCTTCCGGCAGGAGAGGGGCGGCATCATGGCCGCCGACGCCTACAGCCGTATGACGAACGGCAAGAAGCCGGGCATCTTCGTCTCCCAGGGCGGCCCCGGCGTGGAGAACTCGTTCGGCGGCATCGCGCAGGCCTGGGGAGACGGCGTGCCGATCATCTACTTCCCCGACGGCCCCGGCCTCTACAAGGCCGGCGTCAGGCCGCACTTCAGGGCGACTTTCAACTACCAGTACGTCTCCAAGTGGGCGGAGGCTCCCACCGGCCCGCAGTACATCGTGCCCCTGTTGCGTAGGGCGTTCCACGCGCTGCGAAACGGCCGGCCCGGCCGGTCGTGTACGAGATCCACCGCGACGTCATGGAGGGCGAGGTGGACAACCTAGACTCTTGGCAGTCCCCGCGCGAGTGGAAGGTGGCGCCGTCCAGGAGCGACATAAAGGATGCCGTCTCGAAGCTGCTGTCGGCACGGCGGCCCGTCATCTGCGCCGGCCAGGGCGTCTTCTACGCCGAGGCCACCGACGAGCTCAGAGAGTTCGCCGAGCTTACGCAGATACCGCTCATGACCACGATGGAGGGCAAGGGCGCCATATCGGAGGATCACCCGCTTGCGCTGGGCGCCGCCAACCGCACGGCCCCGCTTGGCGTATGGACCTGGCTCAAGGAGTCGGACGTCTACCTCGGAATCGGAACGAGCCTGACCCGCACCAACTACGGCATTGGACGTACCGTCCGAGGGCAAGTTCATGATCCACTCCACGAACAACGTGGACGACATCAACAAGGACTACTCGATAGACATCGGCCTGCCCGGCGACGCCAAGCTGGTGCTGGAGGCGATGATCGACGAGGCGAAGGCGCAGCTTGGCGAGAACGGCCGGCGGGGCGACACGGCGGTGCAGGAAGACGTGGCTGACGTGAAGCGCAAGTGGCTCAGTGACTGGCAGCCCCTGCTCACCTCTCAGTCGAAGCCGATCAACCCCTACCGGCTGGTGGAGGAGATCAACAAGGCGGTCGACCACGACAACTCGATCCTGACCCACGACGCCGGACACCCGCGCGACCAGATCATGCCGTTCTACCGGGCCACCGTGCCGCACGGCTACATCGGCTGGGGCAAGACGACGCACCTGGGCTACGGCATCCCGCTGATGATCGGCTCCAAGATCGCCAACCCCGACAAGTTCTGCATGAACTTCATGGGAGACGCCGCATTCGGCATGTCCGGCCTGGACATCGAGACGGCCGTGCGCGCAGGAGCGCCCATCACGACTGTAGTGCTGGACAACCAGACGATGGGCGGCTACGACCGGTCCATCCCGACGGCGATGGAGAAGTACGGCGCCGGCAACATGACGGGAGACTATGCCCGCATCGCCGAGGGACTCGGCGCCGTCGGCATCACCGTAGAGGACGCCGACGAACTTGGCGGCGCCATCGCCAAGGCCCGGCAACTCAACGCCGAGGGCAAGTGCTGCCTGCTAGACGTCAAGACCGTGGACGAGAACCAGATGTCCGTCTACCAACCTGGTAGGCGGGCGTCCTACCGCAGGATCCCGTACGGACGCCATCCGGCAGGACCCGTAGGGGCGTCCCTTGTGGGCGCCTGGCGGGGTACGGCGGGGGAATCGCCGCCCACCATCACGCGCGACGCCGCGAACCGCGCGCCGTGCCACCCGTCCCTCTGGATTCCCGTTTCCAGGGAATCACCATGGCCTTGCTAGGCCGCACAAGGCAATGAAAATGTGGCGTCGCCGACCACCAACGCGCGCGCCGTTAACAAAGGAGATGGAGGAGCGACGCGCGCGAAGACCCCCATCTCAATCTTCCCCCGCAGACGGGGGAAGAGGTAGGAAAGTCCCTTCCCCCGGAGGGGGAAGCGTCCCTGCGGGGCGCGTGTCGCGCGTCGCGCGGGTTCACGGCGTCGCGCGGATTGGCGGGCGACGATTCCCCCCGCCGGGCCCCGCCAGGCGCCCACAAGGGATCGCCCCTACGGATGGGGAAGGCGCCCACAAGGGATCGCCCCTACGGATGGGGAGGGCGCCCACAAGGGATCGCCCCTACGATTTTGCGGGGGACGCCCCTGTGGTTCATGCCGGGGGTGTCCCTGCGGTTCATGCCGGGGGCGCCCCATTTTCGTCACCTTGTGCGGCCTAAGCAAGGCCATAGTGATTCCCGCCGGCGGGTCGCCCACAAGGCGTTGGTCTAGCGGGATTAGGCCCATTGAGCGATTGAGGGACGTTGGCCTCGCGCCTCTTGTCCTCGGCAGGAAGTTCGGCGGTGGCCGGGGTGGCTGAATGCGGCCCGCCTAGCCCTGCGGGGTGCGGGCTGCTTGGGCGGCGTAGTAAAATCGATAACGGCTTCCGGCCAGGGGTCTACTTTTAGCGGAATTGGCTGCTTGGAATTCGGCGCGCTGCAACGGGGCGCAACGCCAGACATGATGACACAGATCCAGGTCTTTCTTACCGCGCCCGCTCGCGGCGGCGCGGCGATCGTTGCGCTGGCCGTGATGCTCATCGTGGTCGCGTGCACCTCCTCTCCGCCCACGCCGACGCCGGTAGCCGACACTCCCACTGTGACCGCGACGGACGGCGAAGCGCCACCGCAGGAGGAATCTACGCCGACGGCCGTACCGGAGGCGACTCAGGCGCCCACGGCCACGCCTGCCCCGGAGCCGACCGCCACGCCAAGCCCGGTACCTACGCCTTCACCGCTGCCCGTGCCGACCCCGGAGCCGACTGCGACTTTGGCGCCGGAGCCGACCGCCACGCCGCCGCCTCCGACGGCTACGCCTATCCCGACGCATACTCCCGCTCCCACGCCAACCACGGCGCCGACTCCGACTCCGACTTCGACAGCCGAGCCCACGGCCACGGTAGCGCCGACGCCCACTTTCACCGCAGTTCCCACGGCCGTTCCAACGGCTGAGCCCACTGAGACGCCCGAGCCAACTGCTACCGCTGAGCCGACCGCCACGGCGGCCCCTGCGGACACGCCGACGCCTGTTCCGCCTCCGCCAACGCCGGTGGTCTCCATCAGTTCGATGCTCGAACGCATCGGCCCATCCATCGTCAGGGTCGAGAGTGACTACGCTTCGGCCAGCGGCGTGATATTCCGTGTAAGCGGGCACACGGCCTACGTCATCACAAACCGGGAGGTGATCGAGTGGGCCCTGCAGGTCAGCGTGAGCGCCGATGGGTCAGGCCCGTATCACACAACTGTGCTAGGTACGGACGAGGTGCGAGACCTGGCCGTACTTAGAGTTTGCTGCGGCGATTTCCGGGCAATGCCGCAGACGGGTACTTACGTTCCAAGCCTGGGCGATCCGGTAGTCGTAGCCGGTTACGGCCAGGAGGATGACTTAAGGCTGACCGTTACCCAGGGCGCCGTTGTGTCAACCGGTTACGACTCTTCGCTGATGAGCGGCCTTCTGCAGACCGACGCGGTAATCACGTCCGGCAGCAGCGGCGGCGCGGCGCTTTCGCCGGCAGGGCAGATTTTGGGCATTGGCAGTTTCGCGTTATCCGCCGATAACGTGGAAGGAGTCTGGACCGCCTTGTCCTGGGAGACCGTTGCGGAACAGATTTACCCCCTGGAGCACGAGCCGCCCAGAGATCCGCCGGATCCCGTCACAATACCTTACGACTCACTGCTCAACCAGAACGAGGACCACAAGTGGGCGCTGGTACGTTACCCGGAAGTCTACGTCGTCGAAGCGCTTGCCTCGCTTGAAGACCGTTACCTGGTAAGGCTCAGGATGGAGAGCGGCGACCGGCACATCCATACCGACGCCTGGGCGGACCCGATCGTTCTTCACGTCCCTGCCAATGATCTGAAAGCGGATTCCTACTTGGAATTCGTAGGCAGGGTGACCGGTCTCGCTACGGCAAAGACGGCGCCGGGCGTCCAATCGCCGGTTCCGGCGATTCGGGCGGTGGAGACCCGAACCCTTCGCGAGTACCCGCCGCTGATATTCGAGGGCACGGGCAGGGATGAATGGGCGAACCTGATGCACGAAGGTCTGTACCAGGTGCTAGTGACCGATGAGACTGAAGATAGCGAAGGGAAAGAGAAGCTCGACAGCGTCAACGTCTGGTGCGAACTGGCCGAAGAGACCTACACCTTCTTAAACGGGATGGTGTTTCACGTGGGAGGCGAATTCGCCGATTGCCCTGCTGATTCGACCGTGGTCGTAGAGGTCGAAGCCAGCCATGATACGGCGTGGCGCGTGCAGATAATTCCGTGGGCAGGCTTGCCCGTTGACACGATAGGCACGGAGAGGATCCAGCGAAGAGGCGCCAGATACGACGCTTGGGTGGTCGATTTCCCGCCAGGCGCCTACAAGATGGTCTTGAGGTCAACCGTCGAGGATGACACCGAGCTCCCGTTCAGGGTAAACCCGTGTCCAGGTTGGATGCGGAACGAGGACATTCTCTACGTGGGCAGCAGAAAGTCGGAGTGCCCGCCGGGCCCGACGCTAATAGAAATCAAGCAGGAGATTGAGGAGCCGTGGCTCATGCTGCTGGTCCCGCAGAAGCGGTGATTCGAACCGGCCGGCTCATTGCGCGTAGGATGCCATCATGCGAACAGTCTCATTCAGGACCGCCGTGCTGGGCACGCCCTGGCGCAACCTGAGTTACATCTTCATCGAGACCGATGAGGGGATAACCGGCGTCGGCGAAGCGCGGGTACTCGGCAAGACTCACACCGTGACCGAGTACCTGCGGGACGTGCAGCGCCACTTCATTGGGCACGACCCGTTCAACGTGGAGGCGCTTTACCGGCGGATGACGCTGCTCGACTTCGGCAAGCCGGGCGAGGTCGTCTACACCGGCCTGGCCATGGTCGAGCTCGCATATTGGGACATCATAGGCAAGAAGTGCGGCCAGCCCGTCTACAGGTTGCTCGGCGGACAGGTCAAGGACCGGGTGCCCGCCTACGCCAACGGCTGGTACACCGTGGAACGCTCTCCAGAGCAGTTCGCCGCCGCTGCGCAGCGCGTCATGGAACGCGGATACGGCGCTATGAAGTTCGACCCATTCGGCAACGGCGACCTGGAGTTGGAACGGCCTGAGTTCTACAAGTCGCTCGATCTCATAGAGGCCGTGGCGTCCGTTGCGGGTACGAGGGCGCAGATCATGCTGGAGATGCACGGGCGCTTCGCTCCACACCAGGCGCGTGAGGTTGCCCGCATGGTCGAGCGGTACAACGTCGGCTGGATCGAGGAGCCGGTGCGCCCGTCGGACATACCGGCGCTCCACTCCGTGCGCCTCCACACTTCCTTGCCCATCGCGACCGGGGAACGGCTGTACGGCGCGCCGGAATTCGTGCCGCTGTGGGACAGCGGAGCGGTCGACATAGTCCAGCCGGACATCACGCAGAGCGGCGGCATCCTGGAAGCCAAGAAGATCGCATCCACGGCAGAGACCCGCTCGATCATGGTGGCCCCGCACAACGTGGGCGGCATCGTTTCGACCATGGCGGCCCTGCACCTCACGCTGACCCTGCGGAACGGCAAGATCCTGGAGCACTTCAATGACTTCGCCGACCCGTTTGTGAAGAATGCCGGCACGAACTACCCGGAAGTCATAGACGGCTACTTCCCCGTGCCGCAGGGCCCCGGCTGGGGCGTGGAAATCGACGAGGAGTTCATCCGCGCCCACCCGCCGGATAGCCATGACGGCGTCGCAGCCGACCCAGGGCTGAACATGTTCGAAAATGCCGACTGGGCGCGGCGGGGGCAGGAGGGCTGATCATAGCCTTTGAGAGGCTGCTCTCCTGACCTTCATCCTCTACCGAAAGGGCTAGGCGGCCTGCCTGCCCGTTGACGGCATCGCCTTGCGCGTGGTTCTTGTCTTTACTTAAACGCTATGCGGTTAGCCGTGCATCTACGAACAGCATCAGCCTGAGCGGGAAGTCCATGGCAAAAAATAACCCCGCCAGTGCATCTCGAACGAAGATCGCCGAGACGGACGGCGGGGAAGATTCAATATCTTTATAACCGTTATCTACGGGGATATCACTAGGGCCTTGGTGCAAAGATTCCCTGCTCGCTCCGGCGTTGGAGCCGTTCCCGGTGAGTTATCCACACCTAATGGCGCCGCACTAGCGGCAACGCAGGGGCGGCAGTGGCGCCCGGGTGGGCGCATATCATAGGGACATGGCGCCAACGGACAAATTCACCGCAGCGGTCGAGGCCGGCCTTCGCCGTGCGGGTATCGACTTCAGCAGGCCCCTGCTGATTGCATTTTCAGGCGGGCCGGACTCCTCGGCCCTGCTGCTCGCATGTACGCGGATCAGGGCCGCGAGCGGTCTCCGTATAGTTGCGGCGCACTTCGATCACCAACTGCGGGGCGCTGAGTCCGGCGCTGACGCTGCACACGTTGCGGGGGTCTGCAAGCGCTTGGAGGTACCACACCTATCCGGCACGGGGGACGTTGCCGGACGCGTGCGGCGTGAAGGACTATCGGTGGAAGCGGCGGCAAGGGAGCTGCGGTACCGCTTCCTGGCGCAGGCGGCCAAGGAGGCCAATGCCCAGGCCGTCGCCACGGGCCACACGATGGACGACCAGGCCGAGACGGTACTGCTCGCAATCGCGAGAGGCTCGGGGCTGAGAGGCATTTCGGGCATGAGGGCCGTTGTGGATCTGCCCGTGCCGGATTACGGCGGGCCGCTGAAGGTAGTCAGGCCGATGCTCGGCGTGAGACGGCAAGAAACATTCGTCTATTGCAGGGAGCGCGGCTTGGAACCGCTCATCGACCGCACGAACGAGGACACTCGATATCCGCGCAATCGCGTGAGGTTGGAGGTCATACCTTCGCTTGAGGCGATCAATCCTGCCGTCGTCAAGGCGATTACACGCTTGGCGGAGAGCGCACGCGGAGACTTGGACGTGGTGGAAGCGCTATCCCGCGAGGCGGCCCGCGAAGCGCTCACTTCGAACCGGGGCGGCATGGAAATCGCGAAAGGGCCGGTGAGAAACCTCGATGACCCGATCGCTCGGCGGGTAATGATGCTGGCTTATGAGTCGGTCTGCGGGACGCTGGACGGTCTTGGTACGGTGCACGTGGACGCCATGCTCAAAGTGGCGCGGGGCAGGGCGGGAGTCCATATCGAACTGCCCGGCGCGTTGGCAATGGCCTCGGACCGCGACGGCGCCTGGCTGGGGCCCGCGGATAAGTTGGACGGCGGCTGTCCTTATCCCCCCGAATTCGGCGCGCAGTCCCTCGCCGTGCCTGGTGAAACGGAAGTTGGGGGAGGTTTCAGGATCGTTGCGGACGTGCGGAGAGTCCGTTCTCCCAGGGATGGGCACGAGTGGGCCGCCATGCTGGATCCGGCGATTGCAGACCAGCCCTTGACGGTGAGACACCGGCGTCCTGGCGACCGGTTTCATCCGCTGGGCATGTCCGTGCCGGTCAAGCTCCAGGACTTCTTTGTCAACTCCGGAGTACCCCGCAGCTGGCGGGACAGGGTGCCGTTGGTGGAAAGTCCGGCCGGGATAGCGTGGGTCGCCGGTTACAGGCCGGCGGAGTGGGCGAAGCTGGCGCCATCCATGGACCGTGCGCTGCGGATAGAGCTCTGCGCCCCCGTTTAGAGCACCCTGGTAAGGCGCAGATTCTCGGTAATTCCAGGAATCCGGCCTCTCCTGGCTACCGGCATGCCGTCGATCTCCTTGATGTCTGCGGTGAAGCAGACCGGCGGCGATGACGCTATGTAGTCGCCTACCACGAAGACGCTCACCGGCGCCTGCTCCTCGACAAACTGCCTGATGCGTTCCGGGTTCAACTCCCCGCTCACGTAGATGTCGACGTGACGGAACCCGCTCTGGTCGAGCCGGGACCTGACCTCGCGCACCAATGCCGGGGTGACCCCGCCCCTTTCCGGCGGCGTCTCCATAGCGACGCCCCGTAGGCGGTCGCGCATCTGGCGCGCCACCGCCAGCGACTCTTCACCCTCGTCCTTGAAGGTATCGACGAGGGCTACCCTGGGCACCTCAGGCGGCATGTGACGGTCGAACGCCGTGACGGCGCGAACCGTGTCGCCGACAAGCATGACCATGGGGTGAGCCATGGAACCTGCCGGCGTCAAGCCCGTGAGGTTTCCTCCGAGTACCGTCGAACACGCTTGGCACCCGCCAATGAAGGCTGAATAGTCGTAGATGCCTGCGACCAAGGGGTGTACGTGCTTCGCCCCGGCCGCCATTACGGGTATGTCTCCCGCGGCGTCGACGCATTCGCGGGCGCCGGTCGCCCAACCGGAGCACGTGCCCAAAGTCCCTGTAACTGCGGTCTCGTATAGGCCGAATGCGGCGTATGGTGCGCGGATGCGCAGGCAGACCTCTCCCTTGGAGACGCGTACCCCCTCGTCCAGCGCCCAGAGCTCCCGTCCGGTTTCAGGCAGCACCTGGCTGAGTAGGGAGCGAACCTCTGAGATGCCGGCTATGACGCCGTCCCTGTCGCAGGTGAACTCCATCGCAACGTCGGGGTTGATGCCCTCGTTCCGCAGGATAGTCAGGGCCCTGTGCAGGAAGATGTCGGCGGTGTCGCCTACCAGGACTGAACGCGGGGATTCAAAACTTCGTGTCGTCATCCAGTTTCACCGGGTATCGATGTGGGTGGCTTGAGAGAGTTCGGCTCGTTGGCGCAAGTCAACTGTATCCACGCGCCATGCAAAGGGTCAAGGTCAAGAGCCTATCCTTGGCATGCCGCCGAATCTCAATCGCAATAGGCCCCTTATGTCTTCCATGGCGGTCGCCACGATGCGGACGCGCGTGTCGGGGTCGTCCCGCCAGTGGACGGGCGTCTCCTTGATGCGTAGTCCGGAATGGGCGGCGATGAGGAGGAGCTCGGTGTCGAAGAACCAGTTGTTGTTCTTTACGCGCGGCGGCAACGACGTTGCGGCGGAGGCCGAGATGGCCTTGAAGCCGCACTGGGCATCTCTGAAGCCGGGCCGGAACATTAGCCTGATCAGCAGGTTGTAGCCGCGGGACGTTATCTCGCGTGTGAGCGTGCGCCCTTCCACCACCGAGCCGGGCCGCAGGCGGGAGCCGATGGCGACGTCGTAGCCCTCGTCTGCCACGGCGGAGACCAGATCTGGCAGGCTCTTGAGGTCGGTAGACAGGTCCACGTCCATGTAGCAGCGGACGTCGGCGTCGCTCTCCATCCATGCTTTCTTGAGCGCCCGGCCTCGCCCGCGCTGTTCCAATCTCACCATTCCAACTCGCGAGTCTGCCCCGGAGAGTTCTCGCGCCACCTCCGGTGTCCTGTCCGTCGATCCATTGTCTGCGATGGTAATCCGCCAGTCCCGCTCCGGATGGCCGTCGATGAATGCGGTTAGATTGGCGACGCAGACCGGCAGCGCGCGCTCCTCGTTGAGTACCGGGATGACGATATCGACGGATGTCTTCATGTTGGGTATGCGGGATTTGCCGTTTTGCGCTGCCTATGCGGCGGCGGCCGTCTCAGTGCAGAAAGTGGCGCACTCCGGTGTGTACCATCGCAAGGCCCAGCCGGTCGGCGGCGCTTACAACTTCGTCATCCCTTATCGAACCGCCCGGCTGCACGACGGCAGTCACGTCCGCCGCCGCCGCCTTTTCCACGCCGTCTGGGAAAGGGAAGAATGCGTCGGAGGCGAGGACTGCGCCCGCGGCTCGCTCTCCCGCAGCCTGTGCCGCCAGTTTTACGCTGTTGACCCTGTTGGGCTGACCGGCGCCCATGCCCACTATGGCTCTGCCCTTCGCTAAGACGATGGCGTTTGACCGCACGTACTTGCAGGCCCGCCATGCGAACTCAAGATCGGCCCGCTCCTCATCCGTAGGCTTCCGTGCGGTTACATTCTGCCATTCCGAGGAGTCTTCTATCAGATCATCCGGCGTCTGCACGAGGGCGCCGCCGGAAATCGACCTTATCTCCTGCTGCGTTTCCCCGGCCGCAGTCGCGCGAAGGATGCGCGTCCTTTTGCGCCGCTTCAGCGCTTCGAGCGCTTCCGGTTCGTAGTCCGGCGCGACGATTACGTCGAACAGTACGCCGCGCATTGCGCGTACTGTCTGCACCGTCACGATTGAGTTGAAGCCCACGATTCCGCCGTATGCCGAGATCGGGTCTCCGGCGAGGGCCAGCCTGAAGGCCTCTTCTTGGCTGTCGCGCAGAGCCAGTCCGCATGGGTTGGCGTGTTTGACGATAGCCGCGCAGTGGCTGGGAAATGCCGCCGCAATGCGCCACGCCGCGTCGGCGTCGAAATAGTTCAGGTACGACATCTCGATGCCGTGTAGCTGCTCGGCGTTCGCAACGCCGCCCGTCTCGCCGCACAGGGAGTAGATGCCCCCTCGCTGGTGTGGGTTCTCTCCGTAACGGGGAATGCTTACGAGCGACCACTCTGCGGCCAGTTTTTCAGGCATCCCGCCGTCCGCCGGATCGTCGGCTTCTAGGTAGGAGGAGATCGCCCGGTCATATGAAGAGACTCGCCGGAACGCCTTTGCCGCCAGCCTTCTCCGCTCGTTCACCGGGACGTCGCCTGACGCGATCAGGCTTCCCACCCGGTCGTAGTCCGCCGGGTCTACGACGACGATGACGTGCGGGAAGTTCTTTGCCGCCGCCCGCGTCATCGCCGGGCCGCCGACGTCTATGTTCTCCAGCGCGTCATCGAGCGCGGCGCCTTCCTTGCGGACCGCCTCGGAGAATGGGTAGAGGTTATTTACCACCACGTCGATTGGAGAAATGCCGTGGGCCCGGAGCTGCTCCAGGTGAGACGCTTCCGAACGTTTCGCAAGCAGGCCGCCGTGAATCATAGGGTGGAGGGTCTTCACGCGCCCGTCGAGAATCTCGGGGGACTGCGTCACCTCGGACACTTGCTTTACTTCCAGCCCGGCCTGCCGCAGTTCGTTCAAGGTTCCACCGGTGCTGATTAGCCGGTATCCGGCGTCGGACAGCGCCCGCGCGAACTGAACGATGCCGGTCCTGTCGTACACGCTCAGCAGCGCGTATCCCTTTGCCGGGGCCTCTCGTTCCTTCATAATCTCAACGCTCTATTGCAGCCGTTCCGCTCCCGTTCCGCAGAACCTGACCCGATCCGGCGAGGCGCGCTCTACCACTCTGCCGATCCGCCACGATCCATCGACTGAATCGAGCGCCTCGCCGGCGAATTCCTCACCTGCGATGGCGACCATGCCGACGCCCATGTTGAAGACGCGGAACATCTCCGCCTCTTCCACGCCATTGTCCCGTATGTAGCGAAACAGCGGGGGCGGTGTCCACGAGTCGAGGTCTATCTCAGCCGCCAGGCCATCCTGGATACAGCGGGGCAAGTTCTTGTAGAAGCTGCCTCCGGTGATATGAGCCAGCCCCTTGACGCGCCCCAGCAGCGGGCGGAAGTCGTCGAGGTACTGCCTGTGCGGTTCCAGCAGGGCGTCGCCCAGCGTCCGGCCGTCTCCCGGGGCCTGTTGTTCCAAGACGGCGGGGTTGTCGTCGATCTTGAAAACCGACCGTACGAGCGAATATCCGTTGGTGTGCAGGCCGCTGGAAGGGACGCCGATCAAGACGTCTCCCGGCCGCGTCGACTCGGGCGTCAGCAAATGGTCTTTGTCTACGCTCCCGACGATGAAACCGGCCAGGTCGAAGTCTCCCGGGGCATATATTCCGGCCAGGGTTGCAGTTTCGCCTCCCAACAGGGCGCAACCTACTGCGGAGCAAGCTTCGGCCACGCCGCGCACGAGCTCTTCGACCATGCCCTCATCCAGTTCACCTACGCCGATGTAGTCGAGAAAGAACAGCGGGGCGGCGCCCGTTGGCAGAATGTCGTTGACGCAGTGATTGACGATGTCATGGCCCAGGGTGTCGTACCGGCCAAGCGCCTGCGCTATGCGGATCTTCGTTCCTACCGAGTCGGTGCTGGCGGCGAGCAACATGCGTCCTGCCGGATCTGGGTCGAACAAGCCGCCGAAGAAGCCCTGCCCGCCGACCGCCTTAGGGCCAAGCGTGTGCGCCGCCAGTTCGTGAATTCGGCCTTTGATCGCGGCAGCCCGCTTTAGGTCCACTCCGGCGTCGAGGTATGTGTAGGTTGGGCTATTGGGCGCTATGTGACGGGCTCCAGCTGCATCTTGTTCATCTCAAGCTGCACCGGTATTGGGTACTGGCCGGTGAAGCATCCCTTGCAGTAGCTATCGTCCTTAACGCCCACGGCGCTCATCAGGCCGGGCACGTCCAAGTATCCCAGGCTGTCCGCCTTTATGTAGTCCCGTATCTCGTCCACGGTCTTGTTTGCGGCGATCAACTCGCCCAGCGTGGCCATGTCCACCCCAAACGGGCAGGTCGAGACGATGGGCGGCGCGGCAACGCGGACGTGAATCTCCTTCGCGCCCGCAGCGCGCAGCATCTTGATCACCCTCTTGATCGTGGTCGAGCGCACGATCGAGTCGTCTACGACCACGAGGCTCTTTCCCCGTATCACGCCCTCCATGGCGTTGAACTTGGTCTGCACGCCGAGGTCGCGCATACGCTGTTCAGGCTCGATGAAGGTCCTTCCCACGTAGCGGTTGCGTATGACCCCCTCCCCGTAGGGAATTCCTGCCGCTGCGGCGTAGCCCACTGCGTGAGGCGTGGACGAGTCCGGTATTCCGATGACGAGGTCGGCCTTGGCGGGGCGCCGCTTGAACAACTCGGCGCCCATTTGGGCGCGGACGGTGTAGGTCAATTTTCCGTCGAGCAGGCTGTCCGGACGGGAGAAGTAGATCTGCTCGAAGATGCACAGCGAGTGCTTGGCGGTTGGGCCGGGCCTTACGAACGAGGTGACGCCCTCGTCGCTGATGACGATTGTCTCGCCGGGCTGCAGCTCTCTCTCGAAGTCGGCCCCGACTATGTCGAGGGCGCAGGTTTCCGAGGCGAGCGCCCAACCTCCGTTGAGCCGTCCCAGGCACAGCGGCCTGATGCCGAGCGGGTCTCTTACGCCCACCAGTTCGTCCTTGGTGAGCATGACGAGCGAGTAGGCGCCTTGCATACGGCGCATACAGTAGGCGGAGCGCTCCTCCCAGCCTTCGCCCGGGGCCTTGGCGAACATCTCCGCTATCACCTCGGAGTCGCTCGTGCCGCTGAAGTAAGACCGCCACTTGGCGCTCAGCTCCCGCTTGAGCTCCGCTGCGTTGATCAGGTTGCCGTTATGGCCAAGCGCCAAGGTGCCGTTCGGCCCGTCGGCCAAGAGCGGCTGGGCGTTGCACTCTATGCTGGACCCCGTGGTGGAGTAGCGGGTGTGTCCGATGGCCATGGAACCCGGCAGGTGGGCCAGATCATTCTCCCGGAAGATCTGGTTGACGAGTCCCATTTCGGTGCGGGTAAAGAGCGTCTCCCCATCGGTGGATGAGATGCCGGCGCTTTCCTGTCCGCGATGCTGTAGGGCGAACAGGCCGAAGAATGCGCTGCGCGAAGCCTGCTGCCCTGGGAGATATACGCCTATAAGACCGCACGCTTCGCGCGGTTTGTCCAACTCGGGCGGCCCGGGTTCGCGGCCTGGTTTCTGATGCAATTTCCCGCCTGTTCGCGGCGGCGCAGTAGGCGCAACGGTCTGGTGCAAGGGCCGCTACCCGGATGCCGCTTTCGTCCCCCGCCATTCGTCCGTCGTTAGCCGGAAGAGGCGAAGGCGCCGGGGCGGTACGGATGGAGAGACCCTAGCCTGGGACCGGCGGAATGGTCGCTTGTTGCATTCCACAGCCTTGATTCTACGCACACAGGCCTGCAACGGCAATTCCCGAAAAGGCCGTCCGTATCCGCATGTCCGGGGTACTGCGTTCATACTCTTTCAAGCGGCAGTTCGTACCACTGGATCGTCTGCCAAGTTTCGAATCCGGCCCTGCGATAGATGCGCAGGGCGACGTCGTTGGACTCCACGACTTCCAGGCGGACTTCCTCCACGCCGGCTTCCGCCAGTTCCGCCACGCCGGCGGCAACTGTGGCGCTTCCCAGCCCTGCGCCCCTGTAGCCCGGCAGCACGCCGGTCATGTGGATGAAGCCGACCGTGCGCCGTGCTAGGGGTGCGCTGGGATCGTCCCCTTCTGCCGGTCTCCCTTCTGCGTCTACGATCCGCGTCCAGTTGAAGGCCGCTGCCCGTCCTTGGGCATCTTCGGCGATTATCAGGCGTTCCGGGCCGCTGCCGGGCGTTCGCAGCCTCGCCTCGACCTCCTCCACGCTGTTTGGGGAATAGCCCCACGACCCCTCGAAAACCTCGTTCTGCATTTCGGCAAGCAGTTCGCCTTCCGAGTGGGAACCCCTGCGGATGGAGAATGAGGCCGGCATGGGAAACCGGGATGCGGCGTCGGTCGATGGGTTCAGTATCGCCATCCACAGTATTCGTTCCGCCGGCGAGAAGCCCAATCGCTCGATCGCCTTTTGGGCTGCGGCTTCCCCCGCCCTCGTCGCGGCGTGCGCCCTTCGCCGCGCCCTGCTCGCGTGCCCGGCTCAATGCGCCGCTCAGAAGGTCCAATGCGAGATGCGTAGTCTCGTATCCGGGTTCTATGCCCATCCCCAGGACGGCCCTGCCGATATTCAGCTCGGGATAGGAGAATGAGTAGCCCGCAAGGCGTCCTGAGTCCTCCTGGACGAAGAAATTCCGCGTCGCCTCGACCCGCGGCATTTCCAGAACCGTCCCGAGCTCCCGCGCATCCAGGGGCCAGTCGAGGTGCCCATGAGGCCCTATGCGCCGCAGCAGGCTGGCGAACCGCTCAAGGTCGTCTTGGCGGTAGGGCCTCATCGGCCTTCTTTCCGTGCGGGCTGTCCGGTCATGGCGGTAGTGGATTATCCTCCTTTTGGATTGCGAGAGGGCTGCGTATTCGACCCGACTCGTTGACCGGGTTCTCATTTCGCTGCTAACCTTAATGGTTGCACAAGCTGTGAACGGGAGTAGTACCGGGTCCGGCGGGGCTTAGAGAGCCGGTGTTTGGTGTAAACCGGCGCCCAGCCGCTTGGGAACTCGCCCGGGAGCTTTCTGCCTGAAGGACCGCGTTGCGCGGGCAATAGGGTTGAACGTTAGCCGCGTTAAGGCTATGAGCGGTCGATTGGAGCCTGTTGCGAAGGCCCCCGGTCGGCAAGCGAGGTGGTACCGCGGGATCAAAGGTCTCGTCCTTGTGGGGGCGGGACTTTTTTGTTGCCTGCCAGCCTGCGCCGGTCGTTTGCGGCGCAGGTACGGAAACGGGCTTGGAGTTCTGGAATACCGAGGCGGAGATGGGAATGTCCACGAAGACAGGCGGCCAAATAGTCTGCGAAAGTCTCTTGCGAGAAGGCGTAGACGTAGTATTCGGTCTGCCCGGCGGCGCGATATTGCCGTTGTACGGCACCCTCTCGCAGTACCCCCAGCTGCGTCACATACTGGTGAGGCACGAGCAGGGAGCCTCGCACGCGGCGGACGGATACGCACGCGCCAGCGGCAAGGTCGGAGTGGCCTTTGCCACCTCCGGCCCTGGCGCCACAAACCTCATCACCGGGCTGGCCACCGCCATGATGGACTCCGTACCCGTGGTCGCCATCACCGGGCAGGTCGGGCGCTCCGCAATCGGCACGGACGCATTTCAAGAGACCGACATCACCGGCGCCACTCTTCCCGTCACCAAGCACAACTATCTCGTCATGCGCGCCGCCGACGTCGCCCCGGCGATCAAGGAGGCCTTTCACATTGCCAGTACCGGCCGTCCCGGCCCTGTGCTCATCGACATACCGCGCGACGTGTTCCAAGAGTCTTGCGAGTATGAGCCCCCGGCCGGCGTCGATCTTCCCGGCTACCGGCCCCCGGGTCCGGCGGATGAATCGCAGGTAAGAGCTGCGGCTGAAATCATCAACTCGGCGGAGCGGCCGGTAATACTGGCCGGCCATGGCGTGATCATTTCGCGGGCCTACGATGAGTTGCGGCAACTGGCGGAAAAGGCGCAGATACCGGTCGTTACCACTCTCCTCGGCATATCCGGCTTTCCGGAGGACCACGTCCTGAGCGTGGGTTTCCCTGGAATGCACGGCATGGCCTACGCCTCGCTGGCGCTCGACCAGGCCGACGCTCTCATCGGGATCGGCTGCCGTTTCGACGACCGCATAGTCGGCGACGTCAGCCGCTTCGCAAGGCCCTCCAAGAAAATTCACATAGACATAGACCCGGCGGAGTTCAACAAGATGGTGCGCGTCGACGCGCCGGTGCTGGGAGACGTCAAACAGGTATTGGCTCAACTCAACCCGCTGGTGAAGCGCACCACGCACGTCGAGTGGGTCAATCACGTCGAACACCTGAAAGCCGAACACCCCTCGCTGAGGATCCAGGAGACCGACCGGCTGCTTGGCCAGCACGTCGTGAAGGGACTGTCCGACGTTACGCACGGCGGGGCAGTGGTCGTCACGGGAGTGGGCCAGCACCAGATGTGGGCCGCCCAGCACTACCGCTTCACCAGGGCCAACTCGTGGCTGAGTTCGGGCGGACTGGGAACCATGGGCTACGAGGTGCCGGCGGCAATGGGAGCGCAGGTTGCGAGGCCCGGCGAGTTGGTGTGGTCGGTGTGCGGCGACGGTGGGTTCCAGATGACGATGGCCGAACTGGCGACCGTTGCGGAGAACCGCCTGCCGGTGAAGTACGCCATTCTGAACAACAACCACCTCGGCATGATCACCCAGTGGCAAGACCTGTTCTACAACAATGACCACCAGGCCGACGCCTACACCGCCAATCCCGACTTCGTGAAGCTGGCGGAGGCCTTTGGAATAAAGGGCATGCGGGTGACGACCCAGGAAGAGGTGGCGCCCGCCATACGGGAGGCGAATGCCCACAACGGGCCGGTCATAGTGGACTTCGTAATCGACAAGGTTGACCACGTCTACCCGATGATCCCCAGCGGTCAGAGCGTGGAAGAGCTGATGGAAGAGCCGCTTTAGGGAACGGGGCAGATGAGTACGGAGAGCTGGACAAGCGCTAATTCGCGCACCATAACCGCACTTGTGCAGGACAGGCCGGGCGTGCTTGCCCGCATCGCCGGAATGTTCCGCAGGCGCGGATTCAACATAGCTAGCCTTGCGGTGGGCCGTGCAGAGCAGCAGGGACTCTCGCGAATGACCTTCGTCGTCGAAGGCCCCGCGAACGTCGTGCAGCACGTCGCGGCGCAGCTCGACAGGCTCATCGACGTCGTCCACGTAACCGACATCACCGAAAAGAACCTGGTGTGGCGCGAGCTTGCGCTGATCAAGGTCAAGACGACGACCGGCACGCGAAGCGAAATCCTGGAACTGGCCAACATCTTCCGCGTCAACGTGGTGGACGTCGCCGCGGAGAGCCTGACCGTCGAAATTACCGGCGGACAGGCCAAGATCGACTCGCTGGTGAAACTCCTGGAAGATTACGGCGTGATCGAGGTTATGCGTACGGGTCGGGTCGCGACGCTGCGCGGCAGCCTGACGCAGGGCGGAGAGGACGGCCAGTTCGACGTCGGTCCGGCAGGCATGGCGGACGGATCGATGCCGCCTGCGCCAGCGAGCGGGGGAGACACAGGAAGCGTGTGATGAATCTTGAGCCGGGCCTCATGCGCCGTTGAAGTCCCGTACGGCTTCCACGGGCATGACTCCCTGAGCGGCGAGGTCTCCTCGACCTCCGTAGACATCGACAATCAATCGCTGAAAGGCAACGAAAGGCAAAATGGCAGAGCTCTACTACGACAAAGACATAGACGACTCGCTCCTGCGTGATAAGACCGTCGCCGTGATCGGCTACGGCAGCCAGGGGCACGCCCACGCGTTGAACCTCAAGGAGAGCGGCTTCAACGTCATCATCGGACTCTACGAGGGCAGCCGCAGCAAGCAGAAGGCCGAGGCCGACGGGCTTGAAGTGGTCGACAACGCCGAGGCCGCCAAGCGCGCGGACGTTATCGTCATGCTGCTGCCCGACACGAAGCAGGCCAGCGTCTACGAGGAAGCGGTAGAGCCGAACCTGGAAGCGGGCAAGACGCTGCTATTCGCGCACGGGTTCACCATCCACTACGGCCAGATTTCGCCGCCGGAAGAGGTGGACGTCGTGATGATCGCCCCCAAGGCCCCGGGCCACAGGGTGCGCGCCGTCTTCAGCAATGGACTGGGCGTGCCTTGCCTAATCGCCGTGCACCAGGACGCCAGCGGCCAGGCGCATGAACTGGCCCTTGCATACGGAAAGGGCATCGGCGGCGGCAGGGCCGGCATCCTCGGAACCACCTTCAAGGAGGAGACCGAGACCGACCTCTTCGGTGAACAGGCCGTGCTTTGCGGCGGCGTAACGGCGCTGATAAAGGCCGGATACGAGGTGCTGACTGAGGCCGGATACCAGCCTGAGTCGGCCTACTTCGAGGTACTGCACGAACTGAAGCTGATCGTGGACCTGATCTACCAGGGCGGCCTCGGCTACATGCGCTACTCGGTGAGCGACACCGCCGAGTACGGCGACTACACCCGCGGCCCAGCCGTGATCGACGACCGCGTCAAGGACAACATGCGGAAGGTGCTTGCCGACATCCAGTCCGGCGCGTTCGCCAGGGAATGGATAGCCGAGAACGACGAGGGGCTGCACCGCTTCAACAGGCAGCGCAAGGAAGATGCCGACCACCCAGTCGAGGCTGTGGGCAAAGAGCTCAGAGACATGATGCCTTGGCTGGATGCCACGACTTGACCGCCCACTGACGCCGTGCCGGGCCATGAAGAACGGGCCGACGGCGAAAAGGGATATGGAGACAGGGCGATGACGACAAAGACGAAAGCCGACGGAGAGGACCGGGTAATCATCTTCGACACGACGCTTCGCGACGGCGAGCAGTCGGCAGGCGCCGGCTTGACCGTCGAGGAGAAGCTGCGTATCGCCCGTCAGCTGGCCCGCCTGGGCGTCGACGTCATCGAGGCCGGTTTTGCAGCCAGTTCACGCGGAGACTTCGAGGCGGTACAGCGCGCCGCACGCGAGATAAAGGGGCCGGTCATAGCCTCCCTCGCCAGGGCGGTCGACGGCGACATAGACGCCGCAGGACGCGCCCTGGAAGGCGCGGAGAGGCCGCGCATACACACCTTCCTGTCGTCTTCCGAGATCCACATCCTGCACCAGATGCGGAGAGACCGCGAGACGATCATGGGCATGGCCGTGGACGCGGTCAAGCGGGCAAAGACCTACGTCGACGACGTGGAGTTCTCGCCCATGGACGCATCCCGCACCGAGCCGGAGTATCTCTACGCGATGCTGGAACGGGTGATCGAAGCCGGAGCGACCACCGTCAACATCCCCGACACCGTTGGATACACCAATCCCCAAGAGTTCGGCGCGCTGATACGCGGCATATTCCGGAACGTACCCAACATCGACCGGGCCGTCGTCAGCGTCCATTGCCACAACGACCTTGGCATGGCCGTCTCGAACAGCCTGGCCGCCGTGGAGAACGGCGCACGGCAGGTGGAGGGATGCGTCAACGGCTTGGGGGAACGGGCCGGAAATGCGGCGCTTGAAGAGGTCATCATGGCCATAAAGACGCGGCCCGACCACTACGGAGTCGCCACCGGCGTGGACACGAGAGAGATTGGGGCGACGAGCCGCATGATCAGCGCCATCTTCGGCTTCCCGGTGCAGTACAACAAGGCGGTCGTCGGACAAAACGCATTCCGCCATTCGTCCGGCATACACCAGGACGGCTACCTGAAAGAGCGCACCACTTTCGAGATCATGGAGCCCGATTCGGTCGGCTGGCGCGGCGAGGCGCTCGTGCTGGGTAAGCTGAGCGGCAGGGCCGGACTGCGCTCCAGGCTGCGCGACCTCGGATTCGCCCTTTCGGAAGATGAACTTGGCGACGTGTTCGCGTCGTTCAAGAACCTGGCCGACCGCAAGCGCGAGGTGACCGACGCCGACCTCGAGGCGCTCATGGCGGAACAGTTCCGATTCGCCGACACCGAGCGCGTCTACAAGGTGGACAGGGTCCACGTGGTATGCGGCAACGACGTTACTCCGGAGGCGACCGTATCGCTGGAGAGGCCGGACGGCGCCATGAAGACGCACACCGCCACGGGCACCGGCCCGGTCGACGCAGTCTGCAAGGCCATAGACCACATTGTTGACGGTGAGATCAAGCTGACCGAGTTCGCCGTGAGCTCCGTCACCGAAGGCATCGACGCACTCGGAGAGGTCACGATCCGCATAGAGAAGGACGGCTCGATCTACTCCGGCCGCGGGAGCGCCACGGACATCGTGGTCGCCTCCGCAAAGGCGTACGTCAACGCCATCAACCGCGCCATGACCATCGGTCTGGAAGACTCGTCGGTCTCGGCAATCAGCACTGTGTAGCGGTATTCCGTTCGGCTTATTCCACTTGCAGCAGGAGTGAAGTTCCACGTTGCCAAAGACGATGTTCCAAAAGATCTGGGACTCCCACGTAGTCGCAGAGCCGGAAGGCCAGCCGCCGCTTCTCTACATCGACCTGCACCTGGTGCACGAGGTCACGTCTCCGCAGGCATTCGAGGGGCTGCGGCTGGCAGGCAGGGGAGTTAGGCGGACGGACCTGACAGTCGCCACGGTAGACCACAACGTCCCCACAGACGTCAGGCCCGGGCCGATTGACGACGACATAGCGCGCAACCAGATCGATACGCTCAGGCAAAACTGCAACGACTTCGGCGTAACGCTGTACGACATAGAGTCGCCGCGACAGGGGATCGTGCACGTCATCGGGCCGGAGTTGGGCCATACGCAGCCCGGCAAGACCATCGTCTGCGGCGATTCCCACACCTCGACTCACGGCGCATTCGGCGCACTGGCGTTCGGCATCGGCACTTCCGAAGTCGAGCACGTCCTGGCGACGCAGACCCTGCGGCAACAGCGGCCGGACACGATGGAGGTGCGCTTTGTGGGCGACCTGCCGCTGGGCGTGGAAGCCAAGGACATGATCCTCGCCGCCATAGGCCAGCTGGGCGTGGCGGGAGGCGTAGGGCACGTATTCGAGTACACCGGCAGCGCCATACGCGGACTCGACATGGACGGCCGCATGACCATCTGCAACATGAGCATCGAGGGAGGCGCGCGCGCGGGCATGATCGCCCCCGACGAGACCACCTTCGAGTGGCTGGAGGGCAGGCCGTTCGTACCGAAAGGACGAGACTTCCAGGAGGCCGTCGACAACTGGCGCGCCCTGGCCACCGACGACCTTGCCGAATTCGACGCTACCGTCGAGATCGATTGCGCCAAGCTGGAGCCGCACGTCACCTGGGGCACCAATCCCGGCCACGTGGCAGGCATCACCGACGCCGTACCCGGGCCGTCGGACTTCGATGACCCGGCGGAGCAGGAAAACGCAGCGCGCGCACTGGACTACATGGGGCTGAAGGGCGGCACGCCGTTGCAGGAAATACCCATCGACAGGGTATTCATCGGTTCGTGCACCAACGCCCGCCTGGACGACCTGCGCGAAGCGGCCCGCGTCGTGAAGGGCAAGAGGGTTGCGCCGAGCGTCAGGGCGATGGTGGTGCCCGGCTCCACGGCGGTAAAGCTGATTGCCGAGCGGGAGGGCCTCGACGGGGTGTTCAAGGATGCCGGTTTCGAGTGGCGCGAGGCCGGCTGCTCGATGTGCCTCGGCATGAACCCCGACATACTGGCGCCCGGCGAGCGGTGCGCGTCCACCTCCAACCGCAATTTCGAAGGACGCCAGGGCAAGGGCGGCCGCACCCACCTGATGAGCCCGCCCATGGCCGCAGCCGCCGGAATAGCGGGCCGCCTTGTCGATATCCGCGAGTGGGAACTGGGAGACTGACCCGTGGTCCGCATGTCAAAACCGAATAGGGACCGCGAGCGGCAGGAACAGGAAACCCAAAGCAGGGGACGAGTACGCGGAGCGTGGCGGCGAGTCAGTGGCAGGGACGACCTCGAACGCGCCATGCGCGCCAGGTTGGAGCCTTACCGCTACGAGTCGAACGGCAACACCCTGCTATGGCTGTCAGGCTTCTTGGCGATCTGGATGGCCCTGTCACTCGCGCTGGCCTACAGTGACAACGATACCGCCTCCTATCTACAGGAGCTGTCCGACGGGGGGCTGACCTACACGCCTCCTGGCGACGTGTACCCCGAGACGATCGTGGCCTACTCCAAAAAGGAGGGCCTGAACTGCGACGACTCAGAGGCGCTGCTACAGCTCACGCCGCCGTGCGAACGCGTCGTGGAGATCCAGAAATCCTTCAACTCCCGCAAAGACCGGGGCAACTTCATGTTCGCCGGGATCGTCTTGCTGCTCATCATCATCTCCTTCCCATTCTCGACGTTCATACACAGGGCCAGCCGGAACCTGCCGACGCTCAAGTCGTCCGGCCAGAAATTCTCGCCGGACGGCGCCGTCATCTGGTTCTTCGTGCCTCTCGTAAATATCGTCAGACCGGCGCAGGCCGTCTTTGAGATATTCAAGGCGAGCGAGCCGGAGGCAAGCGCAAACGACCGGGAAGACTGGAAGCGGACCGGCAAGGTACACCCCATCGCATACCTCTGGGCCATCGCATTCGGCGCAGCGGCGCTGTTCAACCCGGTCACCGTGCAGCGCATCTTCTTCCGGCCGGGCGACACCATAGAGGGCGCAGTCTCCACGTTGCAGACCGCCGTGTGGGCCGACTTCGTACTGGCGGCAGTCGCCCTGGCGGCCATACTGATGACCGTCGTCTTGCACCAGCGGCAGGAGGCGCGACGCGCCAAGGTGGGCGACTACGTCTACACTCCGCCACCGCCGGAACCCGACCTGTTGCAGCAGGCGCGCGAGGAGAGAAAGAGCCGCCGCGTGCCACGGCTGGAAGGGCGCGTGGGAACGGGCAGTGAAAGTGAACGAACGGACGACGGCGATGGACAGGAGCCGCCGCCAAGCAGGAAGAACTGATGGAGCCATTCACAAGACTGACCGGGCTGGCGGCGCCGCTCGACCGGGCAAACGTCGACACCGACCAGATCATCCCCAAGCAGTTCCTGAAGCGCATCGAGCGCACCGGCTTCGGGGAGTTCGCGTTCTTCGACTGGCGATACCTTGAAGACGGCGTGCCGAATCCGGCCTTCGTGCTGAACGAGGAGCGGTACATGGGCGCGTCGATACTGATAGCAGGCCGCAATTTCGGCTCCGGCTCGTCCAGGGAACACGCGCCGTGGGCGCTTGGCGAGTACGGTTTTCGCTCCGTCATAGCGCCCAGTTTCGGAGACATCTTCAGAAACAACTGTATGCAGAACGGTATGTTGCCCGTAGCGCTGGCGGAAGACGAAGTAGACCGGCTCATGGCGAAGACCCTGCGCGAGCGCGGCTACCGCGTGACCGTGGACCTCGAATCGCAGACAGTGACCGACGGCTCAGGATTTGAGGCGCGGTTCGAGATCGATCCGTACCGCAAAGATTCCCTGCTCAAAGGGCTGGACGACATTGGCCGGACCCTAGAGTTCGAGGATCAGATCGCAAGGTTTGAATCCGCCCACACACCAACCTAGCAAGAGAGACGAAACGTGCAAGCACGAATAGCGATACTCGGCGGGGACGGCATAGGCCCCGAGGTGACGGCCGAGGCCGTCAAGGCGCTGGTCGTAGTCGCAGACCGCTTCGGCCACCGCTTTGAGTTCCAGTCAGGAGCCGTTGGCGGCAACGCCATGGACGACCATGGGACGCCGCTGCCGGACGAGACCATGGAGACGGCCCTCGGCTGCCAGGCGATACTGCTTGGCGCCGTCGGAGGCCCCAAGTGGGACGATCCGGCCGCCGACATGCGGCCGGAAGACGGCGTGCTCGGTCTCCGCAAGAACCTCGGCCTGTTCGCCAACCTGCGCCCCGTCAAGGTCTACCCGCAGCTGCTGCACAGCAGCCCGCTGAGGCCGGAACGCCTGCGCGGCGTGGACTTCGTGATAATCCGCGAGCTGACCGGCGGCCTCTACTTCGCCAAGCCAAAGAAGCGCTGGGACACGAAGCGGGGCCGCAGGGCCGTCGATACGCTCAAGTACACCGAGCAGGAGATCGAACGCGTCATGCGGGTGGGCTTTGAGCTGGCCAGGACGCGCCGCAAGCGGCTCCACTCGCTCGACAAGATGAACGTCATGCAGACCTCCCGCCTGTGGCGCGAGGTGGCGACGGAACTCGCTTCGGACTACCCCGACGTGGAGCTTATACACATGCTGGCGGACAACGCCGCCATGCAGATCGTCACCAACCCGGACGTGTTCGACGTCATAGTTACCGAGAACACCTTTGGCGACATCCTTTCCGACGAAGCGGCGGTCATCGGCGGCTCGATGGGCATGTTGCCCTCGGCGTCGCTCACCCGCGTCCCATCGTCCAAGCCCCGGCCGCAGCGCGGCGGAAAGCCGGCCCTGTATGAACCCATCCACGGCTCGGCGCCCGACATAGCGGGGCAAGGCATCGCCAACCCGCTGGCGTCAATCCTAAGCGCCGCCATGCTGCTCAGGTGGTCGCTGGGACTGCACCAGGAGGCCGACGCCATAGAAGAGGCCGTGGAAGGTGTCCTGGCAGAGGGCTACCGCACCCGCGAGATAGCCGCCGACGGCGAAGAGTGGCTGGGCACCCGCGCCATGGGCAACCTAATAGCCTCCCGCATCGGCTGACCCACCCCTGCATACCCACAACGCCGTCTTTCCCGACTCCGATCGGGAATCCACGGCCGGCGCCCCCGCCGCATCGCCTGCCCCCTGTCTTTGTTATGAAAATAGATCCCCGTGAAAACGGGAACCCACCGGACGCGCCCCGCAGGGGCGTCCCCCGTAGGGGCGATCCCTTGTGGGCGCCTTCCGTAGGGGCGATCCCTTGTGGGCGCCTGGCGGGGCCCGGCGGGGGAATCGTCGCCCGCCAACACGCGTGACGCCATGAACGCGCGCGTCGCGCCCCCGTCTCCCTGGATTCCTGTTCCCATGGGAATCACGATGGCCTCGCTAGGCCGCACAGGATAATGAAAATGGGGTGTACCCGGCCACCAACGCGCGCGCCGTTAACAATAAGCTTGGAAGCTCCACGCGCGGGAAGACCCCCATCTCAATCTTCCCCCGCAGACGGGGGAAGAGGTAGGAGGGGACGCCCCTACGGGGCGCGCCCGGTGGGTTCCCGTGAAATCGGGAATGACGATGTTGGAGGTGGGTTCCCGTTTGCGCGGGGATCTATTTTCATAACAATGACGGTCGGGGGTGTGGGGTAATGGCGCGCGCGTTGGCGGGCGACGATTCCCCGCCCCGTTCCCCGCCAGGCGCCCACAAGGGACGCCCCTACGATTCTGCTGGGGACGTCCTTACGATTTTGCCGGCGACGTCCCTGCGATTTCTGCCGGGGACGTCCCTGCGATTTCTGCCGGGGACGTCCTTATGATTCTGCTGGGGACGTCCTTATGATTCTGCCGGGGACGTCCTTATGATTCTGCCGGGGACGTCCTTACGATTTTGCCGGCGTCGTCCTTACGATTTTGCCGGCGACGTCCCTGCGATTTCTGCTGGAGACGTCCCTACGATTCCTGCCGACGTTACTCGTTGGGCTTTACGGCGACCTTGACGCCCGAGGGATTCGCGGCGTCGACAAAGGCCGCGTGCACGTCTTTCATGGGATAGGTTTTGGTGATGACTTGCTCCACGGCGGGCACCTGCGGCAGGAGGTCCAGTGTGCGCCGGCAGGAGGTCCCGCCGCCGTATGCGCCTCGTATGGTCAGCTCCCGGAAGTGGATGTCGTACAGGTCGGCGGGCAATGCGCTGCCCTGCGGGTTGACCCCGACGAGTTGCACGTTGCCCCGCGGCCGCGTGAGTTCTATCGCCTGCCCGACCAGGGCCGGAATTCCCACGGCCTCACACGCCACGTGTACGCCCAAGCCCTCGGTCAGTTCGTCTACCAGGCCCTTTAGATCGTCCGTAGTCGGGTCGATCAGGTGGTCGGCGCCCATTTCGCCGGCCAGTTCCCGGCGCGCCTTGACCGGTTCGGAGACGATCAGGGTCTCGGCGCCGCGCAGCTTTGCGAACGCCGCAGTCATCAAGCCGATCACGCCTGCGCCCATCACCAGGACGACTGCATTCTGCGGCATCTCGAACATTTCCAGCCCGGACAGGCAGCAGGACGCCGGCTCCATCAGCGCAGCCGTCTGCAGGTCCAGGCCCTGCGGCACGGCCAACGCGTTGCCCAGCGGCATCGCAGTGTACTCGGCCATGCCGTGCGTGCGCCCCGGCTTGTCGCAGCTCCTGAGCAGGCCGGCCCGGCAACCCGCGCAGTCGCCGCAAGTCCACGTCGGTATGGCGGCTATCCCGGTGCCGCGCAGCGAGGGATCGACCCCCGATCCGGTCTCGACGATCACGCCCGTGAACTCGTGGCCCATCACCCACGGCGGTTCGCCGGGGAACAGCCCCTGGATCATGTGGACGTCGCTGCCGCATATGCCGACGGTATCGACCTTCACCACCACCTGCCCGTCGTCCGCCACGGGGTCCGGTACCTCGTCGATCGTGAAGTTATCTCCGCCTCTCCACGTAGCAACCTTCATGTCATCGCCTCCCCAGCGTCTCGTGTGTGGTCGCGTTGCCCGATTGTGCAACCGGCGTGCCGCATTGTCACCCGGCCGCTTCACGGTGGTGCGGCCGGGCATCTACGTTACGTGCGCGTCGTCAGTGCCAGTCGCGTTCGTCCTCGACGGTGCGGATGGGGCGCTTGGGGAACTGCTTGTAGGGGTATTCGGCGAGCTTCTCCTCGTTGATTTCGACCCCCAGCCCCGGCCGTTTGGGAAGCTCTACGTACCCGTCTTCCGGCTCGAGGTATCCGTCGCAAACGTCCCTCGACATCGGCTCGACGCTCACGGCGTACTCGTATATCAGGAAGTTGGGCATGACTGCGGACGCGTGCACGGCCGCCGCGCAGCCGATGCCGGTGCTGTTCCATCCGTGCGGCGACACGCCGACGTAGAAGGGCTGCGCCATGGCGGCTATGTGCGTCAGTTCCAGAATGCCGCCCGTGTTGCAGATGTCGGGGTTGATGACGTCGGCGGCGCGCTTGACCAAGACCTCGCGGAAGTCGTGGCGCGTGTACAGGGCTTCGCCGGTCACGACGGGAATCGTCGTCGCCTGCCGCACCTCGGCGATGGCGTCTATGTTGTCGGGCGGGCACGGCTCCTCGAACCAGTAGGGATCGAACCGCTCCATCTTCTTCGCCGCGCGTATGGCGTTCATGGGAGACAGCCGCCTGTGCACCTCGACGAGCAGTTCCACCCTCGGCCCAACCGCCTCGCGCACCGCGCCCACCACATTGGCCGCGTGCTCAAGCGCCTCCCGATCGACGTACTCGATCCATGGGCCGGGGAAGGGATCGAACTTGAGGGCGGTGAACCCGCGCTCCTCGACCATCCGAACCGCCTGCTGAGCCGCCTCGTCCGGCGATCCGCTGCCGCCCCAGCCGTTTGCGTACAACCGGATGCGCGGCCGGCACGGGCCGCCCAGCAGGTCGTACACCGGCCGGTCTAGGGCCTTTCCGACGATGTCCCAGAGCGCGATCTCGATGCCGCTAACGGCGCAGTGCAGGTCCATGCCCGGCCGCTTCGTCGCAAAGTCCTCGTGGACTATGTGCGTGAAGTGGCGGATGTGGAACGGGTCGCGGCCCTCCAGGTAGCGCGCCAGCTGGAGCACGTGCGCCTCTATCTGGGTGTCCCGGTCCGTCTGCGTGTACGCCTCCCCCCATCCCGTGATCCCGGCGTCGGTCTCGACCTTCACGAAGATGAAGTTCTTGCCGACTCCGGGGTGCATCTTGTGGACCGTTACGTCCGTTATCTTCATGGCTGCCGTCCTTCGCCTAATGCCGACCAGACATCGTCATTCCCGACTCCGATCGGGAATCCACTGCCGTCATTCCCACCTTGCTTACCGTCACTCCCGACTGGGAATCCACGGCGGGGCCCGGCGGGGAACTGGCCCCCGGCCCCGTATCGTACACCTTGCATAGTAGCGGGGCCGCCGCGTGGCTATAATCCTAATGTCGCAAGCGGCTCCCGGATGGCCGCAGACTCCCGAGTCTTAGTCACCGAGGACGCTCACGTGCAGATCAAGATACACCGCAAGGTCATAGGCCAGATGATCCTGCACGCGCTGGAGGAGGACCCGCAGGAGTGCTGCGGAGTGCTGCTCGGCTCCGGGGATGAGGCGAGTCGGCTCGTCAGGATCAGGAACGTCGCCGGCGACCCTGAGAGACGCTACTCGATGGACCCGATGGAGCAGCAGGACGCCGAGCAGCAGGCCGACGAGGCGGGCGAGATGATCACCGCCATATACCACTCCCACACCTACACGCAGGCCCACCCGTCCGTCATCGACGTGAGGAACGCCGTCAACTCCATGTGGACCGGCCCCTTCTACGTCCTGGTCTCCCTCGTGGAAAAGACCCGCCCCATCGTCAGGGCCTTCCGCATTGAGGATTCCGGCGAGGTGAACGAAGTAGTCATCGTCACGGACGGCAGGGCGTACCGGTCTTAGGGTGGTGGACTCACTCTGCTAGGGCAGTCACGATTACGTAAGTGGCGCCCATGCGATTAGCAATAGCGCGAATGGAAGGATGTGTATAAATCCAGGCCTAAGGAATATCCGGAAGTTACGTAAAGGTCTCTAAAAGGGGCGAGCCGGAAAGCTCAGGCCCGTTCGGACGCCAACTGCTTTACGGCGCCGGCCAGGAGGTCTATTTCTTCTTCCAGCAGGAAGAATGCCAGGCTGGCGCGCACGGCGTGAGACGGCACGACCGGGCGGTCATGCGATCTCGGCCAGGTCATGGGCACCGACTTGATCTCTATGTTCCAGCGGCGCTTGAGTTGCTTCACCAGGTCGTCGCTGTCCCAACCTTCTAGGTGGAACGTTACGAGGGCCGCCGACAGGTCGGGGGACATTGGCGTGAAGAGCGTGAGGCCCGGAATTTCCACGAGCGCGCGCTTGAGCCGGCCGGTCAGGGCGGCGGTGCGCTCCCATATCGCTTCCAGGCCGACGTCGCTGAGCCAATCTAGTGCGAAGGCCCATGTGTGCACCAGCGGCCAGGACCATGGCCCCGACTGGAGCCGCATGGCCGAATCCGGCACCTCAAGGACATCTTCCACGGGGTCTATAAGGTTTAGCCCGCGGTTAGGCGACGCAGCGTACTGCAACTCGCCCAGACTGTCCCGGCGCACGTACAGCACGCCGCAGGCGTAGGGCGAATAGGTCCACTTGTAGTTGGAGACGCCGGCGAAGTCGCAGTCCATCTCGTGCAGGTCTATGTCGTACAGGCCGACGGAGTGGGCCACGTCCGCGAAGGTCAGGACTCCCCGCTCCCTGGCGATACGGCATACCTGCGCGGCGGGCAGGCGAAAGCCGGTCTCGGTGGTCACGTGGCTAAAGGCGATCAGGCGCGTGCGGTCGGTGATCCTGTCGGCGACGGCGCTTACCTGGCCCTCTATGTCGTCGATCAGCGGGGCCTTGACGGTCTTGGTTCCGCGCGTCTGCTCCAGGTGCAGCGACGGGCCAAGTATTGCGGCGGCCTCCTCGTCGGTGATGATGATCTCGTCTCCGGCGTTCCACTCCATTCCGTTCAGGACGGTGTTGAAGCCGTCGCTGACTGCCAGTTTGAGGGCAACCTCGCTGGTATCGACGTGCAGGAATTGGGCGATGCGCTCCACGCTTGCGGCCCGGCGCGGCAGTTCGACGTCGGGATGAAGCAGGTGCATGGGCCCCTTCTCGTACAGTTCCCGCATGAGGCGCACGTGCTCTTCGGCGATAGGAGTGGGCGTCAGGCTGACGAAGCCGTTCTGGAACCAGACGAAATTGGACAGTGCGGGCACCTGTGCCCTGATCTTCTCTACGTTCACGGCCGTCTCCCTTCGCATGCGCCGGGCCACCGGGCGGACGTGCGCCGGCGCGTATTGCCCTTGATGGCGTCTCAGGATAATGTGCGCGGCAGTCTGAGGCAGCCCAACGTATCCTATTGCCGGACATTATCCGCACTAATGAGGAGAAGAGATGCGCATCGAACGGATTGAAACTATCACGCTGCGGGTTCCTTGGGGGCCGGAAGAACGGGGGGAACTCCGGGACTGGCCCGTCGTCCAAGTCCATGCCAGCGACGGGCGTGTCGGCATAGGTCGCGGCGGCGATGCCCGCCTGATTCGCGCCGAGTTCAAAGACATATTGGTCGGGCAGGATGCGGGGCTGATATCGCTTCACTGGCAGCGTATGTTCGACCATGCGTGGCGCTTTCGCGGCCCCGGCCCGGCAGCGATGAGCTCGATCTGCGGCATCGACGTCGCTCTGTGGGACCTGCTCGGCCAATCGGCCGGCAAGCCCGTGTGGCGGCTGCTCGGCGGCCACGGCGACTCGGTTCCCGTCTACGCCGACGGGATTGGCTATGAGGACGAGGACGCCGACGCCATGGCCCACAAGGTGCGCCTTCACGCCGGGCTAGGCTTCGACCACGTAAAGGTGCATCTACCGGGGCCTGAGGCGGACGAGAACGTGGAGAAGATCCGGCGGTCGCGGGAGGCGCTGGGGCCTGACAAGAAGCTGCTCGTGGACGCATTCCGCCACTGGGACGGGCCAACGGCGGCTCAGGTGGTGCGGCGTATGCTGGATTACGACCTCTTTTGGATCGAAGAGCCGGTACGGATGGACGACGAGTTGGGCTACCTGCGGATGGTGCGGGACATGCTTCTGGGCGCCGGCGCAGACTGCTACCTGGCGGCGGGCGAAGGCGAAAACACCTTGTCGGGCGTGGCGAGACTCATCACGCAGGGCGGCGTGCAGGTTATCCAGACTGATCCGGTGTCGGTCGGGGGCTACACCGGCCTGATGCGCGTGGCGGCTGTCTGCAATGCCCACAACGCGCTGCTGGCGCCGCACGGCAGCCAACTGCCGGAGATCAACTGCCAGATCGGCGCAGCCATCCCGAACTTGCTGATGATTCCGGCAACGCCCGCCGTCGAGCCTTACCAGATTTGGAGCCGGCTATACGACCCCGTGTTCGTCGTAGACGGCCCCACGCTGAGCCTGACCGAAAAGCCGGGCATGGGCCTCTCGCTAAACGAGGATTTCATCAGGGAGTACCGGGTGGACGTGTAAACGCGAACAGGATTTCGGTGTTCTGCGGATCGAACCGTTCACAGGGTCTCGTGCATGGACGTGATCAGGTTGACGATGTGGTAGACCGGCCTGCCGGTGACAGTTCTTATGGCGTCCGCATATGGCGGGAAGTTGGTGCACTCCAAGACGATGGCGCCAAGGTCAGGATGGGAGGCCACGAACTCTTCTGCGCGGTTGGAGATGATGGCCTCAAGCCGCTCCTGGTCCTGGGGAACAAGATTTCGTCCCTCCTGGCCGCGCAGGATGGCCCCGAACTCGGTGTCCTCCAAGCCGGTGACTGCGACCGGAATATCCTCCGACGACCACCCGGCGGCCCGGTAGTACACCTCGCTAAGGACGCTGGAATCTGCGGTCATGATGCCTATGCGCCGGTCTCGTCGTAGCAGTTGCGCCACCATGGGAACCCACAGCAGCGCCGAGGTGAAGACCGGCACGTTCACGGCGGCGGCCATGTCCGGCTGGTGTATGGCCATGAAGCCGCAGCCGCCGCTGATGCCCTTGACGCCGGCGCGTTCCAGGTCGCGTGCCGCGTTGATCCATGGCTCATGCGCCGAAAGCGCGATGCCGGGATCGAACAGGTCCCACACGGTGGCGTCGTGCACCTGGCGGTAGAGCACGGGAAATGGGAATGACTTGGCATTTCCCACGTCTCCGACTGGCCGCCGCACGGTGTCTCTCTGCATCACGATGCCGATGTCGAACCCGTTGTTCGTCAGGTCCATGCCGTCTATCTGTTGCGCCATAGTTCAACCTCTATCCGGTAAGGCCGCGGGGCCGCAGTCCGCAAGTTGTGAGAGTATATGAAGCGGCAATAGGGCGGTCAAACGAAGCGCCGCCTTGCCGGTTGACCGGGAGGAGGCGAAACTCTACGCTCGCGGCGTACAAGCCAGCGGTGAACGCGTGGAGTTGTTCAGGAGGGCGTTGAATGGCGGCAAAGTGGAAGTGGGAAACGGCGGTTCCCGAGCTGAGCCCGATTACGGAAGGGCCGGCTTGGGATGGACGTTACTTGTGGTTCGTCTACACGGCGATCGACGGGATCATGCGGTTCGACCCTGAGAGCGGCGAGTACGACGTCGCTTACCACCATTCCAATGGATGCGGCGGCCTGACCTTCGACGCCGAGGGCCGTCTCTATGGCGCAGAGGGCGGAACGCGGCCGCCGTTGATAGACCACAGCGGCGTCCGGCGCATTGCGCGCTACGAAGAGGACGGCAGCCGTACCACCATCACCGACCGACTGAAGGGTCGTCGGCTGAACGGCCCCAATGACCTGATCGTGGACTCTAAGGGACGGGTGTGGTTCTCGGATCCGATAGCCAACATCGAGGAGCAGCCGCGCCGGCTTGGGCCCAACACCAAACCGCAACAACTGACACACTCGTCGATCCTGCGCGCCGATCCACAGCCGGACGGCAGCTACGTGTGCAGTCGCGTCACCTATGACATGACGGGGCCGAACGGCATGGTCCTTTCCCAAGACGAAAAGACGCTCTACGCCACGCAGCTCGACTACACCGGCTACGCGCGGCGCGAGTTGCGTTCCTACCCGGTGAATGACGACGGCAGCCTGGGGCCGCACACCGTGCTGCACGACTTCGGCCCTCACCGCGGCATCGACGGAATGTGCCTAACGACGGAAGGCAACATCCTGGGAGTCGCTGGCTGGGCGGCCACAGGCCCCGGCGGCATGGTCTACGTATTCGACCCAAAGGGCCGCATCCTCGAGACCCACCCGACCCCGTCGGCAAGACCAACCAACGCCTGCTTTGCAGGCCCCAACATGACAGAACTGTACGTCACCAGCATCCAGGGCACGGTCGACCGCGTGAGGGATACCGGGCACCAGGGCTACATGCTCTTCCCGTAGACGGCTGCCGAACGGCCAACACACCACACAGACTGAAAGGCGCATACGAGATGTCAGCAGATAGGTGGAGCGACTGGGAGTGGGAGCATATCGCCAGCCACGAGAGCCTCACCGAGGGGCCGGCGTGGGATGGCACGGGACTCCTCTACAACGAGTGCGCCGCAAGCACGGCCTATCGTTACGACCCCGGTACCGGGCGGAGCGAGGTGTGGCGGGAAGGCACCAATGGCGCCAACGGCATGGTCTTCGACGGCCAGGGCCGACTGTTCGCCTGCGAAGGAATAGGCCGCCGCGTCGTTCGATACGCCGGAGACGAGACGGAGGTGATAGCCGACCATTTCGATGGTATGCGCTTCAATGAGCCGAACGACCTGGCGGTCGACCGGCTGGGCCGCATCTGGTTCTCCGACCCCAACTACGGAGGCCGGCCTATGGAACTCGGCCATGAATCGGTCTACAGGGCGGATCCCCAGGCCGGCGGTGCGTACAAGGTGACGCGCGTCGCTTTCGATACCGAGAGGCCGAACGGCGTGCTGCTCTCCGCCGATGAAAGCGCGCTCTACGTGGCCGACAGCCCCGGCGCTCCCGGCAACTATTACGGCGGTGAAGAGAGGGACGCGCCGCGGCAACTGTACTCATACGGCATCCTGGGTGACGGCTCACTGGACGACTTCAACGTGCTGCACGACTTCGGTCCGGGCAGGGGCATCGATGGGATGTGCCTGGATTCGACCGGCCAGATAATCGCTACGGCTGGGCACCATGCCTCCGGCCCCGGCCCGATGATCTACGTGTTCGGCGAACGCGGCCGCGTCATGGCGGCGCACCCAACGCCTGCCGACCGTCCCACGAACTGCACCTTCGGCGGAAAGAACCTCGACGTGCTGTACGTCACCTTTGGCGGCGGCGAGGTCTATCGGGTGCCGAACACCGGCCTGCGCGGCGTGTCTCCGGTTTGAACTTGCCTCAATTACTGCCTGCTAAAATTGAACGTCGAAGCGGCGGCGTTGAATCTCCGGCAGTTTCTAGATATCTTTTGCGGGTACCGGCAGCCCGCCATCGGTTTGGTGCGCCGGCGATGGACAACATGAAGAACTCTTACATACTCCACATAGCGCTCATTTCGCTCATCGCGGCGGCCCTGCTGGCCGTGTCATGCGGCGGCGGCGAACCCAGCGAGCGGCAGGAGAAGGAAGCCGGCCGGCTCTCGGCCACGGGCGAGTGTGAGGCCGTGCCCGCCGAGACCGTGGACCACATCACGCAGTCTCTCACGGTAGAAGGCGGCAGCATCCGCGCCCCTCACCAGGTGCGCTCGAGGCTTTACAACAACATATACATGGTGGCGGGGGAAATAGAGGGAGAAGGATTTGAAGGCCCCGACGACATCGGAGTCTGGGCCACCGGTGAGATCCAGGGCACCGACGCACCCGTTTCGTGGGTCAATACGCTGGCCAGGGACAACAGCGAATTGCTGGGCGGCTCCCAGCAGGGCACGACGCGCTTCACCCCCACCGCGCACGGCATCAGGGAATCGATGCAATGCGTCAGGGACGAACTGGCCGGCGGCTAGGCCTGATCGCGCCGCAGAGGTATGCGAAGATCCCGTCGGGAGAGCGGGTCGGCGCCGGGCGGGATGCGTGTGGTGGCTTGCGCGGCTTACTGGTCTTGGCGTACTAGCCAGATATTCCAGTATGAGCGGTCGTTGACGCTTGTGCGTCCGCCGGTGGGCGCTCCGAAGGGGTAGTAGTCCTGCTTTTCCATGCGGCCTAGGCGGACCTCTTCGAAGCTCAGGCTGGTTCTTTCGGAGAACTGTGCGTCTGGCTCTGCGTCGCAGTCCCCGAACGAGAAGTCGCCTATTGTGTGGGCGGGCAGGACGCCGCTTTCGATCGACTTCAGTATCCAGTCGGTCGGCCCGCCGAATGCGGGCATGACGATTCCGATGCGCCTCTTGCCTCCGGTGGAGGTGCGCGCCACGTCGTACTCCAGTGCGGCGCAGCCGTAGTCGCCGGCGATTCTGGCGGGCCAGCGAGTCTCACCGCCGGGCCCTCCATAGAAGGTTACGCCGGCGTGTCCGTCGTTGTTTTCAAGGAACGCCGCGAGTGGATCCGGGCCTTCGCCCTCGTTGACCAGCCATCCGTCGATCATAAGGAGCGGTTTCGACTGGGATTCGACCCACTGGCTGAGCCGCTTCCTGAAGCCGGGCTGGTAGGTGATGCGGGTGTACTCTACCCTCACTCCGTCCTGCGACGCAGACGCGCTTCTTACCGGGTAGACCTCGACCACGACGAATTTGCCCGGGGCCACGAAGTCCCTGGCGAATATCCACGAGAGCATGCCGATGACGGCAAGGCCGATCAGGATGGCCGCAGAGAACAGCGGGTAGGTAATGGCCCAGTGGATGGGGTTGAATCCCCGCTTGTAGGGAAGGTCAGGCCAGCTCAGCGGCATCTCGATGATCTTTGATTGGCGATGGAGCGCGGTTCACGGGATAGGGTAGGCAGCGCGCCGGCGGGCGGTCTTACCGGCGCGTACGCACTGCGTAGTTCCACGCCGTGCGACTGCAAGTAAGTGTAAGCCCAAGGGCTATGGCTGCACGTGAGGCGCCGTTCGCGAAGCCGTGCCTGCCTGGAGTCAACCGGCCTCTTTACCGTTTTCGATGGCGCCCAGGGCTTCCAGTATACGGCCGGGCTTCATTGGCGCGGAGAGGAAGCGTTGGCCGGTGGCGTCGTGGAGTGCGTTGGCGATCGCTCCGACGGGCGGCGCGATGGGGACTTCGCCAACGCCGCGCACGCCGTACGGGTGGACCGGGTTTGGCACCTCGACGAGGATGGCGTCTATGGGGGGCAGGTCGAGGGAGGTTGGCATCCTGTAGTCGAGGAAGCTGCTGTTCTGCATTTCCCCATCGTCGCTTAGGACGTACTCCTCGTTGAGGGCCCATCCGATTCCCTGCACGGCGCCTCCCTGTATCTGGCCCTCGACGTAGGACGGGTGTATGGCCTTTCCCACGTCCTGGACTGCGGTGAAGCGGAGCACGTCGGTCTTGCCGGTGTCGGGGTCTACCTCGACGTCGACGACATGTGCGGCGAATGCGCCTCCGGCTTCGCTCACGTCCACTGAGGCGGCGGAGGTTACCGGCCCGCCGGTGCCTTGAAGCCTGCCTGCCAGTTCCTTGAAGTTGATGCGAAGTTCGGGGTCGGAAATGGACCGGAACAGGCCGTCCGAGTACTCGATGTCCTCCACGTCAATTTCCCACAGCATTGCGGCGCGCTTCTTCATCTCCTCGACGACCATGCCGGCTGCGACATACGCTGCGTAGCCCGTTGCGTAGCAGGTGCGGCTTCCGCCGGTGCTGTCGGTGTATCCGATGCTGTCGGTGTTAACGACGTTGGGGATGATGTCCTCGGCGGGAATTCCGAGCACCTCGGCGGCCTGCATGGCTATGGCGGCTCTGGTGCCGCCGATGTCCACGGAGCCTTCGGTCAGCGCAACCGTACCGTCGTAATTGACCGCCAGGTCGACGCATGAGCGTCTCCCTGCGTTTCGCCAGAATCCGATGGCTATTCCGCGGCCCCTGAGCTTGCCGTTCGCGGACCGCTCCACGGGGGAGCGCCAATGTTCAGTGTCCCTGGCCGTTTCGAGTACCTGCTTTGTTCCGATGGGCCCCCAGAGTGGCCCGTCTGCGCGGCGTCCGCCCTCGTGTGATGCGTTCAGGATTCGGAACTGGAAGGGGTCGATTCCGAGTTTTTCGCAGATTTCGTCCACGACGACCTCTACGCCGTAGGCGACGTGGGTGGAGCCTGGGGCGCGATATGCGGCCGTCCTGGGCCTGGTGGTCATCACGGCGTAGCCGTCGATGAGCAGGTTGGGGACGTCGTATGCGGCAAAGCAACAGACGGCGCCCGCCTGTACGGGTGAGCCGGGGTATGCGCCTGCATCGTAGCGGAGGTCGGCCTGTGCGGCGCGGATTCGTCCGTCGTCGTCGACGCCCATCTTGATCTTGACAATTGCGGCCGCTGCCGGGCCTGTGGCCTCGAAGACGCTCTTTCGGTCCATGTACATCTTGACGGGGCGCCCGCACTTCTTGGAGAGGATTGCTGCGAGCGGCTCGAGGTAGACCGAGAGCTTGGCGCCGAAGCCGCCGCCGATTTCGAGCGGTTGCACGAGGACTTTCGACTGCGGCAGTCCGAGGGCATTTGCGACGCTGTCGCGGACTCCAAAGGCGCCCTGGGTGCTCGTCCACACCGTTACGCGCCCGTTTTCGTCCCAGCGGGCCGTGCCGGTGTGAGGCTCTATGTAGCCTTGGTGGACGGTCGCCAGATCCACCTCCCGCTCCACGATGAGTGTTGACTCTTCGAAGCCGGCCTCAGCGTCCCCGATTACGTACCGCAGGTGTGTCGCCACGTTGGTGTTGGCGACCGGATCGCCGAGGTGGTCGCCCTTGAAGCCCGGGTGGATGATTTCAGCGTCGGGGCTCATGGCCTCTTCGATGCCTAGGATGGGCGTGAGCGGTTCGTATTCGACCTCGATCAGCTCGAGGGCTTGCTGTGCGGCGTTGAGGTCGTTGGCCGCTACGGCTGCCACGGGATGGCCCCGGTATACGACCTTGCTTGCGGCCATGACGCGGTCGGAGTCCATGTCCTTCCCCGGCACGTCGGCGGCGGTCATGACTGCCAGCACGCCGGGCGCTGATTCTGCTTTGGCAGTGTCGATGCTGACGATCCGGGCGTGTGCGTGCGGGCTTCGGAGCACGGCGCCGAAGGCCAGGCCGGGCAGCATGATGTCCGCCCCGTAGACGGCCCTGCCGGTCACCTTGTCTAGGCCGTCGTGCCTGATGGGGCGCGTGCCGATTACTTTGTACTCGGTGGAGGGATGTTCTGAAATGACCATGCTGCGACTTTCCCACTCGTTCGTGTGAGGCTAGGCCGTAACCTTAGCGGCCCGGCCCGTGTAATTGGTGCGTTTAGTTTAACGCGCGTCAAGGCCCGTTGTGCGCCGGGACTGCCCGTCAGCGGCCTGTTTTCCATCCTAGACCGGCAAGCCATCCTTGCGCCGGAGGGCTGCAAAAGCGGCCGGCGGGTGTATCCTTATAAGCGTCTCCCAATTCGATTTGAACGAAGCCCTGCCGCGAAGAAACGGCAGGGCGGCTGGTGGTCAGGATATTGCGCCTTTGGACGCCAATCGCGGCGGCCGTTTGTGTCGCGACGATGGCGGCTTGCACGGTCCAGGTAGTGCAGCCGACGCCGGTGGCGCAGCCCACCCGTGCGGCGGCAACTCCGACTTTGCCGCCGACTGCAACGCCCATACCCACGGCGACGCCCGACCTCGAGGCGACCGTCGCCGCGATGCTGAAGGCGCTTGCTCCCACGGCCGCGCCTACGCCTAGTCCGGTTCCGCCGGCCACCGCGACACCGACACTTACGCCCACGCCCGTACCGACTCCGACTCCCGCACCAACGTCCACGGCGACTCCGACTCCTACGCCCGTTCCTCCGACTCCCACGCCGGCGCCTGTGCCGCCAACTGCGCCGCCGCCGCCTCCAACCGCGACCGCAACTCACACGCCCACTCCGCAGCCGACCGTCGCTCCCAACCCGACAAGCGCTCCCACGAATACGCCGACTCCTGCGCTCGAATCTCCGGTGGAGGCGCTGAAGCGCGTTAGCCCCTCGGTGGTGAGGATCCAAACGGACAAGTCGACCGGTTCAGGGGTCATCTACAAGGTTGACGAGACGACGAATTCTGCCCGCGTGATCACCAACTACCACGTGGTTGAAGACGCCAACAGCATAATGGTGGTGGCCTCGAATCTGCGGTACGCGGGAAAGCTTTTGGGCTACAACGCCATCGTCGACCTGGCGTTGATTGAGATCTGTTGCGACGCGGATTTCGCGGCCGCATTTCTGACGGATGAACGCACCGTATCGGTCGGCGATCAGGTGTACGCGCTGGGTTATCCGCTGGGCACGACCTCGGTCCGGGCTACCGGCGGCATCGTTTCGGCAATCGAGTATGAGACCCGTTATGCGAGGCGGCAGATCCAGACCGATGCGGCGATCAATCCCGGCAACAGCGGCGGGCCGCTGATCCTTGCGGACGGCAACGTGATCGGCATCAACACTTCCAAGATCGAAGAGACGCGTGATGGCCGGCCGGTGGAGGGTTTCGGATTCGCGATCTCGTCTGAGACCGTGCTGGCTCAACTGCCCAGCCTGGAGATGGGCAAGTATCTCGCCGCGCCAATTCCGACGGCAGTCTCTCCCGACCCGGCGCCCCCTGCGGCAGAGACGCCGGCGCCTTCGACGGGAGAATTGCAGCGGTACTTCTTGGAAAGCGGAGAGCTGGTGCATGAGGATGACGGATTCATCGAAGAGCATCTTGTGTGGAGCGAGGTTCGGAATTTCCAGATACAGGTCGATTTTGAAGCGCCTTACGGGCCGGTCGTTGGGGCCTGGAGCATGGGATTCGTATTCCGCGACGACAGTTTCGGGAACCTGTCATACGTGGTGATGACGAACATGGGCGAGTGTTCTCACTACGTGGGCCGCAACCGGCAAGCCGCTTTCATCGGCGAATGCTCCGCTGCCGATCTCAGGACGGACGTAGGAGCGAAGAACACCGTGGCCCTGGTGGCGGTCGAAGACAGGGGCTGGCTGTTCATCAACTCCGTCTTTGCAGGCAAACTGGACCTTTCCGGCAGCCACAGCACGGGTGAATTGAGCATCGCAACGGGGCTGTACAGCGATGCCGAGGTACCTGGCTACTCCACTAAGTTCAGCATGCTGGAGGCTAGGGAGCTGGGAGTGTTGTCAGGCCCTCACGACGGGGAGCTGGCAAAGAGCGATTCAGCCATCGCAGCCTATCGGGCTGAAGTGGATGCCGCCAGCGCATACGTGAGCGTGAAGTTCGAGGTCCCCCCCGGATCGATGGACTGGAGCAGTGGGCTGATGTTCAGGGATAAGAGTGATGAGGACTACCTGCTCCTGGCTATTGAAGACGCCGGATTTTGGAGCGTTCACCACGCCTCCCTTACCGGCGACGGCCTGCGCATCCTGGCTGAAGGGCACTCCGATTCCATCGACATCGTCCACCCAATCCTGAATGACGTCGAGTTGATATTCCTTGGCAACATGGCAGTCGTATATGTGAACGGCGAGCTGATGGGCACGGCGGACGTCGGTTCGATAGTTCATTCGGGAGACGTAGCCGCGGCATACGGCTTCTTCCGCGGCGATGAGGCAAACACCGGAAAGTTCTCCGAATTCATCGTATGGGGCCACCGCTAGGCGCCGGAGTCGTTGCCTGCCCGCTTCCCTGGGATATAAGATGGGCCGGCTGAGAAGCGGATCGCAAGACACGTGAACATCCTCATTACACAAGGCTCATCCCGGCTGGCCCGCTCGCTGGCAGGACACCTTGCGGCTAGCCACACGGTAAGGCTGACGGTGACTGGCGGAGAAGTAGCGCACGGCGACGCGGTTGTCTGTGATCTGCACCACGACGCTGCCACAGACGAGCTCGTCAGCGGCGTCGACGCCATCATTCACGTCGGATACGACCCCGGCCTGGACCTGTCCGATGCCACGGCGCTGCTCGACTACTACACTCGCCGAACCTACAACCTGCTGACTTCGGCAGCGAACGCAGGCGTGGAGCGGTTCATCTATCTAAGCACGCTACGGCTGCTGGAGGACTACGAGGAGAACCTGACGGTCACGGAACGGTGGCGTCCGCTGCCGCCCTCGGAGGACGCGCAACTGCTTGCCTGCCACCTCGGCGAGATCGTATCCAAGGAGTTCGCGCGCGACCGCCTGATTGACGTTGCGACCATCCGGCTCGGCTTCCCCATCGTGGACGGCGGCCGTCAGGCCGCTGCGGACTCCGGCGAGACGGCCGCGGTCTCGATAGACGATGTTCACTCCGTGGTTGACGAGGCGCTTGTCGCGGCAATCGCGCCGTGGCAGGACATTCACGTGCAGTCGCCTGTGCCGGAGCAGCGCTTCCTGATGCACGCGGCGCGTGACCTGCTGGGTTTCCCAGACGGGCGCGGATAGCGGGAGGCCGGCAGGTGAACGTTCTCATACTTGGCGGAAATGGCATGTTGGGGCCGTGGACCATCAAGGCCCTGCAGGGCCGCCACAACCTGCGAGTAACTGATATCAACGACCCGCCGGAAGGGTTCGCTCACGAGTACGTGAAGCTGGATGCCGCAGACTTGGACGGAGTGGTCAACGCGGCGCAAGGCATGGACGTGATCGTCAACCTCTCGGTGCTGCGGGAAGACCGCAAGCTTGCCTTCGACGTGAGCGCCCGCGGCAACTACAACATGATGATTGCTGCGCGGGAGCACGGGGTCGGCCGCGTCATCAACACCGGCCCGCACTTCCAGTTGGTTGGGCCGCAGTATGAAGAGTGGGACTTCGGACTAAACCCGGAGATGCCGCCCGCGCCGGGCACGCGCCTCTATGCCCTGAGCAAGGCGCTTGGGCAGGAGATATGCCGCGTCTTCTCTGAACGGCACGGCATACAGGTGTTGATGCTGCACTACTACAACATGAAGCACACCGACACGTTTGCCGCGGGCAACGAGCCGGTGGAGTTGCACGACGACCTGACCCCGTTCTCCGTTGCATGGCCCGACGCGGGCGACGCCATACGCTGCGCCGTCGAGGTCCCTGAGGCTCGGCTGGACTCGAAGTGCGAGTCCTTCTTCGTCTTCGCCGACCTGCCGCACGACAAGTTCCGCAACGAAAAGATGCGCCGCGTCCTAGGCTGGCGCCCCCGCTACCAGATGGAACCGCAGTGGAATAAGCCGCCGCGGGTGTAGGGGGTCAGCGCAGCGCCTCCACCAAGCGGACTGCTGGGGGAATCTCGCTGTATATAACATAGACTACCAGTTGGATTTCTTCTGCAGCCGTTCCGCCGACTTAGGACTTTCCACTAAATCTCTGCTAGTAGAGATAGTGGGATTCGGGACAAGCCAGCTCCGTAGACCGTACTTTCCGCTCCTTGCTTGATAAAAGTCAGTGTGCATGCCGAGGTACATGTTCAGGCTAGATTGTTTTACATTTTGGCGAAATTCTGCCACGCCATGGGTAATTTCACTAACAGATAGAGGTTTTCCAGCCAGGTCCAAGATTTTGTTAATGGCTTGCCGTATGTAAAGAACATCATCACCCCACTCTTTGAGGCCATAGGTGCCTTGGTCAACATATGAAAACCTGTCCTTGAAATAAGTCAATCTCTCATGAATACTCCTAGTTGATAATGGATTCATGCTCAAAGAGTTTCGAATTTTATTAACCCGGTCGCCTATCTCAGTCCAATGAAGGGGTTTTCCTTCTTCATGTAAGACTTCCCAAGCCAAGTTGGGAGCAGTGGAGTTTCGGCGCCGATCATCGAGGATGTTCTGGCGATGTTGTAAGAAAATGGGGAAGAAGCTTATAATGGCTTGAATTGCCCAATTCCGAAATTTACGTGAAGGGTGAAGGCAATAGAGCTGGTGTGCTATTTGTAGAGGGGTGACATTGGAATTTTGATCTACTGCTTCTATAACCTCTTCACGCAGTATCTCCACTTGTGCGTCGACTGTTGTGTCGCGAATAATCGAGATTGCTGGAGACGAGTTCACGATTCTATCCTTTAGGATGCGTGAGTCACCAAGGATAAGACTAAGTACGGCAGCACGAGAGCTGTGTCCGCATTCACAAATCACTTTGTGAGATATTTGTTCAATGTTTAACTCTGTTAAATAACCATGCAGGTCAAGGTGATTTGTCAGAAAGGCCAGGAGTAAGTTGTATTCTGAAGATCGTCGGAGCTTGTTTTTAGCTTTTGATTCGAGCTGGCGTACGCGTTCTCGAGTCAGGCCGAAATAACTATCTCCTATCTCTTGCAGAGTCAAACGCGGCTGTGACTGTGGAAAACGGAGTTCCAGGATCTTTCTTTCACGCTGTGTTATCACATTAGAAAAGTGTAAGGGCGCCCAAGCCATAAGATTCTCATTGGCGCCGAGAAACAGACGACGCTGAAACGATAGTGTCATCTGGGTTTTGTCAATGTATGGGTTCATCATGGTACAAGTTCACCATGGTATGGCTCATGATGTTTCGAAAATAACGTCTGCGAGTGCTTGGTCAAGGGAATTGAAGAAGTCGTCAGTGAGTTCGTCCATCCTGTTGTTGATCTGTTCTAGAGTCAGGTCAAAGCCCTCCGTTTCGGTGAGGTGGCGCAGGGCTTCTTTTACGACGACGTCGCGGTGGCGCATGAGGACGTAATTCTTCCATATCGGGGAATCCTCGCCGAACTGCTCTAGAAGCAGCCTGGGGTAGACCGCCTGCGTGTTGATCCAGTATAGGCGGGCATCTACGTCTGCGGGAGTGCGCTGATAGAGCGTGGGATACCGCTCTCCCAGCTCCAAGGTTGCACCTGAAGAATCCAGAGGGTCCGCGTCGATACCGGCTACGAGCACTGCGGGGAACCGCCGAACTCTTCCGGGCCGCTCACCTCTACCGCCGCCCTGGTTGTCAGCAGCATTACCTCCGCGGTCAGCCTGGCGGCCGGGACGGTTTTTGCCCGATGTCTGCACACTGCCGCCACCGCCGCCTTCGCCGCCGAAAGCCGCGCCGATGCCGGGACCGCCAAGTACCTGCACGTAGAAGTCCCTGAGGAACCTCTGGGCGTACCGGTTCAGCGAGCGGGTTAATCGTGCCGTCGCTTCGGCCTGCATGTGTCGGCGTTCACTAGCGTTGTGCACCTCGACGCGTTGTGCGACTTTGTCGATATGCGCAGCGGCCCACGCAAGCAGCGCTTCTGTCTTTGGACTGGGAATGAGACGGTCGCGTGCGTTCTCAACTAGAGACTCATGCTCGTCTTCCACTCCCGCACAAGACAACAGCGCCATGATCCACTCGGCCCCTTTGACTTGGGAGATAGGCAATTCGGACATAGGATAGCTGGCAACGATGCCGAAACGCCCCGTGATGTCAAGCCTATTGAATGCACGGGCCTGTCCCGTCAAAGGTTTGTCGGTGACGCTGATGTTAAGATGACCGGCCGGCTCTTCCCCGGCGAAGATGTAGTCTTGAGTACTTTGCGGCAGACGGATGGGCATGGCAACGTTGTGAGCGGATATGTCTGGGTGCTGGGAGGGTACATTTGGAAGTAGTTGATCAAGTCTATGTTCATCATTGTGCCATACGGAGATCTGCATTTGAGGTAGTAATAGAAGCATTTGTGGCTGTCGCCTGAGTGAGTCAATTACGGTTTGAGTTTGAGTCTGCGCGCCGGTACCCACCGCCCTGATGCCTCTCACAACAGTAAACCCAGTTTGCCCCGCTTGTAAAAGTTCCAGTGCCCTTTCAGGGATCTTGAATTCGGAAATATCGGCGATCTCAAGGGCCTCTAATAGGCTACAGGAGCGCTCTTTTAGACCTTCGTAGTAACCATATTCCTTTTTCGCATTGAACCCAAAGCTGTTGAGTTTTCCGTCCATCCATGTGGTTATGACGGATTCACGAAACATCTGCCGCATGTAGAATTTGCCGCCATTTCCGTGCCCGCCCAGGATTCTCCTGTTGGAATGAGCGCCGTGGCCGGTGGCCGCGCGCATGTCGAACCATCGCTTGAAGGCTTGGTCGATGTCCTGAGAGGTCATCCCACAAAAGTCTGTCACGGAAACTTCGTTGAAAGACTTGGCTGACCCTCTGGTTTCAAGAATGGCGGACAGACTCTCTGAACGGTAGTTTGCCGGTATTCGCTGATAGGCGTCCCAGCTGTTCTTTATCCATTCCACTAAGCCCTTGTGGTGAACGAAATTGAACGATCGCCCCATCAGTTCGACTGCGTCTTCCGCAGCAATGTCGTAGGGCTCAGGCTTAATGGGCGCCATCACCATTCCTAAACAGGTGCCGAAACCGTGCCTGTAACTCTTGGTCTGTTCGCTTTAGCAGGCGCGCCGTTTTAGGGTCTGTCGCTTCAATACTGTTCAAGATGGCTAGGAAGTCATCGCGCTTTTCCGTAGCGGTCTCCGGCGTGGTCCAGGGCGCGAGGCCGTAGAACCTCTGACAATCAGTGTCAATGAGTTCTGAAGTCTTATCTGCTGCTACCAGTTTGACCGCTTCGGAACTCATCTGGCGTTTTAATAACACTTCCTGGTGGCGAGTTAGTCGATGGTTGAATTTAGAATTTGTGTTTTCAACAGGCTGAGCGCGAATGCTCTTTTGGCCCTTTTCGGTCAACAAGCAGGTCGTATTGACGATGCGTACAAGGCCCTTCGGCTTCAGGGTATCGTAGAGGAGTTTGCGTATTCCTGCCGCGTCTGGATACTGCGGATAGCCTCTGAGACTGAATTCTTCGGGAAAGGTTTCGAAGGCCTTTACAACGACTTTCTCGAATGTGACAGGACGTTTCTTCGGGCCTGCTAGCTCGCCAAGAACTGTAAGCACTTTGAGAGATCTAGTCATTTTGTGAAGCGCCTGGCTCTAGTTGCCGGTGATGAAGGTGAGATTAGTATATCCGAAACGGTCGGCATCGAGACGTTGAGGGGATTGCGACGCTTGTTTTTCACCGTAGCAACATCTCCGCCACGGATACCGGCTGGCCGGTGGCAGCGGATTTTAGTAGGGCGGTTAGGGCGGCGGTGTTGGCGATGGCGTCTTGGCGGCCGAATTCTTGGCGCGCGCGGTCTAGGATGGCGTTGCAGAAGTCCTCGTAGAGGGTTACGAAGCGGTCCGGGCCGGAGAAGGGAACTTCTTCTACCCCGGCGTCCGATTCAAGCAGGACGGAGGCGTCTTCCTCGAACATGTTGAGCATCGTGATTGCCCCATGGGATCCGAGGACGCTGAAGCGGTTAGTCCGGGGCTGCTCCAGGCTGCTCGCCACCGTTGCCAAGACGTTTCCGGGGAAGCCGAGTATCCCGACTATCGTGGAGTCTATGTCCCTCTCCAGGTAGTCCCTGCGCGCTGCGAAGACGGTTTCAGGTTCTGCCCCGAGGACGAAGCGGAGGGCGCTGACCGGGTACGACCCGCGGTCCCACAGGCTGCCGCCGCCCAGGGTGGCGCTGGCGCGAATGTTGGTGTCTACGTCCACGACGAACGAGCCCATCCTGCCGTTTGCCTCGGTTATGCGGCCCAACTTTCCCTGTGCGACCTGTTCCCGGACGAAACGCATCTGGCCGGTCAGCCTGTGCGTCCACGCTTCGGCCAGACGCACGCAGTTCTCCTCTGCGGCGGCGAACATCTCCCGGGCTTCCTGCACCGTCATGGCGATGGGCTTTTCGCACATGACGTGCTTGCCGGCGTTGACTGCGCGTATGGTCCACTCGTGGTGCATGGTGTTGGGCAGCGGGTTGACGACGGCGTCGATACCGGGATCGGAGATCAGTTCTTCGTAGGAACCGTAGCTCTTGGGGATGCCGAACCTTGCCGCTACATCCTGCGCCTTGTGGGCGCTCCTACTGGAGATTGCGGCCACCTCGGCGTTTGCGACGTTCTTGAGGGCGGGGATGTGCTTGGTCTGGGCGATCTTGGCGCAACTGATAACGCCGAACTTCACTTTGGCCGCCATGATTGACAGTCTCCCCCCGGTCGATAGGCTGTTCTACGCTCTTTGAAGTGGTGACCCGCCGGGGACTCGAACCCCGAACCTAGTGATTAAGAGTCACTTGCTCTGCCAATTGAGCTAGCGGGCCATATTCATTCAATCTGAGGCGGCTACCGGTGTCAACGGCCTTGAGCGGCCCCATCGCCGGAAATTGGCCACCGCGCGGCCCTGTGAAGATTGCTGGGGAGGCGCCACAATCCGGCGCGGCGCTAAAATCGCGGCCCGGCGTTCCTTAACGCCTCCACTGATTTGAGGAGATTCGACAGTCTGCGGCAGCCTCGTGAGGGGCGCCGCTCTGAGAGGTATCGAAATATGGCCGGTCCCGGCCCCGGCGTGGCATACAGCCTTACCGTCCGGTGCGAATACCCGAACCACCCCGGGATGTTGGGCAAGATCACCTCCGCCATTGGCGAGGCGGGGGGCGACGTGAGCGCGGTAGACGTGGTGTCCACCTCCCGCGGCAATATGGTGCGGGACTTCACGATCAACACCTCCGGCGTAGAACACGGCCAGGCCGTCATCGATTGCGTCAAGGCGGTGCCGGACGTGAAGCTGAGGGCGGTATCGGATCCGACCTTCCTGCTGCACATCGGGGGCAAGATCGAGATGCGCTCCAAGACCCCGGTCTCCACGCGGGACGAGATGTCCAAGGCGTACACGCCAGGCGTCGGCAGGGTTTGCATGCGCATCCACGAGGAGCCGGAGGCGGTCTGGTCTCTGACGGCCAAGGCGCACACGGTGGCCGTTGTGACTGACGGAAGCGCCGTGCTGGGCTTGGGCAACATAGGGCCGCAGGCCGCGCTGCCTGTGATGGAGGGTAAGGCGCTGCTGTTCAAGGAGTTCGGCGGCGTTGACGCCTGGCCGCTGGCCCTCGACACCGGCGATCCGGATCAGATCGTAGAGATAGTGAAGGCGATTGCCCCCGGCTTTGGCGGAATAAACCTGGAGGACATCTCTGCGCCGCGCTGCTTTGAGATAGAGGAGCGCCTGCGGAACGAACTGGACATCCCGATCTTCCACGACGACCAGCATGGCACTGCGGTCGTGGTGCTCGCCGGCCTGATCAACGCACTCAAGTTGGTGAAGAAGCGGCCTGAAGAGTTGAAGGTCGTCCTGCTGGGCGTCGGGGCGAGCGGTACGGCCTGCGCCAAGATCCTCATGAACTACGGCGTCAGGAACATCGTCGGCTTCGACAGGCAGGGTTCGCTGTCCCGCAATCGTGACTACGGTTCCAACGTTATGAAGCAGTGGCTGGCGGACAACACCAACCCCGACAACCTCGATTGCAGTTCGGCGGACGCCCTCGCGGGGGCCGACTTCCTGCTGGGGCTTGCCGGGCCGGGCCTGGTGACGCCGGAGCAGGTCGCGACGATGTCCGGCGACGCCATCGTGTTTGCACTGTCCAATCCCGACCCCGAGATCTGGCCGGAGGAGATACCGGCGAACGTTCGCATCATGGCGACGGGCAGGACCGATTATCCCAACCAGATCAACAACTCTCTCTGTTTCCCCGGCCTATTCAGGGGCGTACTGGACGCAAGGGCGAGAGAGATAAACGACGAGATGAAGGTCGCGGCGGCCTCCGCGATAGCGGCGGTCATCCCGAATAGGCACCTGTCGGAGGACTTCATCATTCCCAGCGTCTTCGACCGGGCGGTTGCGAGGAACGTGGCTCGCGACGTCGCCAAGGCGGCGCAGTCCAGCGGCGCGGCGCGGCGCAGGCAGCGCAGGGGCGACCAGGTCTACGCCGCCTTCAGGACGAGGTGAAGATTGGCGGGGAGTCCTGACGTAATCGTCGTAGGCGGCGGAATCGTGGGGTGTTCGGCGGCCTATTACCTCACCAAGCAGGGCGCGTCCGTCGCACTATTCGAGCAGGATTCCGTAGCGGGCCACGCATCGGGATTCGCCTTTGGCGGGGTGATAAAGGTCGTCGGCGGTGGTACGGGCGACGCCTATGATCGGCTTGCGCTGTACTCGGAGAGGCTGCACTTCGACTTGGGCGGCAATATAGAGCGAGAGTCCGGGATCGACACCGGATTCCGCAAGATGCCGCACGTTTCCCTGGCCACGTCGGAGGCTGAAGCGAAGTTCTATCGCGCGGAGTACCGGAGGCGAACGGGGAACTGCCCGGTCGACGTCAGGTGGCTTTCGTACGGGGAGCTTTCCCACATAGAGGCGCGCATATCTCCCGAAATATTTGGCGGGCTTTACATTGGCGAGGCGTACGACGTACAGCCCGCGAGTTACACGACGGCCATCTGGCGCGCGGCCGAGCGCATGGGTGGAACTCTGCACGGCCGCAAAGTGGAGTCGCTCGTGCGTACCGGCCAGCGCGTGACGGGCGTGGTGGCCGGCGGCGACTCTTTCGGCGCGTGCTCGGTGATCATTGCGGCGGGGCCCTGGTCTGGAAGCGTATCCGGGGGCGCGCTTACGGGATTGCCGGTCACCCCTCTTAAGGGGCAGATCATCAGGATGCGTGCGCCCGGTCCGCCGATCAAGATTTCACTGTCTTGGAATAGCGACTACGCCACGACGAAGCAGGACGGCCTCGTGTGGGCCGGTACCACGGAAGAGAGGGCGGGCTTCGACGACGCGCCGACCCCCGAGGGGCGCGCCGCAGTCATGGCCTCCGCGGTTGGCGTGCTGCCGTACCTGGAGGGGTCTGAGGTGGTGCGTCATACCGCCTGCCTGCGTCCCATAACGCCGGACGGCCTGCCGGTCATCGGGCCGGTCCCCGGCGCGGAGGGCGCTTTCATCTCCACCGGCGCAGGCCGGAACGGCATCCAACTCGGCCCCGCCATGGGCAAGGTCGTTGCGGAGATGGCGCTTGGACGAGAGCCACGGCTGGACCTGGAATTCGCCGACCCGGCGCGGTTTGCAGGCGTATAGGGTGGATAGATTACTGATGGGTTGCAGCCGACCCGTTGCCCACGGGGAATGGCTGAAGGGCGGTGAGATAATTGCGGCAACTACAAATAGAGCTCCCCAGAAAGGCATATAGGCAAATTACGGCTGACGTTCTTGACGATCTGGCGGAGGAACTGCTGGCAGAGCACGAGCCGGGCCTCCGGATCAAGCCTGTGCGCGTTTCCCAGAAAATGTGGAAGACGCTGGGCCGTTACACTCCCGACAGCAGGGAAATAGTCCTGAGCGCCCGGCTGCTCGAGAAGGCTGACGACGACATGATCTTTGGCGTAGTCAGGCATGAGGTGGCCCATGCCATCACCGGCCATCGCTTTCCCGGCGCCCGCGCTCATGGCAAGGAATTCCGGGAGGTTTGCAGGGAAATAGGGGCGGACGCGTCGGCCACCACGGACATGGGCGCGGGATACGCGCCTCCCAGGTCGTACTTCGGGGTTGCGTGTCCGCGCTGTGGTGTGACGCTGTGGAGGGCGCAGCGCGTTCGGCAGATCGAATGTCGCTGCGGTGCGGTCCTAGAACCCGAAATGTACCTGAGAATCAGGCGTCCGCCACCGGATCCCGACCGGCCGGAGGAGGAGTTCTATTCGGGCGACCTCAAAGCGCCCGTCGCACACGTCGTGAAGAGGCCCCGCCGCCGGGAAAGGTGGAAGTTGCATTTCAAGTGCGCCGTCTGCGGGGCGGTGAACCGGCGCAAGCGCATGGTGAGGTTCGCCCGCTGTTCATGCGGGGTCAGGCTGAAGATTCGACTGCCAGGCTGAGGTCTCGAAAGCGCCCAAAAGTTACCCGCCGGATTGCCGCCGTCACGTGACGGCGCTATCTTTAAGAGGTCACTGAACGCTCTGACGTGAGCCTGCCTTTAATCCAGTCCAGTGAGGCTGGCAAGGATGCTTGACACACACGCCGCGCGCCCCTTTGCGGGCGCCCCGCGGAACGCATATTCCGGCGCGCTGCCGGTCCGTCCGCCCTCGCCGGGCTTCTTGTCCTTTCCGTTTTTCCTTATTCGTTTAACGCGCCTATTTTCCGCTGTCCAAGCGGCCTATCCCTGCGCTGCGAGTCCGGGATTGCATGAAGAGGCCGGGCCGTGACGCAGCGGGAGGTGATGAACTCGGAAGACATCCGCCGCGCACTGGCGCGCATTGCGCACGAGATATTGGAGCGGAACCGCGGCGCCGAGGACCTGGTGCTGGTTGGCATAGAGACTCGGGGCGCGTGCATGGCGAAGCGCCTGGCCGCCAACATCGAGGTGTTCGAGAAGCGCCCGGTGGCGGTCGGGTCTCTCAATCCCGAGGTGTACCGTGACGATAAGCGCAGCCGCGGGCCGGGGCCGTCGCGCAAGACCGCCCGCCACACCGCGCAGATTCCCGTCGACATAGACGGCAGGCCGGTGGTGCTGGTGGATGACGTGCTGTACACGGGCCGCACTGTGCGCGCCGCCCTCGACGCACTGATGGACGTCGGCAGAGCGGGGCGCGTGCAACTTGCCGCCCTGGTAGACCGGGGCCACCGCGAGCTGCCCATCAGGCCCGACTTCATCGGCAAGAACATACCGACGGCGCTGGACGAACGGGTGCGGGTGCGGTTCGTAGAGGTGGACGGGGAAGATGCCACGCTGATCGTCCGTCCGGGCGTAAACGGCAGGGACGCCGCCGATGCATGAGGCTAGCTTTACCTCCATAGACGACTTGACCGACAGCCAGGTGAAGGACGTCCTGGAACTCGCCGATGAGTACGAGCGAAACGGCGCGGCGTACGCGGGCAAGGGTAACGGCCTCATCATGGGTTCAATCTTCCTGGAGCCAAGCACCCGTACTCGCGGTTCCTTTGAGTCGGCGATGCTGCGACTTGGCGGCAACGTGATCAGCGTCACCGACGCGGCCTCGTCCTCCATCAAGAAGGGCGAGACGCTGGCGGATACCGCTCGCATCTGGAGCGGCTACTGCGACCTGATCGTGCTGCGGCATCCCTGGGAGGGCGCGGCGGCGGCGTTTGCGGAGTTCGCGGACGTTCCGGTCATCAACGCCGGAGACGGCGGCAACGAGCACCCGACGCAGACTCTCGTAGACCTGTTCACTCTCAAGAAGGAATACGGGAAGCTGGACGGCCTGAGCATGGCCATATGCGGCGACCTGCGGTTGAACAGGGCTGTTCATTCGCTCATCTTTGCCCTGCTGCGATTCGGCATGGACTCATACTTGGTGGCGCCGAAAGGATTTGGCCTGCCCGATCACGTGGAGAACAGGATCCGGCGAACGTACGGGGTCGACGTCCAAGCCGGTGACCCCGCGCCATTTGCCAGCCTGTTTGAGTCGGGCGGCGTAGACGGGAAGAGCGGTCAATCCAACGATACCGAAGAGGTCGGGTTGGACGCCTTGTACGTCACAAGCACTGACTCGCACCAGTTGACCATGGAGCGATCCATCCGCCGGGCCGAGAGGCGCGCCTCTTTGCTTGACGAAGATATCTTGACGCTGTACCTAACGCGGCGCCAACGGGAACGTGAGCAGGTGGAAGAGGCAGGTTCCTCGCCCTATCCCCGCGTGACTCCGGATGTGCTGAGAAGGCGGGCGTTCCGGCAGGCGATAGTGATGCACCCGTTGCCCAGAGTTGATGAGGTGGCACAAGAGGTGGACGAGGACGATCGCAGTCGCTACTTCCAGCAGGCGAGGTACGGCGTTCCCGTGAGGCAGGCGCTCATTGCGCTCATTACCGGCAGGAAGAAGTGGTCTGAGGCGGCTGACAGTTTGCCGGGCAAGAAGGTCGCCTCAGGCGTCGGAGAGATTGCTTGCTCTAACGCTGCCTGCGTATTCGTGAGGGAGCCGTCCAGTGCATCGCGGGAGTTCTTTATCGACTTGGTAGACAAGACTCCCGGCGTCACTTGCCGCTACTGCGGAAGAGAAGTCAGCGCCGCATGGTTCAGGCGCGGAGAGCACGGGACTGTCCGGCGCCACATCTCAAAAATCACAGAATCTGATGTGAAAGGAGATAAGAAACTCTCCCTGTATTCCACGCTGGAAGACGCCATAGCGGACGGCTTGAAGCCGGGTGCAGGGCGTGACGGCCCCTCGGTTGAATACATAAGCGGGCGCGAAGGGGTGTCGAGCCGGGCATGAATTCGCAGCGCGTGGTCATTTCGGGGGGGCGCGTCATCGACCCGGCGCAGGGTATCGACCGGCCGGCAGACGTATTGGCAGCGGACGGTCTGATCATTGAAGTCACGCCGCGGCCGCTGGCCGGGCCGCCGGCCGGGTATTCCGTTATCGATGCGACCGGCCTCGTGGTATCGCCTGGATTCGTGGACCTGCATACCCACCTGCGCGAGCCGGGCTTCGAGCACAAGGAGACGGTGGATAGCGGCACACGCGCGGCGGCACAAGGGGGCTTTACGACGGTCTGCGCCATGCCGAACACGGAGCCTGCCATGGATAGCGCGGAGGTCGTGCTCGGCGTGTTGCGGCGCGCTGAGGGCGCACCGGCGCGCGTGCTGCCCATCGGCGCAATCACGATGGGGCGTCAGGGCCGCTCGCTCGCCCCCATGGAGGAGCTGGCGGACGCCGGTTGCATCGGCTTCAGCGACGACGGAGACCCGGTGTCCTACGACGCGCTTATGCGGGAGGCCCTAGAAAGAGCCGGGTCTCTCGGCCTTCCGGTCATGAACCACGCAGAGGTCCACTCCATGGTCGGTGACGGAGTTATGAACCTCGGCCCCGTGTCGGAACGGCTTGGACTGAAGGGCGTTCCAACCGAGGCTGAGTCGGTGATGGTAGCGCGCGACGTTGAACTGGCCCGCGAGACCGGCGCCAAGTTGCACGTGCCGCACGTATCGGCCAGGGAGTCGGTAACGCACGTTCTGCGGGCCAAGGAGGCCGGCGCCGACGTCACGGCAGAGGTGACGCCGCACCATCTCGCGCTTACCGACGAGTGGGTGTACGGGCTGCACGGAAACGCGCCCGCGAATGATACGCACTACGGCTACGACACGAACACGCGAGTCAACCCGCCGCTGCGAAGCGAAAGTGACCGGTTGGCGGTAGCGGAAGCCCTGCGAGGGGGCGTAATAGACCTGATCGCCACGGACCACGCGCCCCACGCGAGCGCAGACAAGGCATGTTCCTACGAGGATGCCGCCAATGGCATCAACGTTCTTGAAACGGCCTTTGGAGCCACCTGCTCACTCGTGCACGACGGACTGTTGACCCTGCCGTTGCTAATCGAACGATTGACGGCGGCGCCCGGTCGCGTTCTCAGGCGCGACGTGGGCGCACTGAGACCGGGCTGGCCTGCCGACGTGGCGCTGCTTGACCCAAATGCAGAGTGGACGGTGGAACCGGACTCGTTCGCGTCGCTGTCGCGGAACACGCCGCTGGCTGGCGTGCGGCTTAAGGGCAGGGTGGCCGCCACGATACTAGAGGGTCGGATCGTTCACGACGCGCGGGGTGAAATGGGCCGCTTGCAGCTAGACGGGTTAAAGATTTGAACGGCGTCCGGGGACCGATGCACTTGGTGTTGGAGGACGGCTCTTCCTATGAGGGCATCCGGCTGGGCGCCGAGGGAGAGGCGGTTGGGGAGGTGGTGTTCAACACCTCTATGACGGGCTACCAGGAGATGCTGACCGACCCTTCGTACGGCGGGCAGATACTGGTTCCTACTTACCCGCTCATCGGCAACTATGGCGTGAATCCAGAGGATTCGGAGTCGGGCCGTATCCAGGTCAACGGATTCGTCGTGCGCCAGGACTGCGACGAGCCGAGCCACCCCCTTTCGACGGGAACGGTGCACGACTATCTGCTGGCGAACGGCATTCCGGGCGTGGCCGGCGTCGACACGAGGGCCATCGCCCGCAAGCTGCGCTCGCGTGGGGTGATGATGGGAATCGTCACGCCGCGGGAGGATGCTGTGGCCGCGCTCGACGTGCTGCGGGCCTCGCCGCGCTACGGCGAAGTGGACGTTGTCAGCGAAGTGAGCACGGACGAGGCGTACGAGTGGGACGGCGCAGCGGGAGCCGCATCCGTCCGTTCACTTGACCCGCGAGCGGAAAGGCGCGGGCCGCTCATAGTCGTCACCGACTACGGCGTGAAGCTCAACATCCTGCGCTGCCTGTACCGCCGCGGCTGCGGCGTCGTGGTGGTGCCGGACGACGCGTCGGCGGAACTGATTCTCTCCCACAATCCGGACGGCGTCGTGCTGTCGCCCGGGCCTGGCGACCCGCGCCTGCTCGACGCGGCGACCGAGACGGCTGCGAAATTGCTTGAATCCGGCCCGCCGGTGATGGGCATATGCTTGGGGCACCAGGTGATAGCGTCGGCGTTGGGCGCCTCCATCTTTAAGTTGAAGTTCGGGCACAGGGGCGGCAACCAGCCCGTGCGCGATACCGAGACGGGCAGGGTGTACGTGACGGCCCAGAATCACGGGTACGCCGTCGATTCTGATGGGCTGCCCCCTGACGTGGCGGTCTCACACGTGAATCTCAACGACGGGACGGTGGAGGGCCTGCGCCACACGCGGCTGCCGGTGATGACGATCCAGTACCACTCCGAGGCTTCTCCAGGCCCGCACGATTCCGAGTACCTGTTCGACCGTTTTCTTGAGATGGTGCGGAGTTCGCCGGCCCACGTCGGCATTGGGGCGAGCCGATGACGGAATGGTCCAAGGTTCTGGTCATCGGCTCCGGGCCCATCGTGATCGGGCAGGCGGCGGAGTTCGACTACGCGGGCACGCAGGCCTGCAAGGCGCTGCGGGATGAGGGCGTAGAGGTGGTGCTAGTCAACTCAAACCCGGCGACCATCATGACCGACGAGGGCGTGGCCGACCACGTCTACATAGAGCCTCTGACCGTGCCGGCGCTGGAACGGATCATCGAGCGCGAGCGGCCCGACGGCATACTGCCCACTCTCGGCGGGCAGACCGGCCTCAATCTCGCCGTGGAGCTTGCCGAGGCCGGCGTGCTGGAACGATACAACGTGCAGGTACTCGGCACTCCTATCGAGTCGATAAGGACCGCGGAGGATCGCGACCTGTTCAGTTCGCTTTTGGAAAGGCTGGGTGAACCCACACCGCCCAGCGAGGCTGTCGAATCGGTCGATGACGCCCTGTTAGCCGCCGTCAAGATCGGCTATCCGGTAGTCGTCCGCCCTGCGTACACACTTGGCGGAACCGGCGGCGGAGTGGCGCACAGCGAGAATGAGCTGCGGGTGATAGCGTCGGCCGGCCTGGCGGCTTCACTCGTGGGGCAGGTGCTGGTCGAAAAGTCTTTGCTCGGCTGGAAAGAAGTCGAGTACGAGGTGATGCGGGACGGCGCGGGAAACGTCATCACCATCTGCAACATGGAGAACCTCGACCCGATGGGCGTCCACACCGGGGACTCTATCGTCGTGGCTCCCAGCCAGACGCTTTCCGATAAGGACTACCAGCGTCTTCGGACGGCTGCGCTCAACATCATCGGCGGGCTGGGAATCGAGGGCGGTTGCAACGTGCAGTTCGCGTACCGGCCGGGGTCTGAGGTTGCGGCTACGCTGCCGCCCATCGCGGACGACGAGCCGATGTACTACGTGATCGAGGTGAACCCGCGAGTCAGCCGCAGCTCGGCGCTGGCCAGCAAGGCGACCGGCTACCCGATTGCGCGCGTTGCGGCCAAGATCGCGCTTGGGCGGACGCTGGACCAGATACCGAACGCCGTGACCCGGCGGACGACGGCTGCGTTTGAGCCGGCCCTCGACTACTGCGTGGTGAAGATACCGCGCTGGCCTTTCGACAAGTTCGCCTCGGGCGACCGCGCGCTGGGCACGCAGATGAAGGCGACCGGGGAGGTGATGGCGATAGACCGCACCTTCGAGGCGGCTTTGCAGAAGGCCGTGCGTTCACTGGAAAACGGTCGCGGCTCCCTCCTGTGGGAGGACGCCTCTTGGACCGGCAGGGACAGCATCGAATTGACCGCAGACGACGACCGCATCTGGCGCCTAGCCGCGGAGCTGAGGCGTAAAGCGTTGCCGGAGGAGTTGTCGCGGCGCACCGGCATAGACCCGTGGTTCACGAGGGCCGTCGGCCGGATCGTCGATACGGAACGCAGGCTGCTCAGCGAGCCGCTGTCGGCCGCGCTACTCAGGAATGCCAAGCGGATGGGATTCTCGGACGCGCAGATAGCGACTCTGTCCGACCTTCTGCCGGAGAACGTGCGGGAGATGCGGCGGGAGCTCGGCATACGGCCGGTCTACAAGATGGTTGACACCTGCGCGGGGGAGTTCGAAGCGGTCACTCCCTACTACTACAGCGCCTACGAGCAGGAGAACGAGGCGCCGCCTGCGGAATCGGAGACCGCCGTGGTGCTGGGTTCCGGGCCGATTCGCATCGGCCAGGGCATCGAGTTCGACTACTGCTCGGTCCACGCCGCCTGGGCGCTCCAGTCGGCGGGCGTGCGCAGCGTGATGGTCAACTCGAATCCTGAGACGGTATCGACCGACTTCGACACCTCGGACAGGCTCTATTTCGAACCGCTGGATGAGGAGAGCGTCCGGGACATCATCGAGAACGAGGGCGGCGGCGCCAACGGCCCGCTTCCGCCGGCCATGGTGCAGTTCGGCGGGCAGACTGCAATCAACTTGTCGCAGTCGCTGGACATCGCCGGGCTGCCGATCATGGGGTCTTCAGCCTCGGCCATCGACATGGCGACCGACCGGGGGCGCTTTGAGGAGCTCGCCGCGCGGCACGGCATTCCGCAGCCGCCGGGCGGGACTGCGCGCACCTTGGAGCAGGCCGTGCAGGTGGCGGAAAACATCGGCTATCCCGTGCTGGTGCGGCCGAGCTACGTGCTGGGCGGGCGCGCCATGGAGATCGTGCAAGACCCGGCCGAGTTGGAGCGCTATTTCGAAGGTGCGAGGGGAGCGTCCCACCGGCAGGAGGTGCTGGTCGACCGCTACCTGGAGGGTGTGGAGGTGGAGGTGGACGCGGTATGCGACGGGGAGGAGGTGCTCATCCCTGGAATCATGCAGCACATAGAGCGTGCCGGGGTGCACAGCGGCGACTCCATGGCGGTCTACCCGGCACTGTCGCTAACGGAAGACGAGGTGGACACGCTGGTCGAATACACCGGCCGCATCGGCCGGGCGCTGGGCGTGCGCGGCCTGATGAACATCCAGTTCGTTATCACCGGAGTGGGGTTTGGTAGAAGACTCGGTTCCGACCGCCGGGACGTGGAGAAGAAGGGGGCCGCCGCGGGTTTCGTTGCGGCAGACCGGATCTACGTATTGGAGGTCAACCCGCGCTCCAGCCGCACGATACCGTTCATTTCCAAGGTGACGCGCGTGCCCATGGTGAGGGTCGCCACCGAGGTGATGCGCGGCCGCTCGATCAGGCAGCAGGGCTACGAGCCCGGTCTTGCCGCGAGGAGAGACCTCGTGGCGGTAAAGGCTCCGGTGTTTTCGATGTCCAAGCTGGTAGGCGTTGACACCTACTTGGGCCCGGAGATGAAGTCCACCGGCGAGGTGATGGGCATAGACAGGACTTACCATGGCGCCATCGTCAAGGCGCTCATCGCCTCCGACATGTACCTGCGGGACGGGGCCAGCGTCCTGCTTAGCGTGGCCGACCGCGACAAGGCGGGTGCGCGTCAGCTGGTGAGGGAGTTGGGCGAGGCGGGCCACGGTATGTACGCCACGGCCGGCACTGCCGCGCTGGTGCGGGAAATGGGGTACGAGGCCACCCTGGTGGACCGCCGTCTGTCGGGAAATCATCCTACGGTGCTGGACGTTATAGAAGACGGTTCGGTGTCGGCAGTGGTGAACACGGTGACCGGAGACCGGCAGACGCTACAGGACGGCTTCCACATAAGGCGGGCAGCCGCCGAACGCCGCATCCCATGCTTCACCTCTCTCGATACGGCCATATGCGCGGCGGAATCGTCTAGGGGCAGCGCCGGGGACTACAGCGTTATGCGGATCGCCGAATACCTTGACGGCAACGCAGGCGCTCGGCAGACGTAGGAGGGTGGCATTGTCCAGCGGGTTGTTCGATCTTTCCGGCCGTGTGGCGCTTGTGTCGGGCGCGGCGAGCGGCTTGGGCAAGCAGATGGCGATTGGGTTGGCGGAGGCCGGAGCCGGCGTGATGCTGGCCGACATAAACCTGCCCGGCGCCACGGAAACGGCCAAGCTCATCCGCGCGCTGGGCAGACGGGCCGTGCCTGTTTACTGCGACGTATCGGAGCCGGAGCAGGTTCGGGAGATGTTCTCAAAGCTGGACGACGAGTTTGGCCGGATAGACGTGCTGGGAAACGTTGCCGGCGAAGGAATCACCGGGCCGCCGGAAGAGATGGACGTCTCGGTCATAGAGCAGGTCGCCAAGAACCTGATGTTCGGCCGCTTCGAGGCGTGCCGCCAGGCGGGCGTGCGTATGCTTGCCGCCGGGAAGGGCAGCATCATAAACGTCGGCTCAATCGGCGGCTGGAACTCCCTTGGCAGGGGCCACGTGTCTTACGGCATGGCGATGGCTGCGGTGATCCAGATGACCCGCGAGCTGAGCACGGAATGGGCGGGCAGGGGCGTGCGCGTCAACGCCATCCTTCCGGCCCAGGTGTTGAACGCCGATCTGGAGACCAGGATCGCCGCCAAGCCCGAGCTTCGCGACGTTTTCCTCAGCGGAATACCCATGGGCAGGCTCGGGCGGCCCGATGAAATAAAGGGCCCGGCGGTCTTCCTGGCGTCCGACGCCTCATCCTTCGTATCGGGGGCAATTATCCCGATGGATGGCGGGAACCTGGCGATGAACGCCGGTGGCTCATACCCCGGCGGGCCCCGCATAATCGGCTGATTGACCACCCGCCTGCCCGGCGCAAGAGTAGGAACGAGGCCGCTGAATTAGACCTCCCGGAATTTACCTTCCACGGTGTCGTCGCCGTCGCCGCCCTGGTCTCCCCCGTTATCGCCTGGCGCATCCGGAGAGCCGGGCTGCTGGCCGGCCCCGTATATGGCCTGCCCGGCCTTCTGTAGGGACGTCTGCAAGTCGTTTACCGATTCGGCTATGGCGCTCGTCTCTGCGTTCTCATCGGCGAGAAGGCCGCGCACCGCGCCCACCTTCCCGGTGATCTCCTCCTTCAGCTCGGAGGGGATCTTGTCCTCGTTGTCCTTCACCAGCTTCTCGGCCTGGTAGGCCGCGCTCTCGGCGCCGTTGCGGGTCTCGATCTCCTCGCGCCGCTTGCGGTCGCCCTCCGAGTGTTCCTCGGCCTCCCGCACCAACCGCTCCACCTCGGACTGGTCCATGCCGGACCTACCGGTGATGGTGATGTGCTGCTCCTTGCTCGTCGCCTGGTCTTTTGCGGACACGGTGAGAATGCCGTCGGCGTCTATGTCGAAAGTGACGTCGATCTGAGGCATTCCGCGCGGCGCGGGCAGGATGCCGTCCAGCATGAACCGCCCGATTGAAACGTTGTCATTGGCCATGTCCCGCTCGCCCTGCACGACATGAATCTCCACGCTGTTCTGGTTATCCGCCGCCGTGGTGAAGGTCTCCGTCTTGGACGTGGGAATGGTGGTGTTGCGCTCGATCAGGGCCGTGCGGACTCCGCCCAGCGTCTCTATCCCCAGGGTAAGCGGGGTGACGTCCAGGAGCAGAACGTCCTTGACGTCGCCCTGCAGAACGCCAGCCTGGATTGCGGCTCCAACGGCGACCACTTCGTCGGGGTTGATAGTGGTGTTTGGCTCCTTCCCGAAGAGCGCCTCCACCCTTCCGACGATGGACGGCATTCGCGTCATGCCCCCAACGAGGACTATGTCGTCGATACCGCCGCGAGGTATGCCGGCGTCCCTGATCGCCTGCTCGCAGGGAGGAACCGTCTTCTCCACCAAATCGGCGGTCAACTCCTCCAGCTTGGCCCTCGTGAGGCTCATCTGGAGGTGCTTCGGGCCGCTAGCGTCTGCGGTGATGAAGGGCAGGTTTATCTCGGTCTGGGCCACGGACGACAGTTCGATCTTCGCCCGCTCCGCCTCGACGCGCAGCCGCTGGTGCGCGGACGGATCGGTGCGAAGGTCTATCAGGTTCTCGCTCTTGAAGACGTCGGCCAGGTAATCGACTATGCGGAGATCGAAGTCGTCGCCGCCCAGGTGGGTATCGCCATTGGTGGACTTGACCTCGAACACGCCTTCGCCCAGTTGGAGGATGGTGATGTCGAACGTGCCTCCACCCAGGTCGTAGACCGCAATGGTCCTGTCGCCCTGCTTGTCTAGGCCGTACGCGAGCGCCGCCGCCGTGGGTTCGTTGATGATGCGCAGCACGTCCAGCCCGGCAATCTGCCCGGCGATCTTGGTAGCCTCCCGCTGGCCGTCGTTGAAGTAGGCCGGAACGGTGATGACGGCCTGCGTCACCGCGTCGCCCAGCTTGGCCTCGGCGTCGTCCTTGAGCTTCCTCAGAACCATGGAGGAGATCTCGGCGGGCTTGTGCTTCTTGCCGGACAACTTGATCCCTATGTCGTTGTCATCGTGCGCGTTCAGACTGAAGGAGACCCGCCTGATGTCCTCTTGGACGGAGGGATCGTCAAATCTCCGTCCGATGAACCTCTTGGTGGAGTAGACGGTGTTGTCCGGATTTGTGATCGCCTGGCGGCGGGCGAGTTCACCCACGAAGCGCTCGCCGGTCTTTGGATTTACGCCGACTACGCTCGGCGTGGTGCGGCGCCCCTCCTGGTTCTCGATGATGCGGGGCTCGCTCGCCTCCATCACCGCCATTGCGGAGTTCGTTGTTCCCAGGTCGATTCCGATTACCTTTGCCATATGTCTTCTTCTCTCCCGAATGTGACCGGCGCGGGCCGGACGTTGCCGACCCTGTGCGGCCGCTTCTACTGATTCTCGTCAGTCCCCTCTTCAGGCGCGGCGATCTGCACCTGTGCCGGCCTGAAAACTTCTCCGTTGTGCATATACCCCGGCCTCAGAACGCCGATGACCGTGTCGGGCTGGGCCGATGATGTTGGAGTCCTCAGAATAGCCTCATGCAACCTGGGGTCGAAGGCTTCGCCCATGCTCTCGTACCTTTCGAAGCCCTGGGAGGCCAGCGCCGACTCGAAGTTGCGTCTGATCGCCTCGATACCGTCCAGCCACTGCTGCGGCACGCCCTCTCTTGCGTTTTCCGACAGGGCGTTATCGAACTGGTCGACGGCATCCAGGATCCTTCCGGCAAGGCGTCTCACCGCTCTTACCTCGGACTCTGCGCGCTCTTTGGCAAACCTATTCCGCTCGTTGATCAGGTCGGCCTGAGCGCGTTGCGCCAGCCTCTTGAACTGCGCCTTCTCCCTGAGCGCTTCGTCACGCTCTTGGCGCAGCAGGTCCGCGGCCCCTGCGGATTCCGCTCCGTTGCCGGAGGCTTCCTGCGGGGTCTCGCGCTCCGTTTCACTTTCGGGCGAACTGTTCTCCAGCCGTTCTTCTTCCTTGGCCATCCTGCCTGCCTATTCCCTTGAGGGTGCCTGATCGCTGCCGGCGCCAGTGCCCAGGAAGTTGAGAATACTCCTCAACTCTTGGGCCGCAGCGCGGGAGCTCTGCGTGCCGGGGCTGGCTTCGAGCACTTCCGCAACGTCTTGCAGCCTTCTGACGATTTCGAGAATCACGCTGACCCCCGCCAGGTTGAGGCCCAGCTCGCCGACGAGCCTGCGTATGACGCGCAGCCGCCTCACGTCGCTTTCCGAATACAGCCGCAACGCTCCGCCGGTCCTGGAGGGCCGGATAAGACCGGCTCGCTCGTACTTGCGCAGCGTCTGAGGGTGCATGTTTGCAAGCCTGGCCGCGACGCTGATTATGTAGACGCCGGACACCCTGCCCCTGCGCAACGGCGGGGGAGGCCCTCCGGGCGTTACCGAATTTTGAGTCGAATTTGGCCGAAAGCTACGAATATCGGCCTGCCCGGGCTGGGGTTCGAGAACCTCGCGGAGCAGGCTGTCGAACAGGTCTGACCTCAGCCATCCGGCCAGTTCAGCGGCGGGAGAGGGCCTGTTTCGTGATTGTGGGTCCCGTCTTTCGCTTGTCAAATCCGTATCCGCAGAGCCTTCGTATAAGGTTGTGTGCCTAACACAAAAAAGGCTAAAACTTGACACGAACCATGTCAAGGCTGCTACGAAATCGTACCCGTGCCTCAGGCCGGTTCCCGGCAATGGAAGAAATTGGCTACGAATTCATCACCAAAGTAGTGACATACAACTGAAATCGTTGTACACTGCGCACAAGAACAGTCCCCCTGGGTGTGCCACGTACGGATTCAGCAGCAAGATCCGGTTGCAAAACGGCAATCGGATGATGGCAAGGGCCTGCCCGGCGAGGGCGGACGGAAGACAGGACAGTTGAGATGCTTTACCTAAAGGCCTGCACAAAGTGTGCCGGAGACGTGATGTTCGTCCGTGCGGTCGGTGCGGTGTACATGCAGTGCTTGCAGTGCGCCCACACCATCGAGACGCGCGAGGACGTGAAGAAGGTCTTCAGGCTCCGGAAACAGATGTCGGCGGCGGCGTAGATTACGACGGCAAATGCAATTCAGACCCCGGAGCCGCCAAGCCCGGGGTCTTTTGCTTTAAGGCGTTGTCCTACCCGCGGCCAACGTGCGATTTTCGGCGTGTGGCGGCTCTAATGCCGGCTCAGTAGTCGAAAAGGTCTTCTTGCCTGTCGGTTACGACCGCCTCGAACAGGTTGGACTCGGCGTACTCCACGGCCCGGTCAAGCAGTTGGCTCGCGGTTGTGGACGCGCCGCTGACCGCGACTATGCCGACCTCCGCCATCTGCCAGGTGTCCTGCCCGCCGACTTCCGCGACCGATACGCCGAACTTGTGGCGAATGCGCTCGCACAACGAGACGACGACACGCCGCCTGTCTTTACGCGACCGGCTCGCGGGAATGTGCAGCGTGAGTTTGCAGACCGCCACGTACATTTCATCCGGCGCTTTCCGGCGGACTCAAGCCCAGCCGGCTCAGGTCTCTACCTCGAAGGACATGCCGTCATAGGCTAGTTCGATATCGAGGCCATCCGAATTCCACAGCAAGCCTAGCCGCTGGTTCCAAGTTTCGTAGTCTACGTCGTGCGCCATGTCGGTGAACAGGGCACGGTACGGCCGCAGCCTGCGGACCTCCTCGACGGCCTGCTCGATGGTCAGGTGCGAGCCGTGGGTGGCCTCCGGCCGCAGCGCGTCGATTATCAACACCTCGCTTCCTTCCATGAGCCTTGCGGTATCGTCGGGTATGCAGGACGTATCCGGCACGTAGGAGACGCCGCCGAACCGGAAGCCGGAAGTGGTAAATCCCCGCCCGTGTTCGACCGGAAGCGGCGTGAGGGCCAGTCCCTCTACGTCGAACGGCCTCTCGTCATAAGTCCTAAAGTCCAACCGGGCCACGGAACCGGCACTGTCCGTGTTCTGCCCGGGAATAAGGTAGTAGTGAGTCTTGCGGATTACGTCCTGGTCTTCAGGCCTCAGGTAGACCGGCACGGAGTGGCGGCGGTAGTTGGTCCAGTCTCGCAAATCGTCCAGACCGCCTGCCGCGTCGGCGTGCGCGTGGGTCAGCACAACTGCGTCGAGGTCCTGCGCCCCAAAGGCCGGGAACCACTGCATGGCCGACTCGTAGAAGAACTTGCCGGCGTCTATCACGACGTTGCGCACCCGCCCGTCGCTACCCGGCCTCTGTATCAACAAAGAGGTGTTGCGCCTGCGGTTCTTCGACCCCGGCTGTACTGCGTCTAGGCAGACGCTGCAACTGGGTTCGGGATGCGTAAGGCAAGTGACGCGCGGCACGCCCTCCGACGTACCGGATCCGAGGAATACCACCCTTGTCGAGACCATGAACCCCAGAGTAAACCCGTTGGCCCGCGCTGTTAGCGAGCCGCCCGGCCGCGGTCTTGGCCGCGACCGGCTGGAAAATCATAGATTAAACTGTCTCCTGCACTGGCGAATGGGAGAGAAAGATGCCTGACAAGGGAAGACTGAAGAAGCGGCTGGCGGCTGGCGAGACGGTCGTGGGGCCGTTCGTAATCGTGCCCTCGATGACCATGGTCGACACGCTCGGCTATGCCGGCATCGACTTCTGCATCATCGACACGGAACACGGCCCGATCAGCATGGAGACCGCCACCGACCTGGTAATCGCGGCGGACGGGGCCGGAGTGTCCCCCATTATCAGGGTTGGAGACAACGACGAACGTCTGATCCTGCGCGCCCTCGACATCGGCTCGGCCGGCGTACAGGTGCCCCAGGTCAACTCGGTAGACGACGCCAACAAGGTCGTCCACTCCGCCAAGTACGCGCCCGCAGGGGAGCGCGGCCTGTCGATATTCACCAGGGCCGGCGACTACTTCAAACGCGAAGGCGAGGGTCACACCGAAAGCCAGAACGAGGAAACCACGGTCATCGTGCACATCGAGGGCCGGCGCGGGCTGGACAACCTCGACGAGATCATGACCGTGCAGGGAATCGACGTACTCTTCTTGGGCCCCTACGACATATCGCAGTCCCTCGGAATGCCCGGCGACGTCCGCAACCCGGTTGTGGAACGGGCATTGCAGGAAGCGGCCTCGAAGGCCAGGGCCAACGGGCGCGCCGTCGGCTCCTACGCCAAGGACGTCGAGATGGGCCGCTGGCTAATCGAGATGGGCGTACAGTACCTCGCCATCAACGTAGACGCCACAATCTACATGCAAGCCTGCGAACGGATTGTGCGGGAGCTAGGGGTGGGGAAATAAGCCATCCCACTCGCATCCTAAGCCCCGCCACGCGCCACGCCCACCAGTCATCCCCAACTCCCGCCACCGTCGTTCCCGGCCCTTCACCCGTCATTCCCGACCCCGATCGGGAATCCGCCGGTCATAGCCGCGGGGCAACCCCCGATGAGCGCGCCCGCACGGCATCGGCGGCCATTAAGCCCACCCTAGATCCTGCAAATGGGTTGACTGTATGGCCTGTTCCCGCCCTTGTGTTCCCTTCTTTGTCTACCCGGTTCTGCTCGGGCCAAGGAACTTGTCTCCGTTGAAGTGGATCAGGTGGTCTGGAATCTCCGCAACCCAAACCTCGGTCTCCCATGCGATCTTGTCTAGGCGCCGCTTGAACTGCCGAAAGTCCGGGAACGCTCTGACACATAGCCTCGTAGCCGAGCAGTCCCCCAGCGTCAATTCCAACTCCTCGATGCGCTTCGGAGTCACGGGGCCGTGAGACGTGACGGCCTCAATCAAGAACAGCCAGTTCCGCTCCTCGTCGTAGAGCGCCACGTCCGGCAACTTGTGATGTTCGGTGAGTGGAACACCGAGCCTGGCTAGCCTCTCCTCGTCCACGTGCAAGAGCTTATTGGCAGCGTCGCCCAAGTACACAAGGATTGATCCTGGAGCGAACCTCGGTCCGAAGTCCGTCACCACTTGGGCCTGCAATCTGTTGTGCCGGCCTGGTGACAGTCGAATCTCCTCGCCTGTCGAAGTTCGAATAGGTATCTCGTGCATCCTTCGACGGCGCTGGTAAATTTCGAGCAGAGCGCCATGGCTGGAACGAAAGGTACTCAGTTCAGAATCCCAACCACTGGTTTGTTAGAGTCGCAGCGCCTTTAGCGCCTCATCTGTGAGACCGTAATGTGTTCTTGGGCTGTTGGTAGGAAGGTCTGGTTCATCGGGGTTTCGGTCCACCACCCGCGCCTGCTCCAACTGGTGGATGACCTGTCGTCGAACAACCTCACGCGTGTTCTCTGCATACTCTCTTCCGTACGTATCCCTCATGAAACCGAGTATCTGGTGGATCGTGCGGGAGGGCTTGGCAGCTTGGCTCCAAGAGTCATCTTCAGATAAGCCTGTGAGGGCCAATAAGGTCAGGCAGGAAATGTCGTTTCTCTGGGCCGGGGGCAGCCCCAGCTGCTCCAGGATGTCCCGCGCCTCGTCAATCTTGCTCATACCGCCACAGGATCCGGTCAGATGCGCAGGTCTGGAGAAATGTTCAGAGCTCGAGCGATAAGGGCGTCGAGGTCCGGCAGGCCGGTCTCTGGGCCGAATCCTGCCTGTACATCCGCGCCGATTGACCGGATGACCGGCTCAAGCGGAAAGGGCATGGCGCGCAACTCGGTAGCGCTGACCTGGGTGTTCCCGTTGGAGATACGGAAGTAGCGGTCTAGGAAAGTCGAATTCAGGAGGGCTGACAGGCCGTAGGCCAGTTCGTCATCCAGTTCTCTCGATACTCCACGAATGTAGTTCACGTGGTTTTCCAGCCCCACCATGTCGGCGTCCAATGAGCCTTGAACGAGGGGTGCGGCGACCAGGCGGCGTTTCTCTTCCTTTGCGCTGAAGCGGCGCAGGAGTACGTAGGTTGCGTCCTCTAGCAGCAGTTTCCTGGATTCAGGCGCAATCTTGATCCACTGTGACTTTTGCTTTGCCGCCAAGGGCCAAGTTGTTCTCATTGGGTGGACGTTTTGCATCCACAGCAGCGGAACCGTCGAGTCGCCGGACGCGGCATGAGCCAGAAACTGCGTGGCTCTGAAGGGAACGACGGGGCCGGTGGAAATTTCCAAACCCAGAGAGCGGAGCGTATTGGGCCAGGTTCGCATGACTCTTACCAACTCCAAGTCCTGTGTGCAGAGGGGAATTGACAGTTCTTGGTTCTGACTCTCCGTGTCCAGAACGGAATCCGCGTCTATGACAAGACGCCGGCGTTCAGCCAGATCGCCAGCTCCCCGGCTGTGTGACACGACAGTTCGACCGGTCGCATCGCCGTTCACCCTGCGCCGGGCCGCGATTACCAGGTTCTCTTGGAGAACCGTCTGGCTTTTGAAGACGTCCTTTCGGGACTTGAAGAGATGGATGGCGGTCGGAGTCACCCGCCGGAAGAACAGCTTCCGGAATCTCTTGAAGTAAGGCCCTGACGCAAAGCTCCTGGGCACGATGTATACAAGCTCGCCGGACCTGGACAAAAGTTCAGTGGAAATGGCCATGAAGAGGGCGTAGATGTTTGGCTGTCCATGAATCGCGGACGGCCATGCAACGGCCCTGGGGTCGTCCTTGCCTATCTTGAAGTACGGAGGGTTGGAAATCACCAGGTCGTACTCAGAACCGGAAGCGCCGCACCCTTCATACACACCGGTCTTTGACACGTATCCGAACAGGGTTACCGGCTCCAGAACGAAGTCTCTATTTCTTACGTCGAAGGTCAGCTCTACGTCACGTTTAGCAAGCCAGTCGCGCGAGAAGGCAAGGGCGAGGCTGGTGAGACTGGCCAGCGAAGGATCGGTCTCGTATGCGTCGACGTGCAGGCTCTTGACTTTCGCGCGTCTTTATACCGCCTCACACACCGCAGCGGACAGGATGCCCGTCCCTCTCCCCGGATCCAATATCCGTGCATGTTTCTCCGGGTATGACGGGAGCTCCGCCATGAATCTGGCGATGACGGCGGGCGTCAGATAGTGCCCGCAGTTCTTACGGTCCCGGCGCTCGGAGAACGAGATGTAGGCTTCTCCGAGTGTCTCGGCATACTCCACCGGCGTGAAGCCCACTTTGGACATTGGAACGTTCAGCCCGGGCGGGAAGGCGCCGAGTGGCGCCATGAGAGGCCCGGTGGTCGAATCATTCACGTCTGTCAGTTGAGTTGTCGTCATCTATCCATGCACTCTGGGGCCGATGATCGCATCAGCCCGCTACTATACGAACGACGTTCTCAAATCAGCGCTACGGCTTTTGTCATGCCGGCGGTCCAGCCGCCGTCTACTACGTAGGCTGAGCCGGTTACGAAGGAGGAGTCGTCGGAGGCGAGGAACGCGGCTAGGGCTGCTACGTCGCCGGGTTGGCCTACGCGGCCTATGGGCGAGATCTTGTTGGCGAATTCCCGCCCCTCCGGGACCTCGGTGAGGAAGGGCAGCGACATGGGCGTCTCGATCCATCCTGGGCAAATGCAGTTGACGCGCACGCCGTCCGGCCCGTGGTCGATCGCCATGGCGCGGGTCAGTTGCAATGCGGCTCCCTTTGTGGCGCAGTAGCCGGCGATGTCGGACTCGGCATAGAAGCTGTTGACCGAGGCGGTGATGATGAACGATCCGCCGCCGTTTTGCGCCATGACGGGAATTGCGTACTTGCCCAGTAGAAACGCAGCCTTGACGTTCGAGCCGAACATGGCGTCCCAGTCAGCCTCGTCCAGGTCTACGACCGACCCTTCCCGCATGATGGCGGCGTTGGAAAAGACGACGTCCAGGCGGCCATGGTCTTTGGCCGCCCCGGCTACCACGTCTTTGACCGCATCCGCCCGGCTGACGTCGGCGGACGTGACGCTGAGCGTTCCAATGCCGGCCCCGGCGGCAAGGCTTGCGGTCTGCGCCAGGCCCTGCTCGTCAACGTCCACGGCCAGAACCGACGCGCCCTCTTCGGCGAACTTCAATGCGCTGGCGCGCCCGATGCCGCTGGCGGCGCCGGTGACGACCGCCACTTTATTCTGAAGCCTCATGGCCCTGCCTCCGGTTAAGGTTGTGGTATCCGATGATAGGCGAACGCCGGTGAGAGTAGGCACGGCGTCGACGGAGCGGTTCGATTTCTGCGATTATGGTATGCCTGCCATCGAGCTGGTCGTGAGTAGTCCCGCGCCACGTAGTCCCCTGCCGGTGATCAAGATATGAGAGACATTCCCTGCAACCTGAAGACCCGGCTGGATGAGGTCGTCGACGATGCGTTCGGGGCCGGCGGATTCGTCGGACTTGCGACCGCGCTCGTCGTGGACGGCGAGATAGCGTGGTTCAAGGGCCTCGGCTACTCGGACCTCGAAAAGCGCAGCGTGCCCGACCGGTTCACAACGTCACGCGTCGCCTCGATTACCAAGACCTTTACGGCCACGTCGATCCTGCGCCTTCGTGACGCCGGGATGCTCGAACTGGAAGACCCGCTGCTGCTCCACGTCCCGGAGTTCACCACCGCGCGGGCCTTGGCCGGTACGTTGGAGGGCGTGACGATCAAGCGGATGCTCACGCACCATTCCGGCCTGTCGACGGAGACTCCCGTTCCGACGTGGGAAAAACCGGAATTCCCCGACGCGGCGAGCATACTGGATGCGCTGCCGGACTCAGAGGTCGTCATACCGCAGGACAGCCAGTGGAAGTACTCGAACTTCGCCTTCGGCCTGCTTGGCGAGGTGGTCCACCGGCTCACCGGCAAGCCTTACACGGATTACGTAGCATCGGAAATTCTCAAGCCCTTGGGCATGGAGCAGACCTCCTTCAACGTCGAGGACATCCGTAGTGGACGGATGGCCACCGGGTACCTGCCCGCATTGGAGCCTCACGGCGAGGTGCGGCTCGCGCCGTACGCTCACATGCGGGGTCTGTCATCCGCCGGGCAGCTACACTCGAACGCGCACGACCTGGCCAAGTGGATAGGCTTCCACACCGGCGCGGTCAAGTCGGACGTTCTCGACGGACGGACGCTCGACGAAATGCACCGGCCGGTCTACTTGGAGCCCGACTGGTCGCGAGGCCAAGCGCTGGGCTGGCGCGCCATGCGGCGAGGCTACAACGTATACCTGGAGCACGGCGGCGGCATCCACGGGTACTCATCGCAGGTGTTGTTCAACAAGCCGTCGCGCGTGGGAGCCATCACCCTTTCCAACGTGTGGCCGCCAGTTGGCATGTCCGACCTAGCAGCGGCGTTGATGGACGCGGCGCTGGACGAGTTGGAAGACACCGCCCTGCCGCCTGAGCCGCCTGCTCCCGAAACGTCCCTACCGGACGGGATAGAGGAATTCATGGGCGGCTACTTTGCGGAGCCCTACATGGCGGTAGAGCTGTTGGGTACGGGCGCCAGCCTTGCCATGCGGCCGGTTGGCCGGGACACGAACCGCCTGCACGCGCCGTGCGATCTGGCGGCGGATAGCAAGGACGGCGGCGTCAAGCTCCGGGTCGTCAACGGGCGCGGGGCGGGTGAGACACTGGACTTCCGTCGCCGCGATGACGGTGAAATCGATGGTTTCCTGCTGGGCGGCTTCTACTACCGGAGAACTGATTGAGGCAGGGCAAGGATGTCTGAAGTATTCGAGATTGCGGACCGGTTCGTAGAACGGCTGGCGGAGCACGATCCGGTCTCGGCCACCTTCATAGGCATATCTGGGCATGACGACCGGATGAGCGACTACTCGCCGTTCGCGTCGGATGAGATGGCCGCCATCGAACGGGAGACGCTTGAGGCCATCCGGGCTGCGCAGCCCGGCGGCGAACGGGAGCGGATGTGCCGTGACACGGTGATCGACGAGATGGAGTCCGGTCTGGCGCTGCACGATGCGGGGGAGGGCCTTAGGAGCCTGAACATTCTTCACAGCCCCGTGCAGAGCATCCGCATGGTGTTCGACATGATGCCGCGGGCCACCGAGGAGGACTGGCGCAACATAGCGGTCCGTCTCGCCGCGGCGCCGCGGGCCCTGTCGAGTTACAGGGAGACGCTGCGCAAGGGCGTCGCCGAGGGTCTCGTGGCGTCTAAACGGCAGACTGCGGGCTGCGGCGAGCAGGCCAAGGTGTGGTCTGGGCAAGGGGGCGGGGCCTCGTTCTTCGACGGTTTGGTGGAGAGCTTTCGCCAGTCGGAAGTCGATAGCGCGTCCATTGAGTCAGACCTTGAACGGGGCGCCGTTGAGTCCAATCGGGCCTACTCCGAGTTCGCCAGCTACCTGCTGGAGGACTACATCTCCTCGGCGTGCAGTGAAGATGGCGTTGGACGAGACCGCTACGGGTTGCACGCCCGCGCGTACAACGGCGCCGTGCTCGACTTGAAAGACACGTACCGCTGGGGCTGGGAGCAGTTGCGCTGGGTGCGGTCGGAGATGGAGCGGGCCGCCGAGCGGATACAGCCCGGCGCATCCGTCGAGGAGGCCATAGACCTGCTGGATTCGGACGCGTCGAGGTCTATCGAGGGTGAGGAGCCGTTCCGGGAATGGATGCAGGACCTACAGGACCGGACCATCGCCGAGTTGGACGGCACGCACTTCGACTTGGCGGAACCGGTCAAGCGCATAGAGGCGCTGATAGCGCCGCCCGGCGGTGCGCTCGCCATGTACTACACGGGGCCGTCCGAGGACTTCTCCCGGCCGGGCCGCACCTGGTATCCCACCGGCGGCAAGACGCGGTTTCCGCTATGGAGGGAAGTCTCCATCGCCTACCACGAGGGCGTGCCGGGACACCACTTCCAAATAGCCACCACGAAGTCGCTGGCATCCGAGCTCTCCCGTTACCAGCGTCTGATAGCGGGGACGTCGGGATACGTCGAGGGATGGGCGCTGTACGCGGAACGGCTCATGGGCGAGCTGGGCTACCTTGAGAATCCCGACTACTACATGGGAATGCTGGACGCGCAGGCTCTCAGGTCTGTGCGGGTGATCATCGACATCGGGATGCACCTGGGCCTCAGTATTCCTGGAGGCGCAGACTTCCACCCCGGCGAGGCATGGACTCCCGAACTTGGCAACGAAATGCTGAACAGCTACGTGCACTTCCCGGCCGAGTTCACCGCCAGCGAGATAGACCGCTACCTGGGGCTGCCGGGGCAGGCGATCAGCTACAAGGTCGGCGAGCGGGTCTGGCTGGAGGCGCGCAAGGGGGCGCAGGAACGGCTGGGCGGCGCATTCGACCTGCGCGAGTGGCACAACAAGGCCCTGCGCCTGGGGCCGATGGGCCTCGACCAGATGCGCCGCGAGATGTCGGCCGTATAGCCGTCCGGCAATCCTGCTGCCGGTAGACAGGTAAAGGCTCCGGCTCGGCGGCCGGACGTGAAGCGGGCTGCGGGCGGGGCCGTCCTTGCGGGCTGCTCCGAATAGCCCGGTAGAAGGCGGGGCTGTCATACTTAACCGGCCGTGAATCCGTTCACCTTTTCCATGAGCTCCTCCGTGGCGATAGACGCGCCGCGCGAGACCGTCTGGGAAGTGTTCTCGCACGCCGCCGCCTGGCCGGAGTGGAGCCGCGTCTGCCTGGAGGTCAGGGAAGTCCCCGACGCGCTGTGGCGGCCGGGTTCGATGCTGTGGTTCCGTCTACGGATGGCCGGCGTGGGCGTGCCGTTCCACGTGTTTGTGACGGACTCCCGGCCGGAGCGCCTTGTCGCTTGGGAGTCGACCAAGTTCACCATAACGGCAACCCGCACCTTCAGGTTCGACGTCGTGGACGGGCGGACCCTTGTGACGGACCGCAAGCTATTCCGCAGTGCGGCGCTGCCGATAGCGCTCTTCTATCCCAGACCGCTCATCCGCAACATGACGGAGTCGTGGTTGGACGACCTTAAGCGGGAGTCGGAGCGGAGGTGGAACTGACGCGTGGTATGCCCGGCAAGGCGGGGGCCGGGCAGTCCTAAGTCACGGTTATCGGGTGTGGGAGTGGCTGATTGAAGAGGTATCCCTTCTCGTTGAAGGGCGCTTGGTCGGGCTGTGCGTTGCCGTCGGCGTCGGTTGCGCGCGTCATGATGGTGCGCTTGCCTTGCTCGGCATTCCATACGAACTCAAAACGCGCCCAGGAGTAGTCGATCTGCCTGCCCGTCAGTTCTGCGTCGGCCCACGTGGCGCCGGAGTCGGCGCTCCATTCGACGCGCGCGATTGGGCCGGCCGGGGATTGGGCGTATCCCTGTATGCGGCGGCGTCCCGCGGGGAGTTCCGCCGGCCAGGGCAGCGCGAGCGCGCTCTTTATCGACTGTGCGGTCACGGGTACGCCCATCGACTCGCCCTGCGGTGGGTAGTGGTCGCCGATGAGGGTGTATGAGGTGGTGTTGTTGCGGGTCCACATCCGCTGGGAGGAAACGACGATGCGGCCGAGCCACTTGACGTTGGCGCTGCCGACCCAGCCCGGCACGAGGGCGCGAAGTGGGAAGCCGTGGTCTTTGGGCAGCGCTTCTCCGTTGAGCGCGTATGCTAGTAGCGTATCGGGGTGCATCGCCTTTTCCACCGGCAGGACGTAGCGAAATCCGTCCTCGGGGGACTCGTCGTCCAGTCCTACGAGCAGCACGCTTACGGCGCTGGCGTGAATGCCCGCCAGTGTTAGTACGTCCCCCAGCGCGGCGCCGGCCCATTCGCCGTTGCCTATGGCGCCCGTCATCCACTGCGTGCCCGTTGCCTTCCTTCCCTTGAGGATGTCGAACATGGCGCGGTGATTGCCGGCGCACTCGAGGTAAGAGGTCAACGTGCGGCTGGGGAGCATCCTGACGTCGTCGTAGGTCAGCTCCACCGGATCCGCCACTGCGTCTCCCTCGACCGAGAGACGCCAGCTGGATGCGTCCAAGTCCAGGCTGCGGTTTGAGTTGTTGCGAACGAAGAAGAGGCGGTTGGGCGTGAGCAGGCCCTGCATGTTCTCCAGCCGTGCCTCCAGCCCCTTGTCATCGTGCCGGATAAACGGTTGGGGGTCTTTGAACCAAGGTGATGCGCCGGCTGGTTCGGGGCCGGTCTGCGTGGCGTCGGGCTGCGGCGTTTCACCGGATGGCAGTGTGCCGCCTGTGCAGGCGGCGATGACTGCCGCGGCGCCTCCGGCCAGCATGAGCCTCAGGAAGTGGCGACGGCTCATGCCGCGAGCGCTGGCGTACGCCCAGAGTCGTTCGCCGGGCAGGCGTTCCGCCTCTGTTTCGGGCTCGTTGTTGTTGATATGTGTCAAGTTGTTTGACCTGGTGTCGAGGTGTGTTGTCTGCCGGTATGGTAAAGGTAGTTGTTAGTTTTTAGTGGGGAGAGAGGGCGTTGTGATGCACTAGTGGGGCGCGTGGCCCTGCGGGCGGATGGCGCGTTATTAACAACGAGCATGGAGGCGCGACGCGCGTGAAGACCCCCATCTCAATCTTCCCCCGCAGACGAGACCTTTGCACAAACGGAGAAGACCTGCGGTTTGCTTGGTTTTGGGCTGGAATCGACCTGTTTGACGCTCCGGGAGGGCCTGTTGACGGTCAGAACGGCCCTGAAACCGCATTTACGGGCGTATTTTGGCCGCGCTTGGGGGGCCTAGCCCCGTTTTGGGCGCGGTGAGACAAGGGACTACGCAGCGCTGAGAATCAGCTTGTCGGCCCTCCGCAGGTTGTACGCAATGCACTTGAACCACATCTCCGTCTCGTTGCGCCCAAGTCCCATGTAGCGCACGCGGGCGTAGCCGTAGGTGCGCTTGAGAGTCCCGAACACCCCCTCGACCGGCATGCGCACCCTGGAGATCAACCGGTTGCGCTTCTGCTCCAAGCAGGAAAGTATGGGGTGATGCTTGTTGGCCCGCTGCATCGTGCGGTCCTTTATCCCTACGGCCTCTAGCCGCTCCCGCCTATCCTTAGAACTGTATGCCCGGTCACCGTACACGGCCTCCTCATCGCCGGATATCAGGTCATCGGCCATCTTGGTGTCATTCACGTTCGCAGGCGTAAGAGCAGCCTTGCGTATCAGGCGCGATCCCTGATCAACGCCCAGGTGAACCTTGTAGCCGAAGTGATAGCGCCCCGGCCTCTTGGTCCAATCTGCGTCGGGGTCCGTGTCGCTCTTCTCCGCAGAACCCTTGGGAGAGGAAGGCCTGCGGGCCTGAGATTCCACGAGAGTGGCGTCCACCAGAGTCCCCTTCTTCACCATCAACCCTTTACCGTCTAACTGGCGGTTCACCTCCTCAAACAGCTTCTTGCCCAGGCCCCGTTTCCTCAGTTGCTTGCGGAAACGGCTGATCGTCGAGTGGTCTGGAGTCTGGTCATGGAGTTCAAGACCCACGAAGCTGCGGAACGAAAGTCGTTCCAGCAGCGCCGCCTCTATCTCGGGGTCGGACGCCCCGTACCACTGCTGGAGTATCGACACCTTGAACATCATCAGGGGAGGATAGGCTGGCCGGCCCTTCGGGGACGGGTACATCCCGTCCATCAGACTTCCCAGCCTGTCCCAGTCCAACTCCCGGTTCAGACGTTCAAGCGTTTTGTTCTTGCCCAACCCTCCCTGCAAAAAACTGTTAATCACTGAGGGCTGGCCCATCTTGCGGTGCACGGCATCGCTCCTTAAAGACGACTCTGACGACGGCTCGCAAGCAGTATGGACTTTCCCAAAGAGGTTTATGCAAAGGTCTCGCAGACGGGGGAAGAGGCAGGAGGGAAAGAGGCCCCCGCGTCGCGCGTGTTGGCGTCGGCGTCGCGTGGGGGTGGGCGACGATTCCCCCCACCGCGCCCCGCCAGGCGCCCACAAGGGATCGCCCCTACGGGTCCTGCCGGATGACGCACGTACGGGTCCTGCCGGGGGACGCTTGTACGATTCGCGCGTTATTGACAATGAACATGGATGTGGGACGCGCGCGAAGACCCCCATCTCAATCTTCCCCCGCAGACGAGACCTTTGCACAAACGGAGAAGACCTGCGGTTTGCTTGGTTTTGGGCTGGAATCGACCTGTTTGACGCTCCGGGAGGGCCTGTTGACGGTCAGAACGGCCCTGAAACCGCATTTACGGGCGTATTTTGGCCGCGCTTGGGGGGCCTAGCCCCGTTTTGGGCGCGGTGAGACAAGGGACTACGCAGCGCTGAGAATCAGCTTGTCGGCCCTCCGCAGGTTGTACGCAATGCACTTGAACCACATCTCCGTCTCGTTGCGCCCAAGTCCCATGTAGCGCACGCGGGCGTAGCCGTAGGTGCGCTTGAGAGTCCCGAACACCCCCTCGACCGGCATGCGCACCCTGGAGATCAACCGGTTGCGCTTCTGCTCCAAGCAGGAAAGTATGGGGTGATGCTTGTTGGCCCGCTGCATCGTGCGGTCCTTTATCCCTACGGCCTCTAGCCGCTCCCGCCTATCCTTAGAACTGTATGCCCGGTCACCGTACACGGCCTCCTCATCGCCGGATATCAGGTCATCGGCCATCTTGGTGTCATTCACGTTCGCAGGCGTAAGAGCAGCCTTGCGTATCAGGCGCGATCCCTGATCAACGCCCAGGTGAACCTTGTAGCCGAAGTGATAGCGCCCCGGCCTCTTGGTCCAATCTGCGTCGGGGTCCGTGTCGCTCTTCTCCGCAGAACCCTTGGGAGAGGAAGGCCTGCGGGCCTGAGATTCCACGAGAGTGGCGTCCACCAGAGTCCCCTTCTTCACCATCAACCCTTTACCGTCTAACTGGCGGTTCACCTCCTCAAACAGCTTCTTGCCCAGGCCCCGTTTCCTCAGTTGCTTGCGGAAACGGCTGATCGTCGAGTGGTCTGGAGTCTGGTCATGGAGTTCAAGACCCACGAAGCTGCGGAACGAAAGTCGTTCCAGCAGCGCCGCCTCTATCTCGGGGTCGGACGCCCCGTACCACTGCTGGAGTATCGACACCTTGAACATCATCAGGGGAGGATAGGCTGGCCGGCCCTTCGGGGACGGGTACATCCCGTCCATCAGACTTCCCAGCCTGTCCCAGTCCAACTCCCGGTTCAGACGTTCAAGCGTTTTGTTCTTGCCCAACCCTCCCTGCAAAAAACTGTTAATCACTGAGGGCTGGCCCATCTTGCGGTGCACGGCATCGCTCCTTAAAGACGACTCTGACGACGGCTCGCAAGCAGTATGGACTTTCCCAAAGAGGTTTATGCAAAGGTCTCGCAGACGGGGGAAGAGGGAGGAGGGTGAGTCGTCTTGTGTAGTCGCTGTTCATGCGGCCTGCGACAATGTTCAAGGCGGGCGGGTCAGTTGATAGTGGCTGCGTTTGCATCGCGCTTGTGGCGGTCAACGCGTCTCGCGAGGCGGCGTGGTCTGTCTCTACCGGTCGGGTCTCGAGATGGCATGGCCCTTCGTTGAAGCTTCGCAATTGAGGATCGGGACATAGAACGGGTGAACGTCAAACGGCTGCTGGGGGTGTTTGCGCACCCTGACGATGAGACTCTACTTGCGGGAGCTCTGCTGGCGCGGTATGCGGCCGGAGGTGCGCGCGTCGGCGTGCTTTGCGCCGCTCCGGGTGGAGACGTCACGAGGGATAGGCTGCGGGCGGCTTGCACGGAGCTGGGGGTGGCGACCGTCTCGACGTTGCGCTACAGCGGCAGTCCGGCGTGGCCTGACGGTAGCAGGCGGGACGTAATGGGCCTACGGCTGGCCGAGGTACGGCAGGACGACTTGGCGGGGCGGATTGCGGGGCAAATCAGCGAGTTCCAGCCCGACGCCGTGCTGACCCACTCGACTTATGGCGATTACGGCCATCCGGACCATGCGGCGGTCTGCTCGGCGGTCATCCGGGCCATGCGGGAAATGCAGCCGTCCTCTGCAAGGCTGTTCACGCTGTCCTGGCCTGATCGGCTGGTTCGTCTCAACCTGCGTATGATGCGTCTCCGTGGGGCGGACGTGACTCGCATGGGGCCGCACGGCGATTTCAACCTCGCCCAAGCGGTTGCCGACGCGCCTAAGCGGTCGTTATCCGTGGAAGTGTCGCAGTGGCTGGGCATACGCAAGGCTGCGTCCCGCGTCTACTTAGAGGAGATATCGCGCGGCCCCTTGCCGCTGCGAATGTTGGAGCGTGCGCCGGTGGCTTTGCAGCGCGTAGCGCTTGGGCGCATGGGCCTGGCCGAGCCTGGGGTTGCAAAATCTCTTCTCCGTTGATAGAGACCTTTGCGTATGCTTTCGCGGCTCCGGCGTGGGGCCTAGTTAGTCTACTGTGGCCCCGCCGTCTATTACGAGGTGCGCGCCGGTGATGAACGAGGCGTCGTCCGAGGCCAGGAAGACCGCGCCCTTGGCGATCTCATCAGGCCTGCCGAGGCGGTTCATGAGGGCGGTTTCGGCAAAATCGCGATAGGCCTCTTCCGGGTCCAGTCCTAGCGACTTGATGTGGTTGTCGGTGGCGCGCGTCCTGATGGTGCCCGGGCAGATTGCGTTGACCCGGATGTTGTCGGGGGCAAGGTCCATCGCCAAGCAGCGCGTCAGCTGGGCCACGGCTCCCTTGGATGCGTTGTAGGGCACGAAGGCGGGCTGCGCGATGAAGGAGCTGATGGAGGCGATGTTGACTATGGCGCCCCCGCCGGAGGCCCGCATGTGAGGAATGGTCTCCCGCACGCAGTTGGCGTAACCGACCACGTTCACCGACATCACTCTCGCCCAGTCGTCGTCCGACACGTCCTCGACCTTGCCGAACACGAAAGCGGCGGCGTTGTTCACCAGCGTGTCGACCTGCCCCAGCGCCTGCGCCACCCTCGCCACGCCGTCTTGGACGCTTGACCGGCTGGAGGTGTCCACGTGCACGTATATCCCTCTACCGCCCTCCGAAAGGATGGCGTTCACCGTCTCTTGACCGGCCTCATCCTCGATATCGGCCACGGCGACGCGCGCGCCTTCCTTGGCAAACATAATTGCCGTGGCGCGGCCGATCCCGTTGCCGGCGCCCGTAACGATTGCTACCCTGTTCTTAAGCCTCATCCTTACTGCCTCGCTGTTCCGTAAGTTCCCCTTGTCCAGCGGTTGCGATTTAATATCACTTTATCAGTGTCTATTGTGAAGTCCGCAACTATACAATTGAACGTAATTACGACTAAGTGACCGGCAAGAGCAACGGCCGGCGCCGCCCGGGCACAGGGACTGTCCCGGCAAGTGAAGGGCTGGGTGACCTACTCATGCTGACAAGAGGGTTCTTCGGGAAGAGGCGAACTGAAGCGCACCGGCCCTTACCGCCGGGGCAGTACTTGGAAACGGGATTTCCCGTGTTGTCGGCAGGCCCTACGCCGCGCATAGACCTTGACCACTGGACCTTCTCCATCGGGGGAGAGGGCGAGCCGGTTTCGTGGAACTGGGAAGAGTTCCTCGCTCTGCCGCAGACCTCCATCACGACCGACATCCATTGCGTCACCAAGTGGTCGAAACTGGACACCCATTGGAAGGGGGTGACCATCGATACGCTCTTCGAGGCGGCGGGCTTGGAGGTCAAAGATGGGTACGCCATGGCCTTCTGCTATGGCGGATACACCACCAATCTGCCCATCGCCGACCTGATCGACGGCAAGTCGATGGTGGCGCATGAATATGACGGATCGCCTTTGCGGCCGGAGCACGGAGGCCCGGCCCGGCTTCTGACTCCTCACCTGTATTTCTGGAAGTCGGCGAAGTGGGTGCGAGGCATCAGGCTCATGGACCATGACGCCCCCGGTTTCTGGGAAGCGTACGGCTACCACATGTACGGCGACCCGTGGAAAGAGCAGCGCTATTCCTACGATTAGCGGTACGCAGGGCGACCGGCGGTTGGCGCGGCTTGCCGGAGCCTTGCAGCCGGTCCGTCTTGTTAAGCGACGGCAGTTCGCGGGTGATTGGACGTGGAACGGGATGAGGCCGTGGAGCCGTCTCCTTCCGGCGGCCTAATGCAGGCAACGGCAAAGAGCGGCGCATGGCAGACGGCCGTCGTTACGAAGGTTGTCCAGGATACCTACCGCGCCAAGACCTTCACCCTCGCACTTCCGAGGTGGCGGGACTTCCGGGCGGGGCAGCACTTCGACGTTAGGCTGACGGCTCCGGACGGCTACCAGGCCCAGCGCAGTTACTCCATCTCATCCCCGCCGGAGCGGACGGGCGAGATCGACATCACGGTCGAACTGATACCTGACGGGGAGGTCTCTCCGTTCTTCCACGAGGTCGTGCAGCCGGGCGACCGGCTGGAGGTGCGCGGCCCCATCGGCGGGCCGTTCACGTGGGGGCCGGAGATGGGCGGGCCGCTGCTGCTAGTGGCCGGCGGCTCCGGCATAGCGCCCGTCATGTCCATCCTGCGGCACGTTGCGGCGGGCAAGATGCGCGTACCTGCAACGCTCTTGTACTCGTCCCGTTCCATCGGAGACGTGATCTATCGCAAGGAGTTGGACGCGCTGGCAGCCGCCTCCCACACCATCGACGTCCGGCACACCCTGACGCGGGCACAGCCCGACGGCTGGAGGGGCTACGACAGGCGCGTCGACCGCGCCATGCTGGAGGAAGTCGTCAAAGACCTGGGCGAAGGGGGCTGGGCGTACGTCTGCGGACCCACTCCGTTCGTGGAGTCGGTCGCCAACCTGCTGGTCGACGTGGGGCGCAGGCCCGAGTCGATACGGACGGAACGCTTCGGGCCGACCGGTTAGTAGGAAGGAAGGGCTAACCTGCGTCGTCAGCGGGCCGCGTCAACCGGGGACTGTCGCCGCTTAACCGCGCGGAAGGAACGGCCCGTCGCTGACGGGTGCGCCGGTGGCTTTGGAGAGCCAGTCCTCATGCACCTTGTGGTCGATGAAGCCGTAGCCGGTGTTGACGTAGACCTCCGCCTCTCCGGAGACGCGCTGCGCGAGGGCGCCGGCGGCTTCCTTCTCGCCGGCCGTGCACGCCACCATGGTGTTTGCGCCGATCTTTCCCAGCTGCTGGGCAGGGTCGAACAGGTCCAGGGTGGCCCTTGTTTCGGCCCAGTCGTCCGGGCAACAGCGGCGGAAGTCGTTGACCTCCTGCAGGGGGTAGGCGTTGGTTTGGCCTGCCCGGTCGGCGAGTCCGGTGAATATCAGCGGGGTAACGGCCAGCGCGGACTTAGCATCCGGCCGGAGAACGGCAAGCAGCGCGGTCAGATCGTTGCCCGCCAGCGCCAGGTTGTCCACGTCCACGTCGCTCTGCTCGAGGAGTAGGTCGATCGCCCTGAGGCAGTCGGCAACGACGGCGCGCCAGACGTAGGAGCCGGCTCCGGGCAGCCCGTCGGTGAGTAGTCCGGGGTAGGCGGCCTGGTAATGCCGGTTGGATAGGCGCTGGCCCCTGTGGCAGAGGGCGAGTACGGCGTAGCGCGTCCTGCGCTCCACGGCAGGCACGGTCACGACGCTTCCGTAGCCGGGGGTCTGGAACAGCGGGATGAACGGCCCGCCGTCCCTCGGCCTGGAGTAGTAGGCGAACAGGGGGTAGCCCTCGATGCCCTCGAACCTCAGGCCGTGCGTGACGGTCTTCTCGTCGGAGTGCAGCTCCATCACCTCCGACTCGACGCCGCCTCGTTTCAGCGCGGCGACCTCATCGGAGACGTTTTGCCAGTAGCTCTTCAGTTCGTAAGTCCGGCGGTCGATAGTCATGATCCGCCTCCAACGGGGACCGGCGCTAGGTGGCCGGCCATGAATTCGCTTATGACGGCGGCGTGGCCAATGCCTGAGCCTCCGTCGTGTGCGCAGTCGTCGTAGTCGTACAGTTTCTTGTTGCCGCTCCCGATCCGTCCAAAGACGGCGTAGCCCGTTTCGGGTGGGCAGACGTCGTCCCGCTTTCCGATGTTGACGATGATCGGGCAGGAGATCTTGTCCACGAAGTTGTGTATGTCGTGGTAGTCGAGGGTGTTCCTTGCGGCCTCTTGCCTGTCTGGGTGGAGCCGCAGGTACTCGTTGATCTCCTCGTATGGGTATGAACGTGTGAAGGATGCTGAGTCCATCATGGAGCAGAGGTATGGCGCTCCTGCGGAGGCTGCGGCGACCTGTCCGGCTCGCATCGAGGCGACCAGCAGCGTCAGGGCGCCGCCCTGGCTGGAACCCTGCACGCCTATGCGGGTCTCGTCCACCTCATCGAGGCCTGCCAGAAAGTCGAACGCCAGCAGGGCGTCCACGTAGAAGCCCCTGTAGCCGTATGTGTCCCGGTCGTGGATGTTGTGTACGAGCAGGCCTGGGTAGCCGGGGTTGAATACTGCGTTGCTGCGCAGTTTGTTCCGCGGTGCGGCGGAGAAGCAGGCGTAGCCGTCGAGCGCCAGGTCGTTGGGCAGCTTTGGCTCGCTCACGTAGCCGGGCACGTACAGCATTCCGGGCAGTTTGCCCTCGAAGTGGCGCGGCCTGGCGTACCAGCCTGCGATCTCGATGCCGCCGTAGCTGTCGTAGCGGGCCTCGAACACCTCTATCTCATCCGTCGAGCGGAATGCGTCGGGCTCCAGCCGGGGATTGAGCGGCGTCCCGGCGGTTTCCTCCAGGGTCTGTTCCCAGAACTGGTCGAAGTCCGCAGGCTTGACGGCGCTGGACTGAAAAGTTTTTGGATCTGTATTGGTCATTTGGTGACTCCCGATAGTCTTTTACTCGTTGCCAAGCGGAACGTCAACCTCTTGGGCGCCGCCTGCCCGCCAGTCGCAGGCATAGTGGCTTTTCCAGACGTCCAAGGTGGTCTTTGGGCGATTTTTCCCACTGTGGATTCCCGTCCCCTTGTCGTCTTTCCCGACGCCTTGTCGTCTTTCCCGTGGAAACGGGAATCCACCGGACATGCCCCGCAGGGGCATCCGTAGGGGCGCTCCCTTGTGGGCGCCTGGCGGGGAACGGGGCGGGGAATCGTCGCACACCAACGCGCGCGACGTTAACAATAAGTTTGGGAGCGCCGCGCGCGAAGACCCCCATCTCAATCTTCCCCCGCAGACGAGACCTTTGCATAAATCCCAGCTGCCCCCTCAGAGCCGACCTAATTACCCCGATTCTCATCTTCTTCCATCGAAAAATTGGAGGTCTGTAGAGGGCCGCGAGACATTTATGCAAAGGTCTCGCAGACGGGGGAAGAGGTAGGAAAGTCCCTTCCCCCTGGGGGAAGGGGTAGGAGGGGACGCCCCTGCGGAAGGCGGCCACAAGGGAACGCCCCTACGGAGGGCGGCCACAAGGGATCGCCCCTACGGAGGGCGGCCACAAGGGATCGCCCCTACGGGTTCCCGTTTTCACGGGAATGACGATGTTGGAGGTGGGTTCCCGTTTGCGCGGGAATCTATTTTCATAACAAAGACGGGAAGGGCGGCGGGCGGGCGGGCGTTAGGTGCGGGTCCAGGTGGTGCCTTGTGGGCCGTCGGCTAGTGCGATTCCGGCTTCTTCGAGCCGCTTGCGTACGGCGTCGGCGTCTTCGTAGCGGCGGGCCTTGCGTAGGGCGGAGCGTTCTTGGACTAGCTGGCCGATCTCGGCATCGGGCAGGGCGCCGTCACCGGCGGGCGCAGCCTCGAGGGTGAGTCCGAGGACGTTGGACATCTCTTCAAGGGCCGACTGGGCTTCTCCGACGTCCATCCCACTATCGCGTGCCCGGAAAATCTCGCGTCCCAGGTCGAAAAGTACTGCGACGGCCTGCGGCGTATTGAGGTCGTCGTCCAGGACGTCTGTGAACCGCTTGCGGAACTGCGCCGGGTCCAGGCTGCCGGCGCCTCCCGCCGACTCGGCGTCCAGTGCGGCTCGGAGCCTCCTTATTGCGGGCTCCTTCTGGCGGATGGCCTCTTCGTCGTACAGCAGCGGGGCGCGATAGTGGCTGCTGAGCATCCACAGCCGGATGGTGTCGGCGGAAAAGCGTTCGAGCGCCTCGGCAGCGAAGATGATGTTGCCTATGGACTTGCTCATCTTCTCTCCCGACAGCCTGAGCAGGCCGTTGTGCATCCACACTCCCACGTACGGCTCCACGCCGTTTGCGGTCTCGCTCTGGGCGAGTTCGTTTTCGTGGTGGGGGAAGATGAGGTCGAGTCCGCCGCCGTGAACGTCTATGGAATAGCCGAGGTGTCGGCGCGCCATTGCGCTGCACTCGATGTGCCAGCCCGGCCTTCCGGGGCCCCATGGGCTGTCCCAACTGGGCTCGTCCGGCTTGGAAGCCTTCCAGAGCGCGAAGTCGGCGGGTTCCCTTTTGCCGGGTTCCGCCTCCATGCGCGTCCCTTCCAGCATTTCCTGAACCGACTGGCGGCTCAGTTTGCCGTAGTCGGCATCGGACTTTACGCTGAAGTAGACGGAGCCGCGGCTTTCGTATGCGGCGTCCTTGTCGATCAGTTCGGAGATCATCCCTACGATCTCCGGGATGTGCGCAGTGGCGCGTGGGTATAGGTCGGCCCTCTTGATGTTCAAGCCGTCGAGGTCGTCGAAGAACCGGTCGATGTAGCGTTCCGCCAGTTCAGTCGGGTCGACGTCCTCTCTCTTCGCGCGGTCGATTATCTTGTCGTCGACGTCTGTGAAGTTCTGTATGCGCTTTACGCTGTAGCCCCGGAATTCGAGATACCGGTGCAGGACTTCGAAGACGATTGTGCTGAGGGCGTGCCCGACGTGGGGCCTGTCGTATACCGTCACGCCGCAGACGTAGATGCGCACCTCGCCGTCTTGTGGCTCGAAGGTCTGCTTTGTTCGCGTGAGGGAGTTGTAGAGGCGCATGAGGCGGTGTGGCTGCGGGCCGGGCGTCTAGTCGGCGGACTTGCTGAGGGTGGCCACGGCCTGTGCGGCGATGCCCTGCCCTGCTCCGATGGCGCCGACGGCGTCGGTGGATGTGACCTTGACGTTGACGAATGCGCGCTCGATCTTTGCCGCCTTTGCTATCTTTGCGGCCATCTCGTCGAGGTGTCCGGACAGCCTGGGCCGCTGGGCCACGATTGTAGCATCGAGGTGAGATACCACCCAGCCGCGGTCGAGGGCCATCTCGGCGCAGCGTCGGAGGATGATGGCGCTGTCCATACCTGCGTTCTTTTCGTCGTTTGGAGGGAAGTGGGAGCCGAGGCCGCCGAGCGCCGCGGCGCCGAGAATTGCGCTCGCCACTGCGTGCATCAAGACGTCGCCGTCCGAGTGACCTTCGAGGCGCCGGTCGAACGGTACGTCCACGCCTCCCAGTCGCAGCGGCCCTCCGAGCGTCAGCCGGTGTCCGTCGAAGCCGGTTCCCCAGCGCTGCTGTCCCTTCAGCGGGTCTACTCCCGTCCGCCGGGCCGCTATCAGCCGCGCCTGGACCAGGTCATCCGGCGTTGTGATCTTGATGTTCTCCTTGTCGCCGTCGAAGACGGCTACTAGCCCGCCTCCCTTTTCGACCATAGAGGCATCGTCCGTCACGTCGTCGGTCACGGAATCGTGTGCGGCCCTGAGTACGTCGGTGCGGAAGACCTGGGGCGTCTGGGCGGCTCGTAGCGCGTCCCGGTCGAGCGTTTCGGTAACGATGCCGTTCGACCCGCAGGACTTGATGGTGTCGTTCACGGGCACGGCTGCGACCGCGGCGCCGACGGCCTGTGCGGCGGCAAGCCCGCGCTCGATCATCGGGCGGTCTACGAATGGGCGTGCGCCGTCGTGCACTGCGACGTACTCGGCCCGGCTTCCAATGTCCTCCAGCAAGACCATTCCGGCTCGCACCGAGTCCTGCCGCCTGGGGCCGCTTGGCACACACGCTGCGGCCTTTTCGTAATCGGGATCGGATACGAGTTCAAGGCCGCGGTCGGCGTTTGTGCCCGAGACGACGAGCGCGATCCTTTCCACCATTTCGCACTGTGCAAATGTGCGCAGGCTGTGTTCGACTACGGGCATTCCGCCGAGCTCGGCGAACTGCTTGTCCTCGCCGCCCATGCGGGAACTGGCGCCCGCCGCCACGATGATGACGTTGAGCTTGGTCTTGTCGTCGGAGCGCTCAGCCAAGGATCAGGTTCCGCAGCCAGGGTAGGCCGAATGAAAAGCCGTAATAGCACGCGTATGCGATGCCGGTTCCCTTCAAGGACTTCGCCACGAATAGTATGGCAAGAAACCTCTTTATAGGATATCCGATGCTGCCGGCCGCGATGCCCACTATGTCGAACAGCGGGTTGGGAATGATGGACATGACGAAGAGGAACGCTCCGCCGTAGCGGTCCATCCACGCCTGGATGCGCGGGTACCAACTGTAGCGCGCAACGAGGTTGCGGCCGGTCAGTCCCGCGGCGTAACCGGTCAGCTCGCCCAGGGCCTCGGCGGAGCCTGCGAGTACGCCGACGGCAATGGGGTTCAGCCCTATTGCGGGCGTTCCCGCGAGACAGACGGCGGCCAAGCCGGGGACGGGCACGACTATCGAGGCGGCGCCGATGAAGCTGAGCAGCCAGACGCCGGCAAAACCGACCGACTTGAGTTCGAACTGGCCGGTCATCCACATCACAAGTCCGGCCAGCACAAAGGCGAGTACGACGGCCAGGATCCCTAGGCGGAGCGCCAGATCGCGTCGCTCGACGAGCCAGTGACCGGGCCGGGCCTGGACGCCGTGATCGGTTGTTTCCTTCATTGGAGAGTTCGGGTAGTTTCCTGATATTGCATTGGCGCCGGGGTTTTCTGCGCCATTCCTAACTTTACTCTGAAAATAGAGGTTTGCCGTTTTGACTCTTGCGCCAAGGGCGGCGCGGGATGGTGGGCGACGGGAAAGATGGATGCGGGCGACGTGAACGGCGGGAAGGGGGTGTGGGTGGATGGCGCGCGTTGTGGTGGCGACGCGCGGGAAGACCCCCATCTCAATCTTCCCCCGCAGACGGGGGAAGAGGTAGGAGTGGATTCCCGTTTTCACGGGAATGACGGCAAGGCGGCGGGAATGATGGCGTGGTGGTTAACATCGCGTGCCGCCGCAACGATGCGCGTGCCGCGCCGTGCCCCGCCAGGCGCCCACAAGGGACGCCCCTACGATTTGGGGGGGCGCACGTACGATTCGCGGGACGTCCCTACGATTCGCGCGGCGCACGTACGATTCGCGGGGCGCACGTACGATTCGCGCGGCGCCCCAACGATGCGCGTGCCGCGCCGTGCTCCGCCAGGCGCCCACAAGGGACGCCCCTACGATTCGCGGGGCGCACGTACGATTCGCGGGACGCCCCTACGATTCGCGGGACGCCCCTACGATTCGCGGGGCGCACGTACGATTCACGGGACGTCCCTACGATTCGCGGGACGTCCCTACGATTCGTGGGGCGCACGTACGATTCGCGCGGCGGTGGGTGGGGGTCAGATCAGGTTTACGATCCAGTCTATGCTTAGGCGGCAGGCGTATGCGACTACGATGAACTTGACTAGCTTTCCGGCTAAGACGTAGATGAAGAACAGCCTCAGCGGATATCCGAGCGACCCCGCGGCGATGCCGGCGACGTCGAATACGGGGTTGGGGATGGCGGACAGTATAAAGATCGGCAGGCCGCCGTAGCGGACGACCCACTGGCTGATGCGCTCGTAGTACTTCGACCGCTGCACCAGCGCGCTGCCGCCGTAGCCCGCAAGGTAGCCGCTCAGCTCGCCTATTGTCGAACCGAATCCTCCCGCCATGCCGAGAAGGACGGGATTGAGACCGGCCTCTTCCACGGCTCCCCCGCAGACGACGATCAAGCCTGGCACGGGAATGATGATGGACGCCGAGGCGATGAGGTTTATCGCCAGCGCGCCGGCGTAACCGACGTTCTGCACCTCCAGCCTGCCCGTCGCCCACATGAGGGCGCCTACCGCCACGCAGGCGCCGACGACCGTCCAGATCGCGATTGTGGTCGCGGTACTGTGGGCGGTCAGCCAGTCGGCAAGCGCGTTCCGCTTGCGGCGGCGGGCGGGGGCGCCTTCCGTAGCGGGGGCCGCGGCGATTTCTGAACAGTCTCCGGCAGACTCGTCTGACATTGTGCGATTATTCACGGCGGGCCGCCCCCGGCGCAAACTACGGCCCGGCGGGACTCACCCCGGCTCAAGGGGGCGCACCGTTCCGGCCTCGGCAAAGGGCCTGCGAATAAGATGAACTGCGCTGTGCGCGGCTTCAGACGGCCTGCCTGGAACGGGCCAGGAGACCGGCGAGCGTGCCGCCAAGGATCTTCTCCCGGTCGTCGTCGGACACGAATGAGCAGTGAGTGCGGAACGCCTCGAGGGACTGCCGGTAGGTCATGGCGGCCCTGACTACGGGATAGTCGGACCCCCAGCACATGCGCGCGCCGTACGCTTCGTAGCAGGTTTCGTAGAGCCATCGGCAGTCGTCGTAGGGGTATTCCCAGCGGGCCTGCTGGTCGGTGGCGTAGTGAAAGCCGGAGAGCTTGAGGTGGACGTTCGGGAGTTCGGCTGAATCGAGGACGTTCTGCAGCCGCTCGCTGGGCGGCGCGTCCGACTTGTTCAGCGAAGAGACGTGGTGGCAGAGGATCGGTATGTCCGGCCACCTTTCGGCCACCCTGCGGATGGCGGGATGGTGCTGCGGCGCACAGGCGATGGAGGCTATCAGCCTCAGCTCGCTTGCCACTCGAAAGAAGTCGACGCCGTCCTGTGAGGTGAGCCATGCGCCGTCGTCTTCGCCGGCGAGGTAGTGGGTAAACCCCGCCATAGGCAGCCGTTCGGCAGCCGTCTCCAGCCGCTTGGCCGCGCCGGGAACGTGGTACGTCTCCGACCATGAGGAGTCGACGTCGGCGAGCTGGCTCAGGCGGTCGGGTCGCTTTCGTACGGCGTCGGCCACGTAGTCGTTGTTTGCGGGGTTGTGCCATATCTGGGCGCACACGACGGCGGCCCTGTCCACCCCGTTGCGGTCCATCTCATCCAGTAGCTGCTCCACGATGCCCCTGGTGTCGGGGTCGGGGACTTCCGGCATGTATGGCCAGCGCTCCCAGGCGTGGCAGTGTGAGTCGATGATCATGTGCGGCTTCCGGTCTTGTGTGCGTGGTGTGCGGGGAGGGTAATGCTAGGCAGCGCGTGGTGAAGGGTCAACCGGTTTCTACGTAACCGCGTCGTCACAGCGGTGAAATACCGGTGAAACAACTGGCCGCTAGTTTTCAATTCAGGAAGGGCCAAGGGGTCCTGTCAGACTAGGGAGTGGCGCCCATGATCGACTCTGGATCGGTCGCCTGGATCATCGTCGCCTCGGCGCTCGTGTTGTTCATGACGCCGGGCCTCGCTTTCTTCTATGGCGGCTTGGTGCGCGGCAAGAACGCCATCAGCACCATCATGTACAGTTTCGTGGCGATGGGGGTTGTGAGCATAGTCTGGATGCTCTGGGGTTACACCCTGGCATTCGGAACGGGCCCGGAGGGTGCGACCGGGTTCAACAACTTCATCGGCAATTTCGACTTCGCCGGGTTCAAGGACGTGAGCGCCACGGAGGGAGACGGCATACCCGACATGCTGTTTGCGGTCTTCCAGATGATGTTCGCAATCATCACTCCTGCGCTAATCACCGGGGCCTTTGCGGAGCGGTTCAAGTTCACTACGTACCTCATCTTCCTGGCGCTCTGGGTAACGCTCGTGTATGCGCCGATCTGCCACTGGGTTTGGGCTGGCGACGGCTGGATCCTGGGCATCGGGGCCGCCGACTTTGCGGGCGGGACCGTCGTCCACGTCAACGCCGGAGTGGCGGCGATTGCGGCTGCCTACTTTGTGGGCCGCCGCCGGAACGTGGAGCGCGGCGTGGAGCCGCACAACGTGCCATTTGTGATCTTGGGAGCCGCAATCCTGTGGGTGGGGTGGTTTGGCTTCAACGCCGGATCGGGGCTTGCCGCTGACGGCGTGGCGGTAAACGCCTTCCTGGTGACCAACATGGCCGCTGCAGTGGCCGCCGTAACGTGGGGTCTCATATCCTACTTCCAGACCGGCCGAATGAGCGCGGTGGGAGTGGCCACCGGAGCCGTGGCCGGCCTCGTGGCGATAACGCCGGCGGCAGGCAGCGTTGGGCCGCTCGGCTCGCTCGGCGTGGGATTCGGCGCCGGAGCGCTCTGCTACGTTGCGGTACAGATGCGCCACCTCTTGAAGATCGACGACGCGCTGGAGGTCTTTGCAGTGCACGGAATCGGCGGCATATGGGGCGCCATAGCCACCGCCATATTCGCGTTCGGCGGGGTTGGCCTCGTTGACGGAGACGCCAATCTCCTGTGGGCAAACTTCCGGGCAGTCGCCGCAACCATCGGATACTCGCTGGTGGTCACGACGGTGATCCTCTTGATACTGGACAGGATTCCTGGGCTGGGCCTGCGCGCCAGCCGGGAAGACGAGGACACCGGCCTGGACCTGACACAGCACGGTGAGCGGGCTTACGTCGCTGACGGTGCGGACTAGGAGTGCGGAACGCCCCGGGCCGGCGATTGCCCGCAGGTCCGGGGCCATTCTCAGGCAGTAATGCGGCCCGGCGCCGCAAGGCCGAAAGGGTTGGACGGACAGATGATCAAGATCGAGGCAGTAGTGCGCCCGGAGAGAGTCAACGTAGTTCTCGATGCCATGGTCCAAGCAGGCTGCAAGGGTTACAGCTACTACAACGTGACCGGCCGGGGGCAGCAGCAGGGCGTTGAGGTGTTCACGGGGCGTGGCGGACAGTTTACTCACCGCGCCTCCGTGCCCAAGACGATTATCGCCACTGTGGTGCAGGATTCACAAAAGGAAGCCGTAATCGATGCAATAGTCACAGCCGCGCGCAGCGACGGCGACGGACACATCGGGGACGGCAAGATATTCGTCTCCCCGGTAGCGGAAGTGGTAAGGGTGCGCACGGGTGAGAGGGACCAGGCCGCGCTGTGACGACGGCCGCGCGGCGTGCGCGAGGCGCGTAGCCGGCCTATTCGCATGAGGCTTGGCCGTGAGTTCGCCTCCCACGGCCAAGCCTCGACTACTTTGTAAGCCTTAGCGTTTATTCCCGCCCTTCGCGCAGTAAGGCAATGTGACGCGAAGCGCGGTATCATCAAAGGGATGGTGAAGGTAGCCCCCGATACACGTTCTCGTACGCGGGCTCCCGGTAGGAACGGTTTCCTGCGGGTTGAGTTCGCGAAAGTGCGGCGGGGTTTGTGCAACCGTGATCCGTCGTTGGCCGCAACCGAGGGGCGTAGCTCAGTTGGCTAGAGCGTCGGTCTCCAAAACCGAAGGCCGGGGGTTCGAGTCCCTCCGCCCCTGCCAGACCTCACTGGTCCCGCGGCGCATGAGAAGACACCCGCCGAGGTGCTGAAATTGGTAGACAGGCTGCGTTGAGGGCGCAGTGCTCGAAAGGGCGTGTGGGTTCGAATCCCACCCTCGGCACCAATCTTGAACATGGCCTAACGGCCGTAGCCGTCGGTCCAAGGGGCCGTAGCCGTCGGCGCATATGGCCGCAGGCTTGCTATAAACGCTACAATTAGTACGTGGAGCGGATGCTCGCTGCCAGCGGGGCGACGTAGCCAAGTGGACTAAGGCGGAGGTCTGCAAAACCTCTATTCGGCGGTTCGAATCCGCCCGTCGCCTCCAACCGCTCCCCGTTGTAGACGTAGAGACCTTTGCGCAATTTCCCGGTGTGTTCCTAGCGGCACGCCGGTCATCCCCTCGACGGGTAGTTGCCAGTTTTTAGTGGGGAGGGAGAGGGAGTTGATGGCGCGGGTTCGCGGCGTCGCGCGTGTTGGTGGGCGTAGCCTCTCTGGATTCCCGTTTTCACGGGAATCACTATGGCCTTCCTTAGGCCGCGCAAGGCAATGAAAATGGGCCCACCGGCAGGAATCGTAGGGGCGTCCCCCGTAGAAGTCGTAGGGGCGATCCCCGGCACGATTCGTAGGGGCGATCCCCGGCAGGAATCGTAGGGGCGATCCCTTGTGGGCGCCTGGCGGGGAACGGGGCGGGGCAACGTCGCCCACCAGCCCGCGCGACGCCACGAACCCGCGCGACGTGCCCCCGTCCCTCTGGATTCCCGTTTTCATGGGAATCACCATGGCCTCGCTAGGCCGCACAAGGTAATGAAAATGGGGCGTCTCCGGCAGGGACCGCCTCTGCAGGGCGCGTTCCTGCGAATCCTGTTGGATTGCGCCGTTGCTGTTCGTGGCGTCTCGCGTGGCGGTGGCGTCGCGCGCGAAGACCCCCATCTCAATGTTCCCCCGCAGACGGGGAAGAGGTAGGAGGGGACGCCCCTACGGAAGGCGCCCACAAGGGACGCCCCTACGGGGAAGGCGGCCACAAGGGACGCCCCTACGGAAGGCGGCCACAAGGGATCGCCCCTACGGGGAAGGCGGCCATAAGGGATCGCCCCTACGGGGAAGGCGGCCACAAGGGACGCCCCTACGGAAGGCGGCCACAAGGGATCGCCCCTACGGAAGGCGGCCACAAGGGACGCCCCTACGAGGGAGGCGGCCACAAGGGACGCCCCTGCGGGGGAGGCGGCCACAAGGGATCGCCCCTACGGGGAAGGCGGCCATAAGGGATCGCCCCTACGGGGAAGGCGGCCACAAGGGACGCCCCTACGGAAGGCGGCCACAAGGGATCGCCCCTACGACGGGAAGGCGGCCACAAGGGACGCCCCTACGGGGAAGGCGGCCACAAGGGATCGCCCCTACGATTCCTGTTGCAATGGTCTCGGTCTAGGGAATTAGCAGGATCTTGCCGGAGCTTTGGCGCCCTTCCAGGCGGCGGTGGGCGTCGGCGGCTTCGGACAGGGGGAACTCGCTGTCGATGCGGACGGCGAGATCTCCTGCGGCCGCCATTCCGAACACGTCGTTGGCCCTGTGCAGCAGCTCCTCCCTGGTCAGCGTGTGGTGCACTAGGGATGGGCGGGTGACGAAGACGGAGCCGGCGGCATTGAGGCGCTGAAGGTTTAGCGGCGGGACGGGGCCGCTCGCCTGGCCGAACAGCGCCAGCGTGCCGCGAGGACGGAGGCAGGCCAGGCTCTTGTCGAACGTGGACTGCCCGACGGAGTCGTACACCACGTCCACGCCCCGGCCGTGCGTCAGACGTTTCGTTTCGGCCTCGAAGTCCTGCTCCGTGTAGAGAATCGTATAGGTTGCCCCGGCTTTGCGCGCCAGGTCGGCCTTTTCTCTTGTGGAGACCGTGCCGATGGTGGTCGCTCCGATCTTGCGCGCCACCTGCATGAGCAACAGTCCTACCCCGCCGGCTGCGGCGTGCACAAGGGCCGTATCCCCTGCGCTCAGCGCAAAGGTGTCCCTGGTGAGGTAGTGCACCGTCATGCCTTGCAGCAGCAACGCGGCGGCCGTTCTTGCATCGATGCCGTCCGGCAGCGGGGTCAGCTTGTGGGCGGGCACAGCCGCCAGCTCTGCGTAAGAGCCGAGAACGCCCTCGTAGGCCACCTCGTCTCCGGGCGACACTCCCTCTACGTCCGGCCCGACGGCTTCCACCGTGCCGGCGGCCTCCTGCCCCACGGTGAACGGCGGTTCGGCGGGATACTGGCCGGATCTGTAGTAGATGTCGATGTAGTTGACGCCTACCGCGGCGTTTCTCACGAGCGCCTGGCCCGGGCTGGGCGCGGGATCCGGAATCTCCTCGTATGAAAGGGCTTCGGGGCCGCCGGGGTTGTTGACTCTGATGGCTTTCACGGGGACTCCTTAGGCTTCGGCGTATTTTTCGTGTGTGGCAGTTTAGCGGGTGGGCGCCGTATCAGTCGTTCGTCCAGCCCTCTGCCGTCAGCGCTCTTCCGGCCACTACGGACAGCCTGCGCGCCATGGCGGGATCGCGCGCATCCGGCGCTGTGGCGATGGCGTGCTCGAGAGCGCGGTTGCAGCTTTGGGCGCAGCCGGGCGGTAGTCCTGCCACCTTGGTCGCCGCCGTCCTGGCAACGTCCCTGGCCTGCGTCGAGTTGTCCCGCAGCACTTCCAGTACGGTCTTGGCGCTTACGTCTTCGTGTTCAGTGTGCCAGCAGTCATAGTCCGTCACCATGGCGACCGTGGCGTAGCAAATTTCGGCCTCTCGCGCCAACTTCGCCTCCGGCATGTTGGTCATGCCTATGACGTCGCAGTCCCAGGTGCGGTAGAGCTCCGACTCGGCGCGCGTCGAGAACTGCGGGCCTTCCATGACGAGGTAGGTTCCGCCATTTGTGACGTTCACGCCGCACTCCGACGCGGCTCCCTCCAACATTCCGGCGAGCTGCGAGCAGACCGGATCGGCCATGCTGACGTGCGCAACGAAGCCTTGGCCGAAGAAACTCTTCTCGCGAGCGAACGTGCGGTCGATGTACTGGTCGACGATCACGAAGTCGCCGGGCCGGAGATGTTCCTTGAGGGAGCCGACCGCGCTGAAGGAGATGATGCGCGACACCCCGGCGCGCTTCATGGCCTCGACGTTTGCGCGGTAGTTCACCTGGGTGGGCGAAATGCGGTGGCCTCTGCCGTGACGCGGCAGGAAGACGAGGCGTTGCCCGTGCAGCTCGCCTATCAGCAGCCGGTCGGAGGGCTGGCCGAACGCAGACTCTATCTCCACCCACTGCGCGTTCTCGAAGCCCTCGATTTCGTAAAGGCCCGTCCCTCCGATGATGCCCAGCGCGTTGCCGGCGCCGGCCGGTTCGTCCGATCTAGTCACTTCTCGGCCATCTCCTGCTCTGCGGTTGGGAAGCGCGCCGCCAACTATACGGCGCTTGGGCCGGTGCGGGGATGTATGGGCGATAGGGGCGTTTGTTGCGAAAGGCGGTTACATTCGCTAATGTTGCACTAATTCAAGGGGATGAGAGGGTCTTGCGGCAGACCATCTCGCAACCGGTGTTCGTGGGAATGCCGCGTGTTGAGCCCTTTCGTCTCCAGAGCGCGGTTCCCCATGCCTGCGGGCGCGTAGGCGCGTAGGGCTGAATGTAGGAGTAAACCGGTGATAAGAAGCAAGATTTTCAAGGACTTCAAGAGGCTGGCGTGGCTCATCGTGCCGGCCTTGGGCCTCTTCGCGATGGCGCTGGCCGCTTGCGGCGGCGAGCAAGTCGAGCCGGAGAGGATCGTGGAGACGGTCATCGTAGAGAAGCCGGTGACGCAGGTGCAGACGGTGGTCGAGACGGTCGTCGTGGAGAAGAAGGTTACGGAGGTCGAGACGGTCGTCGAGACGGTCATCGTCGAGAAGCCCGTGACGCGGGTGGAGACGGTCGTCGAGACGGTCGTTGTAGAGAAGGAGATCGAGGGGAAGACCGTCAAGGTCGTCGAGACGGTTGTCGTTGAGAAGCAGGTGACGCGGGTCGAGAAGGTGGTGGAGACGGTGGTGGTTGAGAAGCCGGTCACCGTCACGCAGGTTGAGAAGGTAGTGGAGACGGTTGTTGTTGTGGCGACGCCCGTGCCCGCCACGCCGATCCCGCTGCCGACGGCCGTCACGATCAACATTCCCGACCCCAAGAACCCGGTCGGTACGCTCGTCATGGCGATAGACCAGGTTGGCACGGGCGGCGGCCTGCACAGCGCCGGCAGTTCAGCCGAGGGCGCGATGCACATGGGCATCACCGAGACCTTCTTCGTCGTGACGGATGAGACGGCGGAGGGTTCTATGCTGGTTACGGGATGGGAGCTTGCGCCGGACCTCAGTTCCGTCACTCTCAACCTCCGGCAGGGCGTGGAGTTCCACGGCGGCTGGGGCGAGATGACGGCGGAGGACGTTGCGTACAACGTGAACGACGCCAACGCGGGCACGAACCCGCTGAGCATTCACGGACAGGCCGGGGACATGAACGCGCTGTTCGGCTCGAACCCGTGGGAGGTGGTGGACACCTACACGGTGAAGGCGACCTTTGCGGCCTTCAATCCCACCTGGGCGTCCCGCGAGTTGAACCTCGGCGGCGAGTCGGTTGCGATATTGAGCAAGAAGGCGATCGACGATAACGGCGAGGACTGGGCCAAGGAGCCCGGCAACATGATGGGCACCGGCCCGTTCGAGATCGTCGAGTGGGTGCCGGACGACAGGATCGTCACCCAGGCTCTGTCGAGCCACTGGCGAAAGGCTGCTGCGGTACAGAACGTCACCTGGCTGGAAATACCGGAGCCTGACACCAAGATAGCGCTGCTGCGGACAGGCGAAGTGGACATGGGCCAGATACCGCTCGCCAGGGTCGGCGAGCTGAAGGCGCAGGGCTTCGAGGTTCTGGCCGCCGGTGGCAGAGCCGACGAGATCGGCATTATGTTCGGCGGAAATCTGTGGGAGACGAACCACGCGATCAACGGAGATCCGCTGGAGCGACAGCCGCTGAACCAAGCCAGGAGGCTGCCGTGGCTCGGCCACCCCGACGACGCGGACGACATGGAGCAGGCGCGGAAGGTCCGCCACGCGCTGGCAATGGCCCTCGACCGCGAACTGATGAACGAGCAGCTCAATGACGGTCTCGGCTGGCCGACCTACATAACGATGTTCTCTCCGACCGCTCCGGAGTGGCAGGACAAGTGGAACATCGAGTACGACCCGGAGGGGGCCGAGGCGCTCCTGGACGAGGCCGGCCTGCCGCGCAAGGGCGGCGACGACGGCATTCGCTTTGAGATCGTCATCTACGGTCAGCCTTCACCGCCGACCTACGCCAGCCAGGCGCAGGCCATCGCGGGCATGTGGGACGAGATCGGCGTGCGCACGACGGCATTGACCCACGCATACCAGATCATCAGGCCCTCGCTCGTGCAGCGGACGATCACCCACCCGTTCCTGAAGACCTGCGGCGAGAGCACCTCGTCGGCGCCGTGGGACTGGCCGCGCGGCATCAAGATGTCGAGCTTCTCCCGCGGCGGCTTCAGCTGCGCGCAGGAGGCGCCTGAGGTGGCCAACTGGCTCAGGGAGGCGCAGCTCGAGCCCGACAGGGAGAAGCGGGTCGAGATCAACAACCAACTCGCCGACTGGATGCACCACTGGGCATTCGCACCCGGCGTGCTTGCCGTGCCGGTGACGATCACCATCAACCCGAAGTCGATCGAGTCATGGGAGATGCCGAGGGCGTTCCAGGCCAGCTACAGGGCCCCTGAGAACATAGTGCCCGCCGCCCGCTAAGACGGGAAGAGACCGCAACCAAGATACCCGCGGGCACGTGCGCCGCGGGAGTCCGGCGCCGGGAGAGGCTGAGCGGCCCCCGGCGCCGTCGCGATGCCGCTATGGTGTACGGTATCGCCTGGCGCCCACAAGGGATCGTTCCTACGGAAGGCGCCCACAAGGGACGCCCCTACGGAAGGCGCCCACAAGGGACGCCCCTACGGAGGGCGCCCACAGGGGATCGTTCCTACGGAGGGCGCCCACAGGGGATCGTTCCTACGGAAGGCGCCCACAAGGGATCGTTCCTACGGAAGGCGCCCACAAGGGATCGTTCCTACGGAAGGCGCCCACAAGGGACGCTCCTACGGAAGGCGCCCACAAGGGGATCGTTCCTACGGAAGGCGCCCACAAGGGATCGCCCCTACGGAAGGCGCCCACAAGGGATCATTCCTACGGAAGGCGCCCACAGGGGATCGTTCCTACGGAAGGCGCCCACAAGGGACGCCCCTACGGAAGGCGCCCACAAGGGACGCCCCTACGATTCCTGCCGGGGGACGTCCCTACGGAGGAGATATGTCAAACTCAGAGAACCGTCCCAATTTCCTGGTGTTCATGTCCGACGAGCATGGCCCCATGTTCAGCGGGACATACGGCCATCCGCTGGTGAGTACGCCCAACATGGACCGCATAGCGGAGCGGGGCACGACCTTCGAGAACGGCTATTGCAACTCGCCGCTGTGCACTCCGTCGCGGCTGTCGTTCATGACGGGCAAGTACGTGAGCCACTGCGAGGGGTGGGACAACTCCACGCCGTTGTACGTCGGCAGGCTCACCTGGGCGTGGCTGCTGAAGTCGCTGGGCTACGACACGGCGCTGAACGGCAAGATGCACATGACGGGGCCGAGGCCGCTCAACGGGTTCGACGAACAGCTGAGCCACGACCCGCACGCGGCCAACGCGCACGCAGTCATCCGGTGGAAGGACGGCGTGGGGAAGGGCCTAACCCCGTGGCCGGACGTGCTGGAGGCGGGAGCCGGCCGCAGCCCGGTGATCGACCACGACGAGGCCGTAGAGGAGGCCGCCCACGACTACCTGCGCGACGACGCCCGGAAAGATAGACCGTGGGCGATGGTGTGCGGCTTCATTTCACCGCACTTCCCGCTGAAGGTGCCGGAGCCGTATTTCTCGATGTACTACCCGGACAACGTGGACCTGCCAAACAACCCGCCCGGTCACTTGGAAAACCTGCCGCCCGCTGCGGCCAGATTGCAGCGCTACACCGGCACGGGCGGGCCGTATACCGAGGACCAGTTGCTCAGGGCGCGCGCCGCCTACTACGGGATGGTCACCTGCCTGGATGATAAGTACGGGCGCATCCTGGATACGCTGGAAGAGACGGGGCAGGCGGAAAACACCGTGATCGTCCACACCTCCGACCACGGCGAGATGGCCGGCGAGCACGGGCTGTGGCGGAAGATGTGCTTCTATGAGCAGGCGGCCCGCGTTCCATTGCAGATCGCATGGCCCGGCCGCCTGCCGGAGGGCCGGTGGGAGAAGGGCGCGACGTCCAACGTGGACATCGTCGCGACGATGATGGACCTCGTCGGCATAGACCCGTCGGAGTGGAACATGGACGGCGACAGCCTGCTGCCGTACCTGGCGGACGAGTCGGCCGGTTGGAAGGACGAGGTGTTCGCCGAGCATCTGGCACACGGCACGGAGGGGCCGCGGGCGATGCTGCGTCAGGGCGACTGGAAGCTGTCGTACACGCACCTCGATGATCCGGAGCTGGAGCTGTACGACCTGGCGCGCGATCCGGGCGAGTTCGACAACCTGGCCGGTCAGCCGGAGACCATGGCGGTGCAGGAGCGGCTGCTGTCGCGCATCCGCGAGCTGTGGCCCGACCCGGACATGCTCGCCGGCAAGATCATCGAAAGCCAGGAAGAGCGCTACCTGCTCCGCGAGCTGGCGGGCGATGGAGAAAGCCGGCTGTTCTGAGCGGAGGTGCGCCGCCGGTGGATTCCCGATCGGGGTCGGGAATGACGGATGGAGCAGGTGAATGGTGGGCGTTGTAGTGGTTGCGCGTGCCCCGCCGTTCCCCACCAGGCACTCACGAGGAGTGTGTTTCAGAATTCCACCGTCTCTAATTTCAGGCGCCTCTGGATTCCCGTTTTCACGGGAATCACCATGGCCTTGCTAGGCCGCACAAGGTGATGAAAATGTGGGGTCGCCAACCACCAACGCGCGCGCCGTTAACAACGAACATGGAGGCGCGACGCGCGGGAAGACCCCCATCTCAATCTTCTCCCGCAGACGGGGGAAGAGGCGGGAGGGGACGCCCCTACGGAAGGCGCCCGCGAGGGATGCCCCTACGGGTTCGTGGGGAAGAGATAGGAGGGAGTTGGTGTAGGGTTGGGAGAGGCGGTGGGGCGGTGTTGCGATGGGGCCATGGCGGAATTGCGGTAGGAGTTGTTTTTTGCGGTACCGGAATGTTGGCAGGTCGGGGCTTGAGGTGTCGGAGGTTGGGTTGGGGACGAATGCTTTTGGCATTAGGTTTGACGCCGGGGAGTCGGGGGAGATTGTCAGGGCCGCGATTGAGGAGGGCGTGACGTTCATCGACACGTCGCGGGTCTATGCGAACGGCACGGCGGAGGAGTACGTCGGCAGGGCGCTGGATGGCGGGCTGCGTCGCGAGATGGCAATCTGCACGAAGTTCGGCTCCATGCGCGATTACGGGCCGAACAAGTTCGGGTCAGGCCGCAAGCACGTCATGGACGCCATCGAGGGCAGCCTGCGTCGGCTACGGACGGACTACGTCGACCTGTACATGATGCACCGGCCCGACCCGCGCGTGGGCGCGGATGAGGCGCTGCGGACGATGGAGGACCTGGTGCGGCAGGGAAAAACGCTCTACACGGGCACGTGCAACACGCCTGCGTGGTGGCTGACGGAGATGGTGTGGACCGCCAGGGCCAACGGCCTAGAGCCGATGGCGGCAACGTCGTTCGAGTACTCGCTGGTTAGCCGCTCGGCGGAAGCGGAGATGATTCCGTCGTGCAGGAAGAACGGCGTGGGCGTGATTCCGTATTGGCCGCTGGCGCAGGGGCTGCTTACGGGAAAATACAGGGCGGGCGAACGCTTCCCGGTCGGAAGCCGGTTCGACGTTGAGTCGGGCACTGCGGAAAGACGGATGACCGGCGAGAACCTGGCGCTGGTGGACGCGCTTACCACGTTCGCGGAAGGACAGGGGAGGACGGTGCACGAGCTGGCGTTTGCGTGGCTGCTGGCAAAGGACGAGGTGGCTAGCGTGATAGCGGGCGCCAGCGCGCCGGGCCAGGTGAGGCAGAACTGCGCCGCGGCGGAGTGGCGCTTGAGCGGCGACGAGATAGAAGAGGTGGAGCGCATCTTGGCGAAGCGCCCGCCGGCGCGCGGTGAGCGGTACTACTCCGTCGCGGACTACTTCGACCGGCCGGTCGAATTGCCCGCGCGGGGCCCGGCTGGCAGCCCACAACATCCGTAGGGGCGCTCCCTTGTGGGCGCCTGGCGGGGAACGGGGCGGGGCACGCGCGACCACCGCCACGCGCGCCATCAACCCACACCCCCTTTCCGTCATTCCCGTGGAAACGGGAATCCAGAGGGACGTAGGCACGGCGCGCGGCGTCGCGCGTGTTGGTGGGCGACGATTCCCCCCCCCCCGCCGTTCCCCGCTAGGCGCCCACAAGGGATCGCCCCTACGATTTCTGGCGGAGGGCGGCCACAAGGGATCGCCCCTACGATTTCTGGCGGAGGGCGGCATAAGGGATCGCCCCTACGATTTCTGACGGAGGGCGGCCACAAGGGAGCGCCCCTACGATTCCTGGCGGAGGGCGCCCACAAGGGATCGCCCCTACGATTTCTGACGGAGGGCGGCCACAAGGGATCGCCCCTACGATTTCTGGCGGAGGGCGGCCACAAGGGATCGCCCCTACGATTTCTGACGGAGGGCGGCCACAAGGGATCGCCCCTACGGTTTCTGACGGAGGGCGGCCACAAGGGATCGCCCCTACGATTTCTGACGGAGGGCGGCCACAAGGGATCGCCCCTACGGGGGACGGCCTGGCGCCCACAAGGGATCGCCCCTACGATTTCTGACGGAGGGCGGCCACAAGGGATCGCCCCTACGATTTCTGGCGGAGGGCGCCCACAAGGGATCGCCCCTACGATTTCTGACGGAGGGCGCCCACAAGGGATCGCCCCTACGATTTCTGGCGGAGGGCGGCCACAAGGGATCGCCCCTACGGTTCCTGACGGAGGGCGGCATAAGGGATCGCCCCTACGGTTTCTGGCGGAGGGCGGCCACAAGGGATCGCCCCTACGATTTCTGACGGAGGGCGGCCACAAGGGATCGCCCCTACGAGGGACGGCCTGGCGCCCACAAGGGATCGCCCCTACGATTTCTGACGGAGGGCGGCCACAAGGGATCGCCCCTACGATTTCTGGCGGAGGGCGGCCACAAGGGATCGCCCCTACGGTTCCTGACGGAGGGCGGCCACAAGGGATCGCCCCTACGATTTCTGACGGAGGGCGGCCACAAGGGATCGCCCCTACGATTCATGGCGGAGGGCGCCCCTACGGGTTCCCGTTTTCACGGGAATCTATTTTCATGGGAATGACGGCAAAGGGGGTTGGGAGTGAGGGAGGTACGGCCGGTTAGCCGGACTTGTTGCGGACTACGCGGCCGGGGGTTTTTCCGGTGGAGTTGCCGTTGGCCACGACTTGGACGCCGTTTACGAGGACGTGTTCTATGCCGGTGGAGTAGCTGTGGGGGTGTGTGAAGGTTGCGGTGTCGCAGACCGTGTTGGGGTCGAATACAACCACGTCGGCAAAGTAGCCAGGCGCCAGCCGGCCCCGCTTGGAGAGCCTCAGCCGCTCGGCGGGTAGGGAGGTCATCTTGCGCACGGCCTCTTCCAGGGAGACAAGTTTCTTCTCCCGTACGTACTGGTCGAAGAACCTGGGAAAGGCGCCGTAGCTGCGCGGGTGGGGATGGCCGGACGATAGCGGCCCCGTCGACCGCAGGGATACGCCGTCGGAGCCGACTGCGGTGACCGGTGCGACGGCGATTTCGTCCACGTCGGGCTGCGCCATTCCGGTGAGGATCAGCTGTGCGTCGTATTTTTCGTAGAGCCTGATGAGCGCCTCTGGGAAGTCCACTCCCATCCGTTCGGCTATTGCGTCGAGGTTTACGCCTTCGAAGCTGCGGTCGGGCACGTAGTCTGCGACCATTATCTTTTCCGGCCCGCCTATCATCAGGACGCTGTGCCTCAGTCCGTCCCTTATCTCGGCTCTCAGGTCATCGTCTTGCAGCCTCTGCATTGCGAGTTCCCGGCCGCCCTCCAGCGCCCACCTGGGGTATACGTTGCCGCTCATCGGCCCGCTTGCGGCGATGTATGGGTACTGGTCGGCGGCGATGTCGACTCCCTGCTCCTGTGCGTGGTCGATGCGTCGAAGCAGTTCTCCGGCCATGCCGCGCATCTTTCCGTTGGCCTTTAGGTGGGAGTACTGGAGCCGGCAGCCGGTCCGTCTGCCGGCTTCGATCAGCTCCTCCGTTGCGACGAAGAGTCCCGCGCCTTCGGAGCCGGAATCGCGCGAGTGGCTTGAGTAGAGCTTGTCGCGTTGTGCAACGGGCTCGGTCAGCTCGTAGACCTCGGCGTTCAGGGAGTATGAGCCGGGCGCCATGGAGAGGCCGGTGGAGAAGCCCATGGCGCCTGCGTCGAGCGATTCGGCTACCAGGGACTTCATCCGCTTGATCTGCCCGACGTCGGGTGCGCGTGAGTCCATGCCCATGACGGCCTTTCGTACGGTGCCGTGTCCGACCTGAGTTGCGACGTTTAGGGGGGCGCCGTTGGCTTCGAGCGCGTCGAGGTAGTCCCCAAAATTTGACCAGCGGGGCGCCTCGCTGCCGTCGGACGAGTACCAGGCGTACCTGATCTTGACGTCCTCATCGGCTTCGCCGGTGATGGGAGCGCAGAAGCTGATGCCGCAGTTTCCGACGTACTCCAGCGTGACGCCCTGCGTGATCTTGGAGTCTGCGCCGGGGTCTACGAAGAAGTTGAAGTCGGCGTGTGAGTGGAGGTCGACGAAGCCGGGCGCAACGGCCATTCCGGTTGCGTCTATTGTGTGTGCGGCCTCTCCGCCGGTGCGGCCTATGGCGGTTATGGAGTCTCCGTCGACGGCCACGTCTGCGGCGTATGCGTGGGAGCCTGCCCCGTCGATGACGGAGCCGCCTTTGATCAGTAGATCGTGCAAGGTTCGACCTCCCGCGCCTGCCGGTTGAGGGTTTTGGGTCCTCTAGGAACCCACTGAGTATGTGCCGTAGCCTTCCGTCCTGATGCATGCGACCCAGTGGCCTGGGGTGATTTCCCGCAGTTCAGGCACGTAGGCGGAGCAATCGTCCACGGCCACGGGGCATCTCGTGTGGAAGACGCAGCCGGACGGCGGATTTTCCGGGCTTGGGATGTCGCCTTGTAGGACGATCCGTCGGCGCTCGCGCTCCAGCCTGGGGTCGGGCGTGGGCACGGCGGACAGGAGCGCCTGCGTGTAGGGGTGCAGGGGGTTGTCGTACAGCTCGTCACGCGAGGCTATTTCGACGATCTTGCCGAGGTACATTACGGCCACGCGGTGGCTGGTGTGGCGGACGACTGAGAGGTCGTGGGCGATGAACAGGTAGGCCAGTCCGAACTGTTCTTGTAGTTCCTTCAGGAGGTTGATCACCTGGGCCTGTATCGATACGTCGAGGGCCGATACCGGCTCGTCGAGCACGATGAGCCTTGGACGTGCGGCGAGTGCGCGTGCAACGCCGATCCTCTGCCGCTGGCCCCCGGAGAACTCATGGGGGTAGCGCGTCGCCATGGTGGGATTCAGTCCGACGATCTGGAACAGCTCAGCGATGCGCTCGCGGTATTCCCGCGTGCTGCCGTACATCTTGTGTATGACGAGGGGTTCTCCCACGATGCTGCCGGCGGCCATGCGCGGATTGAGCGATCCGTATGGGTCCTGGAAGACCATTCCCATCTGTCGGCGGGCGCGGCGCAGACCGGCGCCTTTCTGGTCGGTAATGTCCTCTCCGTCGAGGGTGATCCGTCCTGCGGTGGCGTCCTGCAGGCGGACGATGGTCCGTCCGATGGTCGTCTTGCCGGAGCCGCTCTCACCCACGAGTCCCAGCGTTTCACCCTGCCTTACGTCGAAGCTGACGCCGTCTACGGCTTTGACCTCTCCGGCCCTTCGCTGGAGTATCAGTCCTTTGGTGACTGGGAAGTGGACCTTGAGGTCTCGTACTTCAAGCAGGGGCTTGGCGCCGTTTTGCTGGGCGGCGGCTTCGGCTACGGGCTGCGTTGCGGTAGTCACTAGCCCGGCGCTCCTGCGTGTACGGTGACCTTGTCCCTTTCCCAGCAGGCTGAGCCGTGGCCGGGCTCGACCTCTTCGATGGGCGGGTCTTCCTGCCCGCACCTATCTACGGCCCAGTCGCAGCGGTCTCGGAATGCGCATCCCACCGGCAGGTCCATGAGGTTAGGCACGTCGCCTCTGATTGGCTCAAGTTTCCGGTCTGCGGGCACATCGAGCCTTGGGACGGAGTTGAGCAGTCCGGCCGTGTAGGGGTGCTTGGGATTTTCGTAGATGTCGTCTGAGCGGCCGGTCTCTCGAATCTTGCCGGCGTACATGACGTTCACGCGGTCTGCGTAGCGTGCTACGACGCCGAGGTTGTGGGTGATGATGATGACTGCGGTGCCGAACTGCTCCGTCAGTTCCATCATCAGTTCCAGTATCTGTGCCTGGATGGTGACGTCCAGTGCGGTGGTCGCCTCATCGGCGATCAGCAGTTTGGGATTGCAGCTCATGGCGATGGCGATCATGACGCGCTGCCGCTGTCCGCCGGAGAGCTGGTGGGGGAAGTCGCTTATCCGGCGTGAGGCGTTGGGAATTCCCACCATGTCGAGCAGTTCGACGGAGCGGGTTTCGGCCTGCTGTCTCGTCATGTTGAGGTGGAGTTCGAGGGACTCCCTGAGTTGCCGTCCTATCGACAGCACCGGGGTCAGGGAGGTCATGGGCTCCTGGAAGATCATGCTTATGCGGCTACCGCGTACCTGGCGCATTTCGGCTTCGGACAGGGCGAGCAGGTCTTGGCCTTCGAAGATCGCCTGGCCGCCGATGATCCTGCCGGGTGGATTTGGAATGAGGCGCATTATGGAGAGGGCGGATACGCTCTTGCCGCATCCGCTTTCGCCCACCAGTCCTAGCACCTCGCCCTCTTCGAGGTGGAAGGACACGCCGTCCACGGCTTTTACTACGCCCTCGTTCGTGTAGAACCGGGTCTGCAGGTTGCGGACTTCAAGCAGGTGTCCGCCGTTGTTTTGTGCCGGTGCAGTCATGTCTGTGATACGTATTGCATTGTGGGGCCGGCCGGAATGGCTGCGGTATCAGAATGCGAGCACTATCCGGCAGCCGTCCAGGGACAGGACCCGGTTTTCTGCGTCCCAACTTGCCACGGTGCCGGTGGTTGCGTTGGTGCCGTCGGGCGTGAGCCTGCGGAGCTCGGCGTCGGTAATGACCTCGAACTCGCAGATGACCTTTCCTCTGCCGGCCTTGAACTCGACGAAGGCCACTCCGTCGTCGCGCCGTTCTGCGATTATCACTTCACCCCATACGAGGAATGACTTTCCGATGTTGGCCTCGGCATATCCCTCTGTGCGGCGGAAGTCCCGCTCCAGCACGCGCGAGCTGACCCGCGGGTATTCCTCTTCGGAGATGTTGTCCACCAGTTCTCCGGTGATCTCTTCATCGACGGTTCTAGGCGGCGGCGTGGGCGTCGCGGTGGCGACCGGGGTGGGCGTTGCAGTGGATTGGGGGGCTATTTCCGTGCCGCTTGCCGGAATGGGGTAATCGGGCAATGGGGTAGGCGTAATCACCGACCCTGGCCCCTTTGGCGCTTGGGACCCCCCGCCTCCGGAGCCGTTGTCAGATCCGCCACAGGCTGCCAGCGCAGCCGCTGCGACTATCAGGCCGGCTACGGCGAGTCTCTTCCAGTGCGAGGAGTCTTTCTTTTCAGTTTCTGGTTGTCTTGTCATACCGGTTTCCGCCCCTGGGGTCCTCCTTTTCGGCATTCCCCTCTGCTTAGCGCGATCCCCTCAGACGGGGGTCCAGCACGTCTCTCAGTCCGTCCCCGACGAGGTTCGCGGCCAGAACGGTTAGGGCCAGGAACACCCCTGGGAAGAAGGCTATCCAGAATCCTACCTGTATGTACAGGCGCCCGCTGGCGATGATGTTGCCCCAGCTGGGTATGAAGGACGGGGTTCCGACGCCCAGGAATCCCAAAGCGGCCTCGGTGAGCACTGCGCCGGCGAAGAATACGGATGCCTGGATGATGACGGGCGCGAGTGTATTGGGCGCCACGTGCACGGCGAGGATTCTGAACACACTTGCCCCGGACATCCTGGCGGCGTCGACGTAGGGCCGTTCCCTGATGCTCAGCACGACGCCGCGCACGATCCGGGTCATTCCGGGCGTATCCACAATGGCAATCACAATGATGACGTTGACCAGGCTGGACCCCAGCGTGGCGACTAGAGCGAGGGCCAGTACAAGGGTAGGGAACGACATTAGGCCGTCCATGATGCGCATCACGATGTTGTCTGCGATGCGGTTGTAGCCGACGGCGACGCCCAGGGTGACTCCGACAATGGTGACTATGACCGCGACCGATGAGGCGACTATCAGCGAGGTCTTGGAGCCGTGAAGGGTGCGCGACCATACGTCCCGCCCCAAGTCGTCCGTACCGAACCAGTGTTCGGCGCTGGGACGGTCGACGCGCTCTCTGACGGACAGTTCGACCGGGTCGTACCGCGCTATTGAGATGGCCCATGGCGTGGCCGTCACGATGGCCAGGCCGCCCATGATTATCAGCACTGCCAGTCCGGCGGCCAAGTTCGGGTTTGCGCGCAGCGTCTGAAGTGCGGTCCGCCGCCATCCTGCAATTCGCTCCTGGAAGGTGGGAACTACGACAAGTAGCGCCTCAGATCTGCCTGCCGTCGCCATCTACAGCCTTACCCGCGGGTCAACTACGACGTAGAGGATGTCGACTGCGAGGTTTATGAAGACGTACGCGGTTGCCAGCAGCATGAGCAGGGACTGGACGATTGGAAAGTCCCTGGTCTGCACGGTTTCGGCGACGAGTCGCCCCAAGCCTGGAATGCTGAATACGGTTTCCGTAACTACGGCTCCGGTGATGAGGGCGGCGGCGAGGAAGCCTATGACGGTGATGATGGGAATGGCGCCGGAGCGCAGGGCGTGCCTGAACAGGATGGCTGCGTCGGCAAGCCCTTTCGAGCGGGCCGTCCTGATGTAGTCCTCTCGGAAGACCTCCAGCAGTGCGGCGCGCGTCATGCGGATGATGATGGCCGAGCCGCTGATTCCAAGGAGTATGGTGGGGAGTGTGATGTGCCTGATCCATTCAATGACGTTTTCCGTGGGTGGCACGTATCCGATGACTGGGAACCACCTCAGGTTTACGGAGAATCCCCAGATCATGATGAAGCCCAGCCAGAACCCCGGGATGGAGATGCCCGCGGCGGCCCATACCTGTATCGCTCGGTCAAGGAGTGAACCGGCCTTCCAAGCCGCCAGCACGCCTATGGGAACGCCAAGTATGACGGCGAGGATGCCGCCGGTGACCGTCAGGCTGAGCGTGGCGCCGATCCGCGTGCGTACAAGGTCGACCACGGAGATGCCGGAGAAGATAGACGAGCCGAGGTTTCCTCTTAGGGTTCTCCCGATCCACTCCACGAACTGTTGCATGACGGGCTTGTCGAGCCCGAGTTCCTTGCGAATGAGCTTTACGTCGTCGGGTCCTGCGTAGTCCCCGGCCATGATGTTGGCGGCGTCGCCTGGCGCAAGGTGTACAAGGGAAAAGGTAACCACCCCGACGAAGATCAGGATTGGTATCACCGCGAGAACGCGTTTGATGATGTATGCGGTCAACTGACGTCAGTTCTGGTCGGGGAAGTGCGGCTGAGAACAGGGTTTTCGCAAAAGTTTGGCTTCGGCCCCATTCTAGTGGTTTTCAGCCGCGCTGTAACCTGCCGGGCAGGCCATGGTGTTGGTAGGCGAAAGCCCTTCAGCAAAGAAGGCCGGCCGCTGCGCGGTGCACCGGCCGGCCTCCCTAACAGCCTAGGGTTTCGCTTTGTTGACTAGTTGTCGCGCCAGGAGTTGAAGACGTTGAAGGGCTGTCCGCGGAACTTCTTGACGCCTTCGATGTCGGCCCTGTATGCGGACGAACCGTATGTGTCACCGAACGACACGTATGGGACGTCGTTCCAGAAGACTTCCTGCATCGCCTTGACGATGGAGAGCTGCTCTTCTGCGGAGGTAGCTCGCGCCAGCTGCTGGGTGTACTCGGTCATCCTGCCGGACTCGTCCTGGTACTTGTTCCAGTACTTGTTCTTGGCGAGCGAGCTGTTTAGCAGCGGGTTGGTTCCCCAAGCGCCGCCGCCGGCCGTGTGGAACACGTCCCACAGTTCCGGCTTCTCGCGCCAGTTGGTCTGGGTGGCCCAGTCGGTCACCTTGAAGTCGACGTTGAATCCGAGTTCTTCCAGCGTCTGCCGGGAGATTTCGGCCGGGCCTGCGAACCTCGGGCGGTCTGCGGCCTGGAGCACGACGATGTCGGTGCCTACGAGGCCCTTGTCGGCGACGATCTTCTTGGCTCTCTCGAGGCCGGTCATCCCGTCCGCGCCGGTCTTGTCACGGGCGTTGTAGATGTCCTGCGAGAAGTCGTCGAATCCGCCCCACTTGTTTCCTCCGCACACCATCATGGATGGGCAGAGGTCCCAGAATCGCTCGTCGCCAACGGCGGCTCGGAGTGCGTCCTCGACCGGGTATGCCATGGCGAATGCGCGCCGTATGGCTCCGTCGGCGAATGGGCCGTCGACGTTGTCGATCCATGCGCCGTCACGCGTGGCGTTGTTGGTGAAGATCTGAACAACGAGGTTGGGGTCTTCACCGAGGGTGTCCACGAAGTCGCTCGGGATCTCGCCGTCGATCACGTCGATCTCACCGGTCCTCAGCGCGGCGATGCGTGCGTTGGTGTCGGGGACGACCACGTAGTCCACGGTGTCGAAGTATGCGATCTTCTCGCCGCTCATGAATGAGAACGGCGTGCTGACGGGCTTGTAGTCGTCGTAGCGTTCCACCAGGAGGTGGTCGCCGGGCACCCATTCTGCGAACTGGTAGGGGCCTGTTCCGACGAGGATGGTTGCGCCTTCTGCGACGGGTACGTTGTACATCTGCGGTGGCATGATGTACGGGTAGTAGCCGCCGATTCGCGCCATGCCCTCAAGGACGAGGGCCGTGGGCTCCACCATGTCGATCTGGAAGGTCAGGTCGCCGGTGACGTAGATGTCGTCGATGAAGCCGAAGATGAGCGAGCCGTAGTTGTCACGGTCTGCCCAGCGTGTCCAGGAGTTGACGGCGTGCTCTGCGGTAACGGGCACGTCGTTGTGGAACATGAGGCCGTCCCTCAACTGGAAGGTCCAGGTGAGGCCGTCCGCGCTGGTGTCCCAGGATTCCACCAATAGGGGCTGTGCCTGTAGCTGCTCGTTGTATGCGAACAGGAATTCCTGCACGGCGTATGCGATCGTGTTCGCGGTGGTTCCTGTGGTGCGGTGCACGTCTAGCGTGGAGATTGCGGCGCCCAGGGTGACAACGAGTTGTCCTCCGTATCGCTCCTCATTCTCCCGCATCATCATGCCTTCGTCTTTCTTGGCCATTGCCGTGGGGGTAGCGGCGGCAGGCGCAGCCGGCTTGGCGGTTGCTGCCGGAGCGGCTGTTGCGGCGGCTTCGGCCTCTTCGGGGGCCGCGGCCGTTGCTGCCGGAGCGGCTGTCGCTGCCGGAGCGGCCGTTGCGGCCTGTTGAGGCGCATCGGGCTGTTGGGGCGCCGCCGGCTCGGCAGTGTCAGAGTCCCCGCCACATGCCACTAGGGCGATGATCGCGCCAGCGAACAAGGCGCCGATGAGGGCCTTCTTCCATTTGGTCAATATGTTCATATCAGGAGATCCTCCTCCAAGTCGTTCGGGCACATGCAAACCCGCGCAATCGCCAATACTATCACGCTGGAGTGTTTTCAAACAGCGGTCAGCCGTCTTCCGGCCCTTGCGCGTTGTTGCGATTACGTTTCAGGCGTGTTTTCCGGTTCTCTATCCGGGGTGCGCGCCGTTGTCAGCAGGGAATTCTACAGGAAATCGCGGGAGAAGTTGTAAAGATGAGTGAGAGGCATGAGCAAGTGAGGGCGCCGTCCGCCGTGATCTCAGGTTCGTTGACCAGGCGAGCCTTCTGCGAAGCGGCCGGTGTGGATGCGTCGGATTACGAGGCCCTTGAGTGCCGGTACCTCGAGTCGAAGCTGCCGGAACGGATCATGGAGAGGGCATCTCCGGCGTCGGGCGGCGCCAGGGTGGTGAAGGACGTGTACGGCATCCCGCACGTCTTCGCGGGCAACGTGCGCGACCTCCACTTCGGGGCCGGATTCACGCAGGCGCAGGACCGGCTGTGGCAGCTCGACTACCGCCGCAGGCTGGCGCGCGGGACTCTCGCCGAACTGCTGGGCAGCGGCTCGCTTTCGACCGACGTGGAGCACCGCACCATCGGACTGCTACAGGCCGCGGAGCTGGAAGCGTCCTCGCTCGATGGGTCAACGGCTGAGGCCCTGGAGGCTTACGCCGCGGGCGTGAACCGATGGATCGAGCTGTCGGCCGGTTGCCTGCCGGTCGAATTCGACCTACTCGGTTACGAACCGGAGCCTTGGACTGCGCTGGATAGCCTCGTGATCCTGCGCTACTTCTGGTGGACGCTGACTGGCCGGTTGCAGCAGATCGTAGCCGCCGAGCGGCTGCTTAGGAACGCGCCCGCAGACGTTGCGGCGTTGATGCTGGCTGCCGAGTCGGGTGAGTACATAGCGCCTGGGGAGGGAAGCGCGCCGAGCGGCGGTGGGGACGACGGCACGGGTTCCAATAACTGGGTAGCCGGTGCGGCGGTGTCTGCCACCGGTCTGCCCGCCCTGGCGTCGGACCCGCACTGGCCGGTCGTATTTCCGTCGATGTGGTATGAGCAACACCTATCGGCGCCTGGGATCGACTGCATAGGCGCGGCCTATCCGGGCGCGCCGCCGGTCATCTTTGGCAGAACGCGCGGCGCGGCGTGGGGGCGGACCAACAACGTCTCATCAACGCGCGACCTGTACCACGAGGAGATAAACGCCGAAGACCCCGACCTGTACGTGGACGGCGGCCGATGGGTGAGATTCGATAAGCGCTTGGAACGGGTGAGGGTGCGCGGGGAAGACCCGTTGGAGTTTGAGGTGCGGCTCACGCGCAGAGGCCCCATCGTCAACGGCATCATCCCGGCAGTAGAGCCGCAGGGGGACGGGCCTATTTCCCTGCGCTGGGTGGGCCACGAGGCAATATGCGATGCGCGTGCGCTGCTTGCGCTCAATCGGGCCAAGTCGGCCAAGGACGTTCGCGCCGTGCTGGACGAGTGGCGTCTCTCGGTGTGGAACGGGGTGTACGCCGACTCGGAAGGCCGCTTTGGCTACCAGATGTCCGGCTCCATACCGCTCAGGGCGGCGATGACCAGGGGTACGCGCGGCGTGGGCCCCGAGCACGAGTGGAATGGATATAGGTCCACGCCGGACTTGCCGGGAGTGCATGACCCGGGGAGGGGCTGGGTGGCTAGCGCGAACAACGCGCCGGCGCCGCAGGAGATGCTCGAAGGAATCACGGGGGCCTACGCCGACGGATACAGGATGAGACGCATAGCGGAGATGCTGGAGCGCGGGGAGAAACTGGCCCCGGCTGAGGTGCGCGACATACAGATCGACGCGCTGGACGTGAGGGCCCGCGAGTTGAAAGACGCGATGGCGAGCGAGTTGGCCAATGCCGGAAACGATGTCGCGGAGACTTTGAGCCGTATCCTGCGCGACTGGAACTGCCGCTTCGATTTCGACCAGACCGGGGCCGCAGTGTGGGCCGCCCTTTGGCCGAGGTTCGCGAGCTTGGCAACCTTGGAATTGGCTGGTGATTTCGCAGGCGAGCTATCGGCGGAAAGCCCTGGCGCGCTGCCGCGTGCGTTGCTGACGGGTGAGCATCCGGCAGAGTCCGATGAGATGCGCTCCCGGCTAGTGAGCCAAGCCGCCATCGAGGCGCACGAGTGGTTGACTGCGGCGCTGGGGCCTGACTCGGCTAATTGGAGTTGGGCACGCGCGCACACCGTCCTGTATGAACACCCGCTCGCGAGGAGTGACGAGGCGCGGCGCGTTTTCAACCTCGGCCCGTTTCCCTGTCCCGGAGGCGGAGGAACGGTGAACAACAGGCGGCCGGTCGAGACTCCGACCGGGTTCCGCAACTCTTCCGGCGTGAGCTACAGGCTGTTTGCGGACATGTCGGACCCCAACCGGGCATGGGGAGCGACGCTTACCGGCCAGTCGGGTCAGCCGGGCAGTCCGCACTACTATGATCGCGTCGAGGAGTCCCTAGAGGGAAAATACCACCCCCTGTTGATGGACCGTGCGGAGGTGGAACAGTCGGCTGAGTTCGAGTTCGAAACGGGCGCATGGGACGCGCGCTGAGGGGGCGCGTAGCGGATAATAGGCGCCGCACGGGCATTGAGTTAAGGCCCGTCGGCAACAGGAGAGACCATTGGGAAGCGACATGGGAATAGATCTTGGCCGTGCAGACCGCTGGATCATGGGCGAGGCGTGGATCGGATCATCCATAGGCGGCCACGTCCAGGCGCTCTGCGACGACATAGGCGTTCGTTGGGGCGGCTCCGACGGAGAACGCCGCGCCGCCGAGTACATAGCCGGATGCCTGGGCGAGTACGGTCTGAGCGACGTGCGGCAGGAGGAGTTCCCCCTACTTTCGTGGAGGTGCGACTCGGCTGAAATATCGGTGGCGGGCGAGGAGGACTGGGTCATCGACGTGAGGCCCACCCTATCGTGTCCGGCCGTGGACGTTTCCGCTCCGCTGGTCGACGTGGGCTACGGAATGCCGCATGAGACGGCGCGCGTGCGCGAACGGCTGGCCGGCTCGATTGCGCTTATCGACTCCGGCTTTGAGCCGTTTTCGCCGCAGGTGACATTCACCACCCGGCTGGACGCGCTCGCCGAGGCGGGCGTGCGAGTTGCGATAACTCCCAGCCCGCACGGAGGCCGCCGTACGTCGCACACGTCTGCCAACGATTGGCGCGACGGCGGGCCCGGCGGCGGCCCTGTTCCCGTCGTACAGACCTCCAGGGAAGACGGCGCGAAGCTGAAGGTACGCGCCGGCCGGAACGCTACGGTGTCGGTCCGGGTGGACGCCAAGAACGTGGACGCCACCTCCAGGAACGTGGTGGGAGACATTCCCGGCGCGCGCTGGCCGGAAGAGCAACTCTTCCTGAGCGCCCACTTCGATACCACGCCCGACTCCTTCGGCGGAAATGACAACGGTTCGGGCTCGTCCGTTACGCTCGAGACCTCCCGGCTACTGTCGCGCCTCGTCCAAGAAGAGGGCGTGAGGCCGGGCAGATCGATTCGCTTCGCGCTGATGGGATCGGAGGAACAGACGCTGCAAGGCTCCTTTGCATACGTTGCCCGCCATCACGGCCCGGAGCCCCTGCCGAGGCTTTCCGTCTTCCTAGACGAACTGGCCACCGGAAATCTCAAGGGCGTAGTGCTTGCGTTCCCTCACCTGCGCGACTTCATACAGGCGCATCTCGACGCCATGCCCGACGGGTTTCCCTGCCACGTCATGGCGCAATACGACGCATCCGGCGATTCCTACCCGTTCGTGCGCGCCGGCGCGCACACCCTGATGATGTGGCGCTGGCGCTTCGTGGGCAGGCACCCCGACGTGGCCTACGGGCACAGCAGCGGCGATACGGCGGACAAGGTGCGCGTGAGGGAGCTGAAGGAGTACGCCGGCTTCCTGGCCAGGCTGCTCTTGCGGCTTTCCCACGTGCCACCGTCGGATTGGCCGGAGAACACACTTGACGTTGAAGAGATCGCCCGGCAGGTGGAAGCCCAGCGCGGGTCGGTCGTGAGAACCATGTAGACCTTTCTTACCAAGGCTTGGAGGACCAAGAGATGGCCGCAAATTCAAATGAGATGCTCGTTCGCCTAGGCGCCGGAGAGTCGATACAGGCAGTGTGCGATTCCGCCGGCATATCGCGGGATGAGTTCGACCGCTGGTGGAAGGAAGAGACGCGCAGCCGGGTTCCGGATCCGGACGGCGAGATCAAAGCGGGGGTATCCGGCGAAGCCCGCATAGTCCGTAACAGCTGGGGCGTGCCGCACGTCTATGCGTCGAACGACTCGGATCTGTTTTTCGGGTTCGGCTATGCCATGGCGCAGGACCGGCTGTTCCAGCTCGACTACCTGCGGCGCAAGGGTCTTGGGCGGCTGTCGGAGATTCTCGGTGAAGAGGGACTTGACCTCGACGTGATCGCGCGGACGATCGGGCTCAACCGCATAGCCGAGGCGGAGTGGAAGGCGGCGGCGTCAGAGACCAGGTCGTTGCTCCAGCGCTTTTCGGACGGAATAAACGCAGTCATAGAGGCATCGCGTTCCAACCTGCCGGTCGAGTTCGCAATGCTGGACTACGAGCCGGAACCCTGGTCTCCGGTCGATTGCCTCGCCATCGCCACGGAGTTCCGCTACTACCTGACGGTGCGTTTCCCGATAATCACCGGCCCGGAGCTGGCAAGGCGTGCGCTGGGAGACGGCGAGCTGCTGGACGCATTCCTGCTGGGAGAGGCTGAGGACGAGAGCATCATCCCGCCGGGCGAATACGCGCCCTCGCAGGACGGCGTGCAGCCCGTCGGCGCAGTGATCGGCGATCCACAGGAAGGCTTGGGCAGCAACAACTGGGTGGTGAGCGGAGCGCGCACCGAGTCGGGCAAGCCCATGATCGCCAGCGACCCGCACATCGCATTCGCGGCGGTGTCCTGCTGGTACGAGGTGCAGCTGACCGGCGGCTCGTTCGACGTGAGCGGCATGGCGTACGCCGGTATGCCGGCCGTCATGTTCGGGCGCAACAGGCGGGCCGCGTGGGGCATCACCAACAACATCTGCTCGCAGCGAGACCTGTACCAGGAGCGCACCGACCCCGGTAAGCCGGGGCATTTCCTATACGACGGTGAATGGGAGCCGGAGCGCAAGCTGGTAGAGACGATAAAGGTGCGCGACCGCGACGCCGTCATCAAGACGATTCGCTTCTCCCGCAACGGGCCGATAGTGGACGAAATACTGCCGCCGGAGGCCCAGCGCACCGGGCCGGTCTCTCTCAAGTGGCTGGGCGCAACCGACTGCGGCTGGCTCGCGTCGCTGCTTGCCCTCGATCGGGCAGGCTCGGTCGAAGAGCAGCGGGAGGCGGTCCGCAGCTGGCGGGTGCCGACGTGGAGCCTAGTGCTGGCGGACGTAGACGGCCACTTCGGCTACCAGTCGGTCGGCGGCATACCGGTTCGCAAGGCGTCGAAGCTCGGCTACCGGCCGGGTTGGGATGCGGAGCACCAGTGGCAGGGCCTCATTCCGTTCGAGCGGATGCCCCGCCTTGTAGACCCCGAGCGCGGCTGGGCGACGTCGGCAAACAACCGGCTGGCGCCGAAGGACTTTCCGTACCCGCTGTCGGGCGCATGGTCGAGCGGGCACAGGGCCAAGCGGGTGCGCCAGATGATCGAGTCGGAAGACTCTTCCTTTAATAAGGAGGTGTTTGGCCGGATGCACCAGGACACTCGCACGCTGCGCGCCGATGAGGGGATGTCCGGCCTGCTGCCGGTTCTGAGCGCGAGCGATGACCCGCGCGTCCGCGAGGCCGCCGTACACCTGGAAGCGTGGGACCACGACATGGAACCCGATGCCGTCGGCGCATCGATATTCGAGGTGTTCTTCAACGCCTGGCAGCGGCGGGTTGCGGAGGAGAGGTTCGAGGGCGAACTGGTCGGCGCGCTGGCGGGGGCTTGCGGCGGCGTCGCAGCGGCCCTGTTGCACGGCAACGAGGCGGGATGGTTCCACAGGTCGGGCCGGGAAGAGGCGATCGTGGAGGCGATGCGTTCGACGCTGGACGACCTTGAATCACGGCTGGGCCCCGATATGAGCGGCTGGCAGTGGGGCAAGCTGCACAAGGTAGACCTGCGCCACGTGCTGACCGATCGCGGCGACCTGGGAGAGCTGCTGGATCGCGGCGGCCTGCCCGTCGGCGGCAACGGCGTGACGGTGTGCAACACGGGCTTCGATCCGAACTACGGCGCGCGCATGGGCGCAAACTACCGCCTCATCAGCGATCTCGGCCAGGACGGCATGTGGGCCGTCGAGTCCCAAGGCCAGTCCGGCCACCCCGGCTCCCCCCACTACTGCGACCAACTCCCCGAATGGCTAGCCGGGCGGTATCACTACCTGGCGTTTGGGGAGGCAGGAGATGGGGAGGCGGTGTTGAGGTTGAGGGGGTAGGGGGAGAGAAGAAGGCGCCGGTGACGCGTGGCCGAGAGTCCTGAATGGGCGGATTTGCCGATGTCGTCGGGCGAGGGCAGTAATCTACGAGGGGAGATGAGTAGGTCGCATAGGCCCACCTGGGTAGGTGCGGTTCATGAGCCTTCAACGTTGTCGTGGGCGGATGCCGTCACGGCCTGCGGGGAATGCAAAGACGCACCCGCTCAGGGTATGTCCTTATTGAAATAGTGGGCTATAACATAGTGGATAGTGGCGAAGTCGGCTCGGAGTTTACACGCTGATGTTGATGCGACAGCAGGCTGGCAACTGGCGCCGGGAGGTTCCCGGCGTACGCTGGTTCAAGGCCGACCTGCACGTCCAAACCATAGACGACTGGCCGGGCGGTAAGGCGAAAATGCCATCCGGCTTGGCTGGCGATCCCCAAGATCCCGAGGTCATTTCGGCCTACGCCCGGCGGTTCCTGCAAAGCGCGGTGGAGCGCGGCGTGCAGGCGCTTGGCGTCACGCCGCACTCTCCGATCTCTGGAACCGGCGCGGAGACCAGCGCTGTTTGGCGGATAGTGGAGGAGTGGAACGGCGGCATCGATGACGATGGCAACCCCTTTCGGGAAAAGGTCTACGCTGTCTTCCCTGGGCGATGCCTCAAACCGACGGAGCGATCTTGGCACGCTTCGATCAGGCGCGGCGGCGGACGTTACGATCATCGACCCCGACGCGGAGTGGGTGGTCGATCCGTCACGGTTCGCATCGAAGGGCAAGAACACGCCGCTGGCCGGGGGGACGTTGAAAGGCAGGGTGGTGGCAACGGTGTTCGGGGGGAAGGTGGTGTATCGGTGCTAGGAGGCTTAAACGATAGCGGAGAAAGTTGCCCAGTGGTATAACTAGGGTTATACTAAAGCTATGAAAACAGCGATCTCAATTCCCGATCCGATATTTGAAGCAGCCGACAATCTCGCCAAGCAACTCGGCATGTCTAGGAGCGAGCTATTCCGCCGCGCAGTGGAAGAGTATATGGAATCGCGACGGCAAGACAACGTCCGCGAGGCTCTCGATCGAGTGTACTCCGACGAATCGTCGGAACTAGACGAACACTTGGCTCAAATGCAGTTCGCTTCACTACCGAAGGAAGATTGGTAGTGCGACGCGGCGAGGTATGGTGGGCCAAACTGCCAGTTCCTTATGGTTCAGGTCCCGGCTACCGCAGGCCGGTGGTGATCATTCAGAGCGACTCGTTCAACGAGAGCCGCATCCGGACTGTTGTGACAGCCGTTATCACGTCCAACGTCCAACTCAGGTATGCTCCGGGCAACGTCTTCCTCGAACGAAATGAGCATGGTCTCCCTAAAGACTCGGTGGTGAACGTCTCTCAGATCATCACTGTGGACAGATCGCTTCTGACCGAGCGAGTTACGGTTCTCCCCCACTGGACGATGGATGCGGTGGATTCGGGATTGCAGTCGGTCATTGGGCTATGAAAAGAAAGGACTGACGTGGAAGACATCAAACTATGGGAACTCGACGGGACTCAGGCTAATCCCTTGGGAACGAACAACCAGTTGGAGTCCGAGGAACTGCTAGAGGAAACCCTCGTCGCGAACCCGAAGCTACTGATAGAAGATCTGACGCTAGTGGGCCGACAGACTCCCACGGAAGGCGGCCCCTTGATCTGCTCGGCATAGACGGCGACGGTAAGCTGGTCGTGTTCGAGTTGAAGCGCGGGACGTTGTCGCGGGACGCTGTCGCGCAGATCATAGACTACGCCTCCGACCTCGACAGTATGGACCCTGCCACCCTCGCAACTCACATATCCGACAGTTCGGGTGAGCACGGCATTGACGAGATCGAGGACTTTCAAGAGTGGTACGAAAGCCGGGGTTTTGGTGAATTGGAGTCGCTGAAGCCGCTACGCATGTTTCTCGTCGGACTGGGAGCGGATGACCGGTCGGAACGGATGGTGAGGTTCCTCGCCCAGAACAGCGACATGGACATCTCGCTGCTGACCTTTCACGGCTTCGATTATGACGGCAAGACCATCTTGGCCAAGCAGGTGGAAGTGGAAGGACCTGCCGAGTCAGACCGCCGGCCCACAAGTGGGTACGTGAGTAGGTCCCAAAAGCGAGAGAGTCTAGAACGTCGCATCGAAGAATCTGGAGTGTCTGAGCAATTTGCTGCTGTGAGAAATATGTTCCGGGAACATTGGCCTGAGTCCAGCACAAGCCCGCGAATGTATGGACTCAGTATCCAACTTCGGAGAGAAGCAGGAGTAGGACGTCGTGCATCGTACGCATACATAGAAGTTTGGAAGGGTGGTCTAGGTATCGTCTTCCATCCAAAATCGAAGAAGCTCTGCCTGGATGAATTTAAGAAGCGTGTACAGGTGATCCGACATGATACATGGCCACAAAATCGTGACCCACTAGAAGACCCTAACACGTCAATTCAGTTCAAAGTGAACCCGCAAGAATGGGAGACTCATAAAGAGAGCTTAACCGCTCTTGTACAGTCGATATACTCGGCTTGGCAGAACGAAGGTCAGGATGGCGGGGCGGACTCGGCGTAGCTAGGCGAAAGATGGAGGTGCACGATGCTAGAACTTGAACGGATAACCTTTGATCCGAACGTGATGGGCGGCCGGGCCTGCATACGAGGTATGCGTGTGACGGTCTCGCTCGTGGTTAATCTGGTTGCCAATGGTATGTCCACAGAGGAGATAACGGAGGCATACCCGTACTTGGAACCTGAAGACGTGGGCCAAGCCCTGCGGTACGTCGCGCATCAGAGAGACTAACGACCAACGAATATGACTACCACACTCGCACATCTCGTATTGGAAGACGGATCCGCGTACCGCGGCGAGGCCTTTGGCGCGGCGCGCCCGGCGCATGGGGAGGTCGTGTTCAGCACGTCGATGACGGGGTACCAAGAGATGCTCACCGATCCGTCGTTTGCGGGGCAGATCGTCGTGCCGACGTACCCGCTGATCGGGAACTATGGGATCAGCGAGCGGGACTTCGAGTCGGCGCGGGTGCAGGTGGCGGGATTCGTCGTGCGGGAGCATTCGCTCCGCCCCAGCCACGCGCTGAGCACTTCGACGCTGGACGAGTTCCTCAAGTCGCAGGGGGTGACGGTAAGCCGGAGTCCCGCTTTGAATTCAGCCCCGACCTAACCTGCGTCATAGGCGGCAGCATGACGGGCAAGAGCACCCTGCTCGACGGCCTACGTGTGCACGTCGGAGCGCCCCTGCCTCAAGAGGCTAGTGTGAAAAACCATGCCGAAGCGCGTGGCCGGCATCGCTTTTTGGGTGGTTCTCCAACCGTAGATCTCGAATGTCCAGGCAGAGATACGACGGCGCCATTGCACGAGCAGTGGCCTGCGGTTTTCTATACCCAAACTGAACTCCAACGGCTGGCGGAAAGCCCTGATGCCGTAGAAGATATTCTCGCCCGGCTGGTGGCGTCTGAGACGCATGTCATTAAGGGGCTCGAAGAATGTTTGATAAAATTTGATGAATCCTTGGCACAATCCGCCAGGGACTTCGTAAAACTGGTGGATGACGTTGCAGAAGCTGAGCAGGCTGTCCAGCGAAGTCTAAGGGCGGCCGAGGAGCTGGTCGCATTTTCGGACGCTGGCGTGGGGACCCTGAATCGAGTGTCCAGCGATCTGCGCCGCTGGCGCGATTTTGTAAAGACGGCGACGGCGCTGGCGAGCGAGATAGATAGTTCTCTGGATTCCGCAGATTTTGTCGAACCGCCTGAGATCGACGATGACCTTTCCGGGTTGCTCAAGTCTTCGGGGGCGGCCTGGAGGGAGACGGACTTAAGTGTCCGTTGGGAACGCATCCGCTCTTTACTGAAGTCCGCGAAGGACGAGTTGGTCTCTACGAACGCCCTGGTGAGGTCCATTGCCGATGTGCTGGAAGTTCACGAAGATACTGTCCGTGTAGAGGTGGACCGAAAGCTTGCAAATCATGGGCTTGATGGAGCGAGAATCAGTCAACTCCAGGCGTTAAACGCTCAGGCGTCGCTACTGGAGAGTTACCGAGCTAATCTCAGCCAGGTTAGCGACTTACTGGCCTCTGTCGACCGGTCATTCGAGATTAGGCGTGCAAACCGTCAGTCTATGGTCGATAAACAGCGAGAGATATATGACCGTGTAATCGAGACGGTTCGCGTTCAGTTCGGCGGACGGATATTGGCTCGCCGGATCAATGACGGCCGCAAAGGGCCTCTGGAGCGGTTCCTTAGAGGCTTCAATCAAAGGGGAATCACGCGCTGGTGGAATGACCTGCCGGAAAGGCAGCGCCCCTCGCCTGATGGGCTGCTAGAAAAGTTGGAGACCGGCGATCTGGGGGCTGTCGGGATGAGCGAGGCAGTGCAGGCGACCTTGCTTGCGCAGATGACTCCTTCAAAGCGGCGCGAGTTGGCGGCCCTTCGTTGCCCTGATCAGTACGTGCTTGAACTCAAGATGCAAGACGGCGGCTACCGTCCACTGAGGGAACTCTCCGGTGGTCAGCGGGTAAACCTCCTACTTTCCCTGATGCTGGAAACCAGTGATGACCGCCCCCTGGTGATCGATCAGCCGGAGGACGAGCTGGACAACCGGTTCCTTTTCGAGACGATGCTGCCGGCTCTAAAGCGGCTCAAGGGGCGTCGGCAGATAATCCTGGCGACTCACAACGCGAACATCGTAGTCAACGGGGACGCCGACCAGGTGATCCAGCTGGAGGCTACTGCCGACAAGGGCCGCGTCGCACGGGCAGGGGCCATCGAGGACCCGGTCGTCAGGGACGCCATCGTCCGGACGGTTGACGGCGGCGATGATGCGTTTCGTCTACGCCGGCTCAAGTACGGGTTCTAGGAGCCTGAGATGGAGTGGCTGGAAGTCCTGAACCGCATCGTTTCGGGAGAAAGCGGGCAGACGGAGTTCAAGCGCGAGCTTGGCAACCTGTCGGGAATGGGAAGGACCGTCTGCGCCTTTGCAAACACTCAGGGCGGCGTCATCATACTGGGCGTAACCGATGCCCAGGAAATTGTGGGCGTGAGGGAGGATGCAGAGCGCGTTCAGGAGAGATTGACTTCGTTCCTCCAAACCGGCTGCAGTTCACCCGTTTCAGCTCAAACCGGACGACATGAGGATCCTAAGGGCTGTGTGCACTGGATTGAGGTTCCCCGGCAACGCGGTCTTGAGCCGCTGGGGTACGACGGGCGCGTTTGGGTACGCTGTGAACGCAGCAGCGTCGAGCCGTCGCCAACCGAGCTCCAGGAGCTCTACAACGCTTTCGGTTACATCCTGACGGAGGAACGCACGATACAGGCTGCGACGACGGCTCATATCGATATTCAAGTATTCCGTGACTATCTTCGCTGGATTGGGCTCGACGTCGAGGACGAACTTCAGCCCAACGATGAGGACGACCTCCGTAATCGCGGCGTGATAGCGGAGCTCGGACGCGCGCTACATCCCACGCTCTACGGCGTGCTGGCGTTTGGCAAGACGCCACAGATTTACCCACAAACACACAACTTTTGGGTTGAGTGCGTCGCATATGAAGGCTGCGCCAGGGATTCGAATGTATTACAGGTGGCAGACTGCAAAGGACGACTAGACGAACAAGTGAAAAGAGCCGTCGGCTGGTTCGCCAGTCTTGGACGGTTTGAATCTTATCGTGGACTGATACGTGAAGGCCGCCCACTGCTGCCTCAAGACGCCCTTAGGGAGTCGCTGGTGAATGCGATGGTACACAGAGACTATGCAATAACCGGCTCTAAGGTGTTACTCGAGGCCTTTGCCGGACACGTTGACCTGACCAGCCCGGGTGGACTGCCCAATCACATGAGGGTTGAAAGCGTTCAGGCCGGGGGCCACCCTCGGTCTAGGAACGAATCCATGGCCACCTACATGCTTAACATGGGCTTCATGGAGCAAAGGGGTAGAGGCTGGCCCGTGATGCGCCGGGCGATGCGTGAATTCAACGGCACGGAACCTGCGCTAGAGCAGGACGAGTCGGCCTCCTACGTAAGGGTTACGTTTGTTACCAACCCGCCTTTGGAGTGAGAACGCGCGCCGGATAGGCACTAGGTGGGGGTGATTACTCCGCAGGCTAGGCGGTTGCCGGTGTGGGACTCTTCTTCTCCGTAGGCGTCGGGGTGTTCGTGGACGATGATGGCGGAGCCGTCGTCGTCGAATAGGGAATGTCTCATGCCGGTATCGAGCGTGATGCCCTCGGTAAAGAAGTCGGCGCGTGCCGAGCCGTCAGAGGCGGCGTAGATGTTCGGCAGGTCCCCGCCGTGCGCTTCACCCGATTCCCCTCGCTTCCATGCGGAATGTACGAAGCCGTGTTCCACGTCAGTGGGGTTGAAGTGGTCACCGGCGGCGTCAAAGTCTGGCGTACACGCGCCGGCTTCGTGGATGATGAAAGCGTGTCCGCCCGGGGCCAGAGCTTTCACGTCGGCCATGACCAAGACACCGGAGGCGGCTTGCCGGAAAGTGACGGTTCCCACGGTGTCGCCGTCCTGTGATTTCAACTCGGCCTGCGCGGTCAGGCCAACTCTAGGTTGCGGCTCTCCACCTGACTGGGAGATCAGGAAGACCACGCCGCCCAGAACTATTAGCGCCATCACAATTGCGGAGCCTATGAGAACGAGATAAGGCAGGTCCAGTCTCACATTCACTTCAGGTTAGCTCCTTGGAGATGCCGCTTTGTGGCTGCCGCTCACCACTCTCCATTAGTAGCAGCTTACCATTCCGTTAGCCCTCAGCCACCACTGCCACTGCTTCTATCTCGACCATGAGGGCAGGGTCCACCAGCCGTGGCGACATTACGGACGTGCTGGCCGGTAGGTGGTCTGGGAAGGCGGCGGCGCGGGCCTCGGCGTACTCGGCGTAGCGGTCCACGTCGGTCAGCCATGCGGTTATCTTGACGACGTCCCGCATGGAGCCTCCGGCGGCTTCGAGGACTTCTGCGACGTTGCGGAAGGTCTGCTCGGCCTGGGCCTTCATGTCGTCCACTCCGACGACGTTGCCGTCGGCGTCGTACGCCACCTGGCCGGAGGTGTAGATGGTGTTGCCGACGCGCGTTCCCTGTGCGATGCGGAATTTTCTGGCCCAGGGCCAGTCGGGGTTTATTTCATGCCTGTCTGTCATTGTTTTTTCTCCTTGATCCGGTGCGATGATGGCACGACGCAGGGTGTCTCCCAGATATTGCGTTGGTGTCGTGATTTTCACCCCTATCCTAACCTTCCACCGTCGAGGGGGAAAGAATGAGATCGGGTCTATCCCGCGGATGGGGGAAGAGGTAGGAAGGGATGCCCCTGCGGGGCGCGTCGGGATCGCGTCCCTGCGGGGTGGGTAGGTGTATTCCGGGTTGGTAGGTGGTCGCGCGTGCCCCCCCGCCGTTCCCCGCCAGGCGCCCACAAGGGATCGCCCCTACGGTTTGCCCCTGCGGGGCAGGCGCGACGCGCGCGGTTCGTGGCGGCACGCGCGGGAAGACCCCCATCTCAATCTTCCCCCGCAGGCGGGGAAGCGGTAGGAGGGGATGCCCCTGCGGGGCGCGTCGGGATCGCGTCCCTGCGGGGTGGGTAGGTGTATTCCGGGTTGGTAGGTGGTCGCGCGTGCCCCCCGCCGGGCCCCGCCAGGCGCCCACAAGGGATCGCCCCTACGGAGGGCGGCCACAAGGGATCGCCCCTACGGATTGCCCCTGCGGGGCAGGCGCGACGCGCGCGGTTCGTGGCGTCGCGCGCGGGAAGACTCCCATCTCAATCTTCCCCCGCGGACGGGGGAAGAGGTAGGAGGGGATGCCCCTGCGGGGCGCGTCGGGATCGCGTCCCTGCGGGGTGGGTAGGTGTATTTCGGGTTGGTAGGTGGTCGCGCGTGCCCCCCGCCGGGCCCCGCCAGGCGCCCACAAGGGATCGCCCCTACGGAGGGCGGCCACAAGGGAGCGCCCCTACGGTTTGCCTCTGCGGGGCGCGTGTGGATTCCCGTTTTTACGGGAATGACGAGGTGCGATTTACCGCGGGGTTTTGGGGATGGGGTCGTCTAGGTCGTCGTATTCGATTGGGACGGGGGGGCTTGTGACGCGGATTCCGGGGAGGATTTCGTAGAGTTTGAAGGGTTGCGGTTCGTCGTGGGCGTCGCCGGGTTCGGGTTCGGCGGATGGCGCGGGTGGTCCTGTGACGCGGGTGATGACGTCGTGGGGGTTTGGCGGGTCGTAGGTATCACCGGGGTCGTGTTCGGTTGTGTCGGGCCAGGTGTTGTCGGTGGGGCCAGGGTCGTCGTGGTCGAGGTTGTGGTCGATTCCTCCCAGGGGGTAGCGTTCGACTATTAGGTTTCGGAGTGGGGCCCGGCGGGGTTCGGGTTCCGGTTCGGGTTCGGGTGGGTCGTCCGGAGGGTATTCTTCCGGATGGTCGTCATCGGGCGGGTCGTTATTGGGCGCGGGGTTTTGTTCTTGGGCCGGGTTGGCCGGCGGTGAGTCGTTGTTCGTTTCGGCCGGTTTGCTCGGCGACGGCTCGTTTTGTGTTTTGGCGGGCTTGGGCGGTGGGGTTTGTAGGGGGTCGAAGGGTTTGGTTGTGTCGTGTGGGCATCCGGGTTGGCCGAGTTCGTAGTCGCAGTAGAGGTGTGGCGTTTTGTGGCAGAACTCGTATGCGGCTACTGTGGCGACTCTGGCGGCGGCCTTGTCGTTGCCGTAGCACCTTTCG
>CAXXNJ010000003.1:0-403275 GCA_963663555.2 Dehalococcoidia bacterium
CTTCGCGGGTTCTCTGAGGATCCCGATCACTAGGGGGCCGAACTGGAGGGTCCACGTGCCGTCGGCCTCCTGCAGGAGGCCGACGGGTTCGCCGCGGAGGGAGTCGCTCACGTAGACCAGTTCGCCCTTCCACTTGATCTGGCCGTTGCTGCGGACCCTGCGAACGGTGACGCCGGCCCCGTACTCAGGCGAGACGGCGCGGGCCGGATAGGGGCGGTGCGACGGAACGTAGATACGGGAGGGTGGCCGCTGGCCGAGAGCCTCGTGCGGCCTCTCCTCGTTGTAGCCACGCCTGAACTCGTCGAAGGCGCGCCGCTGACTCCGCCGGTTGGACTTTGGAGGAGCGGCAGTCTCCGCCTTGAGAGTCCTGTGCAGCCTCTCGAGGCGGCCGTTCTGTTCGGGGCGCCCGGGCTCGATCCGCTCCGGCGTTATGCCCAGCTTGACCCACCATGCCGAGAGCGGAGTCAGACCGCCCAGGCCAACGCTGGCGAACGGAGGCCCGTTGTCCGTGCGGATGGCCCGGGGCAGCCCGTACTCGCGGAAGGCCCTTTCTAGGACTCGCTTGACCTCCGGCCCGGTGGGCCGCGCCAGCCCGTCGCAGACCAGCAGGTAGCGGGACATGGCGTCCTGCGCAGTTAGGGGGTCGATGCGTATTCCGTCGCCGGTGCGGAACCAGCCCTTCAGGTCGATCGACCACACGTCGTTGGGGTTTTCTGCGTTGGCGAAGGGTTCGTCCCAGGGCGCAGTCTTTCGCCGCCGCCTGCGAGGCTTCACCAGGCCGGCGCCGTCCAGTATGCGTCCCGCCGTGCTGGGGGCCGGCCAGCGTGTACCGGGTTCGATCTCCCGCAGACGGGCGATTATCTTCTTGGGCCCCCACGTGGGGCGGGCGCGCTTCTCCTCGATGATGCGCTCTGCGGTCTCGTCGGGCGTCTTGTTGGGGTGGCTGTGGGGGGCCCTGCTCCGGTCGAGAAGGCCGTATTCGCCGTATTTCTCATACCGTCGAATCAGCTTGTAGCCGGTCTTGCGGCTGATGCCGAACTCCCGGCACAGATCGGAGATGGACTCCTCTCCCGCAGCGCAGCGCTCTATGAACCGCAGACGTTCCAATGGTGGGCTCGTATTCTTCCAAGGCAACGCATTTTCCTCCTGGGATTGCCGTTCCAATCCCATGATGCGTTACCCATCTGACAAGTCTAGCGTTACCTATGTCGCCAGTCTATACCCATCTCAATCTTCCCCCTACGAAGGGGGAAGAGGTAGGAGGGGGCGCCCCTGCGGGGCGCGTCGGGATCGCGTCCCTGCGGGGTGGGTATGTGTATTACGGGTTGGTAGGTGGTCGCGCGTGCCCCCCGCCGGGCCCCGCCAGGCGGCCACAAGGGATCGCCCGTACGGAGGGCGGCCACAAGGGATCGCCCCTACGGATTGCCCCTGCGGGGCAGGTGCGACGCGCGCGGTTCGTGGCGGCACGCGCGGGAAGACCCCCATCTCAATCTTCCCCCTAAGACGAGACCTTTGCATAAATCCCAGTTGCCCCTTCAGAGCCGACCTAATTACCCCGATTCTCATCTTCGTCCATCGAAAAATTGGAGGTCTGTAGAGGGTCGCGAGACATTTATGCAAAGGTCTCTAAGAAGGGGGAAGAGGTAGGAGGGGATGCCCGTGTGGGGCGGGTTTGGTGGGTTCCGGTGTTACAGGGGTTAGGGTAGGCGTTTGGTGGGTTCCCTTGTGCGAGGGGTTATGGCAGGCGTTCGTCGGGGGGTGGGGTGTGGGACCAGTCGTCGCGGGTGCGGCCGTTGGCGTCCCACATGACATTTCCGGACTTGATGGTGATTTCTGCGGTCAGGCGTTGCTTGGCCTTCATGACGCGATAGCCGGATGCGCCGTTGTCTGTGAACCCGAAGTCGCCTTCGTTGAGGGCCAGCACGGCTATGTCGGCGTCGGCGCCGACTCCGATGGCTCCCAGTTCCGTGTGCTTGAGCTGTTCGGCCGGAGCGGAGGTGGAGGCGCGGATCACGTCGGGCAGGGGCATGCCGCAGGCCAGCATCTTCGACATCGTCTCCGGCATGTTGGCGTTGCAGTTCAGCAGGCTTATGCGGTGCATGTCTGTGCTGATGGTGTCGGGCGGGAATCCGCCGTCGATGGCGCCAGTGGCCATGAGGAATGAGAAGCTGCCGTTGCCGTGGCCCACGTCGAACTTGATTCCTCGCTCCCTCGCTTCGCGCACGAACGACTTGACGTTGCCCCGGCCGTCCACGACCGGCTTGCCGTATCCGAAGCAGTGCGTGCTCACGTCGCCGGGCCGGAGGTGTTCCAGCAGCATCTTGTCGGCAGTGCGCGTGGGGAGTGCGTTCTGGTCGACCATTACGAATGTGCCTGTGGCCTGCGCGACTTCGACGCCCCAGTCGAGCGGCTCCCATCCCGGCCCCTGGTAGTGGGCCACCTTGATTCCCACTAGCAGGTCTGGCCGCTGTCGAATCTTGGCGACGGCAGCCTCGACGTCCATGCCTTCAAGGTCCTGCTCCGGGTCGCCGACCATGCCGGCTCCGGCGATGTTGAGCAGGGCGAATATGCGCGTGGTGGAGCGTGAGATGACCTCCCGGTTGAAGTCGTCGAAGGTCCGCCAGCCTGCGCCGCCGGCGTCGAGAGCGGTGGTGACGCCGGTGGGGTGGCAGTGTGCATCCGGCAGCACGGAGCCGTCGTAGGCCCAGAAGTGGGCGTGAAGGTCGATGAGTCCTGGCACGACGAGCAGGCCGGAGACGTCGACCACGCGGTGAGCGGACGGCGACGGTATGTCCGGTTCGACCGCGGCCACCTTAGCCCTGGTGACTGCAACGTCGAAGTCGCCGTCGACGCCGTTGGCCGGGTCTATCACCCTGCCGCCCTTGAGCAAGAGGTCGATGTTCTGCAGGCTTGTCTCGGTCACGACGCGCTCCTTTGGGCCTACGGCGCGGGTAGGCCGGTCATCCGGTGTGCTAAGCGTCTTCGGCCTCGGCGACCCAGCGCTTTACGAGAAAAGTGGCTTCCTTCTCCAGGTCCTCGCCCTCGTAGCGGGGCTGTCCGAGGTGCTCGGGGTGAAGGAAGCCGGAGTAGCCTGCGTCGATCAGTGCGCGCAGGACGGCCTTGAAGTCGAGGTCGCCTGTGCCGGGGAACACCTCTAGCGCGGCGGGCCAGCGGCCGTCGAGGTCTCTGATCTGTACGTAGTTGATCCGTCCGGCGAACCGGGCGGCCTCCTGCACGGGGTCTGCGCCGGTTATGTACATGCCGGTGCACAGGACCGCGCCGTTTGACGGACTGGGTACCGAGTCGATTATGCGGCGGACGTGGTCTGCGGTGCGGACGAGGTATGGCCCGGCCCAGCCCGGCCGCCTGTACTGCCGGTAGCCGGCTTCCGTGATGCCCTCGCGCAGGGCTTCGTCGCGCATTTCCGGGACGAGGCATCGCCATATGGCGTGATTGGCCAGCCTGACGCCCGACGACTCGGCTTGGGGAATCAACTCCCGGTAGATTGCCAGCATTCCGTGCCACATCTCCTCGTCACCGGCGGGGTCTTCCGGCTCCGGCAGGTCTACGTAGTGCAGTTGCCGGTCTATGCCCAGCTCTCCCTGTAGCTCCAGCGTCTTGAGTGCGCCGTCTATGCGCTTTCGGTGTTGGTCCGGTCGCAGTACCAGTTCTGCGAAGTCGCCGAACCACTGGCTCATCGCTGCGACTGTGATTCCGGCGCCGGCGAGCCTGCCGTGCAGTTCCCGGAGGGCCGCCGGCTGGGGGTGCGCCAGCTGGTCGTAGCCGGGCATTGATGCCACGCGCAGGGTGACCAGTTTGACGTCGAGTTCGCGGCAGCGGGCGATGATCGCGTCGGCGTCCGTCATGGACGTTGTGAGGCCGACTTTTAGGCTCATTCGTCCATCCCCAAGATGCGCATCAGGTTGCCGCCGAGGATTGCGGCCCGCTGGTTTTCGGAGAGGAAGGGCATGTGTTCGCCGAACATCGGGACTGCCAGTTCCAGCGGCGAGTATGGCGAGTTGCTTCCCATGAGGACGCGATCTGCGCCGACGGTTTCCACGGTGCGCCGTATCACGACCCGCCTGAAGACCGAGGCGGATTCCGTGACGGTGTTGGGGGCGCGAAGCATGGCGTCGGCCAGTTCGTGGTCGGAGTTGGGATAGCCCATGTGTCCGATGATGAAGGTGGTATTTGGAAAGTCGCAGGCGATGTCTGCGACCATCGTGGGCGTGCAGGTTTCGGCGTGCGTGTCTCCGGTGTGAAAGAGGATGGGGACTCCGAGTTCGTCGATGGCCTCCAGCACGGGGTCAAGCAGCTTGCGGTCGTCGAAGCGGTAGTCGTCGTCGAGTGTGTTCATCTTGACGGCGTGGAGCCTGCGTTCTTCCACCCAGTAGCGCAGGTCGTCTATGGCGGCCTGTCCCCTTCTCGGCTTGGCGCGTGCGTATCCGAAGATCCTTCCGGGATGTTCCTTTACCGCGCTGGCCACTCGTTCCAGGTCGGACCGGAAGTTCTCGCTGGCTCCTACGCCGGGCGGCGCAACGAGCGTGCCGTTGACCCCGCAGTCGTCCATCGTCCTGATCCACCAGTCACCGTCGAGGAGTTCGGGCAGGCCGTAGGAGGCGAATTCGGGATTCAGTCCGAGGTATCCGTGAGCGTCGAAGATTCCAGGCTGTGCCATGCGCGCGTGTACCGTCCTTTCGTGCACTGCAAGCGGAGTTGGCCGGATGTAACGGCAGTCCGCTCGTCGTATCCGCCGCGGGCCGGCCCTAGTTCAGGCCGAATACGCGTGCGAAGTTGCCGCCGAGTATTGCGTCCTTCTGGCCGCCGGTGAGCTTGTTCATGTGCTTGGCGATCATCACCTTTGGGAGCTCGATGGGGGAGTTTGGCCCGTTGGATCCCATGAGCACGCGCTCGGCTCCGATCTCGTCGACGACGTCCTGTATGTACTCTTCCTTGAAGACGCCGGCCGTTTCGGTGACGGTGTTTGGTGCGCGCTGCATTGCGGGCACGAGTTGGTCTATGTCGCCTGGGAAGCCGTTGACGCCGCCGAAGCCCATGTGTCCGATGATGAAGGTGGTCTGGGGGAAGTCGTTTGCGACGTCGGCCACCATGTTGGGGGTGCAGGTCTCGTGGTGTGAGTCTCCGGTGTGGAAGAAGACGACGATGCCGAGGTCGGAGGCTGCCTGGAAGACGGGGTCGAGCAGGGCGCGGTCGTCTAGGCGGTAGTCGTCGTCTAGGGTGTTCATCTTGAGGGCTCGGAAGCCGTGCTCCTCGACCCGTTTTCTGAGCTCGTCGGTCGCCGCCTTGTCGGTCCGCGGCTTTAGCCTACAGAAGCCGAACAGCCTGTCGGGGTATCTCCTCACGCCGTCGGCTATGCGGTCCATGTCGGGCTTGAATGCGTCGGGTGCGCCGACTCCGGGCGGCGCTACGAGCGCGCCGTCGATTCCGGCGAGGTCGAGCAGTTCGATCCATCCGTCGGCCTCGAGGGGCACGGGCAGCCCCATCTGGGCCCATACGGGGTTGTTTCCTAGGTATGCGTGGGCGTCGTAGATCTTGCTTTTCATGTTTCAGGTCTTCCCGCGCTACGGCCTGCGAGTAGGCCGCGTTCAACTGGCGTTTGTTCGTATTCCAGTGTCAATCCAGTCCCAGGATTCGCTCGAAGTTGCGGCCTGTGATTAGGGCCTTTTCTTCGGCATTCAGCTTGTTCATGTACTTGTTGACCATTAGGCCTGGGAGTTCTATGGGCGAGTTGGGGCCGTTGCTGCCTATGAGGACGCGCTCGGCGCCGACCTCGTCGACGATGCCCTGGATGATGGCGGGGGTTAGCAGTCCTGCCGTTTCGCAGACGGCGTTTGGCGCCCGCTTGAGGGCCGGTGCGGTTTGGTCCTGCCAGCCGACGTAGCCGCAGTGTCCGATGATGAATGTCGTTTCGGGAAAATCGACGGCGAGGTCTGCGACCATGCTGGGCTGGCAGGTCTCTCCGTGTGCGTCCCCGGTGTGGAAGAAGACGACGATGCCGAGGTCGCTTGCGGCCTGTATGACGGGGTCTAGCATGGCCCTGTCGTCTAGGCGGTAGTCATCGTCGAGGGTGTTCATCTTGATGGCTCGAAAGCCCTGCTCTTCCACCCTCATGCGGAGCTCGTCTATGGCCTTTTGTCCTTGCCGGGGCTTTACTCGGCAGAAGCCGAAGAGCCTTTCGGGGTAGTCGCGCATGGCTTGGGCTATGCGGTCCATGTCGGGCTTGTAGTCGAGGTGGCCGCCTACGCCGGGTGGCGCGACGAGCGCTCGGTCGACGCCGGAGTAGTCCATCATTTCGACCCAGCCGTGCCCGTCCAAGGGTACTGGCAGCCCCATCTGCGCCCATCCTGGGCTGTTGCCGAGGTAGGCGTGTGCGTCACAGATCATTGCGGGTGCGCTCCCGTCTTTCCTGCGCCGGTCTGCGTCCTTTGGCAGTAAGTACGAAGCCCGCGGGAAGGTCCCGCGGGCTCCGAATCTCACTGTTGCGGGTCAAGCCGGCTACAGTCTTTTGATCGCTAGCCTCTGTCGTTTGGCTACCGGGATACCGGTACGATCAGTTCCGGTCCCTGTATGGAGGGCGACTCGAAGCCGTCCCGCATCTGCCATGACTCGATGGACTTCGGGTTGACCATCATGCCGTTCGGCACCACTGCGATGCCGGACTGGGGCATCCAGTCGTACATCTGCTGTGCAACCTTGGTGTTGACCTCGATCCGCTTGGCGGGGTCATCGTACGAGTTGGCCTCGATGAATCCCTGTGCAATCCACGGCATTTCGATGCCGCAGCCGAAGCCTCCGCGCGTCAGAGCGGTGTTCTGCGGGCCTCTCGGCCAGTCGAACGGCAGGCCGTTGTGGTGCCTGCAACCCTGTATGTAGACGAGCGAGTTCGAGCGGTCGACGACGGTCGGGCGGAACACTCCGCCGTAGTCCACGATCTGGGACTCGGTCTTGATGCCGATTTCTTCCCAGAATCCGGCGATGGCCTGGAGTATTTCCTCACCGAATCCGGCGAAGGTTACGAACTTGTGTTCAAACCTGATGCCGTCGGAACCGGCCGGGTAGCCGGCCTTGTCGAGGTACTCGTTGGCGGTGTCGGGGTCGTACGGGATCTTCCACTCTTCCTTGAACTCTGGAAGCGTCGGGATGAACATCGAGATGTGGTCCGGTATGGCCTGACTTGCGAAGATCGTCTCGTTGATCAGGTCGCGGTCATACGCCATGGCCATGGCCCATCGCACGAGTCGGGCCTGCTCCATGTCATCCATGCCATCGGGGTTGTTGGTGTCTTCGTAGGGGCACCTTTCGGGCCATGGGCAACCGACCCATGGCAGGTCGGTCTTGTATCCGGCGAGGTCCCATGGGTTCAGTTCTTCGCCGGTGTCGGCACGTTCGGTTTCCCAGTAGTTTCCGCCGAAGATGACCACCTGCTCCTTGCCGGAGTTTGCGGGCACCCACATGAAGCCTCGTTCTGCCAGGTCCTTGCGGTCTGGGAGAATCAGCTCTGCGCCGTCCACTTCACCGGTGAGCATCATGGCCTTTCGAGTGGCCGCCTCCGGCACTTCCACGTATACGATCTGGTCGATCATGGGGGACTGGCGGTGGTGGTCTGGAACGGCGTCGGCGATGATTCGCTCATCGTCGCGGTACTCGATCGCCTTGAACGGGCCGGTGCCGATGATGTTTTCGAGCATCCAGTCGCGGCCCTTCTCGTCGAAGGCCTTCTTGGAGAAGATCTCCATCGCCTGGCCTTGGTTGTTGAGCTGGTTGGCGGCCCAGCGCACGTCCCACTGGTTGATGGTGATTTCGACAGTCTTATCGTCGATCGCGGTGTGATCGGTAAAGAGTGCGCCGAAGTCACCTGCATTCCACGAGATGGACTCGGGGTTGGTGGTTGCGTTGGTGTCGTCGAGGTTCCAGGCCAGGTCTTGGGCCGTGAACGGGCCCCATCCATCGTGGAACTCCACGCCGTCCTTGACGGTTAGCCGGAGCTTCGTGCCGTCGGCGCTGCGCTCCCAGTCCGATATCACCATGCCGACAACTTCACCGGGGAAGTTGGTCATGAATGGGTTTTCGGTGATGCCCCACCTGTAGTTGGCGGACTGGGCGCTGTTGATGCCCGTGCCCTTGCCGACGTCAAGCATGGCGAACGTGATTGTGCCGGGGCGGCCTCGCGGTGCCGGAACGTCGTCCTTGACAACAGGGATCGGTGTGGGTGTTTGGACGATGACTTTCTCTTCGACCTTGGTGATGGTGACAGGCCTCTCGACGACGACGGTCTCGACGACCTTCTGGACCTCGGTAACGGTCTTCTCGACGACGACGGTCTCGACAACCCTTTCCGTAACGGTCACGGGTCTTTCGACGACGACCGTTTCTATGACGGTGACCTTCTGGCCCTCGACCATCTTCTCGACGACGACGGTTTCGACGACCTTCTCGATCTTGGTCACGGGTTTTTCGACGACGACGGTTTCGATAACCGTTTCACCCGGTACCTGCACCTGTTTTTCGACGATAACGGTCTCTACGACCTTTTGGACTTCGGTCTCGCCGCCACACGCAGCGATTGCCGCGGCGGCGATTCCTATCAGGCCAGCGATCAGAATCGCTCGCCACTTCAACATCTTGCTCAACGGCATACCGTCCTCCTAGCCGCGTCCTTTGGGGACATCCTCATGGCGTCCCTTGTTTTCGTTCTGCACACAGCTTCATAACCCGCCTTTTGTCTACGGGCCGCAGTGAATCTTATTCCTATAGCAGCGTCACTGCAAGGAGTAACACGAATTTCGGCAGGTCACAGGCGTGTTACAACTGGCGCAATCTGGGATCGAGCCGGTCCCTTAGCCAGTCACCGAAGAAGTTGAAGGACATCACCGTCAGCAGAATGGCGATGCCGGGGAATGTGGAGACCCACCAGGCGTTGTCGAGGTAGTTTCGCCCGTCGTTGACCATCACGCCCCATGCCGGTGTCGGGGCGGGTATGCCTGCGCCGAGGAAGCTTAGGGAAGCTTCTGCCAGTATGAGTTGCCCCACCCTTAGGGAGGCGATGACCATCATCGTGTTGATGATGCCGGGGAATAGGTGCCGCACCATGAGTCTCAACGTGGAGGCCCCCGCTATGCGGGCGGCGGCCACGTAGTCGGTGCCTTTGAGAAGCAACACCTCTGCTCGGATATTCCTGACGAAAACGCTCCAAGCCAGGATGGCTAGCAAGATCAAGACCACGCGCAAACTTGGCTCGAATGCGATGGTCACCACGAGGGCGAATAAGAGGAACGGTATTGAGAACCATATGTCGACCAGGCGCATGAGCAGCTCGTCTACGATGCCGCCGTAGTAGCCGGCGATTACGCCCAAGGACGTGCCGAGGACTGCGCCGCCCACCAGGGAGATGGTCGCCACCATCATCTCGACCCGCGCGCCGTGAATCAGCCGGCTGAGGATGTCGCGGCCGACCACGTCTCCGCCGAGGATCCTGTTGAAGCTGCCGCCTTCCATCCAGACCGGCGGCACGTTGCGTGATCGAAGGTCTGTCTTGCGGAAGCTGTGTGGCGCTATCTGGCTGGCGAATATGGAGCAGACAACCAGTGTGGTAAGGATTAGGCCGGGGATGACCGGCCAACGGCGCATGAAATTCCATACGTAAAGCGGGAATTGAAGCAGCAAAAGCGCGCCGGATAGGGCGTTGGCTACGGTTCGATTGTCAACTGCGGTGGTCATGGAGGCTGGTTATTCGTACCTGATCCGCGGGTCTACCGCTGCGTAGAGGGTGTCCGCCAGGAAGCTCATGGCGGCGAACATCGCAGCGAAGAACAGTACGGACGTGCTGAGCGTGTTGAAGTCGTTCTGAAACACCGACTCGGTGGCCAGCCGGCCCAGACCGGGCCATCCGAATACAACTTCCACCACAACCTGGCCGCTGAGGAAGAAGGCCATCAGGAGCGCGGAGAATGTGATCGGGGGGATCATTGCGTTGCGGAACGCGTGTTTCCAGATGACCTTTTCATTGGCTACGCCCTTTGCGCGTGCCATCTTGACGAATTCGGAGTCCATCACTTCCAGCATCGCCGAACGGGTGAGGCGCGCGTAGCTGGCGGCGCCGCTCCAGCCGAGCACCAGCGAGGGAAGGATGAAGTGCTTGATCTGTTCCCATAAGCTTGCGTCTATCGGCCCCTTGGTGCCGGAGGGCAACCAATCCAGTTGCACGGAGAAGATCAGTATGGCCATGATGCCGAGCCAGAAGACCGGCACGGCCTGCCCAAATAGAGCGAACGCGCGCCCGAGGTAGTCGAAGATGCCGCCGCGGTTGACAGCGGACACCACGCCGACCGGCACTCCGATCGCAGTGGCTACGATCCACGCCACCGCGGACAGCTGTAGGGTCGCAGGGGCCTTCTCGAAGAAGATGTCGATAACCGGCTTTTCGGTCAGTAGCGTATTGCCGAAGTCGCCGCGCAGTACGCCGCCTATCCAGATGAGGTACTGGACGATCAGCGGCCTGTCCAGCCCGATCTTCTTGCTTATAGCCGCCTTCGCCTCTGGGGTTACGCCATAGCCCTCAGGCCGTATCAGGAAATCAAGGGGGTCTCCGACCAGCCTTGATATCGTGAAGACTATGAGCGTAGCGGCGAAGACCGTGATGACAGCAAACAGCGCCCTCCGGGCTAGGAACCTACCCAATGCTCGCTGTCCAGCCTTTCAGGCCCTTTGAAGCCTAACGCAAGAGTCATTCGCCGCCGGGCGGCGGCACATGGGCGGCAATGGTAGCGCGTGGACTCATTTTGCGAAAGGCGCGCGGCGAAATCGGTTTGCAGGCCGGCATCGCCTCTGCCCAGACGGGCATGAAGCCTGCGGCGGCTCTTCAAGGACGCCTTTGCTACGCGCCCGCAAAGATCTCGCTTAGCCGGTCGCCGATCTGCCTTATCTCTTCGTCCTCCAGCAGGCGAACGTCCAGGCGTACGACGTCCGGATCGCCCGGATCGGTCATTCCGGCAATGGCCGGTTCTCCGTTGCGGAGCGCCATCCTCAACTCCTCGCCGCTCATGTCCGATTCCTGGGCCGGCTTGACGTGGACCGTGGGGTATGGCCGCTGGTAATGGTCGGGGAATACCACCCGGGACTCGGCGCCGGGCAGGTCCTTCACCACGTCGAGCAGCATGCCGCTCTTGCGGTGGTGCTCCGTCATGCGGTCCTCGGCGTCCTGCTCGGCCCACCATATGAGCGAGGCCACCTGGCCGACGACTTCTTCCTTGCTGACCTTGCAGACGCGTCCGATGCCGTGGTTTGGGGACGACTGCATGGCCACTGCGTCGATCAGTTCCTGCCTGCCGGCGATGATTCCCGATCCCTGCGGGCCCTGTATTCCCTTTCCACCGGAGAAGCAGACGAGGTCTGCGCCGAGGTCGATGAAGTGGTAGAGGTTTTCCCGCGGGGGCAGGGAGTTAGAGGCGTCTACGAGTACCGGAACGCCGTGCGAGTGGGCGATTTCGATCACGTCTGAGAGGGGAATGTCTCCTTCGGGTGCGTAGCCGATCCAGTAGACGAGCGCCACGTCGTCGTTGAATGCGGCGTCGTACTCCTCGGCGGTTGCGACGTCGTCTTCGCCTATCTCTACGAAGCGCACGCCGGCGGTTTGCACTGCGATGGCGTAGCCGTGGTCTACGTACTCCGTTCCTTCCTGCGTCTTCCTTCGGGTGAACCGCTTGGCGATGCACTTGCTCTTCATGCCTGTTAGGTCCGGCAGCTGTTCCATCTTGGCCCGGTCGGTTCCGGTCAGGATGGCGGCGGTGCCGACGAGCATCGCCGCTGCGCAGCCTGAGACGATGAAGCCGTCGTCTGCGTGTGTGTACTGGGAAATCACCTTGCCGGCGGCCTTCTGGAGTTCCATCAGGTCAACGGCGTGGGCGGCGGCGGCGTTCATGGCCGCCAATGACTCGTCGGGGACCAGCGTCCCGCCCAGGATGGTGTGGTGACACGTGGCGTTGATGAACTTGCGCACTCCCAGCGCGGCGTACGGGTCTTTTCCAAGTTCTTCTAGGGTTACCAATTCGGTTCCTCCGGCGGGCCTCGGTTGTCTTTGCGCGTATGACGCTGCAAGAGTTTAACCATCGCGGGCCGCGCGTGGAAAGTTCAGCCAGTCCGGCACGCCGCCCAGCGTCAACGTGTGACAACATGGCGCCAGTCCGGGCCGGGCGCTTGCCGGCTGCACGGTTTGCTTCTCCAAAGCCCGGGCCGGAGCGGAACTGTCCGCCCATAACGACGTTGGACCTCAATTCCCAGGAGGAGTATTCAAGATGCGGTTGATCAGGTTGGAGCACATGGACCTGTTTGTGAACGACATAGAGAAGTCGGTGGAGTTCTACCGGAAGCTGGGCTTCTGCCCGGACGGCACGAATGACGGCGGCGACGCGGTCTACATGACGACCCACGGGGGCGGAACGCCGATAGGCGTCGAGCTGCACCAGGCGAAGGATGGCCAGAAGACGGGCATCGACCACATCTCGCTGGAGGTGGAAGACGTAGAGGCGGCTTACCGGGAGGCGAAGTACCTCGGCGTCAAGTTCCACGTTGCGCCGCAGGAGGGCACGCGGTCGGGTAGGACCATCGCAAGCTTCTACGATCCGGACGGCGTGCACCTCCAGTTCTCCCGCAAGACGAGGCGGGCGGAATACGAAGACTGGAAATAGGTTGCCGGTCTACATTGCGGCAGCATGGGCAAAGGACTGAGCCATGAATCCCCCAGGTAGGGGCAAGGCGGGCGCCTGCACGGTGAACGTCACCCCGGATAGCGGTTCGATCTGGGGCGGCCGGACTTTTCGCAGGAACACCGAGGAAGAGAGCGACCTGCTGGCCCACGCCGTCGTGTTTACCGACGGCGTGGAGACCGGCGCGATAGTCTCGGCCGACCTGACGATGATCGACCGGCCGCACGCGCTCCGCTTCCGGGAGTTGGCGGCGAGCAGGAGCGGCATACCGGCCTCGAACGTCAGCATAGGGGCGACGCACACGCACGTCGCTCCCGGCTTGGCTCCCTGCTGGATCGTAATCGACACGGCGGGGCCGGATAGCGAGTACGCCGCTTGGGCGCTGGACGTTATGGCCTCGGCGGTTGCGAGGGCGGCGGAGGATCTCCGGCCGGCCGTGCTGGCCGCCGGCGTCGCGCCCACCAGCGGCCTCACCTTCAACCGACGCTTTCTCCGGCCGGACGGTGGGGTGGACATGGTCTTTTCGCCGGATAGGGACAGGGCCAATCCGCCCGCCGGGCCTGCCGACCCCGACCTGGGTTACTGGCTGTTCGAGGAGCCGGACGGTGCGCCGATAGCGCTGGTCACGTCGTTCTCGGCGCACAACCACGTGGTAGGGGGCAGTCCGGCGCTTGGACGTTCGGAACGGGACGTGTTCCATCGTGACTTCGGCGGCAGGTTCGGCGACGTGGTGCGCCGCAGAACAGGCTCGGCGATTCCCACGGTCTACCTGGCCGGCGCGTGCGGCAACACCTCTTGGCAGGACCCGGACGTGGACCCGCCGATGGACGGCTCAGCGGCGGCGTGGAGGATAGGAACCTCGCTGGCCGACGCTTGGGAGTCTCACTGCAAGACGGCCGCGAGGCGGCCAATCGAGAATCTGCGGTTTGCCAGCCGGACGGTGGAGATACCTGACCGGCCGTTGTCCGAATCGCGGTTTTGCGATGACTTCTGCCGTGGGCGGGACGAGGCTATTCAGTCCTTCGACCGCATCCGCTGGCCCGCGGAGGAGGCGGTCATAAGGGCGCGGGGAGAAACCGCGAGCATGGTGGACGTGGGCGCCATAGGCATGTCCGGCACGGCGATTTCGACCAACCCGGCGGAGCTGTTCGTGGAGTTCGGCCTTGATATCAAGGAACGCTCCCCGTTCGACGTGACTTTAATCTCCGAGTTGACCAACGGGTGGTGCGGCTACGTGCCGACGGAGGAGGCGTTCGAGCAAGGCGGTTACGAGACGCACCGCTCGGTGCACGTCAGCAGGCTGGCCAAGTCCGCGGGCGGCACGATTGCCGACCTATGCGTTGACGCATTGGAAGAGTGCTTTACCTAGGGGGCACGATTGGCAGCTTGAGGCATGAGGGCCTGACCTCGTCGTGGTAGACGGTCTGCTCGGCTACATTCCACTCGGTCTCGTAGCCGATGCGGCCCCCGGTGTTCAGGTTGCGGTCGAACCTGGGGAAGTTGCTGCTGGACACCTCTAGCCGGATGCGGTGTCCGGCTTTGAACAGGTTGCTCGTGGCCCACATGCCGATCTGGAATTCGTATGGGCGGTGCGGTTCCATCAGTTCTGGTCGGTTCGTGCCCTTGCGGAAGCGGGCGCGGCATATTCCCTCGGTCAGGCAGACCGCCCGCCCGTCGGGGTAGACGTCGACCAGGGTTGCGGTGAAGTCGGTGTCAGGCGCGGAAGATGAGGCGTAGAGGGTTGCGGAGACCGGCCCGGTGACCTCTACGTCCCTGGTGAGCGCCTCTGAGGTGTAGACGAGTAGGTCTTGGCGCTTCTCGATGTTCGCGCGGTCCCTGGGGCCGCATAGGTCGTCGTTCTGGTACTGCGCGCCCCAGGTGGGGACGGGATCATCGGGGTCGTAGGTGAAGGTGTCGGGGTCGCCTCCGGTTGGCGGCTCGGTCATTAGTTGTCCGCCGCCGGCGGATGCGCCCTCGCCCGCGAGGTAGAAACGGCCCTCCGAGGCCCTTTCCAGCGGCCACTCATTCTCGAATCGCCACTCATTTGCGCCCATGACGAAGAGCCGCACCGGCGGTTCCGCGTCTATGCCGTTGTCGATGCCCTTTAGCCGTGCGTCGTACCAGCGCAGGTGTGTGTCTACGATATCCCCGGCCGTGGACTTGCCAAACGTCCGTTCCGCAAAGCGGCCGTCGGGGTCGTACGGAACACGCGACCATGGCGCTACGTTGTGGCCCCACGGCCCGACGAGCATCTTGGTCTTCCGGCGGGCTTCAGGCGTGCGTGCGTGCCGTCTCCAGCCGTTGAAGACCGTCAGCGTCTCTTGCAGCAGCGAGTCGTACCATCCGGTGATGAACAGCGCGGGCGTCTCCACCTCGCCGTAGCGATTTCGCAGGCTGTAGCGGTCCCACCATTCTCCGTACGGCTCGTGCTCTATCACGCCGCGGTAGTAGGGGCTATCTCCGAGGTCGTCGAGCGCCTCGATGAGCGGCAGCCTGCGAAAGAACTGGTTTTGGTCGAGCGCTTCCAGGGCCGTGCGCTGCATTGTGCGGCCCATCATGTTGGCGAAGAACAGGCTGACCGCCAGCTGTATCACGCCGTCGACGCGGTGGTGGCCGTAGTTGTCCTGCTGTGACGCGATGGGCACGAGGGCCTTCAGGTACTTGCTGCGCATGGTGGCCGGCAGGGTTTGGGTGAAGCCGGGGTATGAGATTCCGAATGTGCCGATCTTCCCGTCGCACCATTCCTGTTGGCCTATCCACTCGTGGGTGTCGAACCCGTCCTCCAGTTCGCACACGTAGGGGTTCCAATCGCCGCCGGAGTCGTGCCGGCCGCGGCAGTCCTGCATCACGACTGCGTATCCGGCTTCTACGAAGCGCATCGCCCAGCGCATGTAGCGGGGTTCCTGGTTGTCGTAGATGGTTCTGAGCAGGAGGGCGGGGAAGGGGCCGCCTTGGGGCGGCAGGTACAGGTCGGCGGAGAGGTCTACTCCGTCCCGCATGGGCACGGCCTGATCGATCATCAGGCGGAACGGCAATCTTGTGAAGGCCGGGGTCATTGCGCCGCTCCTTGCTGCGGTCAGTCCTGCGTCAGGACGAGGTTGCCGTGAGCGTCCACCTCGGCCGACCATTCGGGCGGCAAGATCGTGGTGGCGTCGTCCTCTTCTATGATCGCCGGGCCGGCGATGCGGTTTCCGGCAAGAAAGCCGTAGCGGTCGAATACTGCGGCCGTCGTCCATCCCCCGGCTTCGGAGAAGTAGACGCGCCTGCGCCCGGTCACCGCAGCGTCGCTGTTAGGCCCTCCATGGTCGAGCGGCCTGATCTCGGGTTTCGTTATCGGCCTGACCGCGGCCACGCGCAGGTTCACCAGTTCCACGGGCTCGCCGGGAGCGTTGAAGCCGTAGGCCCTTTCGTGCTCTTCGTGGAACTGTTGGACCAGGTTTTCGAGCCAGGTACGGTCGTAGTCGCGCCGGGGCGCGGGAATGTCGAGCTCGAAGCTCTGGCCGTAGTAGCGCATCTCCACGGAGCGGCTGAAGGACAGGCCGTCGCGGCCGTCTGCGTCGTCCTGCACGACGGCTGCGCCCTCGATCTCGAGCTGCCTGAACCGCGCCTGCAGGTCTGCCGTGTCTACGTCTTCGCCTCGCACGAGGTAGGTGGCGCTGCGGTCGATCCGCAGGTCGGTTGCGAGCAGGCCCAATGCCGACGCCGTGCCGGGGCTTGGGGGCGCGAGCACGCCTGCCATGCCGCTCTCCTGCGCCATGCGGGCTGCGTGCGCCGGGCCGGCCCCGCCAAATGCGACCAGCAGGAAGTTGGACGGGTCGTGCCCCCTCTGCACGGAAACGAGTCGCAGCGCGTTGACCATGGCCGTATTGGCGATCTCGATGATCCCGTCGGCAGCCTGTTCCACGCTGAGGCCAAGCGGTTCGGCGCAGTGCGTGCGGATGGACTCCACCGCGCGTTCCGCGTCCAGGCGCATGCTTCCGCCGGCGAAGCGACTCGGATTCAGTCTGCCCAAGGCGAGGTTGGCGTCGGTGATGGTGGGCTGCTCGCCGCCCTGTGCGTAGCAGGCCGGGCCGGGTTCGGCGCCGGCGCTCTGCGGGCCGACGCGCAGGCCGCCGCCGGAGTCGATCCAGGCTATAGACCCGCCCCCGGCGCCGATCTCGACGAGGTCGATGACGGGCGTCCTGACGGGATACCCGCCGGCGCCGCCGAACGCTCCGGCGCCGCGCTGCGCCTCAGCGCCCACGGTGTAGTCCTTCGTGACGCTGGGCTCTCCGCCCCGGATCATGCACACCTTGGCGGTGGTGCCGCCCATGTCGAATGAAATGAGGTCGCTCTGTCCGATGGAGCGCCCGACGTGCGCGGCTGCCACGGCGCCCGCCGCAGGGCCGGACTCGACCATGTAGACCGGTCTTTCGACCGCGGCCGCCGAGGGGTATACGCCGCCGCTGCTCTGCATCACCAGCAGGCTGCCGTGAATCCCCTCTTCGCCTAGCCGCCGGCCGATGTTCGACAGGTAGCGGCCGACGAGGGGCCTCACCACGGCGTTGATGACCGTCGTGCTGGCGCGGAAGTACTCGCGGAACTCCGGCGCAACCTCGGATGACAGGGACACCGGTATGCCTTGCAGCCTGGACCTCAGGATTTCGCCCACGCGCCGCTCGTGCACCGCATTGCGGTAGGCGTGTAAAAGGCACACCGCCACGGACTCGACGTCGGCCTGCGCGATGAGTTCAGCCACCCGTTCCACGGCGGATTCGTCGAGGGGCGCCAGCACGTTTCCGTCTGCGTCGAGCCTCTCCGGCACGCCGAAGCAAAGTCGGCGCGGCACGAGCGGCGGGGTCTTGCGGAAGTTGAGGTCGTAGAGCGTTGGCCTGATCTGCCTGGCGATCTCCAGCATGTCGGTAAAGCCGTCGGTGGTGACGAAGGCGGCGCGTGCGGTTTCGCCCTCGATGATGGAGTTCGTGGCGACCGTCGTGGCGTGGACGACGTGTTCCAGTTCGCCGAGGTCTGCGCCTATCGAGGCAGCCAGTGGGCGCACGGCTTGCATGAAGCCGATGGACGGATCGCGGGGAGTCGAAAGCACCTTCGAGTGGGTGACGTGGCCTGTCGTCGCGTCGATCATTGCCCCGTCGGTGAAGGTGCCGCCAATGTCGACGCCCATCCTGTAGCGTGGCCCGGCTGGGGAGTTCAAGTTATGACGGTCCTCCGTACTCGATGCTGCGGCGCTCACTGGGACTGTCTTGCGCGGCTTCTGAGACGCGCCGTCTCTTCGACGTCCACGCCGGAGCCGTCCTGTTCGAGCGCCACGCGGTACACGCTGCGCGCCCGTTCAGCCGAAATCTTGCCGTCGAGCACGTCCTCCAGTACCCGCTCCGGATTGCGTTTCAGGGGATCTCCGTAGCCGCCCCCGCCGGACGTGCGGTAGGAGATTACGTCACCGCCTTCCAGCTGAACGGTCGTCTTGGAAGAGAGGTGTTTCTCTTCACCGTCTCGGACGTGAGCGTATACCGATATTGAGCCTGCGCCGCCGCCGAATAGCCCGTGAGGCCCGGCCTTGTCGCGGTCTGCCAGCACGGTGAAGATGGCCGGCGTGGGGAACAGGTAGTCGCGGCGCAGTCCCAGGCCGCCGCGGTACTCTCCGGGCCCTTCGGAATCGGGTATCAGGCCGTACCGGGCCACTCGCACCGGGTAGTTGCTTTCCATCTCCTCGATTGGCGCGTTCTCGGTATTTTGGCCGTGCGACTGCACGGCGTCCGGCCCGTCGGAGGTCGATCGGGCGCCGTACCCGCCTGCGAGAGTTTCGAGATAGCAGTAGTACTCGCCCGTGGCGGGGTCCTCGCCGCCGAAGCCCGAGTGGCACTGCATCGCCTTGGTTCCGGCGGGCACTTCGTCCGGCAGGCGTTCGGACAGCGCCTTGAAGATCATGTCGTTGAGCCTGACGTGCGTTTCCCAGCCGCCCACGACGGGCGCGGGATGGACGCAGTTCGTCACGCTGCCCTTTGGCGCATTTATCCGCACGTGCCGGTAGAAGCCGTCGTTTACCGGCAGGTCCTTGTCCAGCAGGGAGCGGAGGGCGTATGCGCAGGCGGAGAAGGTCTGCGCGAAGGTGGAGTTGACCGGGGCCCTGCGCTGGGGGTCTGAGCCTGTGGTGTCGAAGTGCACGCCTTCGTCGTCGATGGTGAGCTTGACCTTCAGCTGCACCGGTTTGTCGGTGAAGCCGTCGTTGTCGACCGAGCCGGTAGCCTTGTATACCCCCTTTGGCAGTCTGGATATGCCGGCGCTCGTCCGTCGGGAGGTGTACTCGACTATCTCGTCCACGTAGCGCAGGAACTCGCCGAACCCGTAACGCTCGACGATCTCACCCACTCGCTTCGTGCCGGTCAGGTTGGACGCAACCTGTGCCCGGAAGTCGCCCGCCGTCTCCCGCTTGGAGCGTATCTGCGCCAGCACGAGGCGGAACACGTCGTCCACGATTTGGCCTTTGCTAACCAGCTTGACGGCGGGGATGATGACGCCTTCTTGGAAGACCTCCTGGAAGGCTCCGACCGACGCCGGCGCGCCCCCGCCGACGTCTACGTGGTGCGCGAGGCAGGCGGTGTAGCCGACCAACTCTCCCCTGTGGTATGCCGTTCCGATGAGGCTGATGTCGTTGAGGTGCACGCCTCCGCCGTACGGATCGTTCGACAGGATCATGTCGCCGGGGCCGAGCTTGTCTATGCCGTGCCGTCTTATCGCCCTGGGCACGTGCTCGACGAATGAGCCGAGGTGCACAGGCTGGGTGAATGCCTGGGCGATGACGCGCAGCTGGGGATCGAAGTAGGCGCAGGAGAAGTCCTGCCGCGTCTTTACGTTCGTCGAGTACGCGCTTCGCCTGAGCGCGGCGGCCATTTCTTCCGTGGCCTGCGTCAGCGCGTTGCGGATGACCTCAAACCGGATCGGGTCTATTTGCATCTTTGCCTCACTGCTCGTCGTGTGTAGCGAGCGCATGGTATCAACATGGCGGCGGGGTGGGGTAACGGCTGGCTGGGCAAGGCGCGCCCTCCGCGATGTGATCCCTCGCTGGGAGTTGCGCAAGGTTTTCCCTTCTCCCCGCGGAAGCGCGTGCAAAGCCGTCATTCCCGCTACCCTCCCCCGTCGTTCCCCCAACCCGCGTCATTTCCGACCCCTATCGGGAATCCACCGGGGGTTTACGGCGTTCCTGACGTCGATGACGGGCGGATGGGCGTGGGTGTAGGTGCGGGAGCGCTATAGTGTCGCTGAACGTCGCGGGAGTGGCGATGCTTGTCCGGCATGAGGCGAGGACACCGTAGCCATAAAGGCAACGGGCGTATCGGTTCACAAGGTGCACCCCGGCGCGGGCAAGAACTTCATCCTCGTAGCGGTCCAGACCGGGGCCGGGGTCGAAAGAGGCGGCGAGGGTAAGCGCGGTCGCAGATTCACGGCGAGCGTAGGGCCTATTGAGTTTTAATTCGCATTAGCACCCCAGTGCTTTCGTCGAGGCAATAGGAATAAAAGAAGACCTTCCTATTGATTATATTCTGCAAAACTGCGTCTTTGGTGTGGTATCGTTTGCTTGCTGAGTCATAGATTACTGCATCCTTGCTGCAATGATTCTTGCATGGTTTGGATCATTGGTCGCGCTGTTCAAAACAGCACGTGGACACACTGTTTTAAGTCACAACGCAGCTTCACCTTTCATATACGCCATGCCGTTCGCTCTTTTGTGGGTCAGCTATATATTGTTAGAAGTGCGTTTTTTGATACTTCATGCTTGAAGGCTGTTGCAAGAGCTACGGCTACGACGCATGAAAATGAGGCGGCGGCCTTAGTCCACCCCTCTAAGAGACGTCTCATAAGTCCACCGTCTCTAATTTCAGGCGTCTCTGGATTCCCGTTTTTACGGAAAAGAGGGTCGGGGGTGTGGGTTAATGGCGCGCGTGTTGGTGAGCGACGATTCCCCCGCCGTGTGCCGCCAGGCGCCCACAGGGGACGCCCATACGGAGGGCGGCCACGAGGGATCGCCCCTACGGTCGTATCCCCTGCGGGGAAGATGCGCCTGCGTCGCGCGGGTTGGTGGCGTAGTCGCGTTGTTGTGGGCGGGGTTGCCCCGCCGTGTGCCGCCAGGCGCCCACAAGGGATCGCCCCTACGGAGGGCGGCCACGAGGGATCGCCCCTACGGTCGTATCCCCTGCGGGGAAGATGCGCCTGCGTCGCGCGGGTTGGTGGCGTAGTCGCGTTGTGGTGGGCGGGGTTGCCCCGCCTCGCCCCGCCAGGCGGCCACAAGGGATCGCCCCTACGGAGGGCGGCCACAAGGGATCGCCCCTACGGAGGACGGCCACAAGGGATCGCCCCTACGGAGGACGGCCACAAGGGATCGCCCCTACGGAGGGCGGCCACAAGGGATCGCCCCTACGGAGGACGGCCACAAGGGATCGCCCCTACGGAGGGCGGCCACAAGGGATCGCCCCTACGGAGGGCGGCCACGAGGGATCGCCCCTACGGAGGGCGGCCACGAGGGATCGCCCCTACGGTCGTATCCCCTGCGGGGAAGATGCGCCTGCGTCGCGCGGGTTGGTGGCGTAGTCGCGTTGTGGTGGGCGGGGTTGCCCCGCCGTATGTCGCCAGGCGCCCACGAGGGATCGCCCCTACGGAGGGCGGCCACAAGGGATCGCCCCTACGGAGGACGGCCACAAGGGATCGCCCCTAGGGTTCATGTGGCAAGGGACGTCCGTGGGGGTGGGGGTTATAGGACGGTCATGTTGTCGCGGTGGACTACTTCGGGGCCGTATTCTCGGCCGAGGAGGTCCATTACGCTGCCGGACCGGCGTCCCTTGATTACGTGGAGGTCACGGGAGCTGTAGTTGGCGATTCCCCAGGCGAAGACTTTGCCGTCGTCGGTCTTGATGGCCACTATGTCTCCCCGCTGGAATGCGCCTTCGACTTCGATTATCCCGGCAGCGAGCAGGCTCTTGCCGACCTCCCTGACGGCGGTGGCGGCCCCTTTGTCGGCTACGACGCCGCCCCGATGTTCGGACACTCCGGTGAGGATCCAGCGCTTTCTGCTTTCGACCCTGGAGACTCCTGAGACAAAGCGGGTGCCCAGGTTTTCCCCGTTGCATAGGCGGGTGATGGCCTGGGGCGTCCTGCCGGATGCGATGACGACCTCCGTACCGGACGCAGTGGCGAGTTTTGCGGCTTGCACCTTGCTGGCCATGCCGCCGCGCCCGCGCCCGTCTCGTGACTCGCCGGCTGCTGCGGCGACGTAGTCGTCTATCTCATCGACTTGGGAGATGATCTGTGCGTCTGGGTCTACGGCGGGGTCACGTGTGAAGAGGCCCTCCATTTCTCCGAGCAGGATGAGGAGGTCGGCGTCCACGGCGTTCGCGACCATTGCGGACAGGCGGTCATTGTCGCCGTATGAATCGGCTTTGAGCTCGTCCACGGCGACGACGTCGTTCTCGTTGATGATGGGTAGTGCGTCTATTGCGATGAGGGTTTCTAGTGTGTTGCGGAAGTTGAGGTATCCGGCTCGCCTCTGCAGGTCGCCGCGGGTTACGAGCGCCTGCGCGACTGGGACCCCGTGGTCGTCGAACAGCCTCTCATAGAGCTGCATCAGCCTGGCCTGGCCTATTGCGGCGAGGGCCTGCCTGTAGGCAAGGGCGCGCCGGTTTACGCGCCCGCTGCGTCCGCCTCCGACAAGGGTTTCGCGGCCCAGTGCGACTGCGCCGGAGGTGACGACGAGGGCCTCTATGCCGTGTTGGCGTACCTTGACGATCTGGTCTACGAGGCCGGATACGGTGGGCAGGTCGAGGCTGTCGCGGCCTGAGGTGAGCAGGTTGGTGCCGAGCTTCACGACGACGCGGCGCGGGGCTTTGGACCGCTCGCGGTCCGTCGTCCGTTGTGCTGTGCGGGTTGTTGCGGCCAAGGTGGTCTCTGATCGGGAGGCGGGTTTAGCGTTGAGCGCAGTGCAGGTATGTATTATAAGAGCAGGCGGGCGGGAGCCCGTCCCGCCCTCGTTGCCCGATGGTAGACGAGCCAAAATACGAAGCCAGGCCAGTGATCTTTCCGCTGGCCTTTTGGACGTTGCGGCGGATTGCCGCCTGTGCCGATGAATAGACCTGAATGACGCTCGGCGGCCTGCTTCCCCTTCTCTCTAGGAACGGGCATTTCACCGGACTGACCGACAGCCTTCGGAGGCCGGGGGCTATGGAGTCGGTAACGGCGCCCGACGCTGCCACCGCCTACTTGGCGGCGGCGCTTTGGCGCGCCTTGCGCTCGCCGGTAGTCGTGCTGACGGCCAATCCGGAGGCTGCCCGCCGGATGACCGATCAGCTGGAAGTGTGGCTGCCGGACGCTCCGGTATTCCAGTTCGCCGAGGTGGAGTACATACCGTTCGAACGTCACACGCCGGACTTGCTGAGTTCCCACCAGCGCCTGCGCGCTCTGTCTGCGTTGTGGGGCGGCGATGGCAGCGCGCAGCCCCCGATGACGGTTTCATCCGTACAGGCTGCGGCGCAGACCACGATGGAGCCGGAGGCGTTCAGAAGGGTTACGCGCAGCATAAAGACCGGCGACGTCGTGGACCTGAATGAACTGGCCGGCCACTGGGCGAGCATCGGCTATCGCATCGAACCGACTTCCGAGACGCCGGGATCGGCGAGCCGCAGGGGGGGCATCCTCGACGTATTCCCGGTCACCTCGGCGGAACCCGCGAGGATCGAGTTCTTCGGGGATGAGGTGGATAGCGTACGCATCTTCGATTCCGGCAGCCAGCGTTCGACGGGGCTGATCGACTCGATCACGATCCCGCCTGCCATGGAGACATTGCCCTCGGTGGCCGACGAGGAGTGGGTCCGCAGGGCGGTTGGCCGCATCAATCTCGACGGATGCACTCCAGAGCTACAGCGCCGGATTCCCATGGAACTGGGTGAGATCCTGCGCGGGGAGTTGACGGAGGAGCTGAGCTTCTACGCCGGGTTCCTGAACTCTGCGTCGCTGTTCGACTACATGCCGGAGGAGACGCTGCTGATCGTACTTAGGCCCTCGGCCGTGGAGGACTCGGCGAGGTCTGCGGACGCCCGGTTGCAGGCGCTTCGGGAGCGCAAGGAGCGGCGCGGCGAGACTCCGAGGCGCTTCCCGCTGGCGCACCTGGAATGGGGAAGGCTGGCCGATGCTATTTCGGCCTCCAAGCGGACGCTGAACATTTCGCCCTGGGGGCTGATCGAGTCGGACGGTCTGGCGCCGGCCGGGGGGGGCGTTGCGTTGCCGCTGGAGCCTGCGCCCCTGGCCGGGCGCGGCATCGAGCAGTCGCTTGACCTGGCGGAATCCGGCAGGAATTCCGGACGCCGGTACGTATTCATGAGCAACCACGCGCTGCGCGTGGCCGACGTTGCGGAGGAGCGCGGACTCGACGCTAAGCCCATTAGCGGCCTGCCGGATGAGCCGCCCGCAGGCGGTCTGAGCATCGTGCAGGGGCATTTACGCCAAGGATTTACGCTGGGCGGGCGCGCCAGGGACGGCTTCACGCTGCTCACGGACAACGAGATATTCGGGGTACAAAAGGAGAGCCGCAGGGTTCGCAGGCGGCCGGTTCGCAAGGGGCCGGAGCTTGAGCAACTCAAGCCCGGCTCGTTCGTCGTCCACGTGGAGCATGGGCTGGCGCGCTTCCTGGGGACGCAGGTCTTGGACTCTCGCGACGGGCGGGAGTTCCTCGTTCTGGAATATGCCAAGAGCGACAAGCTGTACGTGCCGACGGAGCATCTCGACCGCATCCAGCTCTATCGGGGTTCCAGCGATTCCCCGCCCCGGCTGACCCGTCTTGGCACGCAGGAGTGGGCGCGCGCGAAGTCACGGGCCAAGCGTGCGACGGAGCAACTGGCCGGGGAGTTGATCGCGCTGTATGCGGCGCGTTCCGTGGCGCCGGGTTTTTCGAGCGAGCCGGACACGCCCTGGCAGGACGCGCTGGAGGCCAGTTTCCCCTTCGAGGAGACTCCGGACCAGATTGCGACTATAGAGTCGGTCAAGGACGACCTCATTTCGTCGAAGCCCATGGACCGTCTGGTTTGCGGGGACGTTGGCTACGGCAAGACGGAGGTTGCGCTTCGTGCGGCCTTCAAGGTGGTGCAGTCCGGCCGTCAAGTCGCGGTGCTGGTGCCGACGACGGTACTGGCGCAGCAGCACTTTGCGACGTTCACCGAGCGGCTGGCGCCATACCCTGTTGTGGTGGAGATGTTGTCGAGATTTCGCAGGAACGATGAGCAGAGGGCCATCGTCCGCGGGCTGGCATCGGGGGAGGTGGACATCTGCATCGGCACGCACCGGCTGTTGCAGCGGGACGTGGCGATAAGGGACCTCGGCCTTGCGGTTATCGACGAGGAGCACAAGTTCGGCGTTTCCCACAAGGAGCGTCTCAAGCGGCTGCGTACGCAGGTTGACGTGCTGACGCTTTCCGCGACGCCGATACCGCGCACTCTGCACATGGCGCTGGCCGGCGTTCGGGACATGAGCGCCATCGAGACCCCTCCGGAGGAGCGGCTGCCGATAAAGACCTACGTCTCGGAGGACAACGACGAGCTGGTGCGTGAGGCGATATTGCGGGAGCTGGACCGCGGTGGGCAGGTGTTCTTCCTGCACAACCGGGTTGGGACCATCGACCGGGTGGCCGGACACGTCAGCAAGCTCGTTCCCGAGGCGCGGTTGGGGGTGGGCCACGGCCAGATGCCGGCTGCGGAATTGGAGAGCGTGATGACGGAGTTCTCGGAACGGCGGTTCGACGTGCTGGTGTGCACGACTATCATCGAGTCCGGAATCGACCTGCCGAACGTCAACACGCTGGTGGTGGACCGCGCCGACATGTTCGGGCTGTCGCAGCTCTATCAGCTGCGCGGCCGGATCGGTCGCGGTACGAACCAGGCATACGCCTACCTGCTGGTTCCGCGTGGCAAGCAACTCACTGAGACGGCGGAGCAGCGGCTGAACACGATACTTGCGGCGACGGAGCTGGGCGCGGGATTCCAGATAGCGATGCGCGATCTGGAGATTCGCGGCATGGGGAACATCCTGGGCGCGGAGCAGAGCGGCCACATTGCGGCGATCGGGTTCGACCTGTACTCGAAGCTGCTTGCGGACACGGTGCGCGACCTGAAGTCGGGCGGCGACGGGTTGCGCCATGGCCAAGTTGACTTCTCGACGGTGAGAGTGGATCTGGGGCTGGATGCGCGCATACCGGACAGCTACGTGGAAGACCTTGCGCAACGGCTGAGCATCTACCAGCGGATTGCCAGGATGAATACGGCTCGTGAGGTCAATGAGATGAGGAATGAACTGCGTGACCGCTTTGGTTTTCCTCCCCGCAACGTAGACCTGCTGCTAGACTCGGCGCGCATCCGAATACTGGCGGACAACTCGAACGTGGACTCGGTAGTAGCCTATGAGGACACGCTCGTGCTTTCCCTGAGGGAGCCGACCGGCGGCGCTCGGCGCGCCTTGCAGAACCACTTGGGCCGGGAAGTGCGCGTCGGCCACATGCAGATACGGATGGAAATAGACCGTGAAGGCGACGCCTGGCTGGGCAATGCTATGGAGACGCTGACGCGCTTGGGCCGGTTCCAGCAACGCGTACTAAGCGCATTGGCGGCTTCCAACGCAGCGGCGGGGTGAGCGCAGCAGGTAGCGGTCAGTGGGCGTTGCGGCAGCCGTATCGTTCCAGCTGCCGCGGAGTCCCGGCGACCGGAGTCGAGGAGCCAACGACATGCCAAGGATATTGGACAAGGTGAACCGTAATATCACCAGGCACGCGGACGTGATGGGCCGCCATCCGGCGAATGAGCCGTGGGCGGAGACGCTGATCGACGACGGCAGGAACTACGCCGTCTGGATATCGGGCCCGCCCGGCACGCCGCCCGACCCGCACATACACCCGGACTTCAACGAGTGGTGGATAGCGCTCGACGGGAAGACGAGGTGGCAGATAGGCCAGTACGAGCCGATCGTGGCGGAGTGGGGCGACGTGGTGATGGCGCCGGCGGGATTTTGCCACGACATCCAGCCGTGGGAGGGAGACCAGGCGGTCAGGTTTGGGGTCACGCACCCGGGCAGCAACCACGACATCAAGGGAATCGCTCCTTGCAGGCAGATCCCGGTCGACCCCGGAATGGAGCCGCCCAACCTGATTCACACCTCGCTTGCGCGCCTTGTCGAACGGCACGGGACCGGCACGGGATGGAAGGAAGTGGTTCTGCTGGACGAGCGCAACCGGGCGCTGGTGACGCACGAGATGCCGGGCACGAAGAACCGGCACATGTGGCACCCCGACATGCACAAGTGGTGGGTTGTCCTCGACGGAGAGCTGGAGTGGAGCATAGGGGACGACGCTCCGGTAACGGCCGGGCGGGGCGACGTGGTGTTCGTCCCCAGCGAGACGCCCCACGAGATCCGGACGGTCGGCAGCGCGCCGTCGATCAGGATAACGATCACCGCCCCGGACATCGTCCACTACTACACCGACGATCCGGACGCGCCGCCTGTGCCTTCGGGTTAGGGACGGGGGGGAGGATCGGGGGGGTGTCATTCCAGCGGTGCGATTTTGCCTGTGAGTTTCACGTAGAGGGCGTCTGGGCACAGTTCTATCTCTTCACCCCATGCGATGGCATCGTAGCCGGTCAAGTGGACGTCTGAAAAGAAGGCGGGGTCATTCCAGGCCTCAAACACGCCATGCCCCGCTAAGTGAGACAAGTCCACCTCACCGGCCGCGCCGTCAGAGTAGCTCAGCCAGATGCGATAGTCATCTCGAGGCTCGATGGCGGTGGGTCGAGATGGCGACTGGGGCATCGGGGTTCTTCCGTTTTCCATTGTGAGCATCTCCTCCGCGGCGGGAGTGTCACCGGCGGCATTGTAGAGGCGGCGTTGGGGTTTGGGAATGGCGCGCGTTGTGGTGTGCGACGATTCCCCCCCGCCGTGTGCCTGCGGGCGCCCACAAGGGATCGCCCCTGCGGTCGTGTGGTAGGACGCCCCTACGGTTCGTGTGGCAAGGGACGCGCCTACGGTTCGTGCGGTAGGACGCGCCTACGATTCCTGTCGGGGGATGCGCCTGCGGGGCGGGCGCCCACAAGGGATCGCCCCTACGGTCGTGTGGCAAGGGACGCGCCTACGGTTCGTGCGGTAGGACGCGCCTACGATTCCTGTAGGGGATGCGCCTGCGGGGCGGGCGCCCACAAGGGATCGCCCCTACGGTCGTGTGGCAAGGGACGCGCCTACGGTTCGTGCGGTAGGACGCGCCTACGATTCCTGTCGGGGGATGCGCCTGCGGGGCGGGCGCCCACAAGGGATCGCCCCTACGGTCGTGTGGCAAGGGACGCGCCTACGGTTCGTGCGGTAGGACGCGCCTACGATTCCTGTAGGGGATGCGCCTGCGGGGCGGGCGCCCACAAGGGATCGCCCCTACGGTCGTGTGGCAAGGGACGCGCCTACGGTTCCTGGCGGAGGGCGCCCACAAGGGATCGCCCCTACGGTTCGTGTGGCAAGGGACGCGCCTACGATTCGTGCGGTAGGACGGCCCTGCGATTCCTGTAGGGGATGCGCCTGCGGGGCGGGCGCCCACAAGGGATCGCCCCTACGGTCGTGTGGTAGGACGCCCCTACGGTTCGTGTGGCAAGGGACGCGCCTACGGTTCGTGCGGTAGGACGCGCCTACGAATCCTGTCGGGGGATGGGCCTGCGGGGCGGGCGCTTAGTCTCCGATGGCTTCGACGGCTACGAGTTCGATTTCTCCGTTGATGTCCACTTGGATGGTGCGGGCTGTGTTGGGGTCTGGCTGGTTGGGTAGCCGGATTTCGTGAATTTGGCCGGATACGTTTAGGGAGAATGCGCGGGCGGGAGATGCGTCTTCCAAGGGCGTTTCGAGGAGGTCGCTCATTCTCTTGCGGGCGGCGGCTTGGGCATCTTGCACGGTCATTCGTTCAAAGCGCGCCGTCGTGCCCGGGGCGGCTTGGGCTAGCGCAGGCAGGCTGACGCTGGCGACGACGCCGATCTTGGCGTAGCCCCCGGTGGTCTGGCGGTCTGCCAGCAGGACTATCGGTTTGCCGTCGCCCGGCACCTGCACTGAGCCGAAGACGACGGCGTCGGAGACGATGTCGTAGCGGTCGCCGACGGCTTGTATGACCGGCCCGTCGAGTCGCACTCCCTGCCTGTCGGAGCGGTCGGTCACCGTGTATTCGCTGGAGTAGAAGACGCTTACTCCGTCGCCGGTGAATGCGTCTTGCTGCGGGCCGGGCACCACGCCGAGGGTGAGTTGTGAGGTTCTATGGGGCAGGAGGCCGTTGGGAATTCGCAACGCCGAGGGTTCGTCTGACGGCTCGCCGATCGGCAGTTCGTCGCCGGCCTTGAGGGGGCCTCCGTCGAGGCCGCCGAGGCCGGATCCGGCGTGGGTTGATCGGGAGCCGAGGACCGGTTCCGTGGCTATGCCTCCTGCTGCGCAGACGTAGGCGCGCATACCTCCGGCCGGGCCTCCAAAGACGAGGCTGGAGCCGGCGGGGGCCCGGAATGACTCCCACGCCGGGACGGGCGTGCCGTCGAGCTTGGCGTCGAGGTCTCCGCCGGTGACGGCGATGACGGTCTCCTGGGAAAATTCGAGCTCTGCGCCGCCGAAGGTGATCTCTACGGCCGCGCAGTCGGGCGAGTTGCCCACCAGCCGGTTGCCGAGGAGGAGCGCCTCGGTGTCCATGGCCCCGCTGAGGGAGACGCCGAACTTCTGGTAGCCGAGCCTTCCTGCGTCCTGCACGAGGGAGAGCGCGCCTGGGGAGATGACCTTGGCGGTTCCCGCGCTCATGCGGTTTCCCCTTCCATCTGCAAGCGGTACTCTCCCGCGTCGACCTTTGCCTTCAGTTGGCCGTATTGTTCTTCGGTGACGGGTTCGAAGCGGACTACGCTTCCCGGCAGTATGGCGGCCGGGGGGTCGGCGTGCGAGTCGAATAGCCTTACCGGGGTGCGGCCGATGATCTGCCATCCGCCCGGGCTGTCATTGGGGTATACGCCTGTCTGTGACTCTGCGATGCCCACCGATCCGCCCGGCAGCCGCAGCCGTGGCGTCTTTAGGCGCGGGCAGGCTATGCGCTCGTCCATTCCGCCGAGGTATGGGAAGCCGGGCGCGAATCCGAGCATGAATACGCGGTAGCCGGCGCCGGAGTGGATGTCGATCACTTCCTGTTGGGTCAGGCCGTTATGGGTCGCTACGGTATCGAGGTCGGGGCCCAGCTCGCCGCCGTATGCCACCGGCAGGCGTATTACCACTTTGGCGGACGTATCCTCTTCGGCAGGGGCCCTTACCTCGCCGGCCAGGCTTTGGAGATTGTCCGACAGTTCCTGGAAGCCGGTCGCTTGCAGGTCGTACTGCACCAAGAGGGAGCGGTAGGTTGGGACGAGTTCCACCACGCCGTCGATAGATGCGGCCTCGACGGCGGATGCGAGGGCGTATACGAGGTCGTTGGTCTCCGGTTCTATTCGGTCGCCGAACTCGACGAGCGCTGCGGCATCACCGGCGGGAAGTATCTTGAAGTCCATGGGCTGGGAGTGGGCGCCGCGGGTTAGGCGGGCACGATTTCGGACATGGGCTTTATCTGTACGCCTGCGGCCTGTAGTTCTTTCCTGAGGGCTGCGGCGAGTTCTACGGCGCCGTCGGTGTCCCCGTGGAGGCATATGGAGTCCGCATGGAAGTCGATGTCGGTCCCGTCCACGGCTTGGACTTTGCCCTCGGTGGCGAGACGCATCGACCGTTCGATCACCTGCTCCTCGTCGTGTATGACGGCTCCGGGCTGTGAGCGCGGGACGAGTCCGCCTTGGGGCGTCACGGCGCGGTCTGCGTAGCACTCACGGGCAATGCGCACTCCGGCGGCGCGGGCGATCTTTTCCCAACCGGAGCCTGCGAGTACCACGTGGATCAGGGACGGGTCGAATGCCTTGACGGCCTCGACGATGGCGGTCGCCTCAGCGGCGTCCCGCACGGCCTTGTTGTACATGGCGCCGTGGGGCTTTACGTGCTGTAGGCGGTGGCCGTCGGTAAATGCCGCAAGTGCGCCCACCTGGTAGGTGACGGCGTTGCGGATTTCGTCGGGGCTGAGGGACATGTCCCTGCGGCCGAATCCTACGAGGTCGGGATAGGCGGGATGCGCTCCGACTTGCACGCCGTTTTCCTCCGCCAGTTTGACCGTCTTGGCCATCCAGTCGGGGTCGCCGGCATGGAATCCGGTGGCGACGTTGACCGACGTGACCTGCCGGATTATGTCCTCGTCCAGTCCCATGCGGTACGACCCGAATGACTCGCCTAGGTCGCTGTTGAAATCTATTATTCCCGTTGGAGATGCCATGTCCGAACGCCGAACCTTTCCGGGTAGATACTTCTGAACAGCCGCCCGAAGACGGCCCAAAGACGGCCCTGTTCCGCCTATTTGAGAGTAGCACAGTGGAATGGATTTAAGGGTAATTGAGCGGCGGCGCTCCGGCGGACGGATAGGCGGGTTCAGCTGAAGCCGAGGTCGCGTTCGCGCATCGAGACGAATCTGCCTCTGCCGATGATGATGTGGTCTACGAGGTCGATTTCGAGCAGTTTGGCGGCCTGTACGAGATTTCTGGTCGTCAAGATGTCCTCGGGGCTTGGCGCCGGGTCTCCGGACGGATGGTTATGGGCTATCGCTATTGCGGGGCAGTTGCGTCTGAGGGCGCTGCCAAAGACCTCGGCGGAGCGTACGACCGACGAGTCGACGCTGCCTGAGTAGAGCTCTTCGATATCGATCACGTGCTTCTTGGTGTCGAGCAGCACCACCCGGAACTCTTCGCGCGGCAGGTGCGCCATAATCGGCGAGAGCAGATCGAAGAAGTCCTGTGCGCTGCCGATGATTGGTCTGTCTTCGAGCCTGGGCATGGAGACCCGCCGCCCGAGTTCTATGGCCGCCAGCAGCTGGCACGCCTTGGCCTCGGAGACGCCTCTTGCGGAGCACAGGTCATGTATCGAGATCCGGGCCAGCCCGTCGAGGTCTCCAAACGTCGCAAGCAGACGTTGAGCCATGACGAGAACATTCTCGCCCTTCATGCCCGTCCGCAGCAGGATGGCCATCAGCTCTGCGTTGGACAGGGATTTGGGCCCATTGTTGATGAGCCGCTCTCTCGGACGTTCGCTGGTGGGAAAGTCCCGGATAGCGAGGCCGTTTGAATGGCCGTTCGATGAATAGGTTTCGCTGGGCGCAGGGGCCGTGGTCTGCAATGTCTCCGCTCCACGTTAGACGGTTGCGTACAACGTTACCCGGCCTGCGCCGTTATTCAAAACGCGCGTGTCAGTTGAGGGCGGGGGGTCAGGGGCCCACAAGGGATCTCCCCTACGGGTGGGGAGGGCGGCCACAAGGGATCTCCCCTACGGATTGGGAGGGCGGCCACAAGGGATCGCCCCTACGGATTGGGAGGGCGGCCACAAGGGATCGCCCCTACGGATTGGGAGGGCGGCCACAAGGGATCGCCCCTACGGATTGGGAGGGCGGCCACAAGGGAACGCCCCTACGGATGGGGGGCGGCCACAAGGGATCGCCCCTACGGATCCTGGCGGATCACGCCCTTACGGGTGGGGAGGGCGGCCACGAGGGAGGCCCAGGCGGTGGGGCGGTTTGGTTGGGGTGGGTTTTAGAACGGTAGCTTGACCATTTCCCCGGTTTGGCATGACTGGGTTACTGCGTCGGTGAACTCCATGTAGGTGACACCGTCGACGAAGTTGGTGTGGGTTATGGGTTCGAGTCCTCGGATGGCGTTTATGAACTCCTCTTCGACGCGCCAGCCGCCCCTCTTGTCGGCCGGGATGTCGATCTCTGCCGGGCTTGAGTCTCCTCTCTTGCCGCCGAGCAGCCGCAGGCCGGAGTTCAGCGAGTTGGATACGTTGGCCGACTCTAGGTAGAGGGTGCCTTCAGTGCCGAATATCCAGCATTCGAAGTCCTTCGCCAGCCCCGATACCTGCGTGACCGTGTAGTTGAGGGTGCCGCCGGAGTATAGGTTGCACAGGATATCGACGTGGTCGGGGATCGAGATGGACGTGCGCCTGCCGTCGGCGTCCTTGCGGTGCTTTACGACGGTCTGGCCCAGCGCCTGTACGGTGGAGGCCGGCCCAACCCAGCGCACCATCGCCTCGTAGAAGATGCCCATCACCATTATGTTGTTGCCTGACAGCGTCCTGTCGTGCCGCCAGTGGAGGGGGGCGTCGTAGTTGGGAAAATCGGTGCCGGAAGCGATCTGCGCCCTGATGTTGACGATGTCCCCGACGTAGCCCTCCGATATGAGGTCGATGATGGTCCGGTCTACGGGGAGGGTGTGGGGCGCCGGGACGATCTGGGTGACGAGGTGGGGATTGGCGCGTGACGCCTCCAGCATTTCGCGGGCCTCGTCGGAGTTCATGGCCATCCTTGCCTCTACCAGCACGTGCTTGCCGTTTTCGAGCGCGGCGATAGTGCAGGGATTGTGCATGTACGGCCATGTGCCGATGCATATGGCGTCTATTTCGTCGTCCTCTACGACGTCTAGCCAGTCGGCATAGACCTTTGGTATTCCAAAGTCCTCGGCCGCCTTTTCGCCGGAGGCCACCGTGCGGTTTGCGACGGCGGCTATTTCGACGCCGTCCTGTGCCTTGAGACCGGGGATGTGCCGGGTGCGGGTGTTCGCCCCTGCGCCAATGATGCCAACTTTGATCGTGTCTTCAGCCATCTGTCTGATCCTTCTTGCTCCGAATTTCCCTGCCGCTGGGTTTGGGCCGCCCCGGCCAGGACAAGCGCCGCCGCGACCGGCCGGTCACCGTTTCAATGCAACCTTAACGCCGCGCATCCAAGGCCGCGGCCTTGGATGCCGTCCGATCGCCAGGGCGGAACCGGTGAACGGATGATGAACGACGGCGCCTCAAAGGTTAGATTAGGGTTATATCCCTGTCGATAGCAAAATGCGGCGGCGGGCCGGCGCGCCGGCCCGGATTCCCGTAGCTCCGGATCGTGGCCGGAGATTTCCAGGAGAGAACCACTTGAGCGTTGTTGCAAGAGACGTTGACCTGACGGGAGAGGGCGTAAGGATCGCCTGGTCGGACGGGCGGGTGAACGTCTACCCTTACCGCTACTTGCGGCTACAGTGCGCCTGCGCGGCATGTGTGGAGGAGATGACGGGCAGACCGATCCTGAACGTCGCATCGGTGCCCGATGACGTGATCGTGGTCGATTGGATCAACGTGGGCCGGTACGCTCTGCAGTTCCTATGGTCGGACGGTCACCAGACCGGGATATACCCTTTCGAGATGCTGCTGCGTTTGTCAGAGCGGGATGATGCGGTAACTGGCGTGAATTAGTGTAAACGGCCACCGGTATCGAAATGGATTCGATTAGGCCGACGGTTTCTGGCGCCTAAATGGATTCGGCTTGCGTCGCAGTACCGCAGGCCTCACAGTTCCTCTAAGGTCTTCTTGCGGAAGTAGTTCCAGTCCCACTCGGCGCCCCAGCCGGGGGTATCAGGCGGCGTTACGTATCCTTCCACGGGCAGGGGCGGGTTGGCCATGCCGATCTCCTTTCCGATTTCGTCGCGGATGCCGCCTGGGAAGAACTCGTAGTAGCTGGTGTTGTCGATGGCGCAGTTGAGGTGCGTGTGCACCAGGCCGAAGAGGCCGCCGGCGCCGTGCATCTCCACGTTCGTGCCGTGCAGTTCGGCCAGGTGGGCCAGCTTGAGCACGGACGTCGTGCCGTGCCGTGCGCTGACCCTGAGCAGGTCGGTGGCGCCGGAGATGAGCCACTGTGCGCTGAAGTCGATGGCGTTGGTCAGGGATTCAGGATTCAGGATGGGTATTTCGAGCGCGTCGCAGAGATATTGCAGCTCGCTCTGTAGGACGTCATTGAGAGGCTCCTCGAACCATCGGAAGTCTAGGTCTTCCAGGGCGCTGCCAACCTTGACCGCTTCGCCCAGTTTGTACATTCCCACCGGGTCGTGCATCAGGTCTACCTCGGGGCCGACGGCATCCCTGACGGCGGCGAACCACTCGACGTTTTCGGTGGGTTCTTGGACGAAGTGGTCTTTCAACGCCTGGAACCCCATTCCAACCGCAAACAGGGAGTCCTCGACGGCCTTTTCAATCGAGTCTCCGCGGATGTTGTAGTAGGCGGGGGCGCGATCCCGTACGCGGCCCATTAGGGCGCATACCGGCAGACCGGCGGCCTTGCCGGCGATGTCCCACAGGCAGTTGTCGAACGCTCCGAACCAGCCATACGGGGTGAATGCCTGGCGCGTCGCGTTCTTCATCTTCTGAAACAGCCGCTCGCGGTCCATCGGGTCTTCGCCCAAGGCGAGTATGCGGAGTTGCTCCAGCGTCGTGGTCGGCATGGTCATGTACCGGCCGTCTCCAACCGGGCAGACGCCTTCCAGGCCCTCGTCGGTGAGTACGTGGAGCACGTGCATGAGGCCGGGCTGCGGGGGCCTCGGCGTGTGCCTCCAGCGCCGGTGACCGGCGCGTCCGGACTCTTCCAAGCCGAACTGCATGATGACGTTGCTCAACTCCAGGACGGAGATCTTGATTTCGGTGATTTTCATGATGGTTCCTGACCGTCGCGTAAGCGGCTGGATTCAATTTTGGCGGTTCTGAATGCGTAGGGAGTGGAGCAGTGTTGCGGATGAGCCGGCTATCTCGCTAAGCGCCCGGTGGAACGCAGCGCGGTTGGCCTTGGACGGCGAGCGGAAGCCGCTGATCTTGCGCACGTACTGTAGGGCTGCGGCGTTTATCTCCTCGTCCGTGGGATTGTTGTATGGGGGTCTGAGGGTTTTGATTGAACGGCACATGGTGTTGTTGTTCCTGAGCTTTCATGCTTGTTTGCAGGATCTGGTGGATGGGGCGGTAGCAGCAACAATAAGCCATGGCCCTGCGGCATTTACCGGAAGGACCAGCCCAGTTTGACCGGCCTATTCCGCAGGAATTGCCCATTCAGGCGTGTAAGCGCTTTCCGGCTTGTCGCCGAGTCGCCCATCCGCACAAAGGCGTAGCCGCGATTGCGTCCGGTTAGGTAGTCTCGCGGCACGGTTACCTCAACCACGGGCCCGGCTTTCTCAAACATATCTAGTATTTCCCGCTCCGTGGCGTCATAGTCGAGATTTCCAACGTAGATGTCCTTCACCGGAGCGAAAGATGACGAGGCTTGGTCGCCTGAGTCCTGCGTTTCCGTGACCTGTGTATTCGAGCCCGTATGTTGCTCCTTAAGCCATAAGTTTCTAAGCTGCTCGGTTGGCACGCCGTCCGGCTCGATCAGCTCCATCCAGTGAAGCAGCTGGCGTATTCCGGCTGCATTGCGGTAGTAGTTTTGAGCGCTCAGCCGCTCGCTGATCCGTTCGTAATGCGAGTTTCCAATACGATTCTGAAGACCCAATGAAATGAGCGCCTTGGCGACTTCCTCTTGGTCTCTCCTTGCAACGTCGGGAGTTCTAATTGAAAATCGCGGCACTTCTCCGGGGCCGATGCCTTTACGTTGTGCAACGACCTCGGCAGCGTTTCTTGTGACTTGCGTGGACCACAGTCCCTTCGTCCGGAGCAGTTCGATGACCCGCCGGTACTCTTCCGTATCCAGTATGTCCAACGTCTCCCATATCTGATTTGTAGATATCAATTTGCCGGCCCGGCCTAGTAGTACAACGAGTTTCTCCTCACGGCTAAGATTGAACTGGCCAAACGCATCAAGCCACCTGAGTTCGGATGCACTGAAGACGTTCCGCTGAGAGAACGTCATTAGAAAGCTGTGGTCTATCGTATCGATGTCCGGCGGGGCCAACTCGTGTCCGTTCATCAGGGCCCTGACTCTTCTGATACCCTCGCCCATTTCCTGCATGTATCCAAGTTCTCTGAGAACTCGCGCGATATTGGTGTTGCGCGAATCGTGAACTCCTGCTCCACGCTTCAATTCGGACAGCCGAACCGTTGAAAGCAACCTGCCTGGATTGCGCACTTCCATCCTGTCGCTAAATGCAAGAATTTCGATGGCCCGTCCTTCGATGCTGTAGTCCCTATGGGCTATGGCGTTGACCAGCGCTTCCCGGCAGGCGTCTTCGGGATAGGACGACTGTAGCTGGAAAGTGCCGCCGACCAACCGCTTCTGGACCAAGAATTGCCGGACTTGCTCCCAGCCTTCACTCAGCAATTCAAGTATGTTGCCGGAGTGAGTCTCGTCTTTTATTACGTTGTAGTCGGCGCCCGTCAGCAGTTCAGTTCCGTGTACTAGTTGAAGTCTGATTTCGGATCTCGGATGCCACCTGCGTACGTCAGTAGAAAACAACAGTAAGGCGGCCTTACGGAGCCGAATCGACCCATCTACGTACTCGGCAAGGCCGAGCGACTGAAGGCACTTCTCCGGTGAAAAACCCGGTGAGACCCTTTCCGTCACACGGGCCAGCAGGTCAAGACGCAGATCGGCCATGGTCGCGTTGTCCAGCCACTGCCGGTCATATTCCCTTGACAACTGCTCGTGACGCTCGAAATGGATCCGCTCCGAGGATACCGGAATCGTTTCGGTATCCCGCCTCTGGAGACACCTCCCGTCGCTGGTGAGATGGATATACCTGGTCCCCTTCTCCACCCGGAAGACCAAGACCGGCCTACCCTTTATGGTCACCAGATGAGTTCGGACTCCTGGCAACGGAGTATCGGCGTGAACATGTGTCTTGGGCGCGTTTCTAAGAACTTCTAAATCGGCTTCGGCGTATGTAATGCCCGATATGGCCCCGTCGTCTTCGGCCCCGACAATCAGCGTACCGCCATCGGCATTGGCAAATGCAACGAGGGTCTCGCCGATGTCCCTGGCCACGAGGCGGGCCTTGCGCGGCCGGTTCCGCTCGGGGCCTTCAAGCGCGCTCTTGAACTCGCGAAAATGACTCTCACCAATAGTGAGATCATTTTCCAGGCGCTCCTGTATTAAAAGTATGCGCGGATCGCTACTCAAGGCTCGCCTCAGTCACGTTTGGAGTGAGATGAGTATATGAACACCGTCCCCCCCACCGGCTGTGCCGTCAGACGGCCAGTAGGGCTTTGGCCGCGTTTACGACGGCTGCCTCGTCGGGTATGAAGGCGGCTTCGAGGTCGCGGTTGTAGGGCATGGGTGTATGTGGGCCGGTTATGCGCTTGACCGGTGCGTCGAGGTAGTCGAACGCCTTGTCGGAGACGACGGCCGCTACCTCTGAGGCCATGCTGGCCCGGGGCGTGTCTTCGTCGACGATGACTATGCGGTTGGTCTTTGCTACGGAGTCTAGGAAGACCTCCTCGTCCAGCGGTGAGACGCTGAGCAGGTCCACGACCTCTGCGTCTATGCCTTCCTGCGCGAGCTGTTCGGCGGCGTTCTTGCACACGAGGGAGGTCCAGGACATGCCGACGATGGTGACGTCGCTGCCCTCGCGCAGCAGGCGGCCCTTGCCGATGTCTACCGTGTAGCTCTCGTCGGGTACGAAGCCCCTGGTGTTGATGAGTTTCTTGTGGTTGCACACCATTACGGGGTCGTCGTCCCTGATGGCGGCCGCCAGGAGGCCTCGGACGGTGTAGGCGTCGGAGGGGACGACGACCTTGAGGCCGGGTATGTGGGCGATTATGGAGTAGAAGTTGGACGAGTGCTGTGCGGCGTGCCCTGTGCCTCCGCCCGACCTTGCGAACATGGTGATGGGCACTTTGGTCTGTCCGCCGAACATGTAGCGGCTCTTGGCGGCGTTCGAGAGGAGCTGGTCGAATGCGACGGCGACGAAGTCGAAGTACATGAGGTCTACGACCGGCCTTGTGCCCGTGAGCGCGGCTCCCACTGCGGCGCCGAGGAAGCCTGCCTCGGAGATGGGTGTGTCCCGGATCCTCTCCATTCCGAAGTCCTGGACGAGGCCTTTCGTGGCGGCAAACGGGCCGCCCCATGCGTCGAGTGGGTTGCCCTGTTCGTCAAAGCCGCCGGATATGTCCTCTCCCATGATGAAGACGTCGGGGTCGCGGTTGAGTTCATCCCTCAGCGTGCGGTTGAAGGTTTCGCGGTAGGTCGTTTCCTTGCCGGGCACGTCGAAACCTGGGCCCAAGGGCTGGTGCGAAGTTGCGGCGTGGGCTTCTATGGTGGTCATTCTTGCGTCGTCTCCCGTATTCAGCGCTATTGCGCGATGGTCATCGCAGTCCGTGGACCGGGTTGCTGTAGCTGACGTAGACGTCGGAGTAGAGCTCGTCCAGGTCGGGCATGGGGCTGTTCTCGGCGAACTCGACGGCGTCGAGCATCTCCTGGTCGATGTCGTTTCGTATCCTCGCGAGCTCTTCCCGGCTCATGAGGTCCTGCTCGGTGACCTTCTTTTCGAAGCTGCGGATGGCGTCTCTGGCGCGCCATGAAGCCTCTTCGGCCTGTGTTCGGTACTTGTGCGGCTCATCGGCGTGGAAGTGGCCGCGGTAGCGGTAGGTCTTGAGTTCCAGCAGCGACGGCCCCTCTCCCCTTCTGGCCCGCGCTATCGCCTCGCCCGCCGCTTCGTATACCTGGAAGACGTCCATGCCGTCCACCGCGAAGCCCGGCATCGAGTAGGATTGAGCGCGGTCGACGATATCGCCGACTGCGACCGCATAGCTCACTGGGGTCGCCTCGGCGTAGTGGTTGTTCTCGCAGGCGAACACGACGGGCAGTTTCCACACGGATGCGAGGTTCATGCTTTCGTGCAGCACGCCCTGCCCGTTTGCGCCGTCGCCGAAGAAAGCGACGCCCACTGAGTCGGATCCCTTGTACTTGGCGGTGAGGGCTGCGCCAACTGCCAGCGGCACGCCGGCGCCCACGATTGCATTGGCGCCGAGCATTCCCTTGGAGAAGTCGGCGATGTGCATGGAGCCGCCCTTGCCCTTGCACTGGCCGGTGGCCTTGCCGAATATCTCTGCCATCATGCGCTTGGCGTCGAGGCCCTTTGCGATGCAGTGCCCGTGGCCCCTGTGGGTGGAGGAGATCCAGTCGTTGTCGGTCAGGTGTGCGCAGACGCCGGTGGGGCCGGCCTCCTGTCCTTCGGAGCTGTGCGTGACGCCCATGGACTTTCCCTTGAACGTCTGTTCCAGCATGGTCTCCTCGAAGATGCGGATGCGGTACATGGTGGTGTAAAGCCACGTGAGCTTGCCGTGCGGTATGTCCATCTCTTCTTGCCTCCGCGACCTGCGGTATCGCGACCGCGCCGCAGCGATTGCCCTGCGGCGCGGTTTACGCGCTCCGTCTCGAGGCGCGCCAAGTCGTCGTCCTCAATGTACAGTTGCTGCCGATTCTATCGTAAGGCGTGTAAGTCACATAAGGGAAAAGCGGTCATTTGCGGATTCGCAGCAGGCGACCCACGGATCTGACCAGCGACTCCTCTGCGACCGGGGCGCTTTCGAGGTCGCCGCGCAGCAGGGGGTCGTAGGGCGTGCTGTCGGCGTCGATGCTGGTGGTGACCGAGAAGAGGATGGCCTGTTCCCTGCCGTCGTCCCTGCAACGCTTTGCCTCTTCTATGACCTCCTTGACGGCGTACATGGAGGCAGGTGACAGCGCCACTCCCTCCGTCCTGGTGAACTCCAGGCCTGCCTCATATGCTTCCCGCTGGCCGTGGGTTACGGCCTCTACGAGTTTTTCCCTGTAGAGAGAGGAAACAAGCGGGGCCACGCCGTGGTAGCGCATACCGCCGGCGAAGATGCCCGGCGGCTTGTAGTCCCGCCCCAGTGTGTACATCTGTACAGCCGGCATCTGTCCCGCTGAGTCTGCGGAGTCGTATGCGTAGACGCCCCTCGTGAGGCTGGGGGCCGAGGCGCTCTCGACTGCCACGAAGCGGGTATCTTCGCCGTCTATCTTGCGCTTCATGAACGGCGCAAGCAGGCCGGCGAAGTGCGCGCCGCCGCCGACTGAGCCGATCACCGCGCCGGCGCGCTCGTCGATGGCGGCGAGCTGTTTGAACGCCTCCAGCCCGATGACGCTCTGGTGTATGGCGGTGTGGTTCAGAAGGGTGGGCATGGCGAATTTGACTTCGGGCCGGAGTACCGCCTCCTCGTATGCCTCGGACAGCGCGACGGCTATTGAGCCTGCGTTGCGCCCTTGCGTCTCGATCGTCCGCCGGCCCATGCGGGTCTCTTCGCTGGGGCTCTCCACCAGGTCTATTTCCCAGAGCCTGGCCGCGCCCTCGCCGAAGTGCGACTCGTCGCGCACGGAGTAGATGCGCGCCTTGATTCCAAAGACGCTGCAGGCGTGCCCGACGGCGTTGACCCACTCGCCGCCGGCTCCGCCTGTGACGATGACGCTGGAACCGCCGTCACGCACGTACCATGCGACGGGCACGGCGGTGTTTGACTCGTAGGAGCCGGACGGACTGCCGCCCTCGTACTTGTAGTAGAGACGTGCGGGGCCTCCGATGCTCGCCTCCAGCCTGCGCGCCCTGAACAGCGGAGTCGGCCGCCACTGTGCGTAGGCGGACCGCACGTCCGGCGGTATGCGAAACGATCGGGGTCTGCGTCCAGCGAGTTCCTGCTGCCTGATGGGCGCAGGGAAAAGCGGCTCCAGTTCCCGGTCGGTTATCGGGTAGCCGGATGTGGACATCATGGGCGGTATGTGGAAGAGCAGGTCGGCGGCGAGGTTGTACCACGCGCCGGGCATTTCCCTGGCGCTGAGGGTTACTTTGTTCGGGGTGACTGATGGCATGGGTTGGGGTTAGGGGGCTGGGGTGTTCCAAAGGGTCAGGGTGAGGGAAGGATGAGTCATTCTTGCACAGGGGCCATGTACCCCGTGAAGATAGGCTATGGAATTAAGGGCCAGGCGGTCTAGGGCCTGTTGACGCGCCCCACCAACTTAGTCTCGGGGCAGCGCTCTAGCCGGTCAGCATCTCTATGAGGACCGCGATGGAAGTTGCAGCCGCTATTGAGCCGACCATCATCCCGATGGTCCACTTGATCAGACGCGTCTCCAGCTCGGCAATTTTAACTTCTACCTTGGCCAGGTCCTCCTTCGTAGCGAAGGTGTCGAGACGCGCTTCGATCCGTCCCAGCCGCTCGTCTACGGACGCAGTAGCCGTAGTTATTAGGCGCTCCCTTTAGTGGCGTTGCTCCGACTCATCATATCTACTCCGGTAGACATACGCCGTGAGCCGGCCCCTCGCCCGTCGGTCATTGCACCATTCCCGGACGCGTCATCGCGCCGGGCCCAGTGGTATACGCACTTGCGGAGTTCACGGCGTCCGAAGCGGCCCATCTGCTGGCTGGAGTTGCCCTTGCCTCTCGGCAGAGTCCATATGCGCTCGCACCTGAAGCCGCTCTGCTCCGCGAAGTCCGACAGGATCAGGTCGACCGGGACCTCCTCGCCGTGGTACTGCACGTTGTCGTTCACCATGAACACGGAGCCTCCAGGCCGGACGATGCGGCCCAGTTCGGCCACGATGACCGCCATTTCCAAGAAGTATCCCTGGATGAGCCGGATAACCTGGGGGTTGCTCAGTTCACTTAAGTGCCGGTTTAGTATTTCAATGACTTCGTGCAGTGCGCCCTGGTTCTCATACATCTGCAAGGCCGCGTCGAGCGTGCCGGAGTCTCCATAGACCTTGCGCAGCCAGTCGCGCTTGGACTTGTTTTCCACCGTCGCGGACAGCATCTGCTGTCTGAGTTGTCTGAATTCATCCTGGCCATAGCCGAGCCATGCCAGTTCCAGGGCGTAAGTCCGCGTGTAGTCGTAGCGGTTGGCGTAGGGCGGGGAGGTGACGACCACGTCGAAAGCGCCGTCGGCGAGCTTTCGGAGCAGGCTCAGACTCGAGCCTGTCAGTAAGGTAGGCGCGCCCCTGCCGTAGCGTTTCCGCAGGGGATCTACGTCATCCTCGATTTCCCGAAGGCGGGCCTCGAGGGCGTCCTGAAATGGCAGGATTTCGCCTTTGTGTACGCGGGCCCTCAGCTTCCTGCCGGAGCGGTAGTCCCACCGCAGGTACTGTCCGTCCTTCCGGGTGTAGCTCGCCGATTCCAGTACGCTCATGCAGGCGAAATTGAGAACGTTTCGAATACCGTCGTCGTCCACTCCGGCAAGGTACTCTCGCGCCCTGGCAATCTCTTTCTCGGTCTCCTTAGGGAATGCGGCCTCGGTGATGCGGACGTGCGGGAACGAGTGCTCGCCGCTCGCTCTGCGGTTGGACTTCACGTGTTTGATCATCGAAGCGGCATCGGTCTTGGCGGCGTTCCGGTCGAAACCATTGGCGGCGTGGGCAATGGACTTTCCCGCAAGCACTCCCACGGGCATGATTTCGATGCCGGTGGCGCGCAGGCCCCGGCCTGCCGCGATCAAGGGAGCTGTGCCTATGCCGGCGAAAGGGTCTAGAAGGGAGTCGGGGTGGAAGTCGTCGATTAGACGCTCGACTAGCCCGCGCGAAAAGCCTTCTTTGTACTTCAGCCATCGGAAGCCGGGCATGTCGCGGTTGCCCTGGTATGACACTGCCTTGCGCGTCAATGCCTGGTTGACGCCAAGGCGTGATTCGAACCGCCGGTGGAGGGCCTGCCGCTCGTTTACAGGGCCGCTGTTTGGGGAATGTACGGCCGTTGCGGATGCGTCTACAGGTACGGCGGCGTGCGGTGTCCCCGTCATGCGGCTTGCTCCGATGAACGCTTTACCGCTTCCGTCATTGCTCTTTCGCACAGGGTCATCGCTTGCATGTCCGCTAGCGTAGCGCTTCACTGGGCCGCCGGCGTACGAGGCAGGATTGTAACCTTGGCATAGAGGGAAATCGAAGGCGGCCTGTCTTTGCAGTCTGGGCCGCGGCGCAGAGCCTGGGGAATCGACGTGGCATCGGTTCGGGCCGGATACGGGGATGAAAATGGGTTTGTGATGGGCGGCACATTCGCCAATGGCGCGCGTTAGGTTAGTCGCGCGTGCCCCGCCCCGTTCCCCGCCAGGCGCCCACAAGGGATCGCCCCTACGTATGGGGAGGGCGCCCACAAGGGACGCCCCTACGATTCCTGCCGGGGACGCCCCTGCGAATCGGCTGGGCGCCCACAAGGGATCGCCCCTACGATTCCTGCCGGGGACGCCCCTAGGAATTGGTTGGGCGCCCACAAGGGATCGCCCCTACGATTCCTGCCGGGGACGCCCATACGTATGGGGAGGGCGCCCACAAGGGATCGCCCCTACGATTCCTGCCGGGGACGCCCCTACGTATGGGGAGGGCACCCACAAGGGATCGCCCCTACGATTCCTGCCGGGGACGCCCCTACGTATGGGGAGGGCGCCCACAAGGGACGCCCCTACGATTCCTGCCGGGGACGCCCCTACGAATGGGCTGGGCGCCACAAGGGATCGCCCCTACGATTCCTGCCGGGGACGCCCCTACGAATGGGCTGGGCGCCCACAAGGGATCGCCCCTACGATTCCTGCCGGGGACGCCCCTACGAATTGGCTGGGCGCCCACAAGGGACGCCCCTACGATTCCTGCCGGGGACGCCCCTACGTATGGGGAGGGCGCCCACAAGGGATCGCCCCTACGATTCCTGCCGGGGACGCCCCTACGTATGGGGAGGGCGCCCACAAGGGATCGCCCCTACGATTCCTGCCGGGGACGCCCGTACGGGTTCACATCGGGGGACGGCCATACGGTTCGCGCGTTATTGACAATGAACATGGATGTGCGATGCGCGCGAAGACCCCCATCTCAATCTTCCCCCGTCTGCGAGACCTTTGCATAAATCCCAGTTGCCCCATCAGAGCCGACCTAGTTACCCCGATTCTTATCTTCGTCCATCGAAAAATTGGAGGTCTGTAGAGGGTCGCGAGAGATTTATGCAAAGGTCTCGCAGACGGGGGAAGAGGTAGGAGGGCCGCCCCTTCGGGGCGCGGCCGGTGGATTCCCGTTTGCACGGGAATGACGGCGAGGGACAGGAATGACGGCGAGGGATGGGGATGACGACAAGGGGGCGGGGGAGTCTGTATTTTTAGAGGGATGCGGCAGGGCATCAGTTCAGGGAGATTGCATGGGCCGTTCCGGCGGTTGGGTTCAGGGGAAGCGGCACGGGGCGTTTCGGGGTAAGGTTCAGGGAAAATGGCACAGATCTGGATTGAAATAGAGGACAACCCGAACTGCGGGTACCTGCCGCTGCGGACTTACTCCAGCATTGGGGAGGAGAGCTCGGCGGGGTCGGCGCTGGTGTCGTATTCGGGAGAGGACGGCGGGATCGAGGTGACGGGCTGGAGCTCGGACGGCGGCGGGTCGGCGTGCGAGGTGCAGTGGGTGAGGGTGGGCGATTCCGGCGAGGGAGAGTCCCTGCTGGTCTACGGGGGTGACTGGGGAGTCCGGTCGAGGCCGGAGGGCAGCGCGTCGGGCTGGGATATTTCGGCGGCGGACCAGTCGGGCGAGCCTTATCTGCTGCTTCCGGTAGAGACGAAGATCGAGCCGGCGGGCTGACTGCCCGCGCGCGGCTGCTACCCGGCGCTTGTTCCTTTATGTATGTGCGGCCGCGGCGAGGATCGGGGGCGCGGGGCTATGATTCGTCGCGCCGCGGGTCTTCCTGGTCTGCGTTTTCCCGCCGGCGCGGTGAGGCTGCGAAGAGGGGGTCTCCGGCGTCACCGGAAGGCTGGTCGAGCGCCTGCGCGCGGGGCTTGTCGTCGTTCAAGCGGTCGATGCCTGGCACGCCCATGATGCGCGCGGCGGATCCCAAGGCGTCGGCCACGCCAAATGCCGCCGTCTTCAGGAATCTGCGTCGGTCACGATCCTGCAAATCGTCCTTAGCCTGTTCATCTGCCATTTCAACTTGCGGCCAAGCGCTCTCTTGCCAACACTCCCAAGACACCCCCATTGTCTCACTTTTCGATGCCGGCCGCCGTTGGGCCGCCCGGTTGAGGGGCGCTTGGAAGCTGCTCAGTTATCTTGACCTAACTATTGGGTAGTGATAGTTTTCACACGCGCCCTTCGCGGGACTTTGCGACCGCGAATGACGCGAAGTTACCGGAGACGCCCGCTGTGGGGGTCTCTTTGCGAATGAGGCAATCGCAGCCGTAACCCGGAGTTGCCGTTCCCAAAGTGGATCCCAACACGACCACAGGCGCAGACTGGGCGCTGACCAGCACGTCTCTTAGGCTGCTTTGGTTGACGCTTCCGCTGGCTATTGCCGCGGGCACGTCACTGTTGACGGCGCACGCGCTCATCCCTTCCGCCGTGGCGACGCGTACCATTTCCGAGAAGTGGTCGTTGCTGCGGCTCCCGCTCTACGCATTCGGCATACTGTCCATCGTAGGTATGTGCGTCGCGCTGGCGCTTGCAGCGTACGAAGCCGAGCCATTCATCACCAGGATCTACCCGCGTTACTGGCAATGAGCAAGTCCACAGCATTCCGGCGGGTCCTATCTTCCAGGGGTATCCACTGATTGGCGTCTCTGCTGGAATTCGTTAAAGAGAAGCACAGGACGACGCCACTCTGGATCAAGGTGGTGACGCCCTTCCTGTTGCTGGGCAGTCTCGCGGTTTTCGCGGTAGTGGGAGCCGTTACGGCGTTCGTCATCACCGCATGGCTGGGGCAGCCCTTCCCCGTGTTCGGTTTCGACCAGACGGTGAAGCAGCCCATATCCTTTCCGCACACCATCCACGCGGGCGCCGGCGTCTACACCAACGCGACGGGGGAGAGCGTCGAGGGTCTGGGTATGGACTGCACCTTCTGCCACCGGACGGTCACCTCGCAGGCCAACGCCGGCGTGCCGCCCGCGGCGCTGTGCAGCTACTGCCACAAGGTGATCGGGGCGGAGGAGAATCCCGAGCTGGCCAAGCTGCGCAGTTCGGCCGGGCTGACGGAAGCCGAATCTTCTCCTATCAACTGGAAACGTGTCCACAGGCTGCCCGACCACGTGCGCTTCGTGCACGAGCCTCACATACGCTATTTGACCCAAAACCCTGCGGAGATCCGCAACGCCGCGCCGGGGGTCAACCAGCTTGAAGAGGCTCTGCCGGCCCAGGTGTGCTCCACGTGCCACGGTGACGTAGCCGCCATGGAAGAGGTGAAGCAGGTGGAAGCCCTGAAGATGGGCCAGTGCGTCGATTGCCACCGCGAGAATGAGGCGCCCACTGACTGCACGGTGTGCCACCACTGACGATTGAACGATTGAACGATTGAAACCAGAGACGGAATCTTGAAGAAGCTGACGCGAAGACAGTTCATGGCCCTGAGCGGCAAGGCCGCCACGGGGGCGGTGATATTCGTTGCGTGCGGTCTGCCCGACAGGGAATTGGTAGTGCAGAGCCCGGTCGAGCTGCCGGAAGACCTGGTGCGCGGTGAGGACGCGTGGTACGCCACGACCTGGCCCGACATACCGGGCGGCGACGGCCTGTTGGTGCGGATCATGGAGGGCAGGGCCAAGAAGGTGGCCGGCAACCCCGATTTCCCCGTAAACGCCGGCAAGCAGAGCGTCAGGCACGACGCCGCTCTCCAGCAGATGTACCACCCCGACCGCATATCGAGGCCGCTGATGCGCCGCAGCAAGGGCGGGCAGCTCAATCCCATAACCTGGGCGGAGGCGGAGGTCGAAGTTATGAGCGCGCTGGGCGCCGCCAACGGGGTTACGGTGGTCACCAACCCGCTGCGGGGCTACCTGGGCCTGGTGGCGCAGCAGTTTGCGGCCCTGTACGGCGGCCGCCACGTCGCCTTCGATCCCGTGGAACAGGGGACGCTCCACTCCACCGTGGAACGGGTATTCGAGCAGAGCTCCCTGCCGGACATCGACCTCGGCCGGGCCCATGCTGCGATATCTTTCGGCGCAGACTGGCTGAGCACCTGGGTCGCGCCGGTCGGCATGTCGGTCAAGTACGGCCAGTTCCGCGGACAGGAGGAGCGGGGCTACCTGGTACACGTCGAGCCGCGCATGTCGATGACCGCGGCCAACGCCGATCTTTGGCTGGCGCCCAAGCCGGGCACGGAGGGCGACGTAGCGCTTGCGATTGCGAAGGAGATAATCGACCACGACTGGGCAACCGAGGCTCAGATTGACGCCTTCATGCAGAACATGCCGGAAGGCGCGTTGGACGACTACGGTTCGGCTGCGGTTGCGGAGCGTTCCGGGGCGCCGGAAGAGCGAATCAAGAAGGCGGCTGAGAAGCTGGGGACGTACCGGCCGGCGGTTGCATTTGGCGGGGGCAGCGCGGGCGCCCACACGAACGGCAGCTTCAACCTCACCGCCATATACGCCCTCAACTACCTGCTGGGAGCCGTCGGCTCCGACGGCGGCATACGCCCGAACCCGGAGTCGCCGCTGACAGGCGTGCCCTCGTCGGCCACCGGGGCATCATTTGAAGATTGGGAAAGAGAGATCGCCCTGTGGCGGGGCGGCAGCGTGGGAACGGTGATAGTGCGCGGCGCCGACATCGTGCACGGGCTTCCGGCTTCTGCCGACGTGCCGGGCGCGCTCAGGAACGTGCCCAGGGTGATCGCATTCGCCAGCGTGCTGGACGACACGGCTGCCCAGGCGGACATCGTACTGCCTGAAAAGACCTTCCTGGAGACTTGGGGCGCCGACATTCCCGAGCCAGGGCCGGGTTACCAGACCGTGGCCCTACAGCAGCCGGTCGTTGGCCCGACGGTCAATTTCGACGAGTCCGCCCTCTTATCCGACTCGCGAGCGTTTGGCGACATGCTGCTATGGGCGGCCGGCGGCGGACTGGGCGTGACCAGCATGGAAGACCTGGTGCGCAGCGGATTCGGACAGCTGTACGATCTGGGCCGGAACTCCGACTCGATCAATGCGCCGGACAGGCGCCTGTTCCTGCAAGGAGCGCTACAGCGCGGCGGATGGTGGGACACCGGCGCGACGGGAAACGGGATGCCTTCGTCGGCGCCCAACGTCATGGAGCAGGACAAGGAGGCCAAGTACTCTTCGAACGTCCCGGAAGACGAGGGCCACGAGTTCCATCTAATACCGTTCCAGTCGAACTCTCTTCTGGACGGCAGGCTCGCCTTCGCTCCCTGGTCTCAACAGTCCCCGGATCCGATGTCATCGGCGGTGTGGGACACTTGGGTTGAGATCAACAACGGCGTTGCGGATGAGCTCGGCATCATAGAAGGGGACGTTCTTTTCGTACGCTCGGTGAACGGCGAGATAGAGGCCGTGGCCTACCCTCACCCCGGCGTGCCGCCCGGAGTGGTTGGGGTACCGATGGGCCAGGGACACAGCGCCGGCGGACGCTACGCCGAGGGCCGGGGCCAGAACGTGATGAGCATCCTCGTGGGCTTGAAGGACGGTGAGTCCGGGGCCCTTGCGTGGGCTGCCACGAAGGTGCGCGTCTCGAAGACCGGGCACAGGCGAAAGGTGCCCAAGTTCGAGGGCACGGTAGAGGCATTCCCGACCGAGCCCGGCGTGCCGGTGCTGGTAACCGCTCCCGGCGAGACGGCGCACGAGGCGGAAGAGGCCAACCACCACCACTACCAGCAGACCATCTACGAGGACAAATAGGGATTACTCCCATCGCTCGCTGAACGCGGGTACGGAACCATGGCATGACAACCGAAACATTCGGCAAGCACAAGTGGGGAATGGTGGTCGACGTCGACCGCTGTACGGGCTGTCAGGCGTGTGTACTCGCCTGCCAGGTGGAGAACAACATCCCGCTCAACACGAAGGAACGGTACGAGCGTGCGCGCGGCATGGCGTGGATACGCGTCGAGCGGTACTGGGAGGGCGAGTTCCCCGACGTCAAGGCCCGCTTCATCCCGATACTGTGCCAGCACTGCGAGAACGCCCCGTGCGAGCCGGTGTGCCCGGTCTTCGCCACGTACCACAACCCGGAGGGGATGAACGTACAGATATACAACCGCTGCGTGGGCACCAGATACTGTGCAAACGGTTGCCCTTACATCGTGCGGTTCTTCAACTACTGGGAGCCGGTCTGGCCGGAGTCGTTCAGGAATCACCTCAATCCGGACGTCACCATCCGCAGCCGGGGAATCATGGAGAAGTGCAGCTTCTGCATGCAGCGCATCCGGCGGGGCGTGAGAAAGGCCGCCAGCGAGAACCGCGAGCTCGTGGACGGCGAGATCCAGACTGCGTGCCAGCAGGCGTGTCCGACGGACGCCATGGTTTTCGGGGACATAGACCCGGACAACAACAAGGACAATCCCGGCCGGGCGTACAGCATGATCAAGGACGACAGGGCCTACACGCTATTGCCGAGGCTAAACACGAACCCGAACGTAATCTACCTTTCCAAGGTGGACCCCGATAGGGGAGAGGATTCCGGTGGCCACTGACCGCCATAGCAACGAGGAAGCCCACCACGAGCTCCCGCCGGCTGACCCCGGGCAGGTCGTGGAAGAGCTGGTCGCCACGACGCGCGCCGGCTCCAGGTTCCGCATGGCGGCTTACCTGCTGGGCCTGTTGGCTTTGCTGGGCCTTGCCGGCGTGATCGGCAAGGCTTTCACCGCCGGCGGCGATGCGACGAAGTGGGGATACGTGGCCGCGGTGATGGCCTTCTTGCTGACGGCAGGCGGCGGCGCCCCGATGGTTGCGATAGCGCCGGCGCTGGCGAAGGCGAACTGGGTGAGGCCGGTAAGCCGCATCGCCGCAATGTTCTCGCTCGTCGGCGTGGTCACTTCCCTGTTGCTCATACCGCTGCTCGTCCTGCTGCCGCCCCTAATCGTCGACGAGACGCGCCGGCGGTCGGTGTGGTTCGAGGCGCCGGCTTATTCCCCGCACGTCTGGGGAATGATTGCGCTGGTGGGATTGACGATTACGGGTTTGGCCCTCTTCTACTCCTCCGCGCTGCCCGACTTCGCATCGATGCGCGACCACGCGACGGGCTGGAGGCAACGGTGGGGGGCGAAGCTTGCAAGGGGCTGGCAAGGCACGGACGTACAGTGGCGGATGTTGCGGATGCGCGTCGGCATGTTCGGCACGCTGTACTTCCTGATACTGGTGTTCACGCACTTCCTGATCAGCACCGACTTCGCCATGAGCATGGTGCCGGGCTACCGGGACGCTATATTCCCGATGTACCACTCGGTCAGCTCCATCCAGGCCGGCATAGCCTCGGTCGCACTGGCCCTGTGGGTTGCGAAGCGGTGGGGGGGACTGGACAGGTACCTGCATCTCGACCAGTTCTGGGCGCTGGGTAAGCTGCTCTTCGCCTTTTCCCTGCTGTGGTTCTATTTCTTCTTTTCGGCGTTCATCGTCTTCTGGTACGGACGCGCGCTGCCCGACGTCGCATTCCTGGACCTACTGATAAGGGGGGCCGATGATCTACGGGTTCTTCGCGGCCTTCATCATGTGCTTCTTCGCTCCCTGGTGGCTTCTCATATGGAACGGGCTGCGTACCAGCGTCAACGGCCCGGCGGCCGTGGCGGTCGTCGTGCTGCTTGGGATGCTGATCGACCGGGTTCGCCTGTACGTGCCCTCGTGGTCGGTTCCCGGCGACCAGATACACAACTCCTACCTGAAGGACATACCGGCCACGCTCTGGCCGGACGTTTTCGACATCATGACGATCGTCGGCTCGATCTCCGCCGCCGTACTCCTGTTGCTCTTGGCATCGAGGCTCGTGCCGGCGGTCTCCATCTGGGAGATCCAGCAGATGAACCTGCTTTCGCGGCCGGTCAAGTACCTGCGCACCCACGGTGTGCTGGTGGCGAAACCCGACTAGGAGAATGACCGGGCGCCAAGGAAGCCCGCTGAACTTGAGATGCAACAACGCCGGGACCTAGACCAGATCCACACCAACAAGGTGCTGCTGAACAGCCAGTTGGCGACCCCGTCTTGGTGGCTGCCCACGGTGATCATGCTCGGCATCGTGGTCATCATCGGGTGGGTCGTCATCGGCTTCATCCTGAACAAGGGGCTTGGGGTGACTGGCCTGTCGAGGCCGGTGTTCTGGGGCCTGATGATCGTCACCTTCGTCTTCTGGGTCGGCATCAGCCACGCCGGGATCATGATCTCGGCCATATTGCGTCTAACGCAGGCGGAGTGGCGCAGACCGGTGACACGCGCGGCGGAGCTGCTGACCGTCTTCTCGCTGCTGACCGCCCTGCTATTCCCGCTGATACACGAGGGCCGTCCGTGGCGGGCCTACTGGTACGCGCCTTACGACTTCGCAAGGGGCATTTTCCCAAGCGTCCGGTCTCCCCTCGTCTGGGACCCGTCGGCCATCGGCACCTACCTGACGGGGAGCACACTGTTCCTGTACGTGGCGCTATTGCCCGACCTCGGAAACCTACGGGACCGTACTAAGGGCTGGCAGCACGTGCTGTACACGATGCTGGCGCTGGGTTGGCGGGGAAATCCGCGTCAGTGGAAGTTGCAGACCATCGGCGGCATCCTGCTGTCCGCGCTGATGCTTCCGATCTTCGTGTCGGTCCACTCGATCGTGTCCTGGGACTTTGCGGTCACCACCGGCGTGGAGGGCTGGCACTCGACGATCTTCGCGCCCTACTTCGTCATAGGCGCGGTGCACTCCGGCGTATCCGCAGTGGTGACGATGATGGCGTTGATGCGCTGGCTGTGGAAGTGGGGCGACTTCATAAGGCCGGAGCACTTCGACGCGCTGGCCAGGCTGCTCATAGTGGTAGCCACCGGCTGGCTGGGCTTTACGTTCCTTGAACTGATATTTGCGTTGTACACGCTGGAAGGGCCGGAGATTGCGCTGCGGGAGATGCAGATCTTTTCCTGGCCGTGGAACGTGTGGTTCATCGTCTTCCTGCTGACCGGGTACTTCATACCTGTGCCTCTCTGGCTGTTCAAGAAGGTGCGAAACAACATCGCGATGATGTTCTGGACGTCCATCTTGGTGAACATAGGCATGTGGCTGGAGAGGTTCTTCATCGTGGTGCCGGGACTGGCCAGGAAGACGCCGTTCACCTTCGCCTGGGAGTCGTATAAGCCCAGCCCGATAGAGTGGTTCCTGCTGGGCTGGTCGGTGGCGTGGGTGTCGTTCCTGATGTTGCTATTCGCGCGGTTCTTCCCGCTCGTGCCGCTGTTCGAGCAGAAGGAGAGCCAGGTGTTCACTACGAAAGTCAAGATCGGCCGGGCGTCCGTTCCGGCGATCATCAGGGAGCAGGAGTAAGGGTCAGATGGCATCAAGCAGCGTTTTGGGCCTGTTCCAAGAGGCGGAGCCCGCAGCGGACGCAATGGACGGCTTGGCGGCGGCAGGATTTGAGCCGGGCACGTTCGACGTTCTGACGGGCACGCCCTATCCTGAGGGCGCTTTCGGCGAGCACGTACCGCAGCACAGGCTGTTCCGCTTCCCCGCGTTCGGGGCGATCATCGGATTTACCGTCGCGCTGCTCTTTACGGCGGCGACCCAGATCGCATACCCGGTGGTGTCCGGCGGCAAGCCCATCCTGTCGCTGTTCGCCATGCTCATCATCATGTACGAGCTGACCATGCTTTCGGCGGTGATCGCCACGGTGATCGGGATCATCTTCGAGTCGAGGCTGCCGAATCTCAGGCCGGGCGTCTACGACACCCGCATCACCGAGGGCTGGATCGGCGTCGTGATTACCTGCGACGACGACCGGGTGCAGGACGCTGAGTCGGTGCTGAACAGTTCCGGCGCCCTGGAGATCAAGCACGCCTAGCAGACGCGTACCGATGCCAGCCTCTCAGATTCAGACGACATCCCGCCCCGGCGCCAGCCTGCGCCGCCGCGTTGGCGATTGGGCCGGCGCGGCCCGGCGGCGGAGGCTCACGTGGCTCGCGCCGTTGGCGTTGGCGGTCATCGCCGCCACGGCCTGCTTCCAGCAGTCGAACACCTACCCGATAGAGGTGTTCACGGAGATGCACTACTCGCAGGCGCATCGCGCGCAGGAGCCGCCGCGCCAGGACCCCCGTCAGGGGCGCGGTCGCCTTCACGTCGGCCGGTGGGCCGATGGCTGTGATGGAGGTGCCCGCGATGAGGTCGAGGCCGTACGATCCCGAGGTGGCCGGGGAGTTGTACCGGGTCAACTGCTCGGTCTGCCACGGCATGAGCGGCATGGGCGACGGGCCGGCCGCCAAGCACATAACCTCGACGGGCAGCATCTACGCCAAGCAGAACGACGGTAAGCCGTACGCCCAGCCGACCAACCTGATCGAACTGCGGGCGGAACGTACGCCGGAGGTGTGGTTCGCCGTGATGAACAGCGGCGTCAACGTGATGCCGAGGTTCGGCGCACTGCTATCCGAGGAAGATATCCGGGACGTGATCGCCTACCTGTTCGACGAAGAGACCGGGGTGGGTACGCAGGGCGCGCGCTGAATTTCCTCTGAACCCAGCCGGCTCAGCCAAAGCGCCGCACTGTACTGAAGGCACAATCCGGGCCTGAGGGTAATGCGTTGGCCTTTCCGTGCATGGAACTGCCCGCGGTAGGATGGCCGGGAGAGCCGCTGGTCGGCGGGGCGCCGGGAAGGGTTGGCCCGTAGTGCAGAGGTTGCCACGCGTTGTGGAACACCGTTTCCCCGGAGCATGGGCTTGGCTGAAGGACTCTTCTGAAGGGACTGCGAAGTTGTCCACCCGTCGCGACGGCCTCATATTTCTGACGGCGGCGATAGCGATACTGCTGCTGACGGCGCTGGCGGCGGCGTGTTCGGGCCGGGAGGCGACGCTGGAAGAGCGGGCTTACGCGCTCGACAAGCAGCTGATGTGTCCGGTCTGCGACGGGCAGACTATCGACCAGTCGAACGCGCAGATTGCGCTGGACATGAAGAGCGTCTTGCGGGAGAAGCTGGCGGCCGGCGAGTCCGAGGAGCAGATAAAGGCGTATTTCGAGGCGCGGTACGGGGCCGCGGCGCTTGCCTCTCCGCCGGCTTCCGGGTTCACGGCCGTCGTGTGGGCGGTTCCTCCCGCAGTCATCGTACTGGGCATCGCCGCGCTGGCAATTGCAATGACTCGAATGAAGTCCAATCGCCCCGGTTCCCCCGGCAAGGACGAGGAATTGGACGAGTACCTGGCCGCAGTCGACCGTGAGCGGGGACTGGGCGATGGGGACGGCGAAAGCCTCGATGAGCGGGGAGTAGAAAAATAGCCGAGCTAGGTCAGATAGCGGTACTGCTTGGGCTCGGCCTGTCACTCTACTCGGCCGTGGGCTCGGTTGTGGCCTACGTGCAGAGGTCGCCCGAGCTGGCGGTGAGCGCGCGCCGTGCGGCGTACATGACGGCGCCTGCCACGATAGTCGCGGTCGGTGCGCTGGTGGCGGCGTTCGTGAACCACGACTTTTCGGTCAAGTACGTCTACGACCACAGCAACCTCGCCATGGACAGGGCATACACGTGGGTGGCGCTGTACGCGGGCAACGAGGGGTCGTTGCTGTACATCGCCTTTGCGCTGGCGGTCATGTCGGTCCTGGCGGTGCGCTTTGCGCCAAAGCGGTTTGCCCGCAGCATGCCGCTCACGATTGCGGTACTGGCCGGAGTGCAGGCCTTCTACTTCTTCGTCATCGCCTTCTTCGCCAGCCCATTCGCACCATTGGGATTCGAGGCCTCGGACGGCCGGGGCATCAATCCGCTGCTCACCCATCCCGGCATGTTCAGCCATCCTCCGATGCTGATGGCGGGACTCGTTGGAATAACCATTCCGTTCGCCTTCGCCACGGGCGCGCTCATAGCGGGCAACTTCGGCGACGACTGGGTGGACGTTGCGCGGGTGTCTTCGATCATGGTGTGGGGCGTGCTGGGGGTTGGGTTGATGCTCGGCGCGTGGTGGGCGTACACGATCCTGGGCTGGGGGGGCTACTGGGGCTGGGATCCCATAGAGAACGTGGCGCTCATGCCGTGGCTCGTGCTGACCGCCTTCGTCCACTCGATCATGGCGCAGAAGCGGCGCGGCATGTTCCGAATGTGGAACGTCGTTCTGCTGAACATCGCCTTCGTCCTGGCGCAACTGGGGATGTTCATCAATCGCGGGGGCCCTGTCGTATCCGTGCACTCCTTCGCCGCCTCGACGCTGGGCGCGATATTCCTGGCGTTCATGATCGTGAGCCTCCTGTTCGCGTTCGCCGTATTCGTGTGGCGGCTGCCAAGCCTGAGAAGCGACCGGCCGATGGAGTCTTTCCTTTCACGCGAGGCGTCCTTCCTGGTGAACAACTTCCTTCTACTGGGTGTCACCTTCATAACGCTGTGGGGAGTGGTCTTTCCCGTTCTGTCGGAACTGACGCAGGGCAAGGAGGTGAGCGTGGCCGCCCCGTACTTCAACCAGATGAACGGGCCGCTGCTGCTGACGATGGTGTTCGTGATGGGCATCGGGCCGCTTTTGCCGTGGCGAAAGGCGACAGGCCGTTCATTCAGGCGTCGCGTGGCGCTGCCTGGTGCGGCCGGCCTGGCCGTGGTATGTGGACTCTTGCTGTCGGGCATTAGCGAGATAATCGCCGTCATCGCCTTCGGCGTGATCGCGTTTACCGCTGCGTCGATCCTGGAAGAGTGGTACCGGGGGACTGCCTCGCGTCACCGCGCCGGAGATAGCTGGCCGATGGCGTGGTGGCGGCTGGTGAACGGCAACAGGCCGCGGCATGGCGGGTACGTCGTGCACTTGGCGCTGCTCATGTTCGCTGCGGGCGTTGCGGGCACTCAGTTCTTCGACCAGCGGACGGACGTCGCCCTGCGGCCCGGCGAGAGCGCGCTGCTGGACAACTACCGCGTCGAGTACGTCAACCGTGAAGGCGCAGTGCGGCAGGACCGCATCGCACAGTGGGCCAACTTGGACGTCTACCGCGTCGACGCGGATACGTACACCGCCGATCCTGACGGGCAGATGATCGAGCCTGGCAAGTTCGCGGGCGGCTACCCCGGCGATAGGCTGATCGGGACTCTACAGCCGTGGCACGGTTTCTACACGGAGTTCAACCAGGTGTCCGTACGGGCGGGCATACTGTCGAACCCCGTAGAGGACCTGTACGTCATTCCCAGCGATTTCCTCGACGATGACCGCGTGCTCCTGCGCATCAGCATCAACCCGATGGCGTGGTGGCTGTGGGTCGCCGGGCCGGTGTTCGTATTGGGCACGATGGTCGCCCTATGGCCGCAACCGGCCGTCGAGAGGCGCAGGGGGTCGGTAGTCCCGGCGTGAGTGGGGGACAATCAACATCAGGAGTAAAGGAATTCCCTTGATGCACGGTCTGCCAAACTCGTTGGCTGTGGCGTCGAAGAAGTGGCATTAGCATGGGCATTGCTCTCGGAATAGTACTGGTTGCGTTGGCGCTGGCGGTGGTGGCATTTCCGTTCATCAGGTCGCGCCGGTACGCATCGCCGCCGGATCCGGAATTGGAACGGCTCCAGGCGGCGAGAAGGCGCATCTACCGTCAGTTCGACGAGCTGAACGCCGACCTGGCGTCGGGGGAGCTGAGCGCTGAGGAACATGCGGCGCAGTCGGCGGAGTTGCGGATGGAGGCTGCGAGGGCGCTGCGCGACCTCTCCACGATGGAGACAGACCCCGCCGACGAGGAGGAACTGGAGCGCGAGATAGCGGCAGCGCGGAGGATGGCGGCGGAGGGCAGGAAAGAAGGCCAACCCGCGGCCGGCCCGGGTGAACGGAGTTGACGGTGGAAAGACCGCGCCACGTCACGTTACCGGTGCGCTCTTTGCTGGCGGCCGCCCTCTTGGCCGCCATAGCCGCATCGCTCCTGCCGGCTAGGGACTATGCCAATGCCCAGATTCCCACTGCCGATATCTCCGGGCGGGTCGTGAACGGGACGGCGGGAGCCTCACCGCCCGAGGGGATGGAGGTGGCGCTGCTGACCTTGGACGAGAGCGCCGGGCAGATCGTCGCACGAGAGACCACGACAACGGGCCCCGGCGGTCGATTCAGTTTCAGCGGCGTAGCAAGAGACCCGCGCCTGGCGTGGCGGGTTATAGCCATCGACGGCGAGTTCACACCCTCGGTAGACCTCGACGCAGACTCCGACTGGGCGGAAGTCGAGGTCGTAACTTACGAGCGCACCAAATCGCTCGACGACATCTCGGTAACTTCATACTCCCTGCTGATCCCGTCCATAGACGCCCGGGCCCGGGCGATGGGCGTGCTTGGGGCGATTGGGCTGCGCAACGACGGCGATACGGTATGGATCCCCGACCTGAGCGACCCTGCCCTCACCGGCCTTCAACTGGTGCGCTTCTCCCTGCCGCGGGGCTACACCGGCCTGTCGGTCGAGAGCGACCTACCGGCCGGCAACGTGATGGAGATCGGCACCGGCTTCGCGCTGAGCACGCCCGTACCGCCCGGCGAGTTCAACATACTGATGACCTTCACGCTCAACTACGAAGGGGACGGCTTCGATTTCCCGCTCAATCTGCCGTTCGGCGGCGACAACGTGAGGCTGATGCTGCCGGATGGACAGGGCGCAATTGCGGGAGACGGGCTGGGGCCTCCGACCAGGCAGGTGGTGGGTGAACGCGCCTTCACGATAGTGACTGGAGAGGGCTTCGACCGCGGCAGCAGGGTGAGCGTAAGCTTCTCGAAACTGCCGGTCCCGTCGGTTGCGGAATCGGTTACCGACTACATCCTCCAGCGGCCCTACGTGCCGGTACTGGCCTGGCTGACCGGCATAGTCCTGATCGGTCTATTTGGATACGCGCTCGTCCGCGCGCTGCGGGGCCCTGCGGTTCGCGCCGCGGGCCGACGGGAGCTGGTGCTGGCCATAGCCGAACTGGATGAGCGGTACTCGGCCGGGCAGGTGGACGAGGACAGGTATCTCGCCGAACGCGCCGAGCTGAAGCGGCGCGCCCTGCAGGCCACAGGTGAGGCCGGCCAGCCGGGCATGGAGAGCCGCGAGACGGTACCGCCGCCATGACGCAGCGCAAGGCCGTGGCGATAGGCGTGGGAATTCCCGTCTTGGCAATGGTGGCGTTGCTGGTATGGGGCGTACTGCGCACGGGAGGAGAGCAGGGCCGCCCCGGCGTCAACACCCAGTTCGGCGAGTCGGACGTCTCGAACGCTGCGTACTCCGGCTTCGACTTGCAGCTGCTGGACGGCGGCGAGATAGATCTTGAAGACCTGCGGGGCAAGATAGTGGTGGTCGATTTCTGGGCGTCTTGGTGCCCGCCATGCCGCGCCGAAGGGCGGATACTGGCCGAGGCGTACAGGGATTGGCGCGAGCGGGGCGTGGAGTTCGTCGGCATCGCCATATGGGACGATGAGGAGGCGGTCAGGGAGTTCGTGGAAGCGAACGGGATCGGCTACCCGACGGGGATAGACGAACGCGGGCACATAGCCGTCGACTTCGGCGTCCGGGGACTGCCTGAGAAGTTCTTCTTCATGCCGGACGGCAAGGCGGTGAAGAAGGTGATTGGGCCTTCCACGCGCGCGCAGCTGGACGGCGTATTGGCTGAGCTGAGCGACCGGGCGCTCGGCATAGGAGGCGGCTAGGCCGTCGTCATAGTGGGGTCAGTTGGTGACCCAGCCGCCGGATACGTTCAGGGACTGCCCGGTGATGTTGCGGGCGCGCTCGGAGGCCAGGAACGCGGCGGCCTTGCCTATGTCCCTCGGGGTCTGGCCCCGGTTGAGCGGCGTCGTCTCCGATACCCGTCTGAGAAACACGTCGTTGTCTGAGAGCGACCTCTCATCGGGCCGCAATACCTTCCGCTGCGCCGCCATCTTTTCCCACATGCCGGTCCAGGCCAGGCCGGGGCACACGGCATTCACGTTGATGTTCGACGGCGCCAGCCGGTATGCGTAAGCCTGGGTCACGTTGACGGCAGCCGCATTGGACGCCGAGTAGTGCGCCGCGCTGCCCTGGCCCGACCGGCCCGCAACGGACGCAATGTTCACTATCTTCCCGTACCTGCGGGACTGCATGTGCTCTTCCACGGAAGTTATGCAGTTCACCATGCCCAGGACGTTCACGGAGAAGCAGGCCTCCCAGTCGACGGACGTAGCCTCCGTGCGCTGGTCCCAACCGTCCGCGCCGACCACTCCGGCGTTGTTGACGAGGATATCCACGGCGCCGAATTGGGATAACGCGGACTCTACGAGCGCGCCGGTTGCCTCCGGAGAGGTGACGTCGGCTTCGACGTAAAGGGCCATGGATCCCAGTCCCTGCACCTCTGACACGACCCTGTGGCCGCCCTCGCCGTCCACATCGGAGACCACGACGTTGGCGCCCCGGTCAGCAAGTTCGAGCGCGATGCCCCGTCCGATGCCGTTGCCGGCCCCGGTGACGATGGCGACCTTGTCCTGCAATTCCATGGATTTGCCCTTTGGCCCGCTACCTCAAGAAGAAGCCGCCGTCCACGTTTAGCGCCTGTCCGGTTATGCTCCTGGCGTCGTCGGATACCAGGAACGCGACCGCCTCTCCCACGTCCTCCGGAGTCTGCGGCCTGCCCAGGAGGATGTTGTCCTTCACCATGCGGTCGAATATCTCTCTGGGCGCGAGGCCGTCGAACTGCGGATCGGCCGCGCCGTACCGGCCTGCCACCTGCTCCCACATTGGGGTCCACAGCAGGCCTGGGCAGACGGCGTTGACGTTGATATTGAACCGGGCCAGGTTGAGGGCCATGGTCTGCGTGTAGTTGATGACGGCGGCCTTGCTTGCCGAGTAGTGGGGAAGAGAGGGGCGCCCCTCTCTTCCGGCAATGGATGCGATGTTGACGATCTTGCCGCCGCGCGCACTCTTCATCGCCGGGCTGGCCGACTCGGTGCAGTTCATTGCGCCCAGGACGTTGACGCGGTATGTGAACCGCCAGTCCTCGATAGTTGACTGGCTGCGCGTGTCCCAGCCCGGCGATCCCGCCACGCCAGCGTTGTTTACGAGTAGGTCCACGCCGCCGAGCCGCTCTACGGCCGTGGCGACCATTTCGTCGGTCGCTTCCCGGTCGGTCACGTCGGTGACTGCGACGGCGCTCTGCACTCCCATGGCTGCGACGTCGGCTGCGGTGGACTCTGCGGCTGCGGCATTTACGTCGGCCACGAGCACGGAGGCGCCCTCCGCAGCCAGCTTCAGCCCGATGGCGCGTCCGATGCCGGTTGCGCCGCCGGTAACCACGCCAACCAAGTTCTTAAGTTGCATAAGCCTCGAAAGTCTGCAATGGGGCCTTTGCGGCCGGGCCACTTTCCAATGTGCGCAGATTATATATTTGCAATGACGACGGCGGCGTGAGATTTTGCAACGTCTCACAGGACAGAAGGACGGAGTTGGAGTGTCGATCAGTCGAAAGAAGGCCCTTGAGTACGCCTACGAGCTCATCTCGACCCCGCGTGCGCATCTTCGGGTGCACTTGCGGCAGACGAAGGAAGGTGTGTCTCTGATGTACCGGGGCCGCGTGATGACCAAGGTCTACTTGAACCGCAGCGGGATGAACGCCGCCGCAGCCATGGCCGAGGCGCTGGGCGTTCCGATACCCAAGCTGGGCGAGAGCGTCAGTGCGCTGGTTTCAACGGGCGTCCTGTACCGCGTCCTGGCGCTTTCGGAGCTGGACTACCGCCGGCCTGCGGCGTTCGAACTGGCGGCCAGGCTGGTCGACGACGCGGTAGCCCAGCGCGGCGGGGTACGGGGTGACTCGTAGCCCCGGCAGCGTAAAATTGCCCGCGAACGAGTCTGGCAATACAATTCCCCTAGATTTAGGCGTTGAGGCGCCTCGACAGGGATGCGCCAGCCCGCCCAGGAGATGCAATTGGACATCGGCCAGCTCGAAATCGGCCACCGTTTCGACGAACACGCCATCAGCATTTCGGCAGAGGACTCGACGCGGTACGCCGCCGCAGTTGGTCGCACCGGAGGGCCTGACGCTGCGGATTGGGCGCCGCCGATGGCCGTGGTGGCGGCGGGCCTCAGCAAATTGATCGATGAACTGGAACTGGCCGGCGGAACGATTCACGCATCTCAGGGCGCCAGGTTCAACCGTCGGGTGTCGACCGGAGAGAAGTTGACCTTGGTCTCGACGCTGCGCGGCAACTCGGTACGCAGGGGCGCCAGGTTCGCAGCCCTTCAATCGACGTTCACGGACGCCAAAGGCGAGATCGTGGCGACGGCCTCCAGCACGGTGATAGTGAATCCATGAGCGCCTGCGCTTCGCTTCACCACGTGACCGTTGGAGGCCGGCTGCCCGTCCTGACGCACCGCGTCACGCAGCGGCAGGTGACCGCCTACGCCGAAGCGGCCAAGGACTTCAACCCAATCCACCTGGACGCGGAGTTCGCAAGTACAACGAGGTTCGGCAAGCGGATAGCGCACGGGATGCTGGCCCTGGCGTTCGTGTCGGAAATGCTGGAAACAGCTTTTCCCGAAACCTACGCGAGCGGCGGCGAGCTGGACGTAAGATTCAAGGCGCCGGTCTATCCGGGTGAGACGGTCGAGACTTTCGGTGAAGTGACTGCCGTCAACTCCGGGCCGGAGGGCCGCGAGGCGCGCTGTAAGATTGGCTGCAGGAAGTTGGACGGGACAGAGGTGGTGGCCGGCCAGGCGACAGTGCCCATCGCCGGCTGATGATTGCAGGGAGGACCCACGGATTTGACGATGGATAGAACTGACGGCCACGGTCTGATCCCGATTGCCTTGGACGCCATGGGCGGCGATCACGGGCCTGCGGAGACCGTGGCCGGGGCGGTAATGGCCGTCAAGCGGGGCGGCGTGGCGATAGCTCTCGTGGGAGACCCCGACGCTATCCGGCCGGAGCTGGAACGGCATGACGCCGCCCGGCTGCCAGTCCAGGTGGTGCGCTCGAGCGGCGTCGTGGGGGAAAACGAGTCGCCGGCAATGGCGTTCCGCTCCAAGCCCAACGCCTCGGTGTTCGTTGCGGCAGGCGCGGTGAAGGCGGGCCGGGCCAAGGCGTTCGTCAGCATGGGCTCTACCGGGGCCTCCATTGCGGCGGCCACTGTGGTATTTGGCACCATGGAGGGGGTCGACCGGGGCGCCCTGGGCGGGCCGATAATCGGCTATGCGCCGATGTCGATCATCATCGACCTGGGCACGAACGTCGATTCCCGTCCTCAGCAGTTGCTCGACTTTGCCGCGCTCGGCTCGGTCATGTCGCGCCTGATATACGGCTGTGACAATCCAAGGGTCGGATTGCTTAGCGTCGGCAGCGAGGAGGGGAAGGGCAACCGCCTCGTCAGGGACTCATCGGATATGCTGAAGTCCAGCAGTCTGAACTTCATCGGAAACGTGGAGCCTGGCGACCTGCCGGCGGGCGTTGCCGAGGTGGTACTCTGCGACGGCTTCGTTGGCAACGTCGTGCTGAAGCTGACCGAGGCGCTGGGGCAGGTGATAGTGAACGACATAGAGCTCGAGTTGGCCGGTTCGGACCTTCGCGACGGACTCTCGAACAAGGTCTTCGAAAAGACGAACGTGCTGGAGACGCTTGGCGGCGGGCCGCTTCTCGGCGTGAACGGCGTGGCCATCGTGGGTCACGGCCGCGCACGCGCCGCGTCGATCGCCGGGGCAATAGCCACGGCCGTAACTGTGATCAAGGAGGACTTCATAGCGGCGTCGGCTCAAGAGCTGTCTAGGATTCGCATGGAGGTCCTGGCCTGAGTCTGCGCTCCGGGTATCGTTTTGCCTGATCAACCACGCTGCGCCCTCGTAACGGGCGCGTCCAGGGGCATCGGCCGCGCTGCGGCCCTGCGGCTCGCTGCAGCCGGCCACAGGATCGCGGTCAACTACAACTCGCACCCGGACGATGCCGAGGAGGTCGCCGGTCTCATCCGGTCGGGCGGCGGCACGGCGATCACGGTCGGCGCCGACGTGTCGGACCAGGATGCCGTGGCGGCAATGTTCGAGGAGACCGTCTCGCAGCTTGGGCCGGTCGAGATCTTGGTGAACAACGCCGGGATCATCCACGACTCCCTGCTGATGCGCATGAAGGATGAAGACTTCCGTCGGGTGCTGGACACCAACATGTACGGCGCTTACTACTGCTCCAAGCTGGCCGTCACCAGCATGGTGCGCGGCAGGTGGGGGCGCATCATCAACGTGTCGTCGGTGGTGGGCATACGCGGCAACGTGGGCCAGACCAACTACTCGGCGTCCAAGGCTGCGATCCACGGCTTCACCAAGTCGCTCGCCAAGGAGGTCGCCACCCGCAACGTAACGGTGAATGCGATTGCGCCCGGCTACGTGAGCACGGCCACCACCAACGTTCTGCCCCAACGCGTGAAGGACACGGTCTTGCAGTGGATTCCGCTGGGCCGCTTTGGAGAACCGGACGAGATAGCGCCTCTCATCGCATTCGTCGCATCGGAGGACGCGCGCTACATGACTGGCTGCGTCATCCCCATCGACGGCGGCATGGCGATATAGCGGGCCGCCCTCACGCGACGCGCAGGATGCGATGACCGTTAACGATGCGGCCCCCAAGCCCTTAGCCGGGAAGGTCGCCGTGGTGACCGGCGGCGGACGGGGCATCGGCAAGGCCATCGCCCTGGAGCTTGCCGGACGCGGCGCTCACGTCGCCTTCAACTACCTCAAGAACCACGCTGCCGCGAGAGAAGCACAGGCGGAGGTAGAGAAGCTTGGCGTCCGCTGCCTACGGGTCAGATCGCATCTTGCAGACCCCAAGGCGATCAGGTCGATGTTCGAACGGGTGGGCGATGAGTTTGGGCGGCTCGACGTACTGGTGAACAATGCGGCCTCCGGCGTGATGCGTCCGGCCTCGGAGCTGGAGGTGAAGCACTGGGACTGGACGCTCGACATCAACGCCCGCGCTCCGTGGCTCTGCTCGGTCGAGGCGGCCAAGCTGATGCCGGCCGGCGGGCGGATAGTGAACATTTCCAGCCCCGGCGCCACCAAGGTCCTTCCCAGCTACTTCGCCGTCGGCGTCTCCAAGGCGGCCTTGGAGTCTTTGACGAGATACTTGGCCGCGGAGCTCTCACCGCGCGGCATCGCCGTCAACACAGTCTCCGCCGGGTTCGTCATGACCGGCGCCATCGACGCCTTCCCCGACGAGCTGGGCGTGCGCGACTTGGCCGTCCGGCCCACGCCTGCCGGCAGACCGGTCACGCCGGAAGACGTGGCCAAGGCCGTGGCCTTCCTGTGCAGCGAAGACGCCGAAATGGTGCGCGGCCACGTCCTCCTGGTAGACGGCGGGGAGACGCTGTTGCATAGGTGAGGGCGCACGTCGTAGGGATATGGGTTTGCCGTGTTAGAGGGTTTAGAGGATGAGGGGGAGGCGGTTAGTGGCGGGTGGTCTTGTTCCTTCCCCCGTCGCCTACCACAACGCGCGACGCTAACTACAAACATCGAGGAACGACGCGCGTGAAGACCCCCATCTCAATCTTCCCCCGAAGACGGGGCAAGAGGTACCCCTGCGGGGCGCGTTGGCGTGCGGCGTCGTTCGTGGCGTTGCGCGTGTTGGTGGGCGACGATTCCCTACGGGAGGGCGGCCACGAGGGAGCGTTCCTACGGATGGGGAGAGCGGCCACAAGGGGTCGCCCCTACGGATGGGGAGGGCGGCCACGAGGGATCGCCCCTACGGATGGGGAGGGCGGCCACGAGGGAGCGTTCCTACGGATGGGGAGGGCGGCCACGAGGGAGCGCCCCTACGACGGGGAGGGCGGCCACGAGGGAGCGCCCCTACGACGGGGAGGGCGGCCACGAGGGATCGCCCCTACGGATGGGGAGGGCGGCCACGAGGGATCGTTCCTATGGGAGGGCGGCCACGAGGGAGTGCCCCTACGGATGGGGAGGGCGGCCACAAGGGATCGTTCCTATGGGAGGGCGGCCACGAGGGATCGCCCCTACGACGGGGAGGGCGGCCACAAGGGATCGCCCCTACGGATGGGGAGGGCGGCCACGAGGGATCGCCCCTACGGAGGGCGGCCACGAGGGATCGCCCCTACGGATGGGGAGGGCGGCCACGAGGGATCGCCCCTACGGGTAGGCGGCCACGAGGGATCGCCCCTACGGGTAGGCGGCCACGAGGGATCGCCCCTACGGATGGGGAGGGCGGCCACGAGGGATCGTTCCTATGGGAGGTGGGCCACTAGGGATCGCCCCTACGGGTAGGCGGCCACGAGGGATCGCCCCTACGGATGGGGAGGGCGGCCACGAGGGATCGTTCCTATGGGAGGTGGGCCACTAGGGCTTGGCCGGACTCGGAGTCTAGGGTCGTGCCGGGCTGGGCGTGGGCGTTGCGGACGTAGCCGAGGGCGTTGGCGCGGCCGTCGTTGGCTTGGCGGGCGTTGGCTTGGCCGTCGTTGGCTTGGCCGTCGTTGTTGGGGGCGGCGACGGAGGTTATCCATCCGATGGTGCGTCCACCTGATGTGAGCGGGTCATCTTGCTTCGCCGATGCGGGCACTTTGAGACCAACCAGGCGGCGTTGCACCTTGTCGTAGGTGTCGAGCCTCGCTATCACTTCCTGACCGACGTAGCAGCCCTTTGTGAAGCTGATCAGGTCCAACAGGCCGGCTTCCAATGGATTGACGCGGTCGGTAAGTTCGGCGCCGGGTGCGGGAATGCCGGACTCGATGCGGACGGCTCGCCATGCCTCCGGCCCGGCCGGCGTGGCGCCGACGGCTATAGCCGCGTCCCACACGCGGCGCCGTCGTTCCCGCGGCGCCAGGAATTCATAGCCGCCGTGGATGGATGCAAGGACGCGTACCGGCGGAGCGGTTGCCCCCAGTGCGGATACGGGGACTATGGCGCCCGGCTCGATCCTCATCGCATCCAGGCCGGTCATGCGCTGCACGACGCCTGCCGCCTCCGGACCGCGAACTGCGATACGCGTCGTGGCATCCGAAACGTCCTCCAGTTCCGCGTCCTCGATGATCGTGTACTTCTCGATTGCCGAGATAAGGGGGGCGGACGCCGGGGCGTCGGAAACGAGGAGCAGCCGGCCATGCTCCAGGTGCAACACCAGGAGGAGGTCTATGACGCGGCCTATTTCGGACGTCAGGACCGTGGCGGCAAAGCGACCTGGCGTCAGGGGGCCGAGGTCGTTGGTGGTCAGGCGGTTGAGGAGGTCGAGCGCGTCGGCGCCTTTGTGCTCGACGCGGGTGGTTCCGGTTAGATCGACGACTGCGGCGCCTTCCCGCAAGGCGCGATAGCCCCCGGACGCGGCGCCTAGGTGGTCGTCAAGAGGGACCGTGTTCAGGCCGTCGGCGTCGGTATGTCGGCGGTCACACTGCGAAGGAGTCGCCACAGCCGCACGTGCGCTTGGCGTTTGGGTTTCTGAATTCGAAACCCCGCCCGTTAAGACCGTCCGTGAAGTCCAGCACGGTGCCTGCCAGGAATATGAAGGCACGCTTTGGGACGTACACCTCGATGCCGCTCTGTGCGATCACTTTGTCGGTGTCGTCCGGCCCGTCCACCAGTTCGAGCACGTACTTGAGGCCTGAACATCCGCCGCCCTGCACGGCCACCTTTAGGCCGAAGTGTTCCCTTCTGTCCCTGGTCGCGAACTGGCGCACCTTGTCGGCGGCCTTTGGCGTGACGTGGATGGTGTTTAGCGGAATCGCCGGCTGCGGCGCGATAGTGGTCATGCTGTGGGCCTATCCCGTTGCCCCAGGGCGGATGCGCCCGGCTTGCTCTGATGTTCTCAGATTACCATATTCCTGACCTCCAAAGTCAAGAATCCATTTGCGCGGTTCAACGAGGACATTCGGCAATACAATGGAGGACAGAGTTCACCTTGATTACGGCAAAGTCAATATACACGCGTCACGGCGCCGTTGGGGAGACCTTCAAGCGCCTCGGCAAGGGCGCGCCATGACGGCTCCCCGCATTGCGGTGGTGAACACGCGCGCCGCCAACATACACAGCGTTGTGAAGGCTCTGGCCAAGGTCGGGGCTTCGCCACAGGTGATATCCGATCCCGCGGAGTTGCCGGAGTTCGACGCCGCGGCGCTGCCCGGCGTGGGAGCCTTCGACGCGGCGATGCGAGCCCTGGACGAACAGGGCCTTACCGGCGCCGTCAAGCGCTTCGCAAGGTCGGGACGGCCGCTTCTATGCGTGTGCCTGGGAATGCAAATACTGCTGGAGCGTTCCGAAGAGGGCGAGCTGGGCGGTCTGGGCCTCGTCCCTGGCAGCGTCATACGGCTGCCGGACGGTATGAAGGGGCCTGCCGGTGAGCCGCTGAAGATCCCACACATGGGCTGGAATGCCGTCACATTCACGGGCGCCGAAGAATCGCGTCACCCTTTATTCAAGGGCGTAGAGAACGGCTCTCACTTCTACTTTGTCCACTCCTACAACTGCGCGCCGGATGACGGGAACGCCGTCGCGGCTACAGCGAACTACGGCGTGGAGATCTGCGCGGCCGTGGTTTCCGGCCAGACGGTCGGCGTGCAGTTCCACCCTGAGAAGAGCGGAGAGACGGGGCTGCGCATCTATGCGAACTTCGCCGCGCAGGCTGCCAGGTGGGCGCAAGGCCGCCGCGGGAACTAACGCAAGAAGCCTTAGCCGGGCGTAACGGGCGCTCATACGTCACCCGGCCGGGCCAATCGGGGCTGAGAATTGATGCAAGTCATACCCGCCATAGACCTGAGAGGCGGCAAGTGCGTTCGTCTACGGCAGGGAGACTACGGACGGGAGACCGTGTTCGACGACGATCCGGTGGCCGTTGCCGCGCGCTGGGTGGAGGCAGGGGCCGGCCGTCTGCACGTGGTCGACCTGGACGGGGCGCGCGACGGCAGGAGGGTCAACGCAAGCGCGGTGAAGGCCATCGTGAGCTCAGCAAGGGCGCCGGTACAGGTCGGCGGCGGGGTGCGCTCCGCGGACACCGCTGTGGAACTTACGGAGCTGGGCGTGGACCGCGTCATCTTCGGAACCGCCGCCATCGAGTCCCCCGAAGAGGTGCGCAGTGCAATCTGTCGGATCGGGCAGGATAGGGTCATAGTGGGCGTTGACGCCCGGAAGGGCGTGGTGGCCACCCGCGGATGGACTCATTCATCCGGCGTGCGCGCTCTGGACTTCATGTCCGGCATGGCTGACGCTGGCGTTCGCCGCTTCATGTACACCGACACGGAAAGGGACGGCACGCTTTCCCACCCGAACTTCGATTCAATCGCAGATGCGCTGGCGGCAGTGCGTTACCCTGTTATCGTGGCGGGCGGCATAGCGGCCATCGAGGATCTGGCCAGGCTGTCTGCCATGGGCGCGGAGGCCGCGGTGACCGGACTTGCAATCTACTCCGGCGAGTTGGATCTGCGGCGCGCCATTCGCGAGATCGAGCGGGCCGAAAGACCTTAGGCGACCAGATGCTGACCAAACGCGTCATACCGTGCCTCGACGTAGACCGGGGCCGTGTGGTGAAGGGAGTGAGTTTCGTCAACCTGCGTGACGCCGGAGACCCCGGGGAGTTGGCCGCGTTCTACGACCGGGAGGGCGCCGACGAACTGGTATTCCTCGACATCACCGCCAGCTCCGACGGGCGCGACACCATGGTCGATGTGGTAGAGCGCGTCTCCTCGCAGGTGTTCATACCGCTCACCGTCGGCGGGGGCATACGAAGCGTCGAGGACATGCGGCGGATGCTGGAGGCCGGCGCCGACAAGGTCGGAGTGAACACCGCAGCGGTGAAGGACCCGTCGCTTATCGAACGCTGCGCCAAGGAGTTTGGTTCTCAGTGCGTCGTGTTGGCCATCGACGCCAAGCGCGTCGAGCGCCCTATTCGCCAGCTGGACGGCGCCGATGAGGTCGAATTCGCCGAGGCGCCGTGGCAGGTGTACACGCACGGGGGGAGATTTCCCACGCCCGTGGATCCCGTCAAGTGGGGCCGCATAGCAGTGGAGCTTGGCGCCGGGGAGTTGCTGGTAACCAGCATGGACGAGGACGGTCAGAAGACCGGCTACGACCTGGAACTTCTGTCGGCCCTGTCGCGCGCGGTGAACGTCCCGCTGATAGCGAGCGGCGGCGCCGGCAATGCGGCCCACATGCACGCCGCCCTCACACAGGGCATGGCCGACGCCGTGCTGGCCGCCAGCATCTTCCACTTTGGCGAACTTCGCATTGGCAACGTCAAGTCGTTTTTGGCGGAACATGGCCTGCCGATGAGGCTTGCGAGCTGATGAGGAACGACGGCAAGGCCGCGTCTGTCCAGTTGCCGGCCCCGCAGGCAATCGTGTTCGACTGCTACGACACGCTTTTCGACAACTCGCAGTCCTATTGGAAGGAGCTGTTCCACGAGATCGCGGCGGAGCAAAGGCTGCCAATCCCGGGGGCCGAGCTGTACCGGGACTGGAAGCGTCGCGAGGTGGAATTCAGGAAAAGACGAGTGAACATGCGCGATCAGGGCACGTCGCCGCCCTTCATCTCCTACGAAACGGCGTGGACGCAGTGCTTCGCGTCGACGTTCGAGGCGGCCGGCTTGAACGGGGACGCTGTCGCTGCTGCGCGCAGGGCCGTGGAGCACATGGGCGCCCGTCCACTATTCCCGGATACGCTCGACGCCCTGGAGTCGCTGCAGGGCCGGTGCAGGATGGGCATATTCTCCAATGCCGATGACGCCTTCCTGCTTCCCTTGCTCGCGTCGCTCAAGGTCGAATGGGCAGCCGTGGCAAGCAGCGAATCGGCGGGTGTCTACAAGCCCCTTACAGGCGCCTTCGCCCACGTCGCCGGGCTGTTGAACGTCGAGCCGCCCCGCACCTGGTACGTTGGCGACCACCTCTTCGACGACGTGCTCGGCTCCAACCTGGCAGGCATGGTGTCGATATGGATAAACCGCGACGGCTCCCGCATGGAGGTTGAATCGGCTCCCGACGCCGAAATCAGTGACCTCCGCGACCTGGTTCCACTGCTCGCCTCGTCTAAAGCAAAGACGGCATCCGCCGCTCCGGTGCACTGAAGATGGTCAAGTTCAATGACCAAGGGCTGGTCCCGGCGGTTGTACAGGACGCGTCGACAGGCGAAGTCCTGACCCTGGCCTACATGAACGACGAGGCTCTACGCCGAACACTGGAAGGGCCTGACGTCTGGTTCTACTCCCGCAGCCGGGGAGAGCTTTGGCACAAGGGAGAGACATCCGGCAATTTCCTGAAAGTGAAGGAAGTGACGGCTGACTGCGACGCCGACGCCGTGCTTGTCAGGGTGAATCCCACCGGCCCGGCGTGTCACACCGGAGAGACCTCCTGTTTTGACGTGCACTTGGCCGGTGCAGAGGATCTGAAGGGTTCAGAGCGGACGCTGGGGCCCCACGTCATCGCTGAGCTGCTGGACGTGATCGAGCAGCGGAATCGTGAACGGCCTACGGGCTCGTATACCACCCGGCTCCTGGAAGAAGGCGCTTCGCGCATAGCGCAGAAGGTGGTCGAGGAGGCCGGCGAGGTGATGGCCGCGGCCCTGACAGAGACCCCTGAAAGAACGGCGTCCGAGGTTGCCGACCTGCTGTACCACGCGCTGGTCCTGCTCATCTCTACGGGGACTCCACCCGACCAGGTCTGGGGCGAGCTGCTACAGCGGCGCGGCAAGCCCTCCCCCTGAATACCCACACTTCACGCGAAACGGCCGGATGGATGATGCAGCGATGCCAGTAACGAGGTTGGACGTTTTCGACGCGGTGACCGCAGCGCTCTCAGCCGAGAGCTGTTGTGATCCCTCGGACCTTCTCACGGAAGGCATCCATCTCTCTGAGTTGGCTCCCGACCGGGGCGCCAACCCGTTGCGAAGGCGCTTCCCCGCGCTTAGGGATGAGGTGACAGTCACGACCATGGGCAAAGGGATAATCGTCTCTGCAACACCGAATTGGATGCAACGGATAGCGGATCTGTACCGGGACGTGCAGCTCATAGAGGCGTTCAGCCCGCGGGTTGTAAGCGAGATATCCAGGCTGGTGTCGCGCAAGTCGTTGCGTTTGATTGGGCCTTATGCCTACCACGTGACAACGAGCAAGGACTGGGTAGCAAGGAGCGAACCGGCCGGATACTCCGTCAAGCTCGGCGGCGCGGAGTTGCTGGAGCCCCTGAACCGGGCGGACTGGCCCAATGCCACGTCGCTGAGTGCGCTTGCAGATGGCCGTCACCACGTTGTCGCAGCGGTAGCGACGCGCCGGGGTGAAACGGCCGGCGTAGTTGCAGCCAGCGCCGACTCGGACACTCTATGGCAGATAGGAATAGACGTGCGCTCAGATCACAGAGGCAACGGTCTAGGCGCGGCTCTAACGTCCCGTGCAGCGCGCGCTATCCTCGACCAGGATAGAACGCCTTACTACAAGACTAGGATTGAAAACATCGCGTCAAGGCGAACGGCGCAGTTGTCCGGCTTCTTCCCATACTGGGCCTCGTTGTACACCGGCGAGGTGTAGCGCAGCTGGGGCGCCGCAGCCCGCCACACCAGTACCTAGCGGGCTTCAGGAGTCTTCGTTCCGCCTCCCGGAACTTTCCCCAAAAGGGGCCCGGCTCTCTGCGACCGCCATGGCCGGTCCGGCCGGCTTAGCCGGGTAGAAGCCGCTGAATATCCCCTCTCTCGGCTTCACGCGTTTCTCGATGGCGTCACCGGCGCTGATCTGCGCCACTCGCAGTTCGTAGGTCTTCTGGAGGTTCAGCCACAGCTGCGGCGTGGTACCGAAGTAGCGGGACAGGCGCATTGCGGTGTCGGCGCTAACGCCGCGCTGCCCGTTTAGGATCGTGGTGATCCGGTTGGTGGGAACGCCCAGGGCCCCGGCCAGCGCGTTGGCGGACATGCCGAGCTCCTCCAGCTCATCGGCCAGGATCTCTCCGGGGTGTACGGGCTGCATGCCGTTTTCCAAGTTCATGTTCATACCGGCCTCCTCAGTGGTAGTCAACGATCTGCACTTCGTGCGGCCCGTTGTCCATCCACATAAAGCAGATGCGCCATTGGCGGTTGATCCGTATGCTGTGCTGACCAGCCCTGTTTCCAGAGAGCCTTTCCAGGCGATTGCTTGGCAGAGCCGCCAAGTCTCCCAGCGTCTCTGCGTTCTCAAGGAGCGTCATACGCCGTGTCGCCTGCTTCTGGAATCCCCTGAACTCCTTAGGCGTGCGGCCACGGTAGAACCGCTCAGTCTTTCTGTCACCAAAGCTCTGGATCATGGTTACGCGTTACGTATATCGTACTCTTTCGTTTTCCGCGCGTCAAGTCACACCATCACCGGCGTTGGCCCATCACCGTGTGGGTTTTGGCAGGGCGATCAACAGACGGTTCTTGCGTGGGCACGAGTTGGCGGCTCATTCTGCCTAGGAGCGCTCCGGCGAGGCGGTCCCGTCCAGTTCTTGGACATAGTTCATTGCGTCGATCGCCACCTCGATCATGCCGTCATCGGGCTGGCGCGTCGTCATCTTTTGCAGCAGCAGGTTCGGCGAGCTGAGGGCGCGCACCACGGCGTGCCCGGAATGTGTCCCGGCGAACCTGATCAGCTCGTAGCTTATGGCAGCGATCGGCGGGATCAGTAAGAGCCGTGAGGCGAACAGCAGCCAGAACGGCTCCCTTGGAATGAACATGAAGAGAATCATCGAGACGAGTACGACCGTCAGAAGGAACGCCGTGCCGCAGCGCGGGTGCGCCGTCGGGAATTTGCGTACCGCGGCTACCTCCAACGGCATACCTGCTTCATGGGCCGATACAACCATGTGCTCCGCGCCGTGGTAGCCGAACAGGCGCCTGATATCGCTCATCTGCCCAATCAGCCAGATATAGCCCAGGAACAGACCCAGCCTCAGTAGACCCTCGACGATGTTCGCGAGCACGGCCGAACCGGTCCATGCCTCCGCTCCCTCTGAAACGAACAGGGGAATGATGAAGAAGATGCCAATGCCGATAACCAGCGCCAGGGCGATCATTGCCACAATCGAGGCGGTCGAGAGCGGGGGCGCCTCTTCGCCGTCCTGCCCAGGCGTGTCCACAACCGCCTCATTGGCCGAAACGGTCAGAGCCTTCATCCCAACTATCAGGGTCTCCAGCAAAACGAGCACGCCGCGGGTCAAAGGCAGCCGTCTCCACCTGCTGCCGGACCACCCTCCCACCGGTATGGCGTGGCGAACTATCTCGCCAGAGGCTCTTCTAACGGTGACCGCGGCCTGCGCACGCCCGCGAATCATGACGCCCTCGATAACGGCTTGTCCGCCGTATAGCGGTCTGTCGCTCAAAGGTATCTCTTAGACAACTGGCCTGCTTAACCGGAAGGTCTCTCACCTGCCCCTGCCGCGCTCATAGTAAAGAACATCGGGGCACGCTCCGGCACATCCAGGCATTCAGGTGAGAGCCGCGGCTGCTCAGTTGGCGTCGGTCTTTGCGCCGAGGTTGTAGCGGCGCATCAGCCGCTCGACTCTTCCCTCGGTGTCGACGATCTTCTGTTCTCCGGTGAAGAAAGGGTGGCACTTGCTGCACAGCTCCACGCGCAGGGATTCACTAGTGGAACCCACGCCGAAAGTATTGCCGCAACTGCACGTCGCCACTGCGGCCTGGTGATACGCGGGGTGTATGTCGGTCTTCATGCTTTTCCTAGTCTCCGGAGGGCGCGCCACTAACTGGACGAGGGGCGCAGCCGGTGGCGGGGGTATGCGTCACGTCACACGCCCAGCGGGTCAACGTTAACCCGGCGGCGGTCCATCGAGGCGTGGTCGAATCGCACCGTGCCATCGACCTTGGAATAGATAGTGTAGTCCCTGCCCATGCCCACGTTCCGGCCCGGGTGGAACCGCGTGCCCCTCTGGCGAATGATGATCGCTCCGGCGGGGACCATTTCGCCGGCAAAGGCCTTGACTCCAAGGCGGCGCCCTGCGGTATCCCGCCCATTCCTCGACGTGCCGCTTCCCTTCTTATGAGCCATTGCTGTTACCCCGCTCGATGCGCGACCGCCGGTCTAGCCGACGGCGATGTTGGTGATCCTGACCGAAGTCAACTGCTGCCGGTGGCCCTTCTTGACCCTTCTACGCGTCTTCGGCTTGTACTTGAAGACGGTGATCTTGGGGCCCTTCTTCTGTTCCGCGATCTCGCCCACGACCTTGGCGCCCTCGAGTGAGGGCTTGCCTATCGAGACCTGGCCGTCCACCGAGGCCAGCAGCACGTCGTTGAAGTCGACAAACTCGCCGGCCTCGCCGGCCAGCTTCTCGACCTCGATTGTGTCGCCTTCCCGCACGCGGTACTGCTTACCGCCCGTGGAAATGATTGCGTAGTCTGTCTTCATACTCGCCACCTTACACTCATATGTTAAGGACTAAAGGCGGCTCCGGTCAATTTAATTTCGGGCGAGTGGGACGGCTCGGCAACACAAGCCGCAGTTCAATCCACGTGCAAGCTGGCCCTGAAACAGGTAAACCGGCCCAATTCCGCATCTAACCTTCTAAGCGCCAAGAGCGTCCTGATTGCTAGTCTCACTCGTACAGGGCCCCGTAGCCGGGTCTTACTTGCCGGCCGCGTCCCGCGGTAAGAAACACGGCGGGCGGCGCGGGCCTCAGCGTAGCCAGGCCGACCCAGCATGATGACTTACAAGGACCACGAACGGCCGGAAGACCGCTCCCCCCTTGAGTACTTCAAGTGGGTGATGGCTGTCTCTTGCATCATCCTGGCCACTGTGCTGTCGACCGGGTGCGGAGGAGACGGAGGGGGCGGTAAGACGGTATTCTCATCCAGCGATGAGGGCATCCCCGGCATCTACATGATAGATACCTCAACCGAGGAAGAAACCAGACTCACCTCAACTACGGCCGGAAGAGATTCGGCCCCGGTCTGGTCCCCGGACAGGAAGAACATCGCTTTCATATCCGACCGCACCGGCTCGTCTAGGCTATGGGTCATGACTGAAGAGGGTGGCGGCGAAGGGGTTCCCTTCCCCGAGGCCGAGCCGGTCGTAGACTTCCGGTGGGACCCGGAATCTACGCGTATCGCGCTGCTGGTCGGTGACAAAGACGGCGGAAGGATATTCGTAGGCGACCTGGCGACCGGCGAAGTCGAGCCCATGACCTCGGAGGACGAGCGCACCCAGCTTGGAGGCTGGTCTCCGGACGGTGAGTGGATCGTCTATTCAGTGCTGGAGGAGGGCCGCACGGGCCTTTACAAGAGAAACCCGCGCGGCGTGCAGGAGATTCAGATAACCACAGGTCAGGACACCAACGCGTCTTGGTCCACTAAGGGAGACCTCATCGCCTTCAACCGCCCTGGGGAGAACGTCCTGAACATCTACGTGACGGACTCCGACGGCCACGACCAGAGGGCGCTGCACCACACAACCGGCAATGACACGAACTTCGAATGGTCGCCGGATGGCCGGAGGCTGGTGTTCGTCTCCGACAAGGACGGAAACCGGGAGATCTACACCGTGGATGCCAACGGAGAGGACGCGCCGGTCAGGCTCACCTTCAACAGGGTGGCGGACGACCACCCGCATTGGTCCAGGGACGGCAAGCAGATCCTCTTCTCATCCAACAACTACGGCAACTTTGACCTATACACAATGTATAGGGATGGCGAGATGCAGCGGCGCATCACAAAGAGCGACGCGGACGAGATCGAGTCGGACTGGTAGGGTAGGCCTCTAGCGGCCCCGCGCCCCACTACAGTTCTGCCGCCTTCCACGTTGATGAAGGCGGCAGGCCCCAGACAGGCGCCGGTTACTTCTCTCCGGCGAGCAGTCCCAGCCGCCGCAGCCAGCTTGACCTTCTGCCCGCGGGAACGCCCTGAACGCCTTTCGCGCCATCAGATGCCTGTTCGGCGGTCTCGCTCGAGTGGTCTTTCACAGCCGCCCCGGCTCTGGAGCGGCCATTCGACGACTGCGCAGCCGTGCCCCCTACCCGCCTGCGGGAAGGCGTGCGCCTGATTCTCTGCGCACCGCCATTGACTGTTGCAGGTTCGGGAGACTCGGGCTCCGACTTCGCTCTCGAACTCCTTTTCGCAGCGGTTTTCTCCACGGCGGCGGACTTCTCGGCCTTGTTGTTTGCCGCCGTTCTCCGGCTGGCCGCGGTCGTCTTTCTGCCGTGGGTGGCTGAACGTGCGGCCCTGGCCGCCGGCGCCCTTTCCTCGGAAGATGCCGCGGAAGTGGAGCGTTGCCTGGCGGTCGAAGCCCTGGAACGGGGAGTCCTAGTGGGCTTGTCCTCGCCATTCGGGGAAGACGCCTCGTCTTTCACTTCCGGCTTGCGGGACATCTGGGAAACAGCCCGGGCACGCGCTCTTGTCATCCAAAGACCGGTGAAAAACGTCTTCGTGAGCTTGAGGTGCAGGTCGGCCGCACGCGCCGCCTCGGGGGAGATATTCGTCGCAAACGCCGCGACCTCCACCTGCTTGCCCCTGTCCTTTACCGCCTGGATGGCAGGGTAGAAGTCTCCGTCGCCGCTCACGATGATGGCCGTGTCGTACTGGTCCTGGAAGGCGCGCACCACGAGGTCGGTCGCCAGCATCACGTCGACGCCCTTTTCGACCATCTGCTCGCCTCGCTGCTTGCCGATTCCCAACCTCACCTCGACGTATGGCGTGTCGTAGAGGGAGTGGAGAAAGCGTTCCTGTTCGGGCCGGGCCTCGTGCCGCTCGTTCTCCTGCCGGATGTTGTAGTAGTAGATGCGCCTAAGGTCTCGGCCGTTCGCCAGTTTCATCGCAAACTTGTCGAACTGCACGTCGTGCCTAGAGCAGTTCTGCTCGAGCACGTGGTAAAGGTTGCTGCCATCGATGAAGACCATCACGCGCCGGTCGGAGCGGTCAGGTATGGCAGTGGTCGTCTTGGACGGCATTCAGGCCTCCGTAACTTAGTGTTGTACGTCGATACCGATCGCGGGCGCGCCGACCGCGCGTGACGGTGGCAGAGCGCGCAGCGTCCATTCGGGCCTCATAGGCCGCGGTTAGTGATCATGAAAGAGATCAAGGGAACAGAACAAATCGGTTAAGGCTGCTAGCCTTCCGCTATATTCTACTACGTCACGGGGATAAGCGAGCTGCAGGCGTCGCGTGTTGGGGCAAATGTTCGAGCGCAGGACTGCCGCGCCGGCCCGGCGCTGCGACGGTAAGCTCACCAAAAACCGCCTGACGCGGCCCGGACGGAACCAGAGGAAGACATGAGACCAGTCAGTACCTTCGACACACCCTGCAAGCACCCGAACGGCCTTCAGTGGGCCGACGCAGAGCTGTTCGTCATAGACCAGGAGCTCGATGACGTTCACGTCTTGGACAGTTCCGGCGGGCTGGTGCGAACGATCCACACTCCAACCGAGAACGGATCAGGCATCACCGTGGGAGGAGGCTTCCTGTGGACGGCATCCAACGGGACCACTGGGGCGCGCCCGCGCCGGGCAACCGACACCGGTCTCGGCTGGGTGATCAAGCTCGACCTAGAAAGCGGCGAAATGGTAGACCGCTTCAGGACGCCCGACGGCGGGGGAATTCACGGGATAGAGTGGGACGACGGCAACATCTGGGTCACGGCCTTCAACCCAAAGGCCATCACTCTGGTCGACGGCAAGGACTACAGCGTCATCCACAGCTTCCCCGTCGAACTGGAGCGGCTGCACGGCCTGGCGCGGGACGGCGAAGGCATCTGGTGCGCGCACACCACGGACCGGGTGATAGCCCTGTATCACGTCGAGACCGGCAAGGAGCTAGACCGCATCACATTCGGCGAGAACGACCCCTACCCGCACGGCCTGTCCATCAGGAACGGCGAACTGTGGTACTGCGACGCCAACTGGGGCGGAGCCGCCCACAACGACACCCTGCGCGGCTGGCCGGAGATAGGGCGTATAGCGGGGTAGGCGTGGCAGGTATGCTGACCGCATCAAACTTACTGCCAATGGTGGGCAGACAAGCCACAAAATCTTGAAGCCATTCTCAGTTCGACAATGCCTGTATCATAAGGAAACCATGTCAAATCGAGGCAACCTGTTGTGAATGCTAAACAAAGAGCGCCCAGAAACAGGACGATTTCGCTCACGCAAGCTGAAGAAGCATTTTATTCATCTCGGCTTATGCGGATCGACCGAAATGTTACATCCAATGACATAGCAAACAGAGTTATCAATGAAGATACCTTTCAAGTTCTTGATCGATTGCCAACTTCCTTCGTGGATCTCTTGTTAATTGATCCACCTTACAACCTCACCAAGTCATTCAATAGAGTCACATTCACCAAGCGTTCGAGTGCATCTTATGCCGACTGGTTCAGCGGATGGTTCTGCAAATTGATAAACACTCTAAAGCCTAATGCTACTGTCTATATTTGCGGAGATTGGCGTACATCTTCCACTCTTATGATGTCTGACGACTATACATTCAATTTGGACGACGTAAAGCTGAAGCGTAAGATCGTGGCTCCCTACACGCAACCGAACGGATCCCCCAAGGACTGGACCGCCAGCAGCCAAGGCAACTACCGACTCACGCATCCATCCAACATCTGGACCGATTTGACCGTACCCTTCTGGTCAATGCCTGAAAACACCGACCATCCAACCCAGAAGCCGGAAAAGCTGATGGCGAAGCTACTTCTTGCCAGTTCAAATGAGGGCGATCTTGTCTTAGACCCTTTCGCAGGATCGGGCACAAGCCTTGTCGTCGCTAAGAAGCTTGCCCGGAGATTCGTAGGTATTGAAATTGACACTTTTTTCTGTAATCTCGCGTTGAAACGCTTGGACATGGCAGAAGGCGACCAATCGATACAGGGCTATGCGGACAAAGTGTTCTGGGAGAGAAATTCATTCCAAAATCAGAAATCGAACCGCCCCAATGGGCTCAATTCGCAACCGAAACTCATGGACTCACACCTGTAGAGTAACAAAACACAATGACCAAGAGTCGTCTCTTTTACACTGAAGAATACAAAGCAATCGAAGAATCTATTCTAAGGTTGCTCAATTCCCAGCCGGACTTTTTGACTGCTAGCACCGCCGGCAGCACACGAGCTGCGGGCGACGCCATTCAGGATATCCTTGCCCGGCATTTTCAAGCTCTGTTGGGAAATATATGTGCAGAATACTCCTCTTCATTCGCTCGCAGGGCTATGGCTGATCTGGCGTTCAGGGACGTAGACGGTTTATATTATTTGATTGACGTCAAGACTCACCGACTGGACACGACATTCAATATGCCAAACCTCACCTCCGTACGTAGGTTGACCAGACTATACGAGGACGACACAAATTACTTTTTGGTGTTAATGGTCAAGTATACCGTCAGCCAGAATAAGGTAAACGTTGAGACGGTCAACCTGGTTCCTATTGAATTCCTAGGGTGGGATTGTCTTACGGTAGGCGCGCTTGGATGAGGTCAGATGCAAATAGCTGACGCCAATCATATCAACATTTTGAGCAGATACCCCAGAAAGACGTGGATGTTGGAACTATGTGACGCAGTATTGGCCTTCTACCCCAGAGAAATAGCCAAGATTGCCGATCGGATCGGTTACATGGAGAATGTTAGAAAGAATTGGAAGGAAAGGTCGGACTGACTTGGTGATAGTGAAGGATAACCTGCACTATCTCCCGCACAGCCCCCAGCAACCGGGTATCCTGTCACATATCCCCATCCCGCACCTCAAGGAGCCCCATCCGCCATGACTGACCGCGTACCCGTTGTTGACAGCCATCACCATTTTTGGGAGATCGGGAAGCTCGATTACCCTTGGATGCCGCCGGACAGCGCGGTTCTCAATCAGACGTACCTGCCCGCCGACCTGGGGCCTGAGCTGGCGCAGGCCGGCGTCGATAAGACCGTCATCGTCCAGGCGCACACCTCCCTGGTGGAGGCCCGGTGGATACTTGAACTTGCTGCGGAGGCCGATTTCGTGGCCGGCGTGGTGGCGTGGGTAGACCTGACCGATCCGAACCTGGGCCACACGCTCGACGAGCTTCAGAAGAATCCATACTTCAAGGGCATCCGGCACAACTGGCACGACGAGCCGGACGACGACTGGCTGGCGCGTCCCGGCCCCATCGCCGGGCTGAGGGAGATCGCCGCCAGAGGGCTGGCCTACGACTTCTTGGTACGTCCGCAGCACCTCAAGTACGTGCCGCGCATCATGGAGCAGGTACCCGACCTCAGGGGCGTCATAGACCACATCGCCAAGCCGCTCATAGCGGACCGCGTCATCGAGCCATGGCTCACCGACATGCGCGTCGTGGCGAACATCCCCGGAATGCACTGCAAGGTGTCCGGTATGGTGACCGAGGCCGACCACGCGAACTGGACCGTCGGCGACCTGGCGCCCTACGTGGCGCACGTTCTCGGCATGTTCGGCTACGACCGCATCATGTACGGCTCTGACTGGCCGGTGGCCCTGCTGGCCGGCTCGTACCAGCAGGTGATCGGCGCGGCAAGAGAGACGCTATCGTCTTTGAGTGACGAGGAGACCGCTGCGGTCTTTGGTGGAAACGCATCGCGCTTCTACAGGCTGGACTGAAGCTCGCTGCCGGGCCGCTTGGGTTAGAATCAGCCCGTGGACACCCTCGATTCCCTTCTCGCCGCGCGTTCCCTGACGAAGCATTACGGCTCCGTGGTCGCGCTCGACTCCGCCGACTTCTCCGTGACCGCCGGAATCACCGGCCTATTGGGAGAAAACGGCGCGGGCAAGAGCACGGCGATCAAGATATTCCTGGGATTGGTCACGCCGACCGGCGGACGCGCCGAGGTGTTCGGCAGGGACGCGAGCCTCGAGATCGACATGCGCTCCCGGCTCGGCTACATGCCTGAGCACGACTGCCTGCCGTCGAACGTGATAGCCGCCGAGTTCCTGACCCACATGGCGGAGGCGAGCGGCCTGCCGCCAAAGCAGGCGCGTTCACGCGCGGCGGACACGCTGCGGCACGTCGGCCTGTTTGAAGAGCGCTACCGGCCGATAGGCGACTACTCCACCGGCATGAAGCAGCGCGTCAAGCTGGCGCAGTGCCTGGTGCACGATCCCGCGCTGATCCTACTTGACGAACCCACCGCCGGCCTCGACCCCGGCGGACGCGAGGAGATGCTCGACCTCGTACGCAAGACCTACAACGAGTTCGGCATCAGCATCGTGCTGTCCACGCACCTGATGAACGACGTGGAGCGCACGGCGGACCGGATCATCGTTCTGCGCGAGGGGCGCGTGGTGGAAGAGGGCCGCGTCTCCTCATTCACCTCGGAGAGCGAGACCGTGTACGTCGACGTCGACGAAAGGCGGGAGGAGTTTGCGGCTGCGTTGTCCGCCAAGAACGTCTCCAGCCGGACCGAGGGGTCGTCGGTCGTTATAGAGGACGTCGCCGATGACCTATACGACCGCATCCGCGATGCGCTTGCGGAATCGGGAGCCTCGCTGCGCCGCATGGGCCCTCGCCGCCACAGCCTCATAGAGGTTTTCGAGACGGACGACGTGAATGGCAGTAACGCCGCGCCGGTCCCGGCCGGCGAGCCCGAGGCCACACGGAACCAGGCCGCTTAGCGACCGATGAGCACACACGCTGAAGGCCGGGTATTCGACATTGGGTACCAGCGCTACGAGGGGCCTCGCGGCGGGCGCGAGAAGGCTCGGGCCGCCATCTTCAAGGACGGCGTAAAGACGGCGCTGGGAATCGGACGCGGATGGCGTTCAAAGGTGATGCCCTGGTTCGCAATCTTCGCCGCCGCAATGGCCGCTCTCATAATGGCCATAATCGTCATAACGATCGACAGGGTCTTGCCCGACGGAACGATCAGCCGAGACCTGCTCTCACACTCCGACTACTACCAGACCGCTTCGATCATCCTCTTCCTTTTCGCCGCGATTGTGGGCCCTGAGCTGCTGTGCCCGGACCGCCGCAACGGGGTCATCAACCTGTACCTGGTTAGGCCGCTGACCCGCCTCGACTATCTGGCCGCACGATGGATGGCCTTCTTCTCCGTGATGCTCGCCGTGGCGTGGCTTCCCCAGTTCATCCTGCTGGCCGGGCTGGTCTTTGGCGACCCCGACCCCGCCGGTTATCTCCGCGACAACTGGCTGGACGTTCCGAAGTTCCTTGGGGCCGGATTCGCCATAGCGCTTTACGTGACCACCCTCGGCCTGGCGGTCGCCGCATTCACCACCAGGAGCGCGTACGCCGCCATCTTCCTAGCCGGGCTCTTTGTCGTAAGCCTTTTCACAATCAACGGCTTCACTTCCGATACCAGCATAGGCATAGACACCCGCAAGTGGATTGCGCTGTTCAGTCTCAGGGACATACCCATGTTCATGGACGGCATCATCTTCTCCAACACCACGATTCTCTCGGAGGCGACTGCCGGCGGCTGGCCGGCGCAGGAAGCGGCGAGGCAGCACCCCAACGCGCTCCTAGTAGCCTGGTACACGATCTGGGTAGCCTTGCCCGGGCTCGTACTGTGGTGGAGATACCGGAGGATTTCCGGATGACCGGCAGTCTCGTTCCAGTCACCGGCCCGGACGGAGCGTCCAAAATGGCCGGCGGCGCTGGATCCGTTATCACGCTCGATGGCGTGTCCAAGTGGTTCGGCAACGTCGTGGCGGTCAACGACATAACCTTCGACGTCGGCCCGGGCATCACCGGCTTGCTTGGGCCCAACGGTGCGGGGAAGACCACGCTTCTACGCATGATGTGCGGCCTTGCGAAGCCGTCGGAAGGGCGGATCACCGTCTTTGGCGGCGACACCAGGAGCGACCCGTCGCTCTACCGCCGGTTGGGCGTCATGCGGGAGCACGATTCCGTCTACGGGTCGATCACCGGACGCCAGTTCGTGGAGTTTGCGGCCAAGATGCGCGAGGTCGAAGACCCGGGCGCGTCGGCGGATCATGCCATAGATACCGTGAACTTGTCGGACGCGCAGCATCGCAAGATAGGCGGCTACTCACGCGGCATGCGTCAGCGCATAAGGCTGGCGGCCACGATAGTCCATGAGCCCGATGCTCTCCTGCTGGACGAGCCCCTGAGCGGCGCGGACCCGCGGCAGCGCGTCGAGTTCCAGCGGGTGTTGAAGCGCCTGGCCGACGAGGGACGGACCATCCTGGTCTCGTCCCACATCCTCGAAGAGATCGAACAGCTCGCAGACAACGTCCTCTTGATAGTCAGCGGCAAGCTGGCCGCCTCAGGCGACTACCGGGCCATTAGGGCGTCGCTCGACGAGAGGCCGTACCACGTGCGTATCGTCTCCGACAATCCCCGGAGGCTAGCGGCCGGACTGGTGCAACTCGACGCCATAGATTCCGTGGCCATAGACCCCAACGGCGCGCTCGTAGTCCTCTCCCGCAACGTGGGCGTGCTGCAAAGGTCGTTCGCACGCGTGGCGCAGGATCTGTCGGTTCGAGTCACGCTTTACGAGCCTTTGGACGACTCCCTGGAGAGCGTCTTCGGCTACCTGGTGGAACGTTGAATTGACTGCTCTCTACGTCTTGTCGCTTCGCCAGTTGGCCGGAAAATGGCGGCTGCTGATCATCCTGGCGCTCGGCGCGTTGCCGGTTGTAAGCGCCTTATTCGGCGGCTCCGGCGGCCGGTCGTTCGTGGACGACACCCTGCTCGCGATGATGACCTTCGCCATCATGCCGTTCATCACGCTTGGCGCGGCCACGGCCGCATTTGGGAACGAACTGGAAGACAACACCCTGAGCAACCTGACGCTCAACCCGGTGCCGCGCTGGAAGATCGTGGCGCCGAAGGTTGCGGCGGCGATTACGGTCAGCGCGCCGGTGGTGGTCGTAAGCGCCGCGCTCTCGGTGTCGATTAGCCTGTCTGGGGACGAAGGAAAGGCCCTGGCGGCCGTTGCAGCCGGGATGCTGCTGGGGGCCGCAACGTACTCCGCGGTCTTCACCTGGGCGGGACTCATGAACACCAGGGCGCTGTGGTACGGGCTGGCCTACGTGCTGTTCTGGGAGGGCACGCTTGCCAACATCGCAAACGGGGTCAAGTACCTCTCCATCCAGCAGTACGTCCTCAGCGTTGTGCACGCCATCGACGGGAACCTGCTGTCCGATCCCGGCAGGGGCCTCATCGAGACGCCCGCCGCCGTCATCGGGGCAGCCGTCGTGTTCACACTCTTCGTGACGCTGACCGTCTACCGCCTGCGGACGATGGACGTGCCGTAGAAGTTGGGCTCCTTTCGATTGTCTCAGAGGCTGACGCGGACCACTACTGAGAGTTAGTAGCTGCGGCACGCGTCGTTTACTCTACCCACATGTACTTCAACCTTCGTCTTTGGGCTTTCACGGAGGGTGCGCGGCTGCGCGTTGCGTACACCGTTCTGGTCGGTCTGGCGACCGCGGCGGCAGGAATCGCGCGCCTGACGGTATTGGGAATTCTGCTGGCGCGCGTGCTCCAGGGAACCGGCCTGGACGACCTGGTTCCATGGATCATCGCCGCGGCAGGCACGGTCGCGCTTCGGGCCGCGCTGCAATACCACAAGGAGATGGTGTCGCACCGGACGGCGGCCATCATCCAGCTGCGGCTAAGGGGTTTGCTGAACCGCAAGATCATCGAGCTGGGCCCGGCGCACTTCACCGAGCGGCGCACCGGGGACGCGCTTCTCTCGGTGGTCGACGGCGTGGAGCAGTTGGAGACCTTCTTCGGCCAGTACCTGCCGCAGCTCTTCACGGCGGCCCTAACGCCGATCGGGATATTCATATTCATGGCGTTCCTCGACCTGCCCGCCGCCGGGCTGGCGCTTGGCCTCGCGCTCTTCACGCTGGCTGCCCCCGCCGTATTTCACAGGTGGAACGCCAGGTCGAGCCGCAGGCGACGCGCGGCCTACGGCGCGTTCGCCGCGGAGTTCCTCGACTCGGTGCAGGGGCTGTTCACGCTGAAGTCGTTCGGACAAAGCGGGGCGCGCGCCAAGATGCTTGCGGACCGTGCGCACGAGGTATTCAGGTCGACCATGTGGGTGCTCGCCACCAACGCCGGGTCGCAGGGTTTGACGATTGCCGGCATCGCACTCGGCGCGGCGAGTATGCTGGCGCTCGGAGCCGTAAGGGTCCAATCCGGCGACATGAGCCTGGAGGCCCTGCTCATCATCCTGATGCTGGGAATAGAGCTGTTCCGGCCCCTGCGGGACCTCGGCCAGCTGTTCCACCAGGGTCTCATGGGACTGTCGGCCATCACCGGTATTTTCGACTTGCTGGATGCGGTTCCTCCGGTCAGAGAGCGGTCACCGGACGGTGGTCGGCGGCGCGTTGAGCCTCAGGCGGGTGCGCCGGCGGTGACGTTCGACGGCGTGTCGTTCACCTATCCCGGCGGACGGGGCAGGGCGCTGGAAGACGTTTCTTTCTCGGTGGAAGCCGGCGAGACCGTCGGCATCGTCGGCTCCAGCGGCGCGGGCAAGACCTCCATAGTGCGAATGCTGATGCGCTTCTACGATCCCGCCCATGGCACAGTCCTGCTTGGCGGAAACGACGTGCGGGAAATGCCTCTGGCCCAGCTCCGCTCCGGCGTGGCCGTCGTGTCACAGGACACCTACCTGTTCCACGGCACGGTCATGGACAACCTCCTGTTCGGCAAGCCGGGCGCGACGGCGGATGAAATAGAAAAGGCGGCCCGCGCCGCAAACGCACACGGCTTCATAGAGCGCCTTCCCGACGGGTACGACACCGTCATAGGCGAACGGGGAGTTCGACTGTCGGGCGGGCAGAGGCAGCGCATAGCGATAGCACGCGCCCTGCTGAAGGACGCTCCGATCCTCGTCTTGGACGAGGCGCTGTCGGCGGTCGACGCCGAGAGCGAGTACCTCATCCAGTCTGCGCTTGAAGAGTTGAAGCGCGGGCGAACTTGCCTGGTAATCGCGCACCGTCTCTCCAGCGTGGCATCGGCCGACCGGATATTCGTGCTTGAAGAGGGCCGGATCGTCGAGTCGGGCGGCCACGCTTCCCTGCTGGCAGGCGGCGGGGCCTACGCCCGGCTGATGTCGCAGCAGGCGGTCGAGGCCGACGAGGAGAGCGACCTGGCGGCCGTGCGCGACGTTGCAGCCGCAGGGGGTGACCGTCGGGGCGAAGAGGTAGAGGCGCACGAGGGCCAGTGGCGCCCGACCGATGCGATTCTCAAGGCGGAGGGGATGGGCTGGCTTGCGACCTTCCGGACACTGCTTGCCCTCATAAGCCCGTGGCGAGTGAAGCTAACGCTATCGTTCATATTGGGTGTCGCCCGGTTCGTCACACTAATCGGCGTCGGGGTAGTCAGCGGCCTGGTTGTGGCCAACGTCCGTTCGGGCGAGCCGTTCGGCGGTCTGTTGGTGATTCTGTTCGTGCTGGCCCCGCTCAGCGCCGTCATGACGTGGGCGGAGTCTTGGGTCTCCCACGACATGGCCTTCCGGCTGCTGTCGGAGATGCGCATAGACCTGTTCAACAAGCTCGACCGTTTGGCGCCGGCCTACCTGCTGCGCCGTCGCACGGGAGACCTGGTGAGCATGGCCACGCAGGACGTGGAGACGATCGAGTACTTCTTCGCGCACACCGTTGCGCCCGCGTTCGTGGCCCTGCTGGTGCCGGGCGGCGTTCTGGCTGCTCTATTCGTATTCGGATGGCCTATGGCCCTTGCCATCCTGCCCTTCATCCTGGCCGTGGCCGTCAGTCCCGTCCTCACGAGGGGCCGGATCGACAGGCTGGGCAGCCGTTCGAGGGAGGCGCTGGGCGAGTTGAACGCGCACGTCGTGGACAGCGTGCAGGGGCTTCACGAGATCGCCTCTTTCGACCGGGGCGCGGAGCGTGAGCGTGAGTTCCTGGCGCAGGCCGGCCAGTACGCGCAGGTGCGGGTGCCTTTTTTCAGGGAGATGACCCTGCAAAAGGTGGTTGTGGAGATGGCGACCGGCTTCGGCGGTCTGGCCGTGGCCGTGAGCGGCGCCGCTCTCGTGGCCGCAGGCTCCCTGGATGACGGAATCCTGCCTTTGCTCACCCTGCTTTCCATGACGGCGTTCCTTCCGGTCTCGGAAATCGCGCACGTCGGACGGCAGCTGGCCGACACGCTCGGCTCTACGCGCCGCATCTACGCCGTCCACGGCGAACCGGCGGCCGTGACGGACGGCCCGGGGGCGTCCAAGGACAAGATTCGCGAGGACGAGGGGGCGCGGGCGCGTGAAGCCTCATTCCGATATGACTATGCGAAGCGCCACGCCCTGGAGGAGGTGACGTTCGACGTGCCACGAGGCGCCACCGCAGCGCTGGTGGGCCCGTCCGGCGCCGGCAAGACCACCACGGCGCACCTCATCATGAGGTTCTGGGACCCGGAGAGCGGGAGCATCGAACTGCGCGGTTCCGACCTGCGAAGCTACGTCTTGGACGATCTGCGGCAGTACATCGCGCTGGTGGCGCAGGACACCTACCTGTTCAATGCCACGCTGCGGGCCAACCTGCTGGTTGCAAAGCCGGACGCCACCGAGTCCGACCTGTCGAACGCTATCGAGATGGCCGGTTTGTCGGAGTTCGTCGGGTCGCTGCCGGATGGGCTAGACACCGTGGTGGGAGAGCGGGGCGCGCAGCTGTCGGGCGGCCAGCGGCAGAGGGTCGCCATCGGGCGGGCGTTCCTGAAGGACTCCCCGGTGCTGATACTGGACGAGGCCACGTCGCACCTCGACGCCATCAACGAGAGGTTGGTCAGGGACGCGCTCGACAGGCTTTCATCCGACCGCACCACGCTGGTGATAGCGCACCGCCTGTCCACGGTCCGGGACGCCGACCGCATATTCGTGCTGGACGAGGGCCGCGTGGTCGAGGCGGGAAACCACGAGGAGCTGCTGAAGCGCGAGGGCGTCTACGCCCAACTGGTGGCTCGCCAGCTGAGAAGCCGGGCGGGCGGCCCTAGCTAGCTACTAGCTATTTGTTTGGGAGGTAGTGGGGCGTTTCCGGCAGAATCGCCCCTGCAGGGCGCGTTCCTGCGAATCTTGTTGGATTGCGCCGTTGCGGTTCGTGGCGTCGCGCGTGGGGGTGGGAGGGGATGCCCCTGCGGGGCGGGCGGCCACAAGGGATCGCCCCTACGGGGTGCGGGCGCCCACAAGGGACGCCCCTACGGGGTGCGTGCGGCCACAAGGGACGCCCCTACGGGGTGCGGGCGCCCACAAGGGATCGCGCCTACGGGTGGAGGGCGGCCACAAGGGACGCCCCTACGGGTGGAGGGCGGGCACAAGGGATCGCGCCTACGGGGGAGGGCGGGCACAAGGGATCGCGCCTACGGGGTGCGGGCGCCCACAAGGGACGCCCCTACGGGGTGCGGGCGCCCACAAGGGATCGCGCCTAAGGGTGGAGGGCGGCCACAAGGGACGCCCCTACGGGTGGAGGGCGGGCACAAGGGATCGCGCCTACGGGGGAGGGCGGGCACAAGGGATCGCGCCTACGGGGTGCGGGCGGCCACAAGGGACGCCCCTACGGGGTGCGTGCGGCCAGAAGGGATCGCGCCTACGGGGTGCGTGCGGCCAGAAGGGATCGCCCCTACGGGTGCGTGCGGGCACAAGGGACGTCCCTACGGGGTGCGTGCGGCCAGAAGGGATCGCCCCTACGGGGTGCGTGCGGCCAGAAGGGATCGCCCCTACGGGGTGCGTGCGGCCAGAAGGGATCACCCCTGCAGGGGGCGGGCGGCCACAAGGGATCGCGCCTACGGGTGGAGGGCGGCCACAAGGGACGCCCCTACGGGGTGCGTGCGGCCACAAGGGACGCCCCTACGGGGTGCGTGCGGCCAGAAGGGATCGCCCCTACGGGGTGCGTGCGGCCACAAGGGATCGCCCCTACGGGTGCGTGCGGCCACAAGGGACGCCCCTACGGGGTGCGTGCGGCCAGAAGGGATCGCCCCTGCAGGGGGCGTGCGGCCACAAGGGGCGCCCCTACTGGGGGCGGGGGGCCAGAAGGGATCGCCCCTACGGGGTGCGTGCGGCCACAAGGGACGCCCCTACGGCCGTTTCACCTCTATGCCTGAGGCCATTTCGACGAACTTTAGGATGCCGGCGTGGTCGTCGGCGCCGTGGCCGTTGACGACGAGGGAGCCGAGCACCTGCTGTAGGTTTGCGGTCACCTGCAAGGGTATGTTCAGCTCCCTTGCGGTCTGCATGGCGTTGTTGATGTCCTTGTAGTGCAGTTCGATGCGGAATCCGGGCTGGAAGTTGCGTTCGATCATCATTGGAGCTTTGGCATTCATGACGTTGCTGCCTGCCAGGCCGCCTTGGATCGCCTCGAAGACGGTCTGGGGGTCCACCCCGGCCTTGGTGGCCAGTGCGAGGGCTTCGGCCAGTCCGTGTATGTTGGCGCCCACGCAGATCTGGTTGGCGAGTTTGGTCACGTTGCCGGCGCCAAAGCCTCCGCACAGCACGGATGACTTGCCCATCACGTCGAACAGCGGCTTGGCGCGCTCGAAGTCCTCTGCGCCTCCTCCGACCATGATGGCTAGGTCGCCTGATATGGCGAATGGCTCGCCGCCTGAGACGGGTGCGTCGAGGAATTTGACGCCGGCCTCGTTGAGGGCGGGGCCTATCTTCTGGGATACGCCTGGCGCTATTGAGCTCATGTCTACGACCAGGTGACCTGGGGCCGCGCCGTGCACTATGCCGCCCTCTCCGAGGCATGCGGCCTCGGACTGCGGTCCGTCCTGCACCATTACGACGGTCACGGCCGACTTGCTGGCGACGTCTGCGGGCGACGAGGCGGCAGACGCTCCCTCGGCGGCAAGCTCTTCGACCGGCGCTGGGAACAGGTCGTACACCGTCAGTTCGTAGCCCGCCTTCATGAGATTGCGCGCCATGGGCTTGCCCATGATGCCCAGCCCGACGAATCCGATATTCTCAGCCATTGAGGTCTCTCCCTGCCGCAGGTGCGGCCCTTTGTTCCGGTCTTGCCGGTGATTCCGTGGAGTCGATTGATTTGATTTCCGCCGTCGTCGGTCTACGCGGTCCGGTGAAGGGCTGCGTTTGCCCGGCGAATGTTACCGCTTTGGATGCAATCAGGCATGGGGCCGGCGGCGCGCCTCGGTCTCTCGGGCAGGCGGGAACGTTGCGGCCCTCCTCTACCCGGCTAATCGTCCTCTTTCCAGAACCGCTCTTCTTCCACCCGGAATCCGGTATCTGCGAACCTCTCCTTCACGTCTTCGATCATTTGCGGATGGCCGCAGGCGTAGATGCAGGTATCGTCCGGCGGGAGTGCGAATTTTTCGGCGTATTTCTCGACGAGGGTGTTTATGCGTCCCCGTTCTCCCTGCCAGCCGTCGTTGCGTGCCTCGTCGGGCCTGGAGCATGACGGCACGAACTCGACGTTGCCGTACTGTGCTGCGAACCTTGCCAGCTCCTCGTCATATCCGAACTCGTCCTGGTAGCTGGCGCCCTCGAGGACATAGTAGTTGTAGTCGCCGATGATCCCTTCTTCGACGTGGTTGCGCAACATGCTGACGTAAGGGACGGTGCCTGTCACGGTGCCCACCATCAGGTGATGCTTGTATTGGGGCTGGAAGACGAATATGCCTTTTGCCCTGGGCCGCAGCGTAAGCGTGGTTCCCGTGTCGAGCCTGTAGAGGATGGGAGTCAGGTTGCCGTCGGGCGGTGGAACGAGTTCGATGAAGAGCTCTATTTGCGGCTCGTTAGGTGAGGAAGCTATCGAGTAGGGCCGCTCGACGCCCTCTGCGCCGATGGTGCAGTACTGGCCTGGCTTGAATTTGAAGGGCTGCGACGGCTCGAGCCAGATCTTCCACAGGTCCTCGGTCAGGTCTTCTCTGCGGGTGATTTCACAGGTGATGAATCTTCCGCGGATTCTTGGACTGGCCTGCTGGGTCATGGACTTCCTCTCGTGGCGTTAGTTCGGTTAAAGGCGCTGCTCACAAGTCTACATTCACGGGCGGGCCGTTGCGTATCCATTCCGTTAAACGGGCTGACGGATCGCGCGTAACCTCCGCCGTGGATTCCCTTAGAAACGGGAATGACGGTGAGGGGACGGGGATGAATGACGTGGGCTAGGCTTGCGCCTTGCCGCCGACGTGCCAGTCCGACTTGCTGGTGTCGCTGAAGATGACGACCGTGGCTTCCATCGGGACGTCTGCAACGCGTGAGATGGTCTCGGCGACGCCCTTGGCGATCTGGTCTTTTTGCTCTTGGGTGCGGCCCTCGTAGAGCTGGATGTTCACTATCGGCATAGGGTCAGTTCCTTTCGCTCGTCTTGCGCCCCGGCCTGCGGGCCGGCGGCTGGGCAATGTTGACTCCGAGATTATATGCGGCCGTTCATACTCCGTGGCTGAGGCGGTATATGAGCCACGGCGGGAGCCCGGCCACTTCCATCAGGGCCTGGGTAGCGGAGACGTCATAGGGCGTGCGGTGAAACGTGACGGTCATCTGCCCGGTGTCCAGCATGGCCCATGCTGCGCGGGGGTCTCTGTCCCTGGGCTGTCCGACGCTGCCCGGGTTTACGTACCAGCGTTCGGCTTCTATGGGCACGGTCTGCCCGTCGGCGGGGGGAGTTACATAGACGCTGCTTGGGCTGACCTGCATGAGCATGGGAACGTGAGTGTGGCCGAATGTGCAGCCTGGGGTGTCGAAGTGCTCTAAGTTTGCGACTGCCTGCACCGGCGCGATCAAGTACTCCCACACGGGGTCTCGCGGGCTGCCATGCACGATAGTGTGGCCGTCTTGTTCGGCTCTCAGCGGAAGGCCGGCGGCGAACTCTCTACTGTCCGGCGTCAACTGCCTCGACGTCCATTGGGCGGCTTGCGCTGCCGCCTCGTTGAAGTCCGACGTGTCCAGTCTGCCGATCGCTGCGAGATCGTGGTTTCCCGCGACGGCGGCCGTGGCGCGCTCGCGCACTGTCTCCAGGCACTCGTTGGGCTGCGGGCCGTATCCGGCGATATCTCCCATGACCCAGCACGAGTCGATGCCGCCGGCTTGGTCCGCCGCCGCGAGGACGGCCTTTAGGGCCGCAAGGTTGGCATGGATGTCCGAAAGAAGCAGTGTCCGCATTGTTGGGGCCGTCGCTGTCGCGGCGCGAATCGAACGGGCCGCTGCGTATAATCGAGGGTATGCCTCAGACCTCCGCAGGCGCCGCTAAGAGAACGGGCGAATTCGAGTTGATCAGGCGCCTTGCCAGCGTTCTTGGTGAAGGTTACGCCACCGGAGCCGGGCGCCGAGCGCTCATCGGCATAGGCGATGACTGCGCGGCCATCGCGCCGGGGCCGTCGGCAGGCCTGCTAACGGCGGACGCGATGGTCGACGGGGTGCACTTTCGCTCCGGTGAGATCGATTGGGCCGACCTCGGCTGGAAGTCGATGGTCTCCAACCAGAGCGACATGGCCGCGATGGGCGGCGTTCCGGAGTTTGCGCTAGTCACCTTGGGATTGCCGGAGGACCTATCCGCGCCACACGTGGAGTGTCTATATCGCGGCATCAGGGCGGCGGCGGCGGAGTTCGGCGGCGAGGTCGTAGGGGGCGACGTCGTCAGGTCGCAAACGATGTTCGTGTCCGTTTCGCTTTACGGGAGCGCGGGCAACGGCGCCGACGGCGAACCCATTTTGATGCGCCGCGACAGGGCGCGGGTGGGCGACCGTATAGCGGTGACCGGGCCGCTCGGCGGTTCCGGCGGCGGTCTTCGGGCGCTGGCTGAAGGACGTACGTCCAATGACGCTGCGCTGCTGAAGCGCGCGCACTTCGCGCCGTCGGCACGGGTCGACGCGGGCTGTAGGCTGGCGGCCGGCGGCGTCAGATGCGCCATCGACGTGAGCGACGGGCTGGTTGCCGATCTGACGAGGATTTGCGAGGCGAGCGGCGTTTCGGCGGAGATAATGGCGGAGCAGACGCCGGCGCCGCCCGAACTGAAACGGGAATTTCCGGAGGACTGGCTCGACTTGGCCCTGGCAGGCGGTGAAGACTACGAATTGCTGGTCGCGGCTCCGGCAGAGACCATCGGCCGTATTTCCGCAGGCGGCGGCGACCGTCTCCACCTGATCGGGACCGTTACCGGCGTTCACGAGGCCGGCCAACCGTTCGTCAACGTGATTGGCCCCGGCGGAGAGCCACTGGAAGTAGGCCGGATGGGCTGGGACCACTTCGATGGATGACGTGACCTCTCTCTCGCCGTCTAGCGGCCAGGCCAGGCTTGTGGTGAGCGACTCGATAGAGACTACCGTTCTGCTGGGACGCGCGATAGGGATGTCGATGCGCGTGGGTGACGTGGCGCTGCTTGCGGGCGAGCTTGGGGCGGGCAAGACCAGCATGGTGCACGGTATGGCGGCGGGCGTGGGCAGCGAGGTGGGAGCGCGCAGCCCGACGTTCGTGCTGGTGAATGAGTACCGCGGCCGCATCAGGCTGTCGCACGCCGACCTGTACAGGATTGAGAGCGCTGCGGAGGCGAGGGAGCTTGCCCTCTACGAGGCCGCACAGGATGGCGCGCTGGCGGTCGAATGGCCGGAACGCGCGCCCGGCGAGATCCCGCCGGACGCGCTGCTTGTACGCATTGAGGTTGACCCCGCGACCGAGCGGAGAACGATAACGATAGAGCCCCGCGGCCGGCGTTCTTCGAGGCTCGCGTCCCAGGCGATGGCCGTGTTCGACGTGATGGAGTCGGCGATACCGTGAAGGAAACGGAGGGCGGGCTGCTGCTGGCCATAGACACCTCGACGCGGTTCGCAGGCGTCGGTCTTGACGACGGCAGCGGCGCGGTCGCCACGCACGTCTGGCGTTCCGGCCAGAACCACGGGGCGGAGCTGATGCCGGCCATAATGGCTCTCCTGGAGGAGTTGGGCTGCGGCATTGGCGATCTGACCGGCCTGGCCGTTGCACGCGGCCCCGGGGGGTTCAGCGCGCTGCGGGTGGGCATAGGCACGGTGATCGGGCTTGCGACGCCGCGCGGTCTGCCTGTGGCCGAGGTGTCCACGCATGAGATCGAGGCGGCGCCGTTCATGGAAATGACCACCGACGGCACGCCATTGTTCTCGCTCATTCCGGCAGGACGCGGAGAAGTCGCCTGGGCCAGGTTCCAGTACGGACGCCTGGCAGGCAGCGGTCTCTCGCACCCGCTCGACTTGGCGGCCGGGGCTGCGGCCAACTCGCTGTTCTGCGGGGAATCGGCCGGCTCCCTCACCAGCGAGGTGGAACGGAGCAGACTGGTGGCGGGGCTGCCGCCGACCAGGGACCCCAAGGCGTTGCTGGCGCTTGGCCGGATGCGCCTAGCAGTTCATCAAGGGGGCGATGCGCCGTCCATTCAGCCGGACTACGTGCGCGAGCCCAGCATCAGCCGGCCGAGGCCGCCCAAGTGACCGGACGGCACAGACGAAATTGGCCGCAAGGCAATCGGACGATCCAAGTCAGGAGACGTGGAAGAGATGGAACAGACCCTCGTTTTGGTAAAGCCGGACGGAGTGCAGCGTGGACTCGTTGGAGAGGTGATAGGACGCTTCGAGCGGCTGGGGCTGAAGCTGACGGCTCTGAAGCTGCTGCGGGTAACGGACGAACTTGCTGAACGGCACTACGCCGAGCACAAGGGCAAGGTCTTCTACGAGGGCCTGGTTACGTACATAACCTCCGCTCCCGTAGCGGCCATGACGCTGGAAGGGCCGGGCGCGATCTCACTTGTGCGGAAGGCGATCGGCGCCACCAACCCTGCGGAGGCGGCGCCTGGCACGATACGCGGCGACTTCGGCTTAGAAATCGACCGCAACCTGGTGCACGCCTCGGCGAACCTCGAGGACGCCAGCCGGGAAGTACCGCTCTTCTTCGACGATTCCGAGCTGGTGACGTACGGCAGGGCGGTAGATCCCTGGGTGTACGGCTAAGGCTGGGCTGGGCGTCCTCATGCTGCCGGCTGCGTCCGGCGGGCCGGCCTATGACAGCGGCGGCAGGTTGCGTTCGGCGCGCGCCTCGTTGATGGTTAGCACTCCGGCCGCGACCAGTTTCGCTTGACGGTCTACCCGGTCGTTTTCGCTCTCCTTGAGCGCGTCGATCTCGCTGAGGTCGAACTCGACCTTGAGCTGTCCTTGAAACGCCTCGAAGTGCGGCGTTACGGAGCGGTTTATGGCCTCTTCGATCAGGCGCAGTTCCGGCACGATGGCGCTCCGCCACAGGAATCGTTCCAGCGTCCTGATGTTGGACAGCGTGGCGTCCTCCAGCTGGCCCAGGAAGACCTTTGGCACCCCGAACGCACGCGACACCTCTTCCACCGGCCAGGCCAGCGCTTGCCGGAACTCCATGTCCCTCTGCGATACGCCGAGTCTCTTGGCCTCCATGCCCTTTGGCAGCAGCACCGGTCGGTGGGCGCTGCCGGAGCCCTTGAAGCGGCTCTCCCAGCGTGCATAGAACTCCGACACCTCGTCGTCGTTGGGCATGTTTTCACTGGTGATGGCGAGGTCGCCCGGCATCGCCGAGTTGCGGAAGAAGTCACGGTTGAACTGGAGGGCCTCGAAGCCCATGTCGACCGCCAGGCGCGCAGGGGGGAGGCACGACATGCCCCCGAACTCGTCGAGCGGGTTCACGTGCCGGAACCAGACCACCTCATCCGGCAGGAACGCGACGCTCTGCCCCTGGTTTTCATAGACGAAGCCCTTCACGTAACGGTCCTGGTCCGGGATGACGCGCACCCGGTCGGGACGCAAGGGCCACAGCTCCTCAGGCGCGCCTGAGCCGTTGCGCTCGATTCCCCAGTATGCAGAGCCCAGCAGGCACACGTACGTTTCGGTTGCGCGCAGGAGTTCGCCCATCGTCCACACCGGATTGGGCCGGTCGAGGATTTTCTGGAGAGGGTCGCCGGCGCCGGCGGGCCGGTAGTTGACGGCCTGCGAAGAGTCCGTCTGGCTGATTACGGCGCGCAGTCTTGGGCGTCCAACAGCCTCTGCCCGGACCCTGACGGCTGCGTTCACGGCTGCGGAAGTGATGTAGTACTCGGCGTACCGTATGGGCGACCATTCATCTCCGATGCCATACCCCGAGTCAAAGCGGTCGACGATGATGCGAGCGGCGCGATTGGAGCGCCTGACGGCTCCCCGGACACCTATGCGCCCCAGTCGCGCCGCACTTTTTCTGATCGCCTCTGCCAATGCGTTTCTCAGATTCACCCGTTCACTTCTCCGTTCTGATTGCCGCAGTCTTGCGGTTCTTGACATTGCCGTTCGTCACACCCACACGTTGAACTTGGGCCTATCCGCTTGTGCAAAGGCCAGCATCAGCGCGTCGGCGAGGTCCGGACTGGGCTGTCCGGCCTTGCGCAGTTCGTCCTTGCTTTCCAGTCGCATCCGTCCGCTGCTGGTGAAGGAGTAGCGGATTCCGGCCAGTTCGCTGATGAGCCGTTCGTTCCGGGGAATGCCTATGCGGCCTTCTTGGAATCGTTCTCTCAGGCCGTCGTAGAGCTCCGCGCGCAGGTTTGCGAAGTGTTCCTGGTCGGTGGCCTGCTGTGCCACGTTGACCCCTTCGACGCCCGGCAGTTCCAGTTCCTTCAGGCGGTCCACGACTCCCGCTCCTATGCCGATGACGTCAACTCGAATGCACTTTGCCGAGTGGCGGCGGGCCATGGAGTTGACCATTCCAGTCGTCTCCATGGTGTCTTTCTTGGCATAGGAGAGCAGCTCGATCACCCTCTCGCCCTTGCGAACGCATATAGCGGTGCGGTCGCTGCCGAAGCGCGCCACGTCCACGCCCATTTCGACGGGTTCATTCCCACCTGAGCCGCCATCCGTCTGAGGGGACTTTGCGCTACGTTGTGCCGCGCGTTCGATCAGCTTGAGCGGGATGAGCGTGTCCTCGGACTCCGTGGGAAAGTCTCCGGAGACGCGTATTTCGTAGAGGGGGTTGCCTTTTCCCCAGTTGACGAAAGCCTCTTCCGCCCAGTTTTTAGTGGTGAGGCCTGGATTGGACGGGTCGTTCTTTTTTGCGTTCGGCGTGTCGAATGCCGGAATGCAGATCGTCCGCCAGAAACTCCGGCGGCGGTGGAAGGCTTCATAGAAGTAACCGGACCGGGACGTGGGGTTTCCGAGGAGCAGCATGTGTGCGTGCTGCGAGGTCATGGAGCCTTCCATGGCCTCGAAAATGCCCTCTCGAACGCCGGACGCCTCGTCCACCACGAACAGGATGTGCCCCTCGTGGAAGCCCTGGAAGCGCTCCGGCGAGTCGGTCGACAGGCCCTGTGCAAAGTGCTTCTCGCCCAGCTCGAGAGAATTTCTCAGCAGTTTCCCGCCGAAGAGTGTTTTATGGCCTGTGTAGATCCTCCTGATCTCTCGCCATAGCACCTCCTTTACCTGCCGTTCGGTCGGCGCCGTAGTGATGACCACGGCATCGGGGAAGCACATCAGCCACCACAGGGTTGCGTGCGCCGCGGTGTAGGTCTTCCCGGAGCCGTTGCATGAGCGCACGGCCACGCGGGGGCAGTCTCGCACTGCCTCGAGGATGGCGGCCTGCGTTTCCCATAGCCTTGCGCCGAGTTCAAGACGGGCAAATGCGGTGGGGTCGCTCTGCCACTGGGCGCGGCGGCCGTCCGAAAGCCGCTTCGGCCCAAGCGCGCCGTCGCGCCGGAGCGCGGCCTCCGGGCGGGCATTCGTTTTTGCCGGCGGCTTCCGTTCTACAACGTCTACAGCGGCGGAATTTCCATGTTCAATTTGTGGGGTATGGCTCACTCCTTAGGCCGCGGTGCGCGGGCTGAAGATGTGGCCGCAGTTCCGGCAGCGGTAGCAGGTGTGCGCCTGCGGGTCCATCTTTTCGAGTTGTACGTTCCTGGCGCCGCCGCAGCGCGGGCACTTGGTCTCACCCTCCGGCTCGTCGGAGGGCTGGGCCGTCTGCGCGGAGCCGCCGCCGGCCCGGCCGCCAAGCGTTTCGGACAGGCGCGCCGCACCTTTGGCGATATCAAGCTGGTTGGTCTTCAAGGGGGTCTCCGGTTCTCTGGAATGGGCATGATAGAACTTATGTTCGATTATTGCGTCAAAGCTCACCTCAGGTCAAGCTCCCGGTGTCAGTCGACCTTGCCGCTTGCCCCTGCGGGAAGTGAACGGGCCGGGGGATAAGCCCCCGGCCCGTTGAAGTGTTGGCTATCGCCGCCTTGTTGCCTAGTAGTCGTTCGGCTGGTGTTTGCCGACGTAGCCGATGACGACCTTGCCCTCCGCGTCGTCCCAGTCGAACGCGATGCGCATCGTGGACTTTTCGTCGTTTCGTATGCCCTTGCGGATGTGGTGGCTCAGGTCGTACTTCTTGCCGTTGGGCGCAACGGTCGAGTATGCGTCGGGGTACTTGCTCATTGCTACGTAGGAGTTGTCGGGTGCGAACGACCACCCTGGAACGGCCTCCCGCAGGCTCTGGTCCTGGTCGGGCATTCCGCCGTCCAGCTTTGCCGAGCGGTAAGCGGTGGCCAGCCACGTGAGCGCGGCGAACGCCTCCTCCGGCTTCTCGAACTGTGTGTCGGGATTGGAGGCCCCGTTCAGGAAGAACAGGAGCTGTTTGCCGCCGAACTGCCGCCTGGCGCGCTCAAGCGCTTCGCTCACGTTGGCGACAGGCGCCATGGGAGCCGATTCGGCGCCCTTGCTTACCCTCTCCCGAAGTGACTCTTCCGATTGCCGGGAGAAGTGGAGGTCTCTCCTCAGATCCTTGTTCTCCCCCTTCAGGAATTCATAGTCTGCCCGCAACGCTTCCATCTCAGTTCTCAGCCGGCCGTTCTCATCCGTCAGGCGTTCCATTTCGGCGGAGTGGTCAACGGTCTGCTCGGCTGCGTCTTCTTCAAGGTCGGGCAGTGGCGCCAGGGCTTCTTCGGTCTGGGGTATGGCCTCGTGGAGTTCTTCGATGAGGTCCAGAACGCGTTCCGCCGCGGCCGTTTCCCTTTCAATACCCTTCCTACGCATTTCCCAGGAGGCGTGCTCGGCGGTCCTTGCTGCGCGGTACTCCTCCAGCGCCGTACCGAGCCGGCCCATGACGGAGGTTGCTTTCTCGACCTGTTTGACTTCTAACGGACCGTAGTAGACGTCACTGGACATGCCGGCCGGCAGTTCGCGGCCCAATGACACCAGTTCCTGCATGAATCTTATGGAGAGCTCCATCGCCTGATACACCAGATTTCCCAGTTGCTCCTTTTCATTCCGGTGTTCATTGAGGATTTCGTGTATATCGGCTTCGAATTGCGCTGCGGGCGCCGTTCCGCCTGGACTCGCCAGCAGGGCCCTGAACCGCTCCAGCCAGTTCTCCAGCAGCAGGTCGACGTCCGGTCTATGCGCGGGAGCTTTCCTTGCCTCGATCAGCCCCGGCAGCCTGCCTGTAACCATGCTCAACATCAGTGGCACGTCGTCGGGGTCGTGCTCGCCCCTGCATTCGCTCAGAATGCCGTCCAGCGCCGAATTCCAGGACTTGAGCGGCATGAATCCGCGGAAGCGGTTGTTCTTGAAGTCGGGGTCCTCTAGCGGCATCTCTCTCGACTCGACCTGCGCAGCGACGGCCTCCCTCAGTTCGGCATGTGACTCTACCCAGATCCGCAGAACGGCCCCGCAGACCTGTTCGTTCTCTAGCATCTCGTCGCGAAGTGGGCCTAGGAGCATATGTTTAGGCGCCATGTGCGAATTTCTGAAGCTCGGAATCTCAATTTCGGACGACTTTAGGGCGTCCGCGAACCGCTGCTCGGCGGACTTGCTCACTCTCTTATCGGCGCGCCAGTCGAGCGCCCTCGCCGTGACGCCTTCACAATGCCAGGGTGGGGCCATCAAGAACGCCACGCTCAGGAATGAACTAAATCCTGAATGTAGATGCTCAGAAGCAGTGGTCGATGTCATTTCGCTTTCCTTTCGGTTGCGCTGATAGGCGTCTCTTTATTTTCGCCGCCCCCAACGATTGTTGGTAGGCCAATCATACGGCCGTCCCTCTTCCCCCGCCCCGCGCCCCGCCCCAGGGCGCCTACAAGGCACGCGTGCGCCCACCGTCCGGCCGTCGACGAAGAAGCGTCCCTGCCGGCTCCTATTTTCTTCCGTAATCTTCGCTCAGGTCGGCGAGGGTGCGCAGGCCGGGGTTGTTTTGGATGAAGCCGGTCAGTTCCATGATGATGTCTTCTTGGAGCTGTATCGACAGACCGCCGTCCACGGGCAGGGTCACGCCCGTGATGAAAGAGGCCTCGTCGGAGCACAGGAAGGCGATGGCGTTTGCGATGTCGTCCGGAACGCCGGTCCGCCGTACTGGGTACTGCAAGTCGAACAGCCGCCGGCCGGCGTCGTTGGCGTTTTCCTCCCACATCCGCCCGCTGCGCTCCGTCACGACGTGGCCGGGCGCGATGGCGTTCACCGTGATGCCGAGCGGGCCGAAGTCTATGGCCATCTGCCGCGTCATTCCGATCACCGCCGACTTGCCGGCTTCGTAGATCAGCGCGCCGGTGGACATGAGGATTCCGTGCACCGACGAAATGTTGACTATACGGCCGCCGCCGTCCGATTCCTGCATCGCCGGCACGGCGTACTTGGCGCCGAGGAACAACGCAGTGGTCAGCAGGTCCATGCCCTCCCGCCACGCCTTCGGCGAGATGTCCACGGCGCTGCCCTTGCGGTCGTTGCCGCCGCCGTAGGCGTTCTGCACGAGGAAGTCCAGCCTGCCGAACTCAGATACCGCGCGCTCGACCATCTCCCTGGCGACGTCCTCTTGGGACACGTCGCCCGTCATGGCAACTGCGCGCCCGCCGGCCTGCTCGATGCGCGCCGCGTTGGCGCGCGCCGCGTCCTCCACTACGTCCACTATCAGCGTCGCTGCGCCGTCCCGCGCCAGCCTGCGGGCTGTGCCGCCTCCTATTCCCAGCGCGCCGCCGGTGACGATTGCGCCCTTGCCGCTAAACCGTTTCATTGTCTCTCCCCTTTTTCAGGCAGGCGGCCACAAGGGACGCCCCTACGGAGGGCGGCCACAAGGGACGCCCCTACGGAGGGCGCCCACAAGGGAACGCCCCTACGGAGGGCGCCCACAAGGGAACGCCCCTACGGTCTCATCCCCTGCGGGGAAGACGCGCCTGCATCGCGCGTGGCGGTGCGTCGCGCGAAGACCCCCATCTCAATCTTCCCCCGCGGACGGGGGAAGAGGTAGGAGGGTACGCCCCTGCGGAGGGCGGCCACAAGGGATCGCCCCTACGGAGGGCGCCCACAAGGGATCGCCCCTACGGAGGGCGCCCACAAGGGGACGCTCCTACGGATGGCGGCCACAAGGGATCGCCCCTACGGCGGGCGGCCACAAGGGAACGCCCCTACGGCGGGCGGCCACAAGGGATCGCCCCTACGGCGGGCGGCCACAAGGGAACGCCCCTACGGCGGGCGGCCACAAGGGATCGCCCCTACGGCGGGCGGCCACAAGGGATCGCCCCTACGGCGGGCGGCCACAAGGGATCGCCCCTACGGCGGGCGGCCACAAGGGAACGCCCCTACGGAAGGCGGCCACAAGGGAACGCCCCTACGGAGACTTTTGAGGCCGCCGGTCTGCCGGTGATGCCAGGCGCCATTTTCCTGCCCGGCTTCCCCCCGTTTGTCATTCCGTCGTTCTGCCGATAATCTTTCGACGCTTGCGCCCGCCTGCGCCTACCGTCTACGCGAGAGCGTTCTTCATTTTGACCGCAGCGTAAGGAGTTGACATCCTCCACATGGCAACTGAACAACCTTCGAACTGCCCTCCGGAGTCTGCTGCCGAAGAATCCGGCGCCTCGGAGGCCAGCGCCCCAGTATCCGGCATCCCCGGGCCCGTTGCCGAAGAATCGGCCGTTTCCGAGTCCGAAGAGCCGCGGGACGGAGGGCCGGGGATCGTTCCGCGGCTGGCGGTGAACCTCGAGCCTTACCTGATCGTCTTCGCGGCGAGCGCGGTAACGCTCATCATCGAAATCGTCGCCGCAAGGATATTAGCGCCCCACATAGGAGTCTCGGTCTACACCTGGACGAGCGTCATCGGCGTCATACTTGCCGGCATCAGCATCGGCAACTGGCTGGGCGGCGTCTTTGCAGACCGAGCGGCGTCGCGCACCAACCTGGGCCTGATACTCCTCGCCGGCGCCGCAACCACGCTGCTCATTCTCCCGCTGGCGCAACTCGCCCCTGGCTGGGTGTCCGGCGTGACTCTGCTGCTGCGCATCGTCCTGCTTTCCGCCATTCTCTTCATAGCGCCGGCGCTGATACTCGGAATGGTCTCGCCGATGATCATCAAGCTGACGCTGCGGGACCTGTCGGTGACCGGAAACGTCGTTGGGCGGATATACGCCGTATCGACCGCGGGCGCCATCGTAGGCGTCTTCATCACCGGTTTCCTGCTCATACAGGCCTTCGGCTCGCGAGAAACCATCCTGTACGTCGCCATTCTCACCGCAGTCATGGCCGTCGTTGCAGGCCGCCTGTGGCGGGCGCCGCTGAAGAGCGCCGTCTCGGCGGTCATAGTGGCCGGGCTGGCGGTCTTCACGTGGACGCAGTCCCCGCTCGAATCGCTGTGCACGGAAGAGAGCAACTACTTCTGCATAAGGGTGTCGGAGAAGGAGTTGGAGGACGGCGAGACAGTGCGCGTGCTGGCGTTGGACAGGCTGGTGCACAGCTACGCCAGGCCCACCGATCCCACCTACCTGCACTACGGCTACCAGCGAGTCTTCGCAACCATCATGGAGGTGGTCGCCAACGAGGAGCCGGCCTTTCACTCGCTGTTCATAGGCGGCGGCGGATACGAACTGCCCAGGTACCTCGACAAGGTGCACCCTGAGAGCACGATAGAGGTGATCGAGATAGACCCCGAGGTGACCGTCACCGCGCTCGACTACCTTGGCCTGAGGAGGTCGCAGCGGGTCGTCACCTACAACGAGGACGCACGCATGTCCCTGCCGGAAAGGCCGGACGACTACTACCACGTAGTAGTGGGAGACGCCTTCAACGACCTGTCAGTGCCGTACCACCTCACCACGCTGGAGTTCAACGAAGAGGTGCGGCGGAAACTGAAGGACGGCGGCATATACGCAGTCAACATCGTCGACGCACCCGTACCGGGGACTTTCCTACGGGCATACGTGCACACCCTCAGCCGCACCTTCGACCATCTGGCCGTCATTCCCGTTTCCTCAGACCTCGATTTCGACGACCGCATGACCAGCATCGTGCTCGCCTCCGACAGGCCGATAAGGCAGGACGACCTCGACGCCGCCAACGCCAGGCTCGACGTCGAAGGACTTGGCCGCCTATACGTCGGAGAGGAACTTGTGGAGTGGATGCTGCGTCGAGAGACCGTGCTGATCACCGACGACTTCGCGCCCATAGACAACTACCTTGCCCCGCTGTTCCTAAAGAAGTCCTGACGCAGGGCGATGGCCTGCGCCAAGCCCCGTGTAGTTGTTGTAGCCTCATACCGGCGGAAATGCTTTGCGCTCCCAAGCGTCGCGAGGTTCGAAAGGCGGAGAAGCAAACAATGTTTGACGTATTAATCACCGGCGGGCAGATCGCCGACGGCACGGGCGCGCCCAAATTCCCCGCCGACGTGTGGATCAAGGGCAAGGAGATCGCGCACCTGGGCAGCCTGTCAGGCGCCAGCGCCGCGCGCGTCATCGACGCCACAGGCCTCGTCGTCTCTCCCGGATTCATAGACGCACACGCACACTCCGACGGCGCCCTGCTGTACGATGGGCAGCACGCCAACGGCATCCGGCAGGGCATAACCACCGAGATCATCTGCCCAGACGGCCTCGGCTACGCGCCCTTGTCTGCCGAGGACTACCGCATGTACCGCTGGTATCTGTCGGGCATCCTGGGTCTACCGCCGGACGACCTCGACATGTCCTCCATGGAGGCGTCCAAGCGGAACTACCACCGCAAGACCTCCTGCAACGTCGCCGCGTTCGTCGGGCACGGGCCTATCCGCCTCAGCGCCGCCGGGATGCAGGACGTTCCGCTGCGCGGCGATGCCCTCGAAACCGCCAAGCGGCTACTGTGGGAGAGCATGGAGCAGGGCGCCGCAGGATTCGCAACCGGCCTCTCCTACTACCCCCACTCGTACTCCGACACCGATGAGCTCGTCGAGCTGTGCAAGGTGGTCGCAGAGTTCGACTTGCCCCTGTCGATACACCTGCGCAACCACAACACCGATCGCGCCTTTGCGGACGGCGGCATCGAGGAGGCGATGGAGATCGGCCGCCGATCCGGCGTCATGGTGCACCTGGAGCACTACCGCACCCAGGCCGACTCGGTGGGGCAAATAGACGAATTGCTTGAGCCGGTCGAACGGGCCAAGGCGGACGGCGTAGACGTGACGCTGGAGTGCTACCCGTACCCCGTCGGTTCGTCGTTCCCCTGCTCCTTCTTCCCCGGCCCGTTCCACGAGGGCGGCCCGGAAGCGATCTTGGAGCGGCTGTCCGACGCCGACGAGAAGGCGCGTTACGTCATGGAGCTTGAGGAGACTCCCGTGAGGGCGCTCACGGGGAACTCATGGACATGGATCGCCTCCGAGGAGAACCGCCATCTCGAAGGCATGTCGTGGCAGGACGCCGCCGAACTGCGCGGCGAGTCGGTGGGTGAGATGGTCTGCAACGTGATGCTGGAAGAGCGCATGTCCTGCGGCTTCCGGGGCGTGCCGCCGAGCAGCGCCAGGCTCTGGCGCGGCGTGGAAGAGGACGTGATGGAGCTGATCTCACGGCCCGACTACATGGTCGGCTCCGACGCCATACCGGTCGGCGGCATGGTGCATCCGCGGGCCTACGGCTGCTTCCCAAGGATCCTCGGCAGGCTGCGGAGAAGGTACGGCTATCCGCTGGAACAGGTAGTGCAGCGCATGACCCAGAACCCCGCCAAGCGCTTCGGCCTCAAGAAGCGCGGCGAATTGCGCAAAGGCTACTTCGCCGACCTGGTAGTGTTCGACGCCGACAAGGTGACCGACCAATCAACCTTCGAAGACCCCATGGTCCACCCCGCCGGCATACCCTTCGTCCTGGTAAACGGCGAGGTTGCCGTAGACCACGAGCGGTGCACGGGAGTTTTGGCGGGGGAGGCTATTCCGTAGGGGGTGGATGTGTGCCGATTTGCGTTAGCGTAATTTGCTGGGCAGGATGACGTTGGACAGAGACGAAACGCTGAAACTGCTGCGGGAGCACAAGCCGGTCTTGATGGAACGGTTCGGCATTAAGTCCCTCGCGCTATTCGGTTCCACCGTCCACGACCGCGCCAAAGACGAGAGCGATGTCGATATCCTGGTCAGCTTCGATGGAAGGGCAACGTCGAAGAGGTACTTCGGCGTGCAGTTCTACATAGAGGACCTACTCGGACGTCCAGTCGACTTAGTGACTGACAAAGCGCTGCGCAACGAACTGCGCCCTTACGTTGAAGCAGATGCCGTGCATGTCTGAGGAGGGTCTGTAGAACGCGAATGGGCCTTTTACGTGCAGGACATGATCAGCTTCTGCGAGAAGGTCTTGCATTACACGGAGGGGCTTGACCAGGCTTTCTTTGTAGGGAATGGGCTCGTCTATGACGCGACCCTTCGGAACGTCGAGCTCATTGGCGAGGCTGCAACTCATATCCCCACTTCGATCCGGAACGCTCATCCTGAGATAAGCTGGCGCGCCATAATTGGCGCCGGTAATCGCATCATTCACACCTACATTGGCATAGACGACGACATCATTTGGGACATTGTCAGGGAAGATGTCCCCAGACTCTTACCGTAACTTCGCGCGCTTCTGGAAACATGCCAGCGAGCAAGGATAGACCTGACGCGCTAGAGAGATATCAAAGGCGGAACCCGAGCTCCAATAACCCTGCTTGTTGCCTCTCCCGGATCCTGCAACGAAGATCAAGTTCCGGCAACTCCCCGGCCACGAGACTCACTCATGACGCGCAGGTGTTCATCCCAGTCCGGCTCCCCCTCTGGGCCTTCCAGCGCAGCGCATGACCTAAAAATCCTCAACGTTCTAGGGTGACTGGAATAGCTTGACGCTCCGGCGCTTTTCGAGGCGCTCGCGTGCAGCCGCGCGCAGCCAGGCGCTGAGGGACATCCCCTCCAGCCGAGCCTGGCGAACGAAACTGTCCCGGTCATCGTCCGGCATCGCCAACTGCACTCTCGCCACGTCACTATTCTGTCGAGCTGAGGGTAGTGCGTAGCATCTTACATAAATGCCTCGTGGTGTCCGACCGCCGACAAGGTAACCGACCAATCAACCTTCAAGGACCCCATGGTCCAGCCAGCCGGCATACCCTTCGTCTTGGTAAACGGCGTCGTTGCCGTGGACTACGAGCGGGGCACGGGAGTTTTGGCGGGGCAGGCTATTCCGTATCACCCCCCTTCAGTATAATCCTCCGCAAACTGCGGAAAGGGCCGGAGTGATGAGGACCTACAGGGCGGCCATTATCGGGTGCGGCGAGAGGGGGACCGCGGCGGCGCGGGCTTATGACGGCCACCCTAGGACTGAGGTTGTCGGTCTGTGCGATCTGGTGCGGGAGCGTGTTGACGCGCTGGGAGATGAGCTCGACATCGGGTCTAGATTCGACGACCTTGACGCGATGGTCGTAGAGACTAAGCCCGACATCGTGGCGATTCTTACGGGCACTGAGTTTCACTACCCCCTTTTAATGCACGTACTGGAGTACGGCGTGAGCATCGAGGTCGAAAAGCCGATCTGCGTCGAATTGCATCAGGCGGACGCGGTACTGGCAAAGGCATCGGAGAAGCGCGTCAGGTTAGCCGTACATCACCAGTTTCGTTCAGGAGGGCTGATGCGGGCAGTGCACCGCGCCATAATTGATGGGCGGATTGGCAAACTGCGGCATATGAGCGCCAACGGGAAGGGCTATTACGGTGGGTACGGGCTGATCAATATCGGCACGCACTCACTAAACTCGATGATGAGATTGGCCGGCCACTGCCGGAGGGTATATGCCACCGCGAGCGCCGACGGCCGCTCAATCTCCCCTGGCGACGTGGCTCACTCCCCAAACGGAATGGGAGCCATCCCCCTGCTCTCCCGCACGCACGATGACGGTCACGAACAGCGCCGTGTTCGCTAGCGCAAGCATCACGCCCTGTAGCGCCACGCCGACTGACAGCAACGGCGGGCACCGATCCTCCGGCTCGTAACGGATATATTCGTTTACGCGCGCTATCTTCAGCCTCCTAGTCCAGAGTCCCTCGCCCCCTTGCCGCTATCATACACAAATGGAACGGCAGATTCTCGCGAATACCGGAAAGCCGGGATGGGCAAAGCGCCGCCGGCCATGCGCTCTATCCGATTACCTTGACGTTCCAACCGGCGAGTTCGAATCGGCGCCGATTATTATAGGCTAGACGAACCTCAGCATAAAGGCCCTTGATTTGGTACATCTCATGTAGAACTAAAAGGACTCAATCCACCAACTCCTTGCTGGCAAAGCAGTCGTTCTCCCAACTGATCTAAATGCTATAGCCCCTTGCTTAGCAAGGTATGGCTTTGTGCGGTGCGGTAAGCGATCCTTCGACGCGGGGGCGGCCTATCGCGTACTGGCATAGCTTGACGCTCCGGCGCTTTTCGAGGCGCTCGTGTGCAGTCAGGGCTGAGGGACATGTCCTCCTGCCGGGCTTGGTGAACGAAACGGGGAGGTCATCATCGGGTATCACCAACTGCACTCTCGCGTGTCGCAATCCTGTGGGGTTAAAGGTAGTGCGTAACATCTTACACAAATTGCACAAACACCTATCCGAATCAATAGGTTTTTAACGTTGTCGCGTGCGGATAGTCCACGAGATGCCCGCACTAGTGGCCATCCGGTTGATCAACAGGGACAATTCACCCTAACTTGTAGCCTGAACCTCAACTAGAAGGTTCTTGATTTCATCAAGCCGATGGGCCTAAGTGTACTGTACTGCAAATTTTCTGGTGGGAGGTCCTCGTTGTAAGGGGGAGCTTTGATCATCCTATATAGGGAGGGAGTCATGGTATCCTCATCCAGCCAATCCTATTCTAGCCCTTGTTCGCACCCTCGCCCTTAAGCGCTGATAAACATCGATATTCTGGCTGTCGCGCTCAAAGGTGACTACGAGAGCATATCGCTGGGAGTCTTCGCCCAGTGGGTTTGTAAATCTCTGCTGGCAGCCGACCAAGATATGCAACGATGCATCCCCATTGGGGTCGGGCCTATTGACAAAGACTGTGCCTTGATTCGAACTCCAAGACCTCTTCTGCACCGTTGACATCCTGATGGTTTGTCCGGCGGGGCTAAACCTTAGCCTGTTTCCCTCTGGCACCGTTGGAGGCTTGCCCTCGCACTTGTACCGGGACCTGTACTCGATAACCTGCTCAGTAGTCAGGCCGCCGAACACCTCCAACCACATGGCAGTGGCAATGTATTCACGTCTGTTCAACCTCGTCGGAGGGTCGTAGGCGAGCGACACTGAGACCGAGCGTCTGCCCGGCTCCTTTATGAACTCCTCAGGGACGACAAGTGAGTAGACATGAAACGTCCGGTACGGAACGGTGTCTTCGGCGACGAGGCTCAAGCGATTTGGCGTTGACCAACAATACTCTACGTTCGGCTGCCCATAGCCAACCGTATGGAGCAGGTCGCCCCTGTCAAAGTAGTTCCTGGCGTTGTCGTGCGGGCTGGCCGAATTCACCAAGAGCGCACGCACCAGGTTCTGACTCGGCTCCGTCTGGAAGGCGTTCTTCAGTGCCGCCTCCATGCGTGCCGCAACGTGGGTCACCTGTGCCGCAGCGACGCTGGTCCCACAAACTCCACGCACAAGCCTGCCGCCAACGAAGTCACGGTTCAACGTCGGCTCTGCAAGGTTCTGGTCGTTCCGCCGCCAGACCGGTGTTCCAGCCGGTGAATCAAGTCCGAAGTTCCCGCCGTACGCCACCACCTCCGGTTTGACTGCCCCGGCAACGCCAGGTCCGCGCCTTGTGAATGGGGAAGGACACCCTATCTCCGAGGCCGCAAGCTGGGCGCCTGCGGCTAGGGACAACACGCTTGGGTCGTCCCTGCGGGCGATGGCCCCAACCGTTAGACTGAGCGCAGACGTGGCTGGATCAATCAGCCTGTGCTTCGTCTCCTTAAGGGACTCCGCCACCTGCTCCTTGAACTGAGCCGAGTGAATGGCCGGTGGCATCTCCGGATCAGGCACGTTACCGGCTGACACGACTATCACGATATCCAGTTTTCGGACCAACTCATCCAAGACTTCCGCCCACGGCAACTGTCGTCCTCCAGTGTAAAGTCTATCCATGTGGCCGATCGAGAGGTTGAACACGCGGCAACGATGCTCCCGGTGGAAATACTCAATGGCCCGCCTAAGTTGGTCCTCCACCCGTTCTTCAACCGGGAAAGTGGCCTCCGGTGACGTAGTATCAGAGGAATTCGCGTCATTTCGTAGCACCTTGGCCGAGTAGAGGTTGACCTGTGGGTTCCACTCGTTCCCCTGCATCCGCCTAGCAATGTCGCCGTAAACCACGAGCCCCCCGACCTGCGTGCCATGGCCGTTCAGGTCTGCCGCCGTGCCTTCGCCGGAATCAAAGTCCGCTTCTTCGATTACCGTGTCTCTCAGCAGCGGGTGACCGGCCGTAACCCCCGAGTCAACGACGCATGCCAATGGACCGTTCGAAGGTACCGGCGGCAGAGGATCAAGCGGTTGCACCGGGACCAGCAAATCAAAGGAGTCCTCCGGCGGCGGGCTCGGAGGAAGGTCCACAAGGGAGACGGGATCGAACTGCAGAAGCTCGTCCAGCAGGCTCTGATTTGCCTCCACCTTGACTAGGAAGAGGCTGGGAGTAATGAGCGGGTCCCTTACCACCCTTCCACCGCGGGACTGCACGAATTCTCGAAAGACGTTGGTGAGTTCCCGCTGCCTGTCGTCGGCACCGGGGTTCCAGAGATCCACATCCAGATAGAAGAGCGGTTCGCTGGGCGGCCCTTCACGCTGAAGCCGACGTCCCGTACGTTCCTCGGGTGTGACAGTCGAGACGCTCTCCAGGGCGTCGAACAGGTCCCTACGCATCGCGGGGGCCAACGCAGTCCTCTCGTCTGTTTCTTCGGCGTACCTATCGTATTCGGTCGTGAATGAATCCAGGGACTCGCCATCGGGGAATTGAACGAGAAGCCTGTGCAGGGTTGTGCCGTCTCGCACTTCCTCCACTTCCTCGACAATGGCAACGTTCAGACGGTCCAGGGTGTCGCGTTGCCCGCCATCAAGGGTATCCAGCCGCAACACCAGGAACCGGTCCGGAGCCACACCGAAGGACTCGCGTAGCCTTGCCAGTTCGGCGGCTGATGCAGCGGTCTGACTCTTCATTCGGTCGGCGTGTTCGCGCCGATTCGAGCGGGGTTGAACGCCCGAAGGGCCGTGCTGCCGACCCCTGATACGCCCCTCCTGGGGCTCCCTTTGAATGACAATGTGGGGTAAGGGTTCGAGCCGTTCGAAGTTGACCATGGTGAGCTGTTAGGGAGTGCCTACTCTCGGAGATTCAGAGGGGACGGAGTTCTGCATGACCTGTCTTCTGAAGCGGTGGTTCTCCATGGCCTTCTTGATGTCGTCTGCTTGCAGCCGCGTCCTGCCGTCCAGCGCGCAACTCTTAAGAACGTCCGTGGCGATGCGGTCGACATCTCCGAAGGTCACCCCTTCCAGTTGGGCGACGTAACGCTTGGTCGAGACCCTCGCGTTTCTGACCGCCGTCAGCCTCTTCTTCAGTAACTCATCGATCTGCGAGCCAGTTGGACGGTCGAATCTCACGACCTCGTCGAAGCGGCGCCACAGAGCGGGATCGAGAGCCTGTTCGAAGTTCGTAGCAGCGAGTAAGAGAGACCGTCCGTGAAAGCTGTCCAACATCTGCAGGAAGGCGTTCACTACTCGCTTGATCTCACCATGCTCGGTGGCGTCGTCTCTCGATCGGCCGATTGCGTCGAACTCATCGAAAAGGACGACCCGGGTTTCTTCATGGATGTATTCGAACACCTTCCTTATATTGGAGGCCGTTTCACCGAGCAGTGAGGAAACAACAGAATCGAAGCGGACGTACACGAGCGGCAACCCCAGCTCGTTTGCGATAGCCTCGGCGGTTGCAGTTTTTCCGCATCCTGGCGGACCGCAGAACAGGAGCTTGTGGCTCGGCCGCAGACCGTTCGCTTCAAGAACATCCCACTCTCTGAATTCTCGCATAACCCTGAGAAGTATCTCCTGGGTCCCAGCGTGCAGGACCAGTTCTCGAAAGAAGCGATCAGGATGCTTGATTTCGAGAAGTGGCGCCTTTTTCTCGTGATCCCTTGGAGGCGGCTGGAAAGCCCCCCTAAGATTGGGAGTCGCAGCCGCGACTCCATTGTTCAGTATTCGTAGCAACTCACTGGCGAGCGCAGGATGCCGCTTCTTGCGCTCCTCGTCAGCGATGCAGCGAGCCACATCCATGAAGGTTTCTCGATCGCTGTCACGATAGGCTCGGAATAACTGCTTAAGAAGGTCTGCGCGCGCCATATGCTAGAGTCCTGACTTCTTTGAACTCTTTGGAACCAGTGCCGTTTGAATCATCCGCCTCTCCCGACTTGACCCTTAATCCACCTCAGACTCAGAAAGTTGAAGTTTCCAGAAGCGACTCACTCAGTGAGCAGGCATTCCTCAGGCGAAAGCCGGACCCCCCTACCCCGCCCCCACCTTACCCATCGCCCCGTCCAATATCGCCACCGCCTCGTCTATCTCCTCGTTGGAGACGTTTAGGGGGGGCATGAAGCGGAGCATGTTGGGGCGGACGGCGTTGAGGAGTAGGCCGTTGTCCAAGCATTCGGCGACGAGGCCGGCGGAGTGATCTCCCGACATCTCGAGGCCTATCAGCAGGCCCATGCCGCGCACCTCTTGTATGAAGGAGTGTCTTTCGCCGAGGGCCTTCAGCTTGCCGCTCAGGTATGCGCCGGCCGACTCGGCCATGGCGGGGACGTCGCCTTCCACCATGGTGCGCGCCGCCGCCGCTCCGGCCGCCGTGGCCAGGGCGTTGCCGCCGAAAGTAGATCCGTGGTCGCCGGGTTCGAGTACCGAGCAGGAGTCCTTCGACACGAAGGCGCCCAGCGGCGCGCCCGAGCCCACCGCCTTGCCGAGCGTCATGACGTCGGGGTCAACTCCTTCGAAGCGCTGGTAGCCGAACATCGTGCCGAGCCTGCCCATGCCGGTCTGCACCTCGTCGACCATGAACAGTATGCCTTGCATCCGGCACCAGTCCTGCACGGACTTCAGGTATCCGGGGTCGGGCACGTTCACGCCGCCCTCGCCCTGGACCGGCTCCAGCATCACGGCGCAGGCGCTGACGGTGGTTACCTCCCTGATTGCGTCTAGGTTGTTGTATTCGACGTTGATGAAGCCGGGCATTAGGGGCCGCCACTCATCCTGGTAGTGGATCTGCCCGGTCGCCGCCATCATCGCCATCGTGCGCCCGTGGAAGGAGTTGAGAGCGGTGATGATCTGGTATGCGCCGTCGAGGTGCATCCTGCCGTACTTGCGGGCCAGTTTGCAGGCGCCCTCGTTCGCCTCCGCGCCGGAGTTGCAGAAGAAGACCCTGTCGAGCGATGAGTTGTCGACGATCGTCTTGGCGAGGTCGAGCTGCGGCGTGGTGTAGAACAGGTTGCTCATCTGCATGATGAGCCCCGCCTGCTCGCGGATAGCCTCTGTGACGGCAGGGTGGGAGTGGCCCATGTTGAGCACGGCCCAGCCGGCGGTGAAGTCGAGGTATGACTTGCCGTCGTTGTCGAAGACGCGCGTGCCCTCTCCCCGCACCAGCACCGGCGGCATCCGGCGCACCACCTGCATGTAGTACTTGGCTTCCTCGGCTTTGTATTCGGCGGTTGTGGTCATCTGACTAATCCCGATCTGCTACCGGCAATTCGTTCCGGCCTTGGTCAAAAGGTGTGATAAGAACTATACCCGACTCACCCCCATCCTAACCCTCCTCTGAAAATGGAAACTCCGCTTCTCCCTGGGGGAGAGCGCCGGGGGCACGGCGCGCGGTTCGTGGCGTCGCGCGCGAAGACCCCCATCTCAATCTTCCCCCGCAGACGGGGGAAGAGGTAGGAAAGTTCCTTTCCCCCTGAGGGGAAGAGGTAGGATGGGACGCCCCTACGGGAGGCGGCCACAAGGGATCGCCCCTGCGGAGGGCGCCCACAAGGGAACGCCCCTACGGAGGAGGGCGGCCACAAGGGATCGCCCCTGCGGAGGGCGCCCACAAGGGAACGCCCCTACGGAGGAGGGCGGCCACAAGGGATCGCCCCTACGGAGGAGGGCGGCCACAAGGGATCGCCCCTGCGGGAGGCGCCCACAATGGAACGCCCCTGCGGGAGGCGCCCACAAGGGATCGCCCCTACGGAGGAGGGCGGCCACAAGGGATCGCCCCTACGGAGGAGGGCGGCCACAAGGGATCGCCCCTACGGGAGGCGGCCACAAGGGACGCCCCTACGGAGGAGGGCGCCCACAAGGGAACGCCCCTACGGAGGAGGGCGCCCACAATGGAACGCCCCTGCGGGAGGCGCCCACAAGGGATCGCCCCTGCGGAGGAGGGCGCCCACAAGGGAACGCCCCTACGGAGGAGGGCGGCCACAAGGGAACGCCCCTACGGAGGAGGGCGGCCACAAGGGATCGCCCCTACGGAGGAGGGCGGCCACAAGGGATCGCCCCTACGGAGGAGGGCGGCCACAAGGGAACGCCCCTACGGAGGAGGGCGCCCACAAGGGAACGCCCTGCGGGAGGCGCCCACAAGGGACGCCCCTACGGAGGAGGGCGGCCACAAGGGATCGCCCCTACGGAGGAGGGCGGCCACAAGGGATCGCCCCTACGGAGGAGGGCGGCCACAAGGGAACGCCCCTACGGAGGAGGGCGGCCACAAGGGATCGCCCCTACGGAGGAGGGCGGCCACAAGGGAACGCCCCTACGGAGGAGGGCGGCCACAAGGGATCGCCCCTACGGAGCAGGGCGCCCACAAGGGAACGCCCCTACGGGGCATGTTGCGGATGCCCCTGCGTCCGGCACATACTCATTTTCATACCCGTATCCTAGCCAAGGGCATAGAGATTGCCCCTCGGCGGGGGAAGGTTAGGATGGGGTGAAAATCCCGGTGGCGAGGCAATGCCGGAAGTTGCACAAAGGTCTCGAGTAGGCGAAACGTTGCCCCATCCCCACTGTCAGCCCGACGGCAGAGCCAGCTACTCCACAGCGGCGGCTGGGAGTAAAGTATCCTGCGCAAGCATCACAACACACGGAGTCCGCCAGCGTGCCGTCCATACCCACAGTAGCCATAACCCTCGGCGACCCTTCCGGCATCGGCCCGGAGGTGGTGGCGAAAGCCTTGGGCGATCCGCAAATTCGCGGGCGCATCAGGCCCATGGTGGTGGGCACGGTCAATGAACTGGACGCTGCGTTGCGCATGACCGGTTCCACCAAGCGGGCCATCCCCGTCGCGTCGCCGTCCGAAGTCAGCGAAGACCCCGACACCGTGGAGGTCTTGAACGTCGACGGTTACGAGGACGCCTATTTCCCCCTGGGCGCTCACTCCGTGGAGTCCGGCAAAGCGTCCCACGCCTGGGTGGAACGCGCAGCGCGCCTCTGCATGGAGCGCGCGGTCGACGCCATGGCAACCGCGCCGGTGAACAAGGAGTCGTGGCAGATGTCCGGCTCGCCGGACCTGGGCCACCAGGAGGTGTTCCGCAGGCTCACCGGATCGGACTACGTCGCCACGATGCTGGTGTCCGGCGTCTTGAGGTGTATGCACCTCTCGACACACCACGCGCTGCGGGACGCTTGCGACTACGTGACCACCGCCAACGTCCTGCGGGCCATTAGGCTCACCCAGCGGCATTTCACCGAGTGGGGCTTCGCCGAACCGCGCATCGCCGTGGCCGGCCTGAACCCCCACGCCAGCGACAACGGCCTCATTGGCCGGGAGGAACTTGACGAGATCTGGCCGGCGATAGAAGCGGCGCGGGCGGAGGGCATGGACGCCACCGGGCCCCATCCCTCCGACTCGGTTTTCAACCAGGCGGTCGCCGGCAAGTTCGACGTGGTGGTCGTCATGTACCACGACCAGGGCCACATAGCGATAAAGGTGCACGGGTTCGAGGAGAGCATCAGCGTCAATCTCGGCATCCCATTCATCCGCACATCCGTAGACCACGGCACGGCGTTCGACATCGCAGGCAAGAACGTTGCCGACGCAACCGGCATGGTCGAGGCCCTCAAGATGGCCGCATCGCTCGCAACCCGTTCCGGCCTCAGCTAACCTGTTCGTCCTACGCAGCATGTGCGCCAACTAGACGGACGTATAATCTCACCCAGACGCAGCACGGACGTCGCGCTGATTTGACGGCGCGGTCCGACAGCATTGGAGCGGCTTCAGACATGCAACTCGGCTTCATAGGCGGCGGCGCCATGGCGGAGGCGATCATCGCCGGCATACGAAACTCCGGCCTGGAGGCGCAGATTCGCGTCGGGGAGCCGGTCGAATCGCGCCGCGCTCACCTCGCCGCACAGTACGACCTGAAGGCCGCGGAGTCCAACTTCGAGGCGGTGAGCGGATCGCAGCTGGTGATACTGGCCGTGAAGCCGCAGCAGTTCGGCGAGGTCGCCGGGGAAATCGCAGGCAGGCTGGAGTCCGGCCAGACGGTCCTCTCCATAATGGCCGGAATCAAAGTCCACTCCGTAGGCTTGGCCCTCAACCACCGGCGGCTCATCAGAGTAATGCCGAATACCCCTGCGAAGGTGGGCAAGGGCATGTCGGTGTGGGTTGCGACGGTCGACGCCGCGCCCGAGGCCGTCAGCTTCACTTCCTCGATGCTCGACGCCCTGGGCGACCACGTACGTCTCTCCGACGAGAAATTGCTCGACGTCGCCACCGCGCTGAGCGCCAGCGGCCCGGGCTTCGTATACGTCTACATGGAGTCCCTCATCGACGCCGCAGTGCAACTGGGAATGCCGGCCGACGTGGCACGCAGGCTCACGATACAGACCATCGCAGGCAGCGCGGAGCTGGCGCGGCAGACCGGCAGCCACCCCGCCGAGCTGCGGAACATGGTCACTTCGCCCGGCGGCACCACCGCAGCCGGGATTCACGGCATGGAAGAGAAGGGCTTTCGCGCGGCGGCGATGGAGGCTGTCCTGGCGGCCTGGCGGCGCGGCGAAGAGCTAGGCGGTACGGGGAAGTAAGGTTGATCGCAACCCTCCTACAACTCTTCGGCATGGCGGCCTACCTGCTCGGATGGCTCATCATTGCCCGCTCGCTGTTGAGCTGGTTTCCGGACATCCGCAGCCACCCCATCGTCGACTTCATATACCAGTTGACCGACCCGGTAATGATCCCCCTCCAAAGGTTCGTCCCAAGAATGGGGATGTTCGACATCAGCCCCATGCTTGCGGTCATAGTGCTCTGGTTCATTGCATACCGGCTGGGGGCCGGGATCTTCTGATGCGTAAGCCGGGACGGTCTCTCAAATGAGGTGTGGGGCACGGCGGGGCGCCGCGTCCCCTCTTTTCCCTTCCCCCACAGGGGGATTCCCCCCGCGACCACCACAACGCGCGACGCCGCCAAACCCGCGCGCCGCGCCTCCATGTTCGTTGTTAATGGCGCGCGTGTTGGCGGGCGGGGCAATCCCCCATCCTAACCTTCCCCCTTCGAGGAGGAAGGGATAAGAGAAGAGGCCCCCGTCCCGTTACCCGCCAGGCGCCCACAAGGGAACGCCCCTACGGATGGGGAGGGCGGCCACAAGGGACGCCCCTACGGCGGGGATGGCGGCCACAAGGGATCGCCCCTACGGATCCTGTCGGAGGACGCCTCTACGGGAGCGTGACCTCGGCTAGGGGCCAGGAGTAGTCGCCCCAGCCGATGGCGTTTTGGGCCTGGGCCCGGACGCGGTAGATGCCGCCGGACGTCAGGCCGGTGATGAGAGAGCTGCGCGCATCGGCGCCCAGCGTGGCCGATACCGTCCAGGCGCCGTCGGGGTGATGACGGGACTGCACGGTGTACGCCGTTATCGCTGAGCCGTTGTCGGCAGGTGGATCCCAGCTGGCATTCAACTGGCCGTAGCCGGCAGTCACCGTCGGCACGACGCGGTCCGGAGGCTGCGGAACCGGCGTCGGAGTCGGTACGGCAGTGGGACTGGGCTCGACCGTAGGCTCGACCGTAGGCTCGACTGTGGGCTCCGGCGTGGGCGCGGCGCACGGCTCGTCGTTCGTGACGCCGGTAAGGTCCGACGAGCTGGACGATATACGCAGCATCAGCTTGTCGCCGGCTGACCAGGGCCGGTTGCAAACGTGCCAGCTGTGCGTCGTCACGCCGTCCGACGTGGTAACCGTGGCATCGTCCACGTCTAGGCGTAGGGCCACGGAGGCGTCCAGCGCCAAGAAGTCGATATGGTGGTCCGCAGGCAGGGAGGATGTGGCATCCAGACTGACCTGCTGAGAGCCCCACTCGATACTGTTGATCGTAGTGGTAGTTCCACCGGAGGTGTATGAAGCAGGCTTCAGCACGCCGTTGGACGCGTCGGCACCGATGTCGTCGTTGATGGCGACGGGGTCGAAGAAGGCTTCGTGGAGGGCGCCGGCGGGGGCGGTGACGTGGACGATTCTTCCAAGGCGATTATTATCGGAAGTAAATCCGCAAGGGAAGTACTCATATGCTTGTACATGCTCAACGAACGTATATGTACCTCTGGGAAGTGGCCGAGAGCTCTCAATTAGGTGGCCATAGCCGTTCAAAGGCAGCTTATCATCATCGACGATTTGCGAACGGAAATGAACGGCATCCTCCTCTGTAAGCCAAAACTTGTTATACGCAGAATAACCGCTAGGATAAGGTTCATAGTTATGAATTACCGCTCCTGCAGATAAGCCAGAGGCTATTAAGACTTCCAGATAATACAAGATCTTCGGACGCCCGTAATATGTCTCATAGTCACGGAAAAATTGTTCATTGTAAAGGCTTTCATCTATACATTTTGCATATCCATCTATGCCAGCCCCACCCTCCTGCCAGGCTATCTTCAAACGCAGATCCGAAAGAGAGATGGTTGGATTAGATTCACCCACAGGCGATATTGACTCCATGACAAATTCAATATCGCCGTTAGATGTATCACTCAAGATGGAGTTCGATTCGGCAGGTAGCCACACAGGATCTCGAGAGGCTACCGTATAGCCCCTTGGAAGGCTGCCTGTGTAGTAAGAATCATCTCTCTCAAGAAACTGGAACTCCGTGCCAGAGGGGCCTGACGATATCTGAACATTGGGCAGATTCAGGAAAAGCACAGCTTCCCTTTGATCCCATTGCGTGTCTCTCCCATCCGTAGAAGCGCGTATCGTGAACTCCGGCATGCCTGATCCCTTGAGATACTCAATGGCCTTGAAGCGTAATAGACCGTTAACAGCGGACAATAGCTTCGCCCTCACCACTACGTCTGAAAGATAGATTCTTCGATTTACCGTAGCGGTGCCTGCTCCATAGAAAGCAGGAGCTAGGGAAGAATACGAAGAAGAAAACACGGGCGGATCGGCTGTCGTCGCGGCACTTTTCGATTTGTCGCTAGCAGTAGCGTTCTCTGCTGTAGGAGTGTCAGATGTAGTGTCTCCTACACTGAATGGACTAACTGTTGTGGGTTCCGTGCTGATTTCAAGCGGTGCCCGTGTAATGGTTGGATAAGTGTTCTCAGCTTCCACACAGGCAGCAAAGGCAACTATCATTACTGGCAACAAGATTGACAGGTACAACGGCTGCAGTACTGATCGTTTTGGGCTATAATATGCATCGCACATCAAATCGATCCTCCTTAAGGCTTTCCAGGATCATCATGACTGTCATAGGCATGACGCATAGCCTCGATATCATAAGCTTGCGGGACATCGTACAAAGGAAGACGCTCATATTCGAGTGCCGACATAATACCGAAATTATTAGGCGCATGGCCCAATCCAGCGGCATGACCAAGTTCGTGTATTATTATACCCGGCAGATAATAGAATTTATGCATCTCCAGGACGGCTCTGGCATGATCATTTGTCCAAAACTTAACCTTGTCCAATTGCAAATCTAGATGAGTCTGAGGTGGAAATTGGATCCAAATCCTCCGTCCCCTTTCAAAATGAGGATAGGATCCTGTTCCACTATAATATCCTATAGATTTTAAAACTCCTGTGTTCCAAAACCCACTGACAACTACATCAGGGTTAATTGTAACAGCTCCAAAAGTGACTGGAGCAGTTTGTCCTTGCCAGATTTTGTGTAGTTCATCTGTTCCATTCCAAATTTTTGCGGCCCGTTCGACCGCCATTGGCAATAATTGTTCTAACCGTGCCTCATCATAATCGGGAAATTTCTGTCTGGATTCTGGCGGGCGTGCTCCGATTGATGTCTTTAACTTGTAAGTTATGTACTGATTGTGCTCATGCCACGATGGTTTAATTACCCATGGTACCAGCGCAATTGGTTGGGGCACAGGTGGCATTAGGCCTGAAGGAGATCTTTTGATAATCACGCTGCTCTCTCCAGTCCCCAGTTTACAACGTACGAGGTTGAACACTGACCCAAGGCTAAGTGGCACTGTAGTGGTGGATGGAGGAGATGTCCAATTGCATGCGTAGGCGGCAGAGTTCGAAGTTGCATCGATGGTATTAATCTGCAGTCCAGTCTCCGTGGGAACCTCAATAATATTTGGTCCAACTGTTGCCGTTCTTGCGCTGCCACTGGTACTTGTAGCCGTTGGAACTCGAGGGTTGTACCGCCGCGCTCAGCGTCACGGATTGGCCCACCGTGGGCGACGTGTCGCTCGCCGTTATGTTAACCGTGATGGTGGGAACGGGCGTAGGTTTAGGCGTGTCAGTTGCCGTGGGCTTTGCGTCAATGGTGAAGTCGTATGTGCGAATTGCCTCGCCATTTGACTTCCGCTGCAGCTGCACCCTTCCCGTGCCGGTCTTGCAGGCCGACAGGTATAAGCTCTGCCCGTCGTTCCGGGAGTAACTGTCATTCTGTTCCGCAGGGCACAGGGTAGTCGTACGGTCTCTGGTCGCTATTTCGACTCTACGGGCTGCGGGGCCCGGGTTGGCGACCACCTTGATTTGCTCGCTGGCCGACACGGTGAACTGATGCCACTTTGTGCCGTCGGCCTTGAAGTCCACTGTGGTAGGAAGGGGAGAAAGCGCGGCGACGACCGTGGGCGTGTGGCCACCGGTCGGCGTGGCGGCCGGGGGATAACCCATCACATCGCACACGATAGGCGGGAGATGCTTGATGCAGTCCTCGTAGGACGATATCTCCTTCGACACGTCATCCCCCTCCTGCGCCGTGGCGGTGAAGAGGTGCGCCGCGGTCATGCCCGCTGCGAGGATGCAGGACGCGGCCAGTATCGACGTAGTGGGTCAATAGGCATGTACATCATCAAGGAGAATGCATCCCGTGACGGCTAGCCAGGTGAACGCTTCCAGCGGGGGCGTCGGCGGATACGCGCATAATTATCTAGCACAGTGCGGGCCTTTGGTCAAATTATGGTGGCGTAACGGGATGTTTTGCTACGAATATCGTCGTCATGTTCTCCAAATGAGATGATCTGCTCGCCTGGTGGATTCACGATCGGGGTCGGGAATGACGGAAAGGGGGACGGGGTTGATGGCGCGTGTTGTGGTGGTCGCGCGTTGCCCCGCCGCGCCGCGTCCCAGGCGCCCACAAGGGATCGCCCCTACGGTTTGCCCCTGCGGGGCAGGCGCGACGCGCGCGGTTCGTGGCGGCACGCGCGGGAAGACCCCCATCTCAATCTTCCCCCGAAGACGAGACCTTTGCATAAATCCCAGTTGCCCACTCAGAGCCGACCTAATTACCCCGATTCTCATCTTCTTCCATCGAAAAATTGGAGGTCTGTAGAGGGTCGCGAGACATTTATGCAAAGGTCTCGAAGACGGGGGAAGAGGTAGGAAAGTTCCTTCCCCCTGAGGGGAAGAGGTAGGAGGGGACGCCCCTGCGGGGCGCGGCCGGTGGGTTCCTGTTTTCACGGGAATCTATTTTCATAACAATCCGCTTGAACGATCTATTTTCATAAGAATGACGATGTTAGCCGTGGGCCATGGCGCCGCCGTCTACGTATACGGTCTGGCCGGTGACGTAGCCCGCAGAGCCGGATGCCAGGTAGGTGAGCAGCCCCAAGACGTCTTCCGGCGCTCCCTTGCGCCGCAGCGGCAGGTAGCGGACGAGCCGTTCAGCCCGCTGTACTTCCAGCGGGCTGGGCTCGGTCTCGTACCAGCCGAGGCCGATGGCGTTTACCCTCACGCCGCCGCCGGCCCATTCGAGCGCGAGCGACCTTGTCATCGCCTCGATGGAAGCCTGCGCCATCGAATCGGCGGACGCATTCGACAGGCCGCGACGGGCCAGTCCGGTAATGAATGACACCACCGCACCCCCGCCGCGCTCCGCCATGGCAGCGCCGGCGAGACGCGTCCACGCGTATGTCCCGGCAACCTGCTCTTGCACGAGGGCCAAGTCGCCGTCGGTGGTCTCAGAGGCGCTCCGGTAGAACGGCATGAGAGGGCCGTTGACCAGCACGCCGGCCTCCCCCACGCTAGCTTCTATCTCCCTTAGGGCGGCCCGCACCTCCTCTTCGCCGGCGCACGGGGTGGCAATAGTCATATCCGCCTTCACGCCGGAACCTGCTTCGCCTACCAGCGCCACTTTGGCGCCTGAGTGCGACAGCGCGTCCGCTATTGGCCCCAGCCACTGCGCATCGTTCCCGCGAACGATCGCCACCTTGCCTTCAAGTCTTGTGGGCGTCATTGGGTCTCACGCGGGGAGTGGATTCCCGATCGGGGTCGGGAATGACGAGTGATGGGTGTAGTGGGCCGGTGTCCCGTCGGTGCGTAGCCGCCTGCCAGGCCGCCGCCGTCGATGATGAACACCTCTCCCGTCATGTAGTCCGACCCGGACGAGGCCAGCCACACGATCAGCGGCTGAAGCTCGTCCGCGCTGCCCGTTCTGCCAACCGGAATGAATGCGGGATTAGGCAGCGTCATTGGCGATGCGTCGGTGGCCTCCGTGGGAAAGAAGCCCGGCACGATGCAGTTGGCGGTCACGCCGTGGCGGCCGAGGCTGACGGCCAACGACCGCGTCAACTGGATCACCGCGCCCTTCGCGCAGGCGTACATGTAGTTGTCCCGCGCGCCCCGCATACCAAGACCGGATGAGACGTTGACGATCTTGCCGCGTCCCCTTTCGCACATGCCCCCGGCGACGGCCCGCGAGCAGTAGAACGAAGGATCGAGAATCCCCGATATGCCGCCGCGCCAATCGTCGTCCGTCACGTCCCAGATCGCCTGGCCGCCCTGGTCTCTAACCAGCCCGGCGTTGTTGACCAGCACGCTGACGGGGCCCAGTTCGCTCTCAATTTGCTCAACTGCCCGGGCCACTTCCGATGAGTTCGTGAGGTCTGCGGATACGGCTACCGAACTGCCGCCTTCGCCGCGGATCTCCTGCACGGCTTGCTCCAGCGGCGCGATGCGGCGCCCGACTACGGCCACTGCCGCCCCGGCGCGCGCCAGCCCGTTTGCCATCGCCCTGCCGAGGCCCGAACCGCCGCCCGTGACCATCGCAACCTCGCCGGCCAGGATGGGTTCACCTGGTGCGCCTTGTTCTTGTGTCATCGGATTCCCTATCCGGCGGCCTGACCCGACAACGTGACGTCCCCTGCGGAAAAGGGCCACAGGCGGCCATCGGAGTCCCTGACCAGTAAGCGCCCGTGCTCGTCCACGCCCTCGGCAAGTCCGCAGACCGGCTCCTCCGGCCCACCCGCGCCGCCGCTCTGGACGCTCACGTACTGCCCGGTAGTTTCAAGCATGTCCGACCATCCTTGAAGCAGGGATTGGCCGTCCAATACGTTTTCATAGAGGTTGTCCGCCTGGTTGATGAGCTCTTCCAGGACGCTATTCCTTGTTACGTCGTCTGGCGTCAATTCCGACAGGGACGTAGCCGGCGGTAGGCCGGGGCTCGTATGGCTCGAGGTGTAGAGGTTGAGTCCGACGCCGGCTATGGCGAACAGGCCGTCGGGGCCGTCATGGCTTTCGACCAGAAGTCCGCACACCTTGCTCCCATTTACGAGAATGTCGTTCGGCCACTTTACGGTAGCCGGCCGGCTCACGGTCATCCAGATGGTATTGGCGGCCGCAATGGCCATCACGAACTGGATCTGCGGCAGGATGGCGGGACGGGGCCGGAATACTATCGAAAGCAGCAGGTCACGCCCGGGGGCCGATACCCAGCTCCTGCCGTGCCTGCCCCTTCCGGCAGTCTGCTCGTCCGCAACGACAACCAGCCCCTCCGGCTCGCCCTTGCGGGCCACGTCGGCGGCAAGGTCCATCGTCGAGCGCGTCCGCCGCACGTAGTGAATTTTGCGGCCGATGCGCGAGAACCGGCGCCGGTGCATCTCATTCCGGGCCGCTGTCTCGTCCAGGACGCTCTGTTCAAAGGCCGTTCGCTTCATTTATCTCCGCCTGGTATGCCTCGACCTCGCCTTCCAGCAGCTGCGACATGCGGACCGGCTCGCCCGACATGCCGGACTCCAGCGTGCCGTAACTTACTGCCAGGGCCTCCATTCCCAAGTCCGGCCCCACCTCGACGGACGAACCTGTCTCTATGGCGCGCGCCAGTTCGAGGTACTCCAGCCCCAGGATCTTGCGGTCGGTGGTTGGGAAATGCCTTTTGTACGAGCTTAAGCGGCGCTTGCCGTCCCAGAACGGAGCGGTGATGTCGTCCAACTCCCAGTCGGGAACCATCGCCAGCAGCTCGTCGCCTTCAACCGGCTCGTCCCTGTCCTCGAAGTGGACCTTTGGCCCGATTCCGCTGCGGCTGTGCGGCAGCTGCACCGTTCCTGCGCTGCCGTGGACGCTGTTGATTCCGGCGCTGTAGCCGCGCGATGCGTTGCTGCTGACGTATGCCCCGATAGCCCCGGAGGCGAACCGCAACACTGCGAAAGCGGTGTCTTCCTGGTCTATCTCCACCTCACTCTGACCGGCAAAGATGTCCTCCGTACGGTGCTCGTAGAACGGGTTCAGGTCTGGATTTATGCCCTGCCGCTTTCGCAATGGGGCAAACAGGCCGGTGACGGCGTAGATGGTCTCCACGTCACCCATGAAGTAGATGAGCAGATCGCTATCGTGGACGCCGCCGTCGATCAGGAAGCCGCCGCGGCTCTTCAGCCCGCGCCAGGCGGTGTCGTGCATGAGCGCCGAGCCGCCTGCCAGTCCGGTCTTCACCATGTAGTACGGCTCGCCTATGACCCCGCCGTCGATGAGGGCTTTGGCGAGCCGGTTCATCGGGTCGCGCCGGTAGTTCTCCGCGACGGACAGGATCTTTCCCGACCTCTGCGCCGCCGCCCGCATCGCCTGGCAGGCGCGTATGGTGATGCCCATGGGCTTTTCGGTCAGCACGTTTACGCCGGCGTCCAGCGCCTTTATGGCGAAGACGTGGTGCATCCGCGTGTCGGTCACTATGTCAACGGCGTCGAGGGGCTTCTGCTCATCCAGCATCCGGTCGAAGTCGGTGAACACGGCCGGCCGGTCGCCGGTCGCCTCTTCGACCACGGAGGCGACGTGGTTGGCTGCCGACTCGTGCAGGTCGCATACGGCGACCATCTTCACCTCATCGGAATGCTTGCGAAGCTCGAGGTAGCCGTATGTGTGCCGTAGGCCCATGCCTCCGCATCCGACGAGCGCGCTGTGAACAGTCAAGTTTTAACTCCTTGGGACTTCAGGATGTGCTCTCCTGACGCATTTGCGCAACTGCCCACCTACGGGCAATTGCGGGGCGCGGAGAGGTGATTTTCAATTGTGTGTCTGCTTCTCCGGATTCCCGTTTCCACTGGAATGACGTGTTTCCACTGGAATGACGCAGGGATTGACTGCAAGGTTAGTGCATGTGAGGCGCTATGGCGGTCTTGACGGAGTTGGAGGTAACCTCCGTGGCCGCCAGCATGGCCTCGGACACCCTTTCGAGCGGATAGCGGTCGCCCATCAGGCCGGTCAGGTCGGTCTTTGCCAACAGGTTGATGGCCCTCAGGTACCCGTCGCCCCGGCCGAACGAACCGATGATCACCACTTCCTTGTAGTGCCACTCGAACAGGTCGCTGCGAATCATGCTTCCCTTCGGACTTACTCCAAGGATCAGGATTTCGCCCCGCGGCCTCACCATGTCGATGGCCAGGTCTACCAACTCCGCTTTGCCCACGGCTTCCACTGCGAGGTCTATGCCGCGTCCTTCCGAGATTTCGTCGACCATCTCCCTCAGCGGGCCGTCAGAGGGATTGTGCACAAGGTCGGCCCCCATGCGCAGGGCCTGGTCGCGCCTGAACTTCACGGGATCGGACAGGATGGTCGTCCCTATGCCGCGGGCCTTCGCGAACGCCAGCGTGAGCAGTCCTATCAGGCCGCCTCCTATGATCACCATGTTGGACCCGCCGATAGTCCGGCAGCGCTCCAAGCCCACCAGGCAGACCGAAGCCGGCTCGCCCATCGCGGCGTCCGCCAACGACAGTCCATCCGGCAGGTCGTATGCGAACTTGTCGGGGATCACTGCGTACTCGGCAAATCCGCCGTTGCGCCGCCACTGGTGAGCGCGTTCACAGCGCGATGGCCGGCCGTTCAGGCAGTTCCAGCACTGCATGCAGAAGGGGCCGGGCTCCGGCGCAACGTCCAGCCCGATGCGCGACTTGTCGACGCCCGGGCCGACGTCGACGATGCTCCCGCTCCACTCGTGGCCCATCACGGTCGGCGGCTCCCCGGGAAAGAGGCCCTGCGTGATGTGGACGTCGGTGCCGCATATGCCGCAGGTGTCGATCTTGAGAATCACGTCCCCCGGGCCGGGTACGGGATCCGGCGCTTCGTCCAGGGTGAAGTTAGTTCCGCCACGCCAGGTCGAGACTCTCATAATGGGCCCTCCTTCCGGTTTATGTGCCAACGTCTGCCGGATTCTACGTCTTTTGAAGGCATGGACGCGCCTGGAACGCCCGGTCTGCGTATCATCGCGTTGACATACGCCGTGCGAACGCGCAGGATGACCTGGCGCAATGCAGGCGCCCACAAGGGATCGCCCCTACGGATGGGGAGGGCGCCCCTGCGTATGGGGAGGGCGCCCACAAGGGATCGCCCCTACGTATGGGGACGCCCCTACGAGGGGGGAACGCCCTTACTAGAGGGGGACGCCCCTACGAGAGGGAAGCCCATACGGTTCCCAGCGTTGCAGCCCGATTTAGGAGAGCCGAAATGGTTATCGCAACACGACCGCCCGAAGCGCTGGAAGAGGTACGCCAGGCCGCGCTCGACCACCTGTGGATGAACAGCCGGAGCTGGACCGAGATGGCCGAACTGGGCGAGCCGAACGTGCTGGTGGAGGGTCGCGGGGCCAAGGTGCGCGACTCATCGGGCAGGTGGTGGCTGGACGTGAACGGCGGCTACATGTCGGTGCACGCGGGCTACGGGCGCACGGAGATAGCGGACGCGGCCTATGAGCAGATGAAGCGGCTGTCGTACATGGCCAACACCACCGTCGCCGAGCCGGCTCCCCTGCTCGCAAAGAAGTTGGCGGAGATCACGCCCGGCAGCCTGACGCGCAGCTACTTCGTATCGGGCGGCTCGGAGGCCAACGAGAGCGCCCTCAAGATCGCAAGGGCCTATCAGCAAAGGACCGGCTCGCCGGGGCGGCACATAATCATCAGCCGACGCGGGTCATATCACGGAGCGCTTGGACAGACGATGTGGCTGGGCGGCCTGCCCGGGCAGCGCAGGGAAGACTACGGGCCGTCCTACCCCGGCATGGTCTACGCGCCCCAGCCCCTGCCGTACCGCTGCGAGGTTGGCGGACAATCCCCGTCGGAGTGCGCGGCCCTGTGCGCCAAGGCGGTCGAACGGCTGATCCAGTTCCACGGCGAAGATAGCGTTTGCGCCATGATCGCCGAGCCGGTGGCGTCCCCGATTGGAACGGCGGTGCCGGGGGACGAGTACTGGCCCATGCTGCGGGAGACCTGCACGAAGTACGGCGTCGTCCTGATCGCCGACGAGGTTGTGACGGGCTTCGGCAGGACGGGCAAGATGTTCGCCGTCGAACACTGGGGCGTAACGCCGGACATCATGAGCGTCGCCAAGGGCATAGTGAGCAGCTACCTGCCCATCGGGGCCGCCATCGCAACGGCGGAGGTTGCAGACGCATTCGCAGGCGGGCCGGACAGCAAGAACCGCCAGCTCAACCACACCCTGACATTCTCAGGCCACCCTGCCGCAGCCGCGGCCGCCCTCAAGAACATCGAGGTGCTGGAAGACGAGGACCTGGTCGGCAACTCGGCGAGGCAGGGAAGCTACTTCTTGGAGTCGATGAAGGAACTGAAGCAGAAGCACGAGGTCATTGGCGACGTCAGGGGCCTGGGACTCTTCATCGGCGTAGATCTGGTAAAGGACAGGGAAACCAAGGAGCCGTTCGGAAGCGACTCGGACATCGGTCTGCGCATCGGCGACGGCATGGCCGCACGTTCCATGATCTTCCGCACCTACCAGAGCAGCATGTCGTTCGGGCCTCCGTTGTGCATCACGCGTAGCGAGGTGGACGACATCGTGCGAGCGCTGGACGAATCGATCGGCGACGCGTGCGCCGGCCTGGGCCTGTAGGCTAGACTGCGGACAGTTCCGAAAGACCTGATTGGAGGACTCGAAGTGGTCAAACTTGCCGCCAACCTCACGCTGATGTTCAACGAAGTCGATTTCCTCGACCGCTTTGGGGCCGCCGCCGACGCGGGCTTCAAGGGAGTCGAGTACCTCTTTCCGTACGACTACCCGGCCGACGCCATCGCTGAAAGGCTGGAGCGGCACGGCCTCAAGCAGGTGCTCTTCGACTTCCCGGCAGGCGACTGGGACGGCGGCGACCGCGGCTTGGGCTGCATACCGGACCGCGTGGGCGAGTTCCAGGACTCCGTGGGCACGGCGCTCGAATACGCAAAAGCGCTCTCATGCACGCGCCTCACCTCTCTGGCCGGCATAGCACCGGAAGGCGCCGACAGGGACACCGTCGAGCAGACGATGGTCGACAACCTCAAGTTCGCAGCCAAGGCCGCGGCAGGGCAGGGGATAACCGTGCTGGTGGAACCCCTGAACACGCGGGACGTGCCGGGCACCTACGTCTTCACGTCCGCGCACGGCAGGGCGCTTGTGGAAGCCGCCGGAGAGAGCAACGTCAAACTCCAGTACGACGTCTACCACATGCAGATCATGGAGGGCGACATCGCGCCCACCATCGACGCCAACATGGACGTCATCCATCACTTCCAGCTGGCCGACAACCCCGGCCGCAACGAGCCGGGCACAGGCGAGATCAACTACGACTTCATATTGCCGCACATCGACGGCCTCGGATACGAAGGCTGGATTGGATGCGAGTACAAGCCGGCCGCACGCACCGAAGACGGGCTGGGCTGGGCAAAGAAGTACCTGTAGCCGCACGCTGACGCCCGGCGGGAGGCCGCCGGGCTATGGCTGCGCCCGGCCCGGCTCAAAGTGACGGCAGCCCGCCGGAGGGCGCCGCTTCCCGGACAACGCACCACGGCAAGGCTGCCATTATTCTCCCTTCCACCTTGACGGAGGAGGGGAAGGATAGGGGCGAAAATCCCGTCGCTAAGGGAATATCCGTAAGTTACGCAAAGGTCTCCAGGTGAACATGTCGACCGGAACAGTCATGCCGGTGAGGCTGTACGAAAGGGCAGGCGCTTGAAAGACGGCTGGGCAAATGCAGCCCTAGCGGGCCTTATAGCCTTTGAGTCGGCCACCGGCCTCTTTGGACTGGTCGCCGGCTCGCCGGACCGTGCCATCTACATCGTGCTGCACAATGTCGGGGCCTTCGCAATCCTGGCCGTGGTCGGGTGGAAGGCCGTCATCATCTTCCGCTCGCTAAAGACGCGCAGAAGCGGGGGTGTACGCACCGCCTCGCTGACCCTCATGGTCCTTACGCTCCTCACCGTCGGCCTCGGCTTCGCTTGGCCGGTAACCGGTTTCTTTCGCATTGCGGGCATCACCGGCCTCAATCTTCACATGTTCATTGGCGTTGCGCTTGCGCCGCTGGCGCTGTGGCACGCCCTGACCTACACGCGCGGGCTGAAAGTAGGCGTGGACGCAGACCGGCGGGCCGCCTTGCGCTGGATCGCCTCCGCTGCCGCCGGCGCCGGGCTGTGGCTCGCCTTCGAGGGTGCGCTGCGCGTCTCTGGCGCGGCGGGAGCGTCACGCAGGTTCACCGGCTCCCATCAGCAGAGCGGCCCGCACGCAAACGCATTCCCGGTAACGTCATGGCTGAACGACCGCCCTGCGCCGGTTGACCGCGATGCCTGGCGGCTGCGAGTTCACGGAAGCGTGGCAAATGAGTTCGCGATAGACCACGCTGAGCTGACGGAGTTGGCCGGGGACGGAGATGCGATGACGGCGACCCTGGACTGCACCGGCGGATGGTACGCGGACCGTCGCTGGCAGGGCGTGCGGCTGTCGAAACTGCTGGACAGGGCGATGCCTGAAAGAGATGCCCGCAGCGTCACCTTCACCTCGGTTACCGGCTACTACAGGAGAGCGTCCCTGGAGGAGGCCGCGGGATACCTGCTAGCGACCCGCGTGAACGATGAGCCGCTCACCCCACGGGCACGGTGCGCCGCTGCGACTCGTGGCGCCCGGCAGGCGCGGCTTCGAATGGGTGAAGTGGGTGAACGATATTCAAGTCAACCACACCTCGAAGTGGCTACAGCCGCCTCTACCGCTACAGTAACAACCGGGCGCGAAGACGCGTTAACGCTAAACAGGAGGCCGTCAAGGCCCTCTATGGCTTCCTGGCAAGGAGGATCATCCGGCGCGATTCCGCGGAGTAGGGGCCGGCATCGTAGCCGCCGTAAACCTTGTCCAGCAGCAGCCCGGCCCTTCCAAGCATCTCGGCCATTTCGGTGAGCGTGTATAGCCTGATGCGGTGCCCCGCCGATTCCCTGCGCACGCCGTCCGGCCCGATAATCGAGAAACCGACGAAGTTCCTGCTCTGCAGAAGGTCTAGCCTCCTGTGCTCGAGGATGGTGGAGCCGTCATTCTCGACGCGCCACTCCTTCTCGATGTTGTTTGCTATAACCCACTCCCTGTTGATGAGGTCTATCAGGAGCGAACCGCCGATCTTCAACGCGCGGTATACGGCGTCAAGCACCCGTTGGTCCTCCGCTTCCGATTCGAGGTACCCAAACGCTGAGAACATGTTGATCACGGCGTCGAACCGGCCTCTGAACGGGATCTTCCGCATGTCGCCCTGCACCAACTCCAGCTCCACGCCCTTGTCGCGGGCGGCCTCGCGGGCCTCTGCCAGGTAGTCGGCGCTTAGGTCCTGTCCGGTCACCTTTATTCCGGCGCCGGCCAACCGGATGGCGTGGCGGCCGTGCCCGCAGCAGAGGTCCAGCACCTCATGGCCGGGATGCAGTCCCAGCGTCCATGCCGCGAATGCCGTCTCCTCGTCGCTGCGCTCGTCGGTGAGTACGGAATTGTAAGCGGCCCGGTAGTCCTCCCCGAAGAACTTGACGTACCAGGGGGATTCGGATTTCATCGGCGGTTTTTCTTCGTTCGGCATGGGTAACTTGATGACGGTCAGGGCTGGCGGTTGATCGGCCTGGCGTTTGGGGTATGCAGTACGAAAGCGCCTGCGTCCTACCGCGGCGCGGGCGCGTAAGGCGTCTTGTCGATGATACCCGCGGTCTGAAATGCGGACTGCCGCTCGAAGCACTTATTGCAGTCCCCGCAGTGAGTATCCCCCGCAGGATTGGCGCAAGTGAGGGTCTCGTGGAGCGGAAGATGGCCGTACTCCCGTATGAGGTCTTCCTTGTGCATACCTCGAAAAGGCGCCTCTACCGAGATGTTGTGGTCAAGCCCGGCGCTTAGCGTTTCGCCAAATGACTCGAAGAACTGCGGCGTCGCGTCGGGAAAGGGGTTGGATCCCAGCGACCCGATCACGATCCTGTTGACGCCGTGGACGCTGCACCACACGGCCGCCAGTCCGATCAGAAGGATGTTGCGGCCGGGGATGTACATCTCCTCATCGGGCGCGTCGGCTGATGGCACGCGCTCTCCGGTGACGCTCCAGTGGCCGGCAAACAACGGGGCCGCCGGGACCTTCAGATGGCTCACCGGCCTGACGTTGGCGCTGTCAATGGCTTCGATGAACCTCGCGAGCGACCGCTTTTCCGTCGCTTCCCATACCATGCCGGCCTCGACGTAGACCGGCCACGCGATTCCCCCTGCCGGCCTCCATGGCAAGCAGCGCCGCGCTGTCCAGCCCGCCGCTTGCCAGTACCGCCGTCTGCGAAACGTTAGCCGTCATCTCGATAGGAGGCGAAGCTCGTCTGAGTTTCCCAGAGCCTGGCCTCCAGGATGTGCAGGCCCATCCGCCTGGTCCTCAAGAATATGTGCCGGGCGATGTTCTCGGCGGTTGGGTTGTCGTCCAGCAGGTAGATGGGCTGTCCGAGCGCCGACAGCGCTTCCACGAGGGGATCGTCCCTGCAAAGGATCAACTTGTGGTCGAGGTTCTCGTTGACCCATCCCTCGACCAATCTCTTGAGGTCTCCAAAGTCCAGCACCATGCCCCTGCCGTCCAGTTCGTCGGCCGCGATCTCCACCTCGAGCAGTCCGTTGTGGCCGTGCAGGTACTTGCACTTGCCGTCGTAGTTGATCAGCCGGTGTCCGTAGGAGAATTCGATCTGCTTGGTAACCGAATGCCTCAGACTGCGGCGGCGGTCACCCGTCATTGGCAAGTCCCCCCGGCCCGGCGACGTGGCGGCCGGAGTCCACCCTGATGACCTCCCCGGTGATGGTCTCACTCTTTAGGAGCGCCACGATCACGCCGGCGATGTCGTCCGCCGAGGACTCCCGCCGCAAGGGCGACAGGGCCAGGACGTCTTCTTCCCAACTCGCCGGACTTATTTCCGGCGGTCTCATGGTGGGCCCCGGCGCAATGGTGTTGACCAGAATTCGATGCTGGGACAGCTCGGCGGCAAAGGCGCGAGTCATGAAGTTGACGGCCGCCTTGGCCGTCAGGTACGGCAGGTAATCGTTGTACGGCGTCGCGCCGGCCGCCCAGTCGCTGAACATGATTAAGTGGCCGTTGGTCCGCAGCCCGTTCCGGCGCATCAGCCGGGATGCGCTGAGGCAAAGCAGGTAACTGCCCTTGGCGATTGACATCGCCCTGTCCCAAGCCGCTCCGTCCAGTTCGTCCAACGCGGCGCGGGGATAGTCGGATGCGAGATTGACCACGAATCTCAGGCCGCCGAGCGCGTCGGCGGCATGTTCCACCATACGCTGCGCATCTTCCTCCACGCTGAGGTCGCCCTGCACCACGCACGTTCGTTCCACCGCGTCTGCGACCGACTCCCTGAGCCGCTCCGCCTCTTCTTTGGAATGGCGGTAGGCGATCGCAAGATTGACGCCCTCGCTGGCCAGTCGCGTTGCCACCACCCCGCCGACGCGTTTTGCGCCAACCAGCAAAGCGGACGAGCCCTGCAAATTCAGAATGTTCCCTGTCTCCTTCCGGCGCCGCGGGAACCGGGCCGGCGGCTGTCAGCCGGGCCTATCAGTTCAAGCGCCAAAGTATCACTTTGCGGCCGCGTCTACGCCGAGTAGGCCGGCGATTGTGCCTCCGAAAAACATGTCGGAGTCCTTTGGGCTAAGGAAATCGCAGTAGTCGCGTATGAAGTTGATGTTCTGCCTGTAGGTCCAGTCACGCATCACCATCGGCATGTCTGTGCCCCACATCAGCCTTTCGGCGCCCACCCTGTCCAGGCATTTCTTGAGGAAAGGGCGCATTTGCGGCATGGGATAGTCGAAATTGATGGCTACGGCGATGGGGAACATCAGTTGCAGCATCAGCCCGTTGCCGTCGAATGTTTCCCACACCTCATCCGGTACGTCTAGCGAGTCCTCACTCACCCAGAACTTCCAAGATAGCCCGTGAGTCATTACGACGGGTGCGCCGGCATAACGCTTCATCCAGCGCCGCAGAGTTTCGTGCTCCGCCAGGTAACTCTCAAGGAGTGGCTGCCGTCTTGGATTGAGCGAGAAAAAGACCGGCACGCCTGCATCCACCACCGCATCCCAGAATGGCAGGAACTCTTCGCGGTCCCACGCTCCGTAGTCGTTGTAAAGGTCCATCTGGGGAGGCAGGAACTGGAGCCCGGACAGCCCACCCTCTCTGACAGCCGAGACTACCTCCCGTGCCGCCGCGCCGGGATCGCTTGCAACGAGCCACTCCGGCGTGTGCGCCAGCCCAAGCAGGCGGCCGGGAAAGCGGCGCACGCAGTCCACAATGAAGTCGTTTCCTAGACCGAGATAGGGTGTTCGGTGAAGCAGCGCCACGTCTACGCCGGCATAGTCCATCTCTGCGATCAGCCGCTCCGGCGGGTATGCCATGTCGCTCACCGACGGCGGCAGCCACTGCTTGACGTAGGTCCCGCCGGCGCCGTTCCACTCGAAGCGGCCGTGGCCCGCGGCGTGAAATCCGGCTTCCTTCAGAGAATAGAGCGACGGAGAATCGGGGGAATCGACCAGGTCGCTCGCGTCTGCCGGCGAGCCGTCACCGGTGTTCCAGACCGGCTGGTGATGCCGCGCCGTAGCAAACTGCAAGTGCCTGCGAAACTCATCGGGGTCGTCGAATCCACCGTCCCCGTCGAGTCGTGGAAAGCAGTACGCGTGGGAATCGAAGAGCAATGTGATTCTCCTTCGGGTAAATTGCGCTGCGGTCAAGTTTGGGTGATTGTAAAACCTTGAAGATGATACTGAATTGTCTCCTGCGGTTGGAGCGCCGGCCATGCCCTGCCGTCAACGCGCTCACGCCCCGGCTGTCCGGCGCGGAGTAACATGCCGGCAGTACCAGTCGGGAGAGAAGTCCAATGGCGAATCCACCGCGCATCGAGTTCGGCTACAACCCGCCCGCCGGGGAGCGCGGGAGAGAGGCCATAAGGCCGCGCGAGTACCTCGCCGACCTGCACGGCGCGCTCGACGTTGCCACACGGGCATTCCCGTCGATATGGGTTTCCGACCACCTCAACTATTCGACCGAGTGGCGACTGGAGTGCTGGACGGTACTTACGTGGATAGCCGCTCGCTACCCGGGCGCCGGCCTGGGAACGATCGTTATGAGCAACACCTTCCGCCACCCTTCCGTGATGGCCAAGATGGCCGCATCTCTGCAGGAGTTGAGCGGAGGGCGCTTCGTGCTGGGCTACGGCGCGGGCTGGCACGAAGGCGAACACGACGCATTTGGGCTGGACCTCCACAGGCCCGCCGAGCGTATCGACCGCATGGAAGAGGCGATTCTGTTGATGAAGGCGCTGTGGTCGGACGCGCCTGCGAACTTCACGGGCCGCTACTACTCCATCTCCAACGCCTACGCGGCTCCGAGGCCGGATCCTGCGCCGCCGATCATGGTCGGGGGCGCAGGCGAAAAGAAGACCCTGCGTGTGGTGGCGAAGCACGCAGACTGGTGGAACGACGTAGCGCGAGCGCCTGAGGACCTGCGGCATAAGCTGGACGTGCTGAAGGAACGTTGCGCCGAGGCGGGCCGGGACTACGACTCGATCCGCAAGACCATTTCCATTCCCACCTACATTCACCGCTCACATTCGACCGCAAAGGAGATGGCGCGGGCAAAGGGCGACCCTGGGCTGAACGCCGTCGTGGGTGACCCTGCAGCCGTCTGCGAGCAGTACGAGGAGCTGCGTTCGCTGGGTTTCGAACTGGTTATCACCTTCTTTGACGACTTCCAGGACTTGACGCAGATGAAACTGTTCATCGACAAGGTAATCCCGGAGTTCTCGTAACCGGCATCCCGTCGGCAAGTGAGACCTTGCCAGCAACGCCGGTCCGCGCCGCAAGAACCTGTCAACGCGGCGAGGCCGTTTGACGCCTCCCGGCTTGGCGTGTTCACGGCGCTTGAGGTCTGCGCCAGTGCGCGGCGCGGCAGGAATGCTGTACCATGTACGCACGAATACAGGAACGGTTAATACAAGAACGGACCGAGAAAAATGACTTCGCTCCAAGACCGGGTCGGCCGCTTAGAGGGCGCAGTAGAGCACATGGCGACCAAGGCCGATCTTGAAAGATCGACCGCCGAATTGAGGCAATTGCTCCACGCCGCCGCGGCCGCGGTGGCCACTAACGAGGTAGCGATAGCTGAATTAGCCAAAGATATGGCGGAGGTGAAGGCTGACGTTGCACAGCTGAAGGCTGACGTTGCACAGCTGAAGGCTGATGTTGCACAGCTGAAGGCTGACGTCGCTGGATTGAAGGCCGAGTTCGCCGATATGAGGGAGGTCTTGGCCAAGATATTGGAGATTCTCATGAACCAGAAGCCCCCGCTGGGATTCACCCCGGCCGGAGACCGTTAAGACCTAGCCGGTATCCGCCATCACGCCGGTTGGGCCAATAAGGCTTTGCCGCCGCCGCTAGTCGGCAGACAGCAGTTCTTCCCTCAGCGCGCGAGCTACTATCTCCTCCTCGCCTGCCTGCAAGGTGATCGGCGTGATGAACAACTCGTCCTCGTAGCCGCCTTGGCCTATGTGAATAGACGGCTGCCTCGCCGCCAGCCTGTCCTGGACCGTCATCGGATCCGGCCCTTCCCACGACTCACGGAAGTAGACGACCGCCTGCGGCCCCTGCCGGTTAGGGTCACCTTCCTCTATGCGAACGTCCAGGCCGGGTATGTCCTCGACGGTTGCAACGATGACCGAGGACATCGCCCGCCAAGCCGCCCACTCGGCCTCGTGGTCGGTGCGAACGAACAGGTCAAGCGCTGCCAACAGCCCGGCAATCTCCTCCTTGCACACCTTTGCCGGCCTACCCACGCCCTTGTAGGGCGACATGTTGAGCCGGGCCGCCTCGATCAGATCCGCCCTGCCGCACAGTATGCCGGCCGACTGAGGGCCCCTTAGCCCCTTACCGCCGGAGTAGGTCACCATGTCCGCTCCGGCATCGACGTAGGCGGTTAGATTGGAAGCGGGGGGCAGCATCACAGCTGCGTCCACTATGACGGGGACGCCTCTCCCGTGAGCGATCTCGACGGCGCGTTCGAGTGGTATAGGGCAGGAGTTCCAGGGGTGGAAGACGTATGCCAGGGCCGCGGTGTTAGGGCCTATAGCCTCCGCCAGCTGCGTCTCCGCCGGCCGGTCGTCTTCGCCCCAGATGACCAACTTGGAGCCGGCTGCGCGGTAGCACCGGTCGTAATTAGTGCGGTGCTTGTGATAGAGCAGCGTCTCGTCGGGCAGCCCTGTCGTATCGGGTAGTTGGCTGATCAGCTCTGGGTCGTCTCCGGCAATGCAGGCCGCCGCCTGCAACAGCAACCCCGCCGCCGCGCCGGCTACGACCAGGCCGGCTTCGGCCCCGGTGTAGCGGGCTATCTCATTGCCCGCGGCGATGTTCAGATCGTCAAAATCGACATAGCTGCCAGCGGCGTCGGCCATGGCCTGGATGACCTCGTCAGGCATGATGCTGCCGCCGATTGCCGTTATCCAGCCGCGCCCGTTGATGACGGGCCTGACGCCAAGACGGTCGAATATCGCAGACGTAGTCCTTGGACTCACGCCGGTTCCCTTTGCGACGCGGGGCGAAGGTCGAAGTCCTGTTCCAGTTTGAACCCCAGGGCGCGCTCCGACCTGTCCACGTCGAACGTCTTTCTGGATTCGGGCGCGGCTACTAGGTGGAACGCTTCAAATCCTTGGCCGTCGCGTTCCAAGGCCATGAGACATGCGCGGCCGATGTCGTAGCGGTCGATCCAGCTGTTCGTATCGATGCTTTCTTGCCACATCTCATCGGCGCGCTCTTCCCAACTGCCGCCGTCGGCCGACTTCACGTACCCGACGGGCTTGGCCATGCCGGCGCGCATGTCGAGAATGTCGCCGTTGCGCAATGCGGTGATGTTCATGCCGTAGAGGTCGCAGAACCACCTGGCGACCTCCTCCTGCAAGGACTTGGTCAGATCGTAGATGCTGCCGGCGCCGCGGTAAGGCTTGGTGTGATCCACGAAGGTTCCCTGCGGGTGAATGACGTGCGTTTCGGCCGAGGCTATGAGCACAATGCGAGGCACTCCGCACTGCCTGGCCGCCTCGAAGACGTTGTATGCGCCGCGCACGTTCACGTCGAAAGGAACCGGGTCGTGCGCCTTGTACAGACCTCTCGCCACGGTGCTGGCGATAGCGGCGTGAACCACGGCGTCCTGTCCCGCCATGGCCGAACTCACCGAGTCGTAGTCGGTCACGTCGCCGTATCTGACTTGCACGGACGGGAATCGGCCTCTATCGGCAGTGTCGAGCGCCAGGTCCTCTCGCGGCGCCTCTGGATGCTCCAAGTCGAATGCCGTTACGTTGTGCTCGCTGTCCAGCGCCTCTGTAAGGGCCTTGCCAAGCCATCCAAGCCCGCCGGTGATTAGGACGTTCATTTGAGGCTCCCTGCGGTTAATCGTCTTCCAAGGTGGAGATGTCTCCCTCCGGCAAGCCGAGCTCGCGTGCCTTGAGCAGACGCCGCATGATCTTGCCGGAACGGGTCTTCGGCATGATGGCCACGTAGTCGATCTCTCGCGGGGCCACTCCGGCAGACAGCTTTTGCCTGGAGAACTGCATGAGCTCCCGGCGCAGCTGGTTGGACCAGTCATAGCCGGGATTGAGCGTCACGAACGCCTTAACGATCTCCATCGCGATGGGGTCGGGCTTTCCGATCACGCCGGCCTCAGCGACGGCGGGATGCTCGATGAGGGCGCTCTCCACCTCGAATGGGCCCACGAGGTGCCCGGCGGTGTTTATCACGTCGTCCGCCCTGCCTTGGAACCAGAAGTAGCCGTCTTCGTCCAGCGAGGCCTGGTCTCCGGTTATGTACCAGCCCTTCTTGAACCGGGATGCGTACATCTCATCCTGCCCCCAATATGCGTGCATCATCGACGGCCAGCCCGGGCGCACGGCGAGAATGCCCGCCTCTCCGGGGGGCTTGGGATGGTACTCGTCGTCCAGCACCGCCATCTCTATGCCCGGTATGGGCCTGCCCATGGAGCCGGCCCTGACTTCCATGGATGCGTAGTTGGCGCACATGATGGCGCCGGTCTCGGTCTGCCACCAGTTGTCGTGGATCGGCATCTTGTAGTTTTCGTTGCCCCACACCACGGCCTCCGGGTTTAGCGGCTCTCCGACGCTGGCGATGAACCGCAGTGTCGACAGGTCGTGCGCTTCTACGGGGCCGGAGCCTGCGCGCATCAGCAGCCGTATGGCCGTGGGCGCGGTGTACCAGACGGTCACCTTGTACTTTGCGATCAGCTCGTAGTAGGCCCTGGCGCCGAAACCGCCCTCATAGATCAGGTTGGTCACGCCGTTAGTCCACGGCGCCATCATGCCGTAGGAGGTGCCGGTCACCCATCCGGGGTCTGCGGTGCAGAAGTAGATGTCGTCGAAATTGAGGTCGAGGCACCACTTGCCGGTCATGTACTGCTGCACGACGGCCTGGTGGCGGTGGAGTACGCCCTTCGGCTTGCCGGTGCTGCCGGATGTGTAGTGCATGATCGAGTAGTCGTACTGCCCGGTGCTGGCGATCTGGAAATTCTCGGAGCTGGCCTGCTCCATCAGCTCGTAGTAGTCGAGGTCGCCGTCGGCAAGCGGGCCATCGTATCGCCCGTCCTTGTTGACGACGATTACCTTCTCCAGCGTTTCCACCTTGGGGAGTATCGACTCAACCTTGTTGCGGAGCTCTGGAGAAGTGATGAAGAATCGGGCTCCTGCGTCCTGCATCCTGTCGAGTACCGGGTCTGGGCCAAACGCGGAGAACAGGGGGCCGATCACGCCGCCGGCCTTGAGAACGCCCAGCGCAGCCACGTACAGCTCGGGAAGCCGGTCCATGAAGATGAACACCCTGTCGCCGCGCTCGATCCCCAGGCCGTTCATCACGGCGCCGAACCGGTCGGACAACTCCTTCATCTCGGCGTATGTGTAGGTCTCCTCTTCGCCGTTCTTACCCACCCATATCATCGCCACCTTGTCACCGTGGCCGCGTTTGACGTGGCGGTCGATGGCCTCGTGCGCGTTGTTGAGGCCTCCGCCGGGCAGCCAGTCGAGCTGCGGGAACGCGTCCCTGTACCAGTCGAATCCGGCTCTGGCCGACTCATAGTCTTCGATGTTTGGCGTTGCGGACTCGTACTGGGGCGACGGCTTGGAGAAAACTTCGTAGTCCAATTCCCTGTTACCTCCTGCAAGTGGAGCGCGGCCGGCCGCGAGGATGGCCGCGCCGGGTGGCGCTGACGTGAATATAAAGGAATCGCAGTACCATGCCAAAGGCGCGACACGCCCGCTAGCCCCTTCGCCAAAGACTAGGTATATTGACAGTTGACTAGTGCAGTGAGTTCGCGGCCGGAGCGGCCGGCAAACAGGCTGGGCCGGCGTTGCGGCTGGCGCGGGCTCCCCCCAGAGGATCGAAGCCGAATGAAAGTACTCTTCTTGCAGGACGTGCGCCCGACCGCAAGGGCGGGCGACGTCAAAGAGGTGAAGGACGGGTTCGCCCGGAACTACCTGCTGCCCAATGGACTGGCGGCGCTCGCCACCCGCGTCGAACTACAGAAGGCGGAAAAACTCCGCAAGGCCGCGGAAGAGCGCAGGGTCAGGGAAGCCATGGAGTGGCGTGAGATCGCGGCGGGCATCGCGGAAAGCCCCGTCGAGATCGAGGCGCGATCCGGCCCCACCGGGCGCCTGTACGGCTCGGTCACTAACGCCATGATCGCTGAAAAGGTGGCGGAGATGATCGGGCGCGAGGTGGACCGGCGCTCTATTCGCATTCCCGAGCCCATCAGGACGACCGGAAACTACGTCATACACGCCCGGTTCCCCGGCGACGTGGAGGCGAGACTGCAAATCCTCGTGAAGTCGGACTCCGAAGAGCCTGACGATGACGCTGAGTCGGCACAGGATGAGGGGGAGACCGCGGAGGAAAGCGAAGAGTCCCCGGCGGATGATGACTCCTCCGCGCCCGTTGACGTAGCGGTGTAACCCGCATACTGTTTCCCAGCATCCACAACCGTCGACCGCCGGGCCGCTCGCTCTTCCTAACAGGGGGAGCTTTCCGCAAGTTCGCCTGAACCCGTTCCGGCCCGCAGTGGGACTTCAAGCCTGTGCAAGCAGACCGGCTTCCTCCGCACAACATACACGCTGAAGAGTCCGTAATTGGCTCCCTGCTGATAGACGGGGAGTCCATAACCAGTATTTCCGGCTTCCTGAAACCGGACGACTTCTACCGCGAGCGCAATAGGCAGTGCTTTGAGGCATGTCTGAATCTGCTGAACCGCAACGAAGCCATCAACCAGGTCACGCTTGCGCATGAACTGGAGACGATGGAAGTCCTGGAAGATACGGGCGGCAGCGCATACCTGAACCACGTCGTAACCGTGGTGCCCACGCCGGTGCACATAGAGCATTACGGCCGCATAGTGCTCCGCACGTCAATCATGAGGCGGCTGATCGGCGCTTCCCAGGACATCGCAGAGGTCGGCTATAGGGACGACCCCGACATCGACCGGGCGCTGAGCGAGGCTGAGGACCTGCTGTTTGGCGTCCGGTCCGGCACTCACACCAGGGACTTCATACCGCTCAGGGAGGCGCTGGAGCCTTACCTCGAGTCCACCTCCCCGGTGCCGGATCTCGACGAACAGTTATCCGGGCCCATTCCATCCGGGTTCGCCAATCTCGATGCACTGCTGGGCGGCCTGCAGAGGTCCGACATGATCGTGCTTGCCGCACGCCCCAGCGTGGGAAAGAGCACGCTTGCCCTGAACCTGGCGCGCAACGCCGCAACCAACGGCGCGCGGGTAGGCATACTCAGCCTTGAAATGGGTAGGGAGCAGGTTGCCATGCGACTGCTCTCCGCAGAGGCTCGCGTCAACATGCACCGCATCAGGACTCGCCTCGTGAGCGAGGACGAGCAGGCCCGGATAGTCGACTCGATAGGCTTCCTTTCCGACCTGCCGATATACGTGGACGACACCCCGCTGCAGACGGTTGCGGAGATACGTGGAAAGGCGCGCCGCCTGCAACTGGAGATGGGGCTGGATTTTGCCGTGGTGGACTACATGCAGCTCATTAGCGGCGGAGGCACGGGATTCCGGCGGGACCAGAACCGCTCGCAGGAGGTCAGCGAGATATCCCGCTCTCTGAAGGGCATGGCGCGCGACCTGAACGTCCCCGTCTTGGCCGTATCGCAGCTCAGCAGGGCCATAGAGCAGCGCCCATCTCACCGGCCGGTGCTGTCAGACCTTCGAGAGAGCGGGAGCATCGAGCAGGACTCCGACGTCGTGATGTTCATCCACCGGGTGGACAAGTACATGACGGAAGAGGAATGGGACAAGATGAACCCGAATGCACCCTACCCGCGCGGCCTCGCCGAGATCATCGTGGCCAAGCACCGGCACGGGCCCACCGACGACCTGATGATGGCCGTGCGGGATTCGACCGGACAGTTCATGGACCAGCCTATGCCCGCAGGCGTGGGCGCCACCGGCGGCGGCTGACCATGCCCTCGCCGTTTCAGCGCGGCTACCGGTCCACGCCGGTGCCGAATCCACTGCTCGCAGAACTCCTTGTTGAAATCTCGGATCCTGACGAACTGCGGATCACCTTGCGCACCATCTGGGCCCTCCACCGGAAGAACGGCTTTCCAACGTACGTCACCCTGGCCGACCTGACTTCGGACAGAACCGTGGCGGCCATGCTCGGCGCCGATGGCGAGGAATTGGAAAAGCGAGTCGCCTCCATCCTGGCCAAAGCCCTGCGCCGCGGCACCCTGCTGGCAATCCGGCAACATCCTGGCCATTCCCGCTACTATCTGAACACCGAGCCGGTCAGGAGGGCCCTGTACAAGCAGTACCCGGAGATGCCCGGGGAGCTCACTTCCGGCGGCGGACGTGCGGCCGGAGAATTGGAGCTAGAGACCTGGCCGAACCTGGAAGCGGCTTTCTCCCCTTCACCTGCGGCCGTCGCTTACGAGGAGAATATCGGCCCAATTACGCCGCTTGTTGCGGAGGCTATCCGGGACGCAATAGCGGACTATTCAGAGACGGAGGTGGTCGACGCGATTCGGGAGGCGGTGGACAAAGACGCAAGAAACTGGAGCTACGTTGCGGCGGCCCTGAGAAGGCCGCGGAAAGGGCAAACCGAGGATGGAGAGCCTGGAGGAGATACTCAAGCGGTTAGGTCCGACGAGTTCATTCGCTGGTACCGGGAGAGACAGCGGAACCGCGGCAACCGCTGAGGCCGAGTACCACTGCACTATCTGTGACGACGCCCGCTGGCTGAGCCTGAGCGCTCCGGTGGGAGCGCCGGATTTCGGCAGAGTCATACCCTGCGAATGCCAAGAGCATGCATGGGGCGTCAACGCGGCTGAACGTCTCCTCCACTACAGCGACCTGGGGCCGCTGCGCAGGCTCACGTTTGACTCTCTGGAACCGTCGGGAAGAGACGGATTCGCCGAGCCTTCGTCGTTCCGCAGGGCCTGCAATACCGCCGAAAGATTTGCCGACAAGCCCGCCGGCTGGCTGGCGCTGACCGGCCCGTCCGGCTGTGGCAAGACCCACTTGGCCGCCGCAATCGTCAACAGGGTCATGGCCGGGGGACAACCGGCGCGCTTCGTATCAGCCCCGGAACTGCTGAACCACCTTAGACCCGCGTTTGGGCCGGAAGCCCAAGTTTCTTACGATGACCTTTTCGATCAGATACTCAGAGCGCCACTGCTGATTCTCGACGACCTGAACGTGCGCTCATCGTCCACGTGGGCGCAGGACAAGCTCGACCAACTGCTCGGACACAGGTATGACGAACGTATTCCCACGGTCATCACCAGCTCCACGGAAGTCGATCAACTGCCCGACAGGCTGCGCTCCCGCATTTCAGACACCCATTTCTCCACGGTCGCGGCAATCCGCGCCGGGTGGTCGGTCGCCGGCCCGGACGACCCGGGAATCGAACCAAGGCTGCTTAAATCGATGAGGTTTGACTCGTTCAACCGGAGAGGGGGTTCCGGGTCTACAAATGAGCACAGGCTAACGTTGAGGGAAGCCTTCAAGGCGGCGGAGTCTTTCGCCAAGCACCCCGACCGGTGGCTCTACCTGGCCGGCCCTACGGGCGTCGGCAAGACTCATCTGGCAGTGGCTATAGCAAACGACTGCATCAAGCGCAGGTTTCCCGTGGTGTTCTGGAATACGCCAAACCTGCTCGATCACCTGCGCAAAGGCTACTCCAACGTTAGTCCGGCCACATTCGACAGGTTGTTCGACAACATCAAGCACGCCGAGTTGCTGATACTGGATGATCTGGGTTCGCAGGTCTCGACCCCGTGGGCGGAGGAGAAGCTGTACCAGCTCATCGTGCATCGCCACGACGCCGCACTCCCAACGGTGATTACCAGCCGCATATTGCTGGACGGGCCTGCCGAGATGGGCAAGACGGGAAATGGCGGGGGGTTCGGCGCCCCCTACTCCGAAGCCATCTCGTCCAGGTTGCGGGATGGCTTGGTGGTTACCGAGAGGCTCATATCGGCGCCGGACTACCGCTTCAGGGGAAGCAGCGCGCCCGCCCGCTCCTCCAAGAGACGAACGAGCAGGTCCTAGAGGCGCGCAATGCTGGGCCTGGGCGCGCCGGACCCGACCTGCATCTTCTGCCGCATCATTGCAGGCGAGGCGCCTGCGCGTTGGGAAGCGGCGCCGGACAGTGAGGCGGTCGAACGTCTCAGGCTTGGGGCCGCGCCTGGGCCGGACGGCGGGGGCGCAGCATGTTTCGCCAACAGGCTTCGCTGGGAACGAGTGATGCTCCTGGTAGTACCGCTGGGCCACCTGACCCAGCGTGAGCTGTGGGCCGGCCCGGCGTTGGCGGAGGCGGCGAAACTTGCGGCCGAGATCGGGGAGTTGCGGTGCCCTGAGGGATTCCGGCTGCTCTCCAACTTCGGCCGCCTCGCCCATCAGAGCCAGCCGCACGCTCACCTGCACATAGTGTCTGGGCTTGCAGTCAACCTACTACGGGCGGAGGCAACCGGCTCACCTCCGGCGCGGGCCGGCGGCCCGATCCGGATGGAACGGGTTTTGGCGCCGGATGCGCCGTGGACGCTGAGGTTCACCCCGTCAGAGGCGCTGACGCAGGCCTGTATGTGGCGGTCCTCCCGGTTCGTCGAAATCGCCTCGGCGGCCTCCGGTCATGCCGAGCGGGAGTCACCCGCCGGGTACCGTCTCATCGCCAACTTTCTTCCGCCGGCCGACTCACCGGGCGGCGGCCCCGCAGAGCTGTACGTGCAGGGCGGCGGCCAGCTGGGGCTGTACGTATGAGGTGCAGCCATGTGGTCAATGTAGGTCACTTGATGCGGCCATTGACCAGTTTTGTTAGACTGCGCTAACAGAAGTTCGGATCGGGCTGCTCATCGCGGTCTTAAAGAGGACCGCGTGGGTGCGGAAAAACCTCGATGAGGTCTTCCAGGCCGATCCCAATGCAATAGAGCATTGTGGCCGATGATCAGCTTACGGGTAGTCCTGCAAGAGGGTTATCGGCTGCGGAGCGGAAAGCCGAATGGGGGTAAACCATGGGCCTTATCAGAAGGCGCTACAAGTTTCTGCTAGCGGGGCTGCTGACGCTCAGCTTGGCCTTAGCAATGTCATGTGGCGGCAGTGAGGAGGTAGCCACTCCTAAGGCGCCTCAACAGCCGGCCCAGCCTGAAGCTCCGGAGGCCGCTGCAACAGCCAAGCCGGCCGAAGCGGCCAAGGCGCCGGCAGCGGCAGTGCCGGCGGCAACGGCAAGACCCGCAGCAACGGCAGTCCCATCGGGAAGCGGACAGTTGGCGCTGCCCACGCCCACCGCCACTCCCGCTCCACTGCCGGCGGAACAGATCGACCTGCCGGAGCCCAAGAGCCCGAGAGGCACCATCACAGTGGTAGTCCAAGACGTAGGCCCCGGCATAGGTCTGCACCGCGCCCAAGGCGGCGAAGGACCTGTTCGATGGGGCGCCATGGAAGGCATGTTCAGAAATGCCGACTATGGCGACGGCCCCGTGTTCGGGGAGCCATGGCTCGCAAAGGACTGGGAACTGGCATCCGACCTGAGCTACGTGGACTTGATACTTGAAGAGGGTGTGCAGTTCCATGACGGCTTCGGCGAGATGACCGCCGCCGACGTGGTCTACTCACTGAACGACGCCAACCCGAACGTCACTCCGACCAGCATCCACGCGCAGGCCGGTGACCTCGCCGCAATGTTTGGCGAGGCCGAACAGATCGACACCTACACTGTGCGAATCCCCTTCTCCCGGTTCGACATCCGCTGGCAGTCCGTGGCGCTCAGCCAGGGATTCCAGCCGACGGGAGTGCAGTCCACAGCCGTCCGAGACCAGGAGGGCGAGGAGTGGATGCGCGACAACATCGTGGGTACCGGGCACTTTGAAGTGGAAGAGTGGACGCAGGACAGCCGCATCGTACTGACCAAGGTGCCTTACGATCACTGGCGTAAGAACGCAGAGATCGACAGGCTGGTCGTCCTGGACATACCGGACCCGACGGTCAGGCTGGCCCAGATGAAGACCGGCGAGGCCGACGCGGTTCCCGACCTTCAGTTGAAGGACGCCCCGCCGTTGCTGGCAGCCGGATTCAAGCGCCAGAACCTCGGCGGTTCCGAGCTCAACATCGCGTGGGCTGGCAACCTCTGGGAGACGCACCACGCCGTCACCGGCGAACCCCTGACTCGTGGCGGCTTGCAGCACGAGAAGCCCTGGATCGGCAACCCCGATGACCCGGCCAACATGGAGCAGGCCAGGCTGGTTCGCACCGCCCTTTCACAGTCCTACGACCGTGAAGAGCTTGTAGACGTTCTGACGGACGGGCAGGGCTGGCCGCTCTACATCGGCAAGTTCAACCCCAGGATGCCGCAGTGGGAAGAAAAGTGGTCGATGCCCTACGACCCCGAAGGCGCCCGTCGGTTGCTTGCCGAGGCGGGCTACCCGGACGGATTCGAGATAGAGATCTTCGGGCAGTCGAACACCCTGATTCGCCAGCAGACGGCGGAAGCCATCGCCTCTTACTGGCACCAGAACCTCGGCCTCGACGTCATCGTGCAGTCGTTCCACTACAGGGTATTCCGGCCGTCCATCGTCGGGCGGACTGCCAGCATCCCGTTCATGAATTCATGTGACGGGCCGTTCCCGGTGCCGTGGGACTGGCCGAAGGGTTTGACCCTGTCGAGCGTGAGCAGGGGCGGTTTCAGTTGCGCGGTTGAAGCGCCGCTGGTAGCCGAGGCTTACGTGCAAGGCAACTTGGAGCCGGACGTGGTGAAGCGAGTGGACCTGAACAACCAGGTCGCAGACTTCTTCCACCACTGGAGAACGCTGACCGGAGTGTTCACGATCCCGACCCAGATCATCTACAACCCGAACGCCATCGAGTCTTGGAACAACGACGGCAACAACTGCACCTGTGAGACACAGAACATCGTCCCCGCCCGCTAGGGAGTGACGATCGGCTAGCTAAATTCAAATGGGGGCTGCCCGGGTCAGGGCGGCCCCCATTTGCACATTTTAAGACCGGCAATAATCCACGCCCGAAAAGAGCCGAAACGTGAGGACTTTTCTACTAAGGCGCGCTGTGGCGGCATTCCTGTCGCTGCTCGGAGCTACGTGCCTGGTCTTCACCATTTCAATCGCCTCCGAGGACCCGCTGCTCCTGTACGTAAAGCCGACCGGCTACGGCATAACCCCTGAGCAGGAGGTCGCGCTGCGGGCGAAGCTGGGTCTCGACAAGCCGCTGGCCCTCCAATATCTGCTGTGGATCGGACGTGCGCTGAGAGGCGACCTCGGCGACAGCATCTTCGACGAACGGCCCGTGACCGACAAGATAGGCGAAAGGGTGGGAGTAACGCTCAAACTGGGCATCGTGTCGTGGATATTCGCGACCATGCTCGGCATCCCAATGGGCATCCTCTCCGCCGTGCGGCGCGCCACTTTTTGGGACTACATCGGCAGGGGATTCGCCCTGTTCGGCCAGGCGGTGCCCAACTTCTGGCTGGGCATAATGATGATCTTCCTTTTTGCCGTTCGGCTCGACTGGCTGCCAAGCGCCACCGCCGGAGAGGGGTTCTTCAGCTGGCGCCACTACGTCATGCCTGTGATCGTGCTCGGCACCGCCACCGCCGGAGGGTACCTGCGCATCACGCGCTCCTCCATGCTGGAGGTACTGGACTCTGAGTTCGTCAAGCTGGCGCGCGCCAAGGGGGTCAACGACAACTGGGTGGTCTGGAAGCACGCCCTGCGCAACGCGTTGATACCGCCGCTCACGGTCTCCGCAGTGCTGATGGCCGGCTTCATCACCGGATCGCTAATCACCGAGTCGGTCTTCGCCATACCCGGCCTTGGCAGCCTCGCCATCCAGTCCGTCACCAACAACGACTTCCCCCTCGTCTCCGGCATCACGCTGGTGTTCACTGCCCTCTGGGTCACGACTAACTTCATCGCAGACGTGCTGTACGTGGTGATAGACCCCAGGATCAGGCTGACCTGATGCAGACAGGCCTCTTCCAATGACGCAAGCGGCAACGGCAGGCTACGGAGAGACCGCCGCCGGGTTCGGGCGGAAGCAGAATGTGGTTCTGCGTTTCCTGAACTCGTTCAGGCGCTACCCCATCATCTCGGTGGTCATCATCGCTTGCCTGCTGGTGGCCGGGATATTCGCTCCGCTGATCATGCCGCACAATCCGGACTACGGGCAGTTGCGCAACAAGATAGCTCCGCCCTTCTGGTACGGCGAATGGTACGAAAACAACCCCAACGTAGAGACGCGGTTCATCCTGGGCGCGGACGGCGTGGGCAGAGACGTCCTCAGCCGCATGATAGACGGCGCGCGGATATCGTTGCTCGTCATGGCCGTTTCGCTGGCGTCCGGGATGTTCATCGGCACGACGCTTGGGCTGATGGCCGGCTACTTCGGCGGGATGATAGACGAAGTGATCTCGCGGATATGGGACATATGGGCCGCGATTCCGTTTCTGCTGATCGCTCTAATTATCGCAACCGTAGTCGGCAACAGCCTGCCAATCGTGATGGGCTTGCTGGCAATGGTCTCTTGGAGTTCGTTCGTGAGAAACGTCCGCGCCGAGACGTTGACGCTGCGAGAGCGGGACTACGTGGCTCAGGCCAAGATCGCGGGGGCCGGGCCGGCCAACATCATGTGGCGGCACATCCTCCCCAACACGATCAACACCGTCGTAGTGATAGCCACGCTGCGGGTGGGAGGGCTCATCCTCGCCGAGGCCAGCCTCAGCTTCCTGGCGGTCGGAATACCGAAGCCGCAGGCCACCTGGGGGAACATGGTCAGCGACGGACGGGCTTTCCTGAGCGAAGCGTGGTGGATCGCCTTCTTCCCCGGCCTCGCCATATTCCTAACCGTGATGGCGCTGAACTTCATGGGAGACTGGCTAAGAGACCGCTGGGACCCGCGCCTGCGCCAGATATAGGCTGCGCGGGCAAGGCCGCCGAATGTTGATACGGCTGCCGACTCGGCACTAACATAAACGTACTTGCTCCCCGCCCGCTGGAGTCGGCCATGCCGAAAATCCCCGGGCGGGTGTTTCTTTTATCGGCCTATTGGTAGCGTCGCCAGCCGGTGAACGTCAGCCTATGCCGACCTAGATGATCCCCAGCGCCTCGTCGATCTCGTCCTGGTAGGCAGAGACCTTGCAGGACAGCACTTCGTCCATCGTGACTGCCCGTCCTGCGACGGCGGACTCGTAGGCGGCGTGAATGGCGGCCACTGCGGTCATACCGAGGTATCCGTCCACTTCCGGCGTGCCGCCATTGAGAATGGCGTCTGCGAAGTCATGCATCTCGATGGCCATGTGCTTGGCGTCGATGGGCGGGAACGGCAGGTCGTAGGTCACGACGTCCTTGCCGAACAGGCGCTCCGTTATCTCCGTCATTTGGAAGTCCGGCAGCAGTTCCAGTATCTCTGCGCCCTTCAGCTCCCGGCCGTCCACCCGCAGCACGACGGCGTTGCCGTTGCGGTCGCCCGGCGCGTAGAGCGCGCCCCTCCGCCCGTGTACGCTGCGTTCGAAGGTGCGGCTGCCCTTGCCTGCCCCGACGTATGAGAACTGCACGGTGGCGCCGGACTTCATGCGGTATAGGGCGATGGCCGAGTCTTCACCCGTGGCCTCCACCTCCGGCGGGAAGGTCTTGAAACGCTCTCGGTACGACTCGAGCATGTGGTCGAACTCGTCAGGCCGGCGGCGTATGGGCTCGACGATGAGGCCTAGGCCGTATATCTCGTCGTACTCGCCCATGTAGTACTGGATGATGTCGGTGTAGTGGACGCCCATGTCCAGCCCGATTGCGGCCCTCTCCTTCTTGTGCCGCCAGGGCGTGATGATGATCTCATCGTTGCCGCCGAGGGCGTTGTGGAGCATCAGGTAGGGTTCGTCCAGCAGGCCGTGGTCGATGATCGAGCGGGCCAGCCGGTTGGGCGGGTCTCGCCGCAGGTTTTCCGCCGTGGCTAGTACGGCGTCGCCGCGCTTGGCTGCGTCGATGATGGCGTGGCAGGCGCGCACGGTTATGCCGAGGGGCTTCTCGACCAGCGCGTGCTTGCCGGCTTCCAGCGCAGGCACGGCAACCGTGTGGTGGAACGACGGGTCGGTGACCACGTCCACCGCGGCGACGTCCGGATGGGCCAGAGCCTTGTCCAGATCGGTGAAGACCAGCGGCTTACGACCAAATAGACGCTCGATCTCTCTTGCGCCCAGCGCGGCGTTGTCGGGATTGATGTCGCAGACCGCCATGAGGTCTATGTTTCCGATGCCGCTGTCCTCGAGCTCCTTGTAGGCGAGGATGTGGCGGTGGCCCATGCCACCGCTTCCAACTAGGCAAAGCGGGACTTTTTCCACTGGATTTCTCCTACCTGCGGCCCCCGGCCTGCGTGGACGGGCGGGCCGCTTTCATCACGGCTCAGTAGCCGACGGACTTCAGGTGCTCCATGTTGGCGTAGCAGGACTCGTTGGCGGGCGTGTCGGCGTAGTTGGACAACTCGCCCATCACCCAGCCGGTGAAGCCGATGCTGTTCAGCGTCTCTCTGATCTTGCCGAAGTCGAGGCCCGCTACGCCCTGCCCCATTACGCAGAACTTGCCGATGCCCTCGTCCTTCATGTGCATGTAGGCCAGCCGGTCCTTGTACTTGACGATCTGCGGAATCGGGTCTTCTCTCATGCGGGCGGAGACCGATACGTCGAGGCACAGCGGCAGCCGCGGCGCGAATTCCAGCAGGCGGTCCCACTCCTCCTCGCTCTCCACCGTGGCGAGGGGATGGGCATGGTATGCCACGGTCAGGCCCTGTCCGGCGGCGTACTCCATGAGCGTGTCGCACTGCTCGGCCAGCTTCTTGAAGTCGTCATCGTTGGGATACCGGCGCGCCACGCGCTTTCCGCCGAGGAAAGGGTATATGGTCGCGCCCAGTTCCGCTGCGAACTCCATCCGCCGCCGCTGGTGTTCCATCACCACGTCGGCGTCGGAGTCTATGCTCACGCTTCCGAACACGCTGACCGGCTCCAGGCCGTGGTCGTCCAGCAGCTTTCTAACCCGCGACGGCGTTCCCAGCCAATCAAGCGATGCGGAGATGAACTCGACGCCCTCCCAGCCGGCGCCGGATATGGCGCCTAGCATCTCGTCCATGTCTGGCGTAGCGCCCCAGGTCAGCGTGTTGTAGCCCAAGCGGAAGGTTCGGCCTTCACTCATTCGTCTTCTCCATTGCATCATCCTCCGGCCAGTTCGCGCCGGACGATCTTCGTTCCCTCCACCAGCGCCTGCAACTTGGCCCGCGCTACGTGCCGGGGCGTGTGGTTGAATCCGCAGTCGGGGTTGATCCAAAGCTGCTCAGGCCGGACGTACTCCAGTGCGCCGCGAATTCGTGCCGCCACCTCATCAGGCTTTTCGACGTAATACGACTTGATGTCCACTACGCCTAGGCCGAGCTTCTTGTCACTGGGGAAACTTTGCCAAAGGTCTAGTTCGTTCATCCCGCGGTTGCTGAACTCCAGCACCAGTTGCCCAGCCCTCACGTCGAGTATGTCCGGAAACATCGGGGAGTAGACGCGCCGGCTCGCCGAACGGTTCTGGTAGTTTCCGAAGCATATGTGGAGGGCGAGGTCGGCCTGCACGCGGTCCACCGTTTCGTTGAACAGCTCCGCCCACTGGCGTCCGCCGCCTGGGAAGTTGGCGTAGCGCGGCTCGTCAATCTGGATGAACGTCGCGCCCGCGGCTGCCATCGCCTTCAGCTCGGCGTTGACGATCTTGGAGACGTCTAACGCCAACTCCTCGGAGTCGCCGTACGCCTGGCCTGGATCGATGCGAAAAGCCAAGGTGAGCGGCCCAGGGCAGGTCGCCTTGATCGGCTTATCGGTCAGAGAGAAAGTCTGCTCCAGTTCCTCGATGATCCCCAGGCCATCCGGCGCAGACAGCTTGTCCACGGCCTCGAAAGAGCCGATCTGGTCGTAGCCGGCGGAACCGACTACGCGCTTGGGCGGCACCTCGCGCAGGCCCTCGATGCGCTCGTAGAAGCCCATGATGAAGTCCTCGCGCCACATCTCGCCGCTGCTTATCACGTCCACGCCGGCCTCGGTCTGGTCGCGAATGGCGATCGTCGTAGCGTCTTCCAGCGTCTCCTCGAGGTCGGACGGGCCGTAACGGCCGGCGCGCGCCTCGTCCAGCGCGGTCCACAGCCAGCTGGGCTTGGCGTGGCTGCCGACAACGGAGGTCGGTAGGAGGGGTAAATCCAGGTCGGCGAGCATAGGCGTCGGTCGCGTCCGGCCTTAGACCAGTTGCCGCAGCCTGGGGTCCAGCCGGTCCCGCAGCCAGTCACCCATGAAGTTGAATGCAATCACGGTTAGGGTTATGGCCAGCGCTGGGAACGCCGACACCCACGGGGCCTGCGTCAGGTATTGCCGCCCGTCGTTCACCATCACTCCCCAGGCCGGCGTGGGCGGTGGAATACCGACGCCCAGGTAGCTCAGTATCGACTCGGTAATGATGAGTCCGCCCACGTTGAGGCTTACCAGCACCATGACGGTGTTTATGACACCTGGAAAGACGTGGCGCGCCAATAGCCTGGGAGTGGACGCGCCTGCGATCCTGGCGAGCGATACGTAGTCCATATTTTTTAGTTGCAAGGTTTCGCCTCGTACCTGGCGGGCAAAGCCGCCCCAACTGAAGATAATCAAGAGGATTATCACGAGTTGGAGGCTCTGACTCCAGACGATGACGACCACCAGTGCAACCAGTATGAACGGAAGCGCGATCAGCAGTTCGATAGAGCGTTGAATGATCTCGTCTACAACTCCGCCGTACCATCCGGATATGAGACCCAGTGTAGTTCCGGCTACGGCGCCGGAGGCGAGCACGATTCCGGCGAACATCAGCGAAATCCTGGTGCCGTGCATGATGCGGGTCATAATGTCCCGGCCAAGAGGGTCGGCGCCCAATATGTGGGCCGAAGAGCCTTCCGGGTACCACATCGGCGGAATATTCCGGTCTTGGAGCACTCCCTCAGTGGGGTCGTAGCCCGATATGACGTCGGCGAAGACCGCGAACACTACGAAGATTAGAAGAATCGCCATAGGCACAAGGGGCCACTCGCGAATGAAGCGATAGATAGCCCAAAGCATCCCGCGCCTGGCTTCTAGGCGTTCAAGCCTGGCTTCAGCTTCCGTTACAACTCTGGTCGTCAACTCGCCGTGCCCTCAACTGAGCCTGATTCTGGGGTCGAGAAAGGCGTAGAGCACGTCAGCGGCAAGGTTAGCCGCAATGAATACGGCGCCTGTCAGCACAACTACCCCGGTCATCAGGGCAAAATCGTTATGGCCGACAGCCTGATAGCCGAGCAGCCCAAGTCCCGGCCACGAAAATACGCTTTCAACTATAAGAGCGCCGGTTACGAATCCGGCAAGCAAGAGACTGGCATATGTGAGCGGCGCGATGAGCGCGTTCCTTAGGGCGTGCTTCCATATTATCGAGGCGCTTCCCACGCCCTTGGCGCGGGCCATCTTTACGAACTCCGAGTCGAGTACTTCCAGCAAAGAAGATCTTATGAGCCGCAATAGCCCGGCCGCGGGATACCAGCCGAGCGTCACCGCAGGCAGAATATAGCTGCGGATGCCGTGGTCCTGCCTGCCGGTCGGAAGCCAACCCAACTCTTGAGCGAAGATGATTATCAGCACGATACCGAGAGCGAAGGGCGGGGCCGACTGCCCCAGTAGGGCAAATGCCCGTCCCAAGTAGTCCCCGACGGAACTCCGCTTCACCGCAGACAATACGCCGAGCGGTATGCCAACGACGAGTGCAAATACGAAAGCGGCAGTTGCAAGCCTAATAGTGGCCGGCGCCCTGTTTAGGATGAGTTCCAAAACGGGCCGCTTCTGGGCCAGCGAATCTCCAAAGTCAAGACGCAAGGCGTCACCCAGCCAACTGAGGTACTGAATATAGTAGGGCCGGTTCAAGCCCATCATCTCTCCCCACTGCTCCCATACCGCCGGCGTGGTGTACTCATTCAAGTATAGGTACCGCGGGTCGCCCGCCGCCCGCGACAGGGCAAAGACGAAGACCGTCGTGAGCAGGATCATCAGCAGCGCGGTGACGAGCCGCCGGATAAAGAAGTTTCTCAATCTGCCCTACCGGCGTCCAACGGTAGCTGAACGCACGTGCGCTGCGGTCAAGTGAAAGCGGCCGGGCCGCAGGCGCCGCCGCCGATCTCTCGGCGGCGGGCGCCCGGGTCCCGGCATTTCAGACTTGCCGTTAGCGGTCGGTTAGTCCGCCCTTACCTGCACGGTCTCCGGGTTGGTGAAGTACCGACCCGCGATCCTGTGGGGAGTCCAAGCCTCGATCCTGGGGCCGACCATGAAGTAGTCGCTGATCGTGCCCAACGGGATGTTCAGCCGCCACTCGCTCACGTAGTCCTGGACCCTGCGGTTGATCTCGACCCTGGTGTCGAAGTCGTCCTCGTCCAGCACGGAAGCGGCGAGGTCCTGTATCTCACAGGGCACTTCTGCGCCGTGGAAGGTGTTGTAACGGCCGTAGGCGCCGATCTTCTCACGGTCGAGGTTGCCGCCGCCGGAGTGGTGGTACCAGATGATGTCGTCCACACCCCGGAAGTGACGCGGCCTGGCAGTTGCGTAGGCGCTCTGCTCGATGTTCACGTCCAGTCCGAGCTGGCGCCACATCTGCGCCACGGCCTGTCCGGCCTCGGGGTTCACCACGATGTGGTCCGGCGGAACGTAGAAGGTGAACTCGAACCCTTCGGGGTATCCGGCCTCTGCAAGCAGGGCCTTTGCCGCATCAAGGTCGAAGCTGACGTCCCACTCATCCTTCCAACCCGCGTCGGAAGGTATGAAGCCGGTGTACATCGCGGTCGGCAGACCGAGTCCGCCGAAGATCGTGTTGAGCAGCGTCTCTCGGTCGATCGCCATGGACATTGCCTGGCGTACCTTGAGTGCGCTCTCCATGGAGTTTCCGTTGCCCCACGGGTCACCGATCCAGGGGTGCTCGGCGTCGGGCTTGAAGCCCGGTCGCGGCCACTCTGCGTCGATCGTCCAGCTGGTTACCAGCGAGGATTCGCATGCCTCTTCTCCGCGCCAGTAGTTGCCGGTGTAGTAGACGACGTGCGGCCAGGTCGTGCCGCGAGCGATCTGCTCGTAGGCGCCTGGAACGGCTCTCTTCAACTCGGGGATGTCCTTGTTGGCCACCTCGATGATGTCGAGTTCACGCGTGGTGAAGGCGGCGTTCCTGACAAGCGGCTCCTCGATCTCGACGACTTCCATGCGCTGTGCAGCAGGACTGTGGCGCCAGTGGTTGCCGTCGTCGAAGGCCTCGGTGATCACGATGTCGTCAGTCCGGTACAGGACGTTCTCGAACGGGCCGGTGCCCAGCGGAGTCACGTTGGCGACCGCCTCGCCCAATTCGTCCACGGCCTTCTTGGGATAGATCCAAGGCTGGTGAGTGGACAGGTTGGACAGCGTCACGTCCCAGGTGGCCCGGTAGGTCTTGAAGTACATGTCGACGTTGTAGTCGTCGACCTTCTCCCAGCGGTCCATCCATGCTTGCAGGCCGCCGACGCCCCAGAAGGTGGAGCCTTCCCGAATGGCGTTGTTCATGCTCCACACGACGTCATCGGCGGTCATTTCGCCGTAGCCCTTGTGGAACTTGACGCCCTCGCGCAGGGTGAAGCTGACCTTGCTCTGGTCGGGCGCTACCTCCCAGGCCGTGGCCATGCTGATGTTGGGGTCTATGTTCTCATCGTAGTCCGCGTAGAGCAGGAACTCGACCATGCCCCATGAGGCGTAGTCCTGTTCGTGTCCGACGCCGCCGAGCGCAGGTACGAAGAGAGGCGGAATGATGTTCCGAATCCCCAGCCGGAAAGTGCCCTGAGGGCCGCCGACCGGCGTCGGGGCGGGCGTGGGCGGCGCAACCGGCGTTGCAACCACGATTTTCTCAACCACCACCGTCTCGACTACCGTCTCGACGCGAGTGACCGGCTTCTCGACGACGACAGTCTCGACTACCGTGACGGTCTTGCCCTCAACTTGCTTCTCGACGACGACAGTCTCGATTACTTTTTCGGTGCGGGTGACTTCCTTCTCGACTACAACCGTCTCGACTACCGTCTGACCCGGTACTTGCTCCTTGACGATCACGGTTTCGACGACAACCTCAGTGCCGCCGCAGGCCACCGCGAGCGCGGCAATCAAGCTGCCGACAGCCAAGACGGCAAGCGTGAACAGACGGGCCCACTTGGGCCGTGCTGATCCCATCATCTCCTCCTTCTCATAGTAAGAAAGCGCTTTCTGAACTGGGCGGCCACGCCATCGCGCGCCTCTACGCGACCGGACTAAGCGGCCCAATCGCGCCAATTCTCACGGAATCTTATGCTGAAACCCGTTGACGCGCAAGAAGGCCCCCCTGTGACAGGCACAACAGGCAGGCGCGGCAAGTGGTATCCCCGGACTTCCGCGGCCAGTACGCAGGATGCTATGGAGCAGGCCACGGCATCGTGAATCAGGGCCATCCAAGCTCCGCACATGACTGCCCGCTCACATCCCCCCTTAAGCGCGAATAACATAGCCATCGTTGCGGATGGGGCAAACCGGCTTCGCACGCAGGCCGACACCTTGGAGCAGACCATGTTTGACGTGATCATCAAGAACGGTACGGTCATCGACGGAACCGGAGAGCCGGGATACTGCGCTGACGTGGCGATACGCGATGACAAGATCTCGGCGATTGGAGACGTGGGCGGGCAGGCGGAAACGGTGATCGACGCCGCAGGCAAGGCCGTCGCGCCCGGATTCATCGACCTGCACACTCACTCAGACTCTTCCTTCCTGGTGGACCCGCTGGCGGACAGCAAGCTGACGCAGGGAGTCACCCTGGAGCTGTTTGGCAACTGCGGCTTCAGCTTTTGCGCGCCGCTAATCGGAGGCGCCAGGGCCGCATTCGAGGAGCGGATGGACCGCTACGACGCCGACCTCGAACCGACGTGGACGGACTTCGACGGATACCTCGAGGCCCTAGAAGAAGCCGGTTCCGTCATCAATATCGCGACCCAAGTGGGGCACGGCACCATCCGAAGCGCGGTGATGCACATGGACGCACGCACGCCGACGCCGGAAGAGCTCGACCGCATGGTCTCCCTGGTAGCGGAGTGCCTCGACGCCGGCGCTCTGGGAATTTCGACCGGCCTGTGGTACGCACCGGGCGCATACTCGCTGACCGACGAGGTCGTGGCGCTGACGCAGCCCGCCGCCGACCGTGGACTGCTCTACTCGTCCCACCTGCGCTCCGAGTCGGATGACCTGAGCGGCATCTTCCCCGCACACGCGGAGGCCGCCGAGATTGGCCGCCGCACAGGCGCACGAATACAGGTGTCGCACGTCAAGACCGTGGGACCGAAGTTCTGGGGCAGGGGCTACGAGTTGATAGAGGGTTTCGAGAGGGGCCGGCGAGAGGGAATCGACATCGCCGGAGACCAGTACCCATACGCCTGGTCCAGCACGGGCTTCAGCGGCGCGGTCTTTCCGCGCTGGGCGCTGGTGGGCGGAAGACAGGCCACGCTAGAACGGCTCGCCGACGCCGACGTGCGTGCGCGAATAAGAGAGGTGGCGAGCTACTACATCGGCCGCGCACACGGGGCGGACGGTTCCATCGTGGCCGGCTTCGCACCGGATAAGACCATCGAGGGCATGACCCTGGCAGAGGTGGGCGGCGTCATGGGCTGTGAACCGGCCGAGGCCGCGCTCAGGCTTTACGAACAGTCCGAGGGATCCTACGTCCAGCACACCATGGAGGACGTAGACGTGTACGCCATCGCCGCCTCGCCGCTCGTATCGGTGGCCTCCGACGGCAACTCGCTGCGGGATGAGGGCCCACTGTCCAGCGGCAAGCCGCACCCCAGGAGCTACGCCACTAACTCACGTTTCTTTGAGCACATGGTGTACGAAAAGAATCTGGTCACAGTAGAAGAGGCGGTCAGGAAGATGACGACTCTTGCGGCACAGCGGCTCGGCCTGACCCACAGAGGCCGGCTCGCCCCCGGCTTCTTCGCAGACGTGCTCGTGTTCGACCCGGCGGAGGTGAAACAGCACAACACATTCGCAGAGCCGCACCGCTATTCGACGGGGATGGACCACGTGCTGGTCAACGGGCGCTTCTCCCTACGGGACGGCAAGCCGACGGGCGACAAGCCAGGGCGCACTCTCAGGTCCAAAGAGTCCTGAGCCGCGATGCCTGACGGAGAGGACAGGGCCGCCCTAAAGGCGCCGCAAGATAGGCGGCCTGACTACGCCGCGCGACGCGCCGGCGAAACGGCCGCCGGCGACAGGCCGCCCGAGGCCGTAGACGCTGCGGCGGAGGGCAACGGACTATATAAGTGGAAGACCTTCGCCGCGGTGGGGCTATCCACCGTGACGATGGTGATGAGCTTCAGCATCGTCTTCCTGGCCCTCTCCAGCATCGCCGAGGACTTCAACGTAACCCTGCGCGCCGTCTCGTGGGTCGTTATAGCCCAGTCTCTCACTCTCAGTTCCACGATGCTGCCCCTCGGCAGGGTGGCCGACATAACCGGCAGGAAGAGTTTCCTCCTGGCCGGTCTGGCTCTCTTCGCCGGCGGGGCCATATTCGCCTCCTTCTCGACGAGCCTGACGATGCTCATCGTTGCCAGGGTGGTCATGGCCATCGGCTCAGCAATGGGCCAGTCGGTAGGCACCGCCATCATCGTTTCGGTCTTCCCCTCGAAAGAGCGCGGCAAGGGCCTTGGTTCCCAGACCACCGCGGTCGCCATTGGCGGAGCGGCGGGCCCCATCATCGGCGGTCTTCTGCTCCAAGCCTGGAGCTGGCAGGGCCTCTTCATCTTCATGGCAATTCCATCGGCTATCGCATTCCTCTGGGGCCTCTACATACTCGACGACAAGAGGATCGGCTCGACGGACAAAGGAAGCCGGCAGCGGTACGACTGGCTGGGCGCCCTGGTATCCGCCGGTGGAATGGTGTCGATCATACTGACCATCAACAACCCCTTCGGTTTCGGCTGGGGCTCTCCCCAGATCACCGGAGGCGCCGTGCTGGCGGTCATCCTGTTCAGCGGTTTCATCTGGTGGGAACTGAGAGTGGCCCAGCCGATGCTGAATCTGAGGATGTTCAAGCACACCGTCTTCCGCTACGCCATTGCTACCCGCTACCTCGCCTTCATGGGAACTTCCGCCACGCTCTTCATGATGCCGGTGTTCCTACAGAGCCTGCAGGGCAGGTCGGAGGCTCTCACCGGCATGATCATGTTCTTCAGCGCATTGGGCATGGGCATCGCCGCGCAGACCAGCGGCAGGCTGTCGGACCGCTTCGGCTACAGGCGATTCACGCTAATGGGATTTGCCGTGCTCATCTCTACTGCTGCCGGATTCTCCTTCTTCAGCGTCACAACGCCGACTTGGGTCATCATTCCTGCGCTGTTCGTAAACGGCATCGGGATGGGCCTGTGGTCCGCACCCAACATGAGCGCAACGATGGGCGCCGTGCCGCGGTCGGCGTACGGCGTGGTGGGCGCGCTGGTCAACTTGACCCGAAACGTCGGCAACACCGTGGGCCAGGCGGTGATCGCCACCATCATCACGGGCGTAATGATCTCGGGCGGCTTCGATATCGGCCTGGGAGACATCGCCACGACGGAAGGGGCTGATCGCGCTTTCCTTTCAGGCTGGAAAGTCGCCTACCTGACGGTGACCGGATTTGCGGCAGCCGCCCTGCTGACCGCCTACCTGACGAATCCCCGGCGGGAACCGGCCCGGAGAACCGGAGGTCCGGAGGCGCCAGCCGGTTAGCGGCCCGCGACCGGGCAGTGGGAAAGCGGTCCGGTATACGCCGGGGCGAGTCGATGACTTGCTGTGACTCTACGCCAACCGGCGATGCGCCCGTTCCGCCTGCGTCCTGCAATCTCGTAGAATGCCCTCACGGATCCGGCGTATTACCCGCACGAGCAAGGAAGTCATATGGTCGCCAATACCCAAGACGGCAAGGTGGATTTCGTACTAGCGCAGATCGAAACGATGGTAGCCAGCGAGGGCGGAAGCCTGGAGTTGCTCTCTTCCGGCGAGTCTTCGTTGAAGGTGAAGTACACGCCCGGCGTCAACGAGGACTGCCCCGAATGCGTGCCCACCCACGACCAGGTGCGCATGTTCATGAAGGCGTCTCTCGGCATACACGCCCCCCACGTCACCAGTTTCGAAGTCCTGTAGTAAGACGAGCGCCGAGAGGCCCGGTACGGGCCCGCCTGCAATCGCGCCCCGGCAGCGCATGCAAGGCCAGGAAGGAACGCAGTTGTGAAAGTAGGTTGGATAGGCGTAGGCCACATGGGCAAGCCCATGGCGACTCACGTGCTCCGCGCGGGATTCGAAATGAAGGTGCACGACCTCAATCAAGAGGCCGCTTCAGACATGCTCGAATCGGGGGCCGCATGGGCCGACTCCCCGGCGGAGGCGACCGACGGGAGCGACGTGGTCATCACCTGCCTGCCAATGCCGCACCACGTCGAAGCGGTAGGACTGGGCGATGACGGCATCATCGAGGCGGCGAACGCCAATACCGTCGTCGCGGACTGCTCCACCAACTCGCTTGCCATGGTCAAGCGCCTGCACGCCGCCTATGCTGCGCAGGGCATTACCTTCATGGACGTACCGGTCAGCGGAGGCGTGCTGGGCGCACAGAACCGGGACTTGTGCGTCATGGCGGGCGGCGATGAGGCGACTTACCGGCGTATCAAGCCTGTGCTGGATGCCATGGGCGACAAGGTGATGTACTGCGGCCCCATCGGCAACGGCACGGTCTGCAAGCTGAGCCACCAGCTGTTCGGCACGATAATGCGCCAAGGCTCATACGAGGTTCTCACCGCGGGCGCCGCGGCCGGCGTACCGCTCGCCACGCTTGTAGCGGCCATTTCGCAAGGCGCCAGCGGCAAGAATCCGCCGTTCGAGAACTGGAAACGGCCGGACAACGAATTCGCAGCGAATGAGTTGACCTTCTACTTGGAACTGGCCGCCAAGGACGTCAGGCTGGCAAACGAGATCGGACGCGACCACGGCGTGCCGATGGACTTGGGAAACCTGGTGGAGCAGCGCATGATCGAAGCGCTCAACCGGGGCTGGGGCAAACTCGACGCAGGAGCCGTCAGCAAGCTCCAGCAGGAACGGTCCAACGTAGACCTGAGCAAGGCGGACTGATACTAGGGTCTAGCGCGATAAGGCCAGCGCCTCGTCTATCTCATCCGCCTCGAATCCCTCGACTACGCGCCCGCCGATAACCGTCACCGGCGTAGCGTCGTAGCCCAATGCCAGTAGTTGGCTGCGGCCCTCCAGGTCGGTCGAGACGTTTCGCTCGACGAAGTCCGCTCCTCGTAGGCGAAGGAACTCCTTGACCATCTCGCAGGCCCCGCACATGTTCGACGTATAGACGGTTATTTCAGGCATGGTAGACATGACAACTCTGGGCAAAGGATAGCAAAGCCCTCGCCGCCCACATTTTTACGTGCGCCGGCGCAGGGGCTGAGAACGGTCACGGCGACAGGCGCGATATACGCCACAAGCCATTCTCCGTTCGACGGTACAAGAACCTGTCGTGCATCCGGCTGGGCCTGCCCTGCCAAAATTCATAGCTGTCGGGCGTTACGAGGTAGCCTCCCCAATGGGACGGTCTTGGCACGGGGCCGTCACGAAATCGCTCGTCGAACTCATCAAACCGGCGAGTGAGCCACTCCCGGTCCGGGATCTCCTCGGACTGGCGGGACGCCCAGGCCTCCAGCGTTGCCCCACGCTCACGCGTCGCAAAGTATGCGTCGGAGTCGGTCCCGGAGAGACGGCTCACCCTGCCCTCCACCCTGATCTGCCTGGCAAGTTCATGCCAGACCATGAGACACGCAGCGCGAGGGTTTTCCGCCAGTTCACGGCCCTTGCGGCTATCGTAGTTCGTATAGAAGACGAGGCCCGTCTCATCCGCCTTCCTCAGATTCACGGCGCGGCAAGACGGCCTGCCGAGCGAATCGGCAGTCGCCACGATCATGGCGCTGGGCAGGCACACCCCGGCGCGCTCAGCCTCAGCCCGCCAGGCGGCCATCAATTCGTGAGGCTGCCCGGTCAACTCGGCCTCGCTAAGTCCTCTGGCCCGATACGCATCCCGTAAGCTCGCGCCTTGCTCAGCCATATCTTGTCTCCTGCCTGCAATGCGAGCTCATGCCGTCCCGCCCGCGTTAGCGTAACGGATATTTATGCCCGAAACGAATTATCATGCGCAGCGGAAACTACGACGAGCCAGCGGGAGGGCAACCGTGAAATACAACCGACTCGGCATGACGGACATCATGGTCTCCGAATTCGCACTGGGCTGCTGGCCGTTCGAAGGAGGGGAAACCTGGGGCTACCAGAGCGATGATGACTCAATCGCAGCGGTCCACGCCGCCCTGGACGGCGGGGTGAATTTCTTCGACACCGCAGAGAGCTACGGCGCCGGACACTCGGAGAGCGTGCTGGGAAAAGGACTGGCAGGCAGGCGCGCCGACGCAGTGATAGCCACCAAAGTGAATGAAGTGCACCTCCATCCCGATGAAGTTGCGCCGGCCTGTGAAGGAAGCCTTGAGCGGCTGGGAACGGACTACATAGACCTCTACCTCATCCATTGGCCCAACCACGACATACCGCTGGCCGAAACGGTCGGAGCGGTATCGCGGCTCATGGAACAGGGCAAGGTGAGAGCCATAGGCGTATGCAACTTCGGAGTTCGAGACCTGACCGACGTCCTGGAGCTCGAGCGCATCGAGGTCGACCAGCTTCCGTACAACCTGCTTTGGCGGCCAATTGAAGATGAAATCCTGCCCCTCTGCCGGAAGAACGGCATCGGCCTGATGGTCTACTGCCCGCTTGCGCAGGGACTCCTCACCGGCCGCTATGCCAACGCCGACGAGGTGCCCAACGGGGTAGCGCGTTCCAGGCTCTTCTCCGGCGAAAGGCCTATGGCCATGCACGACGGCCCAGGCATGGAGGACGAAATGTTCGAGGCTATCGCAACGATTCGCAAGATCTCGGACGACGCGGCGCAGCCGCCGGCCGCCGTTTCACTGGCGTGGCTGCGACGCGAGGAAGCGGTAACGGCGCTACTCGTCGGAGCGCGCAGCGCAGCGGAGGTGCGGATGAACCTGCCCGCCTTCGAACTGGACCTGCCCGACGACGCTGCTGCGGCCCTATCCGCAGCTACCGACGGCATAAAGGCCGAGCTCCACGGCAACCCCGACATGTGGAAGCAACCCGGCCGCATGAGATAGCCGGGACTTCACGGTCACTCCAACGCCGCAGGGATGCCGTCCGAGTAGATCCAAGCGTCAAGGTTGAAAAGACCATGACCTTGCGACGGTTGTGCAGGACTGACTGGCGCCTTCAAAGATACGCGCGGAGATTGTTGCGGGAAAATATAGCAATAATTTGGTACTGGAAGTGAGTCTGTTGCACCGGAAATGAGTTGTCACCCCACAACCCAGTGAAGTTTGGTAGAATATCCGGCAGTCACCAATCCACGAAATTGGGGGTAGCAATTGAAGATCGTCGACGTAGACATCAAAGAACTCAACCGGGCGTCCCGCCGCTTCCGGGCCCGGTCTTCCGAGACCAACCAGCTGGTAGACGCCATAAGCGTCCTCAAGCCTGGACAGGCAAAAGCCGTAGTCGTTGAAAACGAGGGAGCCGCAAAGAAGATGCGCTCGCGCCTCATCTATGCCGCAGGTATCGCCGGCAAGCGGCTGCAGATCGCCAACGTGGGCGACCGGGTCATGTTCGCCCTCAGCAACCGGCCGCCAAGGGCCCGCAAGTAGTCATAGCCCAGCGGCCACCCTGCTAACCCATTCCCCTTCTTTTCCCTTCCCCCGCCCACGGGGGAAGAGGTAGTAGGGAACGCCCCGCTTCGCACGAACTCCATACGGGCGTCCCCTGCCACACGAACCGGTAGGGGCGTCCTCCGGCAGGATCCGTAGGGGCGTCCCTTGTGGGCGCCTGACGCGGCGCAACGCCGGCCACCCGAACATCATCCAACGGGATTCACAAAACACCCTGGCCCGTAGACGCCGCCAGCAGCGTCTCGCGGACGCGTTCCGCCACGATGCCCAACTCGCCTTCCTGGATGTTGAGAGCGTCAACCTGTAAACCCGGGTCAGGCCCGAACGTCGGAGAGACGTAGACGCGCGGGCTGCCGGCCATCAGCATCGCCCGCACCGTCTCCCCGTCCGGCCCGCGCCAATCGGGCGTGAAGTACAGCACTGCGTGCGGGATGTAGTGGTCGTAGTCGTGCTCCACCACGGCGCGGATGCCCGGCGTCTCGGCAACCTGGTCGACGACCAACTCCATCTGGCGGCGGTACCTCGCCGTTTCCGCCTCCTCGTCCTCTGCGATAAAGACCCGCAGGGCCGCAACGAGGCCGGCGATCTCCTCGCGTGACACCTTCTGCGCCCGCGCCACGCCGGCGTGCGGCGCGTTGTTCAGGCTGGCGTACCGCACCCACTCGGCGCTGCCCAACAGCATCCCCGTGCTCTGCGGCCCGCGAATGCCCTTCCCGCCGGAGAAGCTCACCAGGTCCGCGCCTTGGTCCACGAACTTCCGCAGATTGGCCCTCGGCGGCAGCATTGAAGCCGCATCGCACAGGACCGGCAGACCGTGCTCATGGGCTATTTCGACCAACTCCGGAAGCGGTATGCACCCGCGGTTCTTGAACGGCGATTCGAGGTGGATGATTCCAGCGGTGCGATCCGATATCGCGTTGAGCACGTCATCGTGCGTCGTGCCTTCGGGAGTCCCCACTTCAGTAAAGCGGGCGCCTGCGCCGAGGTATAGATGGTCGTATATGAACCTATGGCAACGCTGGATAATCAGCTCGTTCGCCATGCCGTCCGTCTCCGGCAGCATGTCGATCTTTGCAGGATCATCCCTGGCAATCGCCGCGGCCGCCTGCACGACAAGGCCACCGGACGCCCCGCTCGTCACCGTCGCGGCCTCAACGCCTATCAGCTTGGCGATCTCGCTTCCTGCCGCGGCCAGCATCTCCTGCATCTGGACGAAGCTGCCCGCCACCTCCCTGATCGCCGCCAGCGCCTCCGGCCGCGGACGCGACCCCGAATGTTTCGTATTCGGCCCGCCCGCATTGATTATCGGCACAACGCCAAGTTCTTCTGAAATGCTCTTTGCCATATGCCTTGCCGTCACTAAAACTTTGGGAAGCCGCCGGGATGTTACCGGCCGGTCTCATTCTGAGAGCGTCTAGGATATTGCATGAAGAGGGGCTGCACTTCCCCTACCTCAGAAAATCCAACGCGCTGCGTACCATTACTTCTGCGCCTATTGGTAGGCAGGCTTCGTCGAAGTCGAAGCGGGCGTTGTGGTGGGGTTCGGCGTTTTGCTTGGAGCCGCCTAGTAGGAAGTAGCATCCGGGGGTTCGCACCAGGAACTCCGCCATGTCGTCGCCCATGGATACGGGCGGCGTTTCGACTGCGCCGTCTTCTCCGACCACCTGCATGGCGCTCCGTGCAACGCTGCCCGCCACTTCCGGGTCGTTCACGACGGCCGGGGCTCCCGCCAGGATCGTAAACTCGGCGCGGGCGCGCAGGGTGTCGGCGATGCCCGCCGTGATGCGGGCCAGTGCGGCCTGTATCTTCTCCCGCATTTCGGGCCTGTACGAGCGGAACGTCCCCTCCACGGTCACGCTGTCGGCAATGACGTTTGGCCTCGTGCCTCCCTGGACGCGGCCGAATGTGACGACTCCCATCTCGTCCGGCGGCATCTCGCGGCTCACGACGGTTTGGGCGGCGCTCACTATCTGCGACGCAGCTACGATGGGATCGACGGCGAGGTGCGGGAGCGCGCCGTGGCCGCCCTTGCCGGTGACGACCACCCTGAACATGTCTGCGCTGGCGAAGACCGTGCCGCGGTTCACCGAGACCCTTCCGACCGGCTCCTGGTTCCATATGTGCAGGCCGATGGCGCGGTCGGGCTTCACGTCGTCATACAGTCCGTCCTCCAGCATGGCGATTGCACCGCTGGCCGTTTCCTCGGCGGGCTGGAACACGAACACCGCCCTTCCCCGCACCCGCTCGCGCATCGCAGTAAGCGCCCTGGCCGTTGCAAGGGCGACGGCGATGTGGCCGTCATGCCCGCAGGCGTGCATCCGCCCGTTGGTGGAGGCGAACTCCAGGCCGGTGGCCTCCTGCACCGGAAGGCCGTCTATGTCGGCCCTCACGAGCAAAGTCGGCCCGCCGCCGGCGCCCTCCAACGTCGCGGTCAGCCCGGTTCTCCCGATTCCCTCGCGCACCTCGAGGCCCGTCGCCCGCAGGTCGGCCGCTATGGCCGCCGCCGTGGCGGTCTCCTCGAATGCAAGTTCCGGCATCGCATGAAACCTGCGCCTGGTCGATACCAGGTACGGACCCAAGTCGCGTATCGTGCGGGAGATGATGTCGTCCACGGAGTTCCGCCTTCCGCCCCGGCGAGTCCACGGTCTCCGGGGCTAGGACAGGATAGCGCCGGGCGCGACGCTCGGCAGTTGCTAAACTGCGGTGCATGTTTCGCTGGCTGCCATTGTTTCCCTTGAGTTCCGTGCTGTTTCCGGGCGCCTCCATGCCGTTGCAGATCTTTGAGCCGCGTTACAAGGAGATGCTACGGGGCTGCCTGGAAGAGGACAGGCGCTTCGGCGTCGTGCTGATCCGCGAAGGCGTCGAGGTGGGCGGCGACGCCGTGCCGTACAGCGTGGGCGCCGTCGCCCGCATCAGCCAGCTGGGCACGCCGTCGAGGGGCGCCATGCCGCTCACCGTGGTTGGCGAGCAGCGATTCAGGATCCTGGAGCTGGATCGTTCGAAGAGCTACCTGTCCGCACAGGTCGAGATACTCACCGAAGACAAGGGAGAGCCGGTTGAAGCGCACGTGTTGCGTGAGGCCGGCGCCGGGGCCAAGAGGTTCGTGTCCACCGTGCTAGCGTCACGGGGCGCGTGGAGTTCGCAACTGCGCATCCCCGACGACCCGCTCGTGCTGTCCTACTTCATAGGAATCCTGGCGACCTCCGCTCCCGAAAGGGCCAGGCAGCGCCTTCTGGAAGCGGCGAGCACGTCGGAACGCCTAATCGCCGGCGCAGCCATGCTGGAGGAGGAAACCGAGCGCCTAAAAAACTCCATCATGCGCTCCGGCCCCGGTTTGGAAGAAAGCCTGTTCAGTTCGAATTGAAAGTTGGAGTATGGCCGGCACCTAGGCGGGCGGCGGTTACCCCATCTCAATCTTCCCCGCCGGCGGGGGAAAGGGTAGGAGGGGACGCCCCTGCGGGGGGCGCCCACAAGGGACGCCCCTACGGGTAGGCGGCCACAAGGGAACGCCCCTACGGAGGGCGGCCACAAGGGAACGCCCCTACGGGTAGGCGGCCACAAGGGATCGCCCCTACGGGTAGGCGGCCACAAGGGATCGCCCCTACGGGTAGGCGGCCACAAGGGATCGCCCCTACGGAGGGCGGCCACAAGGGAACGCCCCTACGGGTAGGCGGCCACAAGGGAACGCCCCTACGGGTCCGTGTGGCAAGGGATCGCCCCTGCGGGTTCCCGTTTTCATGGGAATCTATTTTCATGACAATGACGACAAGGGGGCGGGAATCTACCGAGAGAGGCGGTTAGCCAGCCGCCCCGTCCAGCGCCGGTCTTGGCCAGCCCCTGCGTCAGACCACCGAGAGAGGCGGTTAGCCAGCCGCCCCGTCCAGCTGCTCGACCGCGATGGCCATCGACTTGCGCACCGAGAGAGGCGGTTAGCCAGCCGCCCCGTGCAGTATGCCCAGCTCATCGAACAACTCTGCCAGTTTGGCTATTCCTAGGCGGTTCTTTTCGGGCGTTTCGAAGGCGAAGCAGAGGCGGGCGCAGTGGTTGCCGTCGTTGTTGGGGGCGAAGCCGGGGCCTGCGACGTAGCCCACGCCGCCCTCCATGCAACCGGGTTGAGCCGCGGCGAGGTCGGCACTCTCCGGCATGGTGAGCCAGACGTAGCAGCCGCCCTGCGGACGCGACCACGTAGCGCCGACCGACGCAAAGTTCTCCTCCAGCGAGGCGACCATGGCATCCCGCTTCTCCTTGAGGAGGGGATTGAAGTTTTCCCTGTGCCGGTCGAGGTTCTCCCTGAGGAACCCCTCCACTGCGTATGAGGCGAACTGGCTGGGGCCGCCTCCAACCCTGTAGTTGGCGGCCCGTCTCATCACGTCATCCTGCGCCGTGAAGAAGCCCAGCCGCAGGCCGGGCGCGACCAGCTTGGAGTAGGAGGCGACGTGGACGACGATGCCGCTGTCGTCCAGCGTCCTGAACGCCGGCTGCGTCTCCCCCTCGAAGCGAAGATCGACGTAGCACTCGTCCTCTACGATCGGCATACCCCTGCGGTGTGCAATCTCCAGGATCTCACGCCTTCGCGACTCCGGCAGCGTGGAGCCTGTCGGGTTCTGGTTCTCCGCGATGGTGTACAGGTACTTCGGACGGCGCCCTTCTTTCGCCAGGTCTTCGGCCAGTTCATCGAGCGCTTGGGGAATAATCCCCTCGTCGTCTATCGGCACGCCCACGACGTCGGCGCCAAACCTCTGTAGCTGGCCCAGCGTGCCGGTGTAGACGTACCGTTCGGTCAGTACCACGTCGCCCGGGTCGGTGAGCGCTTGGATGAGCATTCCAAGCGCCTCGCTGGAGCCGGAGGTGAGCATTATCTGGTCGGGATGGACCGAAATGCCTCGGTCCCGCATCAGCTTTTCGGAGGTGAACTCCCTCAGTTCCGGCGACCCCTGTACGTGGGGGTAGTATGCGAGGTTCCTTGCCATCTCTTCGCTTCTGGCGTCCACCATCACCTGGAGGGCCTGGGTGAGGCCGTCAACGGGCAGGGTCTCCGGCGCCGGATAGGCCACGGCGAAGTCGTACTCGGCGTGGGTCACCTTTCGCAGGTCTACGTCCTGAGAACTGCTGGAAAAAAGGCTGTCGTAGTTGAATGAGTCGGGCATTTACGCTTGCTCCGGTCGCTAGAGGTGTGCCAAAGGGCCGTTGCAAGTGTATTCTTCACCCGTTACTCCCGCAATTTGCGGTTAAGGCGGTGAGGTGCACACCGTTTCAAGCGCTGAACTATAGGAGAGGACGATATGCGAGGCATCCGATTCCTTGGCAACCGCAAGAGTGAGGTAATCGACTTCCCGGACGAGTCTCCCGGCGAAAACGAGGTCTTGATCAAGCTGCGCGCGTCGGGCATGTGCGGCAGCGACCTGCACGGCTACCGCTCCGACCCCTCGGAAGGTCGGCTGTACGACAACCGGCCCGGCCACGAGCCGTGCGGGGAGGTCGTCGAGCTCGGCCCCGGCGTCACCAAGACGCAAGTGGGCGCCCGGATCATGCAACACCACTACATGGGCTGCCTCGAATGCCGCTACTGCGAAACGGGATGGACTCAACTCTGCCCGGTCACCGAAAAGCGGCTTTACTACGGCGGCTCCGCCCACGGTGGGCACGGCGAGTACATGGTGGCGCACGAGACGACCTGCATCCCCATGCCGGAAGAGATCAGCTTCGCCGAAGGCGCATACCTCGCCTGCGGTGCGACGACCGCATACCAGGCCCTCAAGAGGCTGAACATTTCAGGCAGAGACGTGCTGGCCATCTACGGCGCCGGGCCGGTCGGCCTTGCCGCGACGATCTTGGGTACCGCCATGGGCGCACAGGTTATCGCCGTGGACATTTCGGCTGAGCGGCTGAAGATGGCGGAAGACGCCGGCGCGTGGCGCATCGTCGATAACTCGGACGCGACCGCCGTGGAACAGATCAAGGAGCTGACCGGCGGAGAAGGCGCCGACGCCTCCCTGGAAGCCGTCGGCCGGCCGGAAACGCGAGTCGCCACGGTTGAGTCCACCCGCATATTCGGCAGGGCTTGCCTGGTGGGCGAAGGCGGCACGGTGACGTTCGAGGCCACTCCGCACATCATTCACCGCCACCTGGACCTGCTCGGCTCCTGGACCTTTAGCACCTACGTCCTGTCGGACGCTGCGTCATTCGTAGCCAGGAGAGGCATAGATCTCGGCAGCCTTGTCACCGGCGAGATAGACATCGAGGACGTTCCCCAGGCTTACGAGGAGTTCGACGCGGGCAAGCCCGGCAAGCTGGTCATCGCCTTCGACTGAACGGGAATTTCCCGCAGGCCATATTGCGAATACGAGCCGCGCAACTGGCGCCGCTTACGAATGTCGTATGCCGCTTTTCCGTATTCGTAGCAAAGATCGCCTTCAATTCAGTTATTCGTCACGCACACTTCTCAATCGCCCCAGTATGAAATATAATTGAAACACGCGGCCCGGCGCGGCGGCAGTCTGTTGACCGGTGAGCGCGCGGTGCGAACGGCTCACGTCGAGGTGGGGGCCTCGCCGTTCATTGCCAGAGGGACACGACGTTGGTCCAGAAGACCAGATCGACAATTGACGACGGCTTCCGGGATGAAGACGACGACCGGGAGGACGCAGTTGCGCAGGGCGTCACCCCATTCGGAATCGAGACCGAAGACGAGGCCAATCGCGGCGGCTCAGACGCGCACGCGCTGACCCGGTCGGAGCTTGCCCACTGGGAGGCGGCGCGCGCTGCCGAGGAAACGGGCAACCTCGTCGAACAGCTGCCGGATGAGACGCAGGACAACGAGCTCACCCAAGACGCGGTGCGGATGTACCTGCGGGAAATCGGGCGCGTCGCCCTACTGACCGCCGCGGATGAGGTGGTGCTTGCGCGCGCGGTTGAGATTGCACAGAAGCTTGAAGCGATCGAGGCTGAGCTTTCCAGTGAAGGTGAAACTGCGTCCGAGTCCGGGATAGTCGTCGAGGCTCTCACCGGCCAGGGCGAACTCGCGGAATCGATGGACGCCCTGGCCCGCTACTTGGGCATTGCCGTGCCGGTTACGCTGCGAAGCGCCATCGCAGACCCCGCATTGCGGGACGTGCTGGACAGCCGCAGAAACGACGAGGTCGTCAACTACATTGCCGATGCGCTCGGCCTCGAGCCGGACGAAGCGCACCGCAACCTGACCGAGCTCTCCGTGCTGACCAGGATGATCCCCGCGGAGCTTCCCGACCTGATCGGCGAGGACCCTCCGCTGGCCCGGCTGGAGGGCCTGGTGTCGTCCGGCAGTTTTCAGCGCGCGCAGTCGCTCGCGGAGCCGCTGGTGTCCGCCCACCTTGCCAGGATAAGGGCGGAGGGCGAAAAGGCTCGCCGGCACCTCGGAGAGGCCAACCTGCGCCTCGTCGTAAGCGTCGCAAAGAAGCATCTCAACCGCGGACTCTCCATGCTCGACCTGATCCAAGAGGGAAACATCGGCCTGATGAGGGCCATCGAGAAGTTCGACTTCCGGCGGGGATTCAAGTTCAGCACCTACGCCACGTGGTGGATCCGGCAGGGAATCACCAGGTCGATAGCCGACCAGGCGCGCACGATTCGCATTCCCGTGCACGTCGTCGAAACACTCAACAAGATAATGCGCGCCCGGCGCGAGCTCGGACAGGAGTTGAACCGCGAGCCGGAGGTCGCAGAACTGGCCGCGAAGGTTGAACTCTCCATTGAGCGGGTGAACGAAATCCTGCGAATCGCACAGACGCCGGTCTCGCTGGAGACACCCATAGGTGAGGACTCCGGCAGCGAGCTCGGCGACCTGATACCGGACATATCCGCACCAGCCCCCGCAGACGTCGCGGCGCAGTCCTCGATGCGCGAGCAGGTCGATGAGGCGTTGCGTCACCTGAACGAGAGAGAGCGGAGGGTGATCCTCCTGCGCTTCGGCTTGCTCGGCGGCAGGCCCAGGACTCTTGAACAGATCGGCGGAGAAATGGGCCTAACGAGGGAACGCATACGCCAGATCGAGCGAAAGGCGCTGAGCAAGCTGAGGATGGACTCGCAGGTTGCTGAGCTCCGTGAACTTCTCGCGTAACATTCCTACGGGAGTCGCGACCCGCGGCCCTGCAATTAACCTTACGCACACTTTGCGCGCATAGTCCGCGCCCCGCGAATCGGAAACATGACAGAACTAACCACCAGGCAGACAGCCTCCGGCCGGATCGACTATCTCCCCGTGGATGGGGCCTCAGAGGCGTTTTCGGACGACCTGCTGGAGATGGTCGCCGGCCTCACTTCGCGGTTCGGCAGCCGCATCGATGAATTGCGCAGGGCACGGCATGACTCGATAGAGAATGCCCTGCAGCGTGGCCGGATGCCCGGCCATCTACCGTCAAGCACGGCTACCACAACCGGCTGGACTGTCCCCGACGTCCCCGCGGAGCTCCTTCTCCCAGGCATCGAGATATCGGGCCCCGCTTCCATAACGCCGATGTTCATCAACGCCGTAAACCCCGGCCCGGAGGGGGAACGCGCCGAAGGCTACCTGGACGACGACGAGGACTCCGGCGGACACAGGCTGGTCGACACGGTAGGGGCCGCGCTCAATCGCGTGGGAGCCGCCAGAAGGACGCTCTCGCATCACGACGCGGCGCGCAACAGGCAATATGAAATCCGGCCGGGGGAACTGCCATTCTTCATGCACCGCGAGCGCGGCCTGCACCTGGACGAACCGGACTTCATGGTGGATGGCCGGCCCGTCCCCGCCACCATCCTGGGAACTGCGTTGACCCTCTATCACGCCGGCGTTGCACAGGCCGAACGCGGACAGGGCGTCTACTTCTACATCCCCAAGCTAGAGTCCGCCGAAGAGGCTGCACTGTACCGCGAGATGTTCGACGATATACGCGAACGGACTGACGGGCTGCGCGACGCCTCTATACGCGCGATCATTCTCATCGAGTCCCTTCCAGCCGTCTGGCAGATGGAGGAAATGCTCCACGCACTCGGCCCCTACGCGGCGGGACTGAACGCAGCGCGCTGGGACCTCAAGGCGAGCATCCTTGAATACGTCATGGCGCAGCCGAAGTCGGTCTGGCCCGACCGCTTCGGCGTGGACATCAAGACCACAAGTTTCATCGCCAACATATTCCGCCGCCTCGTCGCAGTTTGCCTCAAGCGCCAGGCCGTGCCCGTCGGCGGCATGGCGACGGCCCTGCCAAGCCGCGACGAAGAGGTCAACCGCACTGCTGCGGAGTCGATCCGTGCGGACAAGGAGTGGGAAGCCAGCAACGGCTTCCTGCGCGGCTGGGTCGCACACATCTACCACATGGGCCCTGCCGCCGCGCCCTTCAAGGAACTTGCCGCCAAGGGCTGGACTGCCAGCGCGGACATGGCCGACCCCGGACGCTATCCGGTGGCCGTGGAGACACCCGGAGGCCCGCTAACGGAAGAGGGCACGCGCCAAAACGTGCGCACGCTCATCGAGTACGTCGAGGGATGGCTGGCAGGCCGCGGGGCGAAGGGCATAGACCGCCTCGCCGGCAGGCCCGGCGCCAGACCGGCGCTCATGGAGGACCTCGCCACGGCCCGAATATCGGTGGCGCAGATCGCACAGCGGGTGATTCACTCCTCCACCGGCGAGGACAGCGGGCAGACTCACGACCTGCCGCTTGTAAAGAAGATCGTCCATTCCGAGGGCGAAGACATTGTTCGACTGCTCGGGCCCGACGCATCTCCGGATCAGGTCCAAAGATACCGGGGAGCCGTCAAGATCGCGCTCCAATGGATCAAGAACTACACCGAGTTCAACTTCCGCAGCCTAGGCTCATACTCGAGGCCCCAGCTCGCGTCAATCGCCTCAGAGCCGGACGCCTTCTAGGTCCTACCGCCACCCCGGCCAGGGTCACAAACCTTTACCGGTTTGCCGGCTCATCATCATCGTCAACGATCCGCGAGCGGAAAGCGTTTGCGTCAGCGCCGGTAGTCCGGAATTTATCGTACACCGAGCTCTGACTTTCCGACAGGCTCAAGAAAAGCACGGCCTCGCGATCATCCCACTTCGTATTGCGATTGTTCGCGAAGGTGCGAATCACCATGGCCTTGGTCAGGCCGCGCAAGGTGATGAAAATGGGGCGTCGCCGGGCACCAACGCGCGCCTTTAGCAAGGAACATGGAGGCGCGACGCGCGGGAAGACCCCCATCTCAATCTTCCCCGCAGACGAGACCTTTGCATAAATCCCAGTTGCCCACTCAGAGCCGACCTAATTACCCCGATTCTCATCTTCTTCCATCGAAAAATTGGAGGTCTGTAGAGGGTCGCGAGACATTTATGCAAAGGTCTCGCAGACGGGGGAAGAGGTAGGAGGGGACGCCCCTGCGGAAGGCGCCCACAAGGGATCGCCTTACGGTCACATCCCCTGCGGGGAAGACGCGCATGCGTCGCGCGTGTTGGTGGGCGACGATTCCCCCGCCGTTCCCCGCCAGGCTCCCACAAGAGACGCCCCTACGGATGCCTCTACGGATGCCCCTACGGATGCCCCTGTGGGGCATGTCCGGTGGATTCCCGTTTTCACGGGGATCTATTTTCATAACAACCGTAAACTTAGGTGCGCCATTTCCTTTTAGATATTCTAGGGACTTGAAGCGTAAAGCTGCCGGACGCTTTGGAAGCGCCCGAACTGTGGCTCACAACCCCCGGTACTCCCTAGACCGCCCGACGTTCGACGAGACCGTGCGCTGAGATGAATTGCCGCTAATGTTCCACTACAGGTAACTGCCGTAGTACTGCCACTGGTAGGTGTAGTCGTTCCGTGCGTATGACGATACGCGCCGCGCTATGCGCGTTGCCACGCCGCGCGCCCGCTAATACTCGACAGACTAGGCTATTTGCGGGGGCTTAGCAACATGCAAATGGCGGAAAGGTGCGTCGAGGGCGAGGATGATGGTTGTGCGAGTATCCTCTACCGGTCGGGCTGGTATTGTCCTGCGAGGATGCCGCTGGAAGAGATGTCCTCGCGAAATTGCGCCTCCGGGATTTCCTCCAGCATGTCCCTGAAACCGGCGGGAACGTGTATGTCATTGAGCGTGAGGAAGCGGCCGCCCGGCATCATCCTTCCTGCGACGACAAAGCGGCAGCCGTTTCTGCGAATTTCTTTCATGGCCAGCGAAGCCGGGGATTCGGTCGGGTCATTTGCCTGGTGAAGGTCCGGCCTGCGGTAAAAGCGGTCGTCAAATAGTCGCTCGGCAGTGTCGATGCCGGTCACGAAGACTGTGCCTGGCATCAGTTTCGACTTTTCGACGAACGTTGGGGCGATGGTCGCCACGACGGCTGCGCTACCGCTGAACTGACCGAGCCTGCGGCGCAGTTCCTCGACCGGCAGGCGGGGCTTTTCCACGTTCTCTATGGACAGTTCGTAATAGCCGGGCCTGCGGTTGCGCCGGACTGCCGCTTGGAGGAGGCCGACGTGGCCGCGGTGCAGCGGGTTGAAGGAAGCGGCCAGCACGTTGGCCCCACGCGGCGCGGAGGTGTGCTGGCGGCCGTCCGGCTCTACTACGACCAGCCGGACGTCTTTGGCGTAGAGGCTGTCTATCAGGTCAGGCATCTTGACTCGGCGAAGAGTCTCTCGCCGCACTTGGGCAGTCTACGCTCGACGTGATGGCCTCTCCGGTTAGCAACGGCATATCGACCCGTTCGTCCAGTCCGCAGGCCTCCGCGACTGCGTTGAGCAACAGGCGGCTTACGACTTCCTCCTCTCCGTTGCGGTCCCGCTCGCCTTTGTTCAGTTGTAGCGAATATGCCGCGCCTCCGCCGTCCTTCGTCCAGGCGACGTGGCAGCGGTTCGCGCCTCTCCTGGGCCGGTCGGTAACAACGGCGGCAGTACAGGCGACCCCGGCCACCTGGGATTCTTGCCCTGCCAGGCGTCGCGCCCGTTCCAGTGCGGCTTCCGCCATCCGCCGCGCCTCGACGGCGGAGACGTGCTGTTTTGCCGCCGCGCCGGCATACTCCTCCAGCGCCCGCATTGAATAGGGAGCCTGTGCGTCGAGTATGGTGCGCGATGCGCCGGGCTGTTCGAAGAGCCACGCCAGCGCTCTCACGCCGGCTCCGGCGACGGCCAAGCAGATGAGCGTTGGCGTGCCGTGAACAAGCCGGACAAGGTCGTCTTTTTCCACCATCTTGAATTTCGCTCCTGGCGTCCGGCGGCTCTGCGGAAGGCCCATTCTCCCTCATGCACCGAGTTTATAGCCCGCGATACGGGTGACGGTATGTGGTTCCCCGCCCGATGGATTCCCGATCGGGGTCGGGAATCCTGTTGGATTGGGCCGTTGCGGTTCGTGGCGATGCGCGCGAAGACCCCCATCTCAATCTTCCCCCGCGGACGGGGAAGAGGTAGGAGGGGATGCCCCTGCGGGGCATATCCGGTGGATTCCCGTTTTCACGGGGATCTATTTTCATAACAATGACGGCGTGGTGGGTGGATGGCGCGCGTGGGGGTGGGCGACGATTCCCCCCGCCGCGCCCCGCCAGGCGCCCACAAGGGACGCCCCTACGGGGGGACGCCCCTGTGGGGCATGTTACGGATTGCCCTTGTGGGGCATGTCCGGTGGGTTCCCGTTTGCGCGGGAATCTATTTTCATAACAATGACGGCGTGGTGGGTGGATGGCGCGCGTGGGGGTGGGCGACGATTCCCCCCGCCGCGCCCCGCCAGGCGCCCACAAGGGACGCCCCTGTGGGGCATGTTACGGATTGCCCTTGTGGGGCACGTCCGGTGGGTTCCCGTTTGCGCGGGAATCTATTTTCATAACAATGACGGAAAGGGCGTGGTGGGCGGGGGCGCTCACTGCATTGTGTGAGCTGGGGCCTTGGCCCGTCGAAGGGGGAGGTGTAAGAGGCGGGCTAACGGCGCCTGGTTGCGGGGGGGTCCGGCCTGGTGGCCAGTAGGACTAGGAGGGCGCCTGCGAGGCAGGCGGCGGCGAGGCCTAGGAATATCCATTGGTAGGTTTGCTGGGCGTCGAATATGAGTCCTGCGAGGACCGGCGCGGACATCATTCCGGCGGCCATTGGCAGGGAGGCCATGCCTAGTATCGTGCCGTAGTGGCGTCTGCCGAAGTACTCTCCTCGCATGGCGTGAAGCAGGGGGGTGCGTGCGCCAAAGCCGACGCCCCATACGATTGCAAATGCGATGGCCCCGGTGAAGCTGCCGGCGTATGCCAACAGCGCCATGGCAGCCGCCTGGCAGGCCATGAGGGCGGCTATGGGGATGCGCTTTTCCATGCGGTCTCCCAGCAGTCCGCCGAGTATCTGGAAGGCGAAGGACATACCGGCCATGACGGGAAGCACCGTCGCGGCCATGAGGTCGCTCAGGCCGACGTCGGGGCCGGTCAGGTGCTGGAACAGATGAGCGGAGATGGCGCCGACGGATAGGTTTACGAGGCCGTGGGCCATCGACATCGACCAGAAGGCCCGCGTGCGCAGGGCCTCTCCGGCGGTGAAGTCCCTGGATGGTCCCACCCTCAGCCTTGTCTTTGAGTCCTCCCCGGCTTGCGCCTGTCGGTCAGGCGGCGGTGGGGGCTTTGCGACGACTTTGGCGAGGATGGGGGCTACTGCCAGCGTGACCAGTCCTATTGCGAACATGGTGGGGCGCCATCCGTATGCAGAGATTGCCCATGCGACGAGGGGGACTGCGAAACCTGCGACGCTGCTGCCTGCTATGACTATTGCGCTGCCGGTGGCCCTGTTGCGAGGCAGCCAGGCGTTGACGGCTGCCATGGATGGCGTGAAGCCGCCGATGCTGAAGCCGGTGGAGAACAGGAGGAATGCGAGGTAGTAGGTGACCGGCCCTGCGACCTGCGAGAAGGCGATGAGGCCGGCGCCGGCTATGAAAAAACCGGCGAGCACCATGCGCGCCGCGCCGAAGCGGTCGGTGAGCCAACCTTCCAGCGGGCCGAGCATGGCGCCGCCGAACCGGCCGAACGACGCTACGCCGGTGGTGAGGCTGCGGCTCCATCCGAACTCCTCCTCGACCGCGTCGAAGATGGCGCTGGAGGCCTGGAAGGTGGGGCCTGAGCTGACCGACAGGTTGACTCCGCCGGCGCCTGCGACTCTCCATCCGTAGTGGGCGCTGCGGATGCGCCGCAGTAAGCCTGATGCGGGGTTCAATGCCGAGACTTTCGAGTGGCTTTCATGCCGGTTCGTTGGCCGAGGTACGCCTGATCTATTTCAGCCTGCTTGCCGCCGGTAGGGGCCGGGTATTTCCTCGCAATGCGTCAGGCCGGGCCGGCTTGAGGGTTATCCCACACCGGAGCCTCAGACGGCAAGCGGGAGGGAACGGCCATTCCCGCCTACCGCGGGCACAGTTTAGTTATCCGGGCCTTGATTGTGCGGTTTGAGTTTGGGCCGGGAGCTATTGTTTAGCGTGGTATGTGCGACACTAGAGACTAACTGTGTTCGAGGAGTCTGATTTTCGGCGCGCCGCGGGACGACTGAGGCGGAAGGGGAAAACCCATATCTGCACAACGCCATAACGGGTCAAACGGCTCTCGGAATGGCCGGACGATAGAGGTCGAGGGCATTGCCAAGTCTTACGGCGACGTGCGTGCGCTCGACGGCGTGAGCCTGAACGTCGAGCAGGGGACGGTGCTTGGACTGCTGGGGCCGAACGGGGCGGGCAAGACCACGCTTGTAAGGATCCTGACGACGTTGTTGTTGCCGGACGCCGGCAGGGCCACGGTGATGGGCTACGACGTGGTGAAGGACGCCCGGCGACTGAGGTCGGTAATTGGCCTGGCGGGACAGAGCGCTGCGGTGGACGACTATCTGACCGGTCGTGAAAACCTCGAGATGGTGGGCAGGCTGTACCGGATGAGCGGCAGAGACAGCCGCAGACGGGCTGCGGAGCTGCTGGACCGGTTTGACCTCAACGATGCGGCAGACCGGCGTTCGAGCACATATTCGGGTGGTATGCGCAGGCGTCTCGACCTGGCTGCGAGCCTCGTCGCGACGCCGCCGGTGATATTTCTCGATGAGCCGACGACGGGGTTGGATCCTCGGAGCAGGATCGACCTGTGGAACGTCATCCGGGGTTTGGTGGCGGACGGAGCGACCGTGCTGTTGACGACGCAGTACATGGACGAGGCGGACCGCTTGGCGGACAAGATCGTGGTGATAGACCAGGGGGCCGTTATAGCGGAGGGTACGTCGGAGGAGTTGAAGGCGACCGCCGGGAACGAGCGGCTGACGATCCAGCTTGCGTACCGTGCGACGCTGCCGGAGGCGCTGGAAGCGCTCAAGCGCGCCGATTGCGAAGATGCGCTGGGTGACGCTCAAACCGGGCGTATTACGGTCGTGGTGGAAGACGCTTCCACCACGCTGGGGGCGGTGGTGCGCGAGCTGGACTCCGCCGGCATCCGGTTCCGCCAATTGACGCTGAGACAGCCTACACTCGACGACGTGTTCCTCGCATTGACCGGACGGACGGCGGAGAGCGCGGAAGCGGAGCGTTAGATGAGACGAAAGCGGCCTGGAGTCATAGATTGCCTTCGATACTGAGCGACCTGTATTGGGCGGCTTCCGACACCGCGCTGATGACCAAGCGGAACGTTATTCGTTACAGGCGTTCCCCGGACTTGCTGGTGTTTTCGACCGTCCAGCCGGTCATGTTCGTGCTGCTGTTCGTCTACGTCTTTGGCGGGGCGATCATGACGGGCGGCATAAATTACGTGGACTTTCTGCTGCCCGGGATATTGGTTCAGACGACGCTGTTCGGGTCTACGCAGACGGGCGTGGGTCTTGCGGAAGACCTTCGGAAGGGGATGATCGACCGTTACAAGTCTCTTCCGATGGCCCGGCTGGCGGTGGTTGCCGGGCGCATCTTTGCCGACGTGATCAGGAACTCTTTCGTGGTGCTGTTGATGATCGGGGTAGGCGTGGCGGTGGGTTTCCGCTTCCACGGCGGCGCTCCGGCGTTTGCGATACCGGCTTTCGTGGTGCTCTTCGGGTTTGCCTTTTCATGGGTGATGGCGACCTCCGGGGTTAGCGTGAAGTCTGTGGAAGCGGCGCAGGCCTTCAGTTTCATGTTCATATTTCCGGTGACTTTCTTGAGTTCCACCTTCGTGCCAATCGAGACGATGCCGGGCTGGCTCCAGGTTTTCGCAGAGCACAATCCCGTTACGTCGGCGGTGTATACAGTCCGTGCACTGGCCCACGGTGGTGAGATTTGGGAATGGACGTGGCGCACGCTGGCCTGGGTCGCCGGGATACTCATCGTGTTCGTTCCGGTGGCGGTGTACCGTTATCGCAAGGTATAGGGCGGATATTGACATGTGCCGCACGGCGGCGGCCGGAGCAGTTTCCGCGGCCCCGGGCGGGCGGATGCAGGCGCGGTAGGCCGTGTTGATCACCACTTCAGAGGAGGCAGCTTCATTCTGCGCGCGCCTTTCGGGATGCCGGTATGTTGCGGTGGACACTGAGTTTTTGTGGGAAAAGACCTACCGGCCAACCCTGTGCCTCATCCAGGTGGCAGGCGGCGGACGTGCCGCGGCGATAGACGCGCTGGCTCCGGGCATAGACCTTGAACCCGTCTACCGGCTCATGCGCGACGGGGACGTTCTGAAGGTATTTCACTCCGCTTCGCAGGACCTCGACATCTTCTACGGCCTGATGGGTTCCGTACCCGGCCCGGTGTTCGACACTCAGATTGCGGGCGCGGTGTGCGGCTACGGTGAGCAGCCTTCCTATGCGCGCTTGGTAGACGAGATCCTTGGCATCGACCTCGACAAGGCGGCTCAGCGCACCGACTGGTCGCTGCGTCCGCTCACTGAGAAACAGGTCGATTATGCGGTCGGAGACGTCCTCCACCTTGGCGCGGTATACGAGTTTCTGGACGGCCGGCTCACCGATACGGGCCGCCGGGAATGGGTGTCGGAGGACATGTCGAGGCTGTCTGAGGAGTCGGTCTACCGAGTAGAGCCCCGCGATGCGTGGCGTCGCGTGCGTCTTCGCAGGCCGAAGCGCAGGGCGCTTGCGGTGCTGCGGGAGGTGGCGGAGTGGCGTGAGCGGTCTGCGATGCGGCGCAATCTGCCGCGGGCGTGGGTGATGAGTGACGGCGCCCTGGCGGAGATTGCGCACAATGCGCCCGATACGGCCGTGAAGCTTGAGCGCGTCCGGGGCCTGCACAAGGGATTTGCCCATCGCCCGGACGGCAGAGAGGTCTTGCGGGCAGTGCGCCGGGTCCTCCGGCAGTCTGCCGACGAGTGGCCAAGCATAGACAGGCCCGCAGGCGGGGAGGGCGTTGACAAGTCTGCGACTGCGTTGCTGCGGGCCTTGCTGAAGCTGCGCTGCGAGCAGCACGGGGTTGCGGAAAAGATGGTGTCGAACCAGGGCGAGCTGGCGCGCCTTGCGAGCGGAGATTCCGCAGGCGTTCGAGCGTTGCACGGCTGGCGCAGGAAGGTCTTCGGAGAAGACGCGCTGGCCTTGATCGAAGGAAGGATCGCTCTGACGCAACGGGATGGCGTGATGAGGGTAGTGGATATTCCGGCCGCGGGCAGCGGCGGGACGCGGAAGTTTTAGGTTCGCGCTGCGCGCGGTTGGTGGCGGCACGCGCGGGAAGACCCCCACCTCAATCTTCCCCCGCGGACGGTGGAAGAGGTAGGAGAGGGCGCCCCTGCGGGGCGGGTTGTTGCTGGGCGCGCGTTGTTGGCGGCGTCGCGCGTGGGGATGGGCGACGTCGCCCCGCCCCGTTCCCCGCCAGGCGCCCACAAGGGATCGCCCCTACGGTTCGTGTCGGATGGCGCCCCTACGGTTCTATCCCCTGCGGGGAAGATGTCTATGCGCGCGCGTGGTGGTGGGTGATGCGCGGGAAGACCCCCATCTCAATCTTCCCCCGCAGACGGGGGAAGAGGTAGGAGGGGGCGCCCCTGCGGGGCGCGGGCGGTGGATTCCCGTTTTCACGGGGATCCAGAAGGACGGGGGCGCGTCGCGCGTGTTGATGGCGTCGCGCGTGGGGGTGGGCGACGATTCCCCCCGCCGTTCCCCGCCAGGCGCCCACAAGGGATCGCCCCTACGGTTCGTGTCGGATGGCGCCCCTACGGTTCGATCCCCTGCGGGGAAGATGTCTATGCGGCGCGCGTGGTGGTGGGTGATGCGCGGGAAGACCCCCATCTCAATCTTCCCCCGCGGACGGGGGAAGAGTTAGGGGGGACGCCCCTGTGGGGCATGTTTGGTGGGCGGCTGTTTTCACGGGGGTCTATTTTCATAACAATTACTGAGAGGGGGTTGGGAAAGACGGAGATGCGTTGCGAGTGACGGGAAGGTCGGGATGACGGGATGGGTTGGGGAGGAGGTAAGGGAGGGTTGGAAGAAGAGGAAGGGCCGGGCGTCAGGCGATTAGGGGCGGCCGGAGTGGGGGTGGTTACGTTTTCCTCGTGGAGGGGGAAGAGTGATGGGTCAGGCGATTAGGGAGCGGCCGGAGTATCGCTCTTGGTGGTTGTCATCGCTGAGTTTTTTGAACATTGCGCTCAGTCTTTCGCCTGCGCCGAGCATGTGCGCGACTGTCCAGCTGACGTCGAAGAGGCGGGCCTGGAATCGGGGCCGCTTGGCCGGGACGTGGCCGCTTTGGGCTGGTGCGACTGTGGTCAGTACGTCGTTGGCGCTGTGGGCGGGGCCGTCTTCCTCGATGTTGCCGTGGTCTGCTGTGACGATGACGTTCCAGCCGTGGCGCCGTGCCGCCGTCGCCATCTCTTCTATTGCGGCGTCGGTGGCTTCCAGGGCGGTGATTGCGGCCTCGAAGCTGCCGGGCAACAGGTGGCCCAGCATGTCGGTGGCCGAGAGGTTGCAGCATATGAGCCTGTGTTCGCGCTGCGCCAAGTACCGGGACACCGTGGCCGCCACCTCTGCGTTGCGCATCCGGGGTATTCGGTGGAAGTCGGTGTCGGACAGGATGCCTTCGGCCTCGCCGGCGGAGGGGAGGATGATCCTGTCCTCGGCCTGCTGTAGTTCCGGGGCTTCGCGCCTGCCTCGAATGAAGTAGCCCACGTGGGGGGCCTTGATGCTCTCTGCGACGAGCAGGTACTTTTCGTTCGGCATGAGTTGCGGCCAGATGGCGAGCAGGTTTTCGCGGTGCGGGGCTGCGGGGAATGCGACGGTTACGTTGCGCTTGGCGGCGAAGTCGGGGTGGTACTCGACTATTCCGCAGACGTGCAGGCCCGGCAGGGGTTTTAGCCAGTCCAGTTTCCACTCCCGTCCGCGCCTACCGGCTTCCTCGCGTAGCAGGTCAACGGCGCCGCAGAGGGAGGCGATCTTTGCCCTCTGCCTGTCTGAGCGGAAATTGAGGTCTACGAAGGACTGACCGGGGCCGACGGTCCTGACGCGTCCTTTGGCGTCCCGCACTGCGATGGGAGGTATGTCCTGGTCGGTGTCGCCGCGGCCGTGGGCTTTGGCGACCGCCTGCCGGACTCCATCGAACCCGTCTACGTGGATACCTTCCGCGGCGGTCAGTAGCATGTAGTCGTCTTTGGCGTTGACCTCCCTGTAGTCCCTGTCCATACCGGTCGAGCGTCCCACGACCCATGCGAGGCTCTCTTCTGCGGAGTAGCTTGCAAGTAGGCGTTGCAGCTTGTCGATGTATGGTGCGGCATCATTCGATGCTTGCAGCGACGACCTTGGCGGCGAGTCCCTGCCGTCGAGTATTGCCTGCATACGTACTTGGCCGGGGCGCAGGCGCTTGGTGCGGAATACCAGTTCGACGAATGCCTCCAGGTGGTTCCACGCGCTGTGCACCCTGCCGTCCTGCCCGGTTGTGCCGGATAGCAGGAAGGTGAAGTTGAGCGCGCCTTCCGGTCTTGCGGCGTAGTCGATGGCGTCCAGCAGGGCGCGATTTCTCAGCCAGTCGCCGGATTCGATTGCTCTGGTTATGTGCAGCGGCATCTGCGGCGCCATGACGAGGTTGCCTATCTGCTGGTGTCCGGTTTCGGAGTTGCCCTGCACCGGCGGGTCTAGGTCCTCGAAGCCTGCCCACTGGCCGGCTGCGCTGGTGGGCATGGTGAGGTTGTCGTTTCTGAGCTGGGCCGAGAAGGCCGCTTGTGCGGCCCAGGGTACAAAGCGGAGTTGCATGGCGGCGCGCCGGACTGCGCGGGCGGCGCGGTGAAGCGGGGCCGTCGCGGCGGGATCGCGTTGGATCCGTTTGAGGGCGGCCAGCAGGGCGCGTGCCGCGTCGTAAGGCATTTCCGCTTCGAGGGTCTCGGCGTGCACGGGATATAGCGACAGGACGGCGAGGTCTTGCGCGGCCGCGGGGCAGTCCGGTGAGGACGCGAGGGCGTGTTGCGCGGCCTCCGTGATGGCTCGGCGGTCTGGCGCCGGGATGTCCTGCCACGCCGCTTCCGCGACCTGGCGGGAGCGCGTGCGGTTCACGCCGGCGCCGTCTATGACTATGAGGAGTACCCTGCCGTCTATTCCCACGATGCGACTATTCCATTTGTCTCGCCGGGGGCGATTCCGATTTCTTCAAGCCAGCCTGCGGGGAGCTCCAGCGCTGCGACGTATGCGCCGGACTCAGCGGGCGGGCGCGTCGTCGCGGCAGAGCACCTTGAACTCCAGTCTTGGTCATTTTCATCGACCGACTGCCTAGGGCATGGAGTCATGGTATCGCTCCAGACTAAGCGTCCGGCGTCGTCTAGGAACAAGATGTCGAGCGGCGTGTAGGTGTTGAACATCCAGAAACCGCCGTTGGTGGGCGTTTCGAACAGAAAGATCATTCCACGTCCTGCGGGGACGGACGCGCGGCACATGAGGCCCTGGGAACGCTGCCGGCCGGTGGATGCGACCTCGACAAGCACGACCTGTTGTCCTCCGGGCCAATAGAGGGTTACGGCGGACTCTTCGAATGGCTTCTTTTCTATGGCGTCGCAGTCGGGGCTGTCTACCCAGGCTATTTCGGCGGGGCCGGCGGTTGCGGTGAGGGAGGGTTGCGGCGTTGCGGCAGGCGTGGAGGCGGCTGTGGGTTCAGCGCCGGTCGATACTGCGGCAGGGGTCAACGAGATGCCGGGCGTTGCGGTTGGAGGGGGCGTTGGATGCTGCGGCGCGGGCTTGGGCGCGGCAGGGCTTTCCGCCGGCGTAGTTGGCGTGGACGTAGGCGCTGCGACGGGTGAGGCCGTCCGCCTGGGCGGTGTAGTTTCTTTGGGCGGTATATTTCCTGCGGTCGCAGTTGGCGCGGGCGCGGCGGTCTGTTGCACGGCTTTCGTCGCAGGCGGGTTGTACGGGGTGGGTGAGGGGGCGGTGATTGGAGGCGTTGGGCTGTGCGTCGGTATGGTGTCGCAATCGCCTTGCGGGCATGAATCTGTGTCTACGGCGGCGCCGGAATCCACTGCGCCCGCGGGGGCGGCAGGAGTAGAGTCAGAAGCGGGGGAACATGCCGCGACAATCGCCAGGGCAGCGACGGCAACCAATGTGTTCATCGGAAGTCTCATACGGGTCAATGGTATTGGAGTGGCCGCTCATTCGACTGCGCGGCGCGCTGGTTGATATGGGAGCGTTGAGCCGGTGACGGCGGGACCTTCAGGCGCGGCGGCCAGCCGGTCGGTGGAAGGCGACCGCCGCAGGACGGGTCGGTCTCGGGTATTCGAGGCGTTCTCGATCAGGAGTTTCCGGTTCCAGTGGTCTGCGGATGCGACCTCTACGTGGGCCTCGGAGATGGAGACGCTGATCCTCGGCTGGTACGTGCTGGTCGAGACGGGCTCGCCATTGTTGGTCGGCGTGCTGGGCGCGCTGCGGTTTGGCGGGACGTTGCTTTCGCCCTTCTACGGCGTTATTGCGGACCGGGTGGACCGGCGGGCGATGCTCATTGCGATACGCGCGTTGTTCGGCCTTGCGGCTGCGGGGGTCATGGCCTTGGGGATAGCGGGCGTCCTAGAACCTGTGCACGTATTGATATTGGCATCGGTGACGGGTATTACGCGCATGGCGGACAACGTTGTGCGGCAGTCACTGATAGCGGACGTTGTGCCCAAGCGGATGCTGGTGAACGCGGCGGGGCTGGCGCGCACGACGCAGGACTCGGCGCGCATAGCGGGTGCGCTGGCAGGTGCGGGACTGCTTAGCAGCCTGGGCATCGGCTATGCGTACGTCGTAGTAGTGGCGTTCTACGCGCTGAGCATTGTGATGGCGCTTGGCATCAGCGTGGGGGGCCGGAGGCCGGAGCAGGCGGAGTCGGCGTTGCAGAACCTGAAGTCCGGCATCAGCTACATGCGCGGGGATCCGGTCATCACGGGGGTGATGTTCCTTGCGTTTGCGGTAAACCTGACTGCGTTTCCGCTGATCAACGGGCTGATGCCGGTCGTGGCGAGGGATGTTTTCAACCTGGAGGCGATCGGGCTGGCGCGCTTCATGGCGGTGACGGCGGGAGGGGCTTTTGCCGGCTCGCTGGGGGTGGCGGCCTTTCTGAGGTCGAGGCGGCCTGAGCGGGTGATGCTGGTGGGCATCGTGCTATGGCACGCGCTGATGCTGGTGTTCGCGAGGATGGAGTCGGCGCCGCTGGCGATGGTTACTCTGACGGCGTTTGGGCTGTCCAGCAGCCTGGCGATGGTGTCGATGTCGGTCGTGCTGTTGTCGAGGGCTCCCACTGAGTTCAGGGGTCGGGTGATGGGCGTGCGTTCGCTGGCGGTGTACGGATTGCCGATGGGCCTGCTGATAGGCGGCTACCTGGCCGAGCGTCTGGGCGTCCAGACGACGTTGGTCATCAACTCGATAGCCGGCCTGGCGTTGACGGGGCTGGCGGTCGTCATATGGCCGGCGTTGGTGCGCGGGAAGTAGGGAGAAGACACAGGCGGGGGGGTGCGTGCGTGTGGATTTCCGTTTTCATGGGAAAGAGGGTCGGGAGACGCCCGTACGGTTTGCGCGTTATTAACAATGAACGTGGATGTGCGATGGGCGCGAAGACCCCCATCTCAATCTTCCCCCGCAGACGGGGGAAGAGGTGGGAGGGGACGGGGGCCCACTGTCCTGCGGAGGCTATACCGCCATCACTTCTTGCTTGACGAGATGCAGCCTGATCACACTGGGCGCTTCATCTTCGTCAAAGTGGCAAAGGACAGCATCTTGGACCATGGCCTTGAGGTCATCCCAAGAATCCCCGCCGGTGAAGATGGCGTGGCCCAGCGCCCTGGCGTCGTAACCGCCCTCGACAGCCTCGGTCACTTCGAAGATTATTTCGCTTCCGGAAATATTTCTGCCAAGTTTCATGGGCTTGTACCTCCACTAGATTCTTACTTTGGAAGAATCCCATTCCGTATAGCGTAAGGGGGGAAGGGGGTCATCTTCGCTTGGAGGAGCCGTTTCCGCGGAGTTCCTTTGGGAGGGTGAAGGTTATGTTCTCTTCGCCGTTTCCGATGTGAATGACGCGCTCGGGGTCGAGTTCTTTGATTACGGCGGAGACCATCTTCTCGGGGGTGGAGGCGCCGGAGGTGATGCCGACCTTGTTGACGCCCTCGAACCAGTTGATATCCATTTCTGCCGGCCCGTTGATGAGGTAGGCCGGTACGCCCTCGGCCTCTGCGACCTCCTTGAGCCTTGCGCAGTTTGAGCTGTTCTGTGCGCCGATGACGAGCACGAGCTCTGCGAGTTGTGCGAGTTCGGTTGCGGCTTCCTGGCGGTTGGTGGTGGCGTAGCAGATGTCGTTTCTGACCAGTGCGTTGGGGTGCTTCTCGCGAATCTTTGCGACGGCGCGCGCTGTGTCGCGCACGGACAGCGTGGTCTGCGTGAGCACGGACACGTGTTCACCCTCCGGCCATTCGGGCAGGTCCAAGGGTTCTCTTTCGTCCACGAGCGTCATGTCGGTCTGTCCGGTGGTTCCTATGACCTCTTGGTGTCCGCGGTGGCCCACTAGGATGATGTGCCTTCCCTCTTTGGAGTACTTCTTGGCCTCGTTGTGGACGCGGGTGACCAGCGGGCAGGTGGCGTCGATGGTATTGAGCTGGCGTTCTTGCGCCTGTTGGTAGTCGGATGGCGGCGAGCCGTGTGCGGAGAAGACGACTACGGAGCCTTCGGGTATTTCGTCGACGGACTCTACTGTGATGGCGCCTTTGGCCTCGAGGTCTGCGACGACGTGTGGGTTGTGGACGATCTGGTGCTTGACGTATACGGGGGGGCCAAAGCGTTCCAGGGCCAGTTCGACGATATCGACGGCGCGGACGACTCCGGCGCAGAATCCGCGCGGGCTGGCCAGGTAGACTTCCATCGGTAACCTCCGGGGCGTTGTGGTCGGTCTACTGAATTATAGTCCTTGCCTGGGACTGTTCGTGTCTAGGTTCAGCCGATTTGCGGCGGTTTGGCGGTTTTCGTTTGACGCGCGTGCGACTACGGCCAGCATGATGGACGAAAGGATGAATGCCGCTGCAACGCAGATGAGCATCACCTCGTATCCCAGTTGTCCATCCGAGCGGTCGTTCAGTGCGTCTATGCCGACGCCTGAGAAGCGGGCCACTGCGGCTCCGACGAGGGCGGCTATGCCTGTCAGTCCGAGGTCTCTTGCGGCGCGCCTGCCGGTTACCAGGCTGTTTGCGACGGCCCATGTAACGCTTAGCATGATGCCGACCGAGGCTCCTATGATGAATCCGTCCATCAGCACGGCGGTGAAGGAATCGACCACCAGCAGGAGGGAGGCGCCGATTGCGCCGAGGACGCCTCCCACCAGCAGGATGGCAGAGTGCCCGATACGGTCTGCGATGTAGCCTGCGGGCAGGACTGTGGCTGCGATGCCTACTCCTATGACTATTACCAGGGTGGATGCGCCTTCCGCCGGGTTTTCGAGGCCTACCACGTCCTGGAGGAAGAAGAGTGCGTAGACCTGCATGGTGGACATGGCGGCTATTACAAATGCCAAGGATATGAGGAACCATCCGTAGGTCCACTTGTCGAGATTTAGGGGCCTGCCGGGGTATTCGGTTTCGTCGTCGTCGTCGGGTTGCGCGGCGGTGCGCCGAGGGGGCTGGCGGTTTCTCAGTGAGAGGATGGTCCATGCGGAAGAAAGTACGAGCGCGACTGCGAGCATGGCGATTGCCAGCCACATCCAGTAGGCGGCTCCGTCTTCGACGTATTGGTCCATGAATCTCAGTACTATGTATGCGAAGACGCCTGCGCCGGCCACCCTGATGAGGTTCAGTGCGCCTGATGCTCGGCCCATGCTTCGCCGGTCGACGTGGTCGACGAGCAGGGCATTGGCCGGCCCCTGGCTGAAGTTGCCTGCCAGTTGAATGAGCACCATTGCGATTAGAACGGATATGAAGGTCTCGGCTGCGCCAAAGAAGAATGCGGATCCGGCCATTAGCATCGTACCGGCGGCGATGAAGGGGAGTCTCTTGCCGGTGATCTTTGCGGAGCGGTCGCTCAGTATTCCTGCGAGGGGCTGCATGAGGGCTGCAACTGCGAGGCCAATGAGTGAGATGACGCCCAGCGTGCCGTTCTTGTCGAGTTCGTTGCCGAACATGATGACCTGTCCGCCATCGAGCATTGTGAGCACCTTGAAGGGGAGGATGCCGGAGCCGACGCCGGTGGTCATCGCCGAGAATCCGAACGAGTAGGCGTTCAGGTTGAAGAGGCTTTCGGGGCCGCGTCGGAAGGTGTTTACCACGCTTGCGACGGCGGTTAGGGGGAGTCTTACGATAGACTCGACTCCCGAAGCGGCCTTGTCCGGTTGTCTACTGGGGAGGGTCACGACGGTCTGTCTTCGGGAAAGGGCGCGGCCTTAGGGCTGTGCGCCAGGAGGTGTGAAAATGGCGGCTGAAGCGGTGTTCTATCACTGGAAGCGCTGAAGTTCCTGCAAGAAAGCGGGGGATGCTCTCTCGCAAGCGGGCGTTGATGCGTCACGGCGTGATTTCTTTGCGGATCCATTCAGCGAGGAAGAACTGCGGGAACTGGCGGGGAAGTTGTCGGCGGATGCGATGTTCTCATGGTCTAGCCCGAGCGCAAAGGAGTATCGTAGCCGCCGTGGGGAAATTGCGGACGATGAGTTGATCGCGCTGATGCTGGAGGAGCCGCGCCGGATTCGCCGGCCGATCCTGATCATGGGCGGTTCCGCGACTTTCGGCTATCGCAAGGCTGAGTACGACGGGCTCCTTTCTTGAGAGTGGGCCGCCTTGCATCTCACCCCGGCTGACGTGGGGCCTGCCGGGTCGGTAAGCGGCTCATCGGCCGGCGTGTGTCTAACACGCGCTGCGGGTGCATTTCCCATCCCGCGAGAGGCTTGCAACATACTATTATGTACACCGGCTTGGAGAAGAGTAGGCGCCGGGTCGCGCGTGGCGGCCGCGGGGCCTGAAACATTGTCATCCCACGATTGCCCGGCCAAGCCGGGTGCGGAGTTCGAGAGTCTTGCTAACTGACGTTTTCGGCGACCTTGTCGTCCTGAGCGGGAATGCACACCCGGAGTTGACCCGGCGGATTTGCGACTACCTCAACGTGCCGGTGGGCCAGGTGGACGTGTTCAAGTTCGCCAATGACAACACTTTCGTCCGCATTCTCCAGAACGTCAGGCACAGGGACGTTTTCATAGTCCAGCCGACGGCAGAGCCGGTGAACAACCACATCATGGAGATGCTGATCATGATCGACGCGGCGCACCGCGCGTCGGCTGGCCGCATCACCGCGGTGATTCCGTACTACTCTTACGCTCGCACGGACAAGAAGGACCAGCCGCGGGTGCCTATAACGGCCCGGCTGATCGCCGACCTGCTTGAGACGGCGGGCGCGAACCGGGTGATCATGGTGGACCTGCACGCTGCGCAGGTGCAGGGATTCTTCCGCGTGCCGGTGGATGAGCTGACGGCGATGCCGAAGCAGGTGGAGTATTTCGAGGAGAAGGGTCTCGACCGTTCCGTGGTGGTAGCGGCGGACATAGGGATATCGCGGCGTGCGCGGTCATTTGCAGACCGTCTCAACGCGCCGCTGGCGATCATCGAGAAGCGGCGGACGAGCAATGACGATGACGTCGAGAGTCTCAACGTGATCGGCAGCGTGGAGGGTAAGCAGGCGATCCTGTTCGACGACGAGATCAGCACCGGCGGAACGGTGATCACGGCGGTGGAGGTGCTGGCGAAGTTTGGCGCGACGGACATCTACGCGTGCGCGACGCACGGGGTGCTGCCGGGCAAGGCGACGGACCGGCTGCTGGAGGTGCCGGAGCTGAAGGAGGTCGTCGTCACGGACACGGTGCCGGTCAACGGGGAGAAGCTGACGCCTCAGATAACGGTGCTGTCGATCGCCGACCTGCTGGGTGAGGCGATATCGCGTATTCACCGGGGGGAGTCGGTGGGGGCGATGTTTACGTAGGGGTCGGGTAGTTTTTAGTTGTTAGTTTTTAGTGGGGGTAGGTGTGTGGCGTCGCGCGCGGGAAGACCCCCATCTCAATCTTCCCCCTGAGGGGAAGAGGTAGGAGGGGACGGGCGCCCACAAGGGATCGCCCCTACGAGGGTGTCCGGTGGATTCCCGTTTTTACGGGAATGACGGACAGGGCGACGGGGGAAGAGGTAGGAGTGGATTCCCGTTTTTATGGGAATGACGGCGTGGGGGACGGGGAAGACGAGGGCGCGGGGGTGGGTGGGGTTTTTACTATTCACTGTGGGGCGGGCTGTCGTATGCTAAGGATATGATCGGACTACTGAGTAAGATAATTGGCGACTCCAACGAGAGAGCGGTTAACAAGACCCGATCTACCGTTGGGGAAATCAACGACCTTGAACCCGAGTTCTCCGCGCTGTCGGACGAGGGGCTAAGGGCGGTAACCGATGAGCTGAGGGCGCGTCTGAAGAGTGGCGAGGAGCTCGACGACCTTCTGCCGGAGGCCTTTGCTGCAGTGCGCGAGGCCGCCAAGCGCGCGCTGGGGATGCGTCACTTCGACGTGCAACTCATCGGCGGGATCGTGCTGCACGAGGGCAAGATCGCCGAGATGCGCACGGGCGAAGGCAAGACGCTGGTCGCCACGCTGCCGGCCTACCTGAACGCGCTGACCGGCCAGGGCGTTCACGTCGTCACGGTCAACGACTACCTGGCGAAGCGGGGACGCGTCGTGGATGGGCGCGGTGTACCACGCGCTCGGCGTCGGCGTGGGCTGTCTCCAGAACCAGGGGTCATTCGTTTACGACCCCGAGGGGGCCGACAAGGAGCAGCGCGAGAAGCGCGGCGACGATGACGGCTCCACCAGTTTCGCCGCCGTCGCCGGCGAGAACATGCGCAGCGCGTCGAAGCGGGAGGCGTACGCGGCGGACATCACCTACGGTACGAACAACGAGTTCGGGTTCGACTACCTGCGGGACAACATGGTGGACGACGTTGACCACATGGTGCAGCGAGATCCCTGCTACGCCATCGTCGACGAGGTGGACAACATCCTCATCGACGAGGCGAGGACTCCGCTGATCATTTCCGGCCCTGCGCGGGAGTCGGGCCAGGAGTACAGGCGCTTCTCCCAGCTGGCGAAGCGTCTCCGTCTTGGCGAGCACTACGAGATCGACGAGAAGCTGAAGTCGATTTCCCTTACTCCGGAAGGGATAGCGACTCTTGAGAAGGCCCTGAACGTCGAGAACCTGTACGACCCGCGGCACGACGCGCTGACTCACTTCATCGAGAACGCCGTTCGCGCCGAGGCGCTGTACCAGCGCGACCGCGAGTACGTGGTACGCAACAACGAAGTGCTGATAGTGGACGAGTTCACCGGCCGGCTGATGGAGGGGCGCCGCTACTCGGACGGTCTGCACCAGGCCATCGAGGCGAAGGAGAACGTGCAGGTCAGGCGTGAGTCGGTAACCTACGCCACCATCACACTCCAGAACAATTTCCGCCTTTACAAGAAGCTTGCCGGTATGACGGGCACGGCGGTTACGGAGGCGGAGGAGTTCTTCAAGATCTACAAGCTGGAGGTGGTGGAGATACCGACGAACCGTGAGATGGTCCGTGAGGACCACTCTGACCTCATCTATAAGACCGAGGACGCCAAGTGGAATGCGGTTGCGGACAAGATAGCCAGCCTGCAACGGGATAGGCGCCCTGTGTTGGTTGGGACGACGAGCATCGAGAAGTCGGAGCGGCTGTCGGGCATGTTGCGCAGGCGCAAGACTCCGCATGAGGTGCTGAACGCCAAGCAGCACGAGCGGGAGGCGACGATAGTCGCCCAGGCCGGTCGTCCCGGCGCCGTGACGGTGGCGACGAACATGGCCGGCCGAGGCACGGACATCATCCTCGGCGGCAATCCGGACACGCTGAACATACCTCGCGACGAGTGGCAGCGCGACCACGACCTGGTGATCGAGAAGGGCGGCCTCTACGTTCTGGGTACGGAGCGGCACGAGGCTAGACGTATCGACAACCAGCTGCGCGGCAGGTCGGGACGTCAGGGCGACCCGGGGGAGACGCAGTTCTACGTATCGACCGAGGACGACCTTATAAGGCGGTTTGGCGGCGACCGGATGCGCGGCGCGATGAACATGCTGGGCTGGGAAGACGACGTGCCCTTGGAGAACAACATGATCTCGCGCACGGTGGAGGGCGCGCAGAGCAAGGTTGAGGGGCACCACTTCGAGATACGGAAGCACCTGGTGGACTACGACGACGTAGTGAACACGCACCGTGACGTGATCTACGGCCTTAGGCGCAAGGCCCTCGGCGGTGAGGAGCTGCGGTCCACCATCATCGAATACGTCAGGAAAGAGCTCTCAGCCATCTTGGAAGCCCATCTAAAGGGCCCGGACCCGTCCTTCTGGGATATTGAGAGTTTCCAGCAGGCCGTGCAGACGGTTACGCACGTTCCCGAAGAGTTAGAGACGGCTGAAGACGTTGCATCGCTCGATCAGCAGGCCGTCGAAAATCTCTTGCACCGGGAGGCGGAGCGGCTGTACGACGCGCGAACGGATGAGTTCGGCGCGGACACCATGCGCGTCCTTGAGCGTGTGATCATGCTTCGTTCGATCGACTCGGAGTGGGTAGAGCATCTGACGTCGATGGACAACATGCGGCAGGGTATCGGCCTGCAGGCTGCGGGCCAGCGCGATCCGCTAGTCCAGTACAAGCGGCAGTCGTTCGAGATGTTCCAAGCATTGCTTGCCCGGATAGAGACGAACGTGGCGCGGACCATCTTCAAGATAGGCCCGGCGCCCGCGGCAATGCAGCCGCCCGCCGCAGGTACGGCGCCCGGCCGTGCAACAAACGGGACGGGACAGGCGGCTGGAACGGGCCGCATCCGGGGACGGGGGGCGGCGCGCCGGCGCACGAATGGCCGCGCCGTCGGCGGAGTGATGCAGAAGAAGTCGGTCATGTCGGCGGTCAACCAGGGCCACGGTGCGGGAGCAGGAGTGGAGGGGCGCAAGGTGGGACGCAACAAGCCTTGCCCGTGCGGTTCCGGCAGGAAGTACAAGCGTTGCCATGGACGCGGTTAGGCGCACAAGAATCGCGCTGGATGAACTCAACGGATTGGTCGATTCGCGATGCCCGACTCCGTAGCCGCCGCAAATACCCTGGAGACGGAACACGTAGTCCCGGGGCAGAACGGCAATTCACATCCCTACGATGAGCCGGTCGACGCTCTAGATAGGCTAAGAGACGACCTGCGCGATCCGTCTGGCGATTGGCGCATGGCGGTTCTGACCGCCATCGGCCGATGGACGATAGCCGCCGAGGTGGTCGACGGGGAACGTAACGAGTACCTGATCGGCGGCGAGGCGTTCGACTGGAAGCTGTTGGCTCAAAGACTCCATGACGATGCGGGCGTCGGTAGCAAGATACCGACATCGGAATGGCGGGCGTGGATCAGCGACCACGCGCCGTTTGCCGGTCTGGAGGAGGACGAATTCAGGCGCGTCCTCGGTGTGGACAAGTACCGCGGCCACCTCAGCTATTTCTACGGCGTAACGGTCGAGCAGGGTCTGCTGACGGCCGTGGGGGAGGAGATCGCCAAGGGGCGGGTAGCCGGGGGCAGGGCGCCGGACCAGGCGACGCGCGATGATGTGTTCGTGCGCCTCTATGGGTCGCCTCAGAAGCCTCTTTGGGATGAGTACAAGGCATCGCTATCCGCGGGGAATTCCGGTCTTGGCGAAAGGCTGAACGGCAAACCCAATCTGAACGTCATGGATGGCTTTACTTACTGGCTTTTCAAGCTGCGAATGGAGCGGGCCGACCCGGCGCGCGTCGCCAGCGATACGAGGAAAGGCTTGGCGCAGCTGGAACGGATGCGGCAGGCGGAAGAGCGACGCGCCAGGATGTTGCGGCGGTCGGGCAATGTGGGCCGGTATGGCCGCGCCTGAGTATTTCGAGAAGTGGGTTGGCGGCATTCGCGTAGAGCACCGAGAACTTGCGCTTGCGCTGCGGGGCCTCGTGTTGGAAATCGAACCTGGCATCGAGGAAGGGCTGAAGTGGGGATCGCCCACGTTCGTCAAGGACCGCGCCAACCGGATATACATCTCCGACCATGAGAGGTACATACGCCTGGGCTTCTACAACGGGGCCTCGCTGGCCAACGCCGACGGCCTGGTGGAAGGCACCGGCAAACGCCTGCGGAACATCAAGGTCAGGTCGATAGGCGACCCTCCCCTCGACGCGCTGCGCGTCCACGTGGCGGAATCAATCGCCATGGACCCGTCGGCAAGCCATGAGACGCGCACCCCCCGCAAAACGTGAAGCCCGATAAACGATGACGTCGTCCAAGAAGATAGTTATCTTTGCGGGCCCAAACGGCGCCGGTAAGACCACATTCGCCGCGCAGTTTCTTCCTAACGAAGCGGATTTCCCACCCTTCGTAAACGCCGATCTCATAGCGAAGGGGCTGAGTCCGCTTAATCCAAACTTGGCCGCCTTTCAGTCTGGAAGGCTGATGCTGAGCATGATCCGGGATCATGTGACAAGAGGGGAAAGCTTCGCTTTTGAGACGACCCTCATCGGGCGCGGCTATGCGCGGCTGATACCGCAGTGGCAGGAACAGGGATACCGGGTAGACTTGCTATTCCTGCGGCTGCCGGCGCCGGAAGTGGCCGTTGACCGCGTGAGGCAGCGAGTGAGTCAAGTCGGGCACCACATACCTGAAGAGACCATCCATCGCCGCTTCCACGCCGGATGGCGCAACTTCGAGTCGATCTATCGCGATCTGGTGGACGATTGGGCCTTGTGTGAGAACTCCGGCCCCGCACCGGTGTTACTAGAGCGAAAAGAGGACCGGCTATGACTGTGAAGGAAGACCGTAGTGAACCGGTCGGCGGATCTGGGGGCATCGACCTCGACGCTGTCGAGGCGGCGCTGCACAAGGCGGCGCTGCACGCAAGGCGGATCGCCATGATCACCACGGGCACGATAGTCGTCTACAAAGACGGCAAGGTCGTCCATGAAGAAGTGCCGTGGGAAGATCTGAGCAAAGAAGAATGGCGGGAACTGTTTCTCTCGCATCGCTGGTGAGTTGCGGGAGATGGGGGCGCGGTGAGCGGTTAGCCATTTACGTTTGGGCCACCGGCATCGGTTCGGTAAGTGAGGCATCCAATGACCGGAGATAAGATTGAGGCGCAATTTCATCAGGCGATGGAGAATATCTACTACGCCGCCGCTGAGCTCGGCTACCACGCCCCACATATTTCTTGCAGATGGTCAGGGAACATGGCGGTCTGGCAACGGCCAAGCGGCTGCTTAGCACGTCTGAGCATCAGTCGGGTCTGACGAGGCTTTGGGAACTAGGACGGCTTGACCTCTCCGTAGAAGCGCTGGTGCAAGAGGAGCCGTGGGCCGAGCCGTTTACCGATGCCGAGCGTCGGACGGCGCGGGAGCGGTTGGAAGCTTAAGGGTATGTTGCCGGGCGCTGATGGGATGTTTGGGTAACTGGGGGCCGGGCACCGCCCGGCCCGGTGGATTCCCGATCGGGGTCGGGAATGACCATGGCCTTGGTCAGGCCGCACAAGGTGATGAAAATGGGGCGCCGCCGGCCATCAACGCGCGCGCCGTTAATAATGAACATGGATGTGCGACGCGCGGGAAGACCCCCATATCAATCTTCCCCCGAAGACGTGGGAAGAGGTAGGAAAGTTCCTTCCCCCCGCTTCCCCCCGAGGGGTAAGAGGTAGGAAGGGGCGGGCGCCCACAAGGGGTCGCCCCTGCGGTCACATCCCCTGTGGGGAAGATGCGCCTGTGTCGCGCGTGTTCGTGGCGTCGCGCGTGGGGGTGGGCGACGATTCCCCCCGCCGTTCCCCGCCAGGCGCCCACAAGGGATCGCCCCTACGGATGCCCCTGCGGGGCATGTTACGGATGCGCCTGTGTCGCGCGTGTTCGTGGCGTGGCGCGTGGGGGTGGGCGACGATTCCCCCCCCCCCCCCCCGTGCCCCGCGAGGCGCCCACAAGGGATCGCCCCTACGGATGCCCCTGCGGGGCATGTTACGGATGCGCCTGTGTCGCGCGTGTTCGTGGCGTCGCGCGTGGGGGTGGGCGACGATTTCCCCCGCCGTGCCCCGCGAGGCGCCCACAAGGGATCGCCCCTACGGATGCCCCTGCGGGGCATGTTACGGATGCGCCTGTGTCGCGCGTGTTCGTGGCGTCGCGCGTGGGGGTGGGCGACGATTTCCCCCGCCGTGCCCCGCGAGGCGCCCACAAGGGATCGCCCCTACGGATGCCCCTGCGGGGCATGTTACGGATGCGCCTGTGTCGCGCGTGTTCGTGGCGTGGCGCGTGGGGGTGGGCGACGATTCCCCCGCCGTGCCCCGCCAGGCGCCCACAAGGGACGCCCCTACGGATGCCCCTACGGATGCCCCTGCGGATGCCCCTGCGGGGCATGTTACGGATGCGCCTGTGTCGCGCGTGTTCGTGGCGTCGCGCGTGGGGGTGGGCGACGATTCCCCCCGCCGTGCCCCGCCAGGCGCCCACAAGGGATCGCCCCTACGGATGCCCCTGCGGGGCATGTCCGGTGGGTTTCCGTTTGCGCGGGAATCTATTTTCATAACAAGACGATGTTGGTAGGTGGATTCTCGGTCGGGGTCGGGAAAGACGATGTTGGGGGGTGGATTCCCGATTAGGGGTCGGGAAAGACGGATCTGGGTGGTAGGTAGGTCTTCGTTTCGGGAGTTTCCGATTGCCCTTTATTGCTTGCGTCATTAGCATTAGGGGCAGCCCGGCGGCTGTGTGCGGCCGGTCTTGTCGGACAGGGGCCGCCGTTATCGTTATCGCTGTCGCCATCGGCTCCGGAGCGGCAGGCGGCAGTGAGTATTGTTGGGAGCAATCCGCTTGAGTACCGTAGGGGAAACGCGACGGCCCGCAGCCGCTCCAGGTGAGCGCTACACGCCTGGCGACGTCGAGCCCAAGTGGCAGCGCCGCTGGGACGAGTCGGGCGTGCACCTCACCAAGGACCGGGCCGACGGCAAGGAGAACTGGTTCGCGCTAACCATGTTCCCGTACCCATCGGGCGACCTGCACATCGGCCACTGGTTCGCATTCACGGGCGGCGACGTGGGCGCGCGCTTCAAGCGGATGCAGGGCTACAACGTGCTCCACCCGCAGGGCTTCGACGCATTCGGGCTGCCCGCCGAGAACGCAGCCATCTCACGAAACGTGCACCCGCGCAGGTGGACCTTCGACCACATCAGCAAGATGCGCAAGCAGTTCGACCTGATGGGCAACTCCTACGACTGGTCGCGAGAGGTCATCACCTGCGACCCGGAGTACTACCGCTGGAACCAGTACTTCTTCATCAAGTTCTACGAGGCGGGCCTGGCATACCGGGCTGAGGGTACGGCCAACTGGTGCCCGCAGGACCAGACCACGCTGGCCAACGAGCAGGTTAAGGACGGGCAGTGCGAGCGATGCGAGGCGGAGGTGGAACGGCGCGAGCTGCCGCAGTGGTTCTTCCGCATTACGAAGTACGCCGACGAACTGCTGGAGATGGACGAGATCGACTGGCCCGAAAAGATCAAGGTGATGCAGACGAACTGGATCGGCCGGTCGGAGGGAGTCACCATCGCGTTCGACGCAGGCGAGTTCGCGTCCGGCGAGAAGATCGAGACCTTCACCACGCGCATCGACACCATCTACGGCGTCACCTTCGTGGTACTCGCCCCGGAACACCGGCTCGTCGATGCGCTGACGCAGCCCGAACAGCGCGCCGAGGTGTCGGAATACGTCGCACAGGCGCGCCGGGAGAGCGAGATAGAACGCACCTCCACGGAGCGCGAGAAGACCGGCGTCTTCACCGGCGCGTACTGCGTCAACCCGCTGAACGGCGAGCGGGTGCCCGTACTGGTTGGCGACTACGTGCTGGCCTCCTACGGCACCGGCGCCGTGATGGGCGTACCGGCGCACGACACGCGAGATTTCATATTCGCCAAGAAGTACGGCCTGCCGGTGAGGGTCGTCGTGGCGCCCGACGGCTGGCAGGGCGAAGAGCTGGAAGAGGCGTACCTCGGAGAGGGCCGACAGGTCAATTCCGGCGAGTTCGACGGTCTGCCGAGCGCAGAGGGCATGGGCCGGATCGCCGACAAGATCGAGGCCAACGGCTGGGGCCGCCGCGACGTGACGTATCACCTGCGCGACTGGCTCATTTCGCGCCAGCGCTACTGGGGCACGCCGATACCGATGCTCTACTGCGACGACTGCGGAACTGTGCCCGTGCCCGAAGACAGCCTGCCCGTCCTGCTGCCGGAAGAGGCCGACTTCAGGCCCACCGGCCAGTCGCCGCTGACGCTCGACCCCGATTTCGTCAACACCGGCTGCCCAAGGTGCGGCGGGCCGGCGAAGCGCGAGACCGACACCATGGACACCTTCATGGACTCGTCCTGGTATCACCTGCGCTTCATGAGTCCGGCGGACGGGCCACAGCCGTTCCAAGTAGCGGGTACGAGGGCATGGGGGGCCGGTGCACCAGTACACCGGCGGCATGGAACACGCCGTGATGCATCTGCTGTACGCCCGCTTCTTCAACAAGGCGCTGCGGGACATGGGGTTCGTGGACTTCGACGAACCGTACAAGCGGCTGTTCAGCCACGGCGTCATGACCACCCAGATGGGCCGCATATCGAAGCGCAGCAACCCGCTGGCGCCCGACCCGCTCGTTGCCCGCTACGGCGCCGACACCATCCGCTGCTACCTGATGTTCCTGGGCCCCTGGGACGTGGGCGGCGCATGGACCGGCTCCGGCATCAACGGCATATCCCGCTGGCTGAACCGGATGTGGGACCTGGCACAACGCGACCCCGAAAGGCTTCGGTCGTTGGAGCGCGACGACGCGGTCGAGCGCGACCTGCTGCGGGCGGCGCACGCCACGACCCGCAAGGTGACCGGCGAGATGGGAGCTTTCAAGTTCAACACCTCCATCGCAGCCCTCATGGAGTACTCGAACGACCTGGCGAGGCTGTGGGACCGCGGCGGCGTATCGCCGGGCGCATGGAGGGACGCAGTCGAACGGCTGCTGCTGCTGGCCGCGCCGCTGGCGCCGCACATCACGGAGGAGCTGTGGGAGCGGACGGGCCGTGACTACTCCATACACCAGCAGCCGTCACCCACCTGGGACGACGGTCTGGCTGCCGCAGATACCGTCACGATAGTCGTGCAGGTGAACGGCAGGGTGCGCGACCAGCTGCAACTGCCGGCTGATCACTCCGAGCAGCAGGCCGTCGCCGCCGCAACCGCCAGCGAACGGGCGGCGCGGCACGTTGGCGACGGCGAAATCGTGAAGACGATTTATGTGCCAGGCCGGTTGGTGAACCTGGTGGTGCGGGGGTAGGGGGCGCGGCTATTCCATCTTCAGAAGGAAAGGAAACAAGACACATGGCCCTGCTGGATAACGATGCGCAGCTATCCGTCTTCGTGGACGGGTTGGACCATCCCGAGGGAATTGCCTGCGGGCCGGACGGGACGGCGTACGCCGGTGGTGAGGCCGGGCAGCTGTACCGGATCGACGTCGCCAAGGGCGAGTTCGAGGAGGTCGCCAACACCGGCGGTTTCCTGTTGGGCATGGCCGTCGATGCGGCGAGCAACGTCTACGCCTGCGACATGGTGAACGCGTGTGTGCAGAAGATCACCCCGCAGGGCGAGGTTAGCGTCTACTCCCGCGGCGCTGCGGACGAGCCTTTTAGCGTGCCTAACTATCCCGCTTTCGATGGTGCAGGGAACCTGTACGTGTGCGACTCCGGCGGCTGGAAGGAGGACAGCGGACGCATCTTCAAGGTCGCGCCCGGCGGCGAGGCCGAAGTCTGGGACCGCACGCTCAAGGAGTTTCCGAACGGCTTGTGCATCGGCCCCGACGGAGACTGCCTGTACGTTGCGATGAGCCTCAATCCGCCGCGCATAGCGAGGATCGGGAATCCGGCCCGACGGCTCCGCGGGCAGCAGCGAGACCGTCGTCGAGCTTCCGCTGACCGTCCCCGACGGTGTGGCGTTCGACACCGACGGCAACCTGTACGTTGCGTGCTACCGTCCCGACAGGATCTACCGGCTGAGCCCGGGCGGCAGCCTCGATATTCTTGCGGAGGACTACGAAGGCACGATCATGGCCGCCTCGACCAACATCGCCTTCTGCGGCCCCGACCGGGACATCCTGCTGGGCGCCAACCTGGGCCGCTGGCACGTCACTCGCTACGAAACCGGCAAGACCGGCCTGCGCCTGCACCATCCCGCCCTATAGGCGCTCACGCAGGGCAAAGACTCGGGCCGCCGTCGACGCCACAGACGCGCGGCGGCCCAAAGCGTGTATATGAAATATGTAGTATAGTTATCCATATGAAGGCAATACAGATCACATTTGATGAAGCGCTGCTGGAGCGGCTAGACCGGCATCCGGCGGTCAAGGAGCGCGGCCGCTCCGCCGTGCTGCGCGAGGCCGCCGCCGCGTACTTGACGCGCGCAGAGGCCGACGACATAGCCGAGCGCTACCGCACCGGCTACGCAGGCGCGGCCATGCAGGATGACGAGCTGTCAGGATGGGCGGGAGAGGGCGCATGGCCGTAGGGCCCCGGCGCGGTGAGATCTGGCAATACCGCTTCGACCGGCCCGACAAGCGCCGTCCGGTCGTCATCCTGACCCGCCAGGAAGTGCTGCCCCTGCTGCGTACGGCGATGGTCGCGCCCATAACCTCCACCATCCGCGGCATTCCGAGCGAGGTGCTCGTTGGCCCGGACGAGGGGCTGAAGCATCACTCCGCCATCAACCTGGACCACGTCCAGACGGTCGAACAAAGCCTGCTTCACCACTACCTCGGCTCACTCAGCCCGTCCAAGATGCGGCAGGTGTGCCGTGCGCTAGCCATCGCCGCCGGGTGCGCTTAGGCGGGCCTGCGTCCTCTCCGGACCTCACTGCCTTGACACGCCCCTCCCACCCTCACCTCCGTCATTCCCAAACCCAATCGGGAATCCACCGGGCGGGGCACGGCGGCCTTAGCGCGGGCAGGTCAGGCCGGCGCGGCCCCGGCAGACAGCCGGCGGCCGTCCAAGTTGCGGACGTGGCCGGCGAAGACGAACACTAGCAGCACGATGGCCAGGAGTACCACGGCGCCCAGCGCCACCGCGACGCGCTCGTCGTAAACCTCGGCCACGGCCCCGCCGAGCAGGCCGCCGAGCGGTATGAGGCTGAAGGTGATTCCGTGTACGCCCATCACCCGCCCGCGCAGCCTTTCAGGCACCATCAGCTGCATGGCGGACATCGAGGTCACCAGGTAGAACGAGTTGCAGAATCCGACGACGAACAGCGCCGCAAGCGCAATGCGGTATACCGGAGCGAAGGCGAAACCGACCACGGCGAGGCTGAACGTCAGTCCGCCAGTCAGCATGATCAGGCCGGTGCGGCTTCCACCTTGGATCCTGCCGACGGCGAAGGTGCCGATCACCGCGCCGGCGCCTATCATGGTGAACATTATTCCCAGCCCCTCGGATCCCACGTCGAACCGCTTGGCGAATAGCGGCATGAGCTGGACGTACTGCGAGCCGAAGAACATGCTGGCGTAGGTGAGCGGTATCAGGACGGCGAACATCCGGTCCGTTGCGATGAACTTGACGCCCTCCAGCAGGTCTCCAATCACGTTGCGCCGCGGGGCGGACGGCTGCTGAGGCGCCTTGACGGCCAGCATGGCGGCCACCATTGCGGCGAAGCCGGCGGCGCCTCCCATGAACACTGCGCCGACTCCGAACAGCCGTATCAGCAGGCCGGCCACGGCGGGGGCAACGACTCTGGTGCCCTGCCACAGCATGGAGTTGAGGGCTACGGCGCTCATGATGTATGCACGGGTGATAAGCGCCGGAAATAGCGCATTGCGCGCCGGCCAGTCGAAGCCGTACACCACGCCCGCGGCCGCGCTGATGGCGATCACGTGCCAGATGCGCACCACGTCTGTGATGGTGAGGAGCGTCAGCAGTCCGAGGAAGGCCGCCGACAGGGCCGAGGTGACGATGAGCAGCATGCGCCGGTTGACGCGGTCGGCCACTACACCGCCGAATAGGTTGACGGCGATGGTGGGAAGGGCCGTGCCCGCGCCGAGGTATCCGAGATCGAGCGGGGAGCCGCCGAGTTCGTTGACGATGAGCCAGCCCTGGCCGACGAGTACGAGCTGGAAGCCGCCGACCGCGGCGAGCGAGCCGAGCCAGTACGTTCTAAACGCAGCCTGAGACAGCGCGCCCAGCCGGCTGGCAGGAACGTTCTCAGCAGAAGGAGGAGAGGCAGCCTCGGCTTTCAAGCGGCGCCTTTCTTTAAGGTGACGGGGCTACCGGGCGGCTCAGGCCCCGATTACCTTCATGCCAGCGATAGGTCTCTTTAGCGGGCGACGGACGTGGGCATCTCCCGGATGGCCGCTCCTACCTTCCGGTCGGCGGCTGCCAGGTCGAACTGGGTTTGCAGGTTCAGCCAGAACTGTGGGTCTACGCCGAACCAGTGTCCGAACCGCAGGGCGGTGTCTGCGGTGGCGGAGCGCTTGCCTGCGATTATCTGGCTGATGCGGTTGGGCGGCACGTCAATCTGACGGGCAAAGTCGGTCTGGCTCACTCCCACCTCTGCCAGTTCGCCCTTCAGAATCTCGCCGGGGTGGACGGTTCTTCTGAACATGGTTTCGGTACTTCCTTCGCTCACTCTATCGGGCGCATCAATCTGAATTCTACGCCACCGCCAGCTCGAAAATCGGCGCATTGCCCTTGGCCATATCTCTCAGCTCGGCGAGCTCCAGGTCGTCCAGGGGCGTGAAGTCTTGGGCGATCTGCACGCCGAGGCGGAACAGCTCGGGGTCGCCGGGCGGCAGGGCAGCCACGACGGGCTGGGAGAGTGCGAACCGCAGCGCGAGGGCGGCCAGCCGGGGCTCCTCTATGGGGTAGTACCAGCAGTTCTGCCGTGCGCGGGCCTGCCCGTCCGCCAGCTTGTAGTGGGCCATGCCCTTTAGAGCAAGCACGGCGACGCGCTTCTCCTGCGCCCTGTCGACCACCTGCGGGCCAAAGCCCGACTCAAAGTAGTTCACCCAGTTGACGGGGAAGAGCGTGGAGTCGAAATCGAATTGGTCCATCAGATCGAGCGCAACCTCGGCGGAGTGGGCGGAAAAGCCGAGATAGCGCACCAAGCCCTGCTCGCGGGCCTGTACGAAGGTCTCGAGCGCGCCTCCGGGCCTCGTGACCTGAGCCAGGTCCTCCTGCGTCTTCATCGAGTGGAGCTGGTACAGGTCGAAGTGGTCGGTCCTGAGCAGGCGCAGCGAGTTCTCCAAGTCGGCCTGCGCGCCCTCGGCATCCCGCTTGGTGGTCTTGCAGGCTAGGAAAACGTCTTTCCGCCAAGGCTCCAGCGCCGGGCCGAGCATCTCCTGGGCGTTTCCGTAGCCGGGCGCCACGTCGAAGTAGTTGATGCCCTTGTCGATAGACCATCCGACGTCCCTGTCGGCCTCGGCAGCGGTGACGCCCTTGACGACGATGCCGCCAAAGCCAACTATCGACAGGCTGACGCCGGTGTTTCCGTAGGGTCGCTGTTGCATCTGCTTCCTCCTTGCGTGGAGACCGTTGAAATGAACGCCGGCGTGACGGGCCGTGGCCGTCACGGTAGGTGAACTGTACCTTACGTTCTAGGTAGAACGCGCGCGGATGTCCTAATCCTAAGAGCGCCGTTGGTCACTCTAGACACCAGCGGACGGCAGGGCGTGCCCGGTGCAAGAGGCTGGATATCCGTCTCGTCCGTCAGCTGCGAGCTGGGGGCGGATGGCGAATGGGGGCGGTCTGTTTAATGGCGGGTTTGGTCAATCCTTTCAACGGGTTGACTCATCAACTTAGGAGAGGTTTTGCATGACTTGGGCCTAGCACGAACCGCGCTCCCTTTTCCCGCAGCATTTGGTAAGGACTTATACAGCGAAGACCAAGACCAATACATGCGTTTGGAATCTTTATCTTCCTGATAGTGTCGGCGGGGATTTCATGCGTAACTACTACGCAATCTAACGCTAGGGCGTGAGCGATGAGCCAATAATCAGCCACCTGCAAGAACGTGGTGACGGCTACGGGATCATAGCGCTGTGCGACCGCCCAGTCGCTAACCAGGCTGAGTTTAAGCGCCACGGCGGAATCCGGTCTCAGGAAAAAGCGTTCTCCACGCTTTGCGGCCCACTCCGACAGTTCGTCCCCGCCGGCCCTCAATTCATCTTCAACCTTTTCGATGCTAGCCACTTCGCCTTTTTGATTCTCCCTAATCAGCCACTCCCAGAACGCGGGAACAAAGTCGAACCCGTAGTGCAAGTTTTGGCCTGTATGAAGACGTTTGCATCCAAAAGATATGTGGTCAATTCAACACCCCGGCGTTGCGTCCAATCTCTCTGAACGTCTCATGTTTCGAGACCCCCAGCATCCGGAATGCGTCAGGATAAAGTGTTTGCCCCTCGAGAGCGCTGACCACGACCGCCTGTACGAACCGCCGGCTTACGCGAGCGAGCGTGGTGTTGTAGAAGTTGCCCCCGCGCCGTGCCAGCGTTTGAAGGCGCCTGATCTCTTGGCGCCATTGCGTTTCGAAGGTGTCACGGCCGATGAACTCGGCATCTAAGAGTCTGCGTAGGACCACTAGGGAACTGACCTTATAGACGCGCGCGAGACGCCCCATCGCCTCCACCGGTCGCTCCTCGGATTTGAGTTCGGCTCTCATAGAGTCAAGTGGAACCAAAAACTCAGCGGCTACGGCGTTGCACCAAGCCTCTTCTCTCCGGTAGGTCTGCTCCGGTTTCGCTCCAACGTCAGACAGCGCTGACGCTCCGAGCCAGAGGTGCGCGATTTCATGGGCGAGCGTAAACATCTGCGCTGCCTTTGTATCCGAGCCGTTAACGAAGACCAGTGGAGCGACGGGATCGGAGAGTGCAAATCCGCGAAATTCTTCAGGGTCAAGGCGGCGATGGTTGTTGTTCATGACAACCCCACTCACCATTACAAGCGCGCCAGCCGAGTCAGCATGATGGACAAACAGCCTTAGAGCGTCTTCCCAAGTCGAACATTCCTTACGGGCTATAACGTGGAAGGACAGCGTTTCCCGCATCTGGGCCGCCACGGCCTCGGGGTGCATTTCAGTAGTGGCGCTGCCAACGAACGCGAGAGGGGGCTGCCCCGTGACCTTGGCAAATTCCCGGTACCAACTTTGCCTTTCCTGACATGCGTAGATCATTTCCAGCAGGTCCGGGCTTGGACTCACCACATCCCGCCCGGCCATGGTGCGGAAGTCTGGGATCGGCAGAGCTTTATCCGGCGGAACGCTTAGAAATAGATAGCCCACCGGAACGTGCACTGCACGGGCGAACGCTTCCACCTGCTTTAGCGTAGGCCGTACCTCACCGGCCTCCCACGAACCTAGCTTCGCGAACCTTTCTTCAAGGTCTTTCCGCTCAAGCCCCGCCCGCTCACGGGCCCCACCGAAGCAAATCCGGATTGATGGTCACGCGAATCATTTCATACTCCGAATGAGAGGGTTTCCCACCACCACCTCACCCGACACCAGCTTTGGCAACAGCGGATCCCGCTGAGCCGCTAGTGTGCGGGAGTCCTCTTCCACGTCATTCAAAGCAGCTCTGCGCCACTCAGGCCGCGACACCTGCTTCACTCCCTTTTGCACAACCGCGTAGGCCCACCCTAACCCCGCAGCTGCTTGAGTCTAGCCCCCGTGTACGCCAACTTTTCAAGGTGTTCCTCATCCACCTCGATGCCTAGGCCAGGCCCATCCGGAACTATGAGGCAGGAGTCTTCGTACTTGACGCGGGTTGCGGTGCAGTCTTGCTGGTAGAGGAGCGGGCCTGCGGGGTCGCAGGGTGCGTCTATGGAGTCGAGGGATGCCATTACGTGGGCGGCGGCGGCGGTGCCGATGCTGAGTTCCTGGGTGGTGCCGTGCAGTGTGCCCAGGCCGATGGAGTGTGCGAAGTCGAAGAGGTACTTGGTTCGGGCGATGCCGTTGGCGCAGGTGGCGATGTTGGCCAAGTCGACGGCTTCCGCATCCTTGTAGCGCAGTAGCTCCTCCTCGCTGTTCAGGTGCTCGCTGATGGGCCTGCCAAGCTGCCGGCGGAGTTCCGCCATACCCTTCACGTCCGTCGACTGACCTCGTACGGCTTGCCCTCCGGCCCACTGCACTTGGCCCGGCGTGCGTTTCGACACGCTTTCCGCCAGTTCGTAGTCGCAGTCCCAGAAGCGGCGCAAGATCGCCAGCGCCTGCTGCCAGTGGAAGCGGCCCGACAGGTCGAACGACTTGATATCTACCTCGCCGCCGAACTCCCGGCGGAACGCCTTGAGCCAGGCCGCCTCCGACTCGACGTTGTACCCGATGTACTTGCGTATCCTGTTCTGGCCCATGTCGACGACCCGGCGCACCCGCCGCAGGTTGTCGCTTATCTCCTGCGACGCATCCTCACTGTCTGGCGTGGCCATGGGGAATATGGGATAGCAGAACGGAATGCGGTCTCTCCGCTTTCCGCCCAGCAGCGCGTACACCGGCACGTCGAGAATCTTGCCCAGCAGGTCGTGTAGGGCGAGGTCGAATGCAGGGGCCAGCAGGCCGTCCAGGCGGTCCATGGTGGCCGAAATGTTGAGCGGGTCGGCGCCTTTGAGCCGGTGGTTCGCTTCCTCCTCCAGTTGGCCGAAGTTGGGAAAGTCGGCTCCCGGGTGTATGTGGGACAGGTCGGACCACTCACCCCAGCCGGTGTGGCCGGAGTCGGTATCGACGCGGATCAGCAGGTGCTCGCTGATGGCCCCGGTCTCTCGGTAAGTCTCGATCAGGAAGAACTTGCACCCGGTGATCTTCATGGCGTGCCTCCGCTCGCTCGGTGTTACGACTGCCTCAAGTTACCAGTGGCTAGCGGTTAGTGGCTAGTGGCCGGTGGATGTTTGAATAGGGATGCGGCGATTTCGTGCGGGCCGCGATGTTACCCACCACGCCGTCATTTCCGGGGAAACGGGAATCCAGAGGGACGTGGCACAGCGCGCGGTTCGTGGCGTCGCGCGTGTTGGTGGGCGAAGATTTCCCGCCCCGTTCCCCGCCAGGCGGCCACAAGGGATCGCCCCTACGGATGCTCCTGCGGGGTGCGGTCCTGCGAATTTTGTTGGATTGGGCCGTTGCGGTTCGTGGCGTCGCGCGTGGCGGTGGCATCGCGCGCGAAGACCCCCATCTCAATCTTCCCCCGCAGACGGGGGAAGAGGTAAGAGTGGATTCCCGTGAAAACGGGAATGACGACAGGGGGATGGTGGAATAGGTAAGAGGGGCGTCTTCGCCTACAGGGGTAATAGAGCCCTCTCCCCAATGGAGAGGGGGAGTCTGTGTTTTCAGAGGAATCCGCCGATATCCACCATCCATGCGCTAGCGGCACTGCGTCGGCGCCAGGCGGAAGCGGGTATCCCTGTCATTACGGCTAAGCGATTACACTTGACCGGCGCGGCACTCCGCTGCCGCGATTGTCCCACGTGATTCGTCTTAGCCAGGAGCGCCCTGCCGGTGGAACTTGAATACGCCTTCCTCTGTGACTACGCAGACCAGGGTCAGAAGCTGACCGCCGTGGGGATAGGCTTCGACGCCATCTACGCCAGGGAGGTTCCTGCGACGCATCCGATACTGTTCGCGGTGGCGGGCATCAGGTTCGAACGTCCTGAGACGAACCGCACCAAGCGTTTCGAGATCGAGATGGTGGATGCGGACGGCCAGCCCGTCATACCGCGCATGGAAACGGACGTGGAGATCGCCCCGCCGGAGCCTGGATACGGCTACCGGCGGCATCGTTTCGTGTTTGGCATCAACGGAGCGACATTCCAGGGCTACGGCGACTACGAGGTCAACTGGCTGATGGACGGAATGCTGCTTAGCTCGACTCCGCTGAAGGTGCTGCCCCCACCCGAATAGGCTTTTACGCCTCCGTAGGCACGTGCCCGGCAGGACTCGTAGGGGCGTCCCTTGTGGGCGCCCAGGGTGGGGAACGGCGGGGTACGCGCGATGTCAGGCGACGCGCGTTGTTACGACGGCCGAGGCGCGGTTCGTGGCGTCGCGCGTGGGAAGACCCCCATCTCAATCTTCCCCCGCGGACGGGGGAAGAGGTAGGAGGGATCGCCCCTGCGAAAGGCGGCCACAAGGGATCGCCCCTGCGGGTAGTTGCCAGTTGTCAGTTTTGAGTTTTTAGTGGGGGACGGGGATGATGGGAAAGGGGTGTGGGTGGATGGCGCGCGTTGTGGTGGACACGCGCGAAGACCCCCATCTCAATCTTCCCCCGCAGACGAGACCTTTGCATAAATCCCAGTTGCCCACTCAGAGCCGACCTAACTACCCCGATTCTCATCTTCGTCCATCGAAAAATTGGAGGTCTGTAGAGGGTCGCGAGACATTTATGCAAAGGTCTCGCAGACGGGGGAAGAGGTAGGAGGGGACGCCCCTGCGGAGGGCGGCCACAAGGGATCGCCCCTACGGATGGCGGCCACAAGGGATCGCCCCTGCGGAGGGCGGCCACAAGGGATCGCCCCTACGGATGGCGGCCACAAGGGATCGCCCCTACGGATGGCGGCCACAAGGGATCGCCCCTGCGGAGGGTGGCCACAAGGGATCGCCCCTACGGATGGCGCCGACAAGGGACGCCCCTACGGAGGGCGGCCACAAGGGATCGCCCCTGCGGTTGCTTTATGGGCGTGGCGTGGGTTAGGAAATGCCGGCCGGTTTGCCGGTTGTTTGGCGCACCTGCCGGAGCAGGCCCGCATGGGCCGGGCTGCTTAGACGAGGGTCTGCGCTGAGGATGGCGTTGGCTTCTTTCCGCGCGTGGTCAAGCAGCTCCCTGTCTTCCAGCGTGGCGATTCTGAGGGGCGGCCTGCCGCTTTGCCTGACGCCGAGATACTCACCGGGCCCTCTCATGCGCAGATCGACCTCCGCCAGTTCAAAGCCGTCGGAGATACTCTCGACCGCCGAGAGCCTCTTCTGCGCGTCCTCGGAGGGGTCGTCCGCCAGTAGTATGCAGTGGCTGCTTCCGGGGCCGCGGCCCACGCGACCGCGGAACTGGTGCAGCTGCGCCATTCCGAACCGGTCGGCGCTCTCTATAAGCATCACCGTGGCGTTGGGCACGTCGACGCCCACCTCTATCACGGGCGTACTGACCAACACCTGCGTTTCGCCGCTGCGGAACGAGTCCATAGCGGCCTGCTTCTCCGCCAGCGCCATGCGGCCGTGCAGTAGCCCGACCGTCAGGCCGTCGAATACGCCCCCGCGCAGCCTCTCGTACTCGACGGTCGCGGCGCGGGCGCGTACTTGGTCAGATTCCTCGATGAGCGGGCAGACGACGAAAGCCTGCCGCCCCGCAACGGCTTCGCGCCTGGCCAGTGCGTGGGCATTGCGGCGGTCCTCAAAAGAACGCGCCCACCTGGTCGAGATCGGCTTGCGGCCGCGCGGCATCTCTCGGAGCGTGGACGAGTCGAGGTCGCCGTAGACCACGAGGTTGAGCGACCGCGGTATCGGCGTGGCGGACATTACCAGCAGGTGCGGGCGCGGCTTCCTTTCGGCCAGCGCGCTGCGCTGTTCCACGCCAAATCGGTGCTGCTCGTCGACGACCACCAGGGCCAGGCGTCGGATCTCGACGGCATCCTGGAAGAGGGCGTGCGTGCCGATGAGTATGTCGACCGCTCCTTCCGAGACCATCTCTTGGACGAGGGACTTGGCCGACCTCCTGAGGCTGCCGGTGAGCAGGGCGAGCGTGACCGTACTGCCGCCAACGTCCGCCTTGGCGACGAATTCCGGCAACTCGTCAACGGGAGTGGCGTCCAGTTGCCGGCAGGCGCTCAGGAAATGCTGTTCGGCTAGCACCTCCGTGGGCGCAAGGAAGGCGCCGCTGTGCTCCCTTGCGGCGGCTGCCAGTAGGGCCGACAGCGCGACGACGGTCTTGCCGCTGCCCACTTCACCCTGGAGCATCCGGCCCATGGGCGCCGGCTTGGCCATGTCCTCCAGGATGGTCGCGATCGCCTCTTTCTGGTCGCATGTCAGTGAGAATTCGAGCCCATGCACGAACCGCTGCGCCACGGCCTGCCCGCCCTCGACCTGCACGCCGTTTCCACGCGCGGCCCACGCGACTTTCCGGCGGATCAGCGCCAGCTGGCTCATGAAGAGCTCGTCGAATGCCAGCCGCGTGCGGGACGATTCATATTCTTCCGGGGTTGCGGGGAAGTGCATTCCGCGCACCGATGCCGCCAGTCCCTGCATCCGTCGGCGGCGCAGTATCGCCTGGGGTACGTGGTCGGTCAGCAACGGCAGTCCGTCGCGCAGGGCGCGCTTGACCGCGCTGCGTATGGTGCGCTGGTACAGCCCATCGGTAGACGGATAGACGGGCAGAAGATTTCCCGCGTGTACCAGTTCATCCACCTTGCCCGTGATTAACTCGTATTCGGGGTTCTCCATGCGGGCGCGCCCGCGGAACTCGCCCACCTTGCCGCTCAACGCCAGGCGGGCGCCCGGCCTGATGGAGTCGGCCAGGTATGACTGCCTGAACCAGGTGGCGGTCAGCAGGCCGGTGCTGTCGTTGATGACGATGCGCGCCGCGCCGGGGGGCGGCCCGATGCGCAGCTTCTCAGACCTCGTGACCCGTCCGATCACGGTCGTCTCGTCATCCAATGACAGACCGGCGATGGGCGTGACCTTTGAGTAATCGACGTGGCGGTTCGGGAAGAGGTAGAGAAGGTCTCGGAGGCTGTTTACGTCAAGCCGCTGGAATTTCTCGCTGTTGGGAGCGGAGACGATGCGCAGCGCGGCGAGCGGCGTGTCCAGCGTGACGCGCGGTTTTGGCGGGGCGGCCTTGCGGGACGCGGTTCCGGCGCGTTGCCGCCGGGTTGTTCCCGGCCGTACGGGCGCGTCCATCCTGGATACGCGCCGGCCTACCGCGGCAGTCCAGGCCCTTCTCTGGTTGATACTGAGGTCGGAATAGCGCCGCACTCCGGACGGAAACAGGCTCGCGAGCCACGGCAACTCGTCGCGCGATCCCTCGATGAAGAGGTCCAGTCCGCCGGCGACGGCCGAGTTGTCGAACCCGCGCCGTTCTTCTAGGGCAAGTATGCCCCGCAGCGCGTTGCGCTTCGCTGCGGCCGTATCGCGGGCGCGTACGTCTCCGCCCTGGTTGCGCCGGGGCCTTCCCGCCGCCACCGGGTTCAGGACTCCCGCGCCCTAATGTAGCCTGCCCCCAACATGCCCGGCCCCAGGTAGGTTCCTACGACCGGCCCCTGGCGCGCCACGGCCACCTCACCGCCTTCGACGTACTGCTTCACGTCTTCGGCGATCTCCTCGGCGGGTTCACGCTCCGTGGTGTAGAGGACTGCCAGGTGTGAGAGCGGTGCGTCCTCTGTGATGATGTTCTTCAGCTTGGCGATGCCCTTCTTCTTGGACCTGGCCCTGTCGAGCGGGCTGGCGACTCCGTCCCGTACTTCCAGCATGGGCTTTATGCGGAGTATCGAGCCCATGAACATCTGCGCTTTGCCGATGCGTCCGCCCTTGTGCAGGTACTCGATGGTTTCCAGCAGCCCCAGGAAACGCGCCCGGCCGCTAAGTTCGTTGGCCAGCTCGACGGCTTCCTCCAAGTTTGCGCCGGAGGCGATGGCCTGGGCCACGGCGACTGCGACCCATCCGTGGGCCATGGATGCCTGCTGGGTGTCCACGACCTCTATTCGCGGCCCTTCGCCGCCGAGTTCTTCCTTGGCCAGCACAGCCGAGTTGTGCGTTGCGCTGAGCTTGGAAGAGAGGTGTATCGAGACGATGGCGTCGTGGTCTTTTCCCAGCTGCTCGTAGACCTCTACGAACTTGGCGGGCAATGGCTGCGAAGTCGTGGGCAGCTCAGTGGATGCGTCAAGTCGTCTGTAGAACTCCTCGGCCTGCATGGTCACGCCGTCGAGGTATGTGTCGAGTCCGAAACTGACGTTGAGGGGAACGACGCTTATGCCATGGTCCGCGGCAATGTGCGGCGGTATGTCTGCGGTGCTGTCTACGACTACTGCGATGCTCATTTTCAGACTCTCCTTTGAGCGAGTTGACCGGCTCCTCCGGTTGCGGGCGGCGTGACGCGGGCCAAGCCTACCTGCGTTCAATCCAAGTTAGAAATCGGGCGCCCCTGACCTTAACGGCTGCGTGCAAGGTGATGAATGTTCTTGAAAACCTGCCTGCGGCGCCCCGTTCACTCGATGGAGAACAGGAACTCGTAGTGGGGCTGACCGCCGTCCACCTGTTCCACTTCGGCATCGGGAATGGCCTCCTCCAGCCTTGCACAGATATCTTCAGCCTGTGCGGCGTCCACGTCTGCGCCGCGATATACGGTCACGATTTCGGCGTCGTCTGCGCCGCTTTTCACCGCCTCTATCAAGACCTCGGCCAGGTCTTCGCCGCAGAGCCTGACCTCTCCGTCCACGAGTCCGGTGTACTGGCCCTCGAAGACGTCTACGCCGCCGATTGTGACGTCGCGAGTGGCCCTGAAGACGGCGCCGTCGGTGACCTCTTCGGCGGCTTCAGACATCGCCTCCGCGTTGTCGTCGAGGCCGGAATCGGGCATAAACGCCAGCATGGCGGCTAGGCCGTGCTGCATAGAGGCGGTGCCGGCTACTCGAACGTTTTTATCGGTGAGGCCGGGTACCTCTCGCGCTGTGCCTATGACGTTCTTGTTGTTGGGCAGCAGCAGGACATTTTTGGACGGCGCGCGTTCGACGGCGTCGACGAGCTCCCGCACGCTTGGGTTCATGCTGTCTCCACCGGCAATTACGCTGCACGTGCCGAGTCCGGCGTTGAGGAACAGTTCCTGCATCCCGTCCCCGGCCACAACCGCGACAACCGCCAGCGGTATCGTTTCGGTTGGCGCGAGAGCATCCGCCTCCTGTTGCCGTTCGGCGGCCCAGTCCTTGGTCTGCTCGTCCATGTTTTTGATTTCGATGTTCGAGATAACGCCGATCGAGCAGGCGAAGGTCAAAGCCGCGCCGGGGTCCTCCATGTGCACGTGCACCTTGACGAGCGTTTCGTCTCCGGCCACTACGGCCGACCTGCCCATCTCCATGATCTGCGTACGGACGGCAACAGGGTCGAATCCGTCACCCTCTATGGCGAAGACGGTGCAGTAGCCCCAAATCTCTTCCTGCACCGATTCGAGGAATTCCTGGCTGATTGGCGCCGCAAGGGCTCCGGTCTGCCCCTCCACGGCCGGAGGCTCGACTACCAGGGCGCCGTCTCCCTCTCCGCGCAGCGCCTGTAGGGCGCCGTAGAGCATGACGGTGAAGCCGTATCCCCCTGAGTCGACGACGCCGGCGTCCCGTAGGACGTCCAGCATTTCGGGAGTGCGTCTGGTCGTGTCCAGCGCCCGTTCGGCCACGGCTTCCAGGACGGTCTTGAAGTCCGGCGCCTCGGCTACCATGTCCCCGGCCGCCTCTGCGCACTCGCGGAACACAGTCAGCATCGTCCCCTCGCGGGGGTTTGGCACGGCTGCGTAGGCGTTCTCCGACGTCAGGCGCAGGCCCTCCGCGATCCCCCTGTAGTTCAGCTCGTGTTCTTCGTGCAGGGCTTGGGACATTCCCCTGAAGAACTGGGCCAGTATCAGCCCGCTGTTGCCCCTAGCGCCCAGGAGCGCTGCGCGGGCCATCCTGGCCGTAGTTCTCGGCATGTCTTCCGCGGGCGCAGAGTCCATTTCCTCGAATACGGAGCGCATGGTGAGGAACATGTTGGTGCCGGTGTCGCCGTCCGGCACGGGAAAGACGTTGAGCGCGTTGATCCGCTCTCGGTTGACTTCAAGCGCCCGGATGGAGGCGCGCACGAGGTCCAAGAATTCAGCGGGGGTGAGTGAGGCGCGCTTGGCCGTACTTTGGGGCATGTAATTCGGTTATTGGGGCCGTGGCCGACTGGAGTTCAACATGGTGGATTGTGATTCGGGCGCAAGTTGCCGCAACTGATGCCACATGTTAGCGTAGATAGACGCAGCGAACAAAGACCCGGCCTTCCCGGAAGCCCAAGACGCGGCGACGGCTACGCGTACGCAGAGGCGACTGAAGACCTTCCGCCTGGGTTGCCACTCACAGTTTCACGTCGAGGATATCTCCATGGCAAAGTGCGCCATGTGCGGCAAGGGCCCACAGTTTGGCCATAACCGAAGCCACTCGATGCGGGCGACCCGCAAGGTGTGGAAGCCGAACGTCTCCAGACGCAACCTGGTCATCAACGGCGAGAGACAGCGGATAAACGTCTGCACCCGCTGCCTTAGGACCCTCCACAAGATCCGCTAAGCGCCGCCTTCCGGCCAACCGCGTGACCCTGGCGGGCCTTCCTAGCTTTTCGGAGGATTGTTGCCTCTTCCGGAACCGGAGGGATTACCCGTCCTGCTCGGGAAGTTCGGATTGGAGGAACCTCTGCCACCTTTTCCTCCACTTTTCCCGCCTCCGCCTTTTCCGCCCTTGGAGATGATCCTCAGACTACGCATCGCTATCTTGCTCCTTTCCTAGACCGGCTACAAATGCCCTTGTCGTGAACTTTAACAAGCAGGGCGCTTGACCGCACCCTCGCTGCAACTCCTTGCCCTCGCCCAAATGCCGCGTGGAACAATTTCGCGTCCTCGTTCGTCTTGTTGCTAGAGACCGCTAAAGGCTCAAGTCAGGAGGAGGACCGACATGAAACGCATAGCCCTTGCATACGCACTGATCGCAACCCTAATCGCCGCAGCATTCCTTGCGGCCTGCTCAGGCTCCACGGAGACCGAGACGGTGGTCGAGACCGTCATAGTTGAAAAGGAGGTCACGAGGGTCGAAAGAGTCGTCGAGACCGTAGTCGTTGAAAAGCAAGTGGAGGGCCAGTCCGTAAGAGTGGTTCAGACCGTGTTGGTCGAAAAGCCGGTCACGCGGACCGAAAAGGTTGTCGAGGTTGTCGAGACCGTGGTCGTTGAGAGGCATGTAGAGGGTAAGAGCGTAGTGGTGATGGAAGCGGAGCGGGCGGCGCCCACGCCGGCGCCCGCGGCCGCTGCGACGGCCCCCACGCTCACGCCGGCCGGGGCTCCACCGCCGACACCGATGATGAGACGTGACGGCCGAGACAGGCTCAAGCCGCCCATCGGCCAGGCCCCTTACGACCTGACCTTCTTCCAGAACTACGGCGTCAATCCATTCACCGACACCGGCGAGGACCACCTGTCCACGTTCGCGATGGACGTAGACACCGCCTCTTACACCGTCGGCAGGCGCTTCCTCGACGACGGCTTCCTGCCGGACCCTGACTCGGTGCGCATCGAGGAGTACGTCAACTACTTCGACTACGGCTACGCGCCGCCCAGGGACGAGACCTTCGCGATACACGTCGAGGGCGCGCCGGGGCCTTTCAGCGTGCCGTGGCGGGACGACAACCACCGGCTCATGCGAATCGGCATACAGGGCAAGACCATCCACCCGGGTGAACGAAAGGACACGACACTCATCTTCGTGATCGACGTATCCGGCTCCATGGACCGCGAGAACCGACTCGTGCTCGTGCAGGACTCGCTCGACGTGCTGGTCAATGAGCTGCGGCCGAACGACAGGGTGGGCATCGTCGTCTTCAACACGGGAGGCCGCGTGGTTCTGCATCCCACCAGCCCGTCGCGAAGGGGCCGTTCGGAAATCCTGAACGCCATCTATTCGCTGCGGGCCGGCGGCAGCACGAACGCAGCCGCGGGACTGAGGCTCGGCTACGACATGGCGATACGAGAGTCGGACACCGCCCGAGAGACGCGCGTCATGCTGCTCTCCGACGGCGTGGCCAACACGGGCGTAACCGATCCCGATGAAGTCCTGAAGATGATCCGCCCGTACGCCGATGAAGGCGTGACGCTCACCACGATCGGCGTCGGCATGGGCAACTTCAACGACGTGCTGCTGGAACGGTTCGCCGATGAAGGAAACGGCGCATACGCATACGTCGATACCCTCGACGAGGCGCGCCGCATCTTCGTCGACAACCTAGAAGGCACTCTCCAGACCATCGCCAAGGACGCCAAGATACAGGTCGACTTCAATCCCAGGGTCGTAAGCTGGTACCGGCTGCTCGGCTACGAGAACCGCGCCGTGGCGGACTATGACTTCCGCAACGACCAGGTGGACGCCGGCGAGGTCGGCGCAGGTCACAGCGTCACCGCTCTCTACGAGATCGTGCTGCACGACCCCGTCTCGGCGAGGTCGAGAGACCGCATAGCGACCGTGCAGGTGCGCTACGAAGACCCCGACACCTTCGAGGTGAGCGAGATTCACTCGAACTTCTACGCCGGCGACATCGTTCGAGACTTCGACGTGGCATCGCCAAGCTTCCAGCTTGCCGCCACGGTCGCCCAGTTCGCGGAGATCCTCAGGGTTCCAAGCCCGCCCAGGGACTGGAGCAGGCACAGGTCGCTGCAGGACGTGGCCTACCTTGCGGACTACATCAGCGACATGTTTCCCGAATCGCGGGACGTCCGGGAGTTCGTCGACCAGGTCTACCGCGCCGAGTGGATAAGCAGCCGCCTAGCCAGGCGCTAGAGCAAGCGGCCCCGACTCCAAGCAAGGGCCCCCCAGACGGCCGGGGAGGCGTCTTGGCGACGCCTCCCCGGCTTTGTGTAATCGCATGTGCGGCGCGGCTTGAAATGTCGGTTACCTCTCGCCATATGAGACCCCCTCTTGTAGAGCATGTCTCAGAATTCCCAGGGCCGGTTTATTGCGTACCATGTGGGCGCGTTCTGTAATGTGACTGTGCCGGCGTGGGAGTCATGCCAACGCCGCTTCAAGATATGAGTCGGGAGCAGATTTGGATGCTTCCGTGCAGCCTCTACGAGCCACTGCCGCCGACTTGTCGCCGGAGACGGCCGTTGGTGTTGGTGGCTGAGTAGGGTGCAGTGTCAGTATTGGGACAGGGGGAGGGTATGAGCGAAATGAGGACTGTGGACGCGCTGATTGCGGGGCAGGGGGCGGCGGCTTATGCTGCGGCTTTGTATGCGGCTCGGTACCAGCTGGAGACGCTGATGGCGGCGGAGCAGTTCGGGGGCGAGACGGCTACGGGCGGGGTGATTGAGAACTATCCCGGCGTTCCCGGCGTGGACGGCTTCGACCTGATGCTGAGGTTCAAGGAGCAGACGGACGCGCTGGGAGTGCCGCTCGTTTCGTCGAACCTCGAGCGCGTGCGGCCCGAGGGCGGTGCCTTCACGTGCGATCTGGACGATGGCTCGAAGGTGCGCGCCCTGTCGGTGGTACTCGCCATAGGCAGAGAAAGGCGCAAGCTGCACCTTCCGCACGAGGACGATTGGGTGGGCAAGGGCGTTTCCTACTGCTCGACCTGCGACGCGCCGCTGTACCGGGGCAAGTCGGTTGCCGTTGTCGGCGGCGGCAACGCGGCCGTAGAGGGCGCGGTACTTACCGCAAAGTACGCCGAGCAGGTCTATCTGATCTACCGTCGCGACCGCTTCACCCGGCCGGAGCCGGTGCTGCTCCGCATCCTCGAACGGACCGGGAACGTCGCTCAGCTCATGTCCACGGAGATTACCGAGTTGCTGGGTTCCGACCTCGCCGGGCTGCAGGGCGTTCGCATCAGCCGGCCGCGCAAGGGTAGAGACGAGCTTGAAGTGGACGGTCTATTCGTCGAGATCGGGGCGGACCCGCGTACCAAGATCGCCAAGGAGTTGGGGTTGGAGTTGAACCCCGCCACCGGCGAAGTGCACGTCAACCGGCTGATGCAGACGAACATCGCCGGAATTTACGCTGCCGGCGACCTCACGGACGCGTCGGGGCCGCTGAAGCAGACCGTTACGGCTGCCGCTCAGGGTGCGATTGCGGCGATGTCAGCCTCCACGCACGTATCCGAACATCCGTCGAAGCTGGCCCCGGGCGTATAAGCAAAGCCGGCGGCGCGAGCTTCGCCGGGGCGGTATACATTTTTGTCAAGATGTTTCTTGACACGTCCGCTTAGTGGCGCGAAATGTAAGGATTGCCGGATGAGGAGAAGACGCGATGGCTGTACGTGAGAAGTTTTCCAGCCAGGCTTCGCCGGCGCCACTGGCGAAGATGCGCGAGATCGCCAAGAGTGACGGGGGCCACTTCCAGGCCGTGCTGGAAGACGCCATGAGCAGCTACGTCGAGAGCCGTAAGCGGCCAAGCGTTCGGCCTGAGATGATGGCGCACTTCTACGCCAGCCTTGAGAGGAACCGGCGCCTCTACGAACTGCTGGCGGACTGATGCACGACTTCCCGACTTTCGACGAGGTCATTGCGATTCATGACGCCCTTATCATCGTGTAAGTTAGCGTCATGAAGAGAGAATTGATGGAAGTCCTAGCCTGCCCGGTGTGCAAGACCGGTCTGTCGCTGGAGGTCGAGGAGATAGAGGGCGATGAGGTGGCTTCAGGTACGCTCACCTGCGAGCGGCTGGGCGAGGCGTACCGGATCGAGGACGGCGTTCCGGTCCTCGTGACGCCGGAGTACAGCCAGTCTCCGCTATCCTGACCGGGGTTCGACGTCTCCCGCGTCTTCTTCACGATATCTTGAAGATTCTTCCACATTATCTGCAAAGTCGGGCCGTACCTTCAGGTCTGCGTCACGGGAGACCGGCCTTACGCCGGCGCCCCGGAGTCCCCGCCTTGTTGGGCGCTCCGGGCCCTACCTGGCAAGGCACGAATTGGAGAAAGTGATGAAGAAAAAGACACTGGTTGTAGTGATCGCCGTTGGGGCACTCGTCCTCGCAACGGTGTTCGGGGCGGCAATGGTCGGCGCACAGGACGGGGGCAAGCGGTCGGGCATTCTTGGCCGCGCGGCGGAGATACTGGGCATCGAGCAGGCCGACTTGGAAGATGCGCTGGAGCAGGCCAAGTCCGAGGCGGCGGATGCCAAGATGGCCGAGTTCCTGGCCTCATCGGTGACCGCCGGCAAGATCACGCAGGCCGAGGCGGACGCTATCAGCGATTGGCTGGCGGCCCGGCCTGAACTATCGGACGACGCCGGGCGAAAGGCCGGCAGGTTGATCGGGCCTTTCGGCGGCAGCTTCTCCGCAGAAAAGCTCGACTGGCTGGTCACGAAGGGCCTCATCAGCGAGGACGACCGGACAGCGCTGGGCAACTGGCTCGACGACCGTCCTGAGGCCGCCGGCAAGCTTATGCCTGAGGGCAAGGACTGGGGCCGGGGCAAGGGTAAAGGCCACTTTGGCAAGGGCCGAGGCGGCTTTGGAAAGGGCGGCTGCCCCGGGAAGTCCGGTGACTATGACGGCTGGAAGTCGAAGGCTGAAAGTTCAAAGGGCCTAGGGAGCAAAACCTAGTCCGCAACGCAGCAATTGCCTAACTGCCGCAGGTAGCCTCCTCCGCCTGCGGCAGTTTTGTTTTTGGCGACGCCGGTGTGGATTCCCGATTGGGGTGGGGAATGACGGTGGCCTTGGTCAGGCCGCGCAGGGTGATGAAAATGGGGCGGCGCAGGGCGCCGGCGCGCGCGCCGTTGACAATAGGCTTGGAGGTGGGACGCGCGGGAAGACCCCCATTGTACGACCGGGTACATGGGTAACGGTTAGACCTGAGACATGGGTAACACTTTTGAAGGTGTCTTGTCGACCCTCTTCGCGGGTTCTCTGAGGATCCCGATCACTAGGGGGCCGAACTGGAGGGTCCACGTGCCGTCGGCCTCCTGCAGGAGGCCGACGGGTTCGCCGCGGAGGGAGTCGCTCACGTAGACCAGTTCGCCCTTCCACTTGATCTGGCCGTTGCTGCGGACCCTGCGAACGGTGACGCCGGCCCCGTACTCAGGCGAGACGGCGCGGGCCGGATAGGGGCGGTGCGACGGAACGTAGATACGGGAGGGTGGCCGCTGGCCGAGAGCCTCGTGCGGCCTCTCCTCGTTGTAGCCACGCCTGAACTCGTCGAAGGCGCGCCGCTGACTCCGCCGGTTGGACTTTGGAGGAGCGGCAGTCTCCGCCTTGAGAGTCCTGTGCAGCCTCTCGAGGCGGCCGTTCTGTTCGGGGCGCCCGGGCTCGATCCGCTCCGGCGTTATGCCCAGCTTGACCCACCATGCCGAGAGCGGCGTCAGACCGCCCAGGCCAACGCTGGCGAACGGAGGCCCGTTGTCCGTGCGGATGGCCCGGGGCAGCCCGTACTCGCGGAAGGCCCTTTCTAGGACTCGCTTGACCTCCGGCCCGGTGGGCCGCGCCAGCCCGTCGCAGACCAGCAGGTAGCGGGACATGGCGTCCTGCGCAGTTAGGGGGTCGATGCGTATTCCGTCGCCGGTGCGGAACCAGCCCTTCAGGTCGATCGACCACACGTCGTTGGGGTTTTCTGCGTTGGCGAAGGGTTCGTCCCAGGGCGCAGTCTTTCGCCGCCGCCTGCGAGGCTTCACCAGGCCGGCGCCGTCCAGTATGCGTCCCGCCGTGCTGGGGGCCGGCCAGCGTGTACCGGGTTCGATCTCCCGCAGACGGGCGATTATCTTCTTGGGCCCCCACGTGGGGCGGGCGCGCTTCTCCTCGATGATGCGCTCTGCGGTCTCGTCGGGCGTCTTGTTGGGGTGGCTGTGGGGGGCCCTGCTCCGGTCGAGAAGGCCGTATTCGCCGTATTTCTCATACCGTCGAATCAGCTTGTAGCCGGTCTTGCGGCTGATGCCGAACTCCCGGCACAGATCGGAGATGGACTCCTCTCCCGCAGCGCAGCGCTCTATGAACCGCAGACGTTCCAATGGTGGGCTCGTATTCTTCCAAGGCAACGCATTTTCCTCCTGGGATTGCCGTTCCAATCCCATGATGCGTTACCCATCTGACAAGTCTAGCGTTACCTATGTCGCCAGTCTATACCCATCTCAATCTTCCCCCGCAGACGGGGAAGAGGTAGGAGGGGACGCCCCTGCGGAAGGCGGCCACAAGGGATCGCCCCTACGGAGGGCGGCCACAAGGGATCGCCCCTACGGCGGGCGGCCACAAGGGATCGCCCCTACGGCGGGCGGCCACAAGGGATCGCCCCTACGGCGGGCGGCCACAAGGGATCGCCCCTACGGCGGGCGGCCACAAGGGATCGCCCCTACGGCGGGCGGCCACAAGGGATCGCCCCTACGGCGGGCGGCCACAAGGGATCGCCCCTACGGGGGGCGGCCACAAGGGATCGCCCCTACGGGGGGACGCCCCTGCGGGGCGCGTCCAGTGGGTTCCCGTTTTCACGGGAATCTATTTTCATAACAAGGGCGGTGTGGTAGGTGGATTCCCGATCGGGGTTGGGAAAGACGGTGTTGGTAGGTGTATTCCCGATCGGGGTTGGGAATGGCGGTGTGGTGGTCTGGAAAGACGGTGTTGGTAGGTGGATTCCCGATGGGGGTTGGGAATGATGGCTAAGGGGGTCTGGGAAGAGGGGGAAGGTGGTGGGGAGATGTTTTATGCCTGCGTGGGCCTAACGCTTCGGTCTTGGCGGCGGGGTCTGCTGACTGTGGGGTACACGGGCCGCTTCATCGGAAATCTGCCCAGTTTCTCCGCGGACTTCAATTCGGCCAGCAAGTCGTGCGCGGCGTCAAGACCGGCCCGGACCCTTACCTTGCTGAATTCCTTCTCATAGAAGTTGTAGTGAAGTCTCTCTATCGACGCTAACCGGTCGATGTTCCGGGCAGGGTCGCCGGTGCAGCCCGCCAGGATCTCTGCATTCTGGCGAACGTGCTGGTGGCTCCTATTCTCCTTCCACTCACGTTCCCGCGCTATTCCCTTGACGTAGTGGGCAAGTGCGCCCCATGCCTTCTCCGAGGCTTGGAGCATGTCGCCGTCCTCAAATTCACCCTCTGCATGTTCGAGGAACTGCTCGCTGATTTCATGATGCCTTGTAGCAGTGGGCATTGGAGTGTTGCTCTCTGGGGGTGGGTGATGATGGTGGCAGAACGTGGTGGGTGATGACGCGCGTTGTGGTGGTCGGGGGTTGCCCCGCCCCTCTGGATTCCCGATCGGGGTTGGGAATGGGAGTGTGGTGGTCGGGGAGCCGGGATTTGAACCCGGGACCTCTGCGTCCCGAACGCAGCGCGCTACCAAACTGCGCCACTCCCCGATATGGCCGGCTAGTTAATTATACTTGCGATTCCGCCGGATGCCGCGCAGTCTGAGCCGAGTTAGGCTGGCGAATGCCTCGATCATGATGCCGAGGGACATCTTGGACTTGCCCTCGCTGCGCTCCAGGAAGATGAAGGGGCTTTCCGCCACGCGCAGTCCGGCCTTCTGGCAGCGGTAGGCCACTTCGGCCTGGAAGCCGAAGCCCACCAGCTCGGCGCCGCCGGCTATCCCTATCGTCTCCAGCGCGCTCCTCCTGAACGCCTTGAAGCCGGAGCTTGCGTCCCTCACCTTTAGTCCCAGGACCAGCCTCATTCCAAGGCTGCCGTACCTGCTGATCAGCCGTCGCAGGAGTGGCCATTCCGGGTCGCCGCCTCCGCCGGGCACGTAGCGGGAGGCCGTCACCACGTCGTATTCCTTGAGCATTTCGATCATTTGGGGAAGGCGCTCAGGCGGGTGGGACATGTCGGCGTCCATCTGGACTATGGCGTCGGGTTTGAGTTCGATGGCGCGGGTGAATCCGTGGACGTAGGCGCGTCCGAGGCCCATCTTGCCGGGTCTGTGCAAGACCTCTATGGCGCCGGGGTGACTTTCCGCTAGGCGGTCGGCGATATCTCCGGTGCCGTCGGGCGAGTTGTCGTCCACGACCAATATCCTCATGCCGTCGATGTGCAGGCTGGAGAGCCGCTCGAAAAGGACCGGCAGGTTCTCCGCCTCGTTGTAGGTCGGTACGACGATGACGACGCGGGGGCGTTCAGCGACTTGTTCGGGAGTTTGCGGGCTACTCATGGCGCAGGGTTGTGACGGTCACCGCTGTTGAGGGTATTTGCCGAGGATGTCGTTCAACCTGACTCTTAGGACATCGAGGAAGGCAAATCCGCCTTTCAGCAGGCTGACGCGGCTGTCGGGGTCGTACCGCCAGTCTATGGGGGCTTCTCCGACGCTGAACCCGGCCTTGCGCGCCAGGAACAGCAGCTCCACGTCGAACGCCCAGCCGTCCAGCCTCTGTAGCCGGAAGACGGCCTGTGCCGCTTCTGCGCTGAACATCTTGAAGCCGCATTGGGTGTCGTGTATGCCCCTCACTGCGGTGGCGCGTACCAGCCAGTTGAACATCCTGCCGTAGAAGTGCCTGCGCCAGGGCTCGCCGATGCGTCTCGCGCCTGGGGCCTCCCTGGAGCCGATCGTTACGTCGAAGCGGGGCGTTCCGCCGGCGTCGTTGTCGAAGAAGCGCTCTATGTGCTCCGGCGGCATGGAAAGATCGGAGTCGCAGAAGAACCTGTACTGCCCGCTGGCCTCCATCATGCCACGCCGTACGGCGGCGCCCTTGCCGCGGTGCGGTGCGTCGATCAAGCGGATGCGCTTATCGCCCTCGGCTCGCGCCGATACCAGGGACGCAGTACCGTCCTCGCTGCCGTCGTTGACGACGATCAGCTCCCAGTCGCGCTCGCGGCTGCCGAGGAAGTCAACGAGACGGGTGATCGTTTCGTCTATTCCCGCCTCCTCGTTGTAGGCCGGGACGATTACGGATAGGAAGGGAGTGGTCAACTTGATGCGCGCCGTGCGGACTGCCGTATCAGCCCGCGGCCTCGTCCAGTTCGAATGCCGTGTGCAGGGCCTGCGCCGCAGTATCCGCCTGGTCTTTTCGGACTATGCAGGTGATGCGAATCTCCGACGTTGTGATCATCTCTATGTTGACGCCGGCGGCTGCGAGAGCTTGGAACATGCGGGAGGCGTAGCCCGGCGTGTTCTGCATTCCGGTGCCCACGACGCTCACCTTGGCCAGTTCGGCATCGCCGGTCACTTCCGACGATTCCACCGCGCTCTGGTTCCTGGCGATTTCGAGCGACCTTTGCATGTCTGCGCGCGCCACGGTGAAGGTCATGTCGGTTAGGCCGTCTGCGCTGGCGTTCTGCACGATTACGTCCACGCTAATGCCGGCGTCGGCGAGGGGTTGGAACAGGCCGGCCGCCACGCCGGGGCGGTCCTTCACGCCGCGCACTGTGATTTTCGCCACGTTCCTATCGACCGGCACTCCGGTAACGGCTCTGCGGACTTCCACTGTAGGCTCGCCTCCGTGAATGAGTGTTCCTGGTGCGTCGTTGAATGATGATGCCACGAGTATGGGCACCTTGTAGACGGCGCCTAGTTCAATGGAGCGCGGGTTCATTTTCGCGCCCAGCATGGCCATCTCAAGCATCTCTTCGTATCCGATTTCACCCAGCTTGCGGGCCCGAGGCACCAGGCGTGGGTCGGAGGTGTAGATGCCGTCGACGTCGGTGTATATCTCGCAGCGTTCGGCTTGCAGCGCGGCGGCAAGGGCCACGGCCGTGGTGTCTGATCCGCCGCGTCCAAGCGTGGTGACGTCGCCCAGTTCGGTAACGCCCTGGAACCCGGCGACGATCAGGATCTTTCCGGCTTGCAGTTCCGTCCGCAGCCGGGCCGGGTCTATGGAGGATATTCGGGCCGATCCGTAGGTCGCCTCGGTCCTGATGCCGGCTTGGATTCCCGACAGGCTGACCACGTCCTGGCCCATCGACTGTATGGCGATGGCCATCAGCGTGGCGCTAACCAGCTCGCCGGTGGATAGGAGGGTATCGACCTCGCGAGGCGGTGGGGAACTGCCGGCTCCGGCGGCTTCACCGGCCAGGCGCACCAGTTCATCGGTGGTGTCGCCCATTGCGGAGACGACGACGACGAGGTCGGCTCCCGCCTGCCTGCGCCTGCAAATTCGTTCGGCTACTTTGCGTATCAGATCAGGGCCGGCGAGCGAACTGCCGCCGAACTTCTGCACTATGACCGGATTGCGGCTCATGGTTACAGTATGACGGCTCCGGAGGCGGCTGGGCGTAGGACTTTGCCTCTTCCGGACACGCCGGACATGCGCGCTGCCTCGGTCATTTCATACAGGACGGTCATCTCGCGCCCGGTTGTCAGCGCTATGACGGAAGGGCCGGAGCCTGAGAGGAATGCGCCGTGCGCGCCGCCGTTTAGCGCACCGCGGATGATGTTCTTCATTGCGGGGAAGACGCTGCCGCGCTGGGGTTGGTGCAGTCGGTCCTCCGTGGCGTGCCTGAGCAGGTCGAGCCGGCCCGTGCCTAGGGCGTTGACTAGCAGGGCGGTCCTGCCGAGATTGAACACGGCGTCTTTGCGGCTGACCATATCGGGCAGGATGGCCCTGGCCTCGGTGGTCTCGGTCTCTACGTCCGGCATGAACGTCACTGCGTGCAGGTTATTGGGAAGTGGGGCTTGGTCTACGATCCAGCCATCCGGCCCGCGCACCGTGATGCAGCATCCCCCGTAGACGGCCGGCGCGGCGTTGTCGGGATGGCCTTCCAACTTGGCGGCAAGTTCGAGGAGCAGCGCGGGATCGGGTTCGCGTCCGGCGATGGCCAGACCCGTCATCAAGCCGGCAACGGCTGCCCCGGAGCTGCTCCCTAGTCCCCTGCGAAGGGGTATGGCGTTGTTGCAGTGTATCGTCAGGTCGGGAACATTCTCGCCGGCGTGGCGAAGGGCGGTGTGGATAGCGGTCACCACGAGGTTGGATTCGTCGAGCGGAAGTTCGCCGGCGCCCTCACCCTCCACATAGACGGCGAAATCACCCGGAGCGACGGTCACCTCGTTCCACAGATCTAGCGCCATGCCGAGCGAATCGAAGCCGGGGCCCATGTTTGCGGTCGTTGCAGGGACTTTGACGGTCAGGCTATCGGGCATGGGAAGCTGGTGGCGTTGAAGGGTGAATCGGGGGCGTGAAGTTGGACTGCCGGGCTGTGCGGCGCGTCGGCGCGCTTCCATAAAAGTATAATCCCGTTGTGGCAGCCTTCATACGTCGAGGGTTCTGGGGTCCCGACCCAGTGTTTCTTGTGCGGCGGGAACGGGTTGAGAGGCAGCGTCACGTAGAGCGCGGGCAATTTGACAGTCGGGGATAATAAGATGACGGAGGCCACGTCCATCCGTTAGGCAAGACCGGAGCGCGACCGGTGCTGATTGGCGACTTTGAAATAGACCGGCCTGACCCGCCGTTGCGTAACCCGCACTGCATCGCGATGCTGCGGCCCTGGGTGAACGTTGGCAACGTGGGGGCCATTGCGCTGGGCCGCCTGGCGAAGCTCACGGCGGCGCGAGAGATCGGACGTCTCGTGCGCCCCAGCCGCTTCTACGACTACACGCGCTACCGGCCTGAGATCAAGTTCGTCAAGAACCGTCGCGTCGTACGCGTGCCAAACACCAGGGCGCTGGTGGGACACTCGCCGGGCGGACCGGACTTTCTGCTGCTCCAGATGATGGAGCCCCATATGAACGCCGAGGACTTCAATGACAGCGTCCTGGCCATGCTGAGGGAACTGGGAGTGTCCCGCTACATACTGATCGGCGGCATGTACGACTCGGTGCCCCACTCTCGACCGCTCCGCGTGACCGGCTCCGCCAGGGGCTGGACGCCGCCGAAAGACTTCGCCGGCGTCCGCGTTAGCCGCAGCAGCTACCAGGGCCCGACCAGTCTCGCCAGCCAGCTGACCGACCGGGCGAGGCGTGAAATCGGATTGGAGACGCTGAGCCTGATCGTACACCTGCCTCTCTACCTGAAGCTCGATGACGACTACGCCGGGGCTGCGCGCCTCCTGAAGGCCCTGGGTTCCCAGTACGGTTTCCGGCAGACCGTCCCGGAAGCTGAGATGGGCGACCGGCAGTACCGGCAGGTTGCCAGGGCGATGACCAACAATCCGCAGCTGCGGGAACTGGTTAAGAGATTCGAGAGCGAATACGACCAGCGGGATGAATCGCCGGAAGAGCAGAGCCGGGTGGAGCTGTCTCCGGCCATAGAGCAGTTCCTGGAGGATGTTTCCCGCAAGCCTGACTCTGGAGATTCAGGGCCGCAGCAGGGCGGCGTCTAGGCTGTTTTGGCCCTTGAACCATGCTTCGCCGGCACGGCAAGTGAACTCATTGCACGCTGAGGGCAGCTTCTCCGAGCCTGCTCGCACGCTAGACAATAGGACTACCGTTTACACCCCGGCGCCCCTGCGATAGGCCGATGAGTGAGCCTGACATATCCGGCGGAACCCACACTTCGCGCCCGGCGGATGCGGACCTGGTTGCGGGAAGCGCTTCGCCGGCCAAAGCGGCGCGCTTCCGGCCTTGGCTCATCTTCTGGGTTCTCGGCTTGGCGAACGTCATTGGCGGCATGGACTGGGTCTTTACCAGCGTGGCCCTGCCGACGATCGCGTCCGACTTTGGCATGTCCCTGACCGGCGCCGCTTGGATTCCCCTGGCCGGCTCGCTGACCATCAGCGCCATGCTGCTTCCCATGGGCCGCTTGGCCGACCTGACGGGTAGGAAGCGGATGCAGTTGATCGGCCTGGCGATGCTCGGCGCGGGAGGCGTCTTGGCAGCGGTAGCGCCAAATGTTCCGGTACTGGTTTTTTCCAGGATGGTCTCCTCGGCCGGCGTGGCTATCGTATTCACGCAGATGCTCTCGATAGTGGCGGTGGTGTTTCCCGACAAGGAGCGCAGCCGGGCCTTGGGGGCCGCGATGGCGGTAACCGCGCTCGGAATGATCGTGGGCCCCGTGCTGGGCGGCGCGGTGGTGTCGCTGGCCGGATGGCGTGCGGCATACGTGGTGATGGCGGTAATTTCGATTCCGGGATTTGCAGCCTCGTGGATCGTTCTTGCGGAGTCCCGCATAGGCCCCAAGAAGGTGGTTGAAGGCGCCCGCTTCGACTGGGCGGGTTCGGTCTTGATCGCCGTGGGCATATGCCTGGTGATAGTTGCGATGAACGAGGGAAACAGGCTCGGATGGACCTCTGCGGCCATCCTGGGCCTGGCAGGCGCCGGCGCGGCGTCTCTGGCGTTGTTCGTCTGGTGGGAGCGCCGCCAGGAACACCCGCTCTTCGACCTGGCTCACTTCAGGAACCGCATCTTCGCATCGGCCATCATCGTCCGCGGCCTGGGTTTCCTGGGTGGATCGACGACGTTTTTCGTTTTGCCGTTCATAGTGCAGGACGTACAGGGCCGTTCGGCCGGCGACGTGGGGCTGGTATTTGCCGCCGCGTCTGTGGCGGCGATACTGTCGGCGACGCTGCTGGGCGGCAGGTTCGACCGGGCGCGTGTGCGCTACGCGACGCTGGGGCTCGGGTTTGGCGCGCTGGGAAACGCTATGTTCGCGCTCTTCTGGATCGAAGCGCCGCTGGCATACGTCATGCTTGCAAACGCCGTTGCCGGCCTCGGATTCGGCGTGTGGATCACGCCCGTGTCGGCCATCACGCTGTCCGCCATGGACGACTCTTCCTACGGCCCGGCGGCGGCCTTCATGAACGTCGTGCGCAACACGTCGCAGGTGGCGGCGGTGGCGGCCACGACGGCGATCATCACGGCGGTAATGCTGTCCCGCGGCGCGTCCGGCGACCTGGAGGCCATCTCATCCGACGCTACCGGCACGGCGCGCCATGCGTTCGTCGAGGGCGCCCGCATAACCTTCATCGCAGCAGCCACAGTGAGCGCAGCCGCGATGATCGTCATCGCGTCCCTGGGCGGTCGCGGCGCGCCGGGGACGGGAGGGGGTAGTTAGTGGAGGTCGGATGAGTCTTCGCTGCCTCTTGGAACTGGGCATCGAGCAGGCGCGCGACCTGAATGTGGGTACCGGCATTACCGAGGCAATCCGTTGACGCTAACCGGTGATGTTGCTAGAGTGCCTACGCAAAGTTTCACATGTCATTTCCGCAAGTGACGGCAGACTTGCAGGGAGACGGAAATGGCCAAGAATACACTGACTTTTGAACTTGGCGGGCGAGTTGGACTGGAGGAATTCTCCGAGGGCATCAACGCCTTCCGAGGTCTTATAAACGCTTTGACACCCAAGGACTTGAAGGTTACGTGGGTTATTGACGACCTGCAGCCCGGAAGCGCGATCGCAACATTTCGCGGTGAAGCTGAGAATATGGTAGACGTGGAAGACATAGTAGAACTTTACGGAAATGTTGGATACGCCTTGGCGAAGAAGGAAGAACTGTCGAAACATGGAGAGTGGCAGTACAACGGTAAAGTAAGTAAAGCCGCTCAGAGAATCGGCAATCTGGCTGAAACTGTAGAGTATGTTCGATTTGAAACGCCTGACGTTGACCACCTGATATATGGTAACGGCTCTGCCATTCATGTGCCGCCACCTTCTACCAGCATTGGATCAATTAACGGTAGGGTGCAGACCTTGAGCAACCGGTCCGGGCTGAGGTTCAACCTGTTCGACGCGGTGTTCGACAAAGCGGTTGCGTGCTACCTGCAGCCGGACCAAGAGGAATCCATGCGTGAGATTTGGGGCAGGCGGGTAGAGGTGACCGGCACTATCTCAAGGCAGGCTCTGACGGGCAGGCCGATGTCCATCAGACAGATTTTGAAAATCACTCCACTTGGCGAGGTCGAGCCTGGATCGTATCGAAACGCCAGGGGCGCCGTTCCCTGGGAGGAAGGCCAGAAACTGCCTGAGCAGGTGATCCGGGAGCTGCGGGATGCCTGGTAGCCTTAAGAACATATATTGGGACTCAAACTGTTTCCTATCGTATGTCAATGGTATGCAGGAGCGTTTGCCGGTTTTGAGCGAATTCCTAGAGGAGAGTGCACGTGGCGGCAGTAACGTCAGTATCTACGCATCCACATTTTCACACACTGAAGTTGCATTTGGCGCAACCGAGCAGCAGAAACAGCAGCTTGATACGGCAATCGAACGGAAGATCGACAGTCTATGGGCTGATCCAGGAACCGTGACATCCGTTGAGTATCATAGCGATATCGCGAAGGTCGCGAGAGGACTTATACGCGATGCACTTACCAAAGGTTGGAGCCTGAAGCCTGCCGATGCTATTCACTTGGGTACCGCTCAGTGGCTTTCGTCTGTAGGATGTGAGGTAGATGAGTTTCAGACTTACGACGCGGCCCTAGTCAAGTACGAAAGCATGGTTGGATTCAAAATCCTGGAACCCCACACTGAACAACTCAGAATGATTTAGCCTGCCCACCTCCGGCATCCGACGACTGTTATTCGGAACGTAGCGCAACGGAGTGAAGAATGACAGATGCGCTGCACGCCGCTCAGATGCGGTGGGACGGACCGTTCAGGACTTCTTCTCGGCTTTACGTCTTGGCGGCTTGCGCGAGGCGGTAGCCTTGGGCGGGGCGACTTTCGGGGCCATCCTGGCTTTTCCGCCTATGTTGGGGTTTGAATTGGATGTCATGGCGGATCCTCCAGCGTACTCTGACCTTAATGCTGCGGTGAGAATGTCGCGCCGAAAGGTTGGACGGGGCGGTCAGGGCTTCTTCTTATACTGATTTCCCGGCGGCTTGTGTGAGACCGAAGCCTTGGCAGGCGACGCTTTTGGACCGCTTCCATCTCGCGCCTGCACTTGCTTGGCGGGCCGGACTTTTGGAGCCATCTGAGCCTTTCCGCCTACACTGTTATTTGATTTGGGTGGCATCTCTTCTTCCCGAACGCTGCGGGCTTAGTGGAGGATACGCATGTCCGGTGTACACCGCTCAGTGGGGCGGCGGTCCAACTTCGCGGGCCTGCCGCTGCCCCCTTAGCGGCGGACTCGACGTGAAGCGGATTGGCCGGATCGTACGCCGGGACGAGTAGAGTCTCGCTGGCGGAGTGTCACGGAGGCCAGGCAAGCGGGGAGGTTGTGCTAGGCTAGTTTTTGGGGTGGAATAGAGATCCGGGTAGTTGAGACTGTCCTGCACTTGCGCGACTGAGCAGATCAACGGCAGCGTGCTATTGGCGTCAAGGTCCTGCCATTGACAGGCGGATCTCAAAACAAAATCAATTAGGCTGGCTCGTTTAGTGCAAGAATCGGCGGCCAGTGGGAAACTGCTGAGGAGATGGCGATATGATATGCCCACACTGTTCCGTTGCATTCCACGATGATGATGAGTGGGATGAATTGGAGATAACAGATCCCCAAATTGTGCCTCACGCATGGACAGTTGAAGCTTTAACATGTCCAACATGTGAAGAACCAATAGTTCGCCTTGTAGAGATAACAGACGAATATGGATTTGATAGTAAAATAGAAAGAAGGTTAATTTATCCCAGTTCTGCACGTCCAGCTCCGGTAGGTGATACTGTACCTGAAGAATTCAATGCTGATTACATAGAATCTTACCAAGTATTGCACATCAGCCCAAAGGCGTCAGCAGCCCTTTCCCGCCGTTTGTTACAGGCGGTACTTATAGAACAAGGGTATTCCAAGGGTAGTCTGGCTCAACAGATTGACGCTGTGCTAGATGACACAGAGTTGCCCTCGCACCTTTCAGAGAATATTGACGCTATTCGTAACTTTGGAAACTTTTCTGCTCATCCTGTTACAGATATAACCAGTCTACAGATCATTGACGTAGAGCCGCAGGAGGCTGAGTGGTGTCTTGAGATAATCGCGGGCCTGTTCGACCATTACTACGTCAAGCCGGAGGCTAGCAGAAAGCGGCTGGCGGAATTGAACGAGAAGCTAAAGAAGGCAGGGAAGCCTCCGGCCAAGACATAGTTGGCGTGTGCTGCTGGCCCAGCCGTGGATTCCCGTTTTCACGGGAAAGACGGAAAAGAGGGCCGGGAATGACGGCGCGTTGGTGGCGTCGCGCGTGGTGGTGGGCGGTAATTCCCCCCGCCGGGCCCCGCCAGGCGCCCACAAGGGATCGCCCCTACGGTTCCCGTTTTCACGGGAATGGCGGAAGGGGGGTGTGGGGTGTTTGGGGTTAGGGGATTAGGATGGTGCGGGCTACTTTGTTGGCGGCCATGTCTGCAAAGGCGTGGTTGACCTCGTGTAGGGGCCTTTGGCGGGTGGTTAGCTCGTCGAGCTTTAGCCTGCCGTTGCGGTAGAGCTCGATCAGCCAGTCGAAGTCGACGCGCGGGCTGGCGGAGCCTGCGCTGCAGCCCATGAGGGTGCGGTCCTGGAACAGCGGTCGCATGGGCACTTCGACTATTCCCTCTTCCGGGGGTGCGCCCATGGTGACGCACGTGCCTCCGGGCCTTAGCGAGTTGAACGCCTGCTGGGTGGTGACCGGACTGCCTATGGCCTCGAATGCGTAGTCGGAGCCGCCTCCGGTCAGTTCGATTACGCGGTCAGCCGCGTCTTCTTCGGCAGCGTTGACGGCGTGGGTTGCGCCGAACTTGCGGGCGTATTCGAGCTTGTTGGGGGCGAGGTCTACTGCGATGATCTGCGATGCGCCTGCGATGACGCAGCCTTGGACGACGTTCAGCCCGACTCCGCCGCAGCCCCATACGGCGACTCGCGATCCCGGTTCGACCTTTGCGCGGTTCACGACGGCGCCGACTCCGGTTATGACGGCGCAGCCCACGAGGCCGAGCTTCTCAATGGGGATGTCGTCCCGGACTTTCACGAGGGTGTTTTCGTTGACCACGGTGTATTGCGAAAAGGTGGCGCTGCCGTGGTATAGGAGTTGCCCCTGGCTTCTCATTCGGGACACGCTTTCCGGCGATTGCAGGGTGTCGGCAATGCAGAGGTTGAACTTTCCGGCGGAGCAGTATTCGCACGTCCCGCAGCTGGGCCGGATGGCGAAGACCACCGGGTCTCCCGGCGCGAATGCGTGGACGCCGGGGCCGACCTGCTCGACTACGCCGGACGCTTCATGTCCCATGACCATCGGCAGATTGGGGACGTATCGGAAGCCGTCCACCAGGTTGTAGTCGCTGTGGCATACCCCGGTGGCGGCCACGCGCACCATCACCTCGCCGTGTTCCGGCGATAGTACTTCGATCTCCTCTATAGACGGTGATTTTCCCTGCTCGTGAAGTATGACGGCTGTGCTGCGCATGATCGGGCCTCCCGTGGGGCTGCGTCTTGGGTGCGCCCATTGTCTCGCGCCGGGCGCGGCGCGTGAAGTGGGCATGATCGGCTGTTGCCCGGCTGCCCTGCCTCGTGCGGGTCTTTGCGCGCCCCGCCCGCTGGTAGACTTGGGCGCAACCGTGAGCAACAAAGGATGGGAGATTCGCAGATGATCGACCAGGGATTCAAGGTGATCGACTTCCACTGCCATTTTCCGGTGGCTATGAATTGGGGGGCGATGGCTGGCGGCAGAGGAGGGGCAAGCAGGCCGGAAGGGCCGGTAACGACGGGTTCGGGAGAGTTCAGGCGTTCCAAGAAGTCGGAGGAGGCGGTCAGGAAGTACGCCACCGATCTGCGTGCGGAGTGGCGTTTGGCGCACTGCTTCGATCCGCCGGAGACGCATGAGTCGTCAGAGCGCGAGCAGGCTGATCGCTGGGCTGCGGAGGTTGATAAGTACGAGCTTGAGCGGATCGTCTGGGTGACCGGCGGGGGCAACGACAAGCTGGCCGAGATCGTGAGCTGGTACCCGGACAAGTTCATCGGTTTTGCGCATCACAATCCGTTTGCCGACGATGCGGCTGACGAGCTTCGCCGGGCCGTTAATGAGCTGGGACTGAAGGGCTACAAGCTGATAGCGCCGGCCCTCGACAGGCCGATCGACCACCCGTCCGGCTATCCGACCTGGGAGGCCGCTGAGGAGCTGGGCATACCGCTGCTGATCCACTTTGGCATTCTTGGCGGCGGCGGCGGCGTGGCGCACCACGTGAACATGAATCCGCTGATATTGCACAACGTGGCGCGGGACTTTGCGACCATTCCGTTCGTGCTGCCGCACTTCGGCTGTGGCTACGTGCGGGAGTTGCTGCACCTCATGTGGTCGTGCGGCAACGTGTACGTGGACACGTCCGGCTCCAACCAGTGGATGCGCTGGATGCCGGAGGAGTTGACGACCAAGATACTGTTCCGCAAGTACGTCGAGACGGCGGGAGCGGAGCGCATCGTGTACGGCAGCGACTCGAGCTGGTTCCCGCGTGGGTTCTCCATCCGGTACTACGAGGACCAGATCCGGGACTGCCGTGAGCTCGGTCTCAGCCAGGAGCAGATGACGGCGATATTCGGCGGCAATGCGCGCCGGCTGCTGGGGATGGAGTAGGGCCGGGGGAGAGGCGTGGGGGATTCCCCCCGCCAGGCGCCCACAAGGGACGCCCCTACGGTCCCATCCCCTGCGGGGAAGACGCCCCTGCGGCGCTCGGTTGGGGTGGGAGGAAAGGCCGGGGGCTACATTCGGGCGTCTTCTCTTTCCCAGATGGGGGTTTTGCCGTCCAGGCCGTGCTGGCGTACGTGGAGCTGGGGCATGCGGCTGCCGCGGTGGGTGAAGACGACCATGCTGTGGATCCAGTAGCACAGTTCGTCGCCGTCGGGCTCGTGGTTGAACTGTCGGTGGTAGATGTGCGAGGGCTTGTATCCGACGCCCCTGGGCGGCACTACCAGTTCCCGGACCGTCTCGTTTTTCTGGTCTGCGATGACCATGGCGCCTGGGCCTGAGATGACGTAGAAGGCCTCTACGCGGTTGTCGTGCTGGTGTATCTGGTTGCCCTTTCCGGGTTCGAAGATTGCGGGGTAGTGGTGGGGGTAGGCGGGGAAAGGCTCGTGGCAGATGGTGACGACGGCGAGCATGGGCTTGTCGCCCGTGTTTAGCCACTGGTGGCGGGTCTGCTCGGTAATGACCACCTCGAGGCCGGGTTGCAAGGGAATTTCCATGGCGCGTCCGGGTGACTGGTCGAGCCAGACTCTCAGGACGCCCTCGCCCTCGAGGATGTGCACTGCTTCGCTATCGGTCTTTGCGGGTTCGGTTTCGGCGCCGGGGTCGTAGATGCGTTCTCCGACGGTGAAGCGCTCGTCTCCGGTCGTCTCCTCGCACAGCAGGCGAACGAACTTGCCGTATGAGGTCTCGTCGACGATTCCGTCCTCGTTGGGAACGACGATCCTGCCGCTGTAGGTGGGCTCCCTGGGCGGCGGAGGTATGTACGGGACTCTTCCTTCTCCTGGCAGTGAGGGCAACATCGCGATTTCTCCTGCGGTTGGCGCGGGGCCTGCTTCTCGTACGGAGATTCTAGCCTCTCTGGGCGAATGAGTACTGGATGGCCGGAATGGGCCGTCAGGCTGTCAAGGTATTGGCGAGGTCTACGAAGCTGGCGGCCACAAGATCGAATGGCCGGTCAGCGACGCCGGGTCCGGCGTCTTTTCCGGGCCCGTATTCGTCAGGCCGGGGGACCAAGATCGTTCGCAGTCCGGCGGCACGCGCTCCTTCCAGGTCGCCGGTGTGTGCGGCTACCAGCGCGACCTGCTCCGGCCGGAGACCGAGCAGCCGGGCTGCGCCTTGGTAGACGGAGGGGTGTGGCTTGTACTTGCCGAACAGTTGCGAGGAGAGTATGCAGTCCCACGGCAGTCCGCCGAACTTGGCCATGTTGACGAGCAGGCCCACGTTTCCGTTGGAGAGAGTGGCGATGACGTAGCCGGACTTGAGTCTGGTCAGCCCCGCGACGGAATCCGGCCATGGGCGCAGCCTGTGCCAGACTTGGCTGAGGCGATCGACCTCTGCGCAGGTGAGGCCGGATACGTTGAACTCCTCGAGAAGGCTGTCGAGTTTGCGCCTGTGGATTTCGTCGACGAGCATCCACTCGTCCAGGCCGTCGTTGATTCGGCGCGTTCTCTCTCCGTAGTCTTTTCTCCATGCGTCGGCGAACCGGGGCCAGTCGCGGTCAAGGCCCTTTGAATTTCCCAGCTGGGCCAGTTCGTCGATGACGGACGACCGCCAGTCGACCACCGTCCCGAACACGTCGAAGACCAGGGCGCGAACGTTGTGCAGGGCGTTGTCCATGTGTTTTCTCCCAGATGGCAAGCGGGCCGATTTGCGGAAGCGCTGCCGGCGCGCTGCGGTATGCTGAACCGATAGTGCACAATGGCGCCGTAATACTCAAGGAGCCGGGAAGATTGAAACCGATTGAGCGTCTGAGAGGCGAGTCTTGTGCGTTGTGGCACAGGGCTACGGTACACCCGTTCATCGAGGAGCTGGGGGCCGGTACGCTGCCGGTCGAGAAGTTCCGGCGTTACTTCGTGCAGGACTACCTGTTCGTGGGTGAGCTGGCCAAGGTGGCCGGCCTGTTGACCGCCAAGGCGCCGGACGTCGCGTCTGCGCGCCCGTTCGGCGAGTTTCTGTCGAACCTGCTTGGGGCCGAGGACAACCTCTTTCTCAGGGCTTTCGAGGCGATGGGTACGCCCGATGAGGAGTTCCGGAACGCGGAGCCGCTGCCCACCACGTCGGCGTTTGGCAACTACCTGACTGCGCTGGCCTACTCAGGCACGTTCAGGGAGATGTGCTGCGCGATGTACGTCGTGGAGGGCGTCTACCTCGATTGGGCGGACCGGCTGACGGCCGAGAATGCGCGGCCTGCCGATAGCGGCCACCCGCTGGGCGGGCTGTACCAGGAGTGGATAGACATCCATGCGGACGAGGCGCTGGGGCCGTTCGTCCGGTCGCTCGAATCCCAAGTCAACGGCGCCAGCCCAGGCGAGTTGCCGGGGCTGCAGGTCATCTTCAACCAGGTCGCAAGGTACGAGGCGGCCTTCTGGGAAATGGCCTATCGCGGAGAGGAATGGCCATGATCCGAGCGGCTCCGCCAAAGTTGCTGACCATCGCCGGCTCCGACTCCGGCGGCGGCGCGGGCATACAGGCCGACCTGAAGACGTTTGCCGCGCTGGGCGCGTTCGGCACGTCGGCGGTCACTGCGATCACAGCGCAGAACACGGTGGGGGTGACGGCGGTGCAGGAGATCGATCTGGATGTGATCGGGGCGCAGATCGACGCCGTCGTGGAGGACATAGGCGTGGACGCGGTGAAGACGGGGATGCTTTCCAGCCCGGAGATCGTCGGTCTGGCGGCGGCCAAGGCCCGGCAACACGGCTTCGACCGGCTCGTGGTGGACCCGGTGATGGTGGCCGCCACGGGCGCGCGGTTGTTGCAGGACAGCGCCGTGGAGGCGGTGAAAGGCGAGTTGATCCCGGTTGCGACGGTGGTGACTCCCAATACGTTCGAGGCGGAGGTTTTGACGGGGCGGCCAGTTACGTCCAAGGCGGAGATGGAAGAGGCTGCGCGGGCGATTCACTCGCTTGGGCCCCGCTACGTCGTCGTGAAGGGTGGGCACATAACGGAGTCACCGGACAGCGTGGACCTGCTGTACGACGGCGACGGATTTACGGAGTACTCGGCCCCTCGCGTCGACACGACGAGTACGCATGGCACGGGCTGCACGTTCGGGTCGGCCATAGCGGTCGGGCTGGCGCACGGTCTGACGGTGCAGGAGGCCGTCGGGAAAGCGAAGAGGTACGTGACGGGGGCTATAGGAGCCGCGTTTCCGGTCGGGCAGGGCAACGGGCCGTTGAACCACTTTTATGAGTTGTGGGGGTGGGCTATAGATACGCCTTCCTGACTGCGCGCATTATTTCTACTGGATTTATAGTGCAAAATTCCAGATTGACGCGGTCTGGCCTTGTTTCCAGAATACTAGGAAGTAGGAGTGGTTCTTTCTTGCGTGTACTTGGCGCACGGCGCGGCTGACTCCGGGCCGGTTGTTTCTCATGACTATCAACAGGTCTTCTGCGATGAAGCCTATGCGTTCGTATTCTTGCATGATTTCAACATGCGTGAACCGCTGCCGGTTAGAGCAGACTTCGTCTTGGCACTTCACTATGAAGACGCCGCGGTCTCTCAAGACTCGATAAGCTTCTTTACCGGCTTCCACGTACAGTTCCAGCACGGCTTCATGGTATTGGCTGCGCGTTTGGTTTCCTACGCCGTTGTTCCTGTACCTGCTTTCGAACGCAGTGTGGGTCGAATGTGCAGCGCCGCCGGGCGAGTGCATGTAGGGCGGATTGAGCACGACGCAGTCGATCTCGCCGTCATTGTAGGGTAGATCCCGGCAATCTACTCCACCTTCTATGTCCGTTGGCAGCAGTTTGAACTTACCCTTCGGCACGTTATTCCAAAATACACCCCTGCCATAAGTCACGTCTGCCACAACGCTGCCGGGTTTTACGTACGGTCAAGGATCTTTGGAAATACCACGTCGTTGCTCGCGCTGTATGCGCTAAGGACGAGGTCATTGGTGGCGACACCGTTTTGGACCGTCCGCCTTTTCAGGGCCGCGAGGCCGAGCTGCTCCGGTGATGCTTTGACGGGCACGGCGGCCATGTTGTCTTGGGACACTTAGGGGCTTCTTGCTGGCCGGGATGGGTGTGCAACTGCCGTGGGAGTATATAGCCGCCGACCATCTAGCGTTGGATTTTGGCAAACGGCGGAGCCGGCTGCGCCTCGCTGGCCCGCTAGGCGAAGACGCTGGCGCCGTAGGCTGACCGGATGAGGTTTCCTTCGGCGAAGCGGGTGAAGCGGAGTTGGGAAATGTCTATCGAACCGGAGCGGCCTTGTGCGATGAGTTCGGCCATGGCTCTGCCGATTGCGGGGGAGAGCTTGAAGCCGTGGCCGGAGAAGCCGCACGCGACGTAGAGGTTCTCGTAGCCTGGGACCCGGTCGAGAACGGGGTGCCAGTCGGGTGTGACGGTGAAGAGTCCTGCCCATCCGCCGTCCCAGCCGGCCTCTTCCATGGCCGGTATGCGCGCTGTGAGGCTTACCATCGCCTCCATGACTGCGTCGGTGTCGGGCGTCTGCTTGTAGGGGTCCCTGTCGGTTGGGTCGGACCTTGCGCCCATCAGCGTGGTGTCGCCGGAGTCGGGACGAACCGAGGTTCCTCCTGGCAGGTCGCCGATTGCGGGATGGTTCGGCAAGGCGTCCATCGGCCTGTGGAGCCTGATTATCTGGTGTCGCACCCAGCTGAGGGGCAGTGGGGCGCCTAGAGATTCCAGCAGTTCCGTTGTCCACGGCCCGGCTGCGATGAGCGCGGCTCCGCAGGGCACCGTCTCTCCGTCGAGTTCGATCTCGACGGCCCTGCCGGACTTCGTCGTGATGCCTGTGACGTTGGCGCCGAGGCGGACCTGTGCGCCGGCCGCGCGCGCCGACTGTGCGAAACCGGACGTGACGCCCGATGAGTCGGCGTACCCGGACAGCGGCTCGTATGCGACTGCGGCCATGTCGTCGAAGTTGATTTCCGGCCAGCGGCTTGCGGCCTCATCGGGAGTTAGGAGCTCTTCGTCCACTCCCAGGCTTTGGCCCAGTTCGACGTTTCGCCGCATGGCCTGTTCCTGGCCCTGTCCTGCAAGGAAGAGGTAGCCGGTCTGTACGAACCCGCCGGGATGTCCGGTCTCTTCCTCGAAGTCGGCGATGACTTGACGGCTCCACCAGGCCATGCGGGTGGTGACCTCGTTCGAGTAGTGCATTCTCAGTAGGGCCAGCGAGCGGCCTGTGGAGCCTGCGGCCAGTGTGTCGCGTTCCAGCAGGACGGTGCGCGTCACTCCGAGTTTTGCCAGGTAGTGGAGCGCGGCGCATCCCATCACGCCGCCGCCGATTACTGCAACGTCGAACGACTTGCTCACGGTTTGCGTTCCCGGCGGGGGAGTGTTTCGATGGCCGCCTCGTTCATGAGACGGGCGGGCGTCGCGTCGTCCACGGGCGCGCCTTTTCGTAGGCCGCGCAGGCCCTGAGCACGGTGGCGTCGTCATCCAGGTGTCCGACGACGTGAAGTCCGATGGGCATGCCGCCGGAGTCGAAACCGCAGGGTATGGATGCTGCGGGATTCCAGCCGATGTTGAAGGCCATTGTGAAGGGGATGGCGCCGTAGCTTATGCCTGCGAACTGCTCCTCGTTGCTTCTCTTGCCGACGGTCTTTGGCGGGCTGAGGTGCGGCCATGCGGTGGCTGCCGTTGTTGGAGTGAGCAGGATGTCGTATTCGTCGAAGAACTGCGCCATCTGTACGCGCAGCACGTCGGCCTGCCGCAGCGCCTGCGAGTACTGGGCGCCGGTCACGGTGGTCCCGTGGTCGATCATCTCCAGGGTGTATTCCATCAGGTCGCCGCGCCGTTCCTCCTCGAGGTGGCCGTACATGGCCTTCTGGTTGCCTGTCCAGACCGTCCACCAGTACTCCCTGGGCGCGGGGTCTAGCTTCAGCGGCACGTCGGCCACCTCGGCGCCCAGTTCCTCGAATGCCTGCGCCGCGGAACGGACCGACTCTTCGACCTCCTCATCCACGGCGGCGAACCCCATGGTCATGCTGACGCCGACCTTCATGCCCTTCACGCCGTCGTCCAGGGCCGTGAGGTAGTCGGGGACGAGCTGCCGGAGTGAGCCGGGGTCTCTTGGGTCGTGCCCGCAGATGGCCTGCATCATGAGAGCGGAGTCGAGGACGGTGTTGGTCATCGGCCCTGAGGTGGAGGTCGGGTTGTAGGCCGGCCTGGATACTCCGCCGTAGCGGGGCATTCGTCCCTGCGTCGGCTTGTGTCCGAAGATTCCGCAGAAGGCCGCGGGCAGCCGTACCGATCCGCCGCCGTCGGTGCCTGTGGCAAGGGCGCACATGCCGGATGCGACGCTGGACCCGGCTCCGCCGCTCGATCCTCCCGTCGTGCGGCCAACGTCCCAGGGGTTGTTGGCGGCGGGGAAGAAGCGGGTGAAGGTCTCCTCGCGGTTGCCGAACTCCGGGGTGTTGGTCTTGCCGAGGATGACGGCCCCGGCTTTGCGGACGCGCTCGACGACGACCGAGTCGAAGTCGGGCACCCAGTCTTGGTAGATGGAACAGCCGAGGGTGGTCTTCAGGCCCTTGGTGAGTTCAAGGTCTTTTATGGAGATTGGCACTCCGTGCAGCAGGCCGGGTTCTTCGCCGTTTGCCAGCGCGTCGTCGGCCGCGGTCGCGGCGGCGATAGCGCCCTGCTCGTCAACGGTGATGAAGGCGTTCAGTTTGCCGTCCAGCTCGCCGATGCGCCTCAGCGCGGCGCGAGTGAGTTCCACGGATGACAGTTCGCCATCGACCACCATTTCCCGCTGTTTCCAGCCGGGCAGGTACATCAGTTCCCGATCGTTCATAGTTGTTGCATTCCGTGCCGCGGGAGGCCCGTCGAGCGTCCCGCCTAGTTCATGATGGCTCCGCCGTTGACGTTGAGGGCCTGCCCGGTGATCTCCGAGGCGTCGTCGGAGGCAAGGAAGGCGACGGCGCGCCCGATGTCCTCCGGGGTCTGCGGCCTTGGTATGGGCTGTCTCATATCGACGGCTGCGTCGAACACCTCTCTTGCCGTTTTGCCGGCCAGTTCGGGGGACAACACCTTGAGGCTTGCGGCGATCTTCTCCCACATGGGAGTCCAGAGCGCGCCTGGGCAGACGGCATTCACGGTAACGTTGTACTGCGCCATCTGCTGGGCCAGCTGGTGAGTCCACTGTATTGCGCCGGCCTTGGATACCCAGTACGGGACGATGGTCTCTCCGAGTCCGAGCGTGGGGCCTCTTGGCTGGCGCCCGCCGTGGGATGCGATGTTGATGATGCGCCCCTGGCGCCTCTCCTGCATGTGTTCCGATACTGCGTCTGCCGTGTTGACTATTCCCTTTATGTTGACCTCGAAGGTGGCGTCCCAGTCATCGTCGGTGTAGTGGTCTCTCTCGAGGAAGTCGGGCGCGGCAATGACTCCGGCGTTGGCGACGCATATGTCGAGTTTCCCAAGTTCTTGGATCGCCTGGGAAGCGGCTTTGGCGGTCGAGGCGGCGTCTGTAACGTCGCACGCGGCGCTGTCGCTGCGGACTCCGGCATCGCGTGCCTCTGCCGCGACGGCTGCGGCAACCTCGGCGTCGAGGTCGGTGACGAACACCTCCGCGCCGCGCTCGGCGAGTACGAGGGCGATGCCGCGTCCTATTCCGCGCCCGCCGCCGGTCACGAATGCGCTCTTTCCGCTGAGTTGTTGTGAAAGTGGGTGGGTCACTTTTCAGCCCTCCGGGTCTTGCGGTGCCGGGGTCTCAATAGCCGCCTTGAGTTTGAGCGCGTCCTTCTGCAGGAGTTTTCGCATGGGGAATTTCAGAATGCAGCCCATGGTCAGGAACATGAATGCGGTGATGGGGCTGTCGGACAGGGCGGTTTGGTTGTAGGTGTATTGCGTGCCGCTGCCGGACGGCGCGAGGCTATATACGCCGGCGATTGGGTACGGCCCCTCGACCGTCTTGAAGGCTATGCGGGAGTAGCGGTCGAAGGCGGTGGTCTCCATCGTTAGGTCGTTGACCCGCCCGCCGTAGTTGTACTTCATGCTGTACTTGGCGCCCCGTCCGGGCTTCTGCCGTTGCAGGAACTGGGCTTCCACCACGCCGGAGACCCACTGCGCCATGTTGGCCGGTTGCGCCAGGAACTCAAACACCTCCCTCACGGGCCTGTCGACGTGGAGGCTGACCTCTGCGACTACTTTCGCCACTTGAGTTGTCCTGTTCGGAGCTTCGCGGGTTGTTGCTGCAATGGTCTGGGACGTTCGGTCTGGAAGGATGCGCGCGGTTGCGCGTTTCAGTTCATCCGGGTGCCGCCGTTGACGTTGAGCGCCTGGCCGGTGATTTCGGATGCGTCATCGGAGGCCAGGAAGGCCACTGCTTGGCCTATGTCCTCCGGCGTTTGCGGCCTGCCGAGCGGGACGTCGAGGTCGAACTGGCGGTCGAATATCTCACGCGCGCTCAGCCCCGCGAGGTTGGGGTTGTTCTCGCGCATCTGGGAGGCTATGGCGTCCCACATGGGCGTCCACAGCCTGCCGGGGCAGACGACGTTTACGTTTATGTTGTCCCTGCCCACCTTCATCGCCAGGGCGTGCGTCCACTGGATGGCGGCTGCCTTGGAGACGCCGTAGGGCATGCTGGTGGTGGCGCTTCTTCCGGGGACTCGAACGCCTGCGGGCGCGCGTCCGCCATGTGAGGAGATGTTGATGATGCGGCCGTATTTTCTTGCCGTCATGTGGGGAATAATGGCCTCGGCGGTGTTGACCAGCCCGCGCAGGTTGACGGCGTAGGTGAGTTCCCAGTCCTCGTCGTTGTATTGGCTTCGCTCGATGAAGCCGGGGGCGCCTATGACTCCTGCGTTGGCGACGCAGATGTCTATGGCGCCGAACTCGGAGACGGCGCGGTCGGCAAAGGCTGAAATGGACTGTCGCGAGGTTACGTCGGCGTATCCGCTGGTGGCCCTGCCGCCTTTGGACCTGATTTCTGCGGCTACGTACCTCGCTTCGGTTTCGTTGATATCGCAGACCGCGACGGCGGCTCCGCGGCTTGCGAAGACGAGTGCGATGCCGCGGCCGATGCCTCGGCCTGCGCCGGTCACTATTGCAGCCTTGCCCTCCAGTTGTCGGGCCATTGGGTTGGACACCGTGCCTCCCATCGTCGTCTAGGTGTGGGGCAACATTGGGAAGGATAACGCAGAATGAGGGTTCAGGCCGCATTTCCGGCATCGGTTCGAACGGCGAGCGCCAGCGACTGTAAACTGAAACGTATGCGCCGGCCAGGCGCCCCGCCTCTTGCACACGTGGGGAGTTGCGCGAATTGCCCAAGAGAAACCTGCATAACGTCGAGTTGGAGACCCTTGTTTCGCTCAGCAAGCGGCGCGGGCTGATATTTCAGAGCAGCGAGGTGTACGGCGGCGTGGGGAGCGTGTGGGACTACGGGCCGGTAGGCGTCGAGCTGAAGCGGAACGTGAAGGAGGCGTGGTGGCGTTCAATGGTGCGCGAGCGGGAGGACATCGTAGGGCTGGACGCGGCGATACTGATGCACCCGGACGTGTGGGTTGCGAGCGGCCACGTCGATTCATTCTCCGACCCGCTGGTGGAGTGCGGCTTGTGCCACCGCCGTTTCCGGGCGGACGAGCTGGAGTCGCAGGGCTGCCCGCATTGCGAGGGCGAGCTGTCCGACCCGCGACAGTTCAACCTGATGTTCGAGACGAACATGGGGCCTGTGAAGACCCAGTCGTCGGTCACCTACCTGAGGCCGGAGACGGCGCAGGGGATCTTCGTGAATTTCGAGAACGTCCAGACGACCACGCGCAAGAAGCTCCCGTTCGGCATAGCGCAGATCGGCAAGTCGTTCCGCAACGAGATTACGCCGGGCAACTTCACCTATCGAACGCGTGAGTTCGAGCAGATGGAGATGGAGTACTTCTGCCGGGAAGGCGAGGACGAGGAGCTGCACCGCTACTGGATACAGTTCAGCGTGGACTGGTACCGGGGCCTCGGCATTCGTGCGGAGAAGCTGCGGGTTCGCGAGCACGGCGCCGACGAGTTGCCGCACTACTCAAAGGCGAGCGCGGACGTAGAGTTCGAATTCCCGTGGGGCTGGGGAGAGCTGGAGACCATATCCAACCGGACGGACTACGACCTGAAGGCCCATGCGGACAAGTCGGGCAAGGACATTTCCTATTTCGACGAGGAACGGAAGGAGCGGTACGTGCCCTTCGTGGTGGAGCCGGCGATGGGCGCAGACCGCTCGGCGCTCGCCTTCCTCTGCGACGCGTATGACGCAGAGGGCGAGGGCAAGGACCGGCGGGTGGTGTTGCGTTTCCATCCCGACTTGGCGCCGTACGAGGTGGCTGTCCTTCCCCTTTCCCGCAACGAGAAGCTTAGGCCGACTGCCCGGCGGGTGTACGACGCAGTGCGGCCACTCTTTCGCACCCAGTACGACGAGACGCAGAGCATCGGCAGGCGCTACCGGAGGCAGGACGAGATCGGGACGGCCCTTTGCGTCACGGTGGACTTCGAGACGGTGGAGAAGGACGACGCGGTCACCATCCGCAACAGGGACACGATGGAGCAGGTACGGGTTCCGATCGAGAATATCGGCGCGGCCATCGTGCGGCAGCTTGAAGAGATGCGCCGGGACTGCGCGGGATGACGGACGGCAATATGATTGCTGGCGGCCTCGGCCAGGTCTACACGCCTGCACCGGGCGGCGCGTTCACCCGACCGGTACTGGCGCATAGCTGCGCGGATGCCGGTCGCCGGGAATTGGCCACCGCGCGAGTAGGCGCCAGTGCGAAGAAACGGGTATCGAAGGAGCGCTTGAATTGACCACCGTCGCGACGCACTTCCACGTAGGGCAGACGGCATCGATGACGAGGACCATCTCCGGTGAGATGGTGGCCGAATACGGGCGTCTGAGCGGTGACGTCCAGCCGCTTCACATGGAGGAGGAGTACGGGTCGGGCACGCGGTTTGGCGGCAGGGTGGCGCACGGCGCCATGGCCGTCGGCTTCATATCCGCGGTCTTGGGCGTTGAGATGGCGGGGCCTGACTACACCGTCATCTTCCTGGGGCTGAACGTCAACTTCACCAAGCCGGCGCTGATAGGGGATACGATTACGACGCACTGCGAGGTGACGAAGGTGAGAGAGGACAAGCCGATCGTGAGCCTGACCTGCCGCTGCGTGAACCAGCACGGAGAGGAAACGCTTACGGGCGAGGCGGTTGTGTATGTTGATCCGTATCCGATCGGGTCTTGAGAATCGGTCCGGGTGGCGCAGTGTTCCGGCAGGTCAACGCTCTGCACGTCTTTCAACCCGCTGAGAAGATCTTTGAGTAACTCCCGTGTGTGTACCGCGCACCACTCCGGTCACCCCCATCTCAATCTTCCCCCGCCACGGGGGAAGAGGCAGGAGGGATTTTGCCGGGACACAGCGTGGCTTGTAACGTGACGGAAGGCGGCTATGTCTGAATCCACGCCGGCGCTGTACGAGGTTGCGGGCAAGATTGCCCGCATTACTCTCAATCGCCCAGGCAAGTTGAACGCAATAAACCGGGAGATGCGGGACGGGATCGCCGCGGCCATCGACCGTTTCGAGTCGGAACCCGGCGAGTGGATCGCGGTCCTGTCGGGCGCGGGCGGCAACTTTTCGGTCGGTCTGGACCTGGCGGAGGCGGGGGAGAGCGGCGTCGATTCGGAGATGTCGCGGTCGATAGAGGATTTGTACGTTCGCTTGTCGGGGATCTGGAAGCCTACGATTGCGGTCATCGACGGTTATTGCCTTGCACAGGGCGGGGGCCTGGCGCTCGCGTGCGACATACGCATCGCCAGTGACAGGGCGAAGCTGGGCTGGCCGCAGGCTAGGCGCGGGCTGAGTTCGATCAGCGGCCCGGCGATGATGTCCACAAAGGCTCCGCTGAACTATGCGCTGGAGTTTATGTACACGGGGAATTTCGTAGATGCGGAGACGGCGCATAGGCTGAACCTCGTCAACCGGGTGGTGGATGCTGCGGAACTGTCGTCCACCACGGAGGAGTTGCTCTCCCGCATCGGCCAGGGCGCCCCGCTGGCTATGCGCAAGATGAAGCAGGCTGCCGTCGAGGGCCAGCGGATGAGCTTGGAGGAACGGGTGCGTGCGGCGGGCCGCTACTTCACGGAGAACATGTCGACCGCCGACGCGGCGGAAGGCATGGCCGCGTTTCGCGAGGGGCGCAAGCCGGAGTTCAGGGGAGAGTAGGGCATGGTGCGGCACGTAGGCCGGGTTTCACGTGCGGAAGGGGCGCGGGATTCGCTCCGGGAGTCGTGGAATTGCAGCCTTCGCAAGATGATCCGGCTGTGTGCGGAGGCTCACCCTTATTACCGGGAGATCTTCGCGAACTTGGGCCTGACTCCCTCGGACTTTCAGACGGTCGAAGACCTGCGCAAGCTGCCTCTCACTCTCAGGGAGCAGTACGTGGCGGATCCGGAGTCATTCCGGCTGGACACGGAAAGGCTCGGCGGTCTGTCGTTGGAGGAGAGGACGATAGCGGACATCATCTACACGTCGGGCACGACCGGTAGGCCAACGCCTTTCTACGACACCGTGCATGACCGCTTTGCGCGGATCGAACATATTGGCAGAGGGGCTGAGATAGCGGGCGTGAGGGAATCGGACGTGGTAGCCAACCTGTTCCCGCTCAGTTCGGCTCCGCACCAGGGATTCCTCAGCGCCACTTGGGGAGCGCAGGCGCTGGGAGCGCGGCTGATATCCGGTCTGACCGGCAGGAGTTACGGCGATTTCGACGTCCACAGGCGGCTCGATGAAGCGGTGCGATTAGTCGAGCGTCAGGGGGCCACGATACTTTGGGGCATAACGTCGTTCGTGCGCCGCTTTATATGCCGCGCGCAGGAGTTGGGATGCGACTTGAGCGGCGTGCGCATGGCCATGGCGATGGGTGAGCCGTGCCCGCCGGGGATGCGTGAAGACATGCGGGCGCGGCTAGAGGCCGTGGGTGCAAGCCGGCCGTCGATCAGCAACGGTTACGGATTCACGGAGATACAGGCGCCTGCCATGGAGTGCGCGGAGCTTGGGCCTCGTCACGCGGCGGCCCCGGCACAGTTCTTCTTTGAGACGCTCGACCTGAGCAGCGGCGAGCCGACGCGGCCCGGCGAACCGGGCATGTTGGCGGTTACCCACATGAACCGCCGGGGCACGGTATTGCTGCGCTATCGCGTCGGTGACGTCGTGGCCATGGAGGACGGGGAATGCCCTCAGTGCGGCCGCGTTGGCCCGCGGTTCGTCAGCGATCCGTATCGCGCCGACCGGCTGGTGAAGTTGAAGGGGACGCTCGTAGACCCGGAGGCCCTGCACCGCGATCTGTCGCCTCTGCTTGGCATCGACGGGGTGATTGAATACCAGTTGGCCGTCGGGCCGTCGCGGCGGGAGATTGACTATTCGGCCGACGTTTTGACCGTGCGTGTTGCGTGCAAGCCTGAAGCGCAAAGGGCGGCGTCGGACTGCCTTAAGGTCCTATCGGCAAGCGCTCTGGAGGTGACTCCGGGCGTAGAGTTCCTGCCTGAGAACGCCTTTGAAAGCGCGTCGGGCGAGTACAAGTTCCGCCGGTTCGTCGACAACAGGCAGCCGGCCGGGTGAGGCGGGAATGAGCGCAGAACGCACCACGGATAGGCTGGGGCCGGGCGACAAGCTGGCCCCGCTCTCGCTGCACGTTAGCGCAGAATTCAACGAGAGCATCATGCAGTCGATAGGCGCCGACGCTACCCGCTACGTCTCTTCAGGCGGCGCTGGCATCGTTCATCCTGCGCTGCTGATCGTATTCAGCAACCTGACGCGCAGCCCGTCTTTCCGGCTGCCGCCGGACTGCGCAGCCATCCAGACTCATGACGACGTATCGCTCGAAAGGGCGGCCCGCGTGGGAGACACCTTCACTATTTCTTGGCAGGTGGCGGACACCTACGAAAGGCGGGGGAGGCGCTACCAGGAAATGAAGACGCGGGTAGCCGACGGTGAGGGCCGGACTGTTCTGACTCGTAAGACGACCAACACCTTCATGGGCGGGGGCCACCCCGGCGCGTGAAGCGGCAAGGACATTCTGAGACGTGCTGAAGCTTGGGAAGATGGAGCAGGGTGAGACGTTCTCCGGCGGACCGCGGCGGGTTACGTCTTACGCTACGTGGCAGTTTTCCGGGGGCTGGCCGCCCGGCGACGGCTGGCCGTCTAAGAACGTGCACACGGACGACGATTTCGCCAGGAGTTGCGGCCTGCCGGACAGGGCAGCGTCGGGCGGGATGGTGCAGGGCTACGCGGTCGATCTGATGGTGGATGTCTTTGGCATTGCATGGCTGGGTGATGGCGGGTTGAATCTCAAGTTCATCGCGCCGGCCTTGGTCGGAGACAGCATTACCGCCAAGGCAAAGATCGTAGAGGTTGTGGAAGACGGCAGCCGGACGAGATACGGCCTTGCGGTGACGTGTGAGAATCAGCGTGGAGAGCCGGTGGCAGTCGGTACGGCCCACGGATGGAAATGAGGAGCGCGATGGCCGGAGTCATTGGATACGTGTTTCGCGTCCTACCCTGGAGACGGGGCGGACTTTTGGGTAGCGCGGCATTTTGGCTGTCGCTCTTTTCCCTGGCCGTCGCGGCAATGGCGTGCGGCGGCGATGCGCCGGCCGGCCAGTCTCGTTCCGACGATGGCGCTGCCTCACCGGCCGCAACCACGGCGGCTGCGTACATCCCCGGCGATGCACCTCAGATCTCGGCGGAGACCTACGAGCACGGTACATTCGACTTGGCCGAACTGGGCGGCCAGCCGGTGGTAATCAACTTCTGGTTTCCGTCCTGCCCGCCGTGTCGCGCCGAGATGCCCGACCTCCAGGCGGCCTATGACGAATTCAAAGACAGGGGCCTGCATTTCCTGGGCGTGCAGCAACTCGGATTGGACACGGAAGACTCGGGCCGTGAGTTCCTGGAAGAGGTTGGCGTCGATTACCCCAATATCGGTGACGCAGACGGGAAGGTGCAGGTGGCCTACAGGGTGCTCTCGTACCCGACCACGGTGTTCCTGGACCGGGAGCATAATATCGCCAGGGTGTGGTCGGGCCTGATCGATGAAGAGCAGCTGCGCGAGCAGATCCTGAAGATCCTGGAGGGCTAGCGGCAGGTTCCTTTGGTCGCCTTCTCTGCGGGCGGCGTCAGGCAAGCGAATCGAGCCTATGCGGTCTATCCATGGCACGTGGGGGCAGCCTGTCCGTTGCGGGCCGGTCTATCCTGAGATAATCGCCCCATGTTCGGGGAGATTGCGTTCATCGAATGGCTGATGTGGCTGGTGCGCTGGGTCCACGTCGTTGGAGCGGTGGCCTGGGTTGGCGGCTCGATATTCTTCGCACTGGCGCTGCGGCCATACTTCTCTGCCAACCCTGAGGCCGCCCGCCGGTTCTTGGGCCCAATTGGGGGCATCTACCGGGAGCTTGTCGACGCCTCCGTGATTGCGCTTCTGGTGAGCGGCATCATCCTGATGTTCGACCGGCTGACCGGCGACGGGGTTGGCGTCGCATGGTTTGTCGTCTTGGGAATCAAGCTGGCGCTCGCTGCGTGGATGTTCTACCTGGTGTGGCGGCTGCGGCGTTCGGGAGTCGAGCCGTCGCCCGGCACGGGCATTCTAGGCCGCGCGTCTTGGCTGCTTGGCTACAACGCGATCATGGCGATAGGCATCGTGATATTCCTGCTTGCCGGTATGCTTCGCACTCTTATAGAGGTGGCCCTGTCCCGCTGAGAGGCTGGCAATGAGCGCCCGGCCTCAACAGCCGTGGTCTTCCCAGACCGAGACGCCGGAGCGGTCCACGCCGCAGAGCAGCTGCCGGATGGTCTTGCCGGTTGCCGGGTGGTCCAGGCCGGGTGCGATTTCCGCCAGCGGAGCCAGCACGAACGCTCTTTCAGTCATGCGCGGGTGAGGGACGGTCAGCCCCGGTTCGTCGATTGTCCGGTCGCCGTATAGGAGCAGGTCAAGGTCGATCAGCCGCGGTTCGCCGGGTGTTTCCCTGACCCGGCCTAGGCTCCGTTCTGTGCGGTGCAGCAAGTCCAGAACGGCTCTTGGTGAGCGCTCCGTTTCCACCATGACGACCTGGTTGAGGTAGTCCGGCTGGCCGGGCGCCACGCCCCAGGGAGCCGTCTCGTAGATGGACGACTCGGCCCTGATTTTTCCGGCCGTCCGGTCGATTTCCCTCCTTGCGCGAGCGAGATTTGCGGAGCGGTCGCCCAGGTTGCTGCCGAGGCCGATGAAGCATGGCGTAGTCGTGGTCATGCCGTTTCCCAGGATGGGCTACCGGCCCGGCTTGCGGCGAAGCACCGCGTCGGCCATGCGCGCCACCCGCGTCATTTCCGGCACGTCGTGCACCCTGATGACGTCGGCGCCGTGGGCGACCGAAAGGGCTACCGTGGCGGCTGTGCCTTCAAGTCGCTGTTCCACCGGCAGGCTGAGCACGTGGCCGATGAATGACTTGCGGGAAGTCCCGATCAGTATGGGCAGACCTAGTTCGGCCAACTCGTCAAGCCTTCGGAGCGCGTCGAGGCTGTGGCCGGGCTTCTTGCCGAAGCCTATGCCGGGGTCAACGATGAGGTTGCTCTGCGAAACGCCTGCCCGGAGCGCGCGCGCCACTGCGCCGCGCAGGTCGGACACCACCTCGTGCATCACGTCGTCGTAGGCGGCCTTGGCCCGCGTGTGTCCGATCGCCAGCGGCGCTGCGAGTTCGGCGGCCGTTGACGCCATCTCCGGGTCGGCGAGCATGGACACGTCGTTGATCATGCCGGCGCCTGCTTCCACCGCGGCCCTTGCCACGGCCGCCTTTCGCGTGTCTATGCTGATGGGCGCCGAGAGGACTTTCCGCATGGCCTCGATGACGGGTATTACGCGGCGAAGTTCTTCGGATTCGACGACCGGCTTTGCGCCTGCGTAGGCCGCCGGGGGCCGCGTCGACTCGCCGCCCACGTCGATGACGTCTGCGCCGTCGGCTTCCATCCTCAGCGCCTGTTCCACGGCTTTCGCCACGGATTCGCCGGCGTTGGAAGACGTCAGCAGACCGTCGCCGGAAAACGAGTCCTGGGTGACGTTGACCACGCCCATGACATATGTGCGTGAGCCCCAGGTGAATTTTTTGTTTCCGATTTGCATGGAGCCTTCGATATTCCCTGTGGTGCGGGCCATGAGCGCGTAGAATACGCTTTTGGTATTGTGCCGGGGGAGGCGCCCACAAGGGACGCCCCTACGGTTTTGGGGGACGCCTATACGGATGTAGGATGCCCATACGGTTTTTGCATGAGACCGGTCGCCGATAAGGCGACCGGGGAGGATGAAACGATAGCTTCAGACAACGAGGCCGCGCCGGGAATGGCGGGGCAGGGCGCATTGACCTCCGAGCTGGTCTCTTCGCTTAGGGATCGGCGGGCAAAGGCGAGACTTGGCGGCGGGGAGCGTCGGATAGAGGCCCAGCACAAGCGGGGAAAGCTGACGGCCCGCGAACGGCTGGAAAAGCTGTTCGATACCGGGACGTTTGTGGAGATAGACACCTTCGCGACTCACCGGGCGACCGACCTGGGCCTGGACAGGCAGCGGTTTGCCGGGGACGCCGTAGTGACCGGCAGTGGCTTGGTGCACGGCAGGCAGGTGTTCGCATACGCGCAGGACTTCACCGTGCTTGGAGGCTCTCTATCCGAGGTCGCGTCGCTCAAGATATGCAAGGTGATGGACCACGCGGTGCGGAACGGCTGCCCGATAGTGGGCATCAACGACTCCGGCGGGGCCCGCATCCAGGAGGGCGTGGACTCGCTCCACGGCTACGCTGAGATATTCAAGCGGAACACGCTGGCCTCCGGCGTGGTGCCGCAGATAACGGTGGTCGCAGGCCCGGCTGCCGGCGGCGCCGTCTACTCGCCGGCCATTACCGACTTCATCTTCATGGTGGAATCTATCGGGCAGATGTACATCACCGGCCCGGACGTCGTGCGTGCGGTAACGGGTGAAGAGGTGACGCACGAGGAGCTGGGCGGCGCGATATCCCACGCATCCCGCAGCGGCGTGGCCCACTTCACCGCGCCGGACGAGGACTCGTGCTACGAGCAGGTGAGGACGCTGCTCTCCTACCTGCCGTCGAACAACGCCGAGTCGCCTCCGTTCGTCGATAGCGGTGAGCCGGTAGAGGACGGCGACAAGGAACTGGGAAACGTCATACCGCCGGATGCGTCGCAGGGCTACGACGTTCACGAGATCATTTCGCTGATAGTGGACGGCGCGGAGTTTCTCCCCGTGCACCACGCGTTTGCGCCCAACATAGTCGTCGGCTTTGCGCGGATGGGCGGCGCCACAGTGGGCATCGTGGCCAACCAGGCGGCTCACATGGCGGGGAGCCTCGACATAGACGCATCGGACAAGGCTGCGCGATTCGTCCGCTTCTGCGACGCTTTCAACATTCCGATAGTGACCCTCGTCGACGTGCCCGGCTTCATGCCCGGCACGGCGCAGGAGTACGGCGGCATAATCCGCCACGGCGCAAAGCTGATCTACGCCTACTCCGAGGCGACCGTCCCGAAGATCGCGTTGATACTGCGCAAGGCATACGGCGGCGCCTACATCGTCATGAGCAGCAAGGAGTTGCGTTCCGACGTGAACTTCGCCTGGCCGGGCGCGGAGATCGCCGTTATGGGGCCGGACGGCGCGGTGAACGTCATCAGCCGTCGTGAGATAGCGGCTGCGGACGACCCCGATGCCAAGCGTGCGGAGTTGATCGCGAGCTATCGCGACCAGTTCGCCAATCCTTACGTTGCGGCCAGCCGGGGATACTTGGACGACGTTATCGATCCCGCCGAGACCCGTCCGGCCATAATCAGGGCGTTGCGGCTGTTTGCCAACAAGGTTGACAATTCACCCCCCAAGAAACATGGCAACATCCCCCTCTAAGGAAGGCGAGCGCTTCGTGGCCGCCGTTTCCCAGATGGCGGCTGAGGTGTGGGACTTTCACGACCGATTCGGCGTAGACGATGGCGAACGCGCCGGAAGGACGGTCGAAGAGGCGCTGCTCCAGCGGGCGCCCTACCTGCGTGAGGAGTTCGACGAGATGCTGGAGGCGGCCCGCGAAGGTGACGGCGACGCCGCCTGCAATGAGGCGGCAGACGTGCTTTTCGTGGCCATAGGGAACATGGTCAGCCTGGGCGACCGGGGAGTGACGGGTATGCGCGCGGTTACCGCCAAGAACGCCCGCAAGACGCACGAGACGCACGCCATAAGGCCGGACACCGGCAAGTTGCTTCCCAAGCGGGGGAAGCCCCACAAGTGGCGATAACCGCGGACGGCGCGAGGGTGCAAGCGCCAAGCGGCGTTCCGGCAGCGTCCGTCCTCAAAGAGAACCAACAACGCACCTCCAAGGAGAAGGCATGACAATCAATGGGGCGCTTTCCAGCGCCAAAGAGCACTTCGGCAAGATACTTGCGGAACAGATAATCCGCGTCGAGGCGGTGAAGCAAGAGGGAGATTTCGTCGACTACGGCGCCGTCCACCCGTTGAAAATCGGCTTCATCGGCGGCGACGGCATAGGCCCGGCCATTACCGACGTGGCGAAGCAGGTGTTGGAGGAGCTGCTGTCCGGCGAGGTCGCTTCCGGAAAGGTCGAATTTCGCGACATCGAGGGCCTGACGATCGAGAACCGGGCGGCCCAGATGAAGTCGATACCGGCCGACGTACTTGAGCATATCAAGGCCTGTCACGTGACACTCAAGGGGCCAACCACCACGCCGGAGAAGGGTGACGGATGGCCCAACCTGGAGTCGGCGAACGTGGGGATGCGCAAGGCCCTCGACCTCTTCGCAAACGTCCGGCCGGTGCGGGTCCCGTCGGAAGGGATCGACTGGACTTTCTTCAGGGAAAACACCGAGGGCCTATACGCGCTCGGCAGCCAGGGGATCGACGTTACGGATGACATATCGATCGACTTCCGCATCATCTCGACGAGCGGGTCGGAAAGGATAATCCGGGCTGCGTTCGACCACGCCAGGCGCACGGGCAAGGACAAGGTTACCGTCGTCACCAAGGCGAACATCGTCAAGTCGGGTGACGGCCGCTTTCTCCAGGTGGCGGAGAGCGTCTCCAAGGACTACCCGGGCATCTCTTGGGACGGCTGGTACATCGATATCATGACGGCCAAGCTGCTTGACAAGTCGCGCCGTACTGACTTCCAGGTGCTGGTGATGCCCAACCTGTACGGGGACATCCTCACCGACGAGGCGGCGGAGATACAGGGCGGCGTTGGCACGGCCGGGAGCGCCAACATCGGCAAGCGCTACGCCATGTTCGAGGCGATACACGGCTCGGCGCCGCGCATGGTGGCGGATGGCAGGGCGCAGTATGCCGATCCCAGCTCGATGCTGAAGGCGGCCGCACTGATGCTGTCGCACCTCGGCTACGGAGACCTCGGCGCGAAGGTGGACAGGGCGCTGGACGTATGCGTCCAGTACGAGCGCAAGGTCAAGGTGACGGGGCGCGATACGGGCGTAACGGGAGCCGAGTTTGGCGAATATCTACTCGACACGGTGCGCGACCCGCAGCTTGAAGAGCGCTGGAACGGATTTGTTGCGGACAAGTAGCGCCCTTTGCGCAGCCATCGCCGCAGTCATTCCCGTGGAAACGGGAATCCACGGGCTGGGTGCGGGTCACGGCGCGGCGGGTTGGCGGGCGTGCGTGCCCCACGTCCTCGCCCGATGGATTCCAGATCGGGGTCGGGAATGACGTGGAGTGGGCATGGTTAGAATCTTGCGGTCTGCAAAAGGAAGAGTGAATTCATGAGGAAGAAGGTGACGGTCGTAGGGGCCGGAAATGTTGGCGCGACGACTGCGCAGAGGGTCTTCGACCGCGGATACGCCGACGTGGTCCTCGTGGACGTTGTGCCGGACATGCCGCAGGGCAAGGCGCTGGACATGCTGGAAAGCGGCCCGGTGTTGGGCACGGACGCCTCCATAACCGGCTCCAACGGCTACGAGGAGAGCGTCGGCTCGGACGTGGTGGTGGTCACCGCCGGAATCGCACGCAGGCCGGGCATGAGCCGAGACGACCTGCTGCTCACCAACATGAAGATCGTCGGGTCGGTGACGTCCGAGGTGGTGAAACACTCGCCGGAATGTGTGCTAGTGGTGGTCTCAAACCCGCTCGACGCCATGGTGCAGCACGCCTATGAGGTGTCCGGGTTTCCCAGCGAGCGCGTCGTCGGAATGGCGGGCATATTGGACACGGCGCGCTTCCGCACCTTCTTGGCCCAGGAACTGGACGTGTCGGTCACCAACGTGTCGGCATACGTGCTGGGCGGGCACGGGGACACGATGGTGCCACTGCTTGGGTCGACCACCGTGGGCGGGCAACCCGTGACGGAACTGATAGGCGCGGAACGGCTAGGCGAGATCGTGCAGCGCACCAGGGACGGCGGCGCTGAGATCGTCAGCCTGCTCAAGACGGGCAGCGCCTACTACGCTCCGTCGGCCGCCGTGGCGCAGATGGTCGAGGCGATACTCCTTGACCGCAAGGAGATCCTACCGTGCGCCGCCTACCTGACGGGGCAGTACGGCATAGACGGCCTGTACGCCGGGGTCCCCGTCAAGCTGGGCGCGGCGGGCGTAGAAGAGATCATCGAGATAAGCCTGACTGACGAAGAGCAGTCCGCCCTACGCCGCTCGGCGGATGCCGTGCAGGAGCTGGTGGAGGTGATGGCGGGGGCGGGTTAGGCGGAGTCAATCGGGGGACAGCCCAAGCCCTGTATACGTCACCACTTTGTCTTTTTCGTTCACTTCGTAAAAGACCGCCATCTTTGGCGGTCCTGATATTTCGACGACCCACAGGTTGCCGGTTAGACGCGTTGCAAACGACGGATCTGTTGGGCCGCGATTCAATGCCCAGTCAAGTCCCCGGCGGATCTCATCCCATCGCTGGACGGCGCCAAGAATCTCTTTGACGCTTGTTGCGAATCCCTCGCCTTCGACTAGTTCGTAGCCCTGAGACGGGTTAGGCATTGACCCCGGCCAGCCGTAGACCGAGTTCCTCAACTTCTTGGTCTATCGGTTCGGAACTCAACCAGGCGGTTTCGTAGGGAATGACCTCGCGGTCGGAGGCAAGGATCCAGCCTGGCTCCCGGTGGGAGAAGTCCGAGACTTCGCGCGCCGATTTGCCGTTGAAGAAGTCGATGACTGAGTCCACTATGTCAAGCTCGCCCGGCCGGAAGAGTTCTCTGTCGGGTTCACGTGCCTCCGCAATGACCACCCTTTTCTGTGTACCTGTGAAGTAGGCACGTTCTTGGATCATGGCATCGCCCGACGAGACGAGGGCATCGCGTATGGCCGGAAACTGGAGCGGGGCCGGTCCCTCGGACAGCTTTCGGTAGGTGGCCCCGGTGACGGGTTGGCCCAACTGCCGGTAGGCGGCGAAGTCCGAGTAGTACAGAATCTTGTTCAGCTTGATGGCGCCGAAGGTGGGGTCGTCCGCAGATTGGAGGGCGATGTACACCACGAGTTCCCGGAACTTGCCGGCGTCGAACTCGAATGACAAGAGCTCGCCCGTTGCGCTCGCTGCGTTCATATCGGACTCCTTTCTGTTTCTGCGGTGGATACGATCTTGACAACAATGCTAATACATAGGTTGGAAGAAGGGCCTCGCCGGGCGTCGCCGTGGATTCCCGATTAGGCCCGGTAGTGACGAGGGTGTGAGTGGTCTGGGTTGGCGTTTGTGAGGCTGTGGCGCTATGCCGGACCACGTGCTATCGCAACCTGGCGTGGGGGCTGTCGTTGGACGTGCCTTTTTCATCAGGCCTCGTTCACCTTGGCTAAGTTCAGGTCTTCTTCTGAGAACCGCAGCCAGCGAATGGCTTCCAGTACGGCGGGATCAGGGCCGCTCATATACCACTCGCCCTTCGCGGAGCGCGGCATGGAGGACCGTCCCAAACACCTGCCCGCGAGTGGCGATCTCATCAGGGGTGGTCACCACTATGTCCTTACTGACCGGAAGGTCCCCCAGCAACCGCCGCATCTCGACGGCAGCCCGTCGCTTGTCCGGCGCGCCGTCCATCACCACCAATAGATCCACGTCGCTCGACCGGCTTGCGCCGCTGCGAGCCCGCGAGCCGAAGAGCACGACGCGAGACGGCTGGAACCGCGCCACGATGCGGTCGACCATTGTCGGGATAATCGTTTCAGTGGTCATCGCGCTGGCGCACACCTTGCAATGAGAATGTCCTGAACTGCCATCGGATTCTACCGGCTCCGCGCGTGCAGTAACTTGACGTGGTAGTTGATGATGAAGTCTAGCTCTTCGTCTACGATGGGTTTGGATCGGTTGCCCCGCCGCGCCCATGCCCTGTCATTCCCGACACTGATCAGGAATCTAGGGGCAGGGACGGCCGGAGTACGTGCCGGAGGCTGATGGCCTCTACGACGTGCATTTGGAGGACAGCCGCAGTGCGCCTCGATGAGCGCCTTTGACGCCGGGCGGAAGCTGTGCCGGGTGGCGTGGCCGGTATCGCGCATCTCCTCCGCGGCGCGCAAGCACGTGGGGGTGGTTTCACGGAAGTTGTGACGTTTGGATTTTGTTTTAGGGGCGCGGCCCTTTTAGGATGGTAGGGTGAGGATGCAGGCAGACCGGCAGGTTGGCCTCATCGAGGCGTAGCCGTGCTCGTGCCAACTGAGCCCAAGATATACCACATCGTCCACGTGGACCGTCTGGCGTCGATCGTCGCAGACGGCTTCCTGTGGTCTGACGTGGAGGCCCGCCAGCGAGGAGTGGGCGGGGCTGGTCGCGCTCGTCCGGGAGATCAAGGAACGCAACATCCGGTCAATTGCCATTCCTCCCCTTGCCACAAACCTCGGCAAACTGCGCTGGCCGACGTGCGACCGCGCATCGAATCGGCGTTGCGCGAATTGGATGGTGTGTCGGTCGTGCTATTTGAGCCGGGCAGCGGATCAGTCGACGGCCGGCCGAATCGTTCGACCAAGGTTCCAAGGATGACCCTCACTCGCGCTGTACTGGTCAGCCTGATGGACCGCTACCAGCGTAACCTGCTCGATCCCTTCATGACACTCTTGGAAGTCCATAAGCTGATGTACTTCATGCAGGCGACAGGCGAGAATTTGAGGCTACGGTTTGAGAAGGGCCGATATGGTCCTTACGCTGACACCCTGCGGTACGTTCTGCGCCCACTGGAAGGCCATCTCATATGGGGCTACGAGGACGGAGGGGACGCGCCAAACAAGCAACTGGAACTGGTACCCGGGGCGGTTGATGAAGCCGCTGCTTTCTTGGAAAAGTATCCAAGGACGCAGGAGAGGCTGGCCCGGGTGGTTGATCTAGTGGAAGGTTTCGAGACGTCGTTCGGCCTTGAGTTGCTGGCCACTGTGCACTGGGTGGCGAAGGAGCATTCGCCAGCCACGGACGATCAGATCATGGCCTATACGTACGCGTGGAACCCTCGCAAGCGGCAATTTTCGGAGCGCCAGATAGGGATCGCGCTGAAGGTTCTATAGGTCAAAGGGCTGGCTGTAGCCTGGAGTTCACGGTAAAGGCGGGATGGAGGGGACGGTATGACGGGCTGGAGCAAGCGGTAGACGGTTTTCATATTAGTTACGATGGCCTCGCGTAGGCCACATAATAGGCTGAAAATGGGTTTATGGTGGCGCAGGGTGAGAGACGGCGTTGCCCCGCGTCCCGCTAGGCGCCCACAAGGGATCGCCCCTACGGAAGCGCTCACAAGGGATCGCCCCTACGGAAGCGCTCACAAGGGATCGCCCCTACGGAAGCGCTCACAAGGGATCGCCCCTACGGTTTCCATCTATGTGGGAATGGAGGCATGGGGACAGGCGCGGTTATTTTCATAATAGGACAACTTTTCTATTGACCTACCCCGCTGCCGCAGAACCCAGCTGCTTTACCAGGTCTTTGGTGGGGACTATGTGCTTTTGTAGGCCGAGTTGTTTGTGGGGGATGCCCATGGCTATGCCTAGTAGTTGGGGCAGGTGGATTATTGGGAGGTCTGCGGAGTCGCCGCGGTTGTTCTTGCGGGCCTTGGGTTGGTAGCCGTCGAGGTTTAGGTGGCATAGCGGGCAGGGGGTGACCATGGCGTCTGCGCCTGCGTCGCTGGCGGCGCCGGTGTGGTTCGACACCATCTTGAGCGAGTTCTTTTGATTGATCAGCAGGATGGGGAATCCGCAGCAGGCGGTCTTGCCGGGGAAGTCCGTCACGCTGGCGCCGGTGGACTCTATGACGGTCTCCAGCGAGGTGCGGCGCTGCGGGTTGTCTCCGAGTCCCAGCACGTCGCTGGGGCGCACGATGTAGCAGCCGTAGAACGGGGCAAAGTTGAATCCCGACAGTTCCTTGGTGAAGGTGGCCTTGAGTTTTTCTATGCCGACGTCTTCCAGCAAGATCCACAGCAGGTGTTTCACCACGGTGGTTCCTGCGTAACTGAGTCCCTCTTCCGCCAGTTCGGCGTTGATCTCGCGCAGATATTCAGGGTTGCGCTGCACGGCGTGGTTCGCCTGGGACATCACTCCCTGGCACGTGGAGCAGATGGTCAGCACCGGCAGGCCCTGTTTCTCAGCCATCGCCAGCGTGCGGACGTTGAGGATGTCTCCCAGCCGGCGGTTCTTTTCCTGGAGAACGCCGGCGCCGGTGCAGGCTGCACGCGTCAACTCGACCGTCTCGATTCCCAGCCGTTCCATGACGGCCATTGCCGAGTCGTACAGTTCTGGCGCGCCGCCCTTTGCGACGCAGCCGGGGTAGAAGGCGTACTTCATTGCGGGCTTTCCTCGGCCTTCTCGACGATCCTCTTGATGGCGGCGTTGTCCTCGGCCTTGTGCGGGAGGATGGGCGGCAGCTTGCCTTTCTGTAGGGCCTTGATGGCGACAGGGGCCTCTTTCAGCAGGCCGGGCAGGTTGACCCAGCCGATGCTTTCTACGGCGAGCCGGGTTTCGTCAAGGCGGCCATGCTTTTTCACGGAGCGCATGAACGACTCGGTGTGGCGGTATCCGGGCGTGTTGCGGTTGCCGGCCTCGATGGCCATGTCTCGCATCTCCATGATGCGGTCCATCGGCGCAACGTCTTTCGGGCAGACCTCCACGCACTGGAAGCAACGCGTGCAGTCCCATATGCCGCCGTGCTCGTCGTTCAGCTTCTTGAGGCGGTCCTGGGTCTTGTCGTCCCTGGGGTCTCCGGCAAACCTGTACGCCTTGGCCAGGGCGGCGGGGCCGATGAAGCGGTCGTCTACTTCAAGCACGGTACAGTCGGATACGCAGCATCCACACATGATGCAGTTCATGACGCCGAGCAGGTTGGTCATCGACTCGCCGGATGCGATGAATTCTCCTTGCTCAGGCACTGCGTCGGGTTGCAGGTAGGGGTCTACACGGCGTACCTGGTCGAAGAAGGAGTCGATGTCGACAACGAGGTCTTTGATGACGGGGTGGTTGCCCATGGGCTCTATGGTTAGTTGCTCTCCGTTGGGCGCTAGCTCCCCGATGCGCGTCTTGCAGGCCAGCCTGGCGCGCCCGTTGACGCGCATTCCGCATGAGCCGCATATTGATGCACGGCAGGCGCAGCGGAGGGCCAGTGTGCCGTCTATTTCTTCCCGTATCTGGATGAGTGCGTCGAGTACGGTGAAGCTGTCCAGCACCTCCAGTTGGTACTCCTGGTAACGGACCTGGGGCGGCGATTCGTCGGGGTTGTAGCGCCTGACTCTGAGGTTTGCCTGCATCAGTAGACCCTCTTGACCGGTTCCCACTTGGTGATCGTGACGGGAGAAGTTTCGACCCTGGTCCCTTCGTCTTCCTGGTAGACCAGCGTGTGCTTCAGCCAGTTTTCATCGTCCCGCTCGGTGATGTCGGTGCGGAAGTGAGCGCCCCGGCTCTCCTTGCGGGCTAGGGCGCCTGCGGAGATCGCTTCGGCGCAGTCGATCATGTAGTCGAGTTCCAGGGCGAACATCAGGTCGGTGTTGAAGGTCTTGCCCTTGTCCTCGACGCTGACGTTTGCGAACTCTGCGCGCGCGCGGTTTACCGCGGCCTCGGCGCGCTCCATGGAGGCTTGGTCTCGGAAGACGCCGATGCCTTCCGTCATGGCCTCGGCCATTTCGCGTCGCAGGGTGGCGGAGCGGAGTCCTGGCGGGCGGTCCAGTATTTCCTGTAGCCGGGCCTTGTCGGCCTCGAGCTGCGATTCGTCGCTGGATTTGCCGTTGACGGTCTTCATGTACTCCATGGCGTGTACGGCGGCTCGCCTGCCGAAGACTACGGTATCGAGCAGGGAGTTTGCGCCTAGGCGGTTGGCGCCGTGGACGCTGACGTTGGCGCACTCGCCTGCGGCGTACAGGCCGGGCACCTCGGTTAGGCCGTTCACGTCGGTCTTGGTTCCGCCCATGATGTAGTGCATTCCCGGCCTGATTGGAACGGGATCTTCCGCCAAGTCCATGCCTAGGAATTCGACTGCGACCTCTTGCAGGTATCCGAGCCGTTCTTCTATGAACGAGCGGCCGAGGTGTCTAAGGTCTAGCAGCACGTTTCCGTCTATGCCGCGGCCCTCGTTGATTTCGGTCTGCTCGGCGCGGGATACGACGTCGCGAGAGGCCAGCTCGAGGTAGTCGGGCGCGTATGTCTGCATGAAGCGGTCGCCGTCCTTGTTGAGCAGGTATGCGCCCTCGCCGCGCGCCGCCTCTGACATTAGGATGCCGGTTCTGGCTAGCGTCGTGGGGTGATATTGGACCATCTCCATGTCCATCATGGGCGCGCCGGCGCGCCATGCCAGCGCGAGGCCGTCTCCGGTGCAGATGATGGCGTTGGTGGAGGGTTCGAATACGCGGCCCGCGCCGCCGGCCGCGATGATGACGGCCTTGGCGCGGATGGTGTGCAGTTCGCCGGTCTTGAGGTCGAGCGCCACGGCGCCCCTGACGGCCCCGTCCTCCTTGATGAGTGACGTTACGAACCACTCTTCGTAGACCCGCAGGCCGTACTTGACCGCCTGCTCGTAGAGGACGTGCAGCAGGGCGGAGCCGGTTATTGCGCCGACGAAGAACGTGCGGGCCACCTTCTGGCCGCCGAAGCGGCGGGTGCCCAGTTTCCCTTCCTCGTCGCGGCTGAAGATGACGCCCATGTGCTCCAGTTCGATGACTGCGTCCCCGGCCTCGCGGGACATTATCTCCACCGCGTCCTGATCGGCTAGGTAGTCGGAGCCCTTGATGGTGTCCAGCGCGTGGCCTTCCCAGTCGTCGCCGCGGTCTGTGAGGGGCGCGTTGATGCCTCCCTGTGCGGCGTTCGAGTGGCTGCGTACGGGGTGCACCTTGGTAATTACGGCAACGTCGGCGCCGCCTCGGACGCCCTCCACCGCGGCGCGCAGTCCGGCCAGCCCGGCGCCAATTATGAGCAGATCGTGTTCGTACATTTCGCGGTTTCTCTAACTACTGCGTAGTTTCTTGGCGTGCGCTCTCAGGCGCCCATCTCCGGTCCGTGGAATTGCAATGCCATCATCAGCGCAGCTATGGACTTGGCGTCTTCTATGCGGCCGTCGCGCACCAGCCTTGGCAGTTCCATCAATGGCGTTTCGACCACGCTGACGTCTTCGTCTACGTCCTGCGGCAGGGGGTCTGGCGTCAGGCCGGTTGCCAAATACGCGTGCATGAACTCGTTGCACCAGCCAGGCGCGACCCAGAAACCTCCGATCCTGCGTATGCTGGCCGCCCTGTGGCCGGTCTCCTCCCGCAGCTCTCTCTGCGCCGTTTCCGCCGGGTCTTCGCCCGGGTCGAGTGTGCCTGCCGGGGCTTCCAGCAGCGTCTTGCCGGCCGGATGGCGCCATTGCTCTACCAGCAACGCGCTGCCTCGGCCGGTAACCGGCACAATGACGATGGATCCCGGGTGTTCGACGATCTCCCGTTCCACCGGCTCGCGGCCGCCCATGCGTATGGTATCGACGCGCAGGGACACGATCTTTCCCTCGTACCCCTGGCGGGTGTCAATTGTGGTGGCCGCTTGAACGCTCAAAGTTTATCTATCGTATCCGACTCCGGCGGCGTTTGTTCGGCTCCGGGGAGGGCACCTTTCTTATGCCGAGCCGCATGGAAAGGGAACCCCAGAATGCGGACGGCGGCTGGCGGCGGAGGAAGCGGGCGCGGTAGGGGCTGCGGGATATGCGCACGGTCGGGTTGTTGGTCAACTCCTTGTCGAGGAAGCCGTCGGCGTTGAGTGTGGCCGGCTCACGGGCGATTACGGTGAACTCCACGGCAGAGGTGTACTTGATCACAACGCCTCCGACCTGGCTCATGTGAGTGGCGATGGGCTTCACGAGGTAGTCGCGTGAGGTGGGGTCCATCACCGGCCCGCCTAGCGATAGGGTGTATCCGGTGGAGCCGGTGGCGGTTGCGATTACAACGCCGTCGCCGCGATATGTGGCGAAGTGTACGCCGTCGACCGTCGTCGATACGTCGATCACCCTGAGCAGCGGCCCTCGTGCGATGGTGACGTCATTGAGCGCGTCGAACGGCGGCGTTCCGGATCCCACCACGTCTGCGCGCAGCATCTCCCGTTCCTCGACCCGCGCGTTGCCGTCCAGGTACCAGTCGAGTTGATCAAGGGCCTCGTCGGCGTCGACGTCGCTCATGAATCCCACGCGGCCCATGTTTACGCCGAGCACCGGCACGTCCTGCGGGGCGGCGGCGTGTACCCCGCGTAGGATGGTGCCGTCGCCGCCGATGGTGACGATCAGGTCGGCGGCTGCAAGGGAGTTCGGATCGGCGTCTAGAGCGTCGTGGTTGGTCTTGGTAACGCGGTAGCGGCCGGCGGCGCGCCTCTCGATCTCGCGCGTCAGTTCTCCCGCCTCAGGGGACAGGCCGTGGTAGCAGATGCCAACGTGCTCGTATTTCATAGCGGGAATGGCGCGGCGCGTTTCGCGACTCCGGTGGAACGTCCCTGCGCGAACAATGCTCAATCCGAACGGAGCAGGTCTTTGCAGGCGGTTAGAGGATGCTTAGAGACACCTCTGCGAACTTGAGCAACAGCCACGGTCCGAAGCCGAACACCGCCACGCCCGCCGCGGCGGTTGCAGTCGCCATCAGCGCGGGAACGTCGGCTCCTACCTTTTCGTCCGACGGCGGTTCCTCAAAGTAGACGGCTCGGACTATCTTGAGGTAATAGTACGCCGATACGACGGTGTTGACGACGCCTACGATTGCGAGCCACAGCAGGCCGGAATTGACGGCTGCGCTGAATACGAATGCCTTCGACATGAAGCCGACAGTCGGCGGAATTCCGAGCAGGGAGAGCAGCCCTAGGGTCAGGAACATCGCCATTACGGGCGACCTGCGGGCCATGCCGTTCATGCCGCTTATAAGTTCGCTGCCCGTCCTGTGGGTAATGGCGATGACGGCCAGGAAGACCGCCAGATTGGTGAATGCGTAGCCCGCAAGGTAGAACAGCACGCCTTGCGGCCCGGCGATGAAGTCTGCGGCCTCCGAGTTTACGGAGACGGCGGCTATGCCGGTGAGTATGTAGCCGGCCTGGGCCACGGTGCTGTAGCCGAGCAGTCTCTTGACGTTGTTTTGCGACAGGGCGAGCAGGTTTCCGGCCGTCATGGTCACTGCGGCCAGCGCCGCCAGCAGGCCGGCCCAGTCCTGCACCATGTGTTCTGCCCCGAAGGCGGTGTAGAGGATCCGCAAGAGGACCGCGAAGGCGGAGGCCTTGGATGCCACGGACAGGAACGCGGCGAGCGGCGTCGGCGCTCCTTCGTAGACGTCGGGCACCCACATTTGCCACGGGGCCACTGCCATCTTGAAGGCGAAACCGGCGACGATGAGCGCCACGGCCAGCAGCACGCCGTACGAACCGAACGGCTGGCCGCTCTCCATGGGGATGTCGTTCAGCCGTTGCATTATTACTTCGAGGTTCGTGCTGCCGGTGAGGCCATATACGTAGACCATTCCGTACAGGAGCAGGGCGGAGGCGACGGCGGACAGTACGAGTAATTTCAGGCCGGCCTCTACCGACCTGGGGCCGCGATGAAATGCCGCCAGGGCCGCCGCGGGCAGGGCGGTCAGTTCGAGGGATACGTAGATGGAGATGAGTTCACGCGCCGATACCAGGAGCATCATGCCGCTCATCGAGAACAGCATGAGGGCAAGGAACTCGCCGCGCAGGCCGGGCATTCGCTGAAGGTACTTGGTGGAGGCCATCGTGACGGCGGCGGTGACACCTATGAGGATGAAGTGGAAGAAGAGTGCGAAGCGGTCTGCGACTATGGCCCCGAACAGTGCGGGCGCATCTCCCGGGCCGCCGAACCAGCCGTACCAGAGGTTGAGGGAGAAGAAGAGTGGCGCTGCGAGACCTGCGACGGCCAACGCGGCGAGATAGCGCTTGTCGTTGATGACGAGGTCTGCAACGACGAGCAGTAGCGCCAGTCCTGCCGCCGCGAGCTCGGGGGATATGACCCACCAGTCGTGAGAAGTCATCAGCGAATCGTCGCCTCTATGCCGGTTGTGAACACTCTGGTCAGCACGCTTGGCCAGATGCCTACCACGAAGATCGCCGTTGCCAGTGCGATGACGGGGGCCATGTCAAACAGGTGCGCGTCCTCCAGCGCCTCGTATTGCCTCTTGGACATGCCGTCCTTGGATGGCGCCGCGCCGAAGAATGTACGCTGCACCATCCACAGGATGTAGCCGGCGGCCAGCACGACGCCGAACGCCGCGAAGCCGGTTGCGATGGCCCAGACCTCGAATACGGCCAGGAAGACCATGATTTCGGAGACGAAGCCGCTCGTGCCGGGCAGGCCCAGCGACGCGAATCCGGCTACCAGGAAAAAGACCCCGATGGCCGGCATCTTGCTCCACAGGCCGCCGAGGTGAGGTATGTGCCGGGTGTGTGCGCGGTCGTACACGAGGCCGACCATCAGGAAGGCCAAGCCGGTGATCGTACCGTGGGTGAACATCTGCATCGCCGCGCCGTTCAGCCCTCCCGACACGGCGCTGCCGCTTCCGGCAATCGCAGATATTCCGAGCACGACGAACCCCATGTGGCTGACGCTGCTGAAGGCAATGAGCCGTTTCATGTCGGTCTGGCGAATGGTGACTATGGCGCCGTACAGCGTGCTGAATGCTGCTAACGCGGCCAGCGCTCCGGCTGCGTCGTGGACCGTGAAGCCTTCCGTCTCCTGGAAGAAGCCGACGTTTATGCGCAGCATGCCGTATCCGGCCATCTTCAGCAGTACGCCGGCAAGCATCACGCTGACGGCGGTAGGGGCGTCGGTGTGTGCGTCGGGCAGCCAGTTGTGCAGCGGCCACAACGGCAGCTTGACGGCGAAGGCTACTAGGAAGAATGAGAAGAGGAGCGCGGCGGGCGCCACTAGGACTGCTTCCGGTATGCGCTCCGGTATGCCGGCGATGACGCCGCCCGCTTCGGACGGTATCGCCACCATCTGGAAGGTGCCGGTGGAGATGAATACTGCAAGGACTCCGGCGAGCAGGAATGCGCCTCCGAGCAACGTAAAGAGCACGAATTTCATCGCCGAGTAGCGCGGGCGGCCGGTGCCCCATATGGAGATGAGCATGTACATGGGCACGAGCTCGAACTCGAAGAACACGAAGAAGAGCAGCAGGTCTAGCGACGCGAAGACGCCCATGACGGCCGAGGTCAGAAATAGCAGCCACAGGTAGTACTCTCGCACGCGCAGCTTTATGCGCCACGACGCCAGGGCGGCGGCCATGCCGAGCAGGCCGGTCAGCAGTATGAACGGTGCGCTGAGGCCGTCTACTCCGAGTAGGTACTGCGACTCGAGCCCGGGCACCGGTATCCAGTTGTCTATCCGGTCTATGAACCTGACGCCGTCGGGGTCTGCGTAGTATCCGGCGAAGACGATGACCGAGAGCAAAAAGGTGGCCACGGAAGAGGCGATAGAGGCCCACCGGACCTGCTGGTCGTTCCTTGCGGCGAGCGCGATGAGTACGCCGGCCGCGGCAGGCAGGAATACTGTGGTTGTCAGGATCCAGGGGAACATCTGCTCAGATAGGTTCTCGGTTAATCGCGGTGTTCAGTGGGCCTATCGCCGCCGGCTCGCCTCTTCACTAGCCCCAGATCATGAAGGCTGCCAGGGCCAGCGCTGCGCCCATGACCATGACGAATACGTAGGTCTGCGCCTGCCCGTTTTGCGCCAGCGCCAGCCCGCGGCCAATCCTTCCGGTCCAGGTGGAAATCTGGACGTTGGCGTTGTCCATCCAGTTGCCGTCCAGCCAAGCGGTGGCCTTCACCAGCAGGCCGTAGAAGGCGCTTCTGACCGCCACGTCTTCGTAGAGTTCGTCGACGTAGTACTTGCGGTATAGGAGCCGGTGCGGGACCGACATGATCCTCTCCAACATGGATGCGGAAAGCCAGCGGGTGAAGTGCATGACGCTGGCCAATGCGATGCCGAGTAGCGCGAGACCGGTCGATATGAGCGCAATCTCCATGTTGAACTTGGGGGAGGCTCCGGCGTGCTTTACGGCTTCCTCACTGTGGAAGACGGCTTCATTGTCCGTCACGAAGTGGCCGAATCCGTGCGCTTCGTTTATGCCGACGTCGACCGGCGGGTTGGTGAACACGCCGATTCCCAATGCCAAGACTGCTAGGATGACTATTGGGGCCACCATGATCCACGGCGATTCCCCGAGGTGCGTGTGGCCTAGGCCGTCCGGCACGGGCTTGCCGGCCTTCTCCAGCTCTTCCCGTTCAGCCTCTGCGCCGCCGCGGTATTCCCCGTGGAACGTCATGTATATGGCGCGGGCCATGTAGAAGGCGGTCAATAGCGCCGCCAACATGCCCAGGCCGAGCACGGCATACCCGGTAACCGTATCGACTTCCAGCGCGTGCGCCAGGATCTCATCCTTGCTCCAGAAGCCCGCCAGCGGGAAGATTCCGGCAAGGCTAAGCCCGCCTATCACCATGCCCCAGTATGTCCACGGCATGTGCTTCCTCAGCCCGCCCATGTATCGCATGTTGAAGGTGCCCGTGGCGTGATTCACCGAGCCGGACGCAAGGAAGAGGCCGGCCTTGAACCATGCGTGCGTGAAGAGGTGGAACAGCGCGGGCACGTAGCCGCCGATGCCAAGCGCCAGCATCATGTAGCCCAGCTGGCTCACCGTCGAATAGGCGAGTACGCGCTTGATGTCGTCCGAGACCAGCCCCATGGTGGCGGCGAACACGGCCGTGAATCCGCCGATTAGGGCAACGGTCATCATGGCGTCCGACGCCTCGAAGAGCGGGAAGAAGCGCGCCACTAGGAAGACCCCTGCGGTCACCATGGTGGCGGAGTGGATGAGGGCGGAGACGGGCGTCGGGCCCTCCATGGCGTCGGGCAGCCAGGAGTGGAGCGGGAACTGTGCCGACTTGCCAGCGGCGCCCATGAAGAATCCCAGCGATATCCAGGTGGCCGCGGTGACGGCTATGGCCCCGCCTGCAACTGCGTTGTAGAGGGCCGGTATGTCCAGCCATGCGGGGTCTTGCGAGTATAGGTACAGGATTCCCAGCAGGAAACCGAAGTCCGCGAAGCGCGTCATGATGAACGCCTTCTTTGCGGCCGCCGCAGCGGAGGGCCGGTCCATCCAGAATCCGATGAGCAGGTAGGAGGAGATGCCGACCAGCTCCCAGAAGACGAAGAGCTGAATGACGTTGCGGGCGCTCACCAGGCCGAGCATCGAGGCGGTGAATAGGGACATGTATGCGAAATAGCGCGTGTAGCCGTTGTCGCCGTGCATGTAGGCCTGGGAGTAGAACTGGACGAGTAGGCTAACGCCGCTCACCACCACCAGCATGATGGCGGTCAGCGGGTCGAGCATCAGCCCGAACGACAGGGTGAAGCCGCCTACGCTTATCCATTCCCTTTCCGGGAAGAGCTGTGCGCCGTCGATCATCACCGACGACAGGGCGAGGACTGAGAGGACGAATGATGCGCCGATGGCGGTCACTGCGACCCAGCCGGACAGCTTCGCGTCGGCTCCGATAAGCGGCCGCAACAGCCCGATCAGCGCGAACGATGCGACCGGAAGGGCCAGGATCAGCCAGACTGCGGTTTCGTTAATCAAGGCGACCTTGCCGCTTAGAGCTTGCGGAGGATTTCATCGGCAACGTGCTCCCGTCCTTTCGGCACCAGGACGCGGAACGGAACGCGCTCTCCCCAGTCGAGGATGTCGCCTTCCGGGATGATCTTGGACGGCAGTCCCTCGCCCTCCAGCAGGTTCTTCCACATCTCTGCGACCATCAGCGTTGGCGCCTTCTTGTAGTCGATCCACATCTTTTCCGGCCGTTCTCCGTGGTTCCCAGCTCAGTTCTTCATCACCGCTGCGTCGGTGATTTCGGTGGTTTCCCTGGCCCTGTAGAGCGCGAAGACTATCGCCAGTCCCAGCGCCACCTCAGCGGCGGCGACGGCGATTATGAACACGGCGAAAGCGTGTCCGGTGAGCGCCAGGCGCACCGACGCGGCCTGCACCGGCGTCGCGCCGTCCACCAGTCCGGCGGGAGCGGTGAAGCGGGAGAAGGCTATGGCGGCGATCACGACGGCGTTGAACATCAGCTCGATGGACATGAGCACGGTGATGATGTTCCGCCTGGACATCACGCCGTAGATGCCGATGGCGAACAGGGCTGCGGAGACGAGCAGTACGTTCTCTAGCGTCACTTATCCGTAGTCCTTACGCCGCGCATGACGGCAAGCCCTCCGATCAGTGCGGCCGTCAGCAGTAGGCCGAGTATCTCGAAGGGCAGCACGAATTCCCGTATCAGCAGCGTTCCTATGGTCCCCGTGCTGTCGATCAGCGCCCCGGCACGGGCACCTTCGGATCCCTCTTCCGCCGCTCGTATGACTCGGGCGCCTGCGCTCTCCGAATCGTCCTCACTGCCGGCCGGTTCTTCCTCGTAGTAGGCGCCTGTCAGGCCGGCGACGGCGTTCTCATCGGTCACCTGTTCGATGTCGGTCCAGCCGGTGTTGTATGCGGTGAAGGCTAGGGCGGCGAACATCAGCCCGGCCGCGGCGGCGGCCAGTATGCGTCCCTTGGCCGGTCTGCTGCCACCGGGCACGTCTGCGATGATCATGACGGCGAAGGCTATCAATATCGAGACGGCGCCGGCGTACACGAGGATCTGCACAACGCCTATGAACTCGGCCTGCAGTATGAAGTAGATGGCTGCCACCGCGATGAACGATCCCGCAAGGAACACCGCCGCCTTGAACACGTCCCGGACGGTGACGACGAGGACCGCGCCGCCAATCGCCAAGGCTGAGAAGAGCCAGAAGAGGGCTTCGGTTACGGGGGAGACTGCCAGGGTCTCGCTCAACGCTGGTTCACCCACCTTTCACGCAGTTCCTCTGGCGTGGGCTGCTCGTGGCGGCCCGCCTCATGGTGGTCTTCCACCTCGGCTGAGTAGGGGTCGTACTTGCGTTCTTCAAACTGCGGCCGGAACCAGCTGGAGGGTGTCTTCGGGGCCTGCCGCAGCTCGTCGACCGGTATGACGAGGCCGGCGCGGGTGTACTTTCCTCTTTCGAATGTGGCGCCCATGTGCAGGGCGTCGTATGGGCAGGCTTCCACGCACAGGCCGCAGAACATGCAGCGGCCGATGTCGATGTCGAATACGTCGATGCCGTAGCTCTCGCCTTCCTGCACGTCAATGCCGCCGGGGTGTGTGACGATCTCGATGATGCCGAGCGGGCAGTACTTGGCGCAGCTGGCGCAGCCCGTGCACCTCGTCTCCAGCCAGGTAAACTCGTTGCCCCTGAAGCGGCTGCTCTGCTGCGATTTCTCAGGCACCGTGGCGAGCATGGCCATCGCCTTGGCGGCCTGCTTGGGGTCTTCCCGCATGAGGCCCAGCTGGCTCTTGCCCGCAGCCTTGGCCGCGCCGGAAAGCCCAACCTTGCGGTCGGGGTACTGCACGGTGAAGGGCATCCTGACGAAGTTCTTCAGCGTTACCGCGAGGGCCTTTAGAAGATTCAACCCGGTCATCGTTCACTCACCTCTCCCGCGGGTGCGGGCTCGTCGACGGCGACGGGATATAGCGAAGCCCTTGCGGGCCGTTCGACGCGGTGGGGTTTTACTCCCATCACTTTTGCGACCAGCCACAGCGCCGCGAAGAACACCGGCCAGTTGATTGCGGCCATTATCCACAGTTGCAAGGTCGTCGGTTCCGGCCATATGGCGATCAAAATTGCGGCCAGGACCAGGTTGACCAAGGTCAGCTCGAACAGGCCCTTCCATGCGAATGCCAGCATCTGGTCGATCCGCAGGCGCGGCCACGTGGACCTTATCCAGACTATGAGGAACAGGACGCCGCCCATCTTGATGAAGAACCAGAAGTGCGAGGGCACAGGCTCCCATCCGCGCCAGCCGGACAGGAACAGTGTAGTTATCACGGCGGCCCCGGCGAGCGCGGCCATGAACTCTGCGAGGAAGAAGAGGCCGAACTTCATGCTGGAGTAGTCGTTGAGGTAGCCGGCGGCCAGCTCCGACTCGGCTTCCGTCAGGTCGAACGGGGTACGGTTCATCTCGGCGAGGGATGCCAGGAAGAAGACGAGGAATCCCATGGGCTGGACGAGTATGAAGGGGACGTTCTGCGCCTCGACGATCTTTCCGAGGGCCAGCGAGCCGGACAGCATGATGACGCCGAGTATCGAGAGGGCCATCGGTATTTCGTAGCTGATGAGCAGGGCGACGGCCCGCAGTCCAGAAAAGATCGAGATCCTGTTGCCGGACGACCATGCGCCCATCACGATTGCAAGACCGCTCATCGTCGTGACCGCAAGGATGAACAGTATTCCCACGTTGATGTCTGCGACGAACGTGCCTATGCCGAACGGTATGACGGCGAAGACGACCAGCAGGGGCACCACCATGAGGATGGGCGCAAGGTTGTACAGGAAGCGGTCTGCGTCACTGGGGGAAATGTCTTCCTTGAACATCGTCTTTATTGCGTCCGCCACGGGCGTCAGCATCCCGAACGGCCCCCACCTGTTCGGGCCTACCCTGTTCTGCATCCGGGCGAGCGTCCGCCGCTCGAACCAGATGAAGCCGAGCACGCCGGTGAGAACGCCGTTCACGATCAGCGCGATGATCGCCACGCCCGTCAGGGTGAATGCCAGCCACTGTAGGCCGTCTGGCAGCAGGGCGTTCTCGTAGCCCCGGGCCGCGCAGTTCTCGCTCGCCGAGGCGAGGTTGCAGTAGATGTTCCTGAAGAGGCTGTTGTCGAGGAAGACGTCCATCAGCGGTCCACCTCACCCATGTTGATGTCGATCGACCCGAAGCTGACGAACATGTCTGCGACCATGCCACCGACCAGCATCTCCCTGAGCAGTGTCAGGTTGATCAGCGAGGGCGCCCGCACGTGGCACCTGTAGGGGGAGATTCCGCCGTCGCTGACCAGGTAGAAGCCCAGTTCACCTTTTGGCGCCTCCACGATGCCGTAGGCGTCACCAACGGGCGGCCTGACGAGGAAGGGGACCTCCGCAGGGCGTACCGGCCCCGGCTCGATCTGCTCGATGCACTGGTAGACGATCTTTATGGACTCGCGCATCTCCTGCAGGCGCACCCAGTAGCGGGCGTTGTTGTCGCTGGCGGTGTGCAGCGGCCGGTCGAACTTGACGCGCTCGTAGTAGTCGTATGGATCGCGGTGTCTCAGGTCCCAGTCGACGCCGCCTGCCCGCAGCATCGGGCCGGTGATGGATGCGTTGACCATGGTCGCCGGGTCGATAACTGCGACGTTGACCGTCCTGGCGACGATGATCTCGTTGTTTGTGAGCAGATCGTCCAGTTCGTCTATGCGGGCCGGAAGTTCGTCCAGCAGCGCGTCCAGGGCGGGCCAGAACTCGTCCGGCGCGTCCATGAACACCCCGCCGGGGCGCAGGTAGCTGTTCGTAATGCGCGCCCCGCACAGCATCTCGAATAGGTCGAGGATCTTCTCCCTCTCCCGCATGGCGTATATGAGCGGAGTTCCCCACGCGCCGAGGTCCTGTATGAGGAAGCCTATCGCCACCAGGTGGCTCGCTATGCGTTGCAGCTCCGCCGCGATCATCCGCAGCCATACCCCACGCGGGGAGGGCTCTATTCCGGCCAGCTTCTCCACTGAGAGGATGTAGCTCTGGTTGTTCGTCATGGACGCCACGTAGTCCATGCGGTCGGTTAGGGTTACTATCTGCGTGTAGGTGCGCTCTTCGGCGAGCTTTTCGGATCCCCTGTGCAGGTATCCGAACACCGGCTCCACGTCCACCACGACCTCGCCGTCGAAGGTGACGCGCATCCTGAATACGCCGTGGGTGCTGGGATGCTGCGGCCCAATGTTTATCGTTATGGGCTCTGTCTTGAGGGTCATGTCTGCGTGCAAGTTGTCTTGGCGCGGGGCGGCGCGGCTCATTCGGTGTGGGCCTGCTCCGGTTCGATCACGGACTGTGAGTATGTGACGAAGTCTTTGCGGAGAGGATGGCCGGGAAAGCCCTCCCAAAGCATAATGCGCTTGTGGTTCGGGTGGCCTGGGAAGCGGATGCCCATCAGGTCCCACGCCTCGCGTTCTTGTAGATCCGCTCCGCGCCAGACGGCGGTTACGCTGGGAACTTCAGGGTCTGAGCGGCCCTCGCCGCACCTCACTTTCACAACCGCCTTCATGTTCCGCGGCAGGGACGTGAGGTGGTATACGAGCTCGTAGTGGCCGATGTAGTCGACCGCGCTTATGGAACTGAGCAGGTCGAACCTGAACTCCGGCCGGTCGCGCAGTCCTGCGGCGACGTCCAGTAGAGACGCGGGGGAGACCCATACGTCGGTGTCGTTGTGTTGGATGACGGCGTCCGGCGCGAACGCCTCTATCGCGGCCGCCAGCTCTTCCCCTTTCCAGGCGATGGTCATGTGCGGCCCGCCGGGGTGTGGGTCAGGGTGTACCGCTTGACCTTTTCGTGGAGTTGCATGATGCCGTACAGCAGGGCGTCGGGCCGCGGCGGGCATCCCGGAACGTAGACGTCCACGGGGACGATGTGGTTGACGCCCGGCACGACGGAGTAGCTCTGGTAGTAGGGCCCTCCGCTGGTGGCGCACACTCCCATGGAGATGACCCACTTGGGCTCCGACATCTGGTCGAACAGCCTACGAAGCGGGACGGCCATCTTCCATGTCACCGTACCGGCCACGATCATCAGGTCGGCCTGCCTTGGCGTGGCGCGGAACGCCTCCATGCCGAACCTTGAGATATCGAACCGCGACATTGCCGTGGCGATCATCTCGAATACACAGCAGGCCAGGCCGAACTGGAGCGGAAAGACGGATGACTTCCTGGCCCAGTTGAGGAGGTTGTCGACGGAGGTGACCATTGCGCTGCGCCGGAGGTCATCGGGAATTTCGACCAGCGGCTCGGGGTACTGTTCCGTGCGGGCCGCCTTCATGACGTTTACCGCGTGGCCCTCCTCCCGGTCCATTTCCCAGGTGACGTTGAACAGCGGGTTTTCGGGGTCCAGCCCCGGCGGCACGCCGTACGCGGCGGTCAGTTGTCTGTCGTCGTCACTCAATTGCATCAGGTCCACTCCAGGGCCTTCTTGCGCCACGCGTAGACGTAGGCCAGCGTCACCACCGCCAGGAAGAACATGACGGCTGCCAGCGCAAATATGCCGAACTGCTTGGAGAGTACGCCGTAGCGTACGGCCCACGGGTAAAGGAAGACGGTCTCGATGTCGAAGACCACGAATAGCAGTGCGTAGTAGTAGTAGCGGAAATTGAAGCGCGACGGCTTCGCGCTGAATGGGCGCATGCCGCCTTCATAGGCCGCCCGCTTAACTGCGGTGGGGTTGGAAGGCCTGACCCTTATGAACGAGGCTGCGTATGACAGCGCCAGCATACCGACGGGCACTGTGACCGCAATCGCCGCGAAAAGGAGCAGGAGCCCGTACTGCCGGAAATAGTCGTCGAGCATGGACCGCCGTTTCTGGCCCCTCGTGACCGCACAGGGGCAGTTTGGACTATAGCATCACGCCGTCATGAGCGTCACGCCGTTATGGTAACAAAAGAAACCGGGCGCGGCGCCCGCGTTGGGCGCTAGCTAACGGTAGACGATGACGCCGCGCCCGTCCTCTCCCATTGCAAGAGCGTCGAACCCCTCGTTGATCTCGTCCAGCTCGTAGCGCCGGACGATGAGCGAGTCCACTTCGATCTTGCCCTGGAGGTAGAAGTCGACCAGCTTGCCGAACGTCTCGTGCGGGCTGATGGAGCCGTAGTAGCTGCCGGTGAGGGACTTCTGGTTCCGCACCATGTCCACCATGTCGATGCCGGCCCGGTCGCCGTCCGGCGCCAGACCGACGAGCACGGCCGTGCCCGCCTTGCGTATCGAGTCCACCATCTGCCTTGTGGTGATCTTCGACCCGAAGCTGTCGAAGGCGTAGTCCACGCCGTCGCCGGTCAGGTCATGGATGGCCTTGACCGCGTCCTGGCCGCGCGCGTTGATCACGTCGGTCGCTCCGAACTTGTATGCGAACTCGAGCTTGTGGTCGTGGATGTCGACGGCGATGATCCGCGATGCGTTCAGCAGGCGCGCTCCTTGTATTACGTTGAGGCCCACGCCGCCGACTCCAAAGACGGCGACGGTCATCCCGGCCTTCAGCCCCGGCTGGTTGATGGCGGCGCCCACGCCGGTGGTGACGGAACAGCCGATGAGCGCTGCCACCTCCATCGGCATTTCGTCCGGCATGGGAAAACAGGCCTGCTGCGGTATCACGATGCTCTCGCCGAAGACGCCCAGCTTGGCGTACTGGTGTACGTCCCGGCCTTCGCCGTCGTGAAGCCTGAGGGTGTTGTCGTACTGCCTCGTGCCCGTCAGCCTGTTGGTGTCGCAGATGTTGGGCAGGCCCGACCGGCAGGAGCGGCATCTGCCGCAGTCCGGGACGAAGGCGAGTATGCACCGCTGGCCCGGCGAAACCTGGGTGACGCCTTCGCCGACCTCCTCGACGGTGCCCGCGCCCTCGTGGCCCAGCACGATGGGCAAGGGGAAGATGGCGGTGCCGACCATCACGTGGTGGTCGCTGGCGCACAGCCCTGCGGCCCCCATGCCAACGCGCACCTCGCCGGGCTTCGGAGCGTCCTGCTCCAGCTCGACGATCGGCATCTTGGTCTTCGGCTCATAAAGGACGGCGGCTCTCAATGCAGTTCGCTCCTCGACAACGCGAAATATCTTTCCGACGGGGTATGGAGATTCTATAGCCTTGCGCCGCCCGCCACCGTCATTGTTATGAAAAAGGGGATTGAGAGGGGTGCGGTCGTAAGGGTTGGCGGCGTCGCGCGTTGTGGTGTACGACGTTGCCCCGCCCCGTTCCCCGCCAGGCGCCCACAAGGGATCGCCTGGGGCGGACGGGCCGCCTGGTCAGCCCGCCTTGACTGTGCGAAGGGGAAGCGCCTCGGTTTCCAGCGTGGACAGGTCCAGACGTCGCGATGCTTGGTCGATGTCAAAGCCGACCACCTCGCCGCGGGCATCTAGATCGACGTTAAGCCCCTCAGTTACCTCGATCGTCTCCGCTCCGGGCTGCGCATTGAACTCCACGTAGAGGCTATCGGTCTCCGGATAGTAATGTAGCTTCACGGATGGTCCTCCTTGTGAAAGCGTCGATCGAAAAATGCGTTGTGGACAGTCTCACCATCTTGCAGCGTTACGACGCGCAGGTAGCGAGAACCAGTCTCGCCGGGTCTGTGAACCTCTCCCCAAAACCGTAAACGTCCGTCCGGCTGCTTCTCCCGATGAAGCGGCGCGGCGACGACCTGAGCGCACCATGCCAGTTCAATATACGGCCGCTTGCGGCGCACCTGCTCATCGAAATAGCGCGTTGTCTTCACCGGCTTGTGCTCTGCGAGGAACTCTCTATGTAAGTCTACTGAATGTCCCTTACTTCTGAACATCCCGGCCTGCTCTGTACGACCGAGGACATGGGGAGAGAGGGATGATCGGCGGGGCACGCGCGCCGTCAGGGCGCGTGCGATGTTACCCGCCGCGCCGTCATTCCCGGCGCCTACTTTCCGCCATTTCCGTGGAAATGGGAATCCGTAGGGGCGTCCCTTGTGGGCGGCTGGGCACGGCGCGCGGTTCGTGGCGTCGGGCGAAGACCCCCATCTCAATCTTCCCCCGCAGACGAGACCTTTGCATAAATGTCTCGCGACCCTCTACAGACCTCCAATTTTTCGATGGACGAAGATGAGAATCGGGGTAATTAGGTCGGCTCTGAGTGGGCAACTGGGATTTATGCAAAGGTCTCGCAGACGGGGGAAGAGGCAAGAAAGTCCTTCCCCCGGAGGGGAAGAGGTAGGAGGGGATTCCCGTTTTCACGGGAATGACGGCGTGGGCGACGAGGGAAGAGGTAGGAGGGGACGCCCCTGCGGGGGGCGCCCACAAGGGATGCCCCTACGATTCCTGCCGGGGATCGCCCCTACGGGTTGCCGTTTCCACGGGAATCTATTTTGATAACAATGACGGCAAGGGGGTCGCGAATGACGGGGTGGGCCGGACGCGAAGAGCCCCCCGGACAAGTTGCCGGGGGGCTCTTCACAGAAGATCTGAGGTCTGTATTCAGACGAGGGCTGGGGCCTTTTCTTCGACCTTGTTTCGGACGATGGCCTTGATCTCCTTGGCCTGTGTCAGGTTGGGAGTCTCACCGGTCACCGCCTTGTCGAAGACCGTCTCTCCGTCCACGGTAACGATGAAGACGCCGTTGGCGCCCGGCACGACGTTGATTCCGACCATTCCGCCGCCAGCTTCGAACATCTCGCTTACCATCCAGGCAGCCACGTTGTGGTAGCCTCAGGGTACGCAGTATGTGATTTCGGCGTCGACTTTCCAATCAGCAGCCATTGATTCGACCTCCTATGACGTTTCGGCATATGCCGTTAGCATCATAGCGCTAACCGGCGTCGCAGTGTCAACTTGGCCGGAGCCGCTTAGATTGCCTTACCGGATATACTCGCATCCCAGGCTGGGCTGAGCGCTTGGCCTGAAATCGCAGCCCGCACGTTATCTCCGGGCTAGGCCGTTAAGGGGAAATGCCGATGCAGGTGGAGCTGAAGCCCGTTACGCGGGAGGACGTCGTCCGGATCGCAGAGTGGCTGGACGACCCGGAAGTGTCGGAGTCTTGGTTCGGCCGTTACACCTACGGCGATGCTGCGCACTTGGGATATGAGCCTAAGGAGATGTTCGACGCCACCGAAGACCAGTGGAACGAGGTCTTCCACGATCCCCATCACGAACCGCACCGCGACATCTTCTCCATCTACACCCTGTCCGGCGAGCACATCGGCGAGGGGCAGCTTTCCATCGACGAGCCTCTGGGCGACGCGCAGATATCGATCTTGATAGGCCGCAAGGACCTGTGGAACCACGGCTACGGCACGGCGTCCACGTTGGCGATGCTGGAGCACGTCTTCGATCACCTCGGCCTGTACAGGACGTGGGTGGACGTGCCGGAGTACAACCGGCCCGCCCGCACCATGTTCGAGCACCTGGGCTTCCAGCACGAGGGCACGCTGAGGAAGCGCCGCCCGCATCACGGCGCCAGGTTCGATTCCGTGATACTGGGAATGCTTGTAGACGAATACCGGCGCCTATTCCCCGACGGCGTCGACAGCCACGTGGTGCAGTGGGATTCGCCCAAGGTCTGAATTGCGCCGTATATACGAGGTAGGGAACGCGGCCTGGCCGTGCCCCACCCAGGGCGTCCTCCGGCAAGATCCTTAGGGACGTCCCCGTCGCACGACGCCCCTACGGAGGGCGCCCACAAGGGATCGCCCCTACGGAGGAGGGCGCCTTTACGAAGGATGTTGTGCGATTACGTCTAGGTACTTGAGGGCGGAGCCGGTGTTGAGAAGGACCACGCGCTCGTCGCTTGTGACGACGCCGGATGCGAGCAGTTTCTCCAAGGCCGCCAGGGTTGCGCCGCCCTCCGGCGCGGCGAACACGCCTGCCGAACCGGCGAGCTTGCGGACGCCTTGCATCATCTCATCGTCGGTCACGGTGACCACGTCGCCTCCGCTCTCCCTGATGGCGTCGAGTATTAGGTAATCGCCGATTGCCGCCGGGACCCTTAGTCCCGCGGCTGCGGTCGAGGCATTGGGAAACGGGTCGGCGAAGCGCTTTCCGTCCCGGAACGCCTGGACGATGGGGGCGCAGCCTTCCGCCTGCACGCTGATCATTCTTGGCCGCTTTTCGGAGACCCAGCCCAGGGCCTCCATCTCTTCGAATGCCTTCCAGATGCCGACTATGCCGGTACCTCCGCCGGTGGGATATACGATCACGTCTGGGGCGCTCCAGACGAGCTGCTCGGCGATTTCATAGCCCATGGTCTTCTTGCCCTCTGCCCGGTACGGCTCGCGGAGGGTCGAGACGTCGAACAAGTCGTGCTCTTCGGCGGCTTGTGCGGACAGCTTGCCGGCGTCGGTAATCAACCCATCGACGAGGTTTAGGCGCGCGCCGTACGCCTCGCATTCGAGCCGGTTGGCGGCCGGCGCATCGGCCGGCATGTATACCTGCGCCTCGGCGCCTGCGGCTGCTGCGTAGGCCGCCAGGGCGCCTCCGGCGTTGCCTGCGGACGGCATGGTGAAGCGCCGGGCGCCCAGCTCGAGCGCCTTTGAGACCGCTGCGGAAAGGCCCCTGGCTTTGAACGAGCCGGTCGGGTTCGAGCCCTCGTCTTTGATGTACAGCGTTCCGGCGCCTATCTTTTCGGCCAGGCGGTCAGCCCGCAGCAACGGCGTGAAACCTTCTCCCAGCGTGACGATGTTTGTCGGCATGAGCATGGGCATCACTTCGGAGTACCGCCACATGTTGGTGGGGCGTCGATTCAGCCGGTCCTTGCTCATGCTCCTAGCCGCGGCCACAAGGTCGTAGCGGGCGAACAGCACCTTGGCGTCAATCGGACAGGTGCGCATCAGCCGCTCTGCGCCGTACTCCTTGCCGCAAAAGGTGCACTCCAAGTGCGTTAGGCAACTTCTCACTGGGACTCATTTCCTTGCGCCGAGCGTAACGGCCGCCAGTCTAAACGCTTGGGGACGGCGCCGGCGCGGACCACGGGCCGGAGACCGGTGCCGTCGGAGTCGGCCAGCCAGAGGCCGCCCTCGACCGCCTCTATGACGGCCACCTCGCTCCGGTCCGGCGACCAGAACGCGCGCGATACGTTGAACGGCAGATCGACCGCGGGGTTCCTGTCGCCTCCGCCGCGGCCTACGCTCATGAGGACGAAGCCGGGGTCTCCCGTGCGCTCGCCCAGGAGCAGACCTTTGCCGTCGGCGGTCCAGTCGAATGCCAGCTCGCTCTCTTCACTTCCCAGTACTGGAACTTCACCCTTACCTTCCCGGCTGACTATGCGAATCGAGATGTTCCCGTCATCGTCGATGGCCGACATTGCCAAAGACTCGCCGTCGGGGGACCAGCGGGGAATGGCGTAGCGCAGTTCTTCGTCCGCTGAGACGCGCGTCACATCGGCCCTGGTTACCAGTTCGACCGTTTCACCGTCCGGCTGCGGCATGGGGGCCACGTAGACCTGCCACTTTTCGCCAACGACCGCCACGTATGCGAACTCCTTGCCCGTTGGTGAAACGGCGGGCTGCGTTGCGCCGTCGGGGTCGTCGGTCAATTTCACGCCGCCGCCGCCGCCGTGGGGGTCGATTACGTAGATCTGGTCTGTGCCGTCCAGGTCGGATGAGTAGAGCAACCACAGGCCGTCCGGGGTCCAAGCCGGCGCGGTCTCACGCGCATCGTTCTCGGCCAGCTCCTCGGACAGCGGAGTCAGATTGGATAGAGCCAGGTCCAGCAGGTAGATCGCGCCTCCGTCCCCATCGAGTACCTCGAATGCCAGGAAGTCGCTGCTGCGCTGTCTGACGCTGATGGACATCGACGCGGTCAGTTCAGTCCGGTTGCCGGAAGACCCGACGGGCAGCGCGGCGCTTACTGCGTCCGGGAAGTCGCCGGAGTCGAAGGCTGCGACGAATACGCCGTTTTCCGTGACTCGTCCGCCTTCGCTTGCGCTCCAAATTACCGGCGCGTCGTAGATCTGATTTCCGTGCTCGTCTACCACGTAGGCCAACAGCGGGGAAGAGGCGCCGGCCGGCACGGAATCTCCATCGGGGCCTATTTGGAGTTCCACCGCGGGGCCGGGTTCGATTGTCAAATTCACCTTGGCGGTGGAAACAACGCCGTCCTTTGCCGCCCTGACTGCCAGTTCTCCGTCCGAGAATTCACCCGCCAGCGTGCCGGCAGTGAACATCCCCTCATCGTCTATCTCGCCAATCTCTGGATCGAGCAAACTCCACTCGACGTTGTCCGCAACGACCGGATTGCCGAACCTGTCGAACGCCTCGAGCCGGAACGGCTGCGTTCCCTTCAGGCCGAGTTCGACTTCTGCCGGAGTGACCTCGACGCGGTCGATTATGCCGTGGGTCACCGTTCCATTGACGTCTGCGCTCATGGACCGTCCGTCGAGTGTGGCAGTCACCTTCACCAGCGTCTGCGGCCCGTCTGTCGGAGTGGTCGCCGCTCTGAAGGACCCCGTGGAGTCGACCTGGTCGCCCTGCCGCAGCGCTTCCCATTGGAATTCCGCTTCAGTCAGCGCGTTGCCTGCGGCGTCTCTTGCGACTGCGAACAGCCCCGCACGCTGGCCGGGGGCCAATGTGAATTCGCCTCCCTCCACTTCAAGGGAGGCCATCGGGCCAAGCCTGACGTTTACCGAGGCGCTGCCGGATGCGCTCTTTCCCAGCCGCTCGAACTCCGCCTCGATTGCCAAGGGGAACTCGCCGTCGAGTCCCGCGGCCGTAAAGAGGCCGGACGAGTCGATTTTTCCCACTGCGGGCGCGGCTTTCCATGTGACTTCGGCCTGCGGGATGGGGTTGCCCAGCTCGTCGTAGGCCGCCGCCGTGAACTTCGCGGTTTCCAGTGTTATCAGGTCGACTTCCTGCGGCTCTATCTCGATCCACCCGGCGGGCCCGGGAAGAACGGAGACGGTGGTTTCTTCGCTGGCGGAGAGAGAGCCTTGCGTCACCGTGAGCCGGACGGTCAGTTCCCCAGCGTCGAGGAAGGTGTGCTGAGGAGAGCGCTCATTGCTGGTTGCGCCGTCCCCGAATTCCCATGCGAAGGCCGCTTCTTCGCCGGTCTCGTCAGGCAAGAACTGCACCTCAAGGGGCGCCGGCCCTGCCGCGACGCCCATCGAGAACGCCGCGCTCGGCGGCTCGGCTGGCGTGCAGGCTGCGGCAGATGCAAGTGCAAGCAGGCCCATTGCGTACAGCAGGGCGGCTACGGCCTGGCGCCGGGCCGTAAGTCTGATTTCGATTTTCATTTTGTGGCGTTGCATGTGCGGGATGTCTCTGTAAGAGATTCTACGTTCGCTTTACCTCATCCGGGTTTATCGGATGGCGCCCAAGCCGGCCGGCGTGAGGAGGATTCACCGTCCCGCGACGGCGACGGGCATCGGCGTCGCGACGCTTGCCGTGAGCGTCGCCTGCTCCACCCATTGGATCTGCGCGTCCAGGAATCCGGCAAGCCTGGCCGCAGCCTCCCGGCCGACCTCGTCGAGTGCGGGCCTCTTCCGGGTAAGGGTCTCTATCGATACCACCCTCAGATCCCGCATACCGCATGGCACGATGTGGCCGTAACGGTTCAGGTCGGTAGAGACGTTCAATGCAAAGCCGTGCTTGGTGACTCCGGCAGAGACTCGCACGCCGATGGCGGCGATCTTTCCGCCGGAGGGGTTTTGGCCCGCGCTTGGCCGCGCGCCCGGCTCGCCGCCGGTCCATACGCCGGTCTTGCCGACCACGCGATGACCGGAAATGCCATATCGCCGCAGCGTGTCGATGATGGCCTGCTCAAGTAGTCGTACGTATGCGACCGGGCCGAGCCGGGCGGCGCGCAGGCTGAGGATCGGATATGCGACAAGCTGCCCGGGGCCGTGGTAGGTGACTTCGCCGCCGCGGTCGGTCTCGAAGACTTCTATTCCCATGCTGGCGAGGGTGTCCCGGCGGTCGAGGAGGTGCTCGTCCATTCCCCTGCGGCCCAGCGTCACGACGTGAGGGTGTTCGAGCAGCAGCAGCGTGTCCGGAACGGAGTCGTCCTTCCTGGCCTCGAACAGCCGCTCCTGGAGTTCCAGCGCCGCCCCGTAAGGCACGCGGCCGAGCCAAACGACCCGCATGGCCCGCCTGCCGGGGTTCATTCGACCGGGGAGTTGGCGTCTATCGATTCGATCCGGCGCTTGAATTCCTGCAAGAAACCGGAAGCCTCCGCGCCGTCGATGACGCGGTGGTCGAATGACAGGCAGGCGTTCATCATCGAGCGAACGGCTATCTCGTCTCCGTTGCCGGAGCTGACGACCACCGGCCGCTTCACTATCTTCTCGGTGGTTAGGATCGCCGTCTGGGGGTGGTTGATTATTGCGCCGCCCAGCACGGAACCCAGGGCGCCGGTGTTGTTTAGCGTTAAGGTACCACCCTGCACGTCCGCAAGCTCCAGCCTGCCATCTCTGGCCCTGGTGACCAGCGCGGACGTCTTCACCGCAATTCCGGCGATTCCGCGGGAGTCGGCATCGTGCACCACGGGAACCACAAGCCCCTCTTTAGAGGCCACGGCGATGCCGACGTTTATCCTTGCCCTGAGGATCGCAGCGTCTCCTTCCCAGGTGGTGTTGAGCAGCCTGTTCTCCACTAGGGATTGTGCAACCGCCCACACTGTGAACGGCAGGTAGGTTAGATCGATTCCATAAAGGTCTCTGAAGGCGTCGCGGTTTTTCCGCCTGCAATGGACCATGCCGGTTACGTCTATTTCGATTGCCGACCAGGCGTGGGGGATTTCGCGCCAACTCCTGGCCATGTGCGCAGCGGTCAGTTTCTTGACGGCGTTCTGTGCCAGCGGCACGTCTCCGGAGCGGGACGACACCGGGAGGACGGGTGAGGCGCCGGCGCCGGCTGAGGCAGCCAGGATGTCGGCCTTGGTGACCCTTCCGCCGCGACCTGTGCCCTTGACCGACGAAGGGTCGATACCGTGCTGTTCGGCAAGTCTCATCACGACGGGTGAGAGTCGCCGGCCCTGCGAAGGGGCCGGACGCGACGGCTGAGCTTCGTCTCCGGTCTCCGCGTCCCGTTTTGACTGAAGGCTCGTGTCCTCGAAGACGCCGCCGGTAGGGCCGACGTTGGCGTCCTGCACCAGCGTTCCTATCCGGTCGAATTGGTTCAAGGCGGAGGCTTCAGCCTGCGGCGCGGGCGCGACGGCCGGCTGTGCAGGAGCGTCTTCGGCGTCCATTTCGGCGATGACTGCCCCCATGGGAACCGTCTCGCCGGCCGTCGCCATGATCTTCGTGATCATGCCGCTGGCGGGAGAGGGCACCTCCATTGAGACCTTGTCGGTGACCACCTCGACCAGGGGGTCGTACTTCTCGACGCGCTGTCCGGGCTCCACGAGCCACTTTTCGATGACCGCCTCGATCACGGACTCTCCGACGTGGGGCAATTCAACCTGGTAGGGCATTTCAGATTGCGGCCAGCTGTTGAATGGCGCGGATTATCTTGATGGGAGAGGGCATGTACTCGGCTTCCTGCAACGGGCTGTAGGGCATGGGTGGCAGGTCGGGCGGGGTCACTCTCCGCACCGGGCCGTCGAGCCTGAAGAAGGCCTGGTCGGCTATCACCGCGGCCACTTCGGATCCGACGCTGGCGACGGGCGTGTCTTCCTGCACGATGAGCGCCTTGCTTGTGCGCCGTACCGATTCGAGCACCGTTTCCGTGTCGAGCGGGCGGAGCGTGCGCAGGTCTATTACCTCAGCCTCGATGCCGTCCTGTTCTGCGACCTGCGCCGCAGCCTGGAGGGAGTAGTGCAGCATCAGCCCGTAGGTGACGATGGTCATGTCCTCACCCCGGCGCTTGATCTCGGCCCGGCCTATCGGTTCCGTATAAGAGCCTTCCGGCGCCTCGCCCCTGACGAGCCGGTAGGTGCGCTTGTGTTCGAGGAAGACGACGGGGTCGTCGTCCCGGATCGCTGAAATGAGCAGCCCTTTTGCGTCGTACGGAGTGGCCGGGGCGACGACCTTCAGGCCGGGAGTGTGAGCGAGTACCGCCTCGACACTTTGCGAGTGGTAGAGTCCCCCGCGAACGCCGCCTCCGTGCGGCACCCTGACGACCATGCCGGCCTGCCTCTTGCCTGCGGTGCCGTAGCGGGCCCGTGCGGCCTCTCCCACGAGCTGGTTCATGGCGGGCCAGATGAAGTCTCCGAACTGTATCTCTGCGATGGGGCGCATGCCGTTCACCGCTGCGCCCAGGGCGATTCCCACAATGGACGACTCCGCCAGCGGGGTGTCTATGACGCGGTCCTCGCCGAACTCCTCGACGAAGCCGTCGCTTGCCAGGAAAACGCCGCCTCGCGCGCCTATGTCCTCGCCGAGCATGAACACGGATGGATCGCGCCGCATTTCGAGGCGCATGGCGTCCCGCACGGCTTCCAGCACGTTCATCGTCGCCATCAGAGCGCCCGGCCCGGCTCTGCGTACAGGTGATCGTGCATGTCCTCGGTATCGGGATAGGGCAGGGCCTCAGCCTTGTCGGTCGCATCGATGACCGTGCGCCGCGCCTCGTATTTGATCGCCCTGTCGGTCTGCTCGTCCAGCAGTCCTCTCCGCTTCAATGTCTGCTCGGTGAGGTTTACCGGATCGCGGTCCCGCATCTGTCCGATGTCGTCGGGGCTCCTGTATCGCGTGTGGTCGTCGTCCGTGGTGTGCGGCAACAGGCGGTCGACTCTTGCCTCTATCAACACCGGGCCGCCGCCGGCCCTTATGGAGTCCGCGGCTTTTTTGGTCGCCTCGTATACGGCGAACATGTCCCTGCCGTCTACCGAGACCCCCGGGAAGCCGTAGGCCGCGGCCCGTTCGGCTGCGCTGGCGATGGCCATCTGGCGTCGAAGGGGCACCGACGTTGCGTATCCGTTGTTCTCGCAGAAGAAGAGGACTGGCAGTCTGTGGATCCCTGCGAAGTTCATCGCTTCGTGGCAATCTCCTTGGCTCGCCGCGCCGTCGCCAAAGTAGACCATCGTGACCCTGCCCGAATCGCCGCGCAGCCGGTCGGCCAGGGCGACGCCCACGGCCTGCGGCAGTTGCGTGCCCACCACGTTCGAGAAGGAGAAGAGGTCGACGCGCGGGTGCGAGCCGTGCAGCGGGAACTGCCTTGCGCCGCTCATGGGCTCGCCGCTCTTAGCCAGGAAGCCGGAGAGCATTTCGACCGGGGTGGCGCCGAGGGCCAGCATGGCAGTGAACTGGCGGTAGTAGATAAGGAAGTGGTCGCGGGATGGGTCGAGCGCCTTTACGGACGCGACCTGCGCCGCTTCGTGGCCCTGCGCGGACGCGGCGATGGCCGCTTTTCCCTGCCGGTTCATCATCCAGACGCGTTCGTCCAGCATACGGCTGAGCACCATCGTTCGGTACATCGCGACCGCATCGGACGCGTCAAGGCCTTCCGGTAGGCCCGCAGCGCCGGAACCTTCCGGCATGTGAAGTGGATTGCCGCTCGACTTCATTGCCCCTGCATTATAGGTTTACTCGCCAACCGAACGCTAAGCATGCGGCCCCGGAAAACCTATTCGTTCCGAAGCGCCGGACGCGTATACTTGACGGCGGATTGCCGGCGTCCTCGCTCATCGGGACGTACCGGTACATTTTAGGAGTATTCGATCCAGGAGGAACCGATGAGGCGCACGATGCTGTTCGCGGCCCTGTTCGCCGCACTTGCGATAGCCGTAGGATGCCAATCTGAGGCGGATCCAACCGCTACGGTCGCGCCAAGGCCGGACCCAACTGCCACCGTTCCACCTACCCAGCCGCCACAGGAGACCAAGCCAACGCCTGCTTCATCATTCAGCCCGAGTCCACCGACGGGCGACCTCGACACATCAAAGACCTACTACGCCACCTTCAAGATCGAGAGCGGCGAGTTCAGGGTGGAGTTGTACGACGACGACGCTCCGCTGACCGTTGAGAACTTCGTCAATCTCGCTCGCGGGGGCTACTACGACGGCACGACGTTCCATCGCGTCCTGGAGAACTTCATGGCGCAGGGCGGCGATCCGACCGGCACCGGGACCGGAGGGCCGGGCTACCGGTTCCGGGACGAGATCAACGAGCGCAAGCACGACTCGCCCGGAACCCTGTCGATGGCCAATGCCGGGCCCAACACCAACGGGAGCCAGTTCTTCATAACCTTCGTGGCGACACCGCACCTTGATGGTGGGCACACGGTGTTCGGGAAGGTAATCGAGGGCCTCGACGTGGCGCTCAACATCAAGCGCAGGGACCCCAATTCCGACGTACGTCCAGGCGAGCAGATAATTTCCCTGACGATCCAGGAAGAGTAGGCGCGTCCCTAACGCCTAATCGCCGCTTCTCATGAAATCGGCGATGCGCTCGCCGATCATCATCGTCGACAGGTTGGTGTTGGCGCGCACGCAGTCCGGCATGATGGACGCGTCTGCGACGCGCAGCCCTTCTATCCCGTGCACCGCGCCGGTGTTGCCGACCACGGCGTAAGCGTCTGACTCTGGGCCCATCTTGCAGGTGCTGGATATGTGGTGGCTCGTACTGGCCTTCCTGGCTATCCAGGCGTCGAGCTCCGCGTCGGTGGCTAGGTCATCGTCGGTGGGGTCGATCCGCTGCTCCACGATATGGGCGTAAGGCTCAGCATTTCCCAGCTCTGCGCACATCCTGACCGCGTCGCGAAAGCGCCGCACGTCCTCCTCTTCCGACAGGTAGTTGTAGTCCAGCTCCGGCTGCTCGTGGGGGTCTGAGGAGCGCAGCGTTAACCTGCCGCGGCTCTTGGCCAGGTAGAGCGCGATGATCATGCCGACGCCCACGGGTTCGCCGCTGCCGGCGCGGTATATGCCCTCCTCCGTGGCGTATGAGAGAGGATGGATGAGCATGTCGTTCCGCAGGTCTGATCCCGGCGCGGTGTAACGCAGCGTCACCTGTATCCGCGGCGCCAGGGCATCCTGCGGGTATTCCGGAGGCGAACGCCAGGTCAGCCCCACCTGGGGGTGGTCGCGCAGGTTCCGGCCCACGCCCGGCAGCTTGTGCAGTACCTCCAGCCCGACGCGCTCCAGCGCGTCGGCGGGGCCTATGCCGGAGAGCAGGAGTATGTGCGGCGAGCCTATCGACCCGGCCGACAGGACTATCTCACCGGCGTGCACCTCGAACCGTTCGCCTCCGCTCTCGGCCAGCACGCCAACGGCGCGGCCGTCTTGTACCAGGACTCGATGAACGAGACAGTCGGGCCTGATGGTGAGGTTCAGCCGGTGGCGGGCCTGCGACAGGTAGCCGATTGCGGAGCTCCAGCGGATGCCGTGCGGGTTGTTCATCGGCACGGGGCCAACGCCGGTCGAGTCGGGATCGTTCTGGTCTGCGCTGTGCGGAAATCCGGCCTGCCTGGCAGCCGTGTAGAAGGCGCGTTGGTCCTCTATCCACTCCTCCTCGCGCCATCGCCTGGCGAAGATGGGGCCGTCCTTTCCGTGAAAGTCGTCGCCGAAATCCTGGTCGGTCTCGATAGCCCGGAAGTAGGGCAGTACCTCCTTGAAGGACCATCCGTCGTTGCCTTCTTCCGCCCAGGCATCAAAGTCTTCCGGCAGGCCGCGAAGGAATATCTGGGCGTTTACGGCCGATGACCCTCCGACGAGGCGTCCTCTGGGCACCATCATGGGCGGGGCTTCGTCCGTGGCGCGCGCCTCGAATTCCCAGTTGTGCGGGCTGTCGTAGCCGAATGTGCGTGACCAGATGTTGCGGTCTACGCCGTACCCGTACTTGATCTCATCGGGCAGGTGGTCGAAGTCCGGGTAGTCGGCGCCTGCTTCGAGCAGCAGGACCGATCTGCCGGGGTCTTCCGACAGGCGCGTGGCCAGAACGCCCCCCGCGGAGCCGGAGCCGACAATGATGACGTCGTAGTGCATGTGGCTTATTCCCTGCGCGTGTTCCCCCATCCTAAACTTCCCCCTTCGAGAGGGAAGGGAAAGAGTAGGACCTTGCCCCTTCAATGGAGCCGGAAAGACGATGCGCAGGTTACCGCAAAGGTGCGGTGCGGCCGCTTATTCGTTTTCCTGCGGTTCAGAAACGTCCTGCGGTTCCGCGACGAAGTGGAGCAGCCTGCCGCCAACTCCCAGCCACGTGCGCTCGTCGAGCGTTACGGGCCCCCCGATGGGCCGGCCGTCTATCCTCAACGAGGGGTCGCCGCTTCTGGGGCTGTAGTTAAACACCACTTCGGTTGGGGTGAAGCGGAACACGCCGCCATTGAACGGCAGTACAGGCAACTCGTCGGCCCCCACGCTGTCCTGTGACTTGAACTGCGTCATGAGGCCGCGCTCCAAGGCTCCGAAGTCGACTATCAGCCGGCCCATGTCGTCGTAGATGAACCCGTACGGCTTGGTCCGGTTGATTCTCCAAATTGCGAAGACTCCCACTGCGGCAACGACCGACAACAGTAGGACCACCATCCAGAGCAGTGCTCCGCCACCTTCCTCGTCGGGCTCCTCTTCTTCGGGGACGACTACCGTCGGCGTTGGGGGAACGGAGGTTGGCGTTGGATCGGGCTTTGGCGTGGCGGTCGGGCTTACGGGTGTTGGCGGGACCGGCGTAGGCGTGGGAAGTATCAGCGTGACGCCTACCGAATCGTCCGTAATCGCGGAGGTGAAAGACCGGCCCACGTGCCGCGAGTCGAAGACGACCCGCAACTGGTGCTCTCCCTGCTCCGTAGGCGACGCGAAGACTCCGAATTCCCATCCCTTGCCGTCTTCTATGTCGTTTATGAGGACGAACTCCACCGGAGTCTCACCGACCGGGCCGGTCAGAGTCCCGGCCAGTTCGTCGGCGGTCATTAGATATGGGAAATCGCCCGTGGTGACTTCCACGGTGGCTATGCGGACTCTTTCTCCGGGCCTCAGATTGGGTTCCCAGGACTCTGCGAGCGTCAGTTGCGGGAAGTGTTCGGTCTGGTATGAGCCGCTGCCGGTTATGACGGCTTCGTAGTCGGCCCACGTGAGCTGGAGCTCCACGCCGTTGACGCCCTGCACCTGCGGGGCCGGAATCCTGGAGGTGAAGACGGCGTCACCGGCGATTTCGTCGCCAGCCACGCCCAGGTCGTTCATTTCATGCAGCTGCGTGACGCCGTTTGCGAGCTGCACGGTGGCGAGTATTCGGGATGAGGTGACCGGCTGAGGTTGCCCGTCACTGGTCACGACGGCCTTGATCAGGCCGGACTCGCCGATGGGCAAGGGGGGTTGAGGTACCAATGCGATCCTGAGCGGATTGTCGATCTCCGGGCCGGCGAGCAGCTTTGAGCCTGCTCCGATACCCCGCAGTTGCCACCTGCCGGGCGCGGGCTCTGTGATGTTGAATATCACCACGTTGGGCGTTTCGCTTAGCGTTATGTTGGGGAATTCGCTGGTCGCGGGCGCTCCGTTCGGCCTGAACAGCGCCACCTGCGTATCCTCGTTGAGCCTGATGAAGCCCACGCGCAGGCCGCGCGTCTGGGGGGCTATGTCCATGGTGGCTATGGCGTCCGCCCCGGCAGGCAGTTCGGCGTCGATTAGCGGCGCCATCTCCAGGCTGATGGCGTCCATCAGGAAGTTGGCCACTCCCTGGCCGGTGCCCATGTCGTAGTAGACGCCTCCGGAGCCCTTGGACACCTCGGACATCAGTTCACGGGACGGGATGCCCGTGGTGGGTAGAGTGATCGTGTCCACGGTCCAGTTCTCGCCCATGAACAGCTCACCCATGTTCTCCAACTGTGAGCCGGTCGCCTCGCCCTCGCCCAGTATGCGCCCAGGGGTGATGATTACCACCCTGGTCTCAGCGGCCGCGCTCGCGCTTGCGAGGTAGGCGAAGACCTCGGTTAGGGCCTTTAGCTGGTCGGACCGCAATGGCGGGCCGGCCTGAGCAGGCCCGTCGCCCGGGGTTGTCCTCTGCAGGGACTGAGGGTTTCGCAGACGTTCAAGGGCCTTTTCCACCGCCGCCGGCGCTTGCTCGCTGTCGAAAGGCCCGCTGAATTGACCAACTACGGCGCCGTAGTCGAAAAGCACGACCGGCTGTCCGGCGACCGATTCGACCAACGTCTTGATGGCCGTTTCGGTCATCGACAGGTCTAAGCGGTCGCCCGCTATTCCATCGTCCAAGGCGATGAGTGTGAGGGGCAGCGGGGGGTCTTGGGCCGCCGCTCGCTCAGTAGTAGAGGAAAGAGTGAATATGAAAAGGGCGGAAGATAGCGCGGCTAGCGCGATCCAGCGGAGCATGTTTCTTCTACCCAAGTTGCGGAGTGCGGTGACTGACCTGATAGCCGGTAGCATGAGCATGTTATCTTTTTGCGGCCTTGTCTCTCTAGTTTAATACTGTCGCAGTTTTGCGTTTTGCGGAATACCCTGAATCGCGGCGGAGGGGAAGGATGCGCGGCCCGGTTTCCCGGAGTTCACCTAAGTTGCCTGGCCAGTTCATCCGGATCGGTGGTTGGCGCCATGCACGCGTAATTCTCGCACAGGTAGGCCGCCGGGCTGCCGTCAATCAGGTCTTTTCCTTCCAGCAAGGGCGATGCGCCGTCCACGCGATGGGGGCTTCCCGCAAGGATGCGATTGGGTGCGTAGTTGTAGCGGGCCATTCTTAGCAGCTCCCGGCAGGCGGGGTCTTCACTTGGCCCCATCACCACCAGTTCCTGCGGGCGCGCCAAGTGGAAGTCGAGGGTGCAAAGCCACCATGCGAGGCCGCTTGGCGCCCGCTGCATCATGTCGCGTACTGAGCCGATCGCAGTTTCCGCCATTTGGCGGTATGCCTCCCGGCCGGTGAACCTGCTCAACCTCATCAGGGCCATTGCCGCGGCCGATCCCCCGCACGGCATCGGGTTGTCGAACACGTCGCGCGGTCTGACGATGAGCTGCTCGTGGTCGCGCCCGGTGTCGTACATCGTACCGTCGCTGTCCATGAAGAGGTCCGGGATCTTGTCCGCCAGGCGCAGCGCCTCGTCCAGCCATCGCATGTCGAAGGTGGCCTCATAAAGCGATGTCAAGGCATCAGCCAGCAGGGCGTAGTCCTCCAAGTACCCGTTCAGCTTGGCCCGTCCGTCCTTCCACGTTCTGAGCAGCCTGCCGTCCACGACCAAGTTGTCCAGCAGGAACCCGGCGTTCTTCGAGGAGGCGTCCACCCAATCTGGGCGGTCCGCGTGTGCGCCGCACTCGGCAAACGCCTTCAGCATCATGGCGTTCCATGACGTGACGATCTTGTCGTCCAGGCCGGGGCTGATCCGTTTCGCCCGCGCCTTGTAGAGACGCTCTCTAGCCTCTTCGACCATGCTGAGCATCTGACCCACGGGCATTTCCAGTGCGTCCGCCACTTCCTGGTCGCTGCGGGGCAGGTTGAGGATGTTCTTTCCCTCCCAGTTGCCCTCCCTTGTGACGCCCCAGTATTCGATTGCGACGCGCCCCAGTTCGGGCCCCAGCGCCTGTTCGATCTCCTGCGGCAGCCAGACGAAGAACTTGCCCTCTTCTCCCTCGGAGTCTGCGTCCTGCGCCGAGTAGAAACCGCCGCCGGGGTGCGTCATTTCACGCTGTACGTAGGTGAGGGTACTTTCCACGGTCTGCTTGAAGAGTGGCTCGCCGGTGGCCTGCCAGCCGTGCAGGTACAGCGAGGCCAGCAGGGCGTTGTCGTACAGCATCTTCTCGAAATGTGGTACCAGCCACACCGAGTCGGTGGAGTACCTATGGAATCCACCGCCGACTTGGTCGAAGATTCCGCCCCTGGCCATTTTCTCCAAGCTCGTCCGTACGATTTCCATGCAGTCGGGCGAGCCGGTCTCGTTCCAGTAGCGCAGCAGGAACTCGTGGGTGAGCGGCTGGGGAAACTTTGGCTGTAGGCCAATGCCGCCGTTCTCAAAGTCCGCTTCCCTGGTGATGCCCAAGAAGGCGAGCGCAAGCAAGTCCTTGTCGATCGCCCCGCCGCCATGCTGCGGCAGGCTGTGCGCCTGTATGGCGCCAATGACGCGGCTGGAGTTCGCTATCAGATCGCCCCGCCTCGTGGCGTATGCCTGCGCGACGGATTGGAGCACCTTGGGAAACGCCGGCAGGCCGCCGCGGTCCTCCGGCGGAAAGTACGTTCCGCCGAAGAAGGGACGCCCGTCCGGCGTCAGGAACATCGTCATCGGCCAGCCGCCCTGGCCGGTCATCGCCTGCAGGGCGGTCATGTATATCGAGTCGACGTCGGGGCGTTCCTCCCTGTCCACCTTGACGTTGACGAACAGCCGGTTCATCAGCGCTGCGATCTGGGAGTCTTCGAACGACTCCCGCTCCATGACGTGGCACCAGTGGCAGGAGGAGTAGCCGACGCTCAGCAGGATGGGCTTGTCTTGCAGTTTGGCGGCGGCAGTGGCGGCCGGCCCCCACGGGTACCAGTCGACCGGGTTGTCCTTGTGCTGCAACAGGTATGGGCTGGTCTCGTCCGCGAGTCTGTTCGGCATGGTCTAGAGGCCCTTCAGCTCCAGGGTGGAGACCTCATTGTCGGGGCTTTCCAGGTCAATCACTCGTATGGCGTGGTTGTTCGTGTCTGCGACGTACAGGCGCCCGTCGTGCCAGCAGACGCCGGCCGGCTCGCTGAAGCGGGCCCTACTGCCGCGCCCGTCATATGAACCGCGGTAACCGTCTCCCGCGATTGACTCTACCTGCGTTCTTTCGAGGTCGATTCGCTTGATGCGGTGGTTGTAGGTGTCGGCTACGTATAGCGCCCGGCGTCCCACGGTGACTGCCTGCGGGTGCTGTAGCAGGGCGCGCTTGCCTGCCGCGTCGCGGTCGCCAAAGTCGAACAGGCCGGTTCCCACGAGGGTAGAGACCACGCCGTCGCCGCCAATGCCTGCCGAGCGGATGGCGCTGGTCTCGGAGTCGGCAAAGTAGACGAGGCCGTCGCTGACCGACACGCCGTAAGGTTGCGCCAGCTGGGCCTGTAGCCTTGGCCCATCGACGATGTTCTCCCGGCCGTCGCCGGCGAATGGCGAGATGCGCCCACTCGACGTGTCTAGCTGCCACAGCTGGTGGAAACCGGCCATTGCTATGTACATCGTTCCGTCTTGCAGCGCCAGGTCGTACGGGGAGCTGAGAGGGTTTGCAAACGGTTCGCCGCCGGTGTGCCTGTAGAGTGACTGCTCGCCCGTGCCGGCCACTGTGGAGACCATGCCGGAGTCGAGGTCTATGGCGCGTATGTTGTGGTTTCCGGCGTCGGCCACGTAGACGCGGTTGCCCTGTGCCGCCATGCCCTGCGGATTCCTGAATTGGGCGGCTTCAAGCGGGCCGTCTGCGCTGCCCGGCTCGCCGCTGCCCGCGACGTGGGAGACGTTTCCCTCCAGGTCGGATACGAGCGCCCGGTTGTGCCCGGAATCCGCTACCAGTAGTCTTCCGTCGGCAACATCCACCTTGCCGGGGAATGACAGCGGCCGATTTGCGGATTCAATCGCTTCTAGCTGGTGTTCGCTGATGCGCCGGTCGAGGATGCCCATCCGGTCAAACTCGCCGGTCATTTCGCCGACGAGCCGGGCCATCGTCTCAGGCTGGAACTCGCCTTCGTGCTTGCCGATGACCTTTCCCAGCGGGTCTATGAACATGAGCGTGGGCCATGCGCGCACGGCGTATGACTGCCAGACTCGAAAGTCCTTGTCGTTCACCACCGGGTGGCGTATGCCGTACCGGAGGATGGCCTCCCGCAGATTGGCCGTGTCCTTCTCCGCGGTGAACTTGGCGGAATGGACTCCTATGACCGCCAGGGTGTCCGGCCGCTCCTCTTCCAGCCTCCGCAACTGCGGAAGTACGTGCATGCAGTTAATTCAGCAGTAGGTCCAGAAGTCGAGTATGACCAGCTTGCCCCTCAGATCGGCCAGCTTGATGGGTGAAGAGGTGTTGAGCCAGTCGAGCCCGGAGGGAAACTCCGGCGCGTTGACCTTGCCTATGTACTTGCCGGTTTGCGCCATGCCTTAGTCCATACCTGCCGGGAAACGGTATTCCACACCGCTTCCTTACCCTATTTTCCCCGGTTCCAAGGATGGCCCCCGTGCCCGCGGGTGATTGCGTTGAGAATTAAAGATGCCAATAGGGTTACACCCATGACGATAAGCCCTGTCCGCAGGTCGTGCGTGAAGATCAGGACTATGCCCGCAGTCAAACCGGCGAAGGTCGCCACGCAAGTCAAGCATCCCAGGCAGCCGGAGCTTGCGCTGCGGCAGCCTGCGGCGACTTGCGGGCCGACGTCGCTGAAGTCTTTTTGGGTTGGTGCGTTCAGTTCCTACTCCGGCCCTGGGAAGAAGTCTGCGCCCTGCACGATCATGTCCTGTTGTGCCACGATGATTCCTTTGACGCGGGGCAGGTAGTCCCGCTCCCACCTGGGGTCGGTCCTAACCGCCTCGCGTGCCTCCTCGAAGTGAGCGAAGCTCTCGTAGGCCCAGATGTGGTAGACCCTGTTCAGCGTGCCGACGTCGGTGTAGTACCAGCCCGCCAGTTTGACTCCGTGGTCGGCCCTTATCTTGAGCGACACTTCGCCGGCTGCCGCCATGTACTGCGGTACGGTGCCGGGCTTCAGGTCGTAGATGCGCATGTCGTAGATCATGTTTGCCTCCTGCCGGGTCACCTTTCCGGCCTGAATACTGGTTGCGTCCACGCCTTTGTGCCTCTCGATGAGTAGACGGTCGCACGGACGTAGGAGTCGTGTTTCGAGGGTTGGTAGCGCGGGGTTAGCGTGTCCGAAACGTGCAGCCTTGCGCCGTCCTGGCCGGTGAAGACCGTCGTGTACCTGGCGTCCGGCTCGGGGTCGATCTCGATCACGATTTCCCGCGTCGTAGATCTGAGTTCGCCGAGCGTGACCCCGTTGGATGCGTAGAAGTCTCCGTCATCCATTGCCTGCAATATCGATGCTGCGTCGAGGCCGGCCGCCTTTAACTGTATCCATCCCCGGCCGGGATTTGACACCTGGCTGTTGAACTCTCCCTGGAACTCGTGAGCGTCGTCCACTGCGATGCCCCACACTCGCCTTCCGGCGCTCAGCAGGCGGTCCCAGATGGCGTCTACGCTGGGCAGTCCGCCGCCGCCCTCGTTGTTGGACGCGGGATGGCCGTTGTACACCTCTATGAAACGGTAGCCCGTCACCTGTAGCAGATCCTCGTGGCCGATCGCCCACCGGAAGTTGGGGTGGTTGACCGATGCCAGGCCGCCGGCCTCGATGATGGCGTCTACGTTGTGCTGGAGGGCGTGGACGATGGTGCCTTCCACCGCCTCCTTGACGGTGTGGGATATCCCGTAGCCGTTGACGTGGACGGGCACCTCACCGTCCGGCCCCAGTCGGGATGTCACCTCCTGGCCGGGCACCAGCAGCGGCCACTTTGCGCTGCCGGCCGCCGCCTCGTCGAGGATTGTCAGGTGGTCGTGGTCGGACAGGCACAGCCAGTCGTAGCCGTTGTCGCCGTACCATTCTGCGACGTGCTCAGGGGGAGAGTCCCCGTCGCTGTTCGTCGAATGCGTGTGAAGGTTTCCCTTGAGCCAATTTTTCTTTGCCATGGGGTGAATCCTACACGCTTGGCGCGTGAGGTGAGTTAAGTGGGGCGGGGCGCAGACTGCGAGCGGCCCGGACGCCATGCCTTGCGCACCTAAGTTGACAGCGGAATTTGCGGGCGGGAAACTCGATTACCCCGGCTCTCCGGGCCGCATCACCGGCGGCGTCTTTACTTCACACTATCGTTCATAGGGCATCTTTCATGACTCCCCAGCGCATGGAATCAACAGACGACACCCCCGCAAGGGCGGTCTTTCCCCAGTACTGGTCATTGGAATCGCAGGCCAGGGCCGAGGTTGAGGGAATGAGCGACGAGCAGCTCGACTGGACGTCAGACCGCTGGGAGTGGAGTGAGTGGAGCATCCGGCAGAACCTCTCGCACACGGGATCGGTCTTCTACCGCTGGATGCTGGAACGCTGGGGAACGGAGCTGTACCCCGATGGCCTGCCGATGGCGCCGGACGAGATCAAACTGATGTCGTCACCTTCTCACGACCGCCGCATGGACGACGGCGCAGTCTGGGAAATCGATGACATTCTCAAAGCGCTTACCGGCGGCGTCGAACTGGTGCGGCAACTCCTGCTCAGTGAGACGGCGCACTCCATGCGGTCGAGACGGATCAAGCGCAGCCCGACTCCCCAGTGGGCCGTCATGTCTGCGGCGCACCCGTCGGGTATCACCCTGGACGAGGACGGCGGCGGCTCTATGACCCTGGAGGCGACTTTCAGGCATATGTACTTCGAGTTCGTGACTCACCTCTACAACATCCAGCGGTTGAAGCGCGCTCAGGGCCTTATCGCCGTCGTCAAGCTGCCGAGGGAGGGCTACTGGATGCTGCCGGACTGGGACCGCAGCGAGCCATAGACCTGGCAGGTTCCGGCCCGTGCGTCGTGCGCTCGCGCGGGTGTTTGACGGCGCAGGGGACTCAACAGCGCCCGGCGGTCTGCCCAACGCGCACGCCTGCCCAAGCCTGAAGACCGCGATGCCGGCTTGAACTTCAAGCTAGAATTCATCGCATGGCGTGACATAATTGGATAATCAGGCTAAAGACAGCCCCGCTTAGAAATCCGAAAGAGGTCCTTGTATTCATGGATTCATTGCAACGAAACGCCGGCGTCATCGGGCTGATAGCAGTTGCCGCCGCCATCATTGCCATCGTGATTGGCGTAGCCGCCCTCGCGCAGAGCGGTGGCCAGGAAGCGGCCCCCGCCGCAGCCGCGCCGACCGCCGTCCCCACGGCTACACCGCAACCGCAACCTACCCCGCAGCCCTGGCCGACGCCCCTGCCCACGGCCACGCCGCAGCCACAACCCACGCCGCAGACGTGGCCAACGCCGGCGCCGGAACTCCCCGCCAAGGACAACCCCGGCGAGTACGCCGTCTGGCTCGTAGACCAGGCCATACGCTACTACGAGGAGAACGGTCTGGAAGCCGCGATTGACTTCTACTCCGATCCCGCCAACGTCGACGGACAGTGGTACGTCGTCATCTTCGATCCCGAGGACAACATCGTCGCACACTACAACCACGACATCATAGGTGAGCCCCTGCGCGGCCCGGTGGGCACGGACGTCACCGGATACAACTACGGCGCGGATATGGCCGAGGCGGACGAGGACGGGCGCTGGGTAACGTACGTATTCCGCAATCCCGCCACGGGAGAGCAGGGCCTGAAGCACTCATGGGCAGACCGGCACGACGGGAGGCTGTTCGTGTCCGGCTGGTACGAATTCGCATCCGTGCTGGATGAGCAAGAGGAAGTCTCCAAGGACAACCCCGGCGAGTACGCCGTCCAGCTCGTGAACGAGGCCATACGCTACTACGAGGAGAACGGGCTGGAAGCCGCGATTGACTTCTACTCCGATCCCGCCAACGTCGACGGACAGTGGTACATCGTCATCTTCGACACCGACGACAACATCATCGCACACTACAACCACGACATCATAGGTGAGCCCCTGCTCGGCCCGGTGGGCACCGACGTGACCGGATACAACTACGGCGCGGATATGGCCGAGGCGGACGAGGACGGGCGCTGGGTAACGTACGTATTCCGCAATCCCGCCACGGGAGAGCAGGGCCTGAAGCACTCATGGGCAGACCGGCACGACGGGAGGCTGTTCGTGTCCGGCTGGTACGAGTTCGCGTCCGTGCTGGATGAGCAAGAGGAAGTCTCCAAGGACAACCCCGGCGAGTACGCCGTCCAGCTCGTGAACGAGGCCATACGCTACTACGAGGAGAACGGTCTGGAAGCCGCGATTGACTTCTACTCCGATCCCGCGAACGTCGACGGACAGTGGTACGTCGTCATCTTCGATCCCGAGGACAACATCGTCGCACACTACAACCACGACATCATCGGTGAGCCCCTGCGCGGCCCGGTGGGCACGGACGTCACCGGATACAACTACGGCGCGGATATGGCCGAGGCGGACGAGGACGGGCGCTGGGTAACGTACGTATTCCGCAATCCCGCCACGGGAGAGCAGGGCCTGAAGCACTCCTGGGCAGACCGGCACGACGGGAGGCTGTTCGTGTCCGGCTGGTACGAGTTCGCATCCGTCCTCGAGGAGGAAGAAGTCTCCAAGAGCGATCCCGATAGCTACACGGTTTGGTTCGTAGACCAGGCGATCGAGTACTACGAGGAGAACGGTCTGGAAGCCGCCATTGACTTCTATTCCGATCCCGCGAACGTCGATGGACAGTGGTACATCGTCATCTTCGATACCGAGGACAACATCGCCGCACACTACAACCACGACATCATAGGTGAGCCGCTCCGCGGCCCAGTGGGCACCGACGTCACCGGATACAACTTCGGCGCGGATATGGCCGAGGCGGACGAGGACGGGCGCTGGGTAACGTACGTATTCCAGAATCCCGCCACGGGAGAGCAGGGCCTCAAGCATTCATGGGCAGACCGGCACGACGGGAGGCTGTTCGTGTCCGGCTGGTACGAGTTCTCATCCGTCCTGAGCGACGAACCTCCGACCACCGATGAGCCCGCAGAGTTCACGCAGGCATACGTGCAGCAGGCGATCGACATGTACGTGGCCGAGGGTAGGGAGAAGACTTTCGAGTACTACTTCTCCACTGAGAGCGCCGTCGACCGCTGGTACCTCTTCATCATCGACGCCGCTGCCGACGAACTGGTGCTCCACCCGAACCCGGATCTGCTGGGCGCTGAGTCCGCCACTTACCGGGATCCCAAGGGACACCTCTATGGCCCCGAACTGCTCAAGGCTGACGAAAAAGGGCGCTGGGTGGACTACTACTACCGCACCTACGACGGAGATACGCCCGTCGAGGAGGGAGACAAGCACGCCTGGGTGCAACTGCACGACGGCCTCATCTTCGCCTCCGGCTGGTACGAGAACGTCACTCCATTGCCCACCAAGCAGGAAGACCCGGCCGCATACACGCAGTGGTTCGTGCAGGACGCCATCGACGTCTACAGCGCGCAGGGCATTGACGGCCTAATCGAGCGGTACAGCGACCCCGCCAACGTCGACGGGGCGTGGTACGTCTACGTCATCGGCGAGGACGGCACGTTCCTGGCGCATCCGACAGTGCCGACGCTGGTGGGACAAAACGTCATGGGCCGGGCCGGCGTCGACCTTGCAGGCAACCGCTTCGGGCCGGAGTTCATGGAGATCACCGAAAAGGGCGGCTGGCTCAACAACTACTACTTCACAAATCCGGAAAGCGGCAACTGCGAAAACAAGCATTCCTGGGCCGTGCGAAGAAATGAAGTCATCATCGGCTCAGGCTGGTACGAACCGCCGCAGGTCAGCTCCCTGCTGCCCTCCAAGTGCGAGCCCATACACTTCACCACCGCAACCGTCCAGCGGGCAATCGAACGCTACAGAGCAGTCGGGCGTGAAGCCACGCTCGCATACCACAGTTCAGAAAAGAGCGTAGACGACCGCTGGTACACCTTCATCGTCGACGCAGAGACCGGTGTGATCCTGGCGCACCCGTTGCCGTCGTTCGTCGGCTACGACCTCATGACGGGCGAAGAGGGATACGACAGCGCACGGGGCTACCTGACCGACGACCTGCTTTTGGCGACGCCGGAGGGCATCGTCATTCCCAACTACATCAGCGTGCCCACGATGGACGAGTTGAACTCGTTCCATACCCTCGAGGAGGTCAAGCACTACTACGCCGTGCTGGAGGACGGGCTGATCTTCACCAGCGGCTGGTACACCGCGCCGCCGGAGAAGGACGACCTGCCGCAGTACGCCCGCTTGCTCGTCGCACGGTCCCTCACCATGTACGAGGAACAGGGCAGGGAGGCCACGCTCGAACACTACAACTCGCCAGAAAGCGCAGATGGCCCTTGGTACGTCTTCATCCTTGAAGACCGCGACGGTGACCTGTACACCATCGGCCACTCCACCCGTCCGGACCTCGTAGGCACCACGCGCGTCCGCATCGACGCCGACGGATACAACTACGGCGACGCCTTCAAAGCCATCACCGAAAAGGGCGGCGGAGAATGGGTCAGCTACAAATTTACGCATCCCCTGACGGGAGAGGATGCGCCAAAGCACACCTGGATGGTCCGCATAGGAGACCTCCTCTTCGGCGCCGGCTGGTACGAAGGCATAGGCCAAGTAAACTAACCGGCGCAAACTGCGAATAACCCCGGGCGGCGCGGCCATCTACGCCGCCCGGCGATGGCGGCAGGCGCGCCGGAGTATAATTGCGCGCAGGTACACTGCCGGCGGGGACAGACCGGCTGTTTGAGGAGATACGGTGAAGGTCTTTCTGGCAGGTGTTGCAGGCGCAGCAATCGCAGTTGTAGTCGTTGTAGTCGTCGTAGTCATCTTGATGAGGCCCTCCGCCGTAGAATACTGCGACCTCTTTGGGGATTTGGACAAATCTATAAGAGCCGGTGAGAACGTCGTCTCCGCGGTCCAAGACTTTCTAGACGCTGATCCCGCCTCGCTGGTAGAAGCGCTTCCGGAAGCTGCGCAGGACGTCGCAAGGACGGTAATCAGTGTCGCTCAGGCAATTGTCAGATTTGCAAGTTCTTTATTGGGCAAAATCATTCCTACCCAGCTACTGGACGAAATTGCCAGTGTGATAACGAAAATGGCTCCCTTCTGCGAGACGCTGGGGTAGGGATGCGGCGCCGATCGGCGCCGGCTTATTCGCCTAGGCTTTTGCCCAAGCGCTCCTCATCGTTCAGCCGAGGCCAACGGCCGTATGCCTGACCTCATCGAGATCCTCGTCGCCGTCCCCGTCATGCTGCTCGGCGCGACGGTCCTCAGCACAGTCGGCTTCGGCATAGGCATCTCCACAAGTCCCCTGCTGCTCCTCGTGATGGAGCCGCAGACCGTCGTCGTAGTCGTCAACACCGTCTCGCTGGCGCTCTTTGCACTCATCATCGTGCAGACGCGGCGACACGTCCGCCTGCGTGAAATGCTTCCCCTAATCGCTGGCGGCGTACTTGGAGTCCCCATCGGGATCTTCATGCTGAGCGCCCTAGACCCCAGCGCGCTCCGCATCGGCATTACCGCGCTCGTCGTGCTAGTCATGGCATCCCTGCGCTTCGACGCCCCCAAACTGCTCGCCGGCAACAGGTCCACCGGCCCCATCATCGGCCTCGTCGTCGGAGCCCTACTCGCCGCATTCAGCATCGGCGGCCCCCTGGTCGCCATATACCTGCTCGCCAAAGAAACTCCCAGCCCGTCCGCCAGGGGCCAGCTATCCGTCTACTTCCTAGTCGTGCAATCCCTATCCGCCGCCGGCTACGCAATCTCCGGACTCTACACAACCGAAAGCCTAACCCTCATCGCCATCGTGACCGCCCCGGTACTACTCGGTTTCGGCGTCGGCGCGTTCCTAGTCAGCAAAATGAGCGAAACCCGCTTCCGCCAAAGCGTAATCGCCGTAACCCTAGCCACCAGCCTCGTAGTACTCGCCCGAGAAGCCCTCCGCCTCCAAGGTGTCATCCAGTAGGCCAGCCGCGAACTCTCCAACACGATCATTCAACCGGATGCTTACAAGCCGAGTAGAGCTACAGGTACACCCCTTACCGTCATTCCCGTCCACTCGCCGTCTTTCCCGTGCAAACGGGAATCCAGAGGGGCGCGGGACGTGGGGCACGCCTACCCCCGCTATCACCCGCATTTGTCATTCCGACTCGGACATTCCCCGACGGCGCGATACACTTCCCGCATGAATGCTTCCACCTCCAACGACCGCAGCCACGAGAGCATCATCAACGCCGCGCTGGCCGAGCTCCTGCGGGAACGGCTTGACCTCTCCGCCGTGGCCGAAACGCTGCACGGCGGCAAGCGGCCCGACATCATCGTCCGGCTGCCGGAAGGTCCAGTCATCCTAGAAACGGAGCTTGAACCGGCGCCGACAGTGGAAGCCGACGCCCTCTCCCGCCTCGGCATGGAGATAGACGGCCGGCGGGTGCAGAACGTCTTCGCGGTCACTGTTCCCGGCCGACTGCGCTCGGCGAGCCAGGCGCAGCTGCGGGAGCGGATGGCGCACGCTGCGCTCACGTGGCAGGAGTGGCGCATCGACGGGGCTTCCGGCCCCAAGCTCACCGGCACGGCAATCGAACTCGGCAACGTCGTACAACGCACAACCCCGCCCGCCGGCGACCTGGATGAAGCCGTCAACGTGCTCGACGAAGGGGCTAGGCGCGCCGGCTCACGACTCTACTCATCGCCCGGAACGCTGGGCCGCATCTCGAAGATCTTCGGCACAGAACCCGGCGACGAGGTGGCAAACATGGCAGCCCTCGTAGTCATCAACGCAATGGTCTTCCACGAAAGGCTCGCCAGCAACGAGGCCGCCTTCCAGCCCGTGAGCGCCGCAATGCGGGACGGACGCATCTCACGCATGACCCTGTTGCAACTGTGGGACCACATCCTATACATCGACTACTACCCGATATTTAGCATGGCCCGCGACGTCGTGCGCGAACTTTCCGAAGTCGAAGCCGCCGAAGCCCTCGGCGAGTGCGCTAAGACCGCCGCCGTCCTGCTCGGAATGGGCGCCGTCGGAAGACACGACCTGGCAGGGCGCATTTTCAACCGCCTCATCTCCGAGAGGAAGCTGCTGGCCGCCTTCTACACCAGCATCCCTGCCTCCACACTTCTCGCCGGACTCGCCCTATCCCCGGCCCGGTGGCCACGCTTTGACTGGAGCGACCCAGCCGAACTCTCCAAGCTGTGCGTGGTCGATCCCGCCTGCGGAACCGGCACCCTCCTGATGGCCGCATACCGGCAGATAGTCCAAAACCACTCGGCAACCGCCGCCGGCTCCGATGACCCGCTCCTACATCAAACCCTCGTAGAAAAGGTCATCGCCGGCGCAGACGTGGTGCAGGCCGCAATACACCTCACAGCCGCAACGCTCGCCGCGATGTCCCCGTCGGTCAGATTTGAGCAGATGCAGCTCCACACCCTCAGGCTCGGCAGGGACCAATCCAAGAAGATATGGCTCGGCTCGCTCGACTGGCTCGAATCACCCGAAACGCAGTCCTTCTTCTCCACGACCGAGGAACAGATAGGCGCGGCGAGCGGTGAGGGAGGAATTGTCCAGCGACCGGTTGCCGACCTCGTAATCAGCAATCCGCCCTTCACACGACGGGGCAGCGACGGCGGGAAAGAGCAGGCCATATCGCGCATCTTCTCCCTGCCGGAGGGCGACGTCGAGTCCCAGCGGGCCATTGCCAAACGCACTTCCGCACTGCTGAAGCGCACGGCCGCCAACCAGATGGCCGGGCACGCCTCCTCATTCTCCGTGCTGGCCGACCGCATGGTGAGACCCGGCGGTCGCGTCGCCCTCGTGCTGCCGGTCACCGCCCTGTACGGCGAGTCCTGGCGCGACGTGCGCCGCATGTTGTCGTCAAGGTACGAAGTCGAGTTCGTCGTCTCGTCGCACGACCCCAATCTCCTCTCCATGTCATACGACACGGCCATTGCGGAGACCCTCGTGGTGGCCCGCAGGCTGACCGAGGCCGAAACGCCGGCGGGCCGCGGCGTGTTCGTCAACCTCTGGCGGGCGCCATACCAGGAGACCGACGCACTGGCCCTGGTCAGGACCATCACCGCAGCCGCATCGACGCCCGTGCTGCGGGCCGACGGGCCGCCCGTCGGAGGAAGCCCGCTGATGGTCGGAGGCGAGCAGTGGGGCGAGATCGTCGACGGCTCCGTCGGGGAAGCGCCATGGGCCGCTGCCAGATGGCGGCAGGCCCTAACAACCCAGTTCGCCGCAGCCCTCGAACGAGGCGAACTGTGGACACAAGACGGCGCCCGCCTAGCCGCAACAATCCCCGTCGCACCCATGAGCGAAGTCTGCAACGTAGGCCCGCAAGACCGGAGAATACGAGGATCCCTCGGCGTGTTCGATTCCTATCACGGATACAACGAGCAAGCGCAATTCCCGGCAATTTGGAGTTTCAACTCACGCGTCCATAACCGCATGACTGCCGAACCCAACGCCTGGCTTATTCCACAGCCCGGCCGCGACCACCTGCCAGTCTGGGCGCAGGCCGGGACGCTTCAGATATCTCCATCCGTGCGATACACGTCCCAACCAATCATGGCAGTTCGCACAATGGTCAATACTCTTGGAACGAGTTCGTGGTTCACAGTTACCCCTAAGGAGACTGATTTGGAGATCAGGGCGCGCCAGGAAATCGCCTTGGCCATATGGTGCAATTCCACACTCGGCATTATCTTCCAAGCCAACCGGGCCAATGTCACCCAACAAGGTAGAGGCATAGGCAGAAAAGGAATGCTCGAAAACCTACCCACCCTCGACGTCCGCAAACTCACGCCCTGGCAACTCGACGAGGCCCAAGCCATCTGGCAAGACCTCAGCCCCCGCAAATTTCACCCCTTCTACCAATGCGCCACCGATGCCGCCCGCATCTGCCTAGACGAACGCATCACCCGTGATATGCTGGCCCTCAACGAGGATGCTGTAGCATCGGTGGCCCGCCTGCGGGAGCTGCTGGCGCGGGATCCGTCGGTGCATGGAAGTAAGAAGGCGGCGGTGGGGTGATGATTGGGGCGTGGCCTCGATGACTCTCACGAGGGAAGCGCGATGCACCACATGAAACATGGAACGACGCCTGATGGCAACCCTCCGAAACGAAGAGTTGACCCAGCTGCTCGACGACATTGAGTCGGATCGCGTCGAATTCAAGGAATCACTGTCAGGCGGCAGCCCGACAAGGATCCGCGAGGCGATCTGCGCCTTTGCCAATGATCTGCCGGACCATCGCAAACCCGGGATCGTGCTCGTCGGCGTACGGAACGACGGTGAAGGCGTGGGACTGCGGATTACGGACGAACTTCTTAAACAACTGGGAGACATGAAGACCGACGGCAACATTCTTCCGCCTCCATCATTGACAGTCGAGAAGCGCTTCCTGAGAGGAAAAGAAGTCGCCGTAGTCACTGTCGAGCCTTCAGACTCGCCTCCGGTACGCTTCCGGGGCAGGGTGCATATCCGGATAGGGCCCCGGCGCGGGATCGCAACCGCGCAGGACGAACGCATCCTGAACGAAAAGCGGCGTCACGGGGACCTCCCGTTCGACATACATCCCATCCAATCCGCAGTGCTGGCCGATATCGATCTGCTCTACTTCAGGCATCAGTACCTGCGCCAGGCTTTCGCCCGGGACATTCTTGATGCCAATGACCGAAGCTTGGAAGAACAGTTGGCGGCCACCAAGATGATAGCATCGGTCGATGACCCGACTCCTACAGTATTGGGAATGCTGGTCCTTGGGAAGAGTCCGCAAGATCTCTTGCCTGGGTCGTACGTGCAATTCATAAGATTCGCCGGTACTGAAGCATACAGCGACATCATCGACGCAGAAGAGATACGAGGTTCGGTCCCGGACGTGATACGCCGACTGGACGAGAAATTGAAGTCCAACAATCGCACTGCCATCGATTTCATATCGGCCAATACCGAACGGAGAAAGAGTCTTTATCCGATTGCTGCTATTCAGCAGATAGCCCGCAACGCTATCATGCACCGTACCTATGAAGCCACAAACGCTCCGGTGCATGTACATTGGCTCGAAGATAGAATCGAGATCACCAGTCCTGGAGGCCCTTTCGGGAGAGTTAGCGCTGATAATTTCGGCCTCCCAGGTCAAGTTGACTACCGGAACCCCAACCTGGCAGACGCCATGAAAACATTGGGCTTTGTACAACGCTTCGGTCTTGGCATCCTTACCGCTCAGCGCCTACTGAAAAATGACGGACACCCTAAGATAGATTTCGAGGTTAGTCAGAACGGCGTTGCCGCAACAATCTGGGCGACCTCGCCCCAAGGGTCAGACTGAAAATGACCAAGCCTGTTCCTGTTCTTACGTTCTTCAATAATAAGGGTGGAGTCGGCAAGACTTCCCTTGTATACCATCTATCTTGGATGTACGTCGATCTCGGGCTGAACGTCGTGGCAGCCGACCTCGACCCACAGGCGAACCTTACCGGCATGTTCCTCGACGAAGACCGGCTCGAATCTCTTTGGGTGGAAAATGGCCAGCGGCGCACCGTCTACGGAGCTTTGCAGCCCCTACTGGAGGGAACGGGTGACATCGGGGCTCCGCACTTGGAGAAACCGGGAATGAGTCTGTCCCTCATCGTGGGTGACCTCAAGTTGTCCTCGGCAGAAGGGGAACTGTCGAGCCAATGGCCTCTCTGCCTCGATGACGATCCAAGGGCCTTCCGGGTTATCTCGGCCCTCTGGCGCATCATGCAAAGAGCCGCCAGCGATTGCGATGCGGATATCATCCTAGTAGACGTAGGACCGAATCTCGGAGCATTGAACAGGGCGGCGCTCGTAGCCACGGACTATGTAATTGTGCCTCTTGCCGCAGACCTTTATTCCCTTCAGGGTCTCCGCAATCTTGGACCTACCCTAAAGGATTGGCGCCGTGGGTGGGTGGAACGCCGCAACCGCAATCCGGTCGAGGACCTTGATCTACCTATAGGCGGGATGCAGCCTGTCGGCTATGTGGTGCAGCAACACAGCGTCCGTTTGGGCCGTCCCGTGAGAGCCTATGACAAGTGGGTCAACCGGATGCCAAGGGAATATGCCGTAAGCCTGCTGGAAGACAAAAATGGTCCCTACCCGGATTCGCCCGAATACGACCAGCACTCCCTGACAACCGTAAAACACTATCGAAGCCTCGTGCCTATGGCGCAAGAAGCGCGTAAGCCAATCTTCAAGCTGACGGCCGCCGATGGAGCGTTGGGCAGTCATGCCGCCGCAGCCAGTACGGCATATGAAGATTTTGAGTATCTGGCACGGAACGCTGTACGCAATATCCTGTCGTTGTAGCCCGGCTCCCGACTTTTGGATTCTTAAGCGCGCTCGCGTCAACAAGGCCCTTTAGACGGTGTCCCTCTGCCTCTCCGCTACTGGATTGGGTTCACTTTGAACTGGGTATATGCGCTCAGCGTATCAATCCGGGAAACGAAAAGTGATTTCATCGCATCATCAAAGAACGGGTTGCGCTTGGGCTTAACCACCTCCTTGACTTCAAAATGGCTGACTACAATAAGGTCAATAGGCGTGAACAGTTCCAATAGATCAGCCAAAGCGTCGATCCCGGATCCATCGGGATGGACTATGTAACTGTAGTCGAACACACTGCCAATAAAGGAACTCGAAAAAGGGGAACTAACCGGATTCTTGAGAATCGCTAGTGCCTGTTCGATGCCCTCGTAATGAGATGGCGGTTGCATCTCTCCTTTCGACCGACGGTATCCCTTAAGTTCATACCCCACGACGGTCCCGCTGTTCCGCACCTCCAACAGGTCTATGTCGGGGGAGAAATTGAAGTACGTGTAACCTCCCACGTCCTTGCTCGCCCTGACCTTCTGGAATATCTGACTTCCATTGTTGCGGCGGAGAATGTGATACATGCACAGGAACACGGCGTCCTCGGTTAAGGGTCGGCCCTTGCCGAGAATGCGGTTTAGGATTTCGGTTGCGTGCTGGTCGATAGGTACCGAGTGCCCAAAAGCGCCACGTCCCACTACGGTCTTTCGTCTCCGCAATCTTGGCCTCCCAGTGTGATCCTGTCCCGCAGATGATCAGGAATCAAATCGATGCCGCACAAGTTCCACCCCCGGGTGCGCCCAGCCCCCTGGTGGGGGAGGAGGGATTCGAACCCACACGCCCGAAGGCACATGCTCCTAAGGCATGCGCGTCTACCATTTCGCCACTCCCCCGGCGAGGACCTCTCATCTCAGTTTACTCCCACAGGCGCACCTTCACACGCCCAGTTGAAGCCGGACATGCCGGCCAGGCCCGGCAACCCCCACTCGCACGGGGACGTTACAGCGCGTAGAATCCCGCTTGTGCTGACCCGACGTGATTGGAGGCGCGCCGTGACTGCTAATGAAATCGAGTTGATCAGGGACGAACAGGCCAAGGTGGGCGAAGGCCCGGTGTGGGACCCGCACTCGCAGAAACTGTACTGGACCGACATTCGCACCGGCAGGTGCTTCGAGTACGTCCCTGGCACGGGCGAGCGCCGGACGATCCACGAGGGCATTTTCGTCGGCGGGCTGGCCGTCAACAAGCAGGGCGGGCTGACACTCGGCACCTGGGAGGGCGTCATGCTGTGGCGCTCCGACTCCGACTGGGCGTGGCTGCACCACGACGACAAGTACCGCTTCAATGACGTGATCGCCGGGCCGGACGGCAGCTTCTACGCCGGCAGCATGTTCGACGGCGAGGACAACGGCGTCCTCTACCGCTTCCGGCCGGACGGGCAGGTGGACGAGATCGCAACCGGCCTCAGCATCTCCAACGGCATGGGCTTCTCGCCCGACCTCAAAACCTTCTACCACACCGACTGCGGCCCCAGGACCATCTACAAGTACGACTACGATGCGCAGGCCCACGAGCTGTCCAACCGGCGGGAGTTCATCCGGCTGGGCGCCGACATGGGCGTGCCAGACGGCATGACGGTCGACGCCGACGGCAACGTCTGGGGCGCAGTATGGGGCAGCGGATGCGTGATTACGTACGATCCCGACGGCAACCGCATCGGCCGCATCGACTTTCCCGCCACGCAGACCTCCTCGGCAATGTTCGGCGGCCCCGATCTGAATGACCTCTACGTCACCACCGCCCGCCTCGGCGACGGCGATCCGCCGAGCGGACTGGAGCCGGAGGGCTACGACTTCTCGGCACACCGCGGGGGAGAGCTGTACCGCGTGCGCGTCGATGCGAAGGGCAAACCCGAATTCGAGACCGACTTCGCTTGGCCGGACTAGCGGGACTAGAAGGGCAGGGGCCCCGGCTGAGCTGAGGCCCGATGCACGTCAGCGGCAATATCGGACGTCATGAAGATCACGAGAGTCGACCAATTCGCTCCGGCGCCACGCACCAGGCTGGTCAGGATCGCCACCGACAGCGGCATCGAGGGATGGTCGGAGAGCACGCTGGAAGGCAAGCCCTTCTCCGTCCCCGCCGCAATCGGTGAGTACGCCGAGTACCTCGTCGGCAAGGACCCGCTGCGGATAGAACACCACTGGCAGCAGATGTACCGCTCGGCATTCTTCCGTGGCGGGGCGCACAACATGACGGCCATCGCCGCCCTTGATGCCGCGCTGTGGGACATCGCCGGAAAACACCACGGCGTACCGTCCTACGCGCTCATGGGCGGCAGGGTACGCGACCGCATCCGCGTCTACGCCCACTGGGGCATCGACGACCTGTCGGACGAAGGATTGGAGCGGTCGAGGGCGCGCCTCGACGAGCTGAGCAAGTCCGGCTACACGGCCTACAAGTCCGGCACGGGCAGCCGGACCTTCCGCGCCCACGAGCCGCCGTCGGTCATCGATGAGTTCGTCGAGTGCGCCTACAAGATGCGCGAGTGGGTCGGGCCGGAGGTCGAGCTGTGCTTCGACTTCCACGGCAAGATGACCCCCGGCCTCGCCATCGAGGTGTGCAACGAGATCAAGGGCATGAGGCCCATGTTCGTCGAGGAGCCGGTGCCGCAGGAAAATCCCGACGCCCTGAAGCTGGTTTCCGACCACGTGCCCTTCCCAATCGCCACGGGCGAGCGGCTGCTGTCGCGCTGGGAGTTCCGCAACGTCATCGAGAAGCAGTGCGTCGCCCTGCTGCAGCCCGACGTGGCGCACTGCGGCGGCCCGACCGAGATGAAGAAGATAGCCAACTACGCTGAGGTGTACTACCAGCACATCATGCCGCACTCGGCGATAGGCCCGCTGGCCCTGGCCGCCTGCATGACGGTCGACGCCGTAGTCCCCAACTTCCTGGTGCAGGAGCATGTAGACGCCTCGCTCGGCGAAGGTCTGTTGAAGGAACCCTGGCGCGTGGTGGACGGCCACATTGCGCTGTGGGAAACGCCGGGCCTGGGCGTCGAGCTGGACGAGCATGCGGCGACGCGCCAGTACGACGGCGACCAGTACGGCTACCACCGCGAGCTGGGCGGCGAGACCTACTACGAGGACGGCTCGGTCGCAGACTGGTAGCCCGCGGCACCGTTCAGAAGGACAGGCCGACCTTCACCACGCCGTCCTCGCGGGCGCCTGCCATCTGCAACGCCCTGTCCACTTGCCCGATGGGCACAGTGTGCGACGTGACCGGCGTGACGTCTATCTCGCCTCGCGCTATCCAGTCGAGCGCCTGCACGTAGCACGGCTGGCCCGGCTCGTCCTGCGAACCGAACACCGTGTGCGCGACCACCCTCTTGCGGAACACCGTCCCGTAGTTGAACGGCACCCCGTCGTCCGTCTCCGGCAGGCCGAAAAGAACAACCTGGCCTTCGATTCGCACCAGGTCGAACACCGAGTTCAGCGTCTCCGCCTTGCCGACCGACTCGATCACGATGTCGGCGCCCATGCCGCCTGTCAGCTCCATCACCGCCTCGAACGCCGATTCACCCGACGGATCTACGGCGTGACCGGCCCCATAGGCCGCCGACAGCATCCGCCTGTGTGCGACCGGCTCGACGGCGACCACAGTCGCGGCTCCCAGCCTCTTGAGCAGGAAGTCCCAGAACAGGCCGGCCGAGCCCTGGCCCACCACGACGCAGGCAGCGCCGTCCACGTCACGCAGCCTTCTGGCGGCGTAGATCACCGTGCCGAGTTGCTGCGCTATCGTCGCCTGCCCGAACGGGACGTCGTCCGGCAGAGACGTTACGTGAGCGTCGTCTATCGACTGGTACTGTGCAAAGCACCTGGCATCCCATATGGCCGGAGCGGTGAGGACGCGATCGCCCGGCTCGTAGTGCGGACTGCGCGACTCGACGACGACGCCCGCGCCCTCGTGCCCGGGGTGCCCGGGCGGGGCGGGCCACTCCCGTATGCCCCAGCCCATGCCGGCCATGTGCAGGTCACTGCCGCATATGGAGGCGACCTCGGTGCGAACGAGCAGGTCGCCATCGCCGGGGGTGGGCACGGCTACCTCGACGCACCGGACCTCGCCGGGGGCGAACGCCTGCGCAGCCAGCATCGTCTTTTCGACCTTGCTCATGATGTTGTCTTATATGCCAGATTCGGCAGACCGCTGCCTGAATAGGCCGCTGGCGACCGCTTCAAGCGATCACTCCCCGCCGAGTTCCACAATCGTGACGCCGTTGCCGCCACGCGTGGACGGGGCAGGCCGGAAGCCTACCACGCCGGGCATCGCAGCCAGCATCTCCCTGACGGCCTCCCGCAGTGCGCCGGTGCCCGTGCCGTGCAGGACTTCGCACCGCTCCACGCCGTCCAGTACGCAGCGGTCGATGAACCTCGCCACCTCGTCTTCCGCCTCGGCAACGCGGTAGCCCCGTATGTCCAGCCGGCCGGCGTGGCGGTCATCGCCCGGCGCATCGACCGACAGCGTCGGTCCGGGTTCCTCGGCCCTTTCCGCCGCTTCCTCGACCAGCCGCAGCTGGCTTTGCGATAGGCGGATACGCGAGTTGCCCATGCGCAGGTCTGCCGTGCCATCGCGATGCGCTTCGACCACCTCGGCCTTTACGTTGAGGCCCTTTATCTCTACTAGGTCGCCGCCCATGAGCGGCCTTTCCTCGACCGCGCGGCGCGTACTAGCCGGCTTGCCCTTGGCCATGCCCCTTGCTTCGTCGATGCCGGCGATTGGGAACCATGTCGGATCGCCAACCTGCTTGCGGATGCGGCTAACGGCCCGTTGCGCTTCCGCCGGCGCGGCCCCCCGCTTGGCGTCCGACAGCGCGCGGCGCAGGCTCTTGCGCACGGCGTCCGCCTCCCGCCGCAGTTCAGCGCGGGTGCGCTCCACCAGGTCCTCCTGCTTGCGCACGACCGAGGCGAGGCCCTTCTCAAGTTCTGCGCGTGCGGCTTCTGCCGCCGCCAGCTCCTCGTGCGCCTTCGCGGCGGCCTCGCGCAGCGCGTTGCGCTCCGATTGGAGCTCGTTCAGCAGCGTCTCAGCCTTGACGTGCTTGTCGTCGAGAAATGAGTGGGCCGACTCCAAGAGCGGTTCGGGCAGTCCGAGCCTCTCCGCCACGCTCAGCGCGTAGCTGCGGCCCGGCACTCCCATCAGCACCTGGTAGGTCGGCAGCATCGTGGACGGTTCCAGCTCGACCGAGGCGTTCATTGCGCCGTCCAGCGAGCTGGCGAACTCCGCCACGGTCCGGTGATGCGTGGTGATCGCGGTCGCAACGCCGCGGTCCACCAGGTGTGCGAGCACGGCCATCGCCAATGCCGCGCCCTCGTCGGGGTCGGTGCCCGTGCCCAGCTCGTCGAGCAGCGCCAGCGAGCGGGGGCCTGCCCGGCGCACGATCCTGACCACGTTGCCCATGTGCGAAGAGAAGGTGGACACCGAGCGCTCGATGCTCTGAGCGTCCCCTATGTCGGCGTAGACGCCGTCGAAGACCGCAAGCGCCGTGCCGGTCAGGGCGGGCAGCTGCATACCCGACTGGTGCATCAGGGCGAATAGGCCGACCGTCTTTAGGGCCACGGTCTTGCCGCCGGTGTTGGGGCCGGTTATCACCAGGCCCCTGTAGGCGGGGCCAATCGAGATGTTCACCGGCACGGCTTCCGACTTGCCCAGCAGCGGGTGGCGGGCGCCCAGCAAACGCACTGCGGCCTCGTCGCGCTCCGGCAGCGTGGCAGCCCTGATGCAGTCCATCGACGCAGCGAGCCGTGCGCGTGCCACGATCAGGTCGAGGGCGGCCGCGGCGTCCAGCGCGTAGCGTATCTCCTGCTCATGCGATCCGGCGATCCTCGACAGCCGCCTCAGCACCCGCTCCTCTTCCCGCTGCGCCTCTGCGGCGACCTCCCGCCAGCGGTTGCACGGCTCGACGGCCGCAAAAGGCTCGACGAAGATGGTCGCGCCGCTGTTCGACACGTCGTGGACGATTCCCGGCACCTCGCTGCGCCGCTCGGACTTGACCTCCAGTACCAGCCGGTCGCCGCGCGTGGCTATCGAGGTCGACTGGATCGCTAGGCGAATGGCGGGGCGATTGGCCATCCGTTCCAGCAGTCTCGTGAGCCGACGGTACTCGCGTGCCACTCCCCGGCGCAGCGGGCCAAGCCGCGGCGTCGCACCATCCACCACGTCGCCGTTCTCCGCCAGCGACTCCCGCAACCTGTCGGTGAGCTCATGCAGATCGGGGATGTCCTCGACCAGCGATTCCAGCAGCGGCACGTCGCCGGCAACCGACTTCACAACCGACCTGGCGAGGCGCACGGCCTCTACGAGGTAGACGATGCGCATCAGCTCGGCGCCGCTGAGCATCCCGCCGAGGGCGGCGCGCCTGAGCAGAGGCCGCGGGTCTTCGGTACCGCCGAGGCCGATGTCGCCCACGGTGTCGAGCATCACGCGCGCTTCCGCCGTCTCCTCTTGCAGCCGCTCCACGTCCTCTACGCGCGCCTGCGGCACGACGGCCAGCGCCAGTTCGCGGGATAGGAAGAACCTGGTGCGTCCGGCAAGCTGCTCGACGATTGCGGGGAACTCCAGCAGCTCCCGCGCAAGGGCGCGCAGGTCATCGGAGCGCCCAGCTTCATGCAGGCCCTCCTGCTGCGCGCTTCTCACCGCGTCCATATTCAAATCAGCGTCAGCCATCACGTTAGATTTTAGTCCGATGGGCAGTGTGAGTTGTTAGTGGGGGGTGGAGGCGTTGCGCGTTGTGGGGGGCGACGCACGCGAAGACCCCCATCTCAATCTTCCCCGCAGACGAGGGAAGAGGTAGGAGGGGACGCCCTTTACGGGCGGCGACCGTAGGATTCGCAGCCGCCGGCGCGAACAAATCGCGCCGGCAGCTGTGCGCTATGCGCTCAGTTCGTCGTGGTGAACTGGGTCGACGCGATTGGCACGGTGCAGGAACTGTCGCTGTACGCCGTGAAGACGTAGTGCGTTCCCGCCGTCAGTCCGGTGGCGTCTATGCGGGTCCCGTTGGTAATGGACGTGCAGGTGGTGTTGTACGGCGACTGGATGCTCTTAAAGTACCAGGCCCCGTCGTGTCCCTCGATGTGGAGGGACGCCGTGGTCGACTGTACCGTCCGCGCCTCCAGGAACGCGGATGTCTTCTTGACCGACACGTGGAACACCGGCGTCTTGCCCGCGGCGGCGTTGGCCGTCCACTCCCCGCTGCCCGTCTTCGACATCGCGCCGGGGACAATCGCCCAGCCCGCTTCGGGCGCCCAGCCGTACTCCTGGCCGGAGTTGCGCGTCTCCCAGTGCCGCCAGAAATTGTAGACGGCATAGGGCGCGGACACCACAATATGGTATTTGGTGTCGTTCTGCAGGTCGCAGACGCCCGTGCCAACGCAGGAGAAGGTGTATGTGCCGCGCGCCTTGGAGCCGGTGCTGCCCAGCATTGCCATAGGCCGGGCGGACGGCAAGCCGTTGGAGTCCGCGTGCAGGGCGACCTTTGTGGAGATGGCGCCTCCGCCGTCTATGCCCAGCTGCACGGTTACGTCCTCCAGCCAGTAGGCGCCGCTCCCCAGGTATCCGGTGGTGAAGGCTGTGGCGCACTTGCGCTCCGTTGCGCCGCTGGGCTTGCCGACGACGCAGCCGCCGTCCAGCAGATTGGTCAGGTTGCCGACGCCGGCGTCCGCGGTGGTGAAGTTCGTCCTGGCGAACTCGTAGGCGGGCTGGCACGTGGAGTGGTTGTAGGCGCTGTAGCCGTACAGCGTCCCCGCCGTCAGCCCCGTAAGGTCCACGGTGGAGCCGGACACTTCGACGCAGTTGTTGTAGCCGTGCTGCCTGTAGTACCAGTTGACGCCGGTGTACTGTTGGTTCATGTTCAGCTTGGCGGCTGTGGGCTGCACGTGGGACGCGGTGAGAAAGTCCAACGGCATGAGCGTGGTGAACGACGCCGGGCGGGTCAGCGGCTTGAATGTGGCATCCGCGTTCACCGCCGTTACCTTGAACATGACGACATGTCCTTGGCCTGAGCCAAGGTGGTCATGGTCGAACCAGTTGCCGTTGTCGTTTCGCCTCTTCGTCCCGTTGGCAAAGCTCCAGCCTGCTCCGGTAGGCGTGTTTGTTTCGTTGTAAGAATCTGTGTGATCGACACGATAGTGGTTTCCAGTTGCGCCTGTACCTGACAGAACCAGGAAGTAGTCTGTGCTCGCGTTCAGGCTGCAAGTTCCGGAGCAGGAATATGTGATGTTACCCCCTGTGGTCGGCGACGTTCCTGTCAATGTGTAGGTAGCCTGCGACGCCGGATTGCCGCCGCTGACCGCGTGGATCGCCATGCTCAGACCGGTAGGAGACCCGAATATCGTATCTATACTGACTGTGACGCTTTGCAGCGCGTAACCGCCGCTGTTGGAACCTGTGGTGAAGCCGGCAGCGATCTTATGGTTATTGTTGAGTTCGCCTACATCAATAACACTCCCTGTTGTCCCGCCCAGGTTGCTGACATTTAGCGTGGGCGCGTAGCCCTTGCAGCCCGCGTCGTCATACACGCTGTAGGTGTAGTCGGTGGCGTTGGCAAGACCTGAGACGGTAATGTCCTTGCCGGTGACGGGGCCCTGGCAGTCCGTGTGGGGGCCCACGTCCGCCTTGTAGTACCAGCTGCCGCCGAAGTTGTTCAGCTTCATCTCGACGTAGTCCAGGAAGCCCTCGGCGGTCAGCGTCGGCGAGGGCAGCGCGCCGGAGTATTGCCAGTGGCTGTCGCCGTAGACGTTGGTGGCCTTCACGCGGGCCTTGTAGGTTTTGCCCACGGGCAGGTTCAGCTGCGCCGAGGAGAGATTGGCGCCGGCAGACATAGACGTCCAGCTGGCGCCGTTGTCGCCGCTGTACTCGACGGTGTAGCCGGTCTGGTTGGGGACGGCGTTCCAGGTGGCCTGCACGGTGTTGGCGCCGGTGCGGCTGAGTTTTATCCAGTATGGCATGGCCGGGGGCTGCATGGACGGATCGGCCATTGCGGACTCGGTCCAGGCGCCGCCTTCACCGCCCTCGGTCAGCGCCTGAACGCGAATCTGGTAGCTGGAGCGGTGGTTGGGCGCGGTGATGGTGGCGGAGGTTCCCGTTGCGCCGACGAGCACGGGCAGCCAGCTGCCGCCGGCCCCGTCCCGCATCTCCACGTCGTAGCAGAAGGCGTCGGTCACGGCGTCCCAGGAAGCGGCGAGGGTCGTGCCGTTGTGGGTCAGGCTGGCGGACGCGGGGGCGGCCAGGGTGTTGGGCTCGCTGGGGGACGAATTCTTCCAGCCGCTCCAGCCGCCGTTGTTGCCGGCGCGCGCGGCGATGATGTACGTCTTCGCCGGGTCTATCGAAATGACGATGCTCGTCCTGGGAGTGGCCGCGGGGTGGTTCATTGCGGCGACGCTCCAGCTGCCGCCGCCGTTGACGGAGTAGTTCACGTGGTACTTGGACGCGGTGGACACGGCGTCCCAGCTTGCGGTGAGCGATGAGCCGCTGCGGGACACGTCGATGGACGCGACGGCGGGCGGCGGGAATGCCGGCGGGTTGACGTAGTAGGGATTGCTGGGCGATGAGTTGGTCCAGCCGCTCCAGCCGGCGGCGTTCCAGGCGCGCACGGCGACAATGTAGGTTTTGGAGTTGTTGACGCCAAAGGTGATGCCTGTTGTGGCTTGGGCCGCGGGCCTCTTCTCTTATCCCTTCCCCCTCAGGGGTAAGAGGTAGGAGGAGACGCCCCTGCGGGGTGGGTTGTTGGCGGCGTCGCGCGTGTTGGTGTGCGACGTTGCCCCGCCCCGTTCCCCGCCAGGCGCCCACAAGGGATCGCCCCTACGGATGGGAGGGCGCCCACGAGGGATCGCCCCTACGGATGGGAGGGCGGCCACGAGGGATCGCCCCTACGGATGGGAGGGCGGCCACGAGGGATCGCCCCTACGGATGGGGAGGGCGGCCACGAGGGATCGCCCCTACGGATGGGAGGGCGGCCACGAGGGATCGCCCCTACGGATGGGGAGGGCGGCCACGAGGGATCGCCCCTACGGATGGGGAGGGCGCCCACGAGGGATCGCCCCTACGGATGGGGAGGGCGCCCACGAGGGATCGCCCCTACGGATGGGGAGGGCGCCCACAAGGGATCGTCCCTACGGATGGGGAGGGCGCCCACAAGGGATCGTCCCTACGGATGGGAGGGCGGCCACAAGGGATCGCCCCTACGGATGGTAAGAGGGGCCCACGAGGGATCGCCCCTACGGAGGGGAGGGCGGCCACAAGGGATCGCCCCTACGGAGGGGAGGGCGGCCACAAGGGATCACCCTACGGATGGGGAGGGCGGCCACAAGGGATCGCCCCTACGGATGGGGAGGGCGCCCCTACGGATGGTAAGAGGGCGGCCACAAGGGATCGCCCCTACGGATGGGGAGGCGCCCACAAGGGATCGTCCCTACGGATGGGGAGGGCGGCCACAAGGGATCGCCCCTACGGATGGGAGGGCGGCCACAAGGGATCGCCCCTACGGATGGGAGGGCGGCCACGAGGGATCGCCCCTACGGATGGGGAGGGCGCCCACGAGGGATCGCCCCTACGGATGGGAGGGCGGCCACAAGGGATCGCCCCTACGGATGGGGAGGGCGCCCACAAGGGAACGCCCCTACGGATGGGGAGGGCGGCCACAAGGGATCGCCGCTATGGATGGGGAGGGCGTGGGGTGTAGAATGTGGGCGATGGTGAGTGTTTTGTACGGATGATGGATGTTCCTTACGGATTAGCGGCGAGCGACGACGCGGGGCGGGTCCGCGTTTACGGCAGCATGGTGGACTTGCTGGCGTGCGGGGGGCTGGAATATAGCGGCGGGTTTGTGGAGGCGGCCGGGAATAGGGTGCACTACCTGGACTATGGGGAAGGTGAGCCGGTAGTACTGCTGCACGGCGGGGGCGCGGGCGGCGCGATGTGGTTCAGCCAGATAGCGGCGCTGAAGGAAAGCCATCGCGTCCTGGCGCCCGACCATCCGACTTTCGGCCTTTCGAGCCAGCCGTCGATTGAGACGTCGTTGGAGAGCTTTGCGGCGGAGTACCTGTGCGGCTTCCTGGACGCGCTGGGCATCGAGAGGGCGCACGTCGCCGGCCTGTCGCTGGGTGGGTTCATCGCGCTCTCGGCTGCGCTGGCCCGGCCGGAAAGGTTGGGCAGGCTGGCGCTGATAGATTCGGCCGGGCTGGGGCCGCATCTTCCCTGGGTCTCGCGGCTGATGACCCGCTACATCCCCGAATTCATCCTTTCGAGGCCGCCGAAGTTCCTTTTCGACCATGCCTTTGCGTCGCTGATGGTCTACCGCTCCGGCGGGACGGGCTACGAGGAGTTGAAGCGCTACGCACTGGAGGTTTTGCGGAGCGGCGGCCACGCCGGGGCGATCCGGTCGAGCCTTCCGCTGTTTGCGGACCTGAGGGGACAGCGCCGCATCTTCTCGGATGCGGAACTGGCAAGGGTGACGGCGCCCACGATGATCGTCTGGGGAGAGAATGACCGCTTCTTTCCGGCGTCTCACGCGCGCCGGGCGCACAGCGCGATGAGGGGCTCTTCTCTAGAGATTCTGCCCGAAGCCGGTCACGTATCTACTTTTGACCGGCCTGGGACGATCAACCGCATCCTGAGGGACTTCTTCTCAGCTGCCGGCGCGGGGTGAGACGGCGCCGCGGGAGCGACTGGTCGTGCACGCGGCCATGTGTGAGGCCGGTTGTCCGCCGGTCAGGGGCCTAGTTGTTCCCCTGGGCGGAGGTCTACGGACGCGGCCCATTCACTCGCCGGCAACTTGCGCGCTCCCTCGGGCTGGACGCGCTTGACCATCAGGAAGTTCCCGTCATTTCCTGGAACCTTGAAGCCTTCCGACGTCACTTTTGCAACGACGCCCGGCTCGCCCGGCTTGCCTCCGGGGCGCAATTCGCAGTCGAACAGTTTCAGCTTGCTTCCGCGGTACCTGGTGTAGGCTCCGGGCCGGGGGTTGGTCCCGCGCACTAGGTTGTAGATCTCTTCCGTTGGCTTGCGCCAGTCGACGTAGCCGTGGTCGCCGGCGCACCAGCCCTCGTAGGTCGCCTGCGACTCGTCTTGAGGGATTCTCGGCGCCTTGCCTTGCCGCACCAGGTTGACCGCCTCGGCCATGGCCTCCACGCCCATCGGGAATAGCTTGTTGAAGTAGAGCGATCCGAGTGTGTCGTCCGGGTCTATGTCGACTCGGCGCTGCAAGAGAATGGGGCCGGTGTCGAGGCCGGCGTCGGGCCAGAATATGGTCAGCCCGGTCTCCCGCTCTCCGTAGATGATGGGCCAGTTGATAGAGCTTGGCCCGCGGTGCTTGGGCAGCAGCGATGGGTGGTACTGGATCGTGCCGAGTTCGGGGGCCTCGATGATCTCCATCGGAACGATGTCTGTGACGTAGGCCATGACGCAGAGGTCGGCGCTGAGCGAGCTGAACTGTTCGACGGCGCTGCGGTTGCGCATCCTGCGGTGTTGAAACACCGGCAGGCCGAGTCCGGTGGCCGCCGACTTGATGGGGTCGGGCGGTCGGCCCTCCCTGTCGGTCGGGCAGAAGACGCCGACTATCTCATCGCCGCCGGCCGTCGACAAGGCCCTCAGCACGGCTTCGCCAAATGCGGATTGGCCTATGAGCGCGATTTTCATCGGGTCAACCTTTCACTCAAGATGTCCGTTGGTCCGGCATGAGCGCGCGTCGCTCAAGCGAGTTCCTGCCTGCCGGTGTTGCACACGTCGCGGAGCGCGCACTGCGAGCATAGCGGTGTCTTTCGGCAGGTGCGCGATGCGTGGAAGTCGAGCAGGGCGTGGTACTCGTTGAAGAGTTGCGCGTCCTGCGGCAGGTGCGACGCGAACATGGCTTGGTAGTCGCCGTACTTGCTTCCGCCGGCGTTCCAGCCGAGCCTGTCGACGATTCGCCTGGTGTATGCGTCGATGACGAATGAGGGCTTGTTTGCGGCGTATAGGACGATGTCGTCCGCCGTCTCCTCGCCAATGCCCCAGATTCCCAGCAGCATTTCCCTGAGCGCGGATGCGTCGCGGGCCAGCATGTCGTCGAGAGAGCCGCCGAACCGGACGATTACCACGGCGGCGAACTCCTGTAGTTTGCGCGCCTTCACGTTGTAGTAGCCCGACGGCCTGATGGTCTGTGCCAGGTGGCCGCGGTCGGCTTCGTGTAGGGCTTCGAAGCTCCACATTCCTGCGGCCCGCAGGTTCTCCAGGGCGAGTAGTACGTTTCTCCACGCGGTGTTCTGCGTGAGGATGGCTCCTACGATCACCTCGAAGGGGCCGTCTGCAGGCCACCAGTGGCGGGGGCCGTACGCCTCGTAGAGCCGTTCGTAGAGCGTCATCACGTCGGCGGCGCCTGGCCGGCGGGGTGCGGAGTTTCCTGGATAGTCACCAACAGGGCGGGTTGCAGTCATGGAGTCCAGCTTATACTCAAAATATGGTATTGAGCGCACCGGGTAACTCCGGCGTACCGGGACGATGAAGAGATTCTCCATGCGGCTGGACGAGACTCAGGTTGCCCGCGGCAGCCTGGTCTGCGTCGGCTTGGATCCGGATCCGGCGCGAATGCCGGTTGCGAGCGTTTCGGAGTTCAACCGCGCCATAGTGGATGCCACGGCGGAGCAGGTCTGCGCCTTCAAGCTGCAGATGGCGTGCTACGAGGCGCTGGGTTCGGCGGGAATCGAGGCGCTGGAAGAGACTGTGCGCTACATCCGGTCGCGTTCGCCGTGGGCGCTGATCATCGGAGACGGCAAGCGGGGGGACATCGGCCCAATTGCGGCGGCCTATGCCCGCGCCATGTTCGAGACCTGGGACTTCGACGCGGTGACGGTGAATCCCTACCAGGGCGCCGACACCATAGGGCCATTCCTAGAGTACGAGGGCCGGGGCGTATTCATCGTCTGCCGGACGTCCAATCCCAGCGCCACCGAGTTCCAGGACCTACTGTTGCAAGGCTCCGGGGCCGGAGTTCCTCTTCCTCTTTATCGTCATGTGGCGAAGGCGGCGGAGCGCTGGGGCGCATCCGGCAACGTCGGCATCGTGGTCGGGGCCACGGCGCCGGGGGAGATGCGCGCACTCCGCAGGGAACATCCGCGCATGCCCTTCTTGGTTCCCGGCATAGGCGAGCAGGGCGGCGATGCGGCGGCGGCGCTGGAAGCGGGAACGGATGCGAATGGCCGGGGCATAGTGGTGAATTCGTCGAGGGGCGTCATCTTCGCGTCGCAGGACCCGGGCCGCTTCGCCGAGGCGGCCGGCGAGGCTGCCACGCGGCTGAGGGAGTCCTTCAGACCGGCCTGCGCGGTGACGTAGGCGGCCCCGGATCGTGAGCGGCTACAGTGCGCCGGCGCCATTTGCGCAGGGCGACCGACTGGTCCTCAAGAAGCGCCATCCCTGCGGCGGCAATCAGTGGGAGGTGTACCGCACCGGCGCCGACGTCGGCCTGAAGTGCGTGACGTGCGAACGTCGGGTGATGCTGGGCCGCAGGGACGTAGAGCGCGCAACCGTATGGAGGACGCCCCGTCGGCGGGTCAGTGAAACGGTCGCACGTTCGTCCGGCGATTCGGCCGCGCCCGGGGCGCCAGTCCGTCGTACCGCTTCTGCAACGCGCGATAGAATACGGAAATAGCCGCACCGGAAGGATGGCCTTCCCCACCACAACACGGGCTAAGGAGACGAATCCATGATGGAGTTGGAGATCGACAGCATCAGGGTGAGCCTGCTGAATTCTCAGCGCGTGGTGATTCTCAAGGAGAAGGACTCGGACCGTTACCTGCCAATCTGGATTGGGGCGAGCGAGGCGGACGCCATAGCGATCAAGCTGCAGGAGGTGTCCGTGCCGCGCCCGCTCACGCACGACCTTCTCCACAACGTGCTTGGGGAGCTGGGAGCGCAGATCAGGCACATCCTCGTGTCGGGGCTGGACCACGAGACGTTCTTTGCGAAGATCATGGTCGCGTTCGGCGACAGGATGATCCCGATCGACTCCCGCCCTTCGGACGCTCTTGCGCTGGCGGTGCGCGCCAGGGTGCCCATATTCGCCGAAGAGGACGTGCTGGCTAAGGCCGGCGTGAAGCTCGACCAGGAAGAAGGCGGCGCCGTTATTGGGGACCGCGGCGGTGAAGGCGGCGGGGGCGCCCGTCAGCAGAAACCGCTGACGCCCGAAGAGCTCGAAAAGATGTCCGCTTTCTCCGATTTCATCGAGAACCTAGACTTTGGGGACATGGGCGAAAAGGGAGAGAAGTCCAAGGACTGAGCCGGCGCACGGGCTTCTGCCGCACCCTCGCGCAGACGAAGCCGCGGCAGGAACGGCGCGTCGCTGCCGACTGCAAAGCCTCGTTCAACCTCCGACCGGGCCGGTGGATGAGGCCTCTCCTCCGCCCGTTACGTATCGGCTTATTTCGGCAGCGTAGATGACTTCTGAGTCGTCTTCAGGCTCGTATCCGAGGATCCGCCTCGCCGTTTCGAGAGACCAGAAGGCGCGTGTGTTGTCGCTGATGCCGTAGACGACGGCAAAGGGCACGCCGGTCGCGCCATAGCCAATGCCGGGCTTCTCTATGGCCTTGCGGAACAGTTGCCGTAGGTCTCGCGGGCTGAAGTAACAGGCGAGGTTGCGCTTGAAGTTGGCGATGCCCGAGCCGGCAGGGGGCGATCCCGGCTGCTCGGCCGCGTGCCGTCCGGCGTTGACCGGCGTGGGGTGTCCGATGCGCACCATGACGAATTCCATCCGCCGCCCAAACGTGCCGCAGGCGTAAGGCCAGCCTAGCAGTTCGTAGGACGCCTTGGCCCATCCGTAGAAGTTGCTGGACACCGGGAAGTCCTCGGGCCGGACGAGGTCGAGTTGCCTCGTGTGGACCTGGTAGTCCTCGTACCAGTCGGCGGCGTGGTTTGAGCTTGCGGAGACGATGCGCCTAACCCCGGCGTCGTAGGCCGCCCTGTAGACGTTGTTGGCCATTCTCACGTTGCGCAGTTCCACGTCGAAGCGGTCGATCTGTGGCGTTTCGGCGCCAAAGACGCCGCCGGGCTCCGACCTGACGTAGCCGAGATGGACGACCGCGTCCACGCCGTCGAAAAGGCGCTCGTAGCCTGAGCGGTCCGGATCGGTCAGGTCGGCGACGATGATCCCGTCAACCTCATTCCCGTCGCGGTTGTGCTTGGTCACGTCGAGCAGCGTGAGGTCGTACCTCTCCCGGAATTCTGGGAGCATCTGCGAGGCGACGTACCCGCTCGCGCCGGTTATCAGCACCTTTCGTTTTTCGCTCATAGTTCTTGCTCCTGTGGGGAATTTCTGTCGAATTCCTCATCCTAACTTTCTTTGAAAATAGAGACTACGCCTCTTGCCGCTTCCGACAAGGGGGCGGCCTTTCCGTCATTTCCGTGGAAACGGGAATCTAAGGACGGGGGTAAGGCGTGCGTGTTGGTGGCGTCGCGCGCGGGAAGACCCCCATCTCAATCTTCCCCCGCAGACGAGACCTTTGCACAAACGGAGAAGACCTGCGGTTTGCTTGGTTTTGGGCTGGAATCGACCTGTTTGACGCTCCGGGAGGGCCTGTTGACGGTCAGAACGGCCCTGAAACCGCATTTACGGGCGTATTTTGGCCGCGCTTGGGGGGCCTAGCCCCGTTTTGGGCGCGGTGAGACAAGGGACTACGCAGCGCTGAGAATCAGCTTGTCGGCCCTCCGCAGGTTGTACGCAATGCACTTGAACCACATCTCCGTCTCGTTGCGCCCAAGTCCCATGTAGCGCACGCGGGCGTAGCCGTAGGTGCGCTTGAGAGTCCCGAACACCCCCTCGACCGGCATGCGCACCCTGGAGATCAACCGGTTGCGCTTCTGCTCCAAGCAGGAAAGTATGGGGTGATGCTTGTTGGCCCGCTGCATCGTGCGGTCCTTTATCCCTACGGCCTCTAGCCGCTCCCGCCTATCCTTAGAACTGTATGCCCGGTCACCGTACACGGCCTCCTCATCGCCGGATATCAGGTCATCGGCCATCTTGGTGTCATTCACGTTCGCAGGCGTAAGAGCAGCCTTGCGTATCAGGCGCGATCCCTGATCAACGCCCAGGTGAACCTTGTAGCCGAAGTGATAGCGCCCCGGCCTCTTGGTCCAATCTGCGTCGGGGTCCGTGTCGCTCTTCTCCGCAGAACCCTTGGGAGAGGAAGGCCTGCGGGCCTGAGATTCCACGAGAGTGGCGTCCACCAGAGTCCCCTTCTTCACCATCAACCCTTTACCGTCTAACTGGCGGTTCACCTCCTCAAACAGCTTCTTGCCCAGGCCCCGTTTCCTCAGTTGCTTGCGGAAACGGCTGATCGTCGAGTGGTCTGGAGTCTGGTCATGGAGTTCAAGACCCACGAAGCTGCGGAACGAAAGTCGTTCCAGCAGCGCCGCCTCTATCTCGGGGTCGGACGCCCCGTACCACTGCTGGAGTATCGACACCTTGAACATCATCAGGGGAGGATAGGCTGGCCGGCCCTTCGGGGACGGGTACATCCCGTCCATCAGACTTCCCAGCCTGTCCCAGTCCAACTCCCGGTTCAGACGTTCAAGCGTTTTGTTCTTGCCCAACCCTCCCTGCAAAAAACTGTTAATCACTGAGGGCTGGCCCATCTTGCGGTGCACGGCATCGCTCCTTAAAGACGACTCTGACGACGGCTCGCAAGCAGTATGGACTTTCCCAAAGAGGTTTATGCAAAGGTCTCGCAGACGGGGGAAGAGGTAGGAGGGGACGCGCCTGCGGAGGGCGCCCACGAGGGATCGCCCCTACGGGGGGGAGGGCGCCCACGAGGGATCGCCCCTACGGGTGGAGGGCGCCCACGAGGGATCGCCCCTACGGGGGGAGGGCGGCCACGAGGGATCGCCCCTACGGGTGGAGGGCGGCCACGAGGGATCGCCCCTACGGGTGGAGGGCGGCCACGAGGGATCGCCCCTACGGATGGGGAAGGCGGCCACAAGGGATCGCCCCTACGGGGGGAGGGCGCCCACGAGGGATCGCCCCTACGTGGGGAGGGCGCCCACGAGGGATCGCCCCTACGGGTGGAGGGCGCCCACGAGGGATTGCCTCTGTGGGTGATGGTTTTTCTATGGAACGGTGTTTTCAAGTGGGGGGTTGCGGTTTTAGGCGGGCGGCTAGGATTTGAGGGATGCCGGGGATGTTGCTCCAGCGGAGTTCCCTGGACTCGCGGGAGTCTGGGCTGGGAGGGGGGAAGCTGGGCTCTTCGAGCCTGTCGAGCGACATCCCGCGTTCGAAGAAGGCGTTGAGGAGTAGGCTGAGGGGCCGGTGGAAGTAGTGTTGCTTGGCCGGCTGGCCCATTATGCCGAGGCCCATCGACTGGCGGGGCGTCACGTAGTCGGTGACCCGCATGCTGACCTTTGCCCTGGCGCGCGGGCCGCTTACGTCTTGCTCTGCGATCATTTCAGCGTCTCCGGAGTTGAACGCGGGGTGAGTGACGGAGAAAACGAAGCGGCCATCCGGCTTGAGCAACCTGGGCATAGCGGTTGCCAGCGGCGTTATGGAGGCCACGTCCATCAGGGACATGGTTGCAACGGCTCCGTCGAAACTCGCTTCGCCTAGGCTGAGCAGGGATGGCAGGTCGCTCGCGTCGAGGACTCTGTAGTCGATGCTGTCCGCAAGACCGGCGCTCCGCTGGCTGGCCCTGGCGATCATCTTCTCCGAGTGGTCGAAAGCGAGTATGCGCGCGCCGGCAGCGGCCATGCGCCTAGTAAAGCGTCCCGCGCCGCAGCCCACGTCCAGTATGCGCTCGCCGGGCCGGATCTGTAGCAGTCTCTCCTGGGTCGGCTCCACCAGCAGGTCCTGCGTTGCATTGCCGTCTCCGATTGCGTCGTCCCACCAGTCGGCGATCCTGTCCCATACGGGGGCGGTTAGGCCGTCGAATTGCGGGAAGTCCGCCTGATGCCCGGTCATGCGGCTCGCTCCGGCCTGACTTCTGCGGCGCGGTGAGAGGCTTCCACGAAGCGGGCGAAGACCTCGTTGCCGAGCAGCATGCCCCGTTGCGTGAGCCTGAGTGCGGTGGAGTCGTGGACAACGAGTCCTGCTGCCGCGAGCTCGCGTATTTCCGGCGCAAAGGCCGCGCCAAGTTCGACTCCGAACCGCCTGTAGAAGTCTCTGTTGGTGACGCCGCCGGTGAGTCTCATGCCCATCATCATGGCGTCTGAAATGCCCGTCCGCCGGTCCATTGTCTCGGCGTTGGCGACCGTGCCGACGGCCTGCATGGCATCCGCCGGGTGTTTCCAGGGGCGGTCCGGCATAGCGGCGTTTTCGAGGCGCCTGACGTAGCCTCTGGGCGACCTGATATTTGCGAAGCGCCTGCCCAGCAGGAGGGAATGGGCGCCCGGCCCCAGTCCCAGGTAGGGGCGGAGCGTCCAGTATGCGAGGTTGTGGCGGCTCTCCTTGCCGGGTCTCGCCCAGTTTGAGACCTCGTATTGCCGCAACCCGGCGGAGCCTAGGGCGTCGGCCGCCATGAGGTACATGTCTGCCGCCAGATCGCCGTCCGGTTGCGGCGTCCTGCCGAGTCTGACGTCGGCCTCCATGGGGGTGCCGGGTTCGAGCTGTAGGCCATACAGCGAGAGGTGCTGCGTCTTCAGACCGGCGGCGCTTTCGAGCGTCGATTGCCATTGGCCCAGCGACTGGTTGGGAAGTCCGAACATCAGGTCGATGCTGATGTTGCCGAATCCCTGCGACCCGGCGCACGCGACGGCGCGGGCGGCCTCTTCAGCGGTGTGGCGCCTTCCCAGCGACTCCAGGAGTCGGTCGTCGAAGCTCTGCACGCCAATGCTCAGCCGGTTTATCCCTGCGCTGAGCCAGGCGGCGCTGCGGCCCGCGTCGATATCGCCGGGATTCGCCTCGATGGTGATCTCGGCGTCCGGCGTTACGCTGAACCGGTCCCTCACGGTGTCGAGGGAAGCCGCAATGGTCTCCGGCGGGACGTAGGAGGGCGTGCCGCCGCCGTAGTAGACGGAGGTAACCTTGACCGGCCCCAGCAACTTGCCCCAGAGCGTTATCTCGCGCCGGAGGGACTCCACGTAGGCCGGGATGAGCGGCGTCAGGCCCTCGTAGGTGTTGAAGTCGCAGTACGGGCACTTGCTGAGGCAGAACGGGATGTGCAGGTAGACACCGATCCCGTCCTGGAGGCCCGGCAGGCGGCAGGGCAATGGCGCGCCGCCGGTATCGGGACGGTCTAGGATTGTCCGGGAACCCAAAGCCCGGAACCTCCTTCGTCCTTCTGCGCCCCTGGTTCCGCATTGGACTCGCTTTGTGCCTGGTCGTGCTGGGCCATTTGGGCGCTGCGCATCGCCTCTTCAGCGAGGCGTCTCAGGAGACGCTGCATTTCATCCAGTTCCGGCGGCGAGACGATGAAGCGTTCGACGTCTGCCGGTAGGACGTCTGCGGCGGCATTGAAGCCGATGATGACGGCCGCTTCGGATTCCCCTATGGCCGAGTCGAGGTGGGTTTTTATGTGTTCGAGCCGCTTCTCTCCGGCTGCGGTGAACGATTCGCGGGCGAGATTTGCGACGGTCTCGCTGAACAGGCCCATCTGGATAATGCGGCTCCAGTCGACCAGTTGCTCGTACAGTTCCTGGTCTTCGTACGCCTCCAAGACGGCACCTGCGTCGACCACGGACTTTGCGAACCGGTGGGCCTCCTCATTCGTCTGCCGTATGCGTAGCAGCCCTTCTTCTCCGCCGTACCCGATTCCCTCGACGAAGAGCCGCTTTACCGTTCCGGCGCGCGCTTCGAGGTTCCTGACCTGCTCCTCCACGGCGCGCCAGTACCTGTTTTGCAGCTCGCGGTACTCGTCCGGCGCGTCGGGGGCCGACGAGATCATGGTTACCTGGTAGACCTTTCGCCGGATCATGACGTCTCCGGCTGCCGGTCTGCTTATGCGTCCGAGTTGTTCTGCCAATTTTCCTATCGCACCCGCGCCGTTGGGTGACGGCGTCTGTCAAAGCCCCGGAAGTGAGGCGTCGGTGTGGCTGTTCTAGACTGAGAACAGGAAGTTGATCACGTCTCCGTCGTTTACCTGGTAGTCCCGGCCTTCCTGCCTGAGGGCCCCTTGTTTTCTGGCCTCTGCGAATGAGCCGCAGCGCAGCAGGTCACCGTAGCCGATCACTTCTGCGCGAATGAAGCCGCGTTCCATGTCGGTGTGCACCCTGCCGGCTGCGGTTGGCGCGCCGGCGCCTTGCGGGACCGGCCAGGCGCGCACCTCCTTTTCGTTTGAGGTGTAGAAGGTTATGAGGCCAAGTACATCGTATGACAAGCGGACCATGCGGGAAAGTCCGGACTGTCCGGCTTCGAGGCCGGAGCGCATGTCGGCCTCTTCTTCCAAGTCCATCTGGGCGAGTTCCATTTCCAGCAGGCCCGAAATGGCTACGCCGCCGGTCAGGGGGCCGGTAAGGGAATCTTCAATTTCGGACTCTAAGCCGGCGGATCCGGTCAGGTCGTTTTCGCCGATGTTGAGCGTCACGAGGAATGGCAGGGAGCTCAGGAGGAAGACGTCCCGTAGAGCGGGGGATCCGGCCTGCGCCATTTCCTGCGCCCGTATTGGAACGCCTTCCTCGAGGCGGCCCTGTATCCCGCGCAGGGTATCGATCGTTTCCAGTGCGGACGCGCGTTCCGCCGAGCGCATACCCTTCATCGACTCTCCGATGCGGTCTATGCGGCGTTCCATGAGGGCGACGTCTGCAAAGGTCACGTCGAACAGCAGCTTCTCGAGGTCTCTGCGCCAATCTACGGAGCCGTCCGAGTGCGGCACTGAGTCGTCTTCGAATGCCCTGACGACGGCTAGGAGAGCGTCGACGCGTTGGAGCTGGTTGATCTTTTCGCCGCTGAACAGTTCTCCCCCGGCTTCGCCCCTCGTCTCTGGCAGGTCTACAAAGGTAATCTCGGCCTGGACGGCGGCAGGCGTATTTAGCATTGCGGACAGCTCCGCCAGCCTGTCGTCTGGCACGTGAGCGACGCCGGCGCGGCCGCCCCGGCCGGACTGCGGGCCTGTCGGCGCCCGTCCGCGTGTCAACGCGTTGAATACCGTGGTGCGCCCGCTGGAGGGCAGTCCTATGATGCCTATTCTCATTTGGCGCGGTCGGTCGAGGCTCGGCTAGCGCGATTGAGTGTCATCGTCCACGTGGCGCGCCCGGCCGTCGACGGTGTTGTCCGGTTCGCCGGGTTTTGACGAGGTGTTTTCGCCGTGGCGCCTGAAGCTGTCGGCAACGGCTTCCCTGGGCGAGAATAGTACGAAGAGGGTCATGAGGATGATGACGACGAGGACGTCGTCGATGAAACCGAATCCCGGCATGAAGTCCGGCCTGAGATCGAATGGCGAAATGACGTATATGGCTGCAAAGAGGGGTAGCATCTTGACGCAGAACGACACCCGGCGGTCGAAGAGCAGTCTCCAGATGCCGAGCAGCAAGAGCGTTATCATTCGAATCACGGCAGTTATGCTCCGTTCAGCGTGACTGAACCAGGCGAGGTGACCCGATTATACGTACGAGAGTTGCATCTGCCCCGCGGCGGCGCGGTCTTTACAGGCTACCGTCTTGATACGAGTACTCCACGGCCAGGACGAATTCTCCATCGAGGAGGAGCTGTCGCGTCTCCGGGAGCTGGTTGGGCCGCCTGAGTTGCGCGATCCGAACACGACGGTTTTCGAGGGAGACGGGATGAAGATGGCGGAGGTGATCGGCGCGGCTTCTGCAATGCCGTTCCTGGCCGACCGCCGTATGGTGATCGTCCGCGGGCTGTTGGAGCGGGCCGATGCCCGCGGCAGTTCGGCCAGCCAGGAATGGCGCAATCTGCCGGACGCGCTGTCCGAGATACCGGCGACGACTGAGCTGGTGTTCGTGGATATAGCCCGGCTCAGGCGGGGAGGGCGGGGCATCCGCTTGGCCGGCCCGAACGCCGAGGTGCGCGAGTTTCCAGAGCTGCGTAGGCAGAACCTCGATTCGTGGATACGCGACCGGTTTACCCACTATGACGCCATGGCGGAGCCGGCCGCGGTATCTAGGCTGTCGGCGCTTGTGGGCGGCAACCTGCGGATGCTCGACCAGGAGGTGCGAAAGCTGTCGCTGTACGCAGACGGGCGCATCGTTACCGCCCAGGACGTGAATGAGATGGTCACCGAGGCGCGTGAGGCGAACATCTTCGCCGCCATCGACGCCGTCCTGGAGCGTAGGCCCGAACGGGCGATGCGGCTGCTGTACACGCTGCTGGAGGGCGGTACCACCGTCGCCAACATCATCGGGCTGATGGCGCGGCAGGTGCGCATAGCGCTTCTTGCAGGGCATCTGATGGGCATGTCATTGCAGCGAGATGAGATCGGGCGGCGCATCGGCGTGACCAATGCGTTTGCCTTGGACAAGACCATCCGCCAGTCGAGCCGCTTTTCCAGGGCCTACCTTATGGATACGCACCGCAGGCTGCTCTCCGCAGACCTGGCGATCAAGTCGGGCCAACTCGGCGACCGGCTGGCCCTGGAGATCCTGGTGGGCAGGCTGTCGGCGGGTTGAGGAGCGGCAATCTAAATCCGCGGCGGCGATTGATAACGTATTCTGCTAATGCAGGGACACTTTGCGACACACTTTTTCCATGGTGAAGGAACACGTGAGTAGGAGATTTGCGGTAACGGCTATTGCGCTGGCCGCGTTTGCGGTGCCGGCCATTGCATGTTCCGGCGGCAACCCCGAGCCCACTGAGGCTGCGCCCACGCCGGAGCCGTCGCCGACCGCGTCCCCGACGCCTTTGCCGCCCGTTCCAACCGCTGCGCCGGAACCCACGCCCACGCCCGCAGTCACGCCCACGCCGGACACCGAGAGCGTGGGCCACTACGTCGCCGCCTATTCCCTGCTGAGCCGCGGCGAGTACAGGCAGGCGGAACAGAGATTCACGATCGTGATCGAACTGGAACCGGACTTCGCCCGCGGCTGGGACGGCAGAGGACAGGCGCGGATGCTCAATGGCGAGAACGAGGAGGCCATCTTCGACTTCGACCGGGCCATAATGCTGAAGCCGAACCTGTGGCAGGCGTACGGCCATCGTGCGGTGTCGAGGATGAACACCGGTGACGTGGAGGGCGCGAAGCGGGACGCGGAACGGGCGATAGAGGGCGACCCCGAACTGGTCGAGCCGTACATAGTGCTTGGGCGCACCAACGCCGCCTTGGACAACCTCGATGAAGCGGAGTTCAACTTCACCAAGGCCATCGAGTTGGCGCCTGACGAGGGAGCCACACACTGGTGGCGCGGCCGCTTCTATCGCGACTACGCCGAGTCGCCACTGCGGTCTCTCGAAGACCTGAACACCGCCATCGAACTGGAGCCTGCCCGCGCCGTGATCTACTTGGACCGTGCCATGCTCCTGATTAGGTACTGGGGCAATGAAAAGGACATAAGGGCCGACCTGGAAGAGGCGAGGTCACTCGCGCAGGACCCGCTTCTTCCCAACGTGCTGGATGCCGTGGACGACCTGGAGGAGGCGCTGGATTCGAGGGCCAGCAGTTAGCGGCTTTACCACGACTCCGCGCGCCGCTGAGCGAAAGGGCGGATGGCCGTGCGAGTAGCCGTTAGGGGTATCTGAAGAAGACCTTCTCAGGCGTGAGCGCAAGGATGACGCGCTCCTGGCTGCGCATCGAGTCGAGCATGGCGTCGGCCTTGTCGGGCGGGAGGTAGCGCTGGACTATCTCCCGCGTGGGCTTCCAGATGCGGTCGCCCTCGATGATCTCGGTAGGGCCGCTGACGGTGACGTATTCGGCGGCCATCGGCTCCGAATAGATGGACACCGCCATGCGGGGGTCGCGTTGTAGGTTCCGGTATTTCACGCGCGGCCTGGTGGTCGATATCACTATGGTTTTGCCGTCGTAGGCGTACCAGTTCGGCGTGAGATGTGGCATACCGTCGCTGCCGATGGTGGCCACGACTGCGATGCGGGCGGGTTCTATGAACTCCCGCAGGCGTTCGAGTTGTTGTGTTGTCGCCATTTGGTAAAACTCCTGCGCCGAAATGCGCTGACTGGGGAATTTTACAACCTGTGGAGACGTGGAGGGGGAAGATGCGTGAATCGTAGGGGCGATCCCTTGTGGGCGCCTGGCGCGCGCCTTCGTGACATAGCGCGTTACGGTGGGCGACGATTCCCCCCGCTGCGCCCCGCCCAGGGCGCCCACAAGGGATCGCCCCTACGATTTCTGTCGGGGATTGCCCCTACGATTTTTGTTGGGGATTGCCCCTATGATTCGCGCAGGGACGCTCGTAGGGGTTCCCGTTTGCACGGGAATGGCGTCGTGGTGGGTAACATCGCGCGTCCCATGACGTCGCGCGTGCCCCGCCGCGCCCCGCCCAGGGCGCCCACAAGGGATCGCCCCTACGATTCCTGTCGGGGATTGCCCCTATGATTTTTGTTGGGGATTGCCCCTATGATTTTTGTTGGGGATTGCCCCTATGATTTTTGTTGGGGATTGCCCCTATGATTCGCGCAGGGACGCTCGTAGGGGTTCCCGTTTGCACGGGAATGGCGGCGTGGTGGGTAACATCGCGCGTCCCATGACGTCGCGCGTGCCCCGCCGCGCCCCGCCCAGGGCGCCCACAAGGGATCGCCCCTACGATTTCTGTCGGGGATTGCCCCTGCGATTTCTGTTGGGGATCGCCCCTACGATTTTTGTTGGGGATTGCCCCTGGGATTTGCGCCGGGGACGTGTGTAGGGGTTCCCGTTTGCACGGGAATGGCGGCGTGGTGGGTAACATCGCGCGTCCCATGATGTCGCGCGTGCCCCGCCGCGCCCCGCCCAGGGCGCCCACAAGGGATCGCCCCTACGATTTCTGTCGGGGATCGCCCCTATGATTTTTGTTGGGGATTGCCCCTATGATTTTTGTTGGGGATCGCCCCTATGATTTTTGTTGGGGATTGCCCCTGGGATTTGCGCCGGGGACGTGTGTAGGGGTTCCCGGTTTTATGGGAATACAGAGGGACGGGGGGGAGGCGGCTCGCGGGTTGGTGGGGGGTTAGTTGGGTGCGAAGATGGACTCGATGCCTTCGACTAGTTCTTCCTTGGTTGTGAAGGCTTCGTAGCGCGCCGTGACAATTCCGTTTCCGTCTATGAGGAATGTCCACGGTTCGGTGGGCAGGTTCCACTTGCCGACCACGGGCGAGACGACTCCGACGCCGAGGTCTCCGGTTTCCAGCATCTCCCTGGGGTTGTCCCATATTTCGACGTGGACGAAGTGGGCTCGGTCTCCGTAGCGGGAGCGGAGTTCGGTTAGCACGTGCAGTTGTGGGCCGCAGGTATGGGTGTGGCAGAAGGCCGGCGTGGAGAATGTGACTGCCACCGGCGTTCCGGAGCCGATCGCATCATCTAGGCTGACCTTGTAGAAGTCTGGATTGGGCTCGGGGTCGCTGGTGATCTCTGCGATGCGGGCTGCGGTTTCGGCGGTCTTGGTGGGGGTGCGGGGCGCTGGATCGCCGACTGCGGGCGCACGCGGGCTGTCGCTGACCTGTATGGCTGCTTTCCCTGAAATGGGGCCGTCCGGCTCTTTGAGGACTACGTGGATTTCCCAGACGCCGGCGCCGTCGAAGTCTGCGGTGAAGGTGTATGCGCCTCCGCCCAGCGGCCAGGGCCGCCAGATGACGTCCTCCACGTTGTTGGCCGGCTCTTCATTGAGGCGCCCGTACCGGATGGCCAGGTCGTGCGCCCTGTCTATGATCTTCGACCGGTCGAAGCGCAGGAGGGTGAGCGGTATGCGGTTGGGCCCGGTTCCCAAGTCGCGTGCCAGCGAGAAGACGACGAGGTCTTGGCGGTCGCCTAGGACTACCAGGCCGGGCTGGTTTTCCTTGTAGCCCAGTTCGTTGCCGGTCTGCGAGCCGGTGCAGGCCGCCAGCGTGAGCGTTGCCAAGAGCGCGGCGAAGGCTCGGAGCCATGGGCGTCCGTGGGCCGTGCGCAGGTTTGCGGCTATGCCGGTTAGGGATGACATTGGCAGTTCGCGGACCTGGGGGCCGGCGTCTTCTGCGGTCTCGACGCCGCGCATGGTTTCTTCCCGGCAGGCCCCGCTAGCTGAAGGTGAGCATACGGGTTGGATTGTCGACGAGCATGAGGCGCAGGTCTTCTTCCGCAAATCCGCGTGCCCGCATCCACGGCACGACCTTGGTCAGTATGTGGTCCCATCCGTGTCCGCCGTAGGTCTTAAGCCTGTGCTTGCTACAGATGTCGTGAGCCAGTAGCAGGCGGTCTCCAAATGCGTGGGACAGCAGGAAGTCGATCATCTCGATTCGCTCGTGGTCACTGGGCATGTAGACGCTTGGCTCGAAGGGATAGTAGGGCGATTCGTGCCCGAAGAGGTCGAGGTTGAGGTATACCCCGGTGTCGGCCAGTTCCTTGAGCGCGCTGCGGTCGAACACGGTGCGCTCTATGTGGCCCATCACGGTGTGGCTGAGGTCGCCGCCCCACTTCTCGACTGCCTGGATGATTTCCAGCGGGGCCTTTTGGTCTCTGCCTGGGTGAATCAGCAGGGGTGCGCCGGTCTCGCGTTGCGCTATCACCGCGGCGTGTACGCTCTTGCGCTCGTCGTCTGTCCAGGGCCATGAGCATCCGACTTCGCCGATGATGCCGCTGCGTATGCCGGTGAATCCGACTCCCGTTTGCACGTCTGCGATTATCTCGGCGGCTATTTCCTCCAGCGGCTTTTCGGAGAACCCCTCGGGGTGCGCCGGGCCGACGTAGTATCCTGAGCCCATCACGACGTTCAGCCCTGTGGCCTTGGAGACGCGCACCAGCGCCTGGGGGTCTCTGCGCAGTCCGACGGAGGTTACGTCGACCAGCGTGTCTCCGCCGGCCTTGTAGTAGTGGGCGGCCTCTCTTGTGGACAACTCTTCGTCCAGTAGCCGGAGGTTGTCGATGTTGCTAGCCCAGTTGTACCTGATCCATCCCAGGTTCTCCATGGACACCTCTTGGCGCATGTTTGCCCGGTCGGTGGCGGCGTCGGGCGTGATGAGCACGACGGTAAAATCGATGAAGAGGTGTTCGTGCGTGGTGGCCACTCCCACCTTTGCGGGTTCTATGGGGCCGAGGACGGTCAGCACCTTGCCGCTGGCGCGTTCCTTTGGGATGGTGTGGTTTGCGGATGTCATTGTTCTTGTTTCCTCTGAAAATCGAGGCTGCGCCTCTTGCCTGTTCCCCCGTCCCAGGGCGCCCACAAGGGACGCCCCTACGAAAGGCGCCCACAAGAGACGCCCCTACGAGGAGGCGCCCACAAGGGACGCCCCTACGGGAGGCGCCCCGCCCCAGGGCGCCCACAAAGGACGTGCCTACGGGGAGCGAGGCGCCGTTTTGGCGGCTTGAATCGCCCGTTGCGGGGTTCCGGAATGCTAGAACGCCGGGGTCATGTCGACGTTGAGGCGGCCTATGTCGCAGGTCTCGGCGTCGGCGTACCAGAGTGTGTCTTCGTGCATCGTCATGCCGTGCACCTCGACCGGGTCTAGCACGCGGAACATGTCGTAGACGCGCCCGTCTTCGATGCGTACCTTGCTGACGACGCCCATTGCGGTGTCGGCGAGCCACATCATCCCGTCTTCCTTTGCCCATGCGATGCCGTGCACCCGGAAGCCCGGCGTCCTGAAGCGGTGCACCTCTTTCCATGCGTCGGGGTCCATCACGTGCACGTGCTGCGACGGGGGAGAGGCGACGTACAGGTAACCGTCCATCCACTCGAGGCCGTGGTCGCCCGTTTCGGGGGCGTCAGGCGTCTGCTCCCGCGTCGAGTTTACGCCCGCGCCGGGCGAGGGGTACTCCTCCAGCGTGGCGCCGGTCTCAGGGTCGAGCCTTGCCACCTTCCGGTTGTATGTGGAGGCGATCCAGATGCTCCCGCCGCCCAGTGTGACGCCGCTGGAGCGGTCAGTGGTCGTCTGCGCCTCAAAGAGGGCGTCGCCCGTCTCGTAGTCCAGCTTGAAGAGGCGATTGTCCCCTTGGTCTATGTACCAGAGACCGTCCTCGACGGCCTGTAGCCCGTTGGGTTGCGGGCCTGGGCTCTTGAACCTGAATTCAACCTCTGCGGTCTTGGCCATGTTTGCTGCTCCCCGAATTCATGCCATGCGGACCGTCGTCTTTGTGTGAGGGCCAGTTTATCCGCTATCGACCCCTGCGGCAGGATTCGTGGGGGACGTGGCAGCCGTCTTTCCCGACCCCGATATGGAATCAGAGGGGCTGGGCTAGGCGGGGGACGCGCGATCACCACAACGCGCATCATCAACCCGCGCCCGCCATGCGGCAGGGCAGGCTGGAAAGGTATTGACAGATTGGCCTCATCCGTGGAGGATAGCTATGTAAGCGCGGAGTGGTCGGAGCACGTTGTCCTGCTTAAGGGGTGGACGCCGGACATAGCCGCGCTTCTCTATGTAAAGGCTTAGCGCTAACCATCCCAGCTTCCCCGGCTTACCGTGAACAAGGATGGCTGGTTCCATCTCCTGGAAGATTCCGCTCGGGGCAGCAGCGGCTCCTCAGCCCCAAGCCCCAGCCGACCCTTCAACAAGCTGACCATGAACCGTTTTTCCATTGCCCGCTGGGATGTTGCACCGTAGAACCCTTTAGCGTCTTTCAGATCGAACTGCACGCACCCCAGCAACAGGTCCGCAAGCTGTAGATATATGGACATGTCGGATGTTGCACGCAGGCAACCTTTCACCCTTTCCACCGAGCAGAGGACGTCTTCCATATGCTCAGGCGACTCGTCCGGCTTGGCCTGCAGGTCGACGATGGCGAACACGTCCCGGTCGAGGCGCAACTCCAGCAAGTCACGCGTGAGGTGCGCGTATGCGCTCCATATGTCCCCTCCCCACTTCGACAGGCTGTACGACGGATCCTGCCGGTCCAGTACCAGCGCGTGAAATTGCAACTCAGGGAAGGTGAAGTAGAGATTGACCAGGTCCACGTACTGCTGAAGGTTGAATCGCGTGATCTCGGTGAACTTATATTCGTGATGACGGGTCGAATGCATCAGGCGATCGACCTCCTGAAGCGTAGGACGGTCACCGCGTAGCCGGATGCCTCTCCGGATGTCATGACGCGCTGCCATCCTGCCGGAGGCGAAATTGAAGTGCAGGCGGTACAAGCTGTTTGTGATGGTCCTGGGGTCAGGGACAACGAGCACGCCGATACCATATATGGGCTGGTTCTTGACTGGACCTATCAGAACGCCGGTCTCGTCTATGAACGCGGGACACACTTCCATAGGAGTGAGGTTACTCTAATTTCGTACTAACGGCACCGGACACGCGGCCTTTGCTACCTCCACCTTCAACCTTCTTTCCCGACCCCGATCGGGAATCCAGAGGGGCCAGGTGCGGCAGGGGACGCGCGATCACCACAACGCGCATCATCAACCCGCGCCCGCCATGCGGCGGGGCAGGCTGGAAAGGTATTGACAGATTGGCCTCATCCGTGCACGATGGCTATGTAAGCGCGGAGTGGTCGGAGCACGTTGTCCTGCTTAAGGGGTGGACGCCGGACATAGCCGCGCTTCTCTATGTAAAGGCTTAGCGCTAACCATCCCAGCTTCCCCGGCTTACCGTGAACAAGGATGGCTGGTTCCATCACCTCCGCCCCTTGCCGCCGTGCACGGACGGCTCGGCGCACCACTTGGCGGCTAGGCGGCGGACTCCCGCGTAGATATCCGCATCGAATCCAAGCAGGTCGCAGATGACGCGGCGGTCGAGCAGGGCGCGGTTGGGGTCGGCGTCCGCGAGGTAGGCAGGCTTGAACTCCTTGTCCCGGAACTCGTCGAAGATGGTCTCTGCCGTGGCTAGTTGGTCGTCGGTGAGGGTGCGGAGGTCAAGGACGGGGAGGTTATCGGCTGTCCTGATAGTGGTGATCCCGCGTCCCGGCTGCTGCCGGTTGGAGTTCCACCAGAAGCTCAGCAAGCCAAGAGCGCTGTTGGCCCATACTAGAAATGCGTAATCCCATCTTTGATTGTCAAATACTATGTTTGGCCAAGCTCGACCTCCGATACTTGGCTGTTCGGTGAAGGCGGCGACTAATGGTTGGGAGCCGAAGCCAAAATCAAGATTTAGATGAGCACGGCTGGCCGTGGCCCAAATGCTGACGGCCTTATCTTCCAGGCCCTGTCTTACAAGCAATTGGGAATCGGGAACGCATACCATTCGAGTCTCTTTTTTGGCGTCATGGTTCCATAGGGCAGGATAGGTGGAGGTCTTGCTTGGAGCCGCTTTATCGAATGGGCCACGCGGATATGGTCCGATGATGTCGAGATGATATGCGCCGAGCTTTCCCACTTTTCTAAGCAAAGCCGTTCTGAGATCGATTGCGGACGCGCTCCCAGGCAGCCACAACTTCGACTGGGACAGGGCATAGGCGGTCTGGGTTAGCGAGTAGTCGGCGAGGCGTACCGCTCCCCAATTCTCGCCGTCTTCACAGCGCGGCGTAGATATGGTTTCACCTACCCGATCATCTCCTACCATCAGGGGTGTGCCCCCAAAGGGCCCGTCTTCGATGCCCCTGATACGGCCAGCGGGCAAGGTCAACATGCTGCCCGCTACCGAACTTGCTCCTGCGAAGCCTTGGGGCCTACGGCTGAGCGATGCGAAACGCGCCCGGTTTTCAGGCGCTTCTCCAGGTTTGAGCTTGCTGGCAATTACAAGGCATTCAGCTATTGCAGTGTCCGAGGAGAAGGATACCTCTTTTCCGTTCGCCGCAATGCTCAACACCGCTACATCGTTATAACCGGTGTCGATAATTTCTCGAAAGCCCTGCCAAGCCTGGCCGTTTGCAACCGACGCGGGAAGCACGAGGGCGAGGACTCCGCCTGGCTTTATCTTCTTGTGCGCCAGGGCCGCGAATGCGGAGGCGATGCCTGCGTTACCGTGGTAGCAGGTACCTTTCTTCAATACTCCCATTCTTTTGGCCATCTTCCGCTGGTCCGCTTCACTTGCCCCAAAAGCCGCGAACGCAGCGGCTACTGTGTCGGCGTAGGCGCCCTCGCGGGTTACATTCCTAGTAAACGGCGGATTCATTATCACCATGTCATATCCGTCGTCCGGTATATCGGCTTGTACCTGTGCGGCCGTCTCCTCACCTGCGCTGCCGGTTCGCATGGCGGGGTCGCTGGTATTGAAGAGGGTCAGCACGCTTGAGGACTTGAGTAGTTCGAGCGAGCCTATGCTCACGCTGCCGTCTTCCATGCGGCCGTAGGGCATGGTGTAGAGGCGGGAGTTTTCGAAGACGACGTCGGGCTCGACTCCCGACAGGGTGGAGCCTGTGATGTGGACCGCCGACGGCATGACGTCGCATCCGTAGAGCACGTCTTCCATCATCGTCTTGTGCAGGGCCGCCGCATCGCCTCCGGCCCGCTCGTGACGGGCTGCGACCTGCTCGTAGACGGCGGAGAGCAGCGCGCCGGCGCCGCAGGCGAAGTCCCCGATTCGGAGCTTGCCGACGGCCCCTGCGTCCGACCAGTCGACGCCGTCCATCTTTGCGACTGCGAGACGGGCCAGCAGCGCCGCCGACGCAGGCAGGGTGTAGAAGGTCGCAAGGTACTTCCGGTCTGCAATCAGGCGCTGGAAAATGCGGCCGGTCAGGTCGTGTGCGTTGTCCACTCCTTTGGCGTTGACCTGCTGTGCGGTCTCACCCAGCCGCCTGAGTATCCTGGCCGCTCCGTGTGCGTCGAGCTGCTGGAGTATGTCCTTTGCGATTGCGAATATGGCCCAGTAGTTGATCTTGAGAATGGCGCTCCACGCGGCGAGGGCCTGCCCCTGCGGGTTGGGCGAGTCTTCGGCGCATACCAAGGAGAGTGGAGGAACATCGCCGTGCGTTCCGGCGATGCGACCGTGAAAGACCAGTGCGTTTGCGATGATGGCGCATGCCATGCGTCGGGTCTGGGGCACGTCGGTCATACCCAGCAGCCGGGCTATCGACGCGGTGACGCCGGGGCGCATCTCGTTCAGTTCGTCGAGGATATTTGCGGCGCGGTCGATGCCCTCTTGCAGCGTGGAGGTGGCCTCGTCCACGGCGCGCTGTGGTACGGATACGAGTCGCACCATGTCGGCCAGGTCGTCTACCGAGCCGTCCAGCCAGCCGGACTGCGGGAAGCGTTCGAGCCGCTCCGGCGGGCCGGTGAATACGCAGTAGGAGAGGCGGGCTGCTGAAAGAGCGGTGCGTAGGTCGTGCGCCTCGCCTATCTCGTCGGGATAGCGGAGTGCGACGGCTGCCTCGATGACGCGTCCGTTGGCCGCCACAGTCAGGCCGAGGCGCGACTTCGCCTCCGATTCGACGTTCGCCGCAGGCTCGTACTCCGCCTCCACCACGACCGGCGAGCGGCCGGCCGCCGTTATCAGTATGTCCGGGCGGAGATTGGGGCGGCCCTGTATGGCCCTGGTGTTCTCCGAGCGCACGTAGCTGCGCGGCAGCATATCTTGTAGCAGGCTGCCGAGGAAGTTGTTCGCGTTCGGCTCAGTCTGGCGCGGCATAACCGCATAGTACGCCATACGCATCTCAAACCGGTATTCCGCCTGTCAGTGGTGAGTGATGACGCGCGTGGTGTGGTGGTGGTCGCGCGCGGGGGAAGACCCCCATCTCAATCTTCCCCCGCAGACGGGGGAAGAGGTAGGAGGGGACGCCCCTGGGGGGCGCGTCGTGCGCGCTGCGGTTGTTCGTGACGTCGCGCGTTGTGGTGGGCGACGTTGCCCTGCCCCGTTCCCCGCCAGGCGCCCACAAGGGACGCCCCTACGGTTTGGCAAGGGACGCCCCTGTGGCGGGCGGCCACAAGGGACCGGCCCTGTGGCGGGCGGCCACAAGGGATCGCCCCTACGGTTTGGCAAGGGACGCCCCTGTGGCGGGCGGCCACAAGGGATCGCCCCTGTGGCGGGCGGCCACAAGGGATCGCCCCTACGGAGGTCGGCCACAAGGGACCGGCCCTGTGGCGGGCGGCCACAAGGGATCGCCCCTACGGAGGTCGGCCACAAGGGATCGGCCCTGTGGCGGGCGGCCACAAGGGATCGCCCCTACGGGTGGGCGGCCACAGGGGATTGCCCCTGTGGAGGGCGGCCACAAGGGATCGCCCCTACGAGGGGACGCCCCTGTGGGGGGCGCGTGGGTGGCGGCGTCGCGCGCGCTGCGGGATATTGCATTTTCTTGCGCGCTGTGCGTCTGTCTGGGAACCTGTGGTCATGGCAATGATGGTACTGATGGTTGGGGCGTGCGTTGCGGCGTGTGCTTCGCTTGCGACGTGGGTCTACTTGGCGTTGTTTCGGGGTATGTTTTGGCGTACGGATACGAGGCTTGAGGTTGAGGCTGCGCCGTTGGAGGTGGAACTGGGTCGGCCCGGGGTGGCGGCGATTGTTCCGGCGAGGAATGAGGTGGGGGTGATCGGGGAGACGCTACCCAGCCTGCTGCGGCAACGGTACGGCGGCGAGCTGCGCGTTTACCTGGTGGATGACGTTTCGCATGACGGCACCGCATCGGCGGCGAGACGGATTGCAGAGGAGAACGGCGCGGGCGATAAGTTGCGCGTGGTGGCGGGCGCGCCGTTGCCGGACGGATGGGCGGGCAAGGTGTGGGCGATGCAGCAGGGATACGAGGCGGCCAGCGCCGGCGACTTCAAGTACGCGCTGTTCACCGACGCCGACATTTCACACCCGGCCGGCAGCGTGCGTGCGCTGGTGGCGAAGGCCGAGGCGGACGGCTTGGACATGGTGTCGGTGATGGCAAAGCTCGACGCCGGCGCCCTTGCCGAGAGCGTGCTCATACCGGCATTCGTGTTCTTCTTTGGCAAGCTGTACCCGTTTCGCAGGGTGAACGATCCGTTGTCGCGGACCGCTGCGGCAGCCGGGGGTTGCGTGCTGGCCAGGCGCGACGCGCTGGAGCGCATCGGCGGGCCTGCTGCGATCAGGGACCGGATCATCGACGACTGTGCGCTGGCGCGGGCGGTGAAGGGCAGCGGGCAGCGGGGGATATGGCTGGGATTGAGCGAGCAGGTGCGGAGCGTGCGGGGCTACGAGGGCATCGGCGGCATCTGGCGGATGGTTGCCCGCAGCGCCTACGCGCAACTGGGCAACTCGCCGCCGCTGTTACTGGGCACGGTTGCCGCGATGGCGCTGACCTACCTGGCGCCGGCGTTCGGCGTGGCCGCGGGAGTGGCGGGCCTCGTCGTCTCCGTCTCCGATTTTGCGGGGCGGACTGAGTTGGCGGCTGCGGCGGTTGCGGCCGGCGGACTGGGCTGGCTAATGATGGCCGCCGTCTTCACGCCGATGCTCCGCTTCTACGGAAAACCGCCCGCGCTGTCGGTCTTGATGCCGGCCGCCGCCGCGGTCTACATGATCATGACGGTCGATTCAGCCAGGCGGTTCTACGCCGGTGCGGGCGGCGCATGGAAGGGCCGGACATACTGACGGTCAGCGCGTTCAGTCGTTCTTGTAGCCCGTCCAGTCGTGGTACTCAGACCAGTCTCCGCCGTCCAGCTTGATGTAGTCCCCCAGGCCGGCGTAGTCGGGCTTGGAGATGCCGTTGGCGTCCCACAGTATCTTCCCGCCTACTATGGTCATCTGGCAGTTGAGCCGTCTGTCGCCCTTGAGTCTCGTCAGTCCTGAGTCGACGAAGCCGAATTCGCCGCGCTCCAGCTCGAGCACGGCGACGTCGGCAGTCGAGCCGGCGGACAGGTTGCCCAGTTCCGGCCGCTTCATCCAGCTTGCAGGCGCGGAGGTGGACATTTCGACGACCTGGTTGAGTGACAGGCCGAGGTTCATCAGTTTGGACATGACGCCCGGCATGGTGGCCCGCATCAAGTAGTAGCTGCCGGAGTGGACGTCGGTCGAGATGGTGTTTGGTAGGTGGCCCTGCGGGATGGCCTTGCTGGCCGTACTGAACCAGAAGCTGAAGCCGCCGTGTCCGACGTCGAACTGTACTCCCCGCTCGCGTGCCTCTGTGATGAAGGGGTAGAGCGTGCCGTTCTCGTCGAGCTGCGGCGTGTGCCTGCCGTACATGTGGGTGTGCGTGTCTCCCGGCCTGAGGCGCGACAGTAGGCCGCGGTAGTTGCGGTCGGGGTGGCGATGGTAGTCGATCATGACGGGCTTGCCGGTCATGTTTCCGGCTTCGACGGCCTGTTCTATGCCGTCGTAGTCGGGGCCGTCGTAGTGCGCCGCCTTGATGCCGACTATGTCATTTGGGAACTCCTTCATGACGACGGCGCAGGGGGCGGCTCTAAGCTGTAGGGGGTCCTGCTCGGCGTGGCGCAACATTCCCTGCCGGCAGATGTTCAAGAGCGCCAGGACCCTGATCTGCGCGCGGTCTATGACGCCTGTCTTGAAGTCTTGGAAACTCTCTGCGCCGGAGGTTCCGGCGTCGACGACGGTGGTGACTCCGAAAGGTATGCCGTATACGTCCGGATCTATCACTGCGAATTCGCCGAAGTGGTGGGTGTGGAGGTCGATGAGGCCCGGCGTCACGTAGAGGCCGGAAACGTCCACTACCGCGCCGGCCTGTGAAGCGGAAATGCCGGGGCCTACTTGTGAGATCTTCCCGTCCTTCACGGCGACGTCGCCGGGCCCGTCCAGGCCGTTCGCGGGATCGATTACGTGTCCGCCCTTTAGTACGAGGTCGGGGGATGAATTGTCTGTAGTCATTGCCGTCTCCTCTCGCGCCGGTCCGTCAAAATAGAGCGCCCATCCTGATTTGCGGCGGCCGGCGCGCCGACCGCAATGATAACCCGCCTGGGGCCGCCGGTCCGCCGCGCACGGTCTCACGTGGCGCCATCCGGCTTTGCTGCGCGCTGAATTGACTACGGCATCTTGGCAAAGTAAGGTTCGGCCAAGTTCGCCAGCGTGTCGAAGCGGCGCTTTTGGATGGGCTCACCGGGCCCGGAGAGGCTGCTTGCCAACACGCGGACGAGGGGGTAACCATGCGATTGATTAGATTTGGGGCCGTGCTCCTGGCGGGACTGATTACAGCCGCCCTGGCCGCCGTCGCCTGTGGAGGCGAAGAGGTGGTTGAGAAGATCGTCACGGTCGAAGTGGAAAGGGTTGTCGATAGGCCTGGTGAAACCGTCATCCAGACCGTGGTCGTCGAGAAGCCCGTCACAGTGACGCAGAAAGTCGTCGAGACTGTCGTCGTCGAAAAGATAGTCGAGGGCGAGAAGGTGACGGAGATCCAGACCGTGGTCGTCGAGAAGCCCGTCACGGTGATGCAGAAAGTCGTCGAGACCGTCGTCGTCGAAAAGATAGTTGCGGGCGAGAAGGTGACGGAGATCCAGACCGTCGTCGTCGAGAAGCCGGTTACCGTTACGGAGAAGGTCGTCGAGACGGTGGTGGTCAAAGAAGAGGTCATCAAGACCGTTGAGAAGGTCGTTGTCGCAACGCCGAGCCTGTTCGAGGCCAGGGAGATTGCCTCGGCGGCCGACGGTCGCAGAGGCGGCACGCTGAAGGTCATTTCTCAGGCCAGCATCAGCACGATAGACCCCATCTCGTCCAGCGCTTGGGTGGCTTGGGCCGTGGGCACGCAGATTTACGACGTGCCGTTCGCATCGGACGGCAACTTCCAGCCGCAGCTACAGATGCTCGAAGACTGGTCGATCAGCGATGACGGGCTGGTCTGGACGTTCAACATCCGGGACGGCTTGCAGTGGCACAACGGGGAGCCGGTTAAGGCTGAAGACTTCAAGGCCACCTTGGAGCGAGCGTTCGACTCGTACTACACCGGCTGGAAAGAGCTCGGCGCCCGCGCCACGGTGGGTGTCGTAGACGACAGTACGTGGACTCTCAGCTTTGAAGAGCCGTTCGGCCTGGTACTGGACTCGATGAACTTCAACACCGAGGGGCTGCCGATCCAGAAGGCGAGCGTCATCGCAGACACGCCGGCCGAGCGCGGCGGAGGCGTGCTACAGGAGCACGTCGGCTCCGGTCCGTACCAGTTCGTGGATTGGGACGTGGGCAACCGCATCATTCTGGAGCGCTTCGAGGACTACTTGCCGCGCACGGAGGCGCCGTCGGGTCACGCCGGCGCGAAGTATGCCTACGTGGACGCGATCGAGTTCTACGAGATTCCTGACGTGCAGACCCGGCTTTCCTTGCTGGAAACCGCGGAAATGGACTTCATGGACACGGCGCCACTGGATTTCTTTGAGATCATGCGGGACAACCCTGAGATCGAGGTCTACACCGACCCGATCGGCAGGTGGCCGGTGATGATCATCAACCACCGCCGGATTCCTTTCGAGGACGTCAAGGCGAGAAAGGCTCTGCAGGCGGCCATCGACCACGAGGCCATAATGGCGGCTTACGGCCCGCCCGGGCTGCGTGGGCTTTGCTCCGCCGTCTTCCTTTGCGGCCTCCGCTGGGACACCAAGGTCGGCGAGGAGAACTACAACCAGAACGACGTCGAAAAGGCGAAGAAGTTGCTCGAGGAGTCCACGTACGACGGCAGGCCCATCGTGGCGATGACGCCGGTGGACCAGCCCACGATTCACCCGATACTGACCGTGGGCGAGCAGAACCTGAAGGCCGCCGGTTTCAACATCGACCTGCAGGTCGTGGACTGGGCCACGCTGAAGTCCCGCAGGGTGAAGCCCGACGACTGGGACATCTTCACGACGTGGGGAGCGGCAGCGGCGGCGTCGCCACTGACCAACAGGCTCGGCGTTGGCGACCTGGGAGGCTTTGAGAGCGACCGCGTGACTGAACTACGCGAAGCCTTCTTCAAGGCCACCTCGGAGGACGAGCAGCGCGACCTTGTCGAGCAGCTCCAGATGACCTACTACGAGGAAGTCCCGTACGTGGTGATCGGCTACTTCTCCGGCATACACGCGGCAGGCAACTGGGTGAGAGGCTTCGACTCCCGCGCACTGTGGCCGGCCTACTGGAACGTCTGGCTGGAGAGGTAATCGCTTCCTCCCGCACCACATAACCTCATGAGGCGAAAGGGGTATGCAATCGACGCTCCCGCAGGAGTGGCCGGTTGCCGCCCCTTGTCGCCTGCCCGGTGAAGATTCCGGATGGGGTTAGCGTCGACCTGGCCGGCGGATTTCCGGGCTGGGGCGCCGGCTTCTAGGGTTTAGAGCAGGACATGCGCGCATACATTGGACGGCGGCTGCTTCTCGTTGTTCCGACGATGCTCGTCGTGGCTATATTCACGTTCGGCCTTCTCCAGATAACGCCCGGCGACCCGGCGGCGCTGCTGGCGGGCGAGGAGGAGACGGCCGAGGACATAGAGAAGATCAGGAAGAGGCTCGGCCTCGACAAGCCGGTGAGCGAGCAGTTTGTTTCGTGGATCGGACAGCTCGCCAGGGGCGACCTGGGTACGTCGATCCGCTCCGGCAAGCCGGTAACGGGCATCATCGTGGGCAGGCTGGAACCGACCATCGCGTTGACCATCCTTACGGAGCTCGTGGCCATTTCGCTTGCCGTCCCCATGGGGGTTTTGGCGGCGTGGAAGGCGAACACGTGGGTCGACCGCGTGGTGATGGGCTTCTCTGTACTCGGTTTCTCGATCCCGGTTTTCTGGCTTGGATTCCTGCTGATCTGGGTGTTTGCGCTCAACTTCCACCTGCTGCCTGCGGGCGGTTACCAGCCTGTGTTCGAGGGGTTCTGGCCGTTCGCCAAGCGGATGATCCTGCCCACCCTGTCTGCGGCCGTCGTCATCATGGCGCTGGTGGCGCGCATCACTCGCGCAAGCGTCATCGAGGCGCTCCAGGAGGACTACGTACGTACGGCCAGGGCGAAGGGTCTTGGCGAAAGGGTGGTGCTCTGGCGGCATACTCTGAAGAACGCGAGCCTGCCCATCGTCACGATCATAGGGCTGGGATTCGCCGCGCTGCTCACGGGCGTCGTGGTGGTCGAGGTGGTGTTCGCCGTGCCCGGACTGGGGCGGCTCCTGTCGGACGCGATCAAGGCGCGGGACTACCCGATAATCCAGGGGCTGATACTGGTGCTGTCGGCAATCTACATCCTGGTGAACCTGGCCGTGGACGTGGTTTACGCCTACCTGGACCCGAGAATCAGGTATTAGCCGGTGTTTACGTTGCCCCGCCCATCCCCGCCGCAGGGCGGCCACAAGGGATCGCCCCTACGGTTTGTGCGAGGGAGGCCCATACGGTTCGTGTCGGGGAGGCCCCTACGGTTCGTGTCGGGGACGCCCCTACGGTTTGTGCGAGGGAGGCCCCTACGGTTTGTGCGAGGGAGGCCCCTACGGTTTGTGCGAGGGACGCCCCTACGGTCCCCTTTTCGGGGTAATGGCGAAGTGACGAGGGCTATGAAGTGAGAAACGGCACGGGCACGTTGCAGGGCCTCATCTCGCAGGTCTCGACCGCGGGCAAGAGGCGCGTCGGCTCGAGATTGGCGCTGTTCCGGCAGAGCAGTGTGATGACGGCGGGCATCCTGATCGTCTTGATGATGTGCGTCGTGGCGCTCACCGCACCTCTCATAGCGCCAAAGGAGCCGCTTGCGATAGACACTTTCCGCCGTCTGCTTCCGCCGTCGGGGACGGACTGGCTGGGAACCGACCACCTGGGCCGGGACGTGTTCGCCCGGACGATATTCGGAACGCGGGTCTCGCTGCTGGTTGGCCTGTCCGTGGCGGCTCTGACGGTCTTCGTGGGAGCGGCAATCGGCTTGGCGTCCGGGTACTACCGGCAGCTGGACATGGTCCTGATGCGGGTCGTCGACGGCATCATGTCGATTCCCGGGCTGCTGCTTGCGATTGCGTTGATGGCGATCTTCGGCGCCTCGATACAGAACGTAGTCATTGCGCTGGTCATTACGTCGATCCCCGCGGTGATCCGCCTTGTAAGGTCGCAGGTTCTCAGCCTGCGCGAGCAGGCTTTTGTCGAGGCGGCCAGGGCTATCGGCGTCAGGCCGACGCGGATACTGAGGCTGCACGTCTTTCCTCAGACGGTGGCTCCGCTGATAGTCCAGGGAACCTATATTTGCGCCAGTGCGATCCTGGTGGAGGCGGCGCTCAGTTTCCTGGGGGCAGGCTCTCCGCCGAGCGTGCCGAGCTGGGGCAACATGATGGCCGAGGGGCGGACATACCTGCGCACCGCCGAGTGGATAGTGGTGTTTCCGGGCATCCTCCTGACGATAACCGTCATGGGCATAAACCTCGGCGGTGACGGCCTACGTGACGCGCTCGACCCGAAGCTGCGGCGCCGGCTGTAGCGGCCCTGCTGTCTCTTACCCGTCTTTCAATGTTCCCCTCAGGGGAGAAGAGGCAGGATTCGTAGGGGCGCCTCCGTCTTCCCCCGCGGACGGGGGAAGAGGTAGGAGGGGACGTGCCTGCGTCGCGTGTTGGCGGCGTCGCGCTTGTTGGTGGGCGACGATTCCCCCCGCCGTGCCCCGCCAGGCGGCCACAAGGGACGCCCCTACGGGGGAAGGGCGGCCACGAGGGATCGCGCATACGGATGCCCCTGCGGGGCATGTTACGGATTGCCCCTGCGGGGCGCGTCCAATGGATTCCCGTTTTCACGGGAATCACCATGGCCTTGCTAGGCCGCACAAGATAATGAAACTGGGGTGTCGCCGACCACCAACGCGCGCGCCGTTAACAACGAACATGGAGGCGCGCCGCGCGGGAAGACCCCCATCTCAATCTTCCCCCGCGGACGGGGGAAGAGGTAGGAGGGGACGTGCCTGCGTCGCGTGTTGGCGGCGTCGCGCTTGTTGGTGGGCGACGATTCCCCCCGCCGTGCCCCGCCAGGCGGCCACAAGGGATCGCCCCTACGGGGGAAGGGGCCACGAGGGATCGCCCCTACGGGTGGGCGGCCACGAGGGATCGCCCCTACGGGAGGGCGGCCACGAGGGATCGCCCCTACGGGAGGGCGGCCACGAGGGATCGCCCCTACGGGAGGGCGGCCACGAGGGATCGCCCCTACGGGTGGGCGTCCACGAGGGATCGCCCCTACGGGTGGGCGGCCACGAGGGATCGCCCCTACGGGAGGGCGTCCACGAGGGATCGCCCCTACGGGGGAAGGGCGGCCACGAGGGATCGCCCCTACGGGTGGGCGGCAGGGGGTGTTTCTGTGAACGGGCTATTTTTGGGGGAGGGTTGCGAAATGTTGACTTAGGGCATTTCTCAAAGTAGATTGCGGCCTATCGGAAGGCCATGCTTGTCTTCTGGGAGGGCGCGGGCATGGCCATGCCTGACATAACAGCCTCCCGGTTAGCTTGTGAAGGGGATTTGAAATATGGGACTCAGCAAAGTGCGTACTTTTCTGCTTACGGGCCTGATCGCTGCGGCCGTCACGATGTTGGCGTGCGGCGGCGAGACGGTCGTGGAAGTGGAGAAGGTCGTGACCCAAGTGGTTGAGGTGGAGAAGCAGGTTGAGGTGGAGAAGGTCGTGACGCAGGTCGTGGAAAAGGAGGTGGAGAAGGTTGTGACGCAGGTCGTGGAGAAGGTTGTGGAAGTGACGCCGGGCGCGGTTCCAGTGCCGACGCTTGAGCCTGAGCGTCCGCCGCCGGACCCGCAGACACCGCAGGGCAACCTCACCTTGGCGACGATCCAGATCAGGCCGCCCCAGGGCCTGAACTCGACCGGCGGCCCTCCAAAGAACATCTACGCGGTTACGGAAGACCTGTTCAACTACGGCTTCGACGGCAACCGTGAGGAGCTCATGCTCGCCGAGTCATGGACTCTTGCGGATGACCTGAGCTACGTTGACGTTGTGGTCCGGAAGGGCATCCCGTGGCAGGGCGCCGGGCATGGGGACTTCGGTGAGCTCACCGCTGCCGACGTCGCCTACGCCTACAACGACGCCAACCCGGCCTACAACCCGGTCAGCATTACCGACGGCGGCGGCTTCTGGTCGAACCTCATAGGCAACCAGCCGGTCGAGGTACTGGACGACTACACAGTCCGCTTCCCGTTCGCGCAGTTCGACGTCCGCTGGTCCAGTTTCTACCTGACGGATGAGGGCCTGGGCGCGCAGGTCATCAGCGAGGCCGTCTTCGACCAGATGGGCGAGGAATGGGCCAAGGCCAACCCCATTGGCACAGGGCCCTACACGGTCCAGGAGTGGGAGTCCGGCGGCAAGGTTGTCCTGAACGCCGTAGAGGACCACTGGCGTCAGACTGCGGAGGCGAAGTCGATCACCTTCATCCACGCTCCCGAGGAGGCGACGCGCCTCTCGATGATGCGCACGGGTGAGGCCGATGCGATGGAGATATCGGTCAGCCAGATTCCCTCGATGCAGCGTAACGGGATGAAGGCGGCCGGCACGGGCGGCGGCATCCAGATGGGGGTGTTCTTCTCCGGCAACCTGTGGGAGACGGTGCATGCGGCGACGGGTGAAGACCTTCCGACTCCGCCGACGTTCGTGCATGACATCCCCTGGATCGGCAATCCCTTCAAGCCGGAAGACGCCAACAACCCCGACGGCATGGACGACATGGAGCAGGCCAGGCTCGTACGCTGGGCGCTCGGGATGGCCATTGACCGCGACCTCGTGGTCGAGACTGTTCTGGGCGGCATCGGCAATCCCGTCTACGTCGAGTACTTCGACCCGAAGGACCCGAACTGGCAGTCCAAGTGGGAAGTGCCTTACGACCCGGACATGGCCAATGAGTACCTCGACAATGCCGGCTACCCGATGAAAAACGGCACGAGGTTCAGCATGGCGCTGTACACGGGGCCTGAGTTGGGCGGCGGCCTGGGCATTTCCGGAGAGATTGCGGACGCGACCGCCGGCTTCTGGAATGAGGTCGGGATAGAGGTCGAGGTACTGAAGTACGCCTACTCGATCTTCCGTCCCACGGTCGTTGGCCGGTCGAACACGGTGCCTTGGCTTACGAGCTGCGGCGAGGGACGCGACGGCAACCCCTGGGACTGGCCTAAGGGCGTGCAAATGAGCAGCCGTAGCCGCGGCGGGTTCAGTTGCGGATTCGAGACACCGTTCGTTGCGAACCAGTACGGGCTTGCGGCGGCCAATCCGGACAAGGAAGAGCGCATCCAGTTGATGAACGAGGTTGCGGACTTCCTGCACATGTGGGCGCTAAACCCGGGCGTGGCATCGGTGCCTCTGTCGATCGTCTACAACCCGAACGCGATTGCGGACTGGCCGATGCGGCCGTCCTGGCGTCAGCCGTGGAATGCGCCGGAGTACATCAAGCTGGCCCGGTAGTGGAAGCTGGCTGCGGCTGACCGTAGGCCGTTTGCCGAATCGATAACTGCGGCGGCGCGTGTTTTCTGCGCCGCCGCAGCGGCCGGGATTGCTTGCCAGGACCGTCATCGTGCAACGCTTCCTGATTCGTAGGTTCATATTCGCCGTACTCGCGCTCTTGGTGGCGACGATGTTCACGTTCGCCATGTCCAGGGCCGCGGGAGACCCTCGGCTGCTGTACGCAGGCGCCGAGGGTTACGGCATGACGCCGGAGCACTGGGAGCTGATCGGCAAGGAACTCGGCTTGGACAAGCCCCTGCCGGTGCAGTACCTGGTGTGGCTCGGCAACATTATGACCGGGGACTTCGGGGAGAGTTTGGCGGCCAAGCAGCCCGTCAGCACAGTGGTCGGCGAGAAGATTCCCGCCACGGCCCAGCTGGGGCTGGCGGCGTGGCTCGTCGCCACGTTGATTGGCGTCCCGCTGGGCGTGCTTTCTGCGGTCAGGCGTGGCACCTACATGGATCACGTTTCGCGCGGTTTCGCTCTATTCGGCCAGGCTCTGCCCGGCTTCTGGGTGGGCATCATGTCGGTGCTGCTCTTTGCCGTGATTCTAGGCTGGCTGCCAAGCGGCACCAGGGGGGACGGCTTCAGCATCCGCCACATGATCTTGCCGACGCTCGTACTCTCCTGGGGCTCCGCCGCGGCGTACCTGCGGCTGACTCGCTCCTCTATGCTGGAAATCCTCGACTCGGAGTACCTGAAGCTGGCCCGCGCCAAGGGCGTGGCCACGCAGTGGGTCATCTGGAAGCACGGCTTCAGGAACGCGCTCATCTCCCCGCTCACCTACTCGGCCCTGTTGGTTGCGGGATTCATCACCGGCGTGGTGGTCGTGGAGACGGTGTTCGCGTGGCCCGGTCTCGGCTCGGCGGCGGTCAGGGCCGTGTGGGATAACGACTTTCCGGTGATGTCGATGATCGTCATCTTGTTCACGCTCATCTTCGTTGGGATGAACTTCCTGGCGGACGTCGCATACGTGTTGATCGATCCCCGGATCCGGTACTCCTGAGATGGCCGTCCGGGAAGTCGAGTCCATCGGCATAGGTCCGGCTCCTGACGTGCCGGAGCAGTCGGGCGGCATTCTGCGGACGATATTGCGCTATCCCGTCCTGCCGGTGTTGGTATTGGGGGTGCTGCTGATCATAGGCATATTCGCCCCCTGGCTGGAGCCGAACGACCCTATCAAGCAGAACCTACGGGCCAGGAACGCTCCGCCGTCGTGGCACGCTCCTGACTGGTACGCCGAGCGGCCCAAGCTTGAGGAGCGCTTCTTGCTCGGCGCCGACCACGTGGGCCGGGACATCCTGAGCCGCCTGATCCAGGGCACGCGTGTTTCCCTGATCGTGGTGAGCGTCTCGATGTCTACCGGGCTGATAGTCGGTACGCTGCTTGGTCTGATCGGCGGATGGTTCGGTGGTATGACGGACGAGGTGATCATGCGCATGGTCGACGTTTGGGCGGCTGTGCCATTCCTTTTGGTGGCCCTGGTAGTGGCCGTGGTGCTCGGCTCCAGTCTGCCCATCATGATGGCGCTGCTGGCGTTGCTGGCGTGGTCCGGCTTCGTAAGGAACGTGCGCGCTGAGGTGTTGACGCTCAAAGAGCGCGACTACGTGAAGCTGGCGCAGGTGGCCGGCGCGTCGACGCGGAGGATACTGTTGCGGCACATCGTGCCGGGTATCACCAACACGATGGTGGTCATAGCCACCCTGAACGTGGGCGGCCTGATCCTCGCAGAGGCGACCCTCAGTTTCCTGGGGGCCGGTATACCGGGGCCAAGGGCGACCTGGGGCCTGATGATCAACGAGGGCAGGCTCTACCTGTCCGAGGCGTGGTGGATCACCGTCTTTCCGGGAACGGCCATATTCCTGGTGGTGATGTCCTTGAACTTCCTCGGAGACTGGCTGCGGGACTACCTCGATCCGCGGCTACGGCAGCTGTAGGGCTGCGGGTCGTCGCACGCTCCGCGATGTCAGTGTGAAGATACTCGCTGCCGCCGCGGGAAACAATTTGCAAAGGACTTCACGGCCGGCGGGTGCAATGCGTCGCGTCGTTCTCTGTGATCGTCGCTATTGGCATCGGCCGCGGGCCGGGTTTGCCGCCCTTTGATAGTCTCGGCGCACCGGCCTAATGCCCATGGCGGCGCGGGCCGGACAGTCGAGTGACGGAGGTTTGGATAGATGGGCCGGATAACTGGTTCGATCAGGGATGCTGCGACCGGCGAGCGGGTCGAGGCAAGGGTGCAAGTCCTGGATCCTACGGGAGTGGCCGTAGGGCCTGCCGGCGGGCTGTGGAAGGTGGGGCCGGGCGAACCGTTCTTCTACTCGGACGGTGATTTTTCCGTTGAGGCGTCTCGCGGCTATCACCGGGTACTTGTGGAGCGGGGCACGGAGTACCGGCCCTGGATCGGCACGGTGCACGTGGGCAAGTCGGCCGTTGCCGCGTTGGACGTTGCCCTTGAGCGTTGGGCCGATCTTCCGGCTCGCGGCTGGCATCCAGGCAACACGCATATTCACTACGACGAGAAGGAGACTCGCCCCGACGAGCGGCTGGGCTACGACTCGCGGGTCGAGGACCTGCGTATGACGGCGATCAGCATCCTGAAGCGATGGGACCTCGAGTACGCCACGAACAAGTTTCCGCCGGGCGTGCTGAACGAATACACCGACACTCACCACTACGTGCAGTGCGGCGAGGAGACCCGTCACAACGCGGGCGGCTCTCACGAGATCGGCTACGGGCACGTGATGCTGCTGAACATCCGGAACGCCGTCGCGCCACTCAGCCGGGGCCTGCTCGTGGACCGCTTCGATCCCGACTACCCGCCGCTGTCATACGCCTGCGACGAGGCCAACGACCAGGACGGCCTCGTGATCTGGTGTCACAACGGCCAGGGCATGGAGGCGCCGGTCGCGGCGGCGCTCGGCAAGTTGCACGCATTCAACCTGTTCGATCCGTACTGGAGCGACGTGGAGTACGACATCTACTACCAGATGCTGGACTGCGGAATCCGCCTGCCCGCGTCGACCGGCTCTGACTGGTTCGTCTGCTCTGCGAACCGTGTCTACTCACAGACCGGCGGCGATTTTGTGTACGAGCAGTGGCTGGAGGGTGTGCGAGGCGGGAACACATTCATCACCAACGGCCCGGCGCTTTATCTGTCCGCCGGAGGGCAACAGCCGGGGGCGACGGTCCATTGCCGGCCCGGCGATTCCATTGAGGTGGAAGCAAGCTGGCAGTCCCACTACCGGATCCATCGCGCCGAGATAGTGAGCAACGGCCGGGTGGCGGCGCGCCGGGACTTTCCCGACGGCTCGACCGATGGCCGGATGAGTTTTGCCGTACCCGTGGAATCGGACGGCTGGATTGCGGCCCGCCTCGGTTCCGGCTCCCGGGACAGCTTCAACCAGCCGCTGTGGGCGCATACCAGCCCGGTCTACGTCGACGCCGGCGGCGTACGCGGCGGGCATACGAGGGACGCTGCGGCCAGGTTCGTCGCGTCGATAGACACGTCAATAGAATGGGCGCGCAGCAAGGGCAAGTACTACAAGGACTCGCAACGCCGGGAAGTGATGGATCTGTTCCGCCAGGGGCAGGACGTGTACAGACGCTTGGCGAAGTAGGTGGGCGGTATGCCCGTCGTAGGGGCATTTGCGGTAGGGGGCGCGCGACGTTACCCGCCACGCCGTCATTCCCGGCGCCTCCTTTCCGTCTTTCCCGTGGAAACGGGAATCCAGAAGGATGGGGCGCGTCGCGCGTGTTTGGTGGCGTCGTCGCGTGTTGGTGGTCGCGCGCGCCCCCCGCCAGGCGCCCACGAGGGACGCCCCTACGGTTCCTGTCGGGTGACGCCCCTACGGGGGGCGCCCCTGCGGGGCGGGATTCCCCTGCGGTTCTTGTCGGGGCGCCATGGGTTATAGGAGCGCGGTCGAAAATGGGGGCGCGATGGCGTAAGATTCTGCGGGTGAGCGGGTTGGCTCATTTCCAAGCCCTCGCGAGCGTTCGGCGGCGCAGAGTTGCCGGCCGCGAGCGGCGGGGCGCATCTACGGCGGAGGTCGGTAAGTGTATCTACTTGAAGTGCTGAACCCAGTCGCCCGGCAGCGGGCGCTCGAAAGTCCATTTCAGCCGGTCGCCAGGCCGGAGAGCCTGGACGGCAAGACTGTCGGCCTGCTGTGGAGCGGGACGCATGGCGGTGACGTTGCGCTCAAGCGCGCCGGTGAGATGCTCCAGGGGCGCTTCTCCGGCGTGACGGTCAATTTCTACACCGGCGGCAACTACCCTGCGCCGCCGCACGTGGTGAAGCAGGCTGCGGAGGAGTGCGACGTCGTAATAGGCGCCACCGGCGACTGAGGGACTTGCGCGTCGTGGATGGTCCACGACATGATCGAGGTTGAGAAGATGGGCAAGCCCGCGGCGCCTATCATCTCCGGCAGGTTCGAGGGTGACGCGATTGCCAGCTCCAGGGCGTTCGGCATGCCCGAATTGCAGTTCGTGGTGGTGCCGCGCATATACCGGAACATCACGCTTGAGGAGTGCGTCGGCCAGACGGAGCAGGCTTTCGACCAGATAGTCGCCACGCTTACGCAGAACGGCGCGCCGACGGGCAGACTGGGAACGGCGGACGACGGGGCGCCGCACAACTTCGAGGGCGATGACCGGTTCGACGCCGTCCACCGGATGAACGAGGAGTTCATCGGACGTGACTGGGGAGACGGATTCCCGTTGCTGCCGGCGACGCGTGAGGCGGTGGACGAGCTGATCGCCGGGACGCGCCTGCCTGCCGACCACGTGGTGTGCGACGTTCCGCCCGGCTTTGGCGTGGCCACAGTGGAGAAGATCGCAATCAACGCGGCGCTTGCGGGAGCGAGGCCGGAGCACATGCCGGTAATCATCGCTTCGGTCAAGGCCCTCTCCGAGATCGGCCCTCACGGCGGCAAGTCACTGCTCATGTCCACCAGCCCCAACGCGCCCTTGCTCATCGTGAACGGGCCTATTGCGAAAGAGCTGGGCATCAATGCGCGGTCCGCCCTGGGGCCGGGTCGCGACAACCGCATCAACATAGTCATCGGCAGGGCCTTTTCGCTGTGCCTGCGCAACATCGGCTACTGGTACCCGAACGAGATGGACATGGACACCATCGGGACCACTCGCAAGTTCGTCCACTGCATCGCGGAGAACGAGGCGGCCAGCCCGTGGCAGCCGTTCCACGTTGACCAGGGTTTCGGTGCGGACGAGAACGCGGTCAGCCTGTTCATCACGGACGGCGAGTTGGACGTGCAGGACCAGGGCAACACGACGGCGGAGGGACTTCTCAAGACGCTGGCATACGGCGCCACGTTCGGCACCATGTCCCTTCAGTCCGACGACAAGGCCGGCGGCAGCGAGAGGCTGATACTGATGCCGCCGGACGTTGCACGCCCGGTCGGAAACTCCGGCATGTCCAAGCAGGAGGCCCGCGAGTTCATCCACGCGCACGCCAACGGGAACCTGGGGAAGATGATCCAGTACATGCCGTTGGAGGGCGAGGCGAGGGTGGCTGAAAACTGGAAGTGGCTGGAGAATCTGACGGAAGAGCAGCGGCTTCAGATAACCGTTTCGGTCATGGGCAGCGCCGACAACTGCTACATCGTGGTAGTGGGCGCAGACCGGGCCAAGACCGCCGTCCTGCCCAGCGGCCCCAGCCCGGCCACGGTAGGCATCGACCAGTACCGGCCGGGGTAGGGGCGTACCCCTCGTCCGTCGCCGCCGTTTCGGTGTTGTGTTCAAGCGGGGAGGGGTGAAGTCGGCAGGCTGTGCTATTTGCACAAATTGAAAGTAGTACTTTCAGATTGTGCAAATAGATGGTATCATGCTGGACATGATCAAGCGGGAAGTCACGAGCCGGCTGGCGACGCTGTTCAAGCAGTACCCCTTCGTAACGGTAACCGGGCCGCGTCAGTCGGGCAAGACGACCCTGTGCCGCTCAACATTCCCCGACCTTGCGTACGCCAACCTGGAGGCGCCGGACCAGCGGGAATTCGCCGAGTCCGACCCCCGGGGGTTCCTCGCTGAGCTCGGAGATGGCGCCATCATCGACGAGGTCCAGCATGTACCTGAGCTAATTTCGTACCTGCAAGTTCTTGCCGACGAGCGGGGGCGCGCCGGGCAGTTCGTGCTGACGGGCAGCGAGCAGTTCAAGCTGTCTGACGCGATCAGCCAGTCCCTTGCGGGCAGGACGGCGTTGCTGCGGCTGCTTCCGTTCAGCCTCAAGGAACGGCGGAGCATCGGCGCGAGCCTGAATGTAAACGAGATCATCCATTCCGGCTTCTATCCGCGGATTCTGGACAGAGGACTAGAGCCGGAGCAAGCGCTTGCCGATTACTTTGAGACGTACGTCGAACGTGACGTGCGCAGGCTGGGGGAAGTACGCAATCTTTCGAGTTTCAGGCTCTTCGTGCGCCTCTGCGCGGGCAGGGTAGGGCAGTTGGTGAACCTCAGTTCATTGGGTTCGGATGCCGGCGTGACGCACACCACGGCGCGACAGTGGATCGCAGTGCTGGAGAGGAGCTACATACTCTTTCAACTGCCGCCATACCACGCCAACCTGCGAAAGCGTCTGGTCAAGTCGCCAAAGTTCTATTTCTACGACGTGGGTTTGGCTAGCTATCTGATAGGCATCGAGAATGTAAAACAGCTAACGACTCACCCTCTTCGAGGGGCGTTGTTCGAGAACATGGTAGTAGCCGAGGCGCTCAAGTACCGTTTCAACAAGGGCCGTGACTCCAATCTCTCCTTTTTTCGTGACTCACGAGGGCTGGAGTGTGATCTCTTCTACGAGACGGGCAACGGCATCCACGCTATCGAGATCAAGTCGGGATCCACGGTCGCTTCGGACTATTTTGCTTCCCTGAAGAGGGTTGCGGATCTGGTTCCGAACGTATCGTCCAAAACGGTGGTCTACGGAGGAACGGACCGCCAATCCAGGACGGATTATGAAGTGACGCCAGCAAGTGGGCTGGCAGGTTTGCTGGAGGAGTATGAGGGGTGGGTCGTAGGGGTTTGAATTCCTGATCGTCCGCTGGACTTGTGGTTTATTTTCTCGATACCGGCATCATTCTAGGTTCTCGCTATAACGTCAGATGAGGGTGAGTTGGCGGCTGTTTTGGGCGCTACGCACTCGAACCTCTTGGAGCATGATGTTGTGAGGATTGACGTATTCGGATTCCAATCTGGTCTCGGCGTGGAGACAATAGTTCCGGTTTAGGTCGATGCCGATCCATCGTCTGTCGGTCGCCTTAGCGGCGAGAGTTGTCGCGCCGGAACCATTGAACATGTCCAGAATAATATCTCCGGCGAAATCAGCATCGGGCACGGCACGGAATGAGTACATCAAGATAAGGCGTTGTGGGAGGACAACCGGAAAGGGGGCGGGATGGCCGTCAGTTCGCTTCACGTCCTCTGGGTACATAGGCCAGATCTGCATCGAAAGATTGCGCCACTCCTCTTGGGTCAGCATACTGGGCTCTTTAACCGATTTGGGGATGGAAGGCGGCACACCGTCCTTCACATAGACGTTGATGAATTCTATTGTGTTGTCCTCGTATATATTCGGCGGGTAAGGGTAGCTGCCGAACATCTTCGTGGTCGTCTGCTTCTTCCACACGAACAGGCTGTATCTGTGTAGATTCGACAAGTCACGAAGAATACGCGCCTCAATGTCGAAGGCGATGTTTTTGATATGCCTCGTGTGCTGGCTATTGATTTGGCTTTTCGAGATCGGCATTACAGGAGTAACAATGGCCAGCTTCCCGTTAGGGATGAGCACACGCTCGGTTTCCTGCCACACATTGGTCAATTGTTCAAGGTATGTCTCATAGCTTGTCTGACCGATCTGCCCGTCGATTCCGTAGTCGACGATGTTCCAGTACGGTGGACTGGTCACGGCCAGCGCGACACACTCGTCAGGAAGTTTGGCCAGCGTTGCAAGCGCATCCCCGAATATGACTTGGTCCACATGTTCGCCGGGCCAATTTCTTGCGTTAGGTATACGATGCTGCATTCCCCGTTAGACCTCCTGGGCGGCGAAGCCATGCCGCAAAAACTTCAGGTGAAGATCGGCATCGTGCCGCAGCAGACCAATGCGCGAGTAACGTGCCTTGTCCGGGAAGTGGCTGGCGAGGATGATTCCTCGTACGTTGTTCTCCCCGTCCTCAAAATTTCTGTGAATCCATCCTATGTATCTAAGGATCTGACCGAACACCGCATCGTTGGCCTCATTCGCCTTGATCTCAATCACGACATGCTTACCGTCGGCGCCGCGGCAGAGCAGGTCCATCCGGCCGATGGGCGTTTCGACCTGGCGTCCCTGATATTTTAACCCGGCTTCCAGCGTGTGAAGCAGGTCAGTGTGGTCTGCGTATGAAGATTCAATCGCCTTCTCAAGCTGCAACCGTCTGAGAGCAGTAGCTTCCTCCTGTGTAAACTTGTCCTCGTATTGCTCAATTTCGGACTTTGCTTCCTCTTCTGAAGAAGCTGCCTCGATGGCGAGCGCCACGTACGTAAACCACGAAGGCCTTTGCTCGGGGTCTCCAAAATACGCGAACCAAGCCTCAGGGCTCTCGAAGGTAGTTAGTTTCAAATCGCTTATCTTTTCGTGGACTAGCCCTTCCAGAGCATCCGGCGACGTACAGACAATCTCTCGCGTAGCGTTGTCGACATGCAAAGACGAGGGGTAGCCATAAAATGCGCGTTGGTAAGAACCGTTGAGGTGGATGCGATTGAGACGCGTACCTGTGTTCCTTGCCAGACCAGGGCGCTCCAAGGGAGGAACTTTTTCATTGGGACGGCGAACAGTCACACGCTGAAAAGTGTTGCGGAATAAATCCCTGTCGGTTTCTTTGACGATTCGCCAACGAGTGATGTAACGGACTATGCGATCTACATCGGCTTGCGAAGTTGCGAGATTGACGAAGAGTTCGTACTCCTCAAATGTGATGCGGTAGTCAACCTGCTGTAGAATCTGCAACATGAAGAGGTGCGGCAAAATGCCTTGAAACTCGTGCGCCAACTGTTGACTCAACAGTGGGTTTGGGTATTGAACCTTGGCTACTTGCGCCTCGATAAGCTTGCGCTGGGCATCCGGATCATCTCGTGCAAGCAACAGATTAAAACCTGCATCAGTGATAACCAGCTCCTGATCTTCGTATACCCATAGGAGGCCGAGTGTCTCCAGAAACACCTTTATGATGCGGACCAAGGCGGTGCGATCTTGCAGAGCGCCTCCCATGGCCCGGGGCTCGTTGACCCTTTTCGCCGTTAGTCGATTTAGGAGAGCGTCTTGGGTATCGGTGGTCCACGCCGAGCCGAGAAATTCCTCAAATATGATGTTCAGAATCTCTGTGCAAGCTGCGATGTTCTCTTGGTTTAGTGTTCGCGCTTTGGGGACGTACCAGTAAGTTGTGGCCTGTCGGTATTCCACGAGCGCGTTGCGCAAAATTTCGTCGTCGGGCAGATTTTTTGGAATTCTCACGGGATCACTCGAGTAGCAGAACTTTGGTCTGATATGTCCACAAAACTATCAGGCAACGGAATTCCTTGGTCTGAGTATAGTTCCAAGTTGGCGAGGGCGGCGTCTTAACTGTTCACCAAGACCTCTTCGAGGGTGTCGCTTTCCGTCAGCAGTCCGGGCAGCGTGGGGCTGGTGACTACATAGCCGCCCTCCGGCTGAGGCTCAAGCGTCAGTTCCAATCGCACTAGTCTGGTGGCCATGCTGCCACGCCCCCTTCATCTGGGCCGTATGGCGGCCGCGTGAGAACGCGTGCCCCCGGTTGCCGCGGGCACATCATCCATCGACGTACCGGACGGTTGGACGCGGGCGGGCTGCCATTTTACTTGGGGGCGGCGCACGGGTGCATCTCAGATGTCCACCCCCTACCGCGCCACCGGCAGGCCGGCGGATTGGCGGCGGGCGGTGATGGCGGATGCGACTTGCGGGTTTTGGGCGGCCATGGGCCATTCTCCTCGGAGGACGGCGGCGACTTGGGCGGCGGCGCGGTGGGAGCTTAGCCAGGCGGACCTGGTGGAGCCGCCGGCCATGTGCGGGGCGTAGATGACGTTGTCCATTTCGAGTAGGGGATTGTTGACGTCTACCGGCTCCTGCTCGAACACGTCGAGGCCGGCTCCGCGGATTTGTCCATCGCGCAGCGCCTCTATGAGCGCCTGCTCGTCGACGACCGGTCCGCGGCATACGTTCACCAGGTAGGCCGACTCCTTCATTGCGCGGAACTGCTCTGCTCCGACCATGCGGTAGGTATCGTCGTTCAGCGGCACTATGACGGTCACGTAGTCGGACCGGGCGCACAGCTCGTTCAGGTCGAACACCTGCTCGGCGCGGTACTCCTTGATGAGCCAGGGCTGGACGTATGGGTCGTAGACCAGCGTCTCCATGCCCCATCCGGTCACCTTGCGGGCGACGAGGCGGGCGATGTTGCCGAATCCGATGAGGCCGAGCGTCTGCGTGTCCAGCGGCTCGATGTGGAATGACTGGCGGTCCCACTTGCCGTCCTGCACGTGCTTCCTGGCCTGCACGACGTGGCGGTTCAGGGCGAGGATGAAGGCCATGGCCTGGTCCGACACCTCCTCGGCGCACATTCCGGCCGAGTTGGTGAGGATGATGCCCTTGCGGGTGCAGGCCTCGACGTCGACGTTGTTGAAGCCGTGGGAGTAGACGGCGAAGACCTGGCATCGGTCGGCTGCGCTGATGACCGGCTCCACGCCCCACCCACCGCGCGACATGATGGCGTCGGCGTCCTTGACGACCTCTATCGCTTCGCCCTCGCTCTGCGGGTCGGCTTGGACGAATTCGACGTCCAGGTCTGCCATCTCGGCGCGCTCGGCGTCGATGGATGCGTCCTCGGGCCCCAGAATTAGTACCTTGTGCTTGGCCATGCGATCTATCCGCCCTTCTTGTGGTTCCGGCAAGTTTCCGCCTGAGAGTCGTTACCGCAGTTTATCTTGAACGCAGCGGTAGATAAGTAGGCCGGTTACAGTCGCTGGCTGCGACTTCTTAGCCCGGAGCCCGGCTCGAAGTCGTCATCGAGCCAGCGGACGAAACACTCTGCGCGCTGGATGCAAGCGCTTTTGCTAGAGGGCGCCAGCAGTGAATTGGAGTTGACCTCTTTTTGGTATTGGTCGAACGCCGCTTGCACCTGTTGTAGGGCGTTCTTGCTGATTTTGGGCATCTTCGTTTCTCTTTCACCAGTCATTTCCGACCCCTTAACGTCATTCCCGACTCCGATTGGGAATCCACCGGGCACGTGGGTGGTCGCGCGTGTAAGACCCCCATCTCAATCTTCCCCCGCAGACGGGGGAAGAGGTAGGAGGGGGCGGCCCTGCGTCGCGCGTGGTTCGTGGCGTCGCGCGTGGGGGTGGGCGACGATTCCCCCCGCCGGGCCCCGCCAGGCGCCCACAAGGGAGCGCCCCTACGGTTCGTGTCGGATGGCGCCCCTACGGTTCCATCCCCTGCGGGGAAGATGTCTATGCGGCGCGCGTGATTGGTGGCGGCGCGCGTGGGGGTGGGCGACGATTCCCCCCGCCGGGCCCCGCCAGGCGCCCACAAGAGACGCCCCTACGGTTCGTGTCGGATGGCGCCCCTACGGTTCGTGTCGGATGGCGCCCCTACGGTTCGTGTCGGATGGCGCCCCTACGGTTTCATCCCCTGCGGGGAAGATGTCTATGCGGCGCGCGTGATTGGTGGCGGCGCGCGTGGGGGTGGGCGACGATTCCCCCCGCCGGGCCCCGCCAGGCGCCCACAAGAGACGCCCCTACGGATGGGCGGCCACAAGGGAACGCCCCTACGGAAGGGGAGGGCGGCCACAAGAGACGCCCCTACGGATGGGGAGGGCGGCCACAAGGGATCGCCCCTACGGAAGGGCGCCCACAAGAGACGCCCCTACGGATGGGGAGGGCGGCCACAAGGGATCGCCCCTACGGAAGGGCGGCCACAAGGGATCGCCCCTACGGAGGGCGGCCACAAGGGAACGCCCCTACGGCGGGCGGCGCGGTGGTGTCCGGGTTCGTCTAACCCTGCAGCTTTGCCAAGTAGATCTCCCATTGCATTGGGGGTGTGCGGCCTTGGATTATGCGGCGTACGTCGGGGTTGATGAGGGACATGGGCCAAGAGCCGGTGGCGATTCTCACGGCCTCTTCGCCCATCTGGGTTTGCGCTCGCTCCCATGCGATTTCGGAGTGGCTGGCGTAGTGGTTGGTGACGGCCACGTTGTCCATCTTGAGTAGGGGATTGTCGGGATCGACCGGCTCCTGCTCGAACACGTCGAGGGCGGCGCCTGCGATTCGACCTTCCTGTAGCGCCCTGATGAGCGCCTTCTCGTCTATGACCGGCCCGCGGGAGCAGTTGATGACGTATGCGGTCGGCTTCATCAGTCCGAACTGCTCGTCGCTGAGCATGTGGTAGGTGTCGTCGTTCAGGTAGACGTGCGGGCTGACGTAGTCGGACTGCCTGCACACCTCGTTGACGCTGTGGAGCGGTTCGACTCCGTACTCCTTGATGTCCCAGGAGGGAATGAGGGGGTCGTATGCGACGACGCGCATGTTGAAGGCCTTTGCCTTGCGGGCGACTGCTCGGCCGATGTTTCCCAAGCCGATGATGCCGAAGGTCTGTCCGGCAATGTGGCCCATCGGCGGGAGGTATTCCCTGGTCCACTGGCCGGCGGTCACCAGCTTGTGGTGAAGGACGAACTTCCTTGATGCGACGAGGAACAGCATCATGGTGTGGTTGGACACCTCTTCGGTGCCGAACGAGGCGGTGTTGGCGAGCAATGCGCCGGCTTCGGAGGCCGCTTCCAGGTCTACGCCGTCGAAACCGTGCCCGAATGTGACCATGCCCTTGCAGCGCCCGTTGTTGCCCATGTGGTCGAAGACCTGCGGGTCGATTCCGTGGCTGGCCTGGCCCTGGAACATCATCACGTCGGCGTCCTTCAGGGCTTCGATTACTGCCCCGACGTCGTCTTCCTCGACCCTATCGACCTCGGCTCCGATGGCCCGGAAGGCGCGGGTGTGCTGCTCGATGTCGGTCTCGGCAGGGCCTACGTATAGGCCGCGAATTTCATTTGCCATGTGTTCGATGCTCCTGTGCGTCTTGGTTTGCCCAATTGTGTTGCGGTGTTTAGGTGGCGTGGCAGGTGTCACAAGGGACGCCCCTACGGTAGGCGCCCAGGCGCCCACAAGGGACGCCCCTACGATGACGGTGTGCCTCTGCGGTTTGGGGATGCCTCTGCGGTTTGGGGATGCCTCTGCGGTTTGGGGATGCCTCTGCGATTGTGGGGTTAGTGTATTGGGTGACGGTGCGGATGTTTCTCCTAGTTGGATTCGGTTATGACGCTCTCCGGCTGTTTACCGGAGAGTATGCGCTCCATGTTGTAGAAGGCGAAGTCGACCCTGCGGGGGAAGCTCTCGACGCTCTGGCCTGCGGCGTGCGGGGCAACGACGACGTTGTCCAGTTCGAGCAGCGGGTTGCCTGCGGGCGTGGGTTCCTCCTTGAAGACGTCCAGCCCGGCGCCGTAGATGCGGCGTTCCTTGAGGGCGTCGTACAGGGCCTTTTCGTCCATGACCGGCCCTCGGCAGGTGTTGACCAGTATGGCGTCCTGCTTCATCAGGGCCAGTTCGCGTGCGCCGATCATGCCGCGTGTCTCGGGCAGCAGCGGCACGTGGAGTGAAACGACGTCCGACTCGGCGAGCAGCACGTCGAAATCGACCCTGCGCGCTCCCGCTTCCTCGGCGGCTTTGCTGGCCGCTACGTCGGAGTAGAGGGTGTTGGCGTCGAAGCCGCGCAGCAGCCTGACAAGCATCGAGCCTATGCGCCCGCCGCCCACGATGCCGACGGTCTTGCCGTACAGTTCGCGGCCCTGCCTGTGCTCGGTCCACCAGCCGCCGTTTCTCACCGCCCGGTCGAGCGCGCTCAGGCGGCGGTATGTTGCCAGCATGAGCGACAAGGCGAACTCTGCGACGGGTATGGCGTTTGCGCCGCCGTTGTTGGCGACGGGTATGCCGAGTTCGCCGGCAAGGCGCACGTCGACCCTGTCCCAGCCCGCGGCGGCAAGTTGCACCAGTTTCACCTTCTTTCCGGCACGAAGCAGGTCGGCGCTGACGACGTGAGCGCAGGAAAATATGAAGTCGGCGTCTCTGACGGCTTCGACCTTTTCCCGGTCGTCATCGTCCCTATCGAAGACGGCCATGTCCCAACCGCCGGGCAGCCGCTCCCTGGCCAAGTCGCCAAGGGGCAGCGACGGAGCGGTCAGGCACAATACTTTTGGCATATATGGTTTCTCGCGGCTCCGGAGTCAGCGCCGGGGCCGGTGGGTGTTGCGGTTGTCGCGGTTGCAGGCGGCATTGTAGCCGCGAGCGGCCTGCGATTGCGGGGAGACGACCTGTGAAGGAGAGTTGAATATGTCGGAGGGCAGAAACCGGATGTACGACGAGTTCGCCCAACTCTGGGAGCTGGTCAGCCCGCCGGAGGAGTATGCCGATGAAGCCGCGCACTGGCGGAAGGCGCTGGGGGCTAGACTGAGCTCCGGCAGGCGCAGGCTGCTGGAGTTAGGCGTGGGCGGCGGAAACCTGTTGTCTCACCTCGCGGGAGACTTTGACGCCGTGGCGGTGGACATATCGCCGGGGATGCTCGCCAATTCGCGGAGGCTCAATCCTGGAGTCGAGCACGTTCTGGGGGACATGCGCCGCGTGCGGCTGGGCCGCCTCTTCGATGCGGTGATCGCTCACGACGCGGTCTCGTATCTGCTGACGGAAGCCGACCTTGCGGACACTTTCCGCACTGCGGCCGTGCACCTCGGACCAGGCGGGGTGTTCCTGACGGCCCCGGACGATTTCACCGGACTGTGCACGCTGGGAACCTCGTTGCACGGGCCCCGCCGGAAAGGCGGCACGGAGTTGACTTACGTCGAGCACGTACATGATCCTGACCCGACGGATTCGACAATCGAGGCGGTATACGTGTATTTCATCAACCGGGGAGGAAAGTTGGCAGTGGAGGTGGACAGGCATACTACTGGGCTGTTTCCGCTCCAAACATGGACCGTACTGATGGAGGAGGCCGGTTTTGTGACGGAACGCATCCCATACCCCGTGCGCGACGACGGACGGGAAGCCTGGCTCCTGGCGGGTACGCTTGCCGATGGCCGGGAGAGGTAGCGATGGACGAGGCTGAACTACGGGAAACTGCGCTGCGTTCGCTTGCTGCGCTGGGCCGGCTTCCGTCGGCGCCGTACTACGAGCGGCGGGGGGCGGAGTACGTGCAGAATTTCTGCGAGTCCGCCGGTCTACTGGTGGAGGTGGACAAGTGGGGCAACGTGCTGGCCTCCAAGCCGGGCGAGCGCCCGGACGCGCCCGGACTGGCTCTCGTGGCGCACCTGGACCATCCTGGCTTCGAGGCCGTCGCATACGACGGCGACTACCTGTACTGCAAGGCGCTGGGCGGCGTGCCTCCCGGATCGCTCAAGGCCGGTGCGTGCGTGCAGTTCGTGATCGACGAGGAAGGTCGCGACGGTTCGCCGAGGCGCGTACCGGGGACGGTTGTGGCGGCTATCCCGGTGTCGGAGGATGCGCACGACACGCCGATGAGGGAACGGGCGGTGTTGGTCGATGCGGAAGAGCGGATCGAGCGGTTGCCGTGCGCCGTGGTGTTCGACCTGCCGGACTTCGACCTCGACGGCGGCATGATCCGCATGAGAGCGCTCGACGATCTTGCCGGTTGCGCTGCGATTCTGGCTGCGCTCAGATCGTCGCTGGAGTTCGAGACTCCGGGCACGGTGTACGGACTTTTCACGAGGGCGGAAGAGACCGGTCTGGTGGGGGCGCGGCTGGCGGCTGAGGACGGTCTGCTGCCGCGCAGGACGGCGGTCGTGTCGGTGGAATCGAGCCGTACGCTGCCTGGCGCGGAGATTGGCCGCGGCCCGGTGATCCGGGTAGGCGATGCGGGGACTACGTTCGACAACAGGGCGGAGGCGTACCTTACGGCTGCAAGAGACAGGCTGATGGAGGAGCCGGGCGACTTCCGGTGTCAGCGGCAGTTGATGAGCGGTGGTACGTGCGAAGCGACTGCCTTTTCGGCATTCGGTTATCCGTCCACCGGCATGGCCTTCCCGCTGTTCAATTACCACAACGCCGGGCAGGACGGATCGATCGCCTCCGAGGCGATAGCCCTCAGGGACTTCGCGGACGGCGCTGCGCTGCTGGCGCAGACCGCCCGGCTGGCGGGAACCTCGCCGCGTCCGAGGTCGCATAGGTGGGCAGCGCAGCGGCCGGTGGATGAGGCTGACAGGTTAGGCGGGAGCTGAGTGTGCGTTCCCACCGTAGGGGCGTCCCTTGTGGGGCGGGTTCCTGCGAATCCTGTTGGATTGCGCCGTTGCGGTTCGTGGCGACGCGCGGGAAGACCCCCATCTTAATCTTCCCCCGCGGATGGGGGAAGAGGTAGGAGGGGGCGGCCCTGCGTCGCGCGTGGTTCGTGTCGTCGCGCGTGGGGGTGGGCGACGATTCCCCCCGCCGTGCCCCGCCAGGCGCCCACAAGGGAGCGCCCCTACGGATTGCCCCTGCGGGGCATGTTACGGATTGCCCCTGTGGGGCGTGTTACGGATTGCCCCTGCGGGGCGTGTTACGGATTGCCCCTGCGGGGCATGTCCGGTGGGTTCTCGTTTTCACGGGGATCTATTTTCATAACAATGACGGAAAGGGCGTGTGGGTGAATGGCGCGCGTGTTGGTGGGCGACGATTCCCCCCGCCCCGTGCCCCGCCAGGCGCCCACAAGGGATCGCCCCTACGAATCCTGCGGGGGACGTTCCTACGGAGGGCGCCCACAAGGGAGCGCCCCTACGGATCCTGTGGGGGACGTTCCTACGGAGGGCGCCCACAAGGGATCGCCCCTACGGATCCTGCGGGGGACGTTCCTACGGAGGGCGCCCACAAGGGATCGCCCCTACGGATCCTGCGGGGGACGCCCCTACGGAGGGCGCCCACAAGGGATCGCCCCTACGGATGCTGCGGGGGACGCCCGTACGATTCTTGCCGGGGGATGCCCGTACGGGCGCTGCCTCTTCCCCCTTCCGAGGGGGAAGATTGAGATGGGGGTCTTCGCGCGCGTCGTACCTCTATGTTGTGGTTAGTAACGCGCGTGGATTCAGGACGGGTGTGAGGCGGGTTGGAATAGGCCGAGGGAGCAGATGATCCGGGGTTCTTGGGACTCGGGTTCTTCTCCGGTTAGGGATAGGAGGTCCTCTTCCCGGAGTGAGATGACGATCTCAGCGAGTTGTGCGTCATCCACGCCGCTGCGGAGCTGGCGGTTGAGGGTGTCTACGGCCGATTGGCGCAGGGGGTAGCGGTAGATGTCGTCTATGGCCTTGTGGAGGTCGTCCGCGTCGAACAGCTGGCCCCTGATGGCCTCGGCGTATGCTTGGAGACGTTTGTAGGTGCGGACTCGGGCGCCGGAGGGCCGCCCAAGCTGTCCGCCGACCCGCTTCTCCTCCTTGGCGAGGCGCTGGACGCCCTCTGCGACGAGCTTGTGGTGGCTGTCGTGTCGTGGCTGCGCCGGCGTGTCCGGCCTGCACTCTGCGACGGATAGGATTTCCAGCTGCGACTCGGTGATGCTGCGGCCGTCTTTGTCCACGTAAGCCAGCGCGTCGTTGCCGTCGGCGGTGCGCATGAAGACCAGCACGCCCTCCGGCCGCTGCGCGATGGGCGCGTGCTCACGCGAGGAGAACACCACGTCCGGCAGGTCGGCCACGGCCTTCTCCAACGACGGATCCGCGCTGATGGCGTTCTTCCAGATCTGGTAGGCGTGAGACGCCAGGTCTACGTCGCCCTCGGGGTCGCCGTCGAGGATGCCGGCGCGTTCGTGGTACAGGTTGATGATGGCCTGGTCGTCGTCTTCATCCTCGAAGAAGGACTCGTCGGCGCCCACCACCTCGGCATTCTCCTTGAGTCGCGTCCGGACGCGATTGCGTAGTTTGATGACCTCCTCCACGCCGTCGGCTGGCAGGAAGGAGTGGCATAGGATTTCTTCCGCCTTCTGGCCGATGCGGTCGACTCGCCCGGCGCGCTGTATGAGGCGGATGATTGCCCAGGGGAGGTCGTAGTTGACGACGACGTGGCAATCCTGGAGGTTCTGGCCCTCGCTGAGCACGTCCGTGGCGATGAGGACGCGGAGTTCGTCTTCCGGCTCGTTCTTTCCGGGCCTTTCGTTGCTGCCGGGGCTGAACCGCCGGGCGAAGCCGGTGGGGTTTTCCGAGCCGCCGGTGACGCCGGCCATGGCCTGTACGCCCCTCTCTTCAAGTTGTGCCTCGAGGTAGTGCACCGTATCGGCGAACTGGGAGAAGACTAGAGCCTTGCGGTCCGGGAAGGTCTCCGTCAGTAGTGCGTTCAGCGCGTCCAGCTTGGCGTCGTGTGCCGGGTTCCACGGGCCGTAGTCGCTCAGGATGCCCTGGAGGGCGTCGGAGTCGGCCTGTAGCTCGCTCTCGAGGGATGCCTCGAAGAGGTCGGCGCGCAGCCACTTGAAGCGTCTCGCGTAGCTGTTTTGGTACTCCTCGTATATTGCGGCGGCTCGACTTGCGAACGTGGACTTTGTGCTTGCAGCTCCGGTCTCTTGGACTTGCTCATCTTGCTCGTCGTCGTCGGGGTCGAAGAATGCGCCCTTGGCTTGGTCTGCGTCCTCGTCGGTGAAGCGGGAGTCGAGCATTTCGGCGTCCTGCGTGCCAATTGGCAGGGGCAGGCCGTTCCTGATGGCGTGGAGGAATACGTAGTTGCGGAGGACGTGCCTCTCGATGGATTGCAGGAAGGCGGCGCCGCTGCTTTCGAGGCGCTTGAATAGGTTTATGCGGCAGAATCCGATGAGCCGCTTGCCCGCCCTGGACAGGTCTTGTATCTGCATTGCCTCGTTGGCTGTAGGCGGAGCGGCCGGTTCGTCCAACACGTAGTTGCCGAGGCCGTACCTCGGCAGGTGGAGCTCGTTCACCATATCGACCACTTTATGCGAGTACAGCTTGGCGTACTGGTCGTTGGGGTCGGACCCGTCGATGGCGAATTTCACCGTCTTCGGTACGCGGGTAGGGAAGTAGGACTTGCCGCCGTCCTCATATGTAAGGAACTTCCGTCCGGTCTCCTGGTCGTTCTCGGCGTAGTTGTCCTGGATGAAGCTGCGGGTTCGGCGGACGAGGTAGAGGCGCATCAGGTCGCGCCAGTCGTCGGCGTGCTGGCTGAAGTCGAATGCGGCCAGGGTGCGCGGCGAGGCCTGATGCTGCCTGTTGAATTCGATCTCGCCCAACTCCCGGAGCAGCCGCTCGGGGCGTATGCCGAGGTCCTGGTCATCCTCGACGAAGATGCGTAGCTGGTTGGAGAGGTCGAGGTAGGTCTTGTTGTAGGGGGTTGCCGATAGGAGGATGCACTTGCTCTCGTTGGCGCGGACGTACTCCTGTATGGCGCGGTAGCGCTTGCCCTCTCGGTTGCGCAGGTTGTGGCTCTCGTCGATGATGACCAGCCGGTAGCGGCGCAGGTTGGGCAGCTCGCCAAGCGCCCTGCTGATGGACAACACCCTGGCCCGCAGCCCGTACTCGTAGGCGTAGTCCTCCCACATGGGGACGAGGTTCTTTGGGCAGATGATCAGCGTCTCCAGCCCGTAGTCGTCCTCGAATATGCGGGCGACGGCGGTCGCCATGAGCGTCTTGCCCAGCCCCACCACGTCTCCGATGAGTACGCCGTTGCGCTTGTTGAGGTGGTGGGCCGCGATCTTGACCGCGGCGGCCTGGAAGTCGAAGAGCCGGTCTCCGAACACCTTGGGAATCTTGAACTCTGCAAGGCCGGCGCGGGCCTCGTGGGAGAGGTGATAGGCCATCTTGAGGTAGACGTGGTAGGGCGGAATCAGCGCCTCCCGCGCCCAACTTTCCTCGATGATTTCGAGCAGTTCATCGGTGATATCGACGCAGAAGCGGTCGTTCCACCTGTCCTCGAACCACCGCTTGAGTTTGAGCGCGGGGTCGTGGTCTAGGACGTCCACGTTCAGCTCGCCCTGTCCGGCGAGGCCGGCGAAGGTCAGGTTGCTGCTTCCGAGGTAGCCGACGATGGGATTGATGGGATCGCTGCGGTACAGCAGGTAGAGCTTGGCGTGGAGGGTGTGGCGCAGGAAGAGCTTGACGACGACCTTCTTGGCTCGGAGCTGGGCTGCCAACTGCCGCAGGGTCTGCTCGCCGGCGTTGGTCGGCGCCCCGATGGTGAGCTGCTGGCGTAGCTGCTTAGCCAACTGAACTCTCAGGCCATTCGCAGTGTTGTTGTCTATGCCGGCTGGCCTGTCCAGCAGGCTGAGTGCATCCCTGAGCTCGTCGTGCGGCAGCCGCTGCATCCCGATGAGGACGCGGCACGGGCCGTCGCCCGCGCCCCAGTCGTCCACGTAGGGCGCGAGTCCGCCCCAGCCGCGCAGGTTGAAGTAGCCGACGCAGAAGTCGGCGCGAGACGAAAGGCCCATGGTCTCCTGCAAGGCGGGTAGGAGGCTGGAGCCGGTAGAAAGGTTGTCGAAGATGCGGGGCATGGAATCCTCAGGGTGAGAGCGAAGCGGCGCCGGTGACTGTACATCAAGGGCGGAATACACGCCCCATTCTTGTCACTGCCGCCGGCTAGTTCGGGGACAAGAGAGGCTTCCTCTGAAAATAGAGAGTCGGCCGCTTACCTCTTCCCCCGTTGGCGGGGGAAGACTGAGATGGGTTGCGCGCCTTCGTCCGGCGCGGTTCATTTTCATGCCCGCATCCGGTCTGGGCAAGGCCATGCGATTCCCCCGTGAAAAGGTAATGAGGTAATAAGCCGCCTCGCTCCGGCCTCGTCCCCAGGCAGGGGGAGGGTGTTAAAATAAGTGCACTCAGCCTGAGACGGACAGGCGACATTCGTACGCTCGACCGGCGCATCAGCCGGTCGAGAATTGAACGATCTGAGCTATGGTTGAGGAAAGTCATCGATGTCAACCCGAAGCGCACGGCCCGTAAACCGCCCGTTGCCGTCACCATTCCCGGAGGGCTGGTACTTCGTCACAAGCCGCAAGGCCATAGAGAAGGCCAAGCTCATCCAAAAGACCTGGATGGGTGAGAAAGTCGTGGTCTGGTGCGACGAGCAGGGCCGCATCTGCGTGGCTGGGGCCTTCTGTCCGCACCTCGGCGCGGATATGGGGCCTGATTCCGGGGGCCGTATAATCGCCGGCTGCCTAGTATGCCCCTTCCACGGATACGAGTTCGACACCACCGGCCAGTGCGTCGCAACGCCATACGCAGACCCGCCAAAGACGGCGAAGTTGCTCGTTTTCGAGACGCACGAAATCAACGGTCTGGTATTCGCCTGGTGGGGAATCGACGGACGAGAGCCGCAGTGGAGACTGCCCGACGATACGCTCGAAAAAGACGGCTGGACCAGCCTCGAGATCAGGACCATCCGGTTCCCCGGCCATCCCCAAGAGACGACGGAAAATTCTGTGGACCTGGGCCACCTGCGCTACGTCCACGGTTACGACAACGTGGGCCGCACCGAGCCGCTGTCGGTGGACGGGCCACTTTTGCAGAGCTGCTTCGAGTTCAAGAGAAAGCGGACGCTCGCAAAGTACTTTTCACTAACGTTCGACGTGAAGGCGGACACCAGCATCTACGGACTCGGCTACTCCTTCGTGGAAATCAGCGAACGCTCCATCGGCATGGACATGCGCCTATGGGTGCTGGCGGCGCCCGTCGACGGGACCAACGTCGACATGTCGCTCGTATCGCAGGTGCGGGAGATACGCGGCCCCAAGCGGTGGATCGCGGGACTGGGATTCCTCCCGGTAGGCCTGCGCGCGCCCATCATGAACAAGTTCATTGCTGCACAGCAGAAAGAGGACGTGAATCAGGACTTGATCATCTGGGGGAATAAGCGGTACGAGCCGCGCCCGCGCCTCTGCCGTTCAGACGGCGAAATCATGCCCTTCCGGTACTATTGCGCCCAGTTCTATCCCGAACCGCCCGATGATTCAGTAAGCACATCCCAGCGCAAGGCTTAGCAGAACAGGACAAAGTACTCAATGGATAGAGCGCTCACCCGGTTTAGCTCTCTGGTTACGGCCCGTCCGTGGATAACGATTGGCGTAATCATCATCGTGACTGTGGTGATGGGCGCCGGCGCCTCACTGCGGCTACCGCCGACTGAGGGGGCCGACATAGCGTTCCTGGCCCCGGATGATCCCGTCGTCAATGCCACTCGTGACGTCAGCGAGTTCTTCGGCGTCGCCGGCGACATCAGAGTCGTAACTCTCATCTTCCGGGGGGATGCGCTAACGCCCGGCGGCCTCTCCCAGATGGCCGCTCTGGTCGATGAAATTGTCGGCGATCCAGAGGTAACCGGGGTGCTGGCGCCCGGCAGCCCGGTTGTCGCGCCTTCGCAGCTGATTAGCGCATCGCTCCAGGTTACGGACTTCGAGTCGGTCTCGCAGGAACAGATCGATTCGGTACGCAACGCGCCTGCGCTCCAGGCGGCCCTGTCGGCGATGACCGGTACAGACACGGACGGCGCGCCTGTGGCGCTGGCCACCATCCACCTCATCGATACGGACGACGAGAGGATCCAGGACGCCGAACGGAGGGTCAGCGATTTGGCCGCTGGAGATGAGGGTCCGCTGAGCGTGAGCAGCCTGTCTCCGGTGATCATCGAGGACGAGTACAAGCAAGCGACGGAGCAGGGAATGGTGCTGTTGCTAGGGCTGGCGCTTCTGCTGATCGCGGTGCTTATCCTGCTCTTCACCCGCACCTTCTCGGATATGTTTCTGACGCTGGCGGGCCTCTTTATATCGATCATCTGGGTCATCGGAGGCGAGGGCTGGCTCGGACCTAATGGGATTGGCCTGATAGGCCCCCCGAGTTCGCTCACTGCGATGGTGCCCGTCATCATCATCAGCCTCACGGTGGACTACGCGATCCATGCGGTCTCGCACTACCGAGAGCAGCGTGCCGAGGGCATGCCGGTTGCGGAGGCGGTACGGACCGGGCTGCGGCACGTCACAACCCCGCTGACTTTGGCTGCCGTTACGACGATGGTCAGCCTTCTGGTCACCCTCTTCTCACCGATCGGGGTGGTCGGTGACTTCGGCATCGTCGCGGCGATGGGCGTGGGGATGAGCCTGATAGTGATGCTGACGCTGATCCCGGCCGGCCGTAAGGTCATCGACCGGCGGCGGGAGTCGCGCGGCACACTGAAACCCGCGCGCCCGATATCGAACGCACTGCCCGGCATCCCAAGGGTTGCGGAGTTGCTTGGAGTATGGGTTACGCGCCAGCCGGCGCCCTACCTCGTCGCAGTTGTCCTGGTAACGGCTGGCCTTGGGTACGCCGCCACCGGACTGGAGTCCGAGTTCAGCATCAGGGACATCCTGCCCCGCGGCGGGAGTGTGATGAGGGACATGAACACGCTGGAAGCGTCCGTCGGCGGCTCCACTGAGGTCGCCAGCCTGCTCATCAAGGCCGAGGCCACAGAGAGCCGTACACTCCTAAACCTCCACGACCTTACTACCTCGTTCGAAGATGAGCAGAGCCGCCCGCGAGCGGCAGCAGGGCCGGCCCAGGGATCTTACGAACGCATCGTATACGACTGGACCAATGACTCCGGGGAACCCGGCGACAAGTACGACGCAGAACTTGAATCACTCTTCCGCGAAGCCTCACCGGGGGTGGAGCTCGATCCGGAGTTGATGCAGGAATTCGTCGATAAGCTAGCCGCGAAAGAGCCCGGCCTGGCGCGCTCCCTGTTCAACGATCCGGAAGGCATCGACGTGATGCTGCTCCAGTTCCCGGTCTACGTCGACGATCCGGGGGGAGCGAGGATGATCCAAGGCGAGATCGAGGAACTGTGGCTCGGCGACGACGGCGCCGTTGCGGCGACTTCGGGCAGCATCGTCGCGGTTGCGGTTACGAACCAGATTACCGAGGGACAGACGGAGGCCATCGGCACCACCATTGCGGTGGCGCTGACCATCTTGGCCATCTTCTTCTGGGTGACGCTGCGCCAGCCCGCGCTGGGAATCGTCGCCGTCGGGCCGATCCTGTTTGTCCTCATTTGCGTACTGGGCACGATGGCGCTGCTGAACATTCCGTATACGCTCATCACCTCGATCATCACGGCGCTCTCTATCGGTATCGGCGTGGACTACACCATCCACGTGATTCATCGATACCGCGAGGAGTACTCCCGCACACGAGACCCCGAGCAGGCGGCGGTCGGGACGCTGGCGACCACCGGTTCCGCACTATTGGGCTCTGCGCTGACGACGGCGTTCGGTTTTGGAGTCCTGATAGCCTCGCCGATACTTGCGTCCCAGCAGTTCGGCATTACGGCGACCATCACGATCGTCTACTCCCTGTTGGTCTCCATCTTTGTGGTGTTGCCTGCGATGGTGGTCTGGGGCGCTTACCAGAACATGCGGCTTCGCTCGACGGCGCAGCGCTGGGCGGACGAGCTGGACCTTGCGATCGAAGCCGTGCATGAGCGCCATGGACAGACGTAAAGACCCTTCCTACGCCTGAAGATAGCCAGTTCACGGGGACGTCCTCGGTCCGTATGGGCGTCCCCTCCTACCTCTTCCCCCGTCCGCGGGGGAAGATTGAGATGGGGGTCTTCACGCGCATCGCGCCTCTATGTTTGTGGTTAGCGTCGCGCGTTATGGTGTGCGACGGAGGGAAAAGAGGGGAGGGCGCCCACAAGGGATCGCCCCTACGATCTAAGAAGGGGGAAGGGATAAGAGAAGAGGGCACCCGCAAGGGATCGCCCCTACGATCTAAGAAGGGGGAAGGAAAAGAGGGGAGGGCGCCCACAAGGGATCGCCCCTATGATCTAAGAAGGGGGAAGGGATAAGAGAAGAGGGCGCCCACAAGGGATCGCCCCTACGATCTAAGAAGGGGGAAGGGATAAGAGAAGAGGGCGCCCACAAGGGATCGCCCCTACGATCTAAGAAGGGGGAAGGGATAAGAGAAGAGGGCGCCCACAAGGGATCGCCCCTACGATCTAAGAAGGGGGAAGGAAAAGAGGGGAGGCGCCCACAAGGGATCGCCCCTACGATCTAAGAAGGGGGAAGGGATAAGAGAAGAGGGCGTCCACAAGGGATCGCCCCTACGATCTAAGAAGGGGGAAGGGATAATAGAAGAGGGCGCCCACAAGGGATTGCCCCTACGATTCTCTGAAAGCCGCTTGAACCGTCTATTTTCATAGCAAAGACGATGTTGGCGCCCGCTGCGCGTGGAATTCCTTGCCGCAGATGGCCGGCGGTCTTCAACCCTTGGCTTTCTTGAAGCGCCAGCCGTACATGATACTCCCGTAATAGTTGAATATCCGTCTTGCCTCGTCATCGTCGAATGGATAACCGGCGCCCAGTTGCGTTGCGGCGGCGAGACCTGTGATGAAGCACGTTTCCTGGCTGTTGACCAGCGTATGCGCGCCGCAGTGCCAGGTCCGTCTCTTGCCTTGGATGAAGCGGAACAAAGGTACGAGCCATACTATGTGCCGCACGTCATGCACCACGTGCTGAAACCAGTACCTGCCGACAATTTTTTGCTCATCTATTTGGCTTATCGGGTTGTAGGTTACGAGGCAAGGCTTGTCGGAGCGGCCGGCCCACGGCTGCTGATTGTGCATGATGTACGTGATCTCATAATTGTCCGGTCTGGCGCCGTACTGCTCTATGTAGTTGCTGCGCGTCTGCAAGGGTCTCGTTTCATTATCCGGCAGGACCGAAGAGTCCGAGTGTACGACAGTATGGTTGTGCAGTTCGCTTTCGTAGCGTATAGACGAAAGAATGTAGCGTTCCAGCAAAGTTGGTTTGTCGAGGATCATTAGGGCCTGGTTCGCATTGCACGCCAGGATTGCCTCGTCAAATTCCTGTCTTGCGCCTTGCTCGTCCTCGACCACTACGTGTGAACGGTAGCGGTACACCTTTTGTGCAGGGCGGTTGAGGTATATCTTGTCTTTGAATCCGGCCGTCAAGTTCTCGTAGATGCGCCGCGTGCCTCTGTCCCACGTCTGCATGGGCGTCGAGGTCTCGATGTCGAAGAACTCCAGGTAGCGGGAAAATAGAGACGCCGGCATGTCGAACACATTGGTCGCCATCAGGAAGTTTACGAACATCGGCTTCAGTACTTTGTACCTGAAGTCCCCGGAGAAGCCGTGCATGTTGAGCACGGTCCCCATGCTGACGTAGTTGAAGGGATTCAACGCGTTCAGGCACTTCGAACGCGATCGCGTCAGCCATCCAAACCTGTTAAGACGCCTGAGGATTCTCTGAAACTTCTCAATCTCAGGTTGAAGCCGGTCCTTGATTTCGGAGTCTATGTCGTGGGCGTAGAACTGTCCGCGATACTTGACGCTGTAGTTGAATTTGGTGTCGAGCCGTTCGATGCCGAACTTTTTCATCAGCAACAGGATATGTTGGTATACCGAGGGTATCAAGGCGGTGACGGAAATATCGAACGGAATCGAGCTACCGTCTTGTTGGGGCATATCGGCTGTAACCGCATTCCCGCCAATGCGGTCTTGGGCCTCGAACACGCGGAAGTCGAACCGGTCTGGGTGGTGATTCAAGGCCCACGCCGCCGCCAGTCCCGAGATGCCGCCGCCAACAATGGCTATGCGCCGCCGCGCCGGCCTTCTCCGGTCAGTTGCCATAGCTTTTTATTACGCCTTTGCCGCGACCGCCGCCTGGCAATGGCGCACCTCAAAGATGTGTGGATAAAGGAAAATTGTTCTTCACCACATCGTCCTCCGACGGCGCCAGACGCCGGAGCGCCTACTCAGGCTGGCAGCTCGCGCCGTTGCTCAGCGATGCGAAACTTCAACTTCTTGCTCGGTTTCATCGATGGTAGCGGGCTGAATTTGAGTTTGTAGTTCTCCGGGGACAACTCAATCTTGAAGTAGTGCGCGAGCAGCAACACGTTCACGGCCAGTTGAAGGTCCATCCACCGTGCTCCGAGGCAGGTGTGCGGGCCCAATCCGTAAGGCGCGTACCCGGGACCTTGATGCTCGCTGCGCGGCGGCAGGTAGCGGTCAATGTTGAACGAGAATGGTTCGGGGAAGACATCGCTCATATAGTGCGAGGCTGTTTGTGCAATGAAGATCCGTGACCCGATCGGTAGTTCGTAGTCCTCGACCACGCACGTATTCATCACGTTTCTCACGGAAACCGGGACGATCGGATAGATACGCAGGCATTCCATGAGGAAGCGATGGGTAACGTCGATCGACGACAGGCTGAAGTCTTCCTCACCCGGATCGCCGTTATCGAACAAGGCGTCAGCTTCAGCCTGGATCTTGCCGTAGATCTCAGGCTGTGACGCCATGGCGTATACAGCGAAGCTAAACGCATCGCCAAGGTACACACTGGCAATCAGCGCGGCTGATAGAGCGAAGCGCAGATTCGTCTCAGGAACAAGCTGTGGATCGCTGGAGTGCAGGCTTAGAAGGTCATCCGCGAGGGTCCGGGCGCTTCCGGCCCGTTGCGCTGCGGTATGTACTCGCTGGACTCTTTCCAGTAGCTCATCTACGGCTTTCGCTCGGCGTTTCATGCCCGGTGTATTTAGCATAAATTTGGGCATCACTTTCAATATGTGAACGCTCAGCGCCCGTTCCTTGTACTTGGAAATATCGTCAAAGATATCCTGAGATTCAACGCCGATAAAGAGCGGCGAGAGCTGTTCGTTTATCATGCGCCGGCACATGCTTGTTGCAGGATAGGAGTCTCCAACCGTCCAATTCGCCATATGTTTCCGCGCGTTACTGCACAGTAAGTCCATCTGCTCCACTAGTCTTTTGCGGGAATAGCCCGGCCCCAACAACTTGCGAAGCCGGAAATGTTCTGCACCATCCAGGGAAGGCAGCACACCCGATGCGCCATACACTTTCTCGAATTCGCTAAAATAGTCCTTGGCCCGCAGGTACATGCGCCCGTTCCGGTGCGCCCAGCGATTTGTCTCCGGTCCGGCCAAGATGATCATCGGCTTCTGAAATGGCGGGCGGATCCTAAACACCGGCCCATACTCTTGTGCAAGATCCGCGAGGAGTGCGGGGATGTTGCCGCTGCGAAGATGCGGATTGAGCAGCGTCTTCTTTAGGGAGACAGTCGGAATCTCTTTGGTCAAGGATGAACGGCGCAGCAACGGGCCGGCGTGGCTATCGGCCACCGCAGCGGCGATCGAACGTCCGATCAGGTCCATTCTGCCGATGAGCCTGATGCGTTCCTCCGCTTCGTCATCGAGCTGGAACATGAACCGGAACACGTCGCAGGTATTGATCAAGCAGATGATGATGACGTCTCTCGGGCTCGGAATCTCGTTGTCGAAGATGGCCCTGCTGATGCGCGTCTTGACGAATTTATCCACACTGCCTTGTGTGCCGACTTCAGACCACCCAGCCCGCCAGGCTGCACGGCCCAGCGTCCAGAAGTCCCCTTCGTGGTGTTGTAGGATGTCCAGGTTGACCAAGCGGTTCAACGTCAAGTCGATGATCGACTCCGCGCGCGGGGCGAGCCGCTCGATCCAGTACTGCGTCGTCCGTTGAGCCGGGTCGTCGGCAATTTCCTTCAGAATAGAGTCCAAAACGGAGTTGCCGGTCTCCGTCGGATTTACGAGGAACAGGCGTTGCCTATCGGTGTCGATACAAGATAAGAGCGAAAGTTCCGCGAGCGCCGCGCCCACGATGGCGCAGTTCAAGTTCCAGCCGGGCACTTGGTGAAAGTACCCGCTCTCCTCATTGAGGAGCATCAGGATGAGCTCTTCCGGTAGGCTCAGCCCCAGGTCTGTTGTACTTGCCGCCGCCAGAGTCATTGGCTCCAACCTCCCTCAGTCTTCATGATACTCTCAATTGAATCGGGCCTAAAGCGGTTTACGGGCCAAGAAACAGTATAGCGGCGTGAAGATACCCGCCCTACCGCCCGCGACATAGGCGTCCGCAGTACGGTCCAAGAGCCTTACGACTTCCGCGGATCCCTTTGGTAAGAGCCGCAAAGTCTCGGCCGCCTTCGATCCTGCGATGGCCGCCTTGCGGCCCCATGGAAGCCTGCGCAAGACGTTGCCCACAGTCCCATGGCGGCTTTCCATGGGTTGATACCACGGGGTTGAAGGTCCTTTCTTCACGTTCAGATCCATGCCTTCGATTACTTGGAACCCCGCCGCTTCCAGTGCGCGGTCCACTTCCTCGAACGTGGCGATGTCCTTGAGCGCGATGCCGCGTTTGAGCTCCCGCTCGATGGCCCGGTGCCGATCGTTCTTCGGATCGAACTCGTCCGTCAAGCACATTTCCTGACCCCAAAACAGGGCTCCCGGTTTCAAGACGCGGAATATCTCGGCGAACGCGCCTTGCTTGTCCGGAGCATGGCACGTCGATTCGATAGCGTAGCCCCGGTCGAAGGTGTCGTCTTCGAAGGCGGTCATGTCCATGAAGCTGCACGCCTCGTATTCGACCATGTGTTCCAGCCCAGCCTCAGCGTTCAGCCTCTTCGCTAGTTCCAGTTGGATTGTATTGATGTTGATTCCAACAACCCTCGTACCGGCCTCACGTACGACGCGGCGCATCGGCCCGCCAATTCCACAACCGACGTCGACCACCGTCATTCCCTGTTGCAACTCCAGCTTTGAGATCATCAGCCTTTGATGGCGGAGCTTCGATTCCTCTAGGCTCTCATGAGGCGTGAGTGGCGCGAAGTGCAGGGAATCGCCCCAGCCCCAGACCATGAATCCGCTGCAAAGGTCGTAGTAGTCCTTAACCGTCTCGGTATGGTCATAGCCGTTCGCGCCGCCTGCCTCCGGCGCAGACCGCTCCATCCAGCCGTCAAAGCGCTTCACGCGCCCGGTTACGTCTGAGCCCTGGTACGCTTCTCGTACCTCTCTAAATAGTCTGGCTAGCTGCATTTCGTCTCGTTTCCCCTTGCCCTTGGTTTACAGCGAAGCCTAAGTCAACGATGGAATGGACGTCATTAGCGACACCACTTACTCATTCTAGCAGCGCCGCAGCTTGAACTGGGCTGACGCCGTCAGATCCGGTACAGCATCTCTGCGGTCTTCGAGAAGAGCGCGGTCTGCTCCGCACGGCTGAAGCCGGAGATGATCTCGGTGTAGGCGTCGACCAGCTCGTCGTAGGCGCTCCACAGCCAGTCGACCGGCCAGTTGGTGGCGAAGAAGCAGCGTTCTACGCCAAAGACCTCGATGGGGGTGAGCACGTACCGCCGGATGCTGTCGGTCGTCCAGTTGTAGTCGCCCATGCCGAGGCCGGAGATCTTGAGACGGATGTTGTCGCAGCCGGCGGCAACTTCCAATCCGCGCTTCCACTTCACGAAGTATTCGTCCGTGCGCTCCGCGGGGGTGGCGGTGTGATCGACCACGATGCTTATGTTCGGGAACTTGTTGGCCAGCGCGCGGAGGTTTTCCATGTCGGTCCAGCCGACCGGCATACTGGACACCAGGTTGAACTTCTCCAGCAGGGCGAAGCCGCGATGGTAGTCCGGCTCCACGAGGTAGTCGCCGTATGAGAAGTCGCGTATGCCCCGCATGTTGGCTGACTGGCAGTGACGCTCGAGGACGCCCTCGACGCCGGGGTCGCGCAGGTCGGCGTGCGCCACGATGCCGTGCGGGAAGCCCGTGCGGTCGGCCGCCTCTTGCAGCCACTCCGTCTCCGTCACGGGGTCCGGGCTGCCGATTGCGGCCTGCACGTGCACGGCCTTTACGACGTTTGCGTTGCGTGTCTCAGCGATGTAGTCCTCGGCGAGGTAGTTCCTCTCGGCGAGCTTCTGTATCTGCCACCCCAGCGTCGGATGCGGAACGCCGGGCTGCCAGTGGTCGTACCGCAGCTCCGGGTGCTGCATGTCGTAGTAGTGAACGTGAGTGTCGACGAACTCCAGCTTGTCCATCAGTGTGTCTCCTGCGCTGAAAGGTAGCCCGGCGCCGACGCGCCTCCGGCCCGCGGCCTGTATGGTGGAGAGTGTACATTGTTCAACCCTCGTTCCAGCTATTGATGGCTTTCCCACCGCATCGCCGTCTTGCCCTGTGTCTAGCCGCGCTTGCGGCGCTCGTACTACCGGCCTGCGCGGAAGGCCCCGCACAGGCGCCGCCGCCCACGGCCCATCCGTCCCCGGCAGCCGTTGCGACAAGCGATCAGGACTCCGCGCAGCGTCTCCCCACGGCCTCACCTTCTCCAGCCGCCGTTGCGGCAAGCAGTCCAACTCCCACTGCGATTCCCAAACCCACAGCGCTCCTGCCCACCGCGCCTCTCGACGATGAACAGGCGCCTGTGGAAACCTTGCCGCTGGCCCCGGTGGAACTGGAACCGGCCTTTCCTGGCCTGGAATTCGACAGGATGGCGCTGTTGACCCACGCAGGTGACGATTCCGGCAGGCTGTTCCTCGTGCTCCAGCCTGGGCGGGTCGTCGTCTTCGAGAACGACCCGGGCGTCGAGTCGTATGAGACCTTCCTGGACATTCGCGACCAGGTCAACGACGCAGGGAACGAGGAGGGGCTGCTTGGGCTGGCTTTCGATCCCGCATACACCGAAAACGGCTACTTCTACGTCTACTACTCCGCGTCGGGCCCGCGAAGGTCGGTCGTCTCGCGCTTCTCGGTCAGCGACGACGACCCCAACCGGGCGGATGCCGCTTCAGAGCGCGTCTTCCTAGAGGTGGAGCAGCCGTTCCAGAACCACAACGGCGGCCACCTGGTTTTCGGCCCCGACGGGATGCTCTACATCGGCCTCGGAGACGGCGGGTCCGCCGCCGACCCACAGGGCAACGGGCAAGACACGTCCACTCTACTCGGCAGCATCCTGCGCATCGACGTGAGCAGGATGGACGGCCTCGGAGGCTACGCGATCCCGGGGGACAACCCGTTTGCAAGCGGCGGCGGGACGGCCCGGGGCGAGATTTGGGCCTACGGACTGCGGAACCCCTGGCGGTTCAGCTTCGACCGCGAGACCGGAGACCTGTGGGCTGCGGACGTGGGCCAGAACCTGTACGAGGAGGTGAATATCATCAGGCCGGGCCTCAACTACGGCTGGAACGTCATGGAAGGTTCCAGCTGTTTCCGCCGCACGAATTGCGATACGGCGGGGCTGGAGATGCCGGTCGCCGAGTACGGCCGCGAGGGCGGATGCTCCGTGACGGGCGGGTACGTGTACAGGCGGACTGGCCTACCCACCCTGTATGGCGCGTACCTGTACGGGGATTTCTGTAGCGGGAAGATATGGGCGCTCAGGCACGACGGAGCCGCTGTCACTGAGCACGTGGAGATCGCCGACACCGGCCTGTCCATCTCCTCGTTCGGCGAAGACGCCTACGGCGAGGTCTACGTGCTTACTTTCGACGGGCAGATATACCGCTTCGCCGGGCCGTGGCCGGAGTAGTCGTATGAGATGACCATCACTTCGGATGCCTGCTCGCCAGATGCCTCACAGCCTCCGGCGCGTCTCCAGTACCAGGCCAATCACCGTACGGGGAAGAAGATGTCTGTGCGCCATTTGGATTGGTCAGGCTCGGCGCCGGGGTCGGTGACGTAGACCTCCCAGGGCTCGCCTGCGGGCCGGAGACCCTGGGATCCCATCCACTCGGTCAGCGCCGACCAGGTCTGCGGCAGGTCGTCGTACGGCCCCACGTGGGTGACGGTCGCCGCGGTTCCTGCGGGAAGTTGGCCCGCCTTTATGCGGCCTTTGCCCTCCATCGGCGAGGCCACGGGCATCCCGCACTCCAGGTCGACCGTTCCGCCTTCCATCGAGTGGTAGAGCGCAAACGGCATACCGGCCGGCTGCTGCCCGCTCTGCTGGATATGGGTGTAGACCTCGCCGAAGAGAGGCCCCATCGCTTCTCCGATCTTGTCCATCGTGGTCGAACTGCGGATGGTAAGAATGGGCCGCTCTTCAAGCTGCGCAGTCTCGAATTTCAAGTTCACGTCTTGTTCCTCCATGCAATTCGCCAATCTCAATTCAGCCGATCGCTCTGCCTCCACAGTCTAGTAGGGCGCGTCAAGCGACGGGGCGCGGGATGACGGCTTGGGCGCGCGGCGATGCAAGGGGATTCCGGGCGGTTGTGGATGGACTCACGTCTTTGGCCAATCGGGTAGAGTTTTCAGCGTGAGTGAAGTGGGTTAGGCAGACGGGACGGTTGGTTCGAGGAGAAGTCATGGCTCAGGTCGAGGGAAGTTACCTGGTTGCAAGAACCCTGAAGGAGGAGCGCGTGGACACGCTCTTCTACCTGATGGGCGGGCCCAACTACGAGATCGTCAACAACTCGGAGGACATGGGCATCCGGGCCGTGGACTTCCGGCACGAGCAGGCGGCCGCCATGGCCGCACACGGATATACGCGCGTCTCCGGGAAGCCGGGCGTGACCACCGCAGCCTCCGGCCCGGGCACGCTGAACCTTCTTACCGGCCAGTACAACGCTTTCGTGGACTGCGCTCCGATGGTGACGCTCGGAGGCGCCGGCCCGATTTCCGACTTTGGGCGCGGGGGCTTCCAGGAGATCGACCAGGTCTCGATATTCGAGCCCGTCAGCAAGGCCGTCATGCGTCCGACCGATCCGGCGCGCTATCCGGAGCAGATATCGACCGCATTCCGGCTGGCGAGCACCGGGCGGCCCGGCCCCGTCTACGTCGATTGCAACGAGGACGTGCTCTACGGGCTGGTGGAGGAGTCGGAGGTTCCGTCTCCACCGCGACCGGGCGTCCTATCACGGCCGGAGGCCGACCCCGACCTCGTGCGCCGGGCCGTCTCGTCACTGTCGAAAGCGCGCAGTCCCATCGTTCTGGCCGGCGGCGGCGCCTTCTGGTCGCGGGCCTGGGACGAGCTGCGGCAGTTCGTGGACCGCACCGGCATACCCTTTTACACGACGCCGATCTCACGCGGGCTGATACCGGAAGACCACGAGCTGTCCTTCCCGGCGGCTCGCAGCGCAGCGTTTCGCGAGACCGACGCAGTCCTGGTGGTGGGCACTCGCTTCAACTGGGTGATGACGTTCGGCAGGCGCATCAATCCCGGCGCGGAGATCATCCAGATCGACATTGACCCCTCCGAGATCGGGCACAACCGGTCGGTCACGCTGGGCCTGGTCGGCGACGCTAGGGCCGTGCTGGGGCAGTTGAACGAGGATGTCTCGCGCGTCGGGTTCAAGCCCGGCCATGAGTCAACCTGGGTTGACCGCCTGCGTGAAGTAGACCTCGGCCGGCGCGAGCGCGTGGCGCCGCTGGAGAATTCCGACGCCGCGCCCATCCACCCGCTCCGCCTCTGCAAGGAGTTGCGGGAGACGATGGACCGTGATGCCATACTGACCGTGGACGGCAACGAGATCCTTCACTATGGGCGGCAGTCGATTCAGACCTATGAACCCGGCCACCGCATCAACTCCGGGCCAACGGGCTGCATGGGCGTCGGCCTGCCCTATGCGATAGGCGCCAAGCTGGCCAAGCCGGACAAGCAGGTGGTCTCATTGCACGGCGACGGCTCGCTGGGCATGAACGTCCAGGACTTCGACACCGCGGTAAGGTACGGCCTCGACATGACGATAGTCGTGTCGAACAACGAGGGCTGGACGGCGCGCGTGGAAGGCATCCGCAAGCCCGGCAGGGAGCTGGGCTACACGCGATTCGACGAGATTGCGGAGGCATTCGGCGGGCATGGCGAGTCCGTGGAGGAACCTTCGGAGATACGTCCCGCGCTGGAACGCGCCATGTCGTCCGGAGCGCCTTCCATCGTTAACGTCCACACCGACCCCGCGGCGCGGGCGCTGTCCAACTGGGCAGGGTCCAGGATGGAGTAGGGCGGCGCGGGCTGAAAGTTTCCGCGCAATTTGAATAGGATTGGCAATCGACAATCGACTTTGGCGAAGGAAAGAGGATTGCAAGAAATGGCGCACGATGACAGGGAGTTGATGTTTACGCCCGGCTGGCGGCTGGCCGAAATGGTGGCTGCCAAGGAGATATCGCCGGTCGAGTTGACCGAGGCCCACTTCAGGCGGGTAGAGCGGCTTGAACCCAAGATTCACGCCTTCCTGCACCTGGCGTACGATTACGCCATGGACGTTGCGCGGGAGGCGGAAGCGGCCGTGATGCGGGGCGATGACCTAGGGCCGTTGCACGGCGTGCCCATTCCCATCAAGGACACCGAGGCGGTGGCGGGGATGCCCTTCACCGTGGGATCGCTGCTGTACCAGGGCCGAATAGCCGAAGAGGACGCGCTGCCGGTGGAGCGGATCAAGAATGCGGGCGGCATCGTGACCGGCAAGACCAACCTGCCTGAGTTCGGCCACGCAGGCTTCTCGGCGAACCGGCTGGGCGAGCCTTGCCGCAACCCGTGGAACCTCGACCACACCCCCGGCGGCTCCAGCGGGGGCGCCGCTGCGGGCGTGGCGGCAGGCATGTTCCCCTTCGGCCACGGAGGAGACGGCGGAGGATCGATCCGCATCCCCTGCTCGTTCAGCGGTCTGTTCGGACTCAAGGGCACGCAGGGCCGCAACCCGCGCCGTCCAACCGGCAAGGGGTCGTGGCACATCATGAACAACTCGTCGGGCGGCCCCCTGACCAGGAACGTGAAGGACTCGGCTTTGATGATGAGCGTCATGGCGGGGCCGTCACCCGATGCGGAGTACCTGACCATCCAGGAAGAGCCGCCGGACTTCATCGCCGCGCTAGGCCGGGGCGTGAAGGGGCTGAGAATCGCTTGGAGCCGCGATTACGGCGGTGCAGTTGTCGACCCGGAGGTGGCGGACGCAGCGCAGCGCGCAGCGGAGTCGTTCGAGGAGCTTGGCGCGACGGTAGAGGATCCCGGTTTCAAGCCGGCTGAGTTCGATGAGATTCGCCAGACCTGGTACGACTTCTGGACGATAAAGACCTACGCCGGGAACCCTGCCGCGTTGGAGCAGGCGGACATGCTGACCGACTACGTGCGGGTGGACATGGAGTACGGCCGGACGAAGTCAGGCGCCGACTACGTGTACACGCTGAACAACATTGGCCGGTACCGCGACTACGTGACGAGGTTCCTGGAGGAGTACGACCTGCTGATGACCCCCACGATGGCGGTCACGGCGCTTGAGATCAGCGGGCCGCCTGCGGTGATAGGCGGCACGCGCGTCGCCAACCCGATGCTGGACTACTTCCCCTTCACCTACCTCATCAACCTGACGGGCAATCCGGCGGCTAGCGTTCCGTGCGGATTCTCCGCTGCGGGACTGCCGATCGGCCTGCACGTCATCGGCAGGATGCGCGACGAGGGGACGGTGTTGGCGGCTTCTGCGGCCTATGAAGAGGCGCACCCGTGGGCGGATAAGCGGCCGCCGGTCAGTTGACCGGCAGCATGGGCGCAACGACTGCTTAGCCGCCGCTCTCCGACAGGCGGCGCAGCGGCGCGGCGCGTTCGCCCATCATGGCCAGCGCGTTGCGGGTCGTGACGCGCTCGACCTCTTCGGCGTCGAGGCCCTTCAGTTCGGCCAGCTTCGCCGCGACGAGCGGTACGTCCCGCGGTTCGGTCCACTTTTCGCGCTTCTTCTTGAAGGGCTGCGGGTAGGAGTCTGTCTCCAGCACGATGCGGTCGATGGGGGTCCAGCGGGCGACCTCCTGTAGCTCGGGCAGCCGCAGCAACGGTTTGGCGAGGGATATGTGGAAGCCCATGTCGAGCACGGCGCGGGCGTATGGGACGTCTCCCTGGAAGTAGTGCGCCGCGCCACCGAGTTCGCCTGCCCGCTCCTCAGCCAGGACGCGCAACGTGTCCTCCTGCGCCTCTCGAACGTGGAAGACTATCGCCAGCCCGCGCTCCCTGGCGATGTCGATCTGGGCTCGCAGGGCGCGCTGCTGCATCTTTCGGCAGGGGCTGCTGGGCAGGTAGTCGAGGCCGATCTCGCTCATGACGACGACGCGGGCGGACGTGGCCAGCTTGTCCAGCGCGTCCAGGTCGTCCTGAGTGAGTTCTCCCGTCAGGTCGGACGGGTGTACGCCCGTACCGGCAAAGATACGCGGATCGGACTGGGCCAGCTCGAGGCAGCGCGCAGAGCTCTCCACCGTCACGCCCGCAGTCACGATAGCCCCTACGCTGGCGGCCTCCGCCCGGTCCACAATCTCTGGCAGCTCGGATGGATCGTGCTGGTCTATGTGGGTGTGGACGTCGATAAACATTCGTCGTGAGCCCCTGCGGGGTATCGTTGCCGTGGCAAGGGTGTATTGTCGCGGTTTGCCGGTCCGGAGCAAACCGGTTTGGGGCGCCTGGGCGATAATTTGTCGGCTGACCTGCAAGAAGGAGATTCACGATGCGACACGGTTACGGCCAGTTCAAAGAGGCGACGCCGGAGTTCCTGCGCTTTGCCAGGCAGTTCGGCGCGACCGACGTACTGCTGAACACGCCCAACCTTCCCGGCGACGGCGGCAAGTGGCAGCTGAAGGACTTGGTGAAGCTGCGCTTGGCGGTCGAGCAGGAGGGGCTGAGGCTGTCGGCGTTGGAGAACGTGCCGACCGAGTTCTACGACCACATCATGCTGAACGGCCCGCGCAGGGACGAGCAGGTCGAAAACATGATCGAAACCGTCCGCAACATCGCACGCGCCGGCATACCGGTATTCGGCTACAACTGGATGCCATCGCACGTATGGCGCTCGCCCATGGCGGTGATCCGCGGCGGCGCGCTCGCCACGGCCTTCGACTACGCGCACGCGCAGTCGATGCCACTGACGCACGACCGCAGGTACACCGAGGATGAGATGTGGGAGAACCTCGAGTACTGGATACGGATCATTACGCCGGTAGCGGAGGAGGAGGGCATCAGGCTGGGAATCCATCCTTGCGATCCGCCGGTGGAGGAGTTGGGCGGAATTCCACAGTTGCTCAGGAGCTTCGGCGCCTACAAGCGGCTGACCGGCATAGTGGACAGCGATTCGAACGGGATCGAGTTCTGCCAGGGCACCTTCTCGGAGATGGCCGACGCTGCGGGAGAGGGCATCTACGACATGATCCGCTACTTTGGGGAACGCCGGAAGATCCTGTACGTGCACTTCCGCAACGTGTCAGGGACCGTTCCCAAGTTCCACGAGGAGTTCGTCAACACCGGCCACGTGGACATGTACCGTGCAATGACGATCTACCGGGACGTCGGCTTCGACGGGTTCTTCATAGACGACCACGTGCCCCAGACCTACCAGGATACGCCTTGGGGCCACCGCGGCAGGGCGCACGCCGGCGGTTACATCCAGGCCATGATAGAGGCGGTGAGCAAGCAGACCGCGGGACATTAGCTTGAAGCTCAAGCGGTGCGGCAAGTTGCAAGGACTTAACCGGCCCACTCGATATAATTCGCTTAGGCTGACGTCGCGACCTCTGCGCGCAGCTAGTGCGTCCAGGTCGTCAGGCAACGGGCCCCGCTTGGCACGCTCATCCCGTCGCGAAGTCTGCGGAGGTTTTCAATGGAGGTGAAGGAAGCAGCGCGTACAGCCAAGGATTACCTCACCGATCTCTTCCAAGACGAAGGGATCATGGACGTCGGCCTTGAAGAGGTGGAGTTCAACGCAGCTTTGAGTGTCTGGAGTATAACCATCGGCTTTTCACGTCCGTGGGATCGGAAGAGCGATCTGCATTCTGCGCTTGACGGTGGAAGACCGGCGCGTTCCTACAAGGTCATTCGCGTCCGTGACGAGGATGGCCGGATCGAATCCCTCAAGGATCGAGTGCTGCCTGCCTCGGATAACTGATGCGCGGGCGGGACTTTTCATAGACGCGAATCTCCTGGTCCTGCTCGTCGTAGGGAGCGTGGATCGGGGTTTGATCGAGAAGTATCGAAGGCTTAGGGAGTATTCAGAGGAAGACTACGACTTGCCGTTGGGTCTTCTGGGTAGGTTCCAGCAGGTTTTCGTAACGCCGAATACGCTTACGGAGACCTCCGACCTGCTGGGCCAACACGCAGAGCCCGAACGCTCCCTGCTATTCAAGGGACTCCGGTTCATCATTCAGCGGAGCCGGGAAGTCGTGGTTGCCAGCAAGGATGCAGCGTCCAACCGGGAGTTCGAACGGCTTGGGCGACCGATGCGGCCCTCCTGGAAGTTGCCGATGAGGAGACGCCGGTTCTAACTGTGGACTTCGATCTCTACCTTGCCGCTGAGAGCAGAGGTCACAACCTGGCGATGAACTTCACTCACTATCGCCGCCTATGACCTCCACCGGCCCCACTGCGCGATCTTCCCGCGCCTACCACTCCGTCATTCCATGATGCCTTGCACAATTCCCAAGTGTTGGGGGTGCGCGCGTAGTAACCTCAGACTGTTGATGAAGCGAGGGCCCAAGATGACGGCGTGGCCGCTGCGCTGGGAGGCGCCGGCGGGCACGGAATCAGGAGACAAGAATGCCCGTAGTAATTGAATGGGTGCAGGGGTCGCCCACTTGGCTCGACCTTGCGACGAGTGACGAGCAGTCGGCGATAGAGTTCTATGGCTCGCTGTTCGGCTGGACGAGCGAGGCCAACGACGCCGGCAACGGGGCCTGGTATCACATGCAGAGGCAGGGCGATGCGTACGTGTGCGGCATCTTCCAGCCGCCTCCGGAAAGGGCCATGCCGCCGTGCTGGACGACCTACATTTCGGTAGACGACGTGGACGCGGCGACTGCCCAGGCGGCAGCCGAGGGCGGACAGGTCTACATGCAGCCATTCGACGTAATGGAGAACGGGCGGATGTCGGTGGTCGCCGACCCGACGGGCGGCGTCATCTCGCTGTGGCAGGACAAGCGCGGCACGGGCGGCACGCTGATGGGAGAGCCGTACTCCCGTTGCTGGAGCGAGCTGATGACGCCCGACAGGGACAGGGCGATCGAGTTCTTCAAAGCCATGTTCGGAGTCGAGACGGACGAGATGCCCGGCCCCGGCGGAATGCCCTACGTGATGCTGAAGGTAGGCGGCCAGCCGGTAATCGGGGTCGTGCAGAAGACGCCGGAAATGCCCATAGACCTGCCGGTTTTCTGGCTGAACTACTTCGCGGTTGAAGACTGCGACGCCACGGCCCAGAAGGCGGCCGAACTCGGCGGTTCGGTCATAGCCGGCCCGTGGGACACTATGCCGGGCCGGATGGCGCTGCTTGCCGACCGGCAGGGCGCGTCCTTCGGCATCATCAAATTGGACCAGCCCGGCTAGAGGACCGGGCCTGTACGATACGGCTTCAATCGCCGGGCGGGCGTACCCCCATCTCAATCTTCCCCCGCAGACGGGGGAAGAGGTAAGAGGGTCGCCTTCCCCTACGGGCGAAGAGGTTAAGAGTGAACGTCTTCCCCGAGCAAGTGGTGAAGAGGTACCTTCCCCCAGCAAGAGGGAAGAGGTAAGAGTGAACGTCTTCCCCCGCAAGGGGAATCATATTTTCAGAGGAAACATGAAGATCGAGAAAGTTGAGAGCTGGCTGGCCTGGAAGTGGAACGCCGTGAGGGTCACCTGCGACGACGGGACTTACGGCGTGGGCGAGGCGCAGTACTGGGGCTACGCTGAAGCCTCGGAAGCCATTCTGAAGCGGCTGTCGGACGACTTGGCCGGACAGGACCCGAGGCACATAGACGAGATCTGGAACGCGGCGTACCGCAAGTACTCATTCCGGTCTGACGCCATCACCGCGGCGCTTAGCGCCATAGACATGGCTCTGTGGGACATCAAGGGCAAGCGGCTCGGCGTGCCGGTGTGGGACCTGTTGGGCGGCAAGGTGCGCGACCGCGTGCGTGCGATGGCGCTTCTGGGGAGCGCGGAGCCTCTGCACACGCCCGACGACTTTGCGGCGGCTGCCCGTGGGATAAAGGCGGCGGGCTACACCGCGACCAAGATGACCCCCTTCCCCAGCAATTGGTCGGAACTTCCATACCCGGAACTGATACGTACCAACACGGAAATCGTGGCGGCGGTGCGGGAGGAACTGGGCTGGGAAATCGACATTGGCATCGAGATACACCGCAACATGCTGCCGTCCGAGGCCGTGGTGTTCGCAGAGCGCATCGCCAAGTTCCTGCCCTACTTCTATGAAGACCCCATCGCGCCCGAAAGCGTGATGAGCATGGGCGAGGTGGCCGAGCGTCTGCGGATTCCGCTGGCCGTCGGAGAGCGTAACGCCACGATCTGGGAGTTCCGCGAATACTCCGCGCTGCCGGGCGTGCACTTCGTCCGTCCCGACGTGGGCCTGGCGGGCGGCATAACGCAGGCGAAGAAGATTGCGGCCATCGCCGAGTCGTTTCACCAGCGCCTGATTCCCCACAACTTCCTTGGGCCTGTGACGACGATGGCCTGCGTGCAACTTGCCGCCGCAACGCCCAACTGGGACCTGCAGGAGTACGTCATCGAGGCCGGCACGCCGCGAGCCGAGGCTGCGACGAACACGGTGGAGGTCGTCGACGGGTACATGCAGATACCCGACGAGCCCGGGCTGGGCACAGACCTCGACCTGGAAGGCATTGCACGGCATCCTTATGATCCGGGCGGCGGCGACCCGTCGCGTCGGCCCGACGGATCGGTGGCTTTGCGATAGGAAACGCCCGTCGGCAGGGGATAGGAAGGGACTATGAGACTGAAAGACAGGGTTGCGATCATCACGGGCGGCGCCGGCTCGATGGGCAGCGCGCAGGCCCGGCTCTTTTCCAGAGAAGGAGCCGCAGTGTGCGTCGCGGACTTCAATCTGCCGGGAGCCGAGGCGGTTGCGAGGGAGATAAACGACTGCGGCGGTGAGGCCATGGCGGCGGAGCTGGACGTTCGCGACCTGGCGCGCTGGGAGGAGGTTGTTGCAGAGACGGAAAGCCGCTTCGGCAAGGTGGACACGCTCTGCAACATCGCCGGCGCCAACTTCCGCGTGGGCTTCGACGAGCAGACGGAGGAGATGTGGCAGACCATCATCGACTCCAACCTGACGGCTTATTTCCTGGGCACGAAGGCCGTCGTCCCCGCCATGCGTCGAGCCGGGATGGGCGTCATCCTGAACATCGGCTCGCTCGGCTCCATACGGCAGGGCGCCGGAAGCCCGGCCTACGGCGTCAGCAAGATCGGCCTGATCGGCCTGACGCGCAGCACGGCATCCGCCTATGCGGGCGACAACATCCGGTGCGTGCTCATATCGCCCGGCCACGTCGATACGAACTTCCTGCGCGCAAACAGCTCATACAGCCCGAACGACGCGTCGACGTCGATAGACGTGCCGGAGAACTACCGCAGGCGGCTGGAGTCGACTCCGCTGGGCAGGCTGTGCACCCCGGACGACATCGCCAAGGCGTTCCTGTTCGCCGCATCGGACGACGCCTCGATGATCACGGGGTCGATGATCACCGTGGACGGCGGGGCCGCGCTCTAGTTTCCGGCGGGTTCGGCCTCCAGCGCGGCCATGACGTTGCGCATCTGTCTCGGCATCCTGGCGTTCGACTCCCACGTCTGGTCTACGCCTTCGTCTGCGGGCTCCGGCGTGGTCTTTAGGTTGACGAGCGTCGGGCCGGGTTCCGCCATTATGCGGGGCAGCTCTGTCGCCAGGTCCTCGACGTTGTCGAACTCGTAGGCCGACCTGTAGCCGGCGGCGAGGGCCATGCCCCTGTAGTCGGTGCGGTGCATGTTCGGCACGGGCTGGCCGCCGGTGACGGCGTACATGCCGTTGTCGAATACGAAGTGGATGAAGTTCCTTGGGGCCATGCCCGCCACGGTTACGAGGCTTCCGAGATTCATCAGAATGCTTCCGTCGCCGTCGAGGACGATCACCTGCCGGTCGGGACGGCCCAGGGCGATGCCGAGTCCCAGCGAGGATGCCTTGCTCATGCCGTTGGATATTCCAACGTCGAGGTCGGGCCGCTGGGACGCGTTGGTCCAGGCGCGCCCTTGCGTCATGGTGTATATGGCGACGGCGTCGCCGCGCCGCTCGTTGATGAGGGGTATCGACTCTTCGTACTTGATCATTGCTGCCTGTCCCTGCGCTTAGCCGGGTGAGTATTCGGTGCCGATGAGTACGCCGACCGGCAGGCTTTCCTTCTCAGCCCTTTCGAATGCCAGCGGCACGCGGTCCAGGTCGTCCTCGGATTCCACGACGTAGTAGGGGACGCGCCAGAGGTGCAGGTACGGCTCGAGGATTTGCGCCGCCGTGTCGGGCGTGTCGCCCCTGCGGGTGTAGCCGCGGTATCCGATGAACATCACGAGCGGCTGGTTGACGCCGATTCCCATGCCGCGGAGGGCGTCGCCGGACTCAAACAGCCCGGCGTTCTGGATCATGACGACCGGCCTCTTGCCGGCGATCCACAGACCGGCTGCGATGCAGATCGCCTCGCCTTCCCTGGCAATGGGAATCATCTCGATGGACGGTTCATGCACTAGGGCGTCGTACATGTGCCTGGTCTCGGAGTCCGGCAGCGCGATCACGTGCGTAACCTGCTGCCGCCTCAGCGATTCAAGCACCTTGCTGGCCCTTAGCCTGCCGATCTCCATGTCAGTTCACTCCGTCCCCGTCTTGCCGCCCTCCGTAGGGGCGATCCCTTGTGGGCGCCTTCTTTGCCCCCCCCGTATTCCGGCCCTATGCTAACTGCCAGCGGATTTGGATGTAGTAAGGAGCGGGCGCTGTGAAATTGAGTTGAATTGAAAAAGGCATGAAGATGGTAGAGTGATTGACGGGCTGACGGACGGGCAGGGCGCCTTGCGAACGCTCCTAGGAACGCTCACGTTAAGAACCACTGCGACAGGGCAAGGAAATCGGGGCCAACAATGACACGGAAAGATCATCTTGGCGCGCTGACCGCGCTGGCTACTTCTGAGGGGCCGGTCGAGTACTACTCGCTGGCTTCGCTCGACGACGCGGGCCTATTGGACCTGGACGCGACCCCGTTTTCAGTACGCGTCCTCTTGGAAAACGCTCTGCGCCACGCCCACCTAGGCCCTGCCACCGTTGAACACGTCGAGCAAGTGGCGTCATGGCGCCCCGAACGGCGCCCTGAGAAGGAATTCCCTTACATGCCGGGCCGCGTGGTGTTGCAGGACTTCACGGGCGTGCCCTGCATAGTAGACCTTGCCGCGATGCGCGACGCAGTGCACGGCAGGGGAGGCGATCCGTCGATGATCAATCCCATCGTGCGCTCCGACCTCGTGATCGACCACTCGGTGCAGGTTGACTACTTCAACTCGGCGGGCGCGCTGGCTGCCAACATAGAGAGGGAATTCGAGCGAAACGTCGAGCGGTATCAACTGCTCAAGTGGTCGCAGGGGGCTTTCGACAACCTGCGAGTCGTTCCTCCCGGCACGGGCATCGTTCACCAGGTCAACCTGGAGTACCTTGCGGCGGGCGTGCTCACCTCCACCGGCGGCGGCAGGACGCTGGCCTATCCCGACACGTGCATTGGCACCGACTCGCACACGACGATGATCAACGGGCTTGGCGTGCTGGGCTGGGGCGTCGGCGGCATAGAGGCAGAGGCCGTGATGCTGGGACAGCCCTACTACATGCTCGTGCCGGAGGTCGTGGGAGTCAGGCTCACCGGCGTCATGCCGGAAGGCGCGACCGCGACCGATCTCGTACTTTCGGTGACGCAGATGCTGCGGGCGCTGGGCGTGGTGGAGAAGTTCGTGGAGTTCTTCGGCCCCGGCCTGGAGTTTCTGCCGGTGGCCGATAGGGCGACCATCAGCAACATGTCGCCGGAGTACGGCGCAACCTGCGGATTCTTTCCCGTAGATGAACAGTCGCTCAGGTACCTGCGCAACACCGGCAGGCCCGACGCCACGGTCGAGCTGGTTGAGCGCTACTCGAAGGCCCAAGGGCTGTTCCATGAAGTGGGCGCGGAGCCGGGCTATACCGAGACGGTGGAATTCGATCTCGGCTCGGTAGTTCCCAGCATGGCCGGGCCGAAGCGTCCACAGGACCGCGTTGCGCTGGGCGACGCCGGGGCCAACTTCCGTGCGTCATTTCCGGCAAGGGAAGGGGTGAATGGGCCCAACGGGGAAGTGCAGGTCGAGGTAGACGGAGAATCTGCGACTGTGAGCGACGGGTCGGTGGTGATTGCCGCCATCACGAGTTGCACCAACACCTCCAATCCGTCGGTGATGATCGGCGCCGGACTGCTGGCCCGCAACGCCCGCCAGCTTGGGCTAAGCCGGAAGCCGTGGGTGAAGACCAGCATGGCGCCGGGATCTACGGTCGTTACACGTTACCTGGAAGCGGCCGGTCTGGACGAAGACCTCGACGCCCTGGGATTCCAGACGGTGGGTTACGGCTGTACTACCTGCATCGGCAACTCCGGCCCGTTGCCCCAGCCCGTTGCCGAAGCGATTGACGACCACCAGCTGGTAGCGGCCGGAGTGCTGAGCGGCAATCGCAACTTCGAGGGCCGCGTCCACCCGCAGGTGAAGGCGAACTACCTTGCGTCGCCGATGCTGGTGGTGGCCTACGCGCTGGCCGGCCACATGGACCTCAATTTGCAGAACGACGCCATAGGAGTAGGGGCATCCGGTCAGGACGTCTACCTGCGCGACATCTGGCCGAGCCAGGGGCAGATAGCCGACACGGTTGCAGGCGCGTTGGGAGCGGAACTGTTCCGGGAGCAGTACGGCCATGTTTTCGAAGGGCCGGAGGACTGGCGCAAGCTGCCGGCGCCGGAAGGCGTGAGGTTCAATTGGGATCGCGGCTCCACCTACATCCAGCGTCCGAGCTTCTTCGAGGACTTTTCGGAACACCCGGCCCCGCGTGAGGACATAGAGCGCGGGCGCGTGCTGGTGATGCTGGGAGACTCGGTGACGACCGACCACATATCTCCCGCGGGCAGCATTCCGCCGAGCGCGCCGTCCGGCCAGTTCCTGATCGGCAACGACGTGCCGCGCCGTGACTTCAACTCATACGGCTCCCGTCGCGGCAACCACAACGTGATGGTGCGCGGCACGTTCGGCAACATCCGCCTTCGCAACCTGCTGGCGCCCGATGAGGAGGGTGACTGGACGGTGCACCTGCCGGACGGCGAGTTGATGCGCGTCTACCACGCTGCCGAGCGGTATGCGGAGGAGCGCGTGCCGCTGCTCGTGCTGGCAGGCAAGGAATACGGCACCGGCAGCTCCCGGGACTGGGCGGCCAAGGGGCCGATGCTGCTGGGCGTCCGCGCCGTCATTGCCGAGAGCTTCGAGCGCATCCACCGGGCCAACCTGGTGGGCATGGGCGTCCTGCCGCTACAGTACGTTGGGGGCCAAAATGCCGCTTCCCTCGGACTTACGGGCAGGGAGTCCTACGACATTGCCCATTCGGGGGATACCCTGGAGCCTGGATCGACCGTCGAGGTGAGAGCGGTTGCGGATGACGGAAGCGTCAAGTCGTTCGAAGCGCTGGTGCGGGTGGACACCTCCATCGAGGCGGAGTACTACCAGCACGGCGGGCTGTTGCCGTACGTACTGCGCCGTATGATGGCGGAAGCCGGATAAGCCGGAAGCGCCCGTCGGTGGACGCGGGCCTAGCGCTGTCCAAGTTCCCGTTCGAGGCAGGGCAGCAGTTCCGGGTATTGGTACGTGAACCCGGCCTGCAACAGCTTTTGGGGCGTCGCCCTTGCGCTGGCGAGCGCCAATTCTTGGACGTACTGTCCCAGCAGCAGGCGGGCGGCTATGCCCGGCATCCATAGGAACGAGGGCCTGCGCATCACCTGCCCAATCGCCCTCGACAACTCGGCATTGCGGACCTGCCCCGGTGCGGTCACGATCACCGGCCCCGTCAGTTCCGGCGTCTCCGCCATGAAGAGCAGCGCGCTGATCGCGTCATCCAGGTGAATCCACGCTGTCCACTGTCGTCCGTTTCCCAGCCGTCCGCCTGCGCCGAACCGGAACGGCTTGACCAGTGCGGGCAGCCCGCCGCCGTGCGCGCTCATCACCATTCCGAATCTGGCGGTCAGCGCGCGGCAGCCGATGCTCGCAGCGTCGGCGGTCGCCTTTTCCCAGGGAATGGCCACGCCGGAGAGGAAACCGGGGCCGGGGCTGCTGGACTCGGTAAGCGGCTCGTCGCCGCGGTCTCCGTAGATGGCCAGCCCGGATGCGGTGATGAGGACTCCGGGTGGCTTTGGCAGCTGCCCGAGGACGTTTACCAGGTTGCGCGTGGTGACGATGCGGCTGTCGGCGATCAGGCGCTTGTAAGCCTTCGTCCAACGCTTGGCGACGTTGGCGCCGGCGAAGTTGAATACGGCGTCCACGCTGCCGATTTCGTCTGCGTTGACGGAGCCGGCGTCGGCGGGATTCCAGCGAACCTCACGTACGGGTCCGCCAGTCCTTGCCGTGCGGCGCACGAGATGCGTGACTTGATCGCCGCGTTCCAGTAGCCGCCGCGTGAGGGCCCTGCCGAGAAAACCGCTGCCGCCGGTGATGAGTGCGTGCATTCCCCAATTCTAAACCCGGTTCCAGGGTGTGCGGGGCTCCGGGCTCCGGCAGGGAGGCGATGCGGGTTATCCTGCCATCTTGACGGAGCAAAGCGGATTTGGAGCGATGAGGAATTATTCGTGAGTGCAACCGACCGGATCATAGTGAGCCAGGACGGGGCGGTGGCCACCGTGACGATCAATCGTCCCGAAAGTCTTAACGCGATAGACCTCCAGGCGTGGCGCGAGTTGACGGACGCGTTCACGGCGCTTGCGTCCGACCGCTCAGTGCGTTGCGTGACGCTGCGCGGCGCGGGTGAGCGGGCCTTTTCGTCGGGCGCCGACATAAAGGACTTTGCGGCGCACCGGCACGACTCCGCCAGCGCCAGGGGATATGCCTATGCCTTCGAGGGCGCGCTGAGCGCCGTAGAGAAGATGCCCCAGCCGACCGTGTCGATGATCCGCGGCGTATGCGTCGGCGGCGGCCTGGAGCTGGCAGCCGCGACCGACATTCGCATTGCCTCGGAAGGGTCTCGATTCGGCGTGCCCGTAGCGCGCCTCGGAATAGTGGCCGGCTGGAACGAGCTGCGGCGCATGATTGCCGTGGCCGGGCAGTCCGCCGTCAGCTACCTCGTACTGAGCGGCCGGATAGTTGGGCACGAGGAGGCGCTGCGGATGGGGCTGATTACCGCCGTCACGGCTCCCGGCGACCTCGGGCGAGAGGTGACCCGGTTGGCGGACGAGATCGCTCGCGGCGCTCCCATTTCGCACGAAGACCACAAGGCGATGATCCGGCGCATCGCCGCCGAACCCGGCATTGAGACGCTGACGGAGGCGGAACGGTCTCTTCAGTTCAGGGTGTTCGACACCGAGGACTTCAGAGAAGGCCGTTCCGCCTTCGTCGATAGGCGCAGGCCCAAGTTCGAGGGACGGTAGCCCTAGATTTCGCCGTCACTCCGATTTGCCGGGACTGCCGTTTTCCCTATTAGCACCTCGCGGCGGTCACCTTGTTCATCATTGCCGGGGGCAGAGGGAAGACCCAGCCGCGGTTGGCGATGATGTCCCGCGCCAGCGCGGGCGGTATGGCGACGATGATTTCCGGTTCCAGCGAGAACCTGCCGGTAAATCCGCCGATGGCGCTTCTTGCGTGGACCCCGGCGTAGCCGCCTTCGTCCTCACCGTCTACGGCGAATTCGCCCATTCCACCGCCGAACACCGACTGCCAGCGGAATGAGAACCCGTTGACGACGGCCGGGGCGGAGTTGAACTCCACGTCGGTCGCGACGACCATGCCGAGCGCCTTGACGGTGTATAGAACGTCGTTCAGGTCTCCGCCTTCTCCGCCGCAGGTGATGGCCCAGTGCAGCCGCGACAGCATCGAGTCGGCGATGTCGGACGCGGCCTGCTGGCCGTGCTTGACGCGGTCGGGGTCGTCGTTCATCTGGCGTTCACCGCCGCCGGCTCCCGACAGGTAGGTCAGCCCGGAATCGTGGAAGACGACCCCTGCGATTCCTGCGCCCTTGAGCGACGTTACGCTGTCCTCGAAAGAGCCTAGCTCGATGCCCAGGCTGCCGATACGGTCGTAGACGTCGTAGCCCCGGCGCAACTCGTCCGGAATGGCTGCTTCATCGTAGTACTTGCCCAATTCAAACCTCCGTTTACCGGCGTGCGAGCCTGCCTCACGTGCCGTGTCGTTTGAGCGTCTTCCTCAAGAATTCGGCCGCCATCGGCGCTGCCGTCTCCTCGTCCAGGTCGTCCTGTCCTTCATAGACTACCGACATCCAGCCGTTGAAGCCGCACCGCTTCAGGATAGGCATGATCCGGTCGTAGTCCAGCCAGGCCTCTTCTCCCGAACGGATACGGTACACCTTAGCCCGAACGTGTACCGCCCGGGGCGCCGACAACTCTATAGAGCCGTAGAAGTCCTCCGTTTCGTCCTCCACGCCTCGCTCGCCGAACGATGCGCCGGGTGAGCCGCGGTACTGTCCGGTGTCGAGAATGTGCGAATAGTAGGGGTCATCGACGGCGTCCAACAGCTTGAGCACCTGCCTGCCCGTGGCGGGTATGCAGCCGTGGTTGTGGTTGTGTAGCCCCAGGACGACGCCCTTCGAGCGGGCATAGGCCGTCACCCTGCGCGTTGCGTCTATCAGACGCGGCCATACCGACTCTTCATCCTCGCCGTCGGGAACCCATGCCCCGAAAACGCGCACCATCGGGACGCCCATCGAGGCGGCCACGTCCACCCAGTAGGCCACGTTGTCTTCCTGCCGATCCAAGTCGGCTCCTGTCTTGCCGAAGTCGTTGCTTACGCCGACGTAGCATATGTGCAGCCCGCCTCTCAGGGCCAAGAGTTTGATCTCTTCCAGGTAATCGGGGTCGGTCGATGCGAACTGCCCGCTGTGCAGGTCTACGCCGTCGAGGCGCAGTTCCGCAGCGCGCCGGATAATGCCGAGCAGGTCGATCTTGCCCGCCAGCGCGGTGTCCCTGTATGAGAGCGATTGGAGGCTTAGCTTGATCATTTGCAAGTGGTCGGGGATTCCGGCGCGAACGGCCGGCGGGGTCTCCTGCCGTGATGGGAATCTACCACGGCGCAAGTAGAAGCGCGGGGCGGCGCGTGGGCTTTCGACACTCGCCACGCAGGGCCGCAGAGGTTACCCTGCCGGTATTCAGGAAGTTGGCCGCCTTTTCCCCTGCGGGGGACTAACAGGAATCACACCATGACACAAGTAGACGCCATAAGACGCATGACGGACGCCAGCCGGGCGTTTCTCGAATCCTTGCCGCCAG
>CAXXNJ010000004.1:0-177345 GCA_963663555.2 Dehalococcoidia bacterium
TCTTCCCCGCAGACGGGGGAAGAGGTAGGAGGGGACGCCCCTGCGGGGCGGGCGGCCACAAGGGATCGCCCCCTACGGAAAGGGCGGCCCCGGGCTGCACTTTCACACGGAGAACCGGAAACTCACGGCTAGGAATGCCGATTGAATTGCGAGGCCGGTCAGTATCGCAGCGGTACGGGCCAGCAGGGGGGTCGCGCTGCCGGCCAGCACAGCCTTGTGCACGCCCCACGCCGAGCACGCCGCAATCACGATGGTCAAGGCCACTTCAAAAGCCGAGTAGCTCCCCTCGGCGACGTATGACAGCCCAAGCAGATAGAGCCAGATTGCCGCCATTACGACAATCCAGACCGTGAAGACCGCTATGGCGGCCCATGCGCCCATGGCCGGTCGTCTCAGCACGACCGCCAGGGCCAACACCACCGGAACAATCTGCACGACGTGCCGCGCCAGCGTGCCGCTAACCGCGCCAACCAGGATGAGAGATATGGCGACGCCCGCCAGGCAGACCGCCACAGATCTGCCGTCGCTCCCAGCCTGCCGCTCTATGTCCGGTGATTCATGCACCAACGATGCCCTACGCTAGAAACAGGGTTGACCGGAGTCTCCGCGTGATGCCAACCGCGCCGGCGACCTCCACCTGCGCGGCCCCGCCGCTAGGACCTGACGTTGTACACGTCTTGCAGGTTGTCCAGCGCCTTCGGGAACTCGTTCTCGCTGAACACCAGCCTGAACGTGCCCTTTGCGGGGCCGTCCTTTATCGTCATCCTTCCGCAGTTGAACGCATTTTGCAGCGTGTCGAGTACCTGCCGCTTGTAATCGGTATCGGGGTTGTCGCGCAGGTGCTCACCCTTGATTTCGAAGACCAGTAGGTGAGGCTGGCCTGCCGTCTCCCCTCCCATGGCCACGAAGTCCGGCCAGATGCGGTCCTGTTTCCAGCCTTTCAGGTAGTAGTCCCCGCGCTGGCGCACGGCTACGCGGTGCCACCAGCGGAGTGCCTTCTGCTCGTCGAGGTAACGGGCGAAGTTGCGTTCCAAGTCGCTATCGAATTGGCGTTCGTACACCGGCTCAAACAGGCTGATCTGCATCGCCCGGTGATCCTTACCGGCCAATAGCCCGCCGGTCGCGGGGACTTCATACGTATCCACCATGCGGAAATTGGGCCGGCCGGCCTCTAGGGTGAAGTCGATCTCGCCAAGTCCCATCTTGCACTTGAAGATCGTCTCGGCCTGCTTCTCCACCGCGTCCGTCACGTACTCCCGCAGCGCAAAAGACAAGTACGACCGCCGGTCGTGAATATCGTCGTCGGAATCTCCCGCCTCCCTCAGCTTCTTCACCAGTTCGGCGGCTACCCGGCTCGCCTGCCACGGATTCGGAATCACGTCTCCCAGGCGCCGGGCGAACCACGATACTTGCACCGTCTTGTCGATGTACAACTCCCGCTCGGCGTGGAAGACCGGAAGGGCGTCTCCGACGTCAACGGTCGCCCACTGCCACCTGGCACGGTCGGGCAGGCTGCTCTGAGGGTCGGGAGCCTTTATGGCCGCCCAATCGATTGCGGGCAGGATGTGGCTCTGGTAGTCGAGTTCGACCCAATCCGAGCCCTCTTTGTGCAGGACGTACGGCAGGAAGATGTCCTCGCTGCGAAATCTCTTGCGTCGCTGTAAAGGAACCCATTCCACACCCGACGACTCACTCATCACCATGTCGCCCAGGCCGGTCAGCCCTTCCTGCTCCAAGCCGTTCTTCACCTGGCCCACCGCCACTCCTACGTCGACGTTGCAGCAGTAGACGTAGCACTGGTCCAGCGCCTCGATGCCCGTCCGCCGCGCGTGGGGCTGCCGCATTACCCGGCCGACCAGCTGCGTGAGCGCCCGCTGCGCCCGCGTGTTGTCAAGCATCACCAGCACGTAGGCGAACGGGCAGTCCCAGCCCTCCATCAGCGCGGCCTTGGTGATGATCCACCGCACCCGCGAGAATGGCGACAGCAGGTCTACGCCGCGCAGTTCGTCCAGGTCCGACGACTTGACCGCTACGGCGCTGGCGGCGACGCCGAGGTTCTGCACCAGGTACTCGCGCACGTCCTCGGCGTGAATCCGCTCGCCGTCCCGCTGGTCCTTGCCGGTGCGCTCTACCCTGACGACTGCAATGGGCCGGATGTAGCGCCCCTCGCTGTTCTCAAGAGAAACGCCCTCGGCGTCCAGCTTCTCCAGTTCGTCGTGCGCCTCCGCCAGGGTGTTGTGCCAGTCGGCGTTGGTGGACGACTTCACCTGCACCGGCAGCTTGATCATCTCCTCCTGCTTCAGCTCTACGCCGGTGATGTCGACCAGCAGGTTGCTGATGCCGCGGTTGGGCGTTGCCGAAAGTTCTATGACGAGGCTGGGATCGAGGCGGTTGACCGAGCGCGCGAACTCTTCGTTAGATTGCTGATTGCGCGCCCCGTAGGCCTTGTGCGCCTCGTCCAGCACGACGACGGGCCGCAGCATCTTGAAGACGTTGAACAGGCTGTGCTTGACCGGGCCGTTCTCGAAAGAGCGCTCCAGGTCGGGATGCTCATTGAGCAGTTTGGCGTCGCCCAGTGCGTCGTCGCTATCGGGGAAGAGGGTGGGATACCGGCCGGAATCGCGGAACATGCGCAGGAACTCCCGGCCCTTCTGCCTGTTCGCCGCCGGCAGCATCAGCAGCATTATGCAAAGGTAGTTGGCGACGTCGGCGCAGGTGAAGAGGTCGTCTTTTTCAAGCAGCTTGACGCGACCGCCGCTGGCCCGTTCCAGCATCTGCCGGTAGGGGTGCTCCCTGTTTCTCAGCGCCGTCTTCGTCTGTTCATATATCGCGCGCGTCGGCGTTACCCACAGGGTCAAGCCGGTGTGCCGGTTGAGCCGTTCCAGCGCCGCGGCCGCCAGCAGCGTCTTTCCGCCGCCGGTGGGAACCTTGAAGCAGACGTGCGGGATGGGCCTGCCCGCTTCATCGGTACGGCTCACGTAAGCGCCGGCGCTTTCGGCAACGCCGCCCGATTCCTTCAGTTTCCGCCAAGCAGTCTTGGGATAGTTGCGAATGTCCTCCGTAACTCCAATGCCGGCTGCTTGGAGCGCCGCTATGGCAGTCTCGGATTCCTGCCGTGCCGTAGCCAACGCATCACGCCAGCGAACGAAGGCCGTCAGGGTATCGGCTTGGTATTCCTTCAGTTCCACGGTTAAACCTTGGCCGTGTGCAATTCGTAGGGCAGCTGGCAGAACGTGATGCCCATCGTCGTCAGGTCACGCTGCGTGATGTACTTGCCCGGCCCGAAGACGATGGCCCGCTTGCCCTGCCCCCGGCTAGCAGCGCTGATGCGCCTGGCGCGACTACGGTTCAACATGCCCTTATCGCTGCACAGCCACTCAAGGTCAGGCTCATACAACAGGTGGTAGTCGAGCTTCTCCGTGGAATAGAAGAGGCCGTCCTCTCCCTGCGGCGACAGCGCGCCCGGCCCGGCGGACAGGCCGGACGCAGTGTGCAGCAGGTAGGCGGCGAGCGACTGGAAGTCGGGCAGCGCATCGCCCGTCAGCATCCCTTCCAGTTCCATCGGGTCGCCGAGCGTGGAGTAGGTGAACGAGCCGCCCAAGCCTTCGCGCAACGACTTATCGCGGGCGCCGGGGACGCCGTTGATAACCCGCCGCACCCGCTCGGCGGTGACGGTGTCGGCGTAGTCCTCGCACTCCACCAGGATGAACTTACGGTTGCCGCCATCCTCCTTGTTGAGCGCGAGCACGGCGTGGGCCGTCGTGCCGGAGCCGGCGAATGAGTCGAGGACGAGGGCGTTTGGACTGCGTAGTATCTCCATCAAGAACCTAACGAGTTTAGTTGGCTTAGGTTGAGGAAAGATCCCTCCTTCGCCAAAGATGTCACGCAATTCGCGCGTGCCGTCCGCATTGAAGCCAACGATATCTGGAGATAGGAAGGCATCCGGCGGCTGTCCTTCTTGTACGTCGGAAAGATATCGCTTTGCCCTTGGTTCAGTGCCGGAGAAATCAAGCCTACTTTCTTCCTCCATCCGGCGTAACCTCTCTTGCGAGTATCGAGGATAACTGCCGGAAGGTGGCGACCATTCCGTTCCATTTGAAAAAGTAAAAGTGTACGGCTCATAGTAGTTGCGTGCGTTGATTGGGTCTAACTTATACCTGCCTCTACCATCTTCATCGTCGTAGGGATAGTTTGCCGACTTATCGGAAACATATCGAATGTATCGACTTTTGTCTTCACCGTGCCATGACTTGTCTCTCGCGTAAACCAAAACATAGTCGGTATTCATATTGAAGTCTTTACTGGAATTACGAACCGTATGCATCGCTCTCCGTGCAAGCGACACAAAGAAATTCTCCTCCCCGAAAATCTCGTCCATCAGCATCCGCAGGTGGTGCTGCTCGTTGTCGTCGATCGATACGAAGATCACTCCGTCGTCGGACAGCAGTTCCTTGAGCAGGTGGAGTCGCGGCCACATCATGCAGAGCCACTTGTCGTGTCGCTCCAGGTCCTCGTTGTCTACGGGGCCGTTGTCCTTCAGCCACTGCCTCATGAGCGGGCTGTTGACCTTGTCGTTGTACATCCACCCCTCGTTGCCGGTGTTGTACGGCGGGTCTATGTAGATGCACTTGACGCGCCCGGCGTACCGGGGGAGCAGGGCCTTGAGCGCGTGCAGGTTGTCCCCGTGGATGATGAGGTTGTCGTCGGCATCGGCCGCGTTCAGGGAGCGGGACGCGTCGGGAACCAGCGACCGGTAAGGGACCGTCAGGTGATGGGCGTAGATATGCTGTTTGCCCTTGAAGTCTAGGGTAGGCATGGCCTACTCGCCCTCATCCAATAGGTGAAGTTGCCTGGCCGGTCTATGCGCCACGACCTTGACAACTTCGTACTCAGACTTGACCCCATCCTCGACTTGCCACTGGATTGTACGCAAGTCGCACACCAATACATCCCCTTTGGCAAAGGCTATTTCGTTGTTATCCACCCTGCGCTGAAACTCCTCGTCTTCCATCGACACCGAGAAGGTGTTCTCACCGTCCGTTAAACGCCATTTGTTGTCTTCCTTGAAAGCAAGGCTAATGATTGAGAAGGCGTAGCGCCGTGTATCGTCTAGGATGAGGTCCTGGTATTCCGGTATTTCAAACGCCTCTACGTCGTCTTTGTTAACCTCCTGAACGGTCTCACCGGCTTCACGTAGCATCAGGCGGTCTATACCTGGCTCTCTTACCGGTTTCACCATGTCTCGGATGCTTCGGAGGATCTTTGCTTGCTGATACATGCGCAATAACTGTATGGGGACTTCGTAGGTCTCATCATCAATGGTGAGCTTGTAGAGCTCATCATTGACTTTTTCAACCTTCGGCTTTCTGCCTCTCAGCCACTTAATCAGCTCGATAAGTCCAGTCGGGAGTCCCACGCTCCCACCGATTAGCAATGCTTTAATTGCATTGGCCGTAGTCAGTAAATCGCCGAGTTCGGCTCCAAGTATGTCAGCCATCTGCAGGCTCTGCACAACCTCAAAGGAGATGTTGAATGAACCGGCGGAGGTTGCCCGCACGTTGACGCTGACCGAGGCTCTTTCCCCGTTCGTGACCCTGTTGGCCGCCTCGAAGAAGCTGCCGAGGGCCATCATGGCCGGCGCCAAGTCGCGAACGTTCATCGACCCGTCGGCAAGGGCCGGGCCGTCATACACCATGTCGAGGTGCGCTTGGGAATTACTGTTGGTCATGGCCCGTAGATATGCCGGTCATCCTTGAATTCCGGAGCAGGCAACAGCCGGTCCCCCGGTTGGCAGTGAACCGCTCCGCTCGCGTGCGGGATGGCGAACGAGCCGGATTCTAGCCTATGAGCGGCAGGACTGGGGCTACTGGCCGGAACGTGCCGTCCTCAGGACGTGCTCGCGGAGCGCTCCGTTGATGTCCGTCTGGTATCCGCGACCGTCACGGACCGGTGGAAGACCCCGCGCCTGGCGTCGGACCGGTCGAGGATCTCCGGTGCGTCGGTGGTGTCGATCCGGTCGTCGGGCAGGGCCTCCAACGCCCTTACCTGCTCCTGCACGTCGGGCGGCAGTTCGCTAACGTCCTTCTTCATAGTCAATCAGCCCCCCGTGCCGGCGACACGCCGGCAACGTGGTACTTGCGCTCGTCTTCCAGCGTTCTCAGCGGCCTGGGGGGGTTGCGGTGGTAGGCGAACTTGGCGAGCTTGGCCTCGTCGATCTCTATGCCGATGCCCGGCTCGGTTGGGAGCTCGACGTAGCCGTCTTGCGGGATTAGGGGGTTGACGGTGAACTCCTTGCAGACCTCCTGCAGGGCGTGCGGGTACTCGTAGATGAGGAAGTTTGGCATTACGGCGGAGGCCTGCACGCCGGCGGCGAACGACAGCGCCGCGCTGTTGGCCCCGTGCGGGGATACGCCCACGTCGTACGCCTCCGCCATGGCGGCTATCTGCACGATCTCCAGTATGCCGCCGGTGTTTGAGATGTCGGGGTTGATATAGTCGGCGGCCCTGCGCTCGAACACCTCCACGAAGCCGCGCCTGCCGTACAGCGCCTCGCCGATGGTGACGGGTATGTTGAGGGCGTTCTTCACCTCGGCGATGCCGCGGATGTTCTCCGGCGGGCATGGCTCCTCGAACCAGTAGGGCCGGTACTTCTCGATCATCCGGCCAACCTTGATGGCCTCGATTGGCGACAGCCGGCGGTGCACCTCGACGAGTATCTCCACCCTCGACCCGACGGCCTCCCGCACCGCGCCGACCTTCGCAGCCGCCAGCTCCAGGTCGGCGTCGTCGACGAACGACCGCCATGGGCCTGGGAAGGGGTCGAACTTGAGCGCGTCGTAGCCGGCTTTGACCGATGCCAGCGCGCTGTTGGCGCACTCCTCCGGCGTGTCGCCTGCGGCCCCGCCGCCGTAGACGCGCAGCACGGGCCGCAGCGCACCGCCGAGCAGGTTGTAGACCGGCTGGTGGAGGGCCTTGCCGGTGACGTCCCACATGGCGATCTCCAGGCCGCTGACGGCGCTGTAGACGTCCATCGAGCCGCGCTTGAGGAACATGTCCTCGTAGGCCCAGCGCCGGAAGTGGCCGATCTGCATCGGGTCGCGGCCCACGAGGTAGCGCTTCATCTCGTCCACGTGAGCAGTGATCGCCGTGTCGCGGTCGTGCTGCGTGTAGGCCTCGCCCCAGCCCACGATGCCGTTGTCCGTAGTGATCTTGACGAACACCCAGTTCTTGCTCAACGGCGTGTGAACGATGAATGTCTCGATGTCCTGGATCTTCATTACGACGCTCCTGCGCTCGTGCGGGCGTGGCCGGCTGAGCGGCCTAGCCTATCTCATAACCATAGGGGCGTCCCTTGTGACATGAACCGTATGGGACATCCCCTCTTATCCCTTCCCTCCTGAAGGGGGAAGAAACTTTCCTACCTCTTCCCCCGCCTCCTTATCGTCATTCCCGCGCAAACGGGAATCCACTCTTACCTCTTCCCCCGCAGGCGGGGGAAGATTGAGATGGGGGTCTTCGCGCGCGTCGCGCCTCCATGTTCGTTGTTAACGGCGCGCGCGTTGGTGTTCGGCGTCGCCCCATTTTCATCACCTTGTGCGGCCTAGCAAGGCCATGGTGATTCCCGTGAAAACGGGAATCCACCGGACATACCCCGCAGGGGCAATCCGTAACATACCCCGCAGGGGCAATCCTTTGTGGGCGCCTGGCGGGGAACGGCGGGGGGAATCGCCTCCCACCAACACGCGCGACGCCACGAACCGCGCGCCGTGCCCACGTCCCTCTGGATTCCCGTTTCCACGGGAATGACGGAGAAGGGCGCCGGGAATGACGTCGTGGCGGGTAACATCGCGCGCCCTGACGTCGCGCCCCGCCCAGGCGCCCACAAGGGGTCGCCCCTACGGAAGGCGCCCACAAGGGATCGCCCCTGCGGAAGGCGCCCACAAGGGGTCGCCCCTACGGAAGGCGCCCACAAGGGATCGCCCCTACGGTTCCTGTCGTAGGACACCCCTACGGTTCCTGTCGTAGGACGACCCTACGATTCCGGCCGGGGCGCCCCTGCGAATCCTACTGGCAACTGGCCACGGCCACTGGCAACAGGCCGCCGACTCTATGTAATCTATCAGCGGAATCATGCTTTACAGAACGCTTGGCCGCACCGGCCTAGAGGTCTCACTGCTCAGCTACGGCACCGGCGGGCCTAGCCAGTTCGGCGCGCGCACTGGCGTCGACCGCGCGGGCAGGCGGCGGCTGGTCAGGCGAATGTTGGACCTCGGCGTCAATTTCTTCGACAGCGCAGAGGCTTACGGCAACTCGGAGGAGTGGCTGGGCGATGCGCTGGAGGGCGTGAGCCGGGACGATTACTACGTCGCCACAAAGTGGGGCCCGCCGGTGGGGGGACTGACCGAGGGGCGCGACGACCTCATCGGTCTCGCCGAGTCCACCGAACGAAGTCTCCGCCGCCTGCGCACCGGCCACGTCGACGTCATGCAGTTCCACGGCATCGGCGCCGCTGGGCATGACGTCGTGGTGGAACGGTACTACCCGACGCTGAAGGCGCTACAGGAGCAGGGCAAGGTGCGCTTCATCGGCATCACCTTTCCGCTCCGGTCGGAGCCGCGTCACGAAGGCGCGGTCAAGGCCCTGCGGGAGAGCGCCGGGCTGTGGGACACCATCATGCTCAAGTACGGGTTCCTGAACCAGGGGGCCGCCAAAGAGGTGTTCCCGCTGGCCATCGAGCACAACGCCGGAGTGATAAACATGGCGGCCGTGCGGCTGTCGCTGACGCGGCCCGGGCGCCCTGAGCAGGTCGTGGCGAAGTGGAAGCGCGACGGGCTGATCGCACAGGACGACCTGCCGGACGAAGGGCCGTTCGACTGGCTGATTAGGGGCGACGTCGAATCCGTCATCTCGGCGGGCTACAAGTTCGGCGCAGACCATCCCGCGGTATCGACCGTGCTCACCGGCACGTCGAACATCGAGCACCTAGAGGCCAACGCCAGGGCCCTCGAAACGCCGTCGCTGCCCGCCGAGGACCACGAACGCCTGGTCAGGCTATTCGGCGATTCCGCCGAGCCGGACTGACGCCGCGCCCGCCTGTGGATTCCCGATCGGGGCCGGGAATGGCGGTATAGGGGCCGGAATAGCGGAAGTGTGAGGGTGATGGCGCGCGTTGTGGTGGTCGGGGATGCCTGTTTTTCGGCTGATTCAAAATCCAACTTTCAATTAGCCGAAAAATATAAGTTTGCCATTGCAGGCGTTTCCATCGGGGTCATGCGCCCGGCGAGGAGGGCTCGGCATGGCCCCTAGGAGTCGCCCACGCACCGGACGCTGCGTACAAACTGTTCCAGGGTATTATCCGTCCTTCCGTCCTGTCCTGGAACTGATCGCCGCCGAATACCACCGTTGCGTCGCACGGGAGGTGAGAGCCTGCCAGCTGCCGCCTGACCCGGCGCACTCCGTGGAAGAGGCTCGCCGATGGCGTCTGCGATGACTTGGCTTCGATCAGCGAAAAGGCTGAGGGATGCTCGATGAGCAGGTCGACCTCGGCGCCGTCCCTGCTTCTATAGCAGTACAGGCCCCTCGTTTCACCCAAGTTCATGCGCCGCTTGGCGATTTCCGAGACCACCCACGTCTCGAATATGGCCCCCCGCAGGGGATGTGTGCGCAGTTGATCCGGCTCCCGGATGCCTATGAGCCAGCAGACCAGGCCGGTGTCGTAGAAATGCAACTTGGGCATCTTCACCAGGCGCTTGCCTAGGTTGACGTGGAATGGCGGCAGGCGAAAGACGATGAAGCTGGCCTCCAGTATGCTGAGCCAAGCCTTGGCGGTGGGCTGCGACACTCCGCTGTCATCGGCAAGCGAAGAGAAGTTCAGCAACTGCGCCGTGCGCCCGGCGCACAACTCCACGAAACGCTGGAAGGCGCCCAGGTCGCCGACGTTGGTGATCGTCCTCACGTCCCGCTCGATATAGGTGGCCACGTATGAGCGGAGCCACTCCGATGGGCTGAGAGACTTGTCGAATATGCGCGAGTAGCCGCCGGTGAATAGGGTCTCCTCCAGACTCTGAGGATGCTGAGCGAACTGCACCGCCTCGCCGCGGGCAAGGGGAAGCAGATTGAGTACTGCCGTCCGGCCTGCCAGGGACTGGCTCACCGACTTCGACAGAGAGAAATTCTGTGAGCCGGTCAGTATCCAGCGGCCCGGTCGCGGATCATCATCAATGATGATCCGCAGGTAGGACAGAAGCTCCGGGACGTGCTGCACCTCGTCGATGATGGCCCCGTCCGGGAAGCGGGCCAAGAAGGCGCGAGGGTCCTCGGAGGCAAATGCGCGCACGTCCGGCGCCTCCAGGCTCACGTAACTGTGCTGGGGAAACACCTCCCGGCACAGAGTGGTCTTGCCGCTTTGACGAGGCCCGGTGAGGGTTACGGCCGGCGACCTTCGGGCCGCCTCCTTCAGTGTGGCTGTGAGATCTCTCTGGACCGGCATGGGGCGATTCTACCACTTATTTTCGGCTGATTCAAAATCCAACTTTCAATTAGCCGAAAAATAGACCGTCCAAACCGACGCCGGACGCGCTCACCTTGCCCACGCGCCCGCCATGTGGATTCCCGATCGGGGCCGGGAAAGGCGGTGGGAGGGCGCTCGCAGATCGACCGACGCGCTCCGCAACGACCGGTGTAGAGGTATGGCCCGGCGGACGGCTTAGCGGATGTGGCTCATGGCCTGGTCGATGATGTCCATGCCCACTAGTTCCGACCAGGCTGAGAGGAGTTGCTTGGAAATGGGCCCCGGCACGTCGCAGCGCAGCGGGTGGCCGTTGACTTTTCCGACGGGCAGTACGCAGTAGCTGGTGGTGGTCAGGAACGCCTCGTCTGCGTTGTACACGTCGTACGGGGTCAGCGGCTCCTCGGCGGTGGGTATGCCGAGCGTTTCGGACAGTTCCAGTACGGTGCGGCGGCTTATGCCGGCCAGTACGTTGCGCGCATTGGCGGTACGCACCACGCCGTCGGTCACCACGAAGAAGTTGCCGCCGGTGTTCTCTGCGATGTTGCCGTCCACGTCCAGGAGGACGGCGTAGGCGTCGGGGTCCATCTGCTTCGCCTCGATCTCGGCCATGACGAGGTTCATGCGGCTGATGGTCTTGAGCCTTGCGTCGAGGGCCTGCGGCGGGTCCCTGCGCGTCGTCGGGAATACCACGTGCGCGCCGGAGTCGTAGAAGCGTGCGTGCGATGTGAAGTCGATTGCGTGCATCCTGATGACGACCGTGGCGGCGCTGGGCTTCATGGCTGATCCCGTGCCGCGCGTTATCGTCTGCGTCACCCAGAAGTCGCCATTCGGCGGCCGCACGGCGTCGTTGCGCCGCGCCAGCTCTTCCGATGCCGATTGCATCTCGTCGATCGACATGCCTGGGTCGATTCGCACCATGTGCAGCGTCTTGTAGAGCCGCTCGAGGTGGTCGCGCAGCCGGAACACCTTGCCTGCGAAGGTGCGCTCGGTGTCGAAAACTGCGTCTCCCACCGAGAATGCCCTGTCATGCACCGAGATCTTGGCCTCGGAGTCGGGCACGAATTCACCGTTGACGTACTGTGTCAGCTCCTGCATGGGGCGCCTCCACTGCGCTATACAAACGACCTTGCAGGGATTCTAAGGCGCTACGGCCTGCCAGTCGCGTCCGGCTGCATTAATAGGCGGCAACGTTTTGCACGGCGGATCTAAGCGGGGCTGCCAAGTCGCCGTGCCGTTCGACGACGACCCGTTGCAGTCCCAGCCAGTCCGCCATTTCGGCCAGCTTTGCGGCCAGCGCGGCCGATACTGCGCCCGCGTCCCGGCCCTCTTCCAGGAATGCGCCCCGGACTATCAGCGCGCCGCCGGCCCTGTCCGACTTCAGATCGACGCGCGCAACCAGTTCGTCGCCTAGCAGGAACGGATAGACGTAGTAGCCGTACTGCCGCTTGGGCTTTGGCACGTATATCTCGATGCGGTAGAAGAAGTCGAATAGCCGCTCCGTCCTCTCCCGGAACCAGATCAGCGAGTCGAACGGGCTGAGTAGAGCGCGGGCCTCTATTTGGCGGGGCAGCTTTGCCTCTCTGTACAGGTAAGCCGGTTGCCGCCAGCCCTCTACGCGCGCTTTGACCAGTTCGCCCTGCTCGACAAGTTCCAGCAACCTTGGGCGGGCCTGCGGAGTCTTTATCCGGTAGTAGTCTGCGATGTCGGACAGCGTACCGACTCCCAGCGCTTGGGCGGAGCGCCTGAGCAGGTCGCGCTGCGCATCCTGCCGCGACGGCGCGGGGATATCCAAGGCGCTGGCCGGTATCGCCCGCTCGGTTAGGTCGTAGAGACGAACAAAATTGCCACGCCGGCTCGCCGCGAGCCGGCCCGTCTGAAACAGCCATTCAAGCGCGATCTTGCCGTCGCTCAGTCCCCACCACGGCCCGCTCCGGCGGCCGGGTTCTTGCAGGTCGGATACGGTCAGCGGCCCCCGTTCGGCCACCTGTGCGTAGACGCCCTCTATGAGGCCGGAGTTCTCCCTTATGAAGCTGCGCAGGCGGGGCCACGGGTTGGCCTCGTCCATGCGGTGGCGCATCAGCGGGTAGTCTTCCACCGGCATGAGTGAGGCCACGTGGCCCCATCCCTCGAACAGCTTTCGCTTGGAATAGGCGTAGTTGTCAAAGCGGTCGAGCCGGTATTGGCCCAGCCTGGAGAAGGCCGGCACGTAGTGGGTACGCACCGACACGTTGACCGAGTCGAGCTGTACGACCTTGATGCGGGACAGGAGCCGGTCGAAGAGCCGCGAGTCGATGCGGCCTGTTGGCTTGCCGTCTGCGAACCCCTGCGCCGCCAGTGCGACGCGCCTGGCCTCGGCGCGGGAGAGCGTGGTCTTCAAGGGGATTGCTCCAAGCGGTAAGTGCGCGTGAGTGACGTTATTTGGCTTGGCCATCAATGATAATGGCCTTGTTCAATCGGCTCCTCTCGTCAGGGCCGCGTCTCGTCTGGGGGCTCCTCGTTGAGCCCTCTTTCTTTTGTGAGGTCTGGGTGGAAAGATTCGCTATCTTCGTTGACGCGGGGTATCTCTACGCCAGCGTCGGCAAGCGGTAGAGCGTCCGCCGGGCCCGTATATGCAGGCCTTGCGGTCTGCTAGGCGCTGTGCGATACTTGCCTGGTGAAATCGGCGCCTCTCGTCAGGCGCTGCGTGTCAACGGGGGCTCCTTGTAGAGCCCCCTATTATTTTGTGAGGTCTGGGTGGAAAGATTCGCTACCTTCGTTGACGCGGGGTATCTCTACGCCAGCGTAATTGACAACTACTTCACCAGTTGCCGGTAGCGTTCCTGAGCCTCTCTGAATAGGGCGAAGACCTCTTCCCGCTGTTGGTCGGTGTGGAACTTGCCGTCTTCCAGCAGCCAGGTTATCGAGTCCTCTATTTGGCGGACGATCAGGTCGGCAGACTCGCGCCTTTCGGGAGTGACGGCGCCGCCGGCGTCTAGGTATATCGGGCTGGTGTGCGCCCAGATGGAGTGCGCGAAGCTGTCCCGCGAGTCGCTGCCGATGCGGGCTGCGATCCAGCCGTCACCCGTCACTGCAACGCTGCACTCAAAGGCGCCGCTGGTGGACCCTTCAGGAAACTCCTCGGCGTGTACAGGTCTTCCGTTGGAGATCACTTCCACTTTGTGGACGGGGTAATGCGAGGTCCACGTGACGCGGGCGGTCGTGCTGGAGCCTGGGCTGATCTGCACGGTGTCGCCGATGTTGTGACCGTCCGCCGCTATGTCCACGATGGGGCCGTTCGTGATGAAGCTCCTGCCGTCCTTCAGCGCCTGGAACCAGCTTTTGTAGTCGAACTCCGGCTGCGACTTGGTGTAGACGCGATTCCCGGAGCATAGGAACCAGTCCGAGCCGGTCGACGCAGGCAGCCTGATGCCGCAGTTCAGCAGCCTGTACCAGGCGTCGTAGGCCAGTTCTTCCCAGTAGACGTCCCATAGGCTCAGTGCGTCCACCTTGCCGAGGATCGATGCCACCGAGCACTCGATGCCGTGTCCGTTGTGGCACCAGATGACCATGCCGCCCTGCCGGTGGGTGTCGTCGCAGGCGTAGCTGATCGGCGGGTACTCAGGGGCGAACTGGTCGATGAGCAAGCCCCGGCCTGCCGGTTCCACGACGTTCCGCAGGTTCAGCAGCATGACGTGCCCAAAACCGTACGTATAGTCGGCCACCATGTAGTGGCGGGTCTCCTCCCCGCACTCCACGTAGTGCCGGTCGTCCGTGAACTTTCTCAACATGCCCGGTGCGTACTTGTTGCTTGCGTACTTCATATCCCAGCGCTTGACGTAGCTCAGGGCGGTCACTCGCAGGTCTTCGACCCTCGAGTCGTACATGATGCGGCGGTCGGGGTCGTCCTCAAACTCCTTGTAGTGGAGATGCAGGTTGCCCGGGTGCCATCCCTCTGCGGCCGGGTCGCACCAGCGTTCCAGCTCGATCTTTACCGGCACGTCGCCGGGTTCGTCGATATCGATAGTGCGGCGCCACGGAACGTACTCCATACCGCGCTCCACGGTTACTTGGACGCGGCCCCTGGGGACTGCGAAACTGAACTCCCCGTCCGAGTAGAAGAAGGGCTCGCCGGTGCCGATCTTCCACATGGCGTCCGGAGGGGCCGGATAGTCGCCAAGCGAGCCGAGTACCTGCACGCGTGCCCCGACTTTCTCCTGGCTGGCCGCGTCGACGATCCTTCCGGTCAGCCTGTATGCGCCGGTGCTGAAATTCTTGAGGGGGGCTATAGAGTCGATCTTCGGTCTCCCTATATCTATCCGGTTGGCCTTAGGGTCCCACGCGCTTGGCGCTTGCGGGGGGCCTGTACCGGCGATGAAAAAGTTGGCGGGGCGCGTATCTTAACGTTGCCTCATGCGCTGGGCAATCGCACCCGGCCGCCTGCCGCGCCCGGCGACAAGCCCGAGAGCGGCTGCGGCCCGCGAACGGTCATGCGCCTCCGTGGAGCCGGGCGTTGACATGCTGCCCGACGCTCGCGGGAGCGGGCGTTTAGCACGCAAGAGGCCGGCGGCGTGTAGAATGCCGCCAGATTGGCAAGGTCCTGCTATCCAATGCCGAGTCCGGCTTTGGGTAGGCGCCTATGCGTACGATCACATCGAGGGAGGTGTTCTGATGAGTCCGAAGCGTTTCGGATTGGCGGCCGTAAGTCTGTTATCAATCATCGTCTTATTCGCTCTTGCGTGCGGCGGAGAGACTACTACCACTCCCGAGAGAGTGGTCGAGACCGTCATCGTCGAGAAGGAAGTGACTCGTACGGAGAAGATTGTCGAGACGGTCGTTATCGAGAAGCAGGTCGAGGGCAAGACCGTAAAGGTTGTCGAGACGGTGGTCGTGGAGAAACCGGTGACCCGCGTCGAGACGGTCGTTGAGACGGTGGTCGTAGAGAAGCCCGTGACCCGCGTCGAGAGGGTCGTCGAGACGGTCGTCGTGGAGAAGCAGGTCGAGGGGAAGACCGTAACGGTCATTGAGACGGTGATCGTCGAGAAGCCCGTAACCCGCGTCGAGACGGTCGTCGAAACGGTGGTCGTCGAGAAGCAGGTGGTGGCGACCGTCATCGTGCCACGCGAAAAACTCGTGGTCGCAACCCCGACCCCGGCCGGACAGGTACCCCAGGCGGGCGGCACGATCAGATGGGCTTTGGACAACAACGTCTCCACGCTGGACGTGCTCAAGACGACGTCGCAGCCTGAGATCGGCGCCCTGCACAGCCAGGAGCGGCTGTTCGACTTCGACTCCGACCTCGTGCCGCAGCCCACGCTCGTCGAGACGTGGACCACCACGGCCGACGGCCTGAAGTGGACCTTCACGCTGCGTGAGGGGATCACCTTCAACGGCCCGGTGGAAGGCCGGCCGTTCACGTCGGAGCACGCCATGGGTTCCTGGCGCCGGTGGATCGCACGGGACAACTTCGGCGGCATCCTCAACGGGTTCATCGAGTCCATCGAGACGCCCGATGACATGACGTTCGTGGTGACGCTGAGCGAACCGACCGGGCTGCTGCTCGACGGCTTCGCGCGCATCGGCGGCTACTCGCCGTTCATGATGCCGCCCGAGATGTACAACGTTGACCCCTCGGAAGGGCCGGGCAACGGGGACATGGACACGTTTGGCGGCACCGGCCCGTACCAGCTGGCACAGTGGCGCCCTGGAGACCGCCTGCTCTTCATCAAGTGGCCGGACTACAAGTCACCGAGCGGCCCGACCTCCTACCTGTCCGGCATGAAGCACGCCTACGCCGACGTGCTGGAGGCGGTTGTGGTTCCTGAGGAGGCGTCCCGCATCGCAGCGCTGGAAACGGGTCAGGTCGACTGGATCGGGCCTGTGTCCGGAGACCAGAGGTCGCGCCTCGAGGCCAATCCCGAGCTGAACGTCTTCGTCGAAACCAGCGGCGCGGTCCGTATAGGGGCGTGGCCCAACCACGTAAGAGGTCCGTTCAGCGATGCCCGCGTGCGGCGCGCTTTCCTCATGGCCATGCCGAAGGAAGACGCCTTGCTTGCGACCAGCGGAGCCGCCGACCTCTACCGCCTGTGCGGCTCCCTCATGATCTGCGGCACGCGCTGGGGCGACATCCGCACGCCCGGCGATGAGATCTACTACGACCCGCCGGACGTCGACGCCGCTAAAGCCCTCATCGAGGAAGCGGGATTCACCGGCGCAAAGGTGATGCTCCTCACCAGGGGTGGCGCCGCGCCGTTCGCACTCGTCGCACGGCAGGCGGCAGAGGACCTCGGCTTTGACGTCGAGTACCTGCACGTCGATGCCGCCACCTACTCGGAGAGAAGGGCCGACACCGACAGGTTCGACCTGTTCTTCACCGGAGGGCCGGTATCGTGGGGCGGCATCAGCCCACTGCTCAACAGCACGCTGGCGAAAGAGAAGTACTGGAACAAGTACCAGGACCCGTCCGGCAACTTCACTCGAATGCTCGAAGAGTTCGCCCGGGCCACCAGAGAACGGCAGGACGAGCTGATCGTCGAGATGCAGAAGCAGTTCTACGAAGACCTGCAATACATCCCGTTCGGCGAGGTGCTGGAGCTCTATGCCGGCAGGGATGCGCTGATAGGGGTGGAGGTACGGCTGATCGGCACCCACTCCAGCTTCGTGAACGCCTGGAAGGAGAGGTAGCCCGTCAGCGGCGAATCGCAGAAAAGAGTTCGCCGGCTATGGCCTGAGCTATACGTGCCCTGCCTGCATGACTGCGGGCAGGGCCGGGGCGGCGTAACGGCTAGGGCCTGGCCGGCCGGCTAACGTTCCAATGAGCGGATACATCATCCGGCGTGTGCTGGTCAGCATTCCGGTTGTTCTCATCGTCGCGATTCTCACCTTTTCGATTACTTACATCGCCCCGGGCAACGCCGCTTTCGCCATAGCCGGCGAAGAGGCCACGCCCGAGGACATAGAGCACATCACAAGGGAACTGGGACTCGACCGGCCCTTCGTAGTTCAGTTCGGCTCATGGTTTGGCGGCATCATGCGCGGCGACTTTGGGCGCTCGCTCTTCTCCGGCCACACGGTGACCGAGCTCATCGCCAACAGGATCGAGCCCACAGTCAGTCTCACCGTGTTCGGCCTGCTGCTGTCTCTGCTGATCGGTCTGCCGATGGGCGTGCTGGCGGGCTGGAAGGCGCACACCTGGATCGACCGCGTGATCATGTTCTTCTCAGTCTTGGGATTTTCGGTGCCCGCCTTCTGGCTGGGCTTCATGTTGATCCTGATGTTTGCGGTGGGCCTCAGGTGGTTTCCCGCCATCGGATACGTCAGCATCTTCGACAGCGTCCCTTCATTCCTCCGCAGCATGACGCTGCCCGCCCTCAGCGTCGCCGTCTCGGGTGCGGCAATCATCGCCAGGATGACCCGTTCCAGCATGTTGGAGGTGCTGAACGAGGATTACATCAGGACGGCTCGCGCCAAGGGCCTACTGGAGTCGGCGATCCTGTTCAGACACTCGCTCAAGGCCGCATCCCTGCCCGTGGCGACCGTCGTCGGGCTTCTGCTGGCGGGTCTGCTGACCGGAGTGGTCGTCACCGAGACCGTGTTCACCATCCCGGGGCTTGGCCGCCAAGCCGCAGAGGCGATGGTGAGGCGGGACATCCCGGTGCTCCAGGCCGTCGTGTTGGTGATGGGCGCGGTGATCGTCTTCACCAATCTGGCGACCGACGTCATATACGCCTGGCTTGACCCCAGGGTCAGGTACTGATCATGGTTCTCGCCGCTGCACGCAGGATGGGAGCTGCCGGACGGCACGTATCGGCGCGTTCGCTGCGCCGCGTGCCCGGCATATTGGCGTACAACCCAAACCTGACCATCGGCATGACGATCCTGGGCATAGCCGGCATCGTCGCCATCATCGCCCCATTCATAGACCGATATGACCCGCTCAGGCTGGTTGTTGAAGACCGGCTGCTGCCGCCGGGCTGGGAGCACTGGTTTGGCACCGACAGCTTCGGCCGGGACCTGTATGCGCGGTCGGTTCACGGCGCCAGGCTTTCGTTGCTGATCGGGGCCAGCGTAGTCGTCGCCGTTGCCATATCAGGCGAGGCAATCGGCCTAGTTGCCGGGTACGACCGGCGGATGGACGCCGTCATCATGCGCGTCGTCGATGCGATTCAAGCCTTTCCAGGCCTCCTGCTGGCATTGGCCCTCATAGCGGTACTGGGGTCCAGCGTGCAGAACGTCATCATCGCCATTTCCGTCAGCGCAATGCCTTCCCTGGCGCGGGTGGTGCGCAGCACGGTGCTCAGTCTTCGGGAGCGCCCGTTCGTCGAATCCGCCAGAGCAATAGGGGCGCCCACCCGGCGAATCCTGTTCGTGCACATTGCCCCGAACACGCTCGGCCCCGTCACAATCCAGGCCACCTTTCTATTCGCAGTTGCCATGCTCACGGAAGCCGGCCTCAGCTTCATCGGGGCCGGAGTGCCGGACTACGTGCCCAGTTGGGGCAACATCATCAGCGTCGGGCGCAACCACCTCTACAATGCGCCGTGGATCGTCGTAATTCCCGGCGTATTCCTCACGCTTACCGTTCTGGCAGCCAATCTAGTAGGTGACGGCCTCAGAGACATCCTGGACCCCCGCCTCCGTGGAACCCGTTCCTAAACTTGCGCGAGACATGAAGGTTCCTTGCCCCTCAACGCGGTGCGCCGCGTAGGCCGGAGTCCACACATCCTCACCCTGTGAAAGCGTCGCGCAATCGAGCCGTCGCAATGGACAACGCCGCTGACATAAGGTAAGAACATGCTGGACAAGAAGAAGGAGCCTGACGTTGAATAAGCTGACCCCTGAGACGATCCGTGCCGAGTTTCCCGTCACCTCGTCCTACACCTACCTCGACTCGGCCTACTGGGGGCCCTACCCCAAGCGCACGGCCGAGGCCATCTCAGACTACGTGGCGAAGAGAAGCGCCATCGCCTACCCGTTTGGACGCGCCGATGAGGACAGGGTGTTCGTGGACAGCGTCCGGGCGAAGATGGCGAGCCTGCTGGGGGTCGATCCGTCAGAGATTTGGTTCCCAAAGGGCACCACCGACGCCATCGGCTCCGTCGCGTCCGCCTTGCTGAAGCCGGGCGACGAAATCCTCGTCGGCGGACTAGACCACCCCGCCGACTACACGGTCTGGGCCACCTTGGCCGAACGGGGCGTCACGGTCACAGTCGTGCCGCAGCGCGAGGGCCGCATGGACGCCGCCGACTTTGAGCGCGCCATCACGCCTCAGACCCGCGCCATAGGCGCCTGCCTGGTCAACACCTATAACGGCTACCGGCAGAACCTGGACGCCCTGAGCCGTATCGCCGGCGACCACAACCTCTACCTGTTCCTCGATGCCATACAGGGAATGGGCCATCTCGCCATAGACGTGGCCGGAACCAACGTGACGATGATGTCCGCCGGCAGCTACAAGTGGATGTGCTCGCCGGAAGGCCTGGGAGTGGCCTATCTCAACAAGGACGTCGCCAGCGAGGTCATTCCTCACACCGCCCACTTCTACAGCATCGACCCTAAGGGCGGCGACTGGGAGGAATTCATCAGGGAGATATTCGAGATCGGAGCCTCCGACAGCGGGCCGCAGCGCATTCCGCCGGGCTCGCTGGACTACCCGGACGGCGCGATTCGCATGGAGGTCAGCCCAAGCGTCATCGCCCTAATCGGCCTCAACCAGATGGCGGACATTTTCATGGAGTTCGGCGGATTGCAGGCCGTGGAGGAGCGCGTCCTATCGTTGGCCGTCAGCCTTCGCATCGCCGCACAGGAGCACGGCCACCGGATCTACTCGCCGTCCGAGCGCGAAAACATGTCCGGCATCACCTCAGTGGCGGTGCCCGACGCCATGGACTTCCAGCAATTCGCAAAAGAGCGCGGCGTCCACCTGTGCCCACGCCCCGCCAGCGCCATCGCCGGAGAAGCCGCCAGAGTCTCCCCCCACTTCTTCAACAACCAGCAGGATATAGACAGGTTCGTAGAAGTGCTGGACGAGTACTGCAAGCTTTGATCCGGCTTGCTTTGAGGGTGGGCGAAGGCCCGGCGAGCTGATGCTTGAGGGCGTCGTCCGCCCTCACGGCTTCACTACGCTGCCGTCGGCGCGGCGGACTTCGCTCCATGCGCCGCCGTAGGCCCTGTCGTGGTGCGGGAATTTCGCCGCCAGCGCCTCGTCTACGTCTATGCCGAGACCGGGCTTGCCGTTGGGCCACATGTGGCCGTCCCGTATTTCCGGGCATCCGGGAAAGACCTCCTGGGTGCGCTCTCCGAAGATGGCGTACTCCTGCACGCCGAAGTTCCAGCAGTTCAGGTCGAGCATCAGATTGGCGGCGTGCCCGACGGGCGACGTGTCGCCCGGCCCGTGCCACGCAGTGCGCACGCCGAACATCTCTCCCATCGCGGCCAGCTTGCGGCACGGCGTGATGCCGCCCATCTGCGACACGTGGATGCGGATGAAGTCGATCAGCCGGTCCTTCACCATCGGCACGACCTCGTGCGGGTTGTTCCATAGTTCGCCCATCGCCAGCGGCGTGGAGCACTGCCGGCGCACCATGCGGAAGTACTCCTGGTCTTCGGGCGCGAACAGGTCTTCAAGGAAGAAGAGCCTGTACTGCTCGACCTCCTTTGCGAACCACACGCCGTCGATGGGCGGGATGCGCTCGTGGACGTCGTGCAGCATTTCGAAGTCCTGGCCGCAGCGTTCGCGAACGTGCTCGAAGAGCCGGAGGGCGCTGTTCATATAGGGTTTTGGCTCAAAGATGCCCGGCGGGTGGGCGTATAGCTTGCCCGGATCGGGCTTTCTCACCCACGACGTGACCGCCGTGGGACCTCCGCCGGTACCGGCCACGTCGTCCGGCGAGGCATACAGCCCTTTTGTGCCGTACGTGGCGTAGCCGGGCGTATCGACCTGCACGCGAATGTGGTGGAAGCCCTGCTCCTTGAAGGCGCTCACCTTGTCCGACACCTCAGCGGGTTCCCGTCCGGACGCGTGCACGTACACCGCGGCGGCCTCCCTGGCCCTGCCGCCCAGCAGGTCGTAGACCGGCATTCCGGCCATCTTGCCCTTGATGTCCCACAGGGCCTGGTCGACTCCGCTCAGGGCATTGTTCAGCACGCCGCCGTTGCGCCAGTACGAACTGACGTAAGCGGACTGCCAGACGTCCTCGACGTCGCTCACGTTGCGGCCGATGAGGAAGGGCCGCAGGTACTCCTCCACCGCGGCCTTCACCGGCAGGGGCCGCTGCGTGAAGGTGGCGCAGCCAACGCCGTACAGGCCCGGCTCGCTGGTCTCGACCTTCACGATGACCAGCCGGATGCCGTCCGGCTCAGTCAGGATGACGCGTATGTCCCGGATGGTGATGGTGTTCATGTGATCCTCAGTCGCCCTGTTCCTGGTCGTCCGCGCTCGTGCCGCGCGGGTGCGGAGAATGGTACAGGCCATCGTGGACGGAAGCGCGCGCGGTACGCTATCCGTAAATGGCCGCTCTTCACGTGAGCGAGTTCCGGGCGGCAGGCCGGTGAGTGCGAATGATGCTGGGACTTGAGCGAATAACTTTTGATCCGAACGTTATGGGCGGGCGCGCCTGCATAAGGGGTATGCGGGTAACGGTTTCCGTAGTACTTAAACTGGTTGCCAGCGGCATGTCCACCGAAGAGATAATAGAGGCATACCCTTACCTAGAGCCCGAGGACGTGAGCGAAGCTCTGCGATATGCCGCTTTGCTGGCCGATGAAAGAATTCACCCGTTGGAACATGCTTCGGCGTGAGTTTCTTGGCCCACTTGGAATAGTCATCCCCAGTTTCGGCTTAGGTTTTACTCATCTGCCCCTCAACCCCCACCCACCGGACGCACTATCTCCACGCGATCGCCATCGCTCAGTACGGCCTCGCCGTGCTGGGCGCGAGGCACGACCTCGCCGTTGATGGCCACGGCGAGCGACCTGTTGGCCAGTCCCCTTTCCTCTAGGTACTCGTCGAGCCTGATGGGCCGGTCCAACTGGTATGTCTTGCCATTCACGATTACGGAGATCATCTTTTCATGCCTGACCGTTATGAGCGGGGCCGGTTCGCGTCACTCCCGCCTTGAGACCGCAGATACGATGGAGGCAGCCGCCCGGCGGGGGTCGTCGCTTGCAAGTATCGCGCTTATGCAGGCTACCCCAACGGCCCCGGCCCCGGTAACTTCAGCGGCGTTCGACGCGCCTATGCCGCCTATGCCGATCACCGGAAGGTCCACCGCGCTGACGATGTTCCTGAGCGACTCAATGCCGCCGGCCTCCATGCCGGGGTGCGAGCGGGAAGGGAATATCGTCCCGGCTACCAGGTAGTCGGCGCCCTCCTTTGCGGCCGACCTCGCTGCCTCCACGCTGTGTACCGATCTGCCGACGACGATTCTCCGGCCTGACCGTTGCCGCGCCTCGCTGACCGGCATGGACCTTTCCGGCAGGTGGATCCCGTCGGCGCCGGACCGCACGGCCAGGCCGGGGTCGCCATTGACGATGAACACGGCCCTGTCGCGAGTGACTTCGCGGAGATCCCCGGCCAGACTCTCCACGTCGTCCGCCGGTGCGTCGCGCCACCGCAACTGCACCAGGTTCACGCCGCCCGCGATGGCCTCATCCACGGCATCTACTATATGGCGAGGCTCGTCAAACAGCGAGAGGTCGGTCACCAGGCAGAGGGCCGGTCGCGGTATCAAGTTGTCCGGCTCGTCTTTCACAGGCGCGGCCATTGCCCGTACTGCCTATCTAGGCGCGTGATGCGGAGCGGCGTCTGCCGCGCCGCCGGCCTCTGCCGTTGCGTGATGAACGCTTGGCTTTTAGCGATTCCGGCCTGGGCGGCAGGGCGCTCGGTACGCTTTCGGCGGGCGTGTGCGGCCTTGAAAGGCCATTGACGCCGGCCGAACCCGGAGACGACGGATCGGCGACGATGCCCGGCAGATCGAGCAGATAGCGTCCGGTGTGCGAACTTTCGACCGAGGCGACGTACTCCGGCGTGCCCTCCGCCACCAGCTCGCCTCCGCCTTCGCCCGCCAACGGCCCCAGGTCTATCAGCCAGTCTGCGTTCTTTATCAGGTCCAGGTGGTGTTCGATAAGCACCACCGTGTTGCCCGCGTCCACCAGCCGGTGCAGCACCAGCATCAGCTTGGCGCAGTCGTCGAACGAAAGGCCGGTCGTAGGCTCGTCCAAGATGTATAGCGTCTTGCCGGTCGACCGCTTGGACAGCTCCGAGGCCAGCTTGATCCGCTGCGCCTCGCCGCCGCTGAGGGTAGTCGCGGGCTGGCCGAGACCGATGTAGCCGAGGCCCACTTCAACCAGCGTCTTCAGCTTGTTGTTGACCGATGGGATGTTCTCGAACAGCCGGGACGCCTCCGACACCGTCATCGCAAGCACGTCCGCTATCGACTGCCCCTTGAACTCGATCTCCAGCGCTTCCCGGTTGTACCGCGCGCCCAGGCAGATCTCGCACGGAACGGTGACGTCCGGCAGGAACTGCATCTCTATCTGCACGTAGCCGGCCCCGGAGCAAGACTCGCAACGCCCGCCCTTGACGTTGAATGAGAAGCGGCCCGGCATGTACCCGCGGGCCCTCGCCTCGGGCATCTTTGCGAACAGGCTGCGGATCGGAGTGAACGCACCGGTGTAGGTCGCCGGGTTGCTGCGCGGCGTGCGCCCGATGGGCGACTGGTCGATGTTGATTACCTTGTCTATGTGCTCCAGCCCGGCAATGTCGTCGTGCGGGCCCGGACGGTCTTTCGCCCTGTAGAAGCGTTGCGCGAGCGTCTTGTAAAGCACCTCGTTGACCAGAGTGCTCTTGCCGGAGCCCGACACCCCGGTCACGCACACCAGCTTGCCCAGCGGTATGGCCACGTCTATGTTCTTCAGATTGTTCGCCCTGGCGCCCAGTATCTCCACCTGGCGCCCGGCGCCGTTGCGCCGCGTGGGCGGAATCGGGATGGTCTTATTGCCGCTCAGGTAGGCCCCGGTGACCGACTCCGGCGACTCGACAACCACGTCTATCGGGCCCTCGACCACCACCTCGCCGCCGCGCTCTCCCGCGCCGGGCCCCAGGTCGACGATGTGGTCCGCCGCACGCATGACCGCCTCGTCGTGCTCGACTATCAGCACGGTGTTGCCGACGTCGCGAAGGCTCTTCAGGGTGTCGATGAGCCGGTGGTTGTCCATCGGATGCAGGCCCACCGACGGCTCGTCGCAAACGTACAGAACGCCCATCAGGCCGGAGCCGATCTGCGTCGCCAGCCGAATACGCTGGCCCTCACCCCCGCTGAGCGTAGAGGCCGTCCTGTCGAGCGTCAGGTACTCCAGCCCGACGCGGGACAGGAATCCCAGTCTTGCCCCGATCTCCTTGAGTATCTGCGAGGCAATGGCCGCTTCGCGTGAGTTCAGCGGCTCCGTCGCCGCGTCGCCGTCCGGCCATTGGCCGTCCCGGCAGGCGCGCACCCAGTCGAGGGCCTTGTGCACCGGCTGGCGGGTAACCTCCATGATGCTCATGCCCAGCGCCGTCACCGCCAGCGCCTCCGGCTTCAGCCTGTCCCCGCCGCAGGTGACGCATGGCCGCTGCGCCATGTAGCGCGCTATGTCCTCACGCACGTTTTCCGATTCCGTCTCCCCGTGGCGACGTTCCATGCTCGGAATCACGCCCTCGAAAGAGGTCTTCCAGCGGTATACGCGGCCCTTCTGCGTGGTGTGCGACACCTCCACCCGCTTGCCGCGAGTGCCGTACAGGACGACTTCGAGGCTCTTGTTTGAGAGGTTTTCGACGGGGGCTTCCATGTCGAAGTTGTACGCACTCGCCAGGGACTCCAGCGTGGAGGCGTACCACGGCGCATTGGCCCCCGAGCGCGCCCAGGGCACGATGGCGCCCTCGGCAATGCTCATCGACTTGTCCGGTATCACCAGGTCAGGATCCACCTCCAGGCGGAAGCCCAGCCCGGTGCACGTGGGGCAGGCCCCGTACGGGGTGTTGAAGGAGAAGTTGCGCGGCTCCAGCTCGGCGATGGATATGTCGCAGTGCACGCAGGCGAACTGCTCCGAGTAGACCACGTCCTCGCGCCCGACGATGGATGCGACCACCGTGCCGCCGGACAGCTTCAACGCCGTCTCCACCGAGTCGGTCAGGCGCAGCGTCTCGGTGTCCGGCCGGATGACCAGGCGGTCTACGACCACCTCCACGTCGTGCCACTGCTGCTTGTTGAGCTTGATCTCCTCCGACAGGTCGCGCACCTCGCCGTCCACCCTCACCCGCACGAACCCGTCCCGCCGCGCCTTGTCGAAGATGCCGGCGTGCTCACCCTTCATGTGCGTGACCATCGGCGCCAGCAGCAGGATGCGCGCGCCGTCCCGCAGGCGGGTGATGGAGTCCACGATCTGCTGCACCGGCTGCCGCTGCACGGGCCGCCCGCAGTTGTGGCAGTGCGGCCGCCCCGCGCGGGCGAACAGCAGCCGCAGGTAGTCGTACACCTCGGTGACCGTGCCGACGGTCGAGCGCGGGTTGCGCGATACGCCCTTCTGGTCTATCGAAATGGCCGGACTGAGCCCGTCGATGTGGTCGACGTCCGGCTTGTCCATGCGTCCGAGGAACTGCCGGGCGTACGCGGACAGCGACTCTACGTACCGCCGCTGGCCCTCGGCGTAGATCGTGTCGAACGCCAGGCTGCTCTTCCCCGACCCGGACACGCCCGTAATGACGACGAGCTTGTCCCTCGGAACATCGACGTCGATATTCTTCAGGTTGTGCTCGCGCGCGCCGCGAACGGATATATGAGACTCAGCCATGCGTCCCCTGCGCCATTGCCGCGTATCCGGGCTGCCCAAGTGCGGCATCCGCCGCCCGTCAGATAACCCTGTGTGTGGCCTGTCAGCCCCGGTTGTCCGGTTCAACCAGCCCGGACAGTCACTCTGAGTTTATCAACCACGGAGAACCGGTATGAGGCGGCCCGTGCCGGCCGAGAAAAGCGCGTCCAACTTGGCCGCACCCCCGGCAGAACCCGTACGGCCGCCCCCGGCAGAATCGTAGGGGCGATCCCTTGTGGGCGCCTGGCGGGGCCCGGCGGGGGGAATCGTCGCCCGCCAATCCGCGCGACGCCGCGAACCCGCGCGACGCGCGACACGCGCCCCGCAGGGGCATCCGTAGGGGCGCTCCCTTGTGGGCGCCTGGCGGGGCGCGGCGGGGGGAATCGTCGCCCGCCAATCCGCGCGACGCCGCGAACCCGCGCGACGCGCGACACGCGCCCCGCAGGGGCATCCGTAGGGGCGATCCCTTGTGGGCGCCTGGCGGGGCCCGGCGGGGGGAATCGTCGCCCGCCAATCCGCGCGACGCCGCGAACCCGCGCGACGCGCGACACGCGCCCGCAGGGGCATCCGTAGGGGCGATCCCTTGTGGGCGCCTGGCGGGGCCCGGCGGGGGGAATCGTCGCCCGCCAACCCGCGCGACGCGCGCCCCGCGCCCCGCAGGGGCATCCGTAGGGGCGCTCCCTTGTGGGCGCCCTCCCCATCCGTAGGGGCGATCCCTTGTGGGCGCCTGGCGGGGCCCGGCGGGGGGAATCGTCGCCCGCCAATCCGCGCGACGCGCGCGCCTACGTCGGGGAGGGCGCCTACGAATCGCGCCGGGCGCACGCGAGGGACGCCCCTGCGTCGGGCGGCGTCCCTGCGGTTTTTATGCTGGCTTTACGCCTCCGGCCTGCGGGTTGGGCGGAGGGTGCGGCGGAGGATGACCAGGCCGGCCAGGCCGATTGCGGCGCCTGCCAGCGCGATTGCGGCCAGCGTGGGCGGCCCGAAGGTCCTGTCTCCCGTTGGCGGCGGTATGGGCGTCGGCGTCGGCGTGGGTGTCGGCGTCGGCGTGGGTGTCGGCGTCGGCGTGGGTGTCGGCGTCGGCGTTGGCGTTGGCGTCGGCGTGGGTGTCGGCGTAGGTGTTGGCGTCGGCGTGGGTGTCGGCGTGGGCGTTGGCGGGCTGGGGTCTATGGCGAGCGCGACTGAGAAGAGGCCGAACGAGGTCGCCTCGGCGCAGGTGAGCATCGTGCCGGGATTGGTCATGGCCCGCGGGTGCACCCAGCTGCCGTCTTCAAGCTGCCGCGCAACGTGCACGCCGCGGAAGTCGGTGAACGAATTCTCGATGTCGGCGTTCGTGAACGGCAGGCAGACGGTCACCGGCCTCAGCGTGCGGAAGCCCTCCATCACGTTGCCCTCGGCGTCGGTGAACCGCACCTCGGCTGCGTGGCTTCCTGCCGCGTAGCCCGGTATCTCGATGTCCGACGGGTCCACTTCCATGATGGTCACGCCGGCCCACATGTTGTTGATAGCGCCACGCGGCACCTTGACGGTCGTACCGTTCGGCGACGTGAGCGACGCTCCGCCCGTCGGCGTGACGAGCGTCCCGACAAGTGAGCCAAAGGCGATCTCCGGCGCCTCTCCCTCGGGATCCTGGATGCTGACCGGCGCGGGCAACCGGGGCCTGTCCGCTGACTGTGTAGCTGGCAGAGCCGGTGGCCGTGGTGACGACGCTCTTGTCCTTGGTCGCCTCTACCACTTCGTTCTTGTCGTTGAGTATGGGCGAGTTGTGCTGTACGACGGTGACTGTAATCGTGCCGCTGCCGGAACTGGGCGCCGCGAAGGTCACGACCGCGCCGGTGTCGCCTTCCGGGAATGTGCCCTGACCGTCCGTCGTCCACGTGTAGGTGACGCCTTCGAGGTCGCTGGGCAGGTCATCTCCAAAGACAGTCTGCGGGTTGGCCGAAATGGTGATCTGCTGTCCGGCCGCCGCGGTGATGCTTGGCGGCGATACGGCAACGCTGGCTCCGCCCATCAGCGCGTCCTCAGGATGCTCGGGGGGCAGAGACGTCACGTCGACGATGGTGAGGGTGGCGGTGGCGGCTCCGACGCCCTCGAAGTCGGGAGCGCCGGACACGGTGACTGTGCCGGTGCCTGTGTCGCCGGCGGTGATGGTGACGTAGCCCGTGCTGCCGGTCGCGCCTTTGGCGAAGCTGAGGGTGGCGTTTTCGCTAACGGCGGCCAACCCGGCGTTGTCGCCGGTGAGTGAGACCGTCACGTCGAAGGCCTGGGCGGCGGGCTTGTCCGAGGGCAGCGACGCGGTGACGGTTGTACCGCCGTTCTTGTTGATGGACGGCGGATCGAGCTTCAGCGTCAGCATCGGCTCGTCGTCGGTGATGGTCAGAGAGGCCGTGCCGGCGCCCACGCCCTCCGCATCATCGGTACTAGTCTCGCCATCGTGATCGAAGAGATCCGGGTCGACGGAAACGGTGAAGGTCTCGTCCCCCGCGTAGACGGCGTTGTCCGTGGCGGTGACCGTGAAGGTGTGTGACAGCGCCGTTGCTCCGAACGTCAGCGTGGCGACGCTGGTGGAGGCTCCCCCGCCCGCACTTACTGTCGCCGTGAATGTGTCGTCTGCGTCGAAGCCGCTCGTGCCGACGTCATCTGCGTACGAGGTAGTGGTAACGGCCGTCGGCGTTCCCGAAACCATTTTCATGAGAGACGCAGTGGCGGTGGTGGAGTTGCCGTCGCCGCTCTCGGCGATGGTGTCGGAAGCCAGTGTCACCTGCACGTACGGCTCGTCCTCGACAATGGCCAGGGTGACGGCAGCAGGGCCGCTAACGCCGGTAGCGCCTGAGGTTGTGGTCCCGCTGATCGAGATGCTCCTGTTGGCCGTGAACACATCGTCGTTAGCGACTTCGAAGGTAGCGCCCGAGCCCGTGGTTGTCGATGAGCCGGAAGGGATAGTCAGGGACGTGTTGCTTAATAAGTTAGTCGAGGGATCTAAGCTGTCCAACACGGACAAGGCGATGAAGACTTCTGCTGTGACATCGGCGCTCGCCTCCGCGCTGACGGTCACTGTTACGTTGCCGTTGCCGCTGCCACTGCCTTCCGTCACCGAGGTCACCGGCGTGCCGGACACCTCTATTTTGAACGTCAGCGTGTTCGTCCCCTGCGCTTGAGCCGCGGGCGCCAATCCCCCGACTGTCGCCATGATGGCTGCCGCAGCGATGCCCATGACGGCCAAGGTGATGAGGAGAAGTGTCTTCGGATTGTCGGGGAGTGGGCTCTTTCCGGAATTCCGCGGCTCAGTCCCGTCGAGGTTTTTCTGTGTTGCCTGCACGTTCGCAGCTCCAAGTTTCTCCCGGCCGGCCTGTTCAAGTTGCGCCGCCAATTAACGGGCGCGGGTAACCGTCCGTGTACATACCGGTTGCGCGCGATGTAATTATGCGCTGTCTGGCCTATGCTGGTCAACTGATTGGGGACGTGAGGATTCGTAGGACGCCCCTACGAATCGCGTCAGGCGGCCACAAGGGATCGCCCCTACGAATCGCGCCAGGCGCCCACAAGAGACGCCCCTACGAATCGCGCCAGGCGCCCACAAGGGACGCCCCTACGAATCGCGCCAGGCGCCCACAAGGGACGCCCCTACGAATCGCGTCAGGCGCCCACAAGGGACGCCCCTACGAATCGCGCCAGGCGCCCACAAGGGACGCCCCTACGAATCGCGCCAGGCGCCCACAAGGGATCGCCCCTACGAATCGCGCCAGGCGCCCACAAGAGACGCCCCTACGAATCGCGCCAGGCGCCCACAAGGGACGCCCCTACGAATCGCGCCAGGCGCCACAAGGGACGCCCCTACGAATCGCGCCCCGTAGGGGCGATCCCTCCTGCCTCTTTTCCCCTTGGGGGAAGGCGCCCCTTCTGCCTCTTCCCCCGCAGACGGGGGAAGATTGAGATGGGGGTCTTCCCGCGCGTCGCGCCTCCATGTTCGTTGTTAATGGCGCGGTCGTCTTGCATGGTGAGGGGGTAAGGTACAGGATGTTGTTAGCCGACCATTGGCGTGCAGGGGGACTGACGTGGCACGTGTTCTGATAGTCGCCTTCGATGGACTCCAGCCCTCGCAGGTGCGGCCCGAGCTTGCGCCGAATCTGTCGGCCTTCGCCGAGGGCGGCGTCACTTTCGCCAATAATCACCCGGTCTTTCCGACGGTTACGCGGATCAACGCAGCCAGCCTGGTTACTGGCATGCAGCCCGGCTCACACGGGCTGGCGGGCAACACGTTCGTTGTTCGCGACTACGATGCGGACAACACATTCGAGGCCATGGAGCCTCAGCTTACTTTGCTGGCCAAAGAGACGGGGGAGGTTCTGCTGGCGCCGGGCCTGGGCGAGATTCTTCACCGGCACGGGGCCGAATACGTGGCTGTGGTCGTCGGCACGTCGGGAAATGCCTTCGTGCACAACCCGCGCGCCGAAGCGCTCGGCGGGGCCACTATCCACCCTGAGTTCTGCCTGCCACGCGATCTGCACGGCTACCTTATCGAGAGGTTCGGCCCGTGGCCCGGCAAGATGATGCCGAACGTTCCGCAGATGGAGCGCGGGGTAGACGTCCTGACCCGGTATGCGCTTGCCGAGCGTGATCCGGCGGTCGCCCTGATCTGGTTTTCGGAGCCCGACAGCGCCAACCACGAGGCGGGAGTGGGGTCGGGCCTGTCGAACAGCGCCTTGGCCTCGGCCGACGAGCAGTTTGGGCGCATCATGGAATGGATGGAATGTAACGGCACGCTCCGGGAGACCGATGTAGTTGTGGTCTCAGACCACGGATACGCGACCATCGACGAGGTGGTGGACGTGGAAGCGGAGCTGCGGGCCAACGGCTTTCCAGAGGGCGGTCTGCCCGGCGGCGTGACGGTGGCAGCGAACGGCGGGGCTACCCTCTTCTACGTGAATGAAGCAAGTCCCGCAACCGTGGAGAAGCTGGCCGCTTGGCTTTCACGTCAGCCGTGGTGCGGTGCGATGCTGGCGTCGGCGCGGGCCGGCCCGATTCCGGGCACGCTTCCCGCCGGCCTTGCCAATATCGACGGTCGCAGGGGCCCCGACCTTGCGATGTCCTTCGCCTGGCGGCCGGCCCTAAATGAGGCCGGTTACCCCGGCCACTCGGCTTCACGGGGAGGGCCGGTAGGCGCCGGCAGTCACGGCGGGATGAGTCGCCATGAGATGCACAATACGCTGATAGCCCGAGGGCCAGGTTTCCTTCGCTCCGCCGTGGTCGATACGCCAACCGGAAATATCGACGTCGCGCCGACGATTCTCCACCTGCTGGGCCTGCCCGGAGGCGAGAAGATGGACGGGCGCGTGCTGCACGAGGCGCTGGCCAATGGAAACGGCCCTGCGGAAGTCGATCATCGTTCGGAGACGCACGCCGCGGAGTTGGGAGCCTACAGGCAGGAGGTCGTAGTAACGACCGCGGCGGGGTCCGTCTACCTGGAGGAGGGCAACGCCGTCGGGGCCTGAGCGGCGACGCGTCACGCCGACGCGGACAGGTTACTGGCGCGCTGGTACATGGCGTCCGCCATGCCCTCTATTTCCGCGCTCATCGTCAGCAGTTGCCGCCACTTGGCGGGGATGTCCCGGGCGCCGTAGTAGGCCCCGGCGATCTGTCCGTATATTGCGCCGGTGGTGTCTGCGTCGTCGCCTAGGTTGACGGCATTGAGGGCGCCGTCCCGGAAGTTGCATGTCCGGTAGAAGGCCCACAGGGCGGCTTCCAGCGACTTGATCACGTAACCGCTGCCTTTGATTTCAGGCGGATTCTTGCGCTTGAAGGACCCAGCCGCGATACCGGCGATCTCCTTCGACAAAGGACTGCGTTCCCATAGGCCTTCGACGGGGTAGTAAGCGGTGGAAAGAAGCGTCTCTTTGTCTAGACCCTCGAGCACTCCGACAAGCAGACCCGCGAAATAGCGGCAGGCATCCACCGCTTCGGCGGATCCGTGGGTGGTCTTCGAACTCTCACCGCTGAGCCGGATCGCCTCTTCCGGACGGGTGGCGAAGTACATCGGTACGGGGGCCAGCCTCATGAGCGAGCCGTTTCCTGCCGCCTTGTCGTGGGTGGAGCCGGAGTAGGCTTGGCCCGTCTCTATGAACCTGTCAAGAGCGGCTTTTGTCGTATTGCCAATGTCGAATGTGTATCCGGTGGACGACATGTACCCCTCCTGGTACCAGCGCACGTAGCGCTGCATCTGGTCATGGGGGTCGAATCCGCGTCTCTCTATCAGGCTGTCGGCGAGACATAGCGCCATCGAGGTGTCGTCCGTCCACTGGCCGGGCCGCAGTTCCCACGTCCCCCCGCCAAGCATGTCATCGATCGGTTCAAAGCTTCCAGGGGCGCTGAACTCCAGCGTCGTACCAAGGGCGTCGCCTGCGGCAAGTCCCAGCAGGCAGCCCCTGTAACGGTCCTTTGACGTTATGTCACTCACCGGCTGCCCCAAGCCTCCGCTCCAACTCTTTCCACTCTTCGTAGAGATCGCCGTACTGTTCCGACAGCACGGCGTCCGGCGGGGACTCCCGCATTGCGATGCGCCGGGCGGACAGGCCCTCTTGGAGGCACGGCCCGTCGTCTACGGCGGCGGCGGTGAGCGTGATCGTGCCGAGCGCGGCCGGCTCGGTATCCGTGCACACCGTCATCGGAGTCTCGACGGTATTCGAGAGAGCCTCCAGGAAGGTTGACGATCTTGTCATGCCTCCCCCGATCGAGACCGAATCGAACGGCCCGCCATGCCGTGCCAGCCGCTCCAAATTCAATCTGAGAGCAAACGCAAAGCTCTCCAGCGCGGCGCGTGCCAACGTCCCGCGGCCGGGCGGCTCGAACGAGAGCGGCACGGGGAAGATCAGCCCGCCGCGCCTGATGCCGACGTCCGCCATGGAAATGAAGGAGGGGCCGAGGAAGGCGTAGGCGCCGCGCGCGCCCGGCTCGACGCGTGCGGCCTCGTCGTCCAGCGCGCTCAGTTCTGCTGAGCCGGTGGGCGAACCCGATAGCATCGCCGCCAGCCACTCGAACGCGCCGCCCATTTCGCCGGCGTTTCCCTCCAGCGTCCAGCGTCCAGGGACGACGTGCCGCCCGGTCCACGTCGAACGGGCAGGATCGAACACCGGCTTCTCGGTGACGGTCTGTACCGCTGCGCTCCAGCCGGCCGCCACTCCTGCGGCGCCGGGCTCCGCAACTCCCATCCCGACCAGGGCCGCCTGCGTGTCCGGGCCGGCGGAGACCACGGGCGTCCCAGGCGTCAGGCCCAGCTCTCCAGCGACGCCGCCGGAAAGAAGCCCTACTACATCGCCGGGGCTGCACGCGGCGGGAAGACCGAATCGGTCGAGTTCAAGCAGCGTTGCTATGGCATCGGCAGGCTCGCCCGTGGAGACGAGCGCCAGGCCCAGCTCCGGCGCGAGCGCTGAGTTGAGCGTCAGTTCGCCGGATAGGCGGTACGCCAGCCAGTCCGCAATTCCGCACGCGGCGGCCACATTCTCAAAAGTGCTTGGCGCCTCCTGCTCCATCCACAGCAGCCTCGCCCACGCCGTCATGAAGCCGGGGCCGTGGCCGGTCGATTCCCACAGCTTGGCGCCCAGCCGGTCGTCGATCATCCCTCCCTGGAATACGCCCCTCAGGTCCTTGTTGGGCCCGGCGTACAGCTCCCTACCGGCCTCGTCTAGCAACACCAGCCCGTGCCGCTGGCTGGTCGCACCCACGCCCTTTATCCGCTCTTTGACGGCGCCGCTTGCCCATATCGCCTCCGCCGCGGCCTCCAAAGCGAGTAGCCACGCCCGCTGAGGGTCGAACTCCAGCGCGGTGTCGGGCGTACCGGGTGGCCTGTAGTAGTTGACGGCCCTGCGCGCTACGGCCAGCGGCGGGCCGCTTGCCGCGCACACGACGGCGCGCAGGCTGCTGGTGCCGAAGTCGAACGCCAGGTAGAGCGGGGCGGCGGGACTACGTTCCACGCCTGCGTTCCCACGCGTCAGGGTTGACCAGGTTCAACGGCCGCTCGCCCTGCACGTACCGCAGCAGGTCGTCGGCCATGGAGTCGGAATGACGGGATATGGTGCCGGCCGTGGCGCCCCCTATGTGGGGCGTCAGTACCACGTTGTCGAGGGACAGCAGCGGATACGAGGGCTCGACCGGGTGCGTTGGGAATATGTCCAGCGCCGCGCCTGCCGGCTTCCCGCTGCGCAACGACTGCTCCAGGCCGCACGGGTCTACCAGTTCGGCGGCGGAGACGTTTACGAGCAACGAGTCCGGCTTCATCATCGCCAGCCGTTCCAGCGTGAGCAGCGGTTGGCCGTCCTCCGGCGGCGGCGCGTGCAGGGTGACGACGTCGGCGGATTCCAACAGGAAGTCCAGTTCGCACCACACCGCGCCGAGTTCGGAAGCCTCGGACGGCGGCACGAAGGGGTCGTAGCCGATGACGTTCATTCCGAGGGCGTTGCAGAGCATGGCGACGCGCCGGCCGATGGCGCCCAGGCCAACCACGCCGGCCACCTTGCCCCCGAGCTCCATCCCGCGCAACTCCCTGTACGGCCCGGCGGGAGATTGCCAATCGCCCGCGCGCACGTAGCGGTCGGCCTCGGCGATCCGGCGCGCCGCCGCAAGCATCAGGCCGATGGTCAGTTCGGCCACCGCCTGGGCGTTGCGGCCGGGGGTGTTGACCACGACTACGCCTCGCTCCGTTGCTGCCTCGACTTCGATCTGATTCACGGCGGCGCGACATATGCCGGCAAAGCCCAGCCCCGGCGCGAGGTCGAACGTCTCGGCGAACAGGAAGTCGGCTTCTACGATCACGGCTTGGAAGTTCTTTCTCGCCAGCCGTTCGCCAAGCCGCTCGGGGTCTTGCAGCTCGCCGCGGTCGAGCCAACTCTCGATCGTCGCTTCAACCCCGCCTGCGGCGAGTCGCGATGCGGCCTCGTCAGAAAAGGGGGCGAGTATCAGTGCGCGCACGGCCTCAGCTCTTTTCCTTGAGGTAGTCGATTGCCAGCCCGGCGGCCCGGTTGCCGCTCATGACGGCGCTCTCCATGGTCGAGGGCCAGCCGGTGTCGGTCCAGTCCCCTGCCAGGAAGAAACCCGGCTGGGGCGATTTCTGCGGCAGGCGGTACTGGGCCGAGCCGGGAACGACGCGGAAGGTGGCGTCCAGCATCTTGACCACCAAGAACCTGGTCACCGTTGCGGACGAGGCCGCTGCAAACTGCCTCGCCATCTCTCTTTCGAATATCTCCCGAAGTTCCGCTTTGGGCGTGTCCTTCCACCGCCAGGCTCCGCTGAGCGATATGACTATGTGCTGTCCCCCGCGGTCATCGTCTCCGTGCATGTCGGTCACGTTGAAGACCCACTGCAACGGGCTGTCGATTACGGCGACGAACTTTTCGTCCATGACAGGGCGGTCGTACCAGACGTGCACGCCGACGATGGGCGCCGTTTGAATTCCGGCCGCGCCTGAGAAGAAGGGGCCGGCGCGCAGGTCTTCGGGAAGTATGCCGAGCAGGGCGCCGGGCATGAGCGCAGAGACGCAGGCCCGCGCGTGGATGATTCCACCGTCCGCAGTCTGCACTTCGACGCGCCCGTCGTCGAATCCGACGCTCAGGGCTGCCGTTGCACACCGCACCTCGCCGCCGTGCGCCTCGATGAATTCGGCCGCGGCCACTCCCGCCAGGCTGGACAGTCCAACTGCAGGGTAGCCTATGGCGGCCTTCTCGGGGTCTCCCATCAGGGCGGTCACGAACAGCATCAGGCCCATGTCTGCGCTGACTTCCGTTACGTCGTCGTTGAGGGCGGGCAGGGTAATGAGGTTCCAAAAGTTCTCTATAGTCTCGTCGTTTTGTCCGTGCCGCCGCAGCCACGAGTCGAAGTTCTCGTTTTCGAGCGGCCCGCCGGGCCCGCGCGAGGCGAGACGCATTCGCGCCATGCCGTACAACATGCGCAGCTTGGCTCCCACCGATAGGTGCCCGTAGCCAAGCAGGGCCTTAAGGTTTGCGAACGGCCCAGGCACTGCTGCGGCCTTGAGACGCGACAGCTTGCCCTGCCGCAGCGCCGGCGCGTCGAGCCGCTCCGGTATGTGCGCGTTCGACGAGGCGCCTATCCTGTCGAGGAACTCCTTGTACTCGAAGCAGGCGCCCACGAAGACGTGCTGGCCGTTGTCGACCTCCACGCCGGTGTCCCGGTCTACGAAAGAATAGGCGCGCCCGCCCAGGAACGGCCTGCGCTCCAGCAGCAGGGGCGAAAGGCCCGCTTCCGCCAGCCTGACCGCCGCCGCCAGACCGGCCAGACCGCCGCCGATTACGACGACCCGGCGCCCGGTCAGGGCAGTATCGGAAGACGGCTCTGGAGCCACAGTCTTGCTGCCAGGACGGCTTTCGAGGCGGGACTAAGCTCGATCTTGCCGCTGAAAACGTCGTAGCCCGAAGCCTCTATGCGGTCCAACAGCCCCCGGTATACGGAAGCCATCGTCCTCGGGCACGCCCTGGACCTCCGGTCCATGAGAGGGAAGAGACGCGATCCGCTCTCGAAATAGCGCCTTGCGCGTTCGACCTGGAAGCGCATGAGGTTTCTGAAAGGCTCGTTTACGGTACCCGCCATCAGTTCGTCGGTCGAGTAGCCGAAGCGTTCCAGTTCTTCCCGCGGCAGGTAGACTCTCCCCGCCTGGGCGTCCTCCTCTACGTCCCGCAGGATGTTGGTCAGCTGCATGGCTATGCCGAGGTCTATTGCGTACTCGACGGCGCGGTCGTTCTCATATCCGCAGATGTGTATCACTATGAGGCCCACCGCGCTCGCCACGCGGCGGCAGTATTGCGTCACCTCCCCGAACGTCTCGTAGGTGGACTTTGTGAGGTCCATTTCACAGCCGTCGATAACGTCGGCGAACGGCGCCATCGGTATGCCGTACTGCTCCCGCGAGTGTGACAGTGCGACCCAGATGGGCCCATCAGGCCGGCCGTCGTAAGCGTCGGAGAGACGTTTCCTAACGTCGTCCAGTTGCTTTGCGGCAGTGGGGCGCCGCTCCGGATCGTCGACGATGTCGTCGCAGAGGCGGCAGAATGCGTATGCGGCGTAGATGGACTGCCGCTTGGCGGGCGGAAGTGTAAGGAAGCCGTAGTAGAAGTTGGTAGAACTGGCCTTGGTGATGGCCCGGCACTCGGCATATGCCCGCCTCACCGCGGCCTGGTCGGGTGACTCCGCCTTTGTTCCGATCCCGAATGCTGCCATGAGGACGTGCGCCGCCTTCCTGCGTAAGAGGCCGCCTAGTCGAACGTGCTCTGCGGCAGCGGGGAGAGCCCGGCCCTGTAGCGCAGCCATGACATCCCCAGCAGCCTCAACTTGCCGAATTTCGACAGGGTGGGCCTGCGGGACAGCACGTCGTAGTCCTGCTTCTCTATCGCCTTGAGTATGGACATGCCCCCGGCCGTAAACAGCGCCACGTCTATGCGGGCCGGTCTCACCACCCGGCCCGCCAGCGGGTAGCCCCGGCGGAAGAGGTCTTTCGTCCTGTCCACCTGGAAGCGCATTAGCCGTCGGAACTGAGGCGTCGCCTCCCCTCTCGCTATCTCATCCTCGGTCAGGCCGTAGTCTTTCATATCGGACTGCGGGATGTATATCCGACCGATGGCGTAGTCCCTGGCGACGTCCTGCCAGAAGTTGGCCAGTTGCAGCGCGGTGCAGGTGTAGTCGGAGAGCGCGTGCAACTCCGCCTCGCGGTGGCCGAACAGGTATAGGACGATTCGCCCGACGGGATTGGCGGAGTGGTCGCAGTAGTCGAGCAGCTCGTCGTAGCTGGGATGCCGCTTGACCGTCTGGTCGCGCCGGTTGGCGTCGATCAGCTTGAGGAATGGCTCGTCGGGGATGTCGAACTCTTGAATCGTCTCCCGCAGCGCCGTGAAGTAGAGGTGTTCGGGCGTGCCCCGGTAGCAGAGCCGCAGCTGCCGTTCCCACTCGTCCAGCATCGCCAGGCGGTCGCCTTCTACCTCGTCTCCCAGGTCGTCCACTCCGCGGCAGAATGCGTAGACGGAGTAGAAGTGACGGCGGATGTCCTTGGGCAGCAACAGCGTGCCCACGGAGAAGTTCTCGTAGTGGGAGCGGGCCAGCTCTTCGCAGGCGCGGAAAGCCGCTTCGGCGCTTGTCTGCCGCGGCGCCCTTGCCGCAGGTTCAACCGACGGCAGGTCCAAGGCGCAACTCCAGGCCGTGGGCCTTTTCGCCAACTCCTCCCGGACGCCTTATGTGCAGGTCGCCTGGAACGGCAGGCGGCGATCCTTGGGCCCTTCCATCTTGCATACCGAATCACCCCATGATCGAAGGTTGCCCGCGTAGGCTCAATTCTTGGCCGGGCGAAGTTTCTTGTATCTCCCAAGTGCGGACAGCGGCCAATATATGCGGTACATATGATACTTGATCATGAAGCCGGTAGGCAGTTCAGTGGGCAGAAGGTCCTTTACTTTGCCGTTGGGAGACCGGAACCGGCGGTCGCCAATTCCGTAGCCCGGAAAGCCCGTGGCGGTATATTGAGGCTCTTCCCACGTGCCGTCCGGCTGCTGCGTGCGTACCAGGTAGTCGATGCCCATTCCGGCGGCGGCGGAGTCATGCCTGCCTGCGGCCATCAGGGCGATCAGCGCCCATGCGGTCTGCGAGGGCGAGCTCTCCGCGCGTCCTCTCAGGCCGGGGTCGGCGTAGGAGGCGCAAGACTCTCCCCATCCGCCGTCCTCGTTCTGGCATGACTCCACCCAGTCCGCCGCCAGCTTCACGCGCCGGTCGCTCATGTCGTGGCCTATCGCCTTCAGGGCGGGCAGTACGCAGGCGGTTCCGTAGATGTAGTTGACGCCCCACCTGCCGAACCAGGGGCCGTCCTCTTCCTGCTCCGACCATATGTAGTTCAGCCCGTTCTTTACCGCGGGCATGTCGCGCGGCCATCCCAAGATGCCTATGGCCTCGATGATGTGAGCGGTGACGTCCACCGAAGGGGGGTCGATGGTCTCGCCAAAGTCGAAGAAGGGCAGCTTCGTGGCGATCTGGGAGGTGTTGTCCTTGTCGAAGGATCCCCATCCTCCGTTCTTGCTCTGCATGCTCATCAGCCATCGCATTCCCCTGGCTACGGCGGCGTCCCGTTCTTGCCAGTCGCCGCCTCCGGCCCTTCCTATGGCCATTACGATTTCCGCGGCGTCGTCCGTGTCGGGGTATGTCTCGTTGCAGAACTCAAATGCCCATCCGCCGGGTTCCGGGTTGGGAACCTTCTCCGCCCAGTCGCCCGGTGTTCGTACCTGTCGCGCGATGAGCCACTCGGCGGCCCTGACCGCCATGGGGTCTTCGCCGTCGAGTCCCGCCTCAAGCAGTGCGTTGAGAGTCAGGCAGGTATCCCATACCGGCGAAACGCACGCCTGCAGCCGCCAGGTCTCTTCGTCCTCGATGGCGAACCCCTCGAACCCCGCCAGCCCCTTCTTCATGACCGGGTCGTCCATCGGCCGGCCGAGCTGGCGCAGCGCGATGAGGGAATAGACCCAGGGCGGCTGGATTCCGCCCCAGCTTCCATCGGCCTCCTGCCGTTGCACGATCCAGTTCTCGATTTCCCGAAGCGCCTTGATCCTCACCCGTTCGGCCCCGGGCCTGAAGGTATTCCGCAGGAACCGCTTTGTCTTGGAAACAGCCCCGTCGCGCGAGTAGAGCAGCCGGTCGCCCGCGTGGAGCAGCCGGTCGCCCGCGTAGAGCAGCAGCTCCCAGCCCAGCCCCATTGGGGGCGGCACCTTGTAGTTGGCTCTTTCCCTGCCGTTCACGTAGAGCTCGTCTATGTCGCAGCCCGGCGGCAGCGGGAATATGGGCCTCTGCGAAAGGATCACCGCCATGGGAATTACGGTGCCTCGCGCCCAGCTGGCGAAGGAGTAGACGTTCAGGGGCAGGTTCTTGGGCACCAGTATCAGCTCCGGCGCCACGTAGGGCGTGCCGTGCCAGTCCCATTGGCCCAGCATCGCCAGCCAGATCTTGGTGAACATGCGCGTCTTTTCGACGCCGCCCTTGGAGAGGATGAGTTCCCTGGCCCGCCGCATCGAGCCGGAGTCCGGGTCGCGCCCGGCCAACTTCAACGCGGTGTAGCACTCTACGGTGGTGCTCAGGTCGCTCGCGCCGCCGTAGTAGAGCCGCCAGCCCCCGTCATCCTCCTGTAGGCGCTCCAGGTGCCGGGCGATCTTCTGCCACCTGTCTCGGTCCGCGGCGCCGAGGATGTGTGTCAGGAAGACGTACTCGGCCTCGATCGTAGGGTTGGACTCCAGTTCACCCCACCAGTAACCGTCCTCATGCTGGGTCTCTCTGAGCAGTGCGACGGCCCGGCCGATGGCATCATCCAGCGTCTGCGCGCGGCCTTCGTGTACCGGCCCGCGATCCATGCCGGTACGAAAGGCCGGCGCGCTGGGAATGCGCAACTGCTGTGAGAGTGTCGTCATCTGGCGCTTCTCATCTGGCCTGCAGGCGGTAGTCCCCGGCAATCCCTGCGGCGTAGCCGCGTTCAATGAACCAGGCCGCGGCGCGCGACAACGACTCTGCGGCCGGGCGCGGCCGGATACCCAGTTCGTCTTTAGCCTTGGAGCAGTCGACGAACATCGGACGCCTGGCCACCTTCAGTCCTTCAACGGGAATGTAAGGATCCCTCCCAATCAGTTTTCCCTCAAGGAGTTCGTCCAACATACCGGCAAGAATGGCGATCGCGTATGGTACACGTACCGGGCGGCGGCGTAGACCGGTGGACTCTTCGAGCAGCCTGAAAATGTCCCTCAGGCCCAGATTCTCGCCCCCCAGGACGTAGCGCTCCCCCGGCTCGTCCCCGTTCGAAGGCGGCCGCGTGTCCGGCCGCTACGTCGTCTACGTCGCAGATGTTGACCCCGGTATCGACGTAACCCGGAAGCCTGCGGTTCAGGAATTCTACGATTATGCGGCCCGTGGGCGTGGGCTTGTGGTCTCCCGGACCTGCGGGAGCTGTGGGGTTCACGACAACCACCTCAAATTCCCGCGAGTTGTGGGAAAGAGCGGCCTGCTCGCCCAGGAACTTGGACTTCTTGTAGTCCCCGGTGAGGTCTTCGAGAGAAGCCGCGCTCGACTCGTCCGCCAGACGGCCAGGCCCCGGCCACTTAAGGGTCGCAACCGTACTGGTGTGCACCACCCTGCGGACGCCAGCCCGTCGCGCCGCCCGGAGGATATTTTCGACTCCGTCGACGTTGGTCCTGTAGAACTGCGACCGGTCTCTGGCCCAGAAGGCGTATAGGCCGGCCGTGTTGAACAGTCCCTCCACGCCCTCCAGCGCCCGGGCGAGCGATGATTCGTCCAGCAGGTCTCCCCCTACGGGAACGACGCCGGGCGCCGTCAGCGCCGATGCGCCCCGGCCCGGCCGCACGAGTCCCAGCGTTTCATGGCCGTGGGCTGCAAGCCGGCGGGCCAGTGCGCCGCCCACGAAGCCCGTAGCGCCGGTGACAAGGAAACGCATCGCTAGGATCTGTAGTCCGGTGAGCCGCCGGACGCGCCGTCGATGGCGAGGCTGAACTCCCTGCAGAAGTGCGTGATCGAACGCCGCGCTGATGCTGCCGACCCGGCCAGTCCGAAAGTGCCGGCAATCTCCCAGGGACGACGGGCTAGATAGCGCAGAGTGGACCATAACCGACCGTCGTACGGCCCACGGTCCACCTTGTCCACCAACTGCGGCAGGTCATAGCCGACCACGTCTACCACCGCCCTGGCGACTGTGAAGGGTACGCCCGCTTCGACTGCGGCCCTGCAGGCGGTGTAGCTCTCTATGTCCACCCCCGCCGGGCCAAGCTTCTCGCCGATCCAGGTCTTCATGGCGGACGTCCTCGCTATCGTGGGCAGGGACAGCACGGGGCCGGGCGTGAAGTCGATGCCGGACATCTCCACCACGGCGCGGGCGCGTGCCATAAGGACGCTGTCGGTGGTGACGGGTTCGGACACGTTGCCGGGCGCCCAGTCGAGCGGCCGTCCGTCCAGCCCCGACACCTGTGTGGCTAGCACCAGGTCCCCTTGCTGCAACACCGGCATCGCCCCGCCGGCGAAGCCGGTCACGAGCAGCCGGTCACCGCCGCCGTTCCCAAGCGCCCATTCCGCAGCCGCCCGCGCGCTGTCCCCGGCCGACGCCGCTGACCACCGCCGTGAAAGCGCCCCTGGATCCCGAACTGTCGAACGAACCGCGCCAAGCCCTCACTTCTCCGGGCGCGTCGATTTCCTCGACATCCGCGCTCCGTAGGATGCCTGACATTTCTTCCCGCAGGGCAGCAAGTATCAACAACATCCGGCATTAACGGCGGGGCTGGGTATTCAGAAATCCTTTGGCGGACTACCTGGATGCGGCCTACGCGATGCCCTGAGCGGCTAACCCGCCGTGATTCCGCTCTTGGTCAGCGCGCCGCCGCGCACAAGCGCCGCAGCGTCCCTGGGGCTGGACATGGCGTTGAAGATCGTGCTCGACTCGAAGCCGCAATGCATCATGCAGTTGGCGCAGCGGGGATCCTTCTGAGCATTGCCGTAGTTGTCCCAAACCTCTTCCTGCATCAGGTCGCCCAGCTCCTGGGTGTGCGAATCGGCCAGCGGGTAGCAGGGATTGCGCCATCCCATGATGGTGTAGGTGGGATTCGACCACGCCGTGCAACTTTCGATTTCACGCTCGCCACGCAGGAACTGGAGGTAGAGGGGATTGTTGTACAGCCGGATGTCCTTCGTGCTGGCGGGATCGAGGACCTTCTTGAATATCTCCTTGGCCTGCCTCTTCTTAAGGAACAACTGCTGGTTGGGCACGCTTTCGTAGTCGTAGCCCGCCGTGACCATGGCGCCCTCGAAACCCATTTCGGTGGTCATGCGCCACAGCTTCTGCAGGTCGTCCGCGTCGCTGCCGGAGAACAGCGTGGTGTTGCTACACACGCGGTAACCCCGTTCAATGGCCCGCTCGGCGTTCATCATCGCAATCTTGTACACGCCCTTGCGGGAAACAGCCACGTCGTGGTGGTCGCCCGTACCGTCGAGGTGAATCACCCAGGCGAAGTACTTGGTCGGCGGGATCTCCTTCATCATCTTGCCCATCGTCAGGGCGTTGGTGCACACGTAGACGAACTTCTTGCGTTCAACGAGCGTGTTGACCAGTTCCGGCAGGTGCGGCCAGATCGTCGGCTCACCTCCCGCTATGGAGACGACCGGAGCGCCGGACTCCTCGCAGGCGTCGAGGCAGTCCTGAGCGGTCAACTGCCGGTTTATGACCGACTCGTACTCGCGGATGCGCCCGCACCCCTCGCAGGCCAGGTTGCAGGCCTCGAGAGGCTCCAACATCGTCACCAGTGGGAAACGCGCTCGCCGCTTGACGAACTTGTTCTTGAATATGTACCACCCCACGCGCACGGCTAGCTCAATGGGTCTTGCCATTACCGACTCCTAGCGCGCCGGCCTTCATGAAGCGAACGGCTTCTAAGGCCAAGGCGTCAACTCTCCCTTACCAGCAGGTAGTCACCCAGTTCCTGGAAATCCCGGGCAGACTCAGCGGACAGCTCGATTGACTTTAACACGTAGCGCGCATTCTGCCATCGTTGCGCCGCCAAGCGGTAGCAGTAATCTTCCGTGTTAAGGTCTGCCATGATCTCAAGAGCCGTCTCCGCGTCCTCCGGGGTGACTTCGTCCGAGGCGTAGATGCGGTCCAGCTCCGCCTTTCCCGCGCCCGTGGCGTGAGAGATGGCGTGAACCGCCGGGAGCGCCTTCTTCTTCCGAATTATGTCCGCCCCTACGGGCTTGCCGGTCTCGGGCCCTCCCCAGACTCCCAGCATATCGTCGCGTATCTGGAAGATCCTGCCCAGCTCATACCCCACGCTGCGTAGTCCCTCTGCAAGGGCCTTGTCCGCCCGTCCAGGACGGGCCACCAGCGCGCCGAGATAGACGGAAGTCTCGATGAGCGCACCGGTCTTTCGCTCGATCATGTCGAGGTACTCATCGACGGAAATGCTGGGGCGTGACTCGTAGGACACGTCCAAGTACTGGCCCTCCATCATCCTCAGGTAGTTTGACGTCAGAGCCCTGCCGGCCTCCAAACTGATCTCTGCCGAGACGCCGTTTTCCGTCAGTCGGCGGACGGCGCGGTCGGCGACCTTCAGCATCAGGTTGCCTGCGACCAGCGCGGCCGGTTCGCCCCAGACCGCCCATACCGTCAGGCGGTGACGGCGGAAGCGGTCGCCGTCCTGCAGGTCGTCGTGGATGAGCGAGAAGTTGTGGACGTATTCCAGGGCCGCGGCGACCGGTATGGCGCGCCGCAATTTCCCTCCGGCCGCCTCGCAGGCCAGCAGGCACAGCGTCGGACGCAGAGCCTTGCCGCCGCCAGACCCGCTGGGGCTGCCGTCGCTCTCCACCCACCCCATCATGTAGCGAAGCGAGTCGTACACCGGCAGTTCCTGGGGCTCCAGTTCCCGGCGCAGCGCGTCTTCGATCACCGGCTGGTACCTGGCGAACAGGCCCGGCAAGCCCCCTGAGGCGGCGCGGCCGGGGGTGGAAATGGTGTGGGAGTCGGCCTCTGTGGGCAAGTAGACGCTACCCTCGGTGATGCCCCCCACAAGACCCGTTCGCAGGGGCGCGCAACATTAGCTACGGGACCCTAGAGGGCGCCTCTGATGGGCCTCCGCCGGCCGCGAGAATCGCTTCACACGCCCGATTTTACATGACCACCGCGCGAACAACTATAAAAACACCCTAACCCCTACCCGCCGGCCCTCGCTGCACGCATAACCCGCAAGGGCGTCCATCCGTAGGGGCGACCCCTTGTGTGCGCCCTCCCCAGGGGCAATCCCTTGTGGGCGTCCTCCGTAGGGGCGATCCCTTGTGGGCGCCCTCCGTAGGGGCGATCCCTTGTGGGCGTCCATCCGTAGGGGCGATCCCTTGTGGGCGCCCTCCGTAGGGGCGATCCCTTGTGTGCGCCCTCCCCAGGGGCAATCCCTTGTGGGCGTCCTCCGTAGGGGCGATCCCTTGTGGGCGCCCTCCCCAGGGGCAATCCCTTGTGTGCGCCCTCCCCAGGGGCAATCCCTTATGGGCGCCCTCCGTAGGGGCGATCCCTTGTGTGCGCCCTCCCCAGGGGCAATCCCTTGTGTGCGCCCTCCGTAGGGGCGATCCCTTGTGGGCGTCCTCCGTAGGGGCGATCCCTTGTGGGCGCCCTCCGTAGGGGCGATCCCTTGTGGGCGTCCATCCGTAGGGGCGATCCCTTGTGGGCGCCCTCCGTAGGGGCAATCCCTTGTGGGCGTCCTCCGTAGGGGCGATCCCTTGTGGGCGCCCTCCGTAGGGGCGATCCCTTGTGGCCGCCCTCCGTAGGGGCAATCCCTTGTGTGCGCCCTCCCCAGGGGCGACCCCTTGTGGGCGTCCATCCGTAGGGGCGATCCCTTGTGTGCGCCCATCCGTAGGGGCGATCCCTTGTGGGCGCCCTCCGTAGGGGCAATCCCTTGTGTGCGCCCATCCGTAGGGGCAATCCCTTGTGTGCGCCCTCCGTAGGGGCGACCCCTTGTGGGCGTCCATCCGTAGGGGCGATCCCTTGTGTGCGCCCATCCGTAGGGGCGATCCCTTGTGGGCGCCCTCCCCAGGGGCAATCCCTTGTGGGCGCCCTCCGTAGGGGCGATCCCTTGTGGGCGCCCTCCGTAGGGGCGATCCCTTGTGGGCGTCCATCCGTAGGGGCGATCCCTTGTGTGCGCCCTCCCCAGGGGCAATCCCTTGTGTGCGCCCTCCCCAGGGGCAATCCCTTGTGGGCGCCCTCCGTAGGGGCAATCCCTTGTGTGCGCCCATCCGTAGGGGCGATCCCTTGTGGGCGCCCTCCGTAGGGGCGATCCCTTGTGGGCGCCTGGGGCGGGGCGCGCCGGGGCACGCGCGACGTCATGAGACGCGCGATGTTACCCACCACGCCGTCATTCCCGTCGCCCACGCCGTCATTCTCGTGAAAACGGGAATCCACCGGACGCGCCCTCCCCAGGGGCATCCCTCCTACCTCTTCCCCCGTCTGCGGGGGAAGATTGAGATGGGGGTCTTCCCTCGCATCCCACATCCATGTTCATCGTTAATAACGCGCGAATCGCAGGAACGCCCCCGGCAGGAACCGGTTGTCTATAATGCGCGGTTGACTTTCAAGGAGCGCGCGATAATGACTGAACCCACACCGGCAGCCCCCGACTACACCATGGGCTTTAGCGATACTATCGTTCAGTTCCTCAGAAGGTTCACGGCCGAGACGCACGCCGCGCATCTGCTCCCCCATCTAAAGCCCGGCCTTCGCATCCTGGACTTCGGCTGTGGTCCGGGCAGCATTTCCGTAGGACTGGCAAAGGCGGTGGAACCGGGAGAGATGCACGGCATCGACGTGGAGCAGTCCCAGGTCGAACTGGCGCGGTCCGTGGCAGAGGCGGGGGGACACGGCAACGCAACATTCCACGTGGCCGACGTAACCGATCTGCCCTTTGAAGACGACTTCTTCGACGCAGCCCACGGCCACGCCATTCTGTCCCACGTTCCCGATACCGGCGCAGCGCTTGCTGAGGTGAAGCGAGTACTGAAGCCCGGCGGCATAGTCTCCAGTCGCGAGGCGATTTTCGAGTGCTCCTTCTTTGCCCCGGGCTTTGAAATCATGGGCGGAGCATGGGACGTATTCTCACAACTCGTGACCGCAGACGATGGGCACCCCAACTTGGGAAAGGACCTTAAGGAACGCTACCTGCAAGCCGGTTTTACCGACGTCCGGCCCACCGCCTCGTTCGACATCTATAGCGCGCCCCAGGAGATCGCTTACCTGCACAGCGTCGTCCAGGACTGGTTCCTGTCGCCTCCCGTCATAGAGGCTGCGACCACATACGGGGTGGCCACAAAGATGCAGTTCGACGGCTTGAGTCGAGCCTTTGCACGCTGGATCGAACACCCCGCGGCCTTTGGCGGGATAGCGCACGGCGAGTGCGTGGCCCGCAATCCGAGGGAATGACCGTAGAGAAAACGCCCTCCGGCGGTCTTCTCCACTCGGCGGCTAGGCGGAACGTCTCAGGGTGGCGTAGTTGGAGATTATCCTGAAGGTTATGGACGCGAAGACCTGCATCTCCTCATCGCTAATGCCCTCTACCAACTTGGCGTCGTAGGTCTTCACGCGTTGATCGACCTGGAACGTCAACTCGTTCCCCTTCTCAGTCAACCGCAGCATCACCACGCGCCGGTCGTTGCGCAGTCGCCGCCTGCGCAGCAGTCCGATGTTGACCAGCCTCGTCACCATGCGGCTTATGCGTGAGGCGTCGGTGGGCAGCACTTCCGCCAGCTGCGTGGCCGTGCATTCGCCTCTTTGAAGGCATATCCTGAGGATGCCGAACTCCAGCGGAATGAGGTTGTAAGGCGCCACCTCGTCTGCCATACCCTTGTCTACCGCGTTTATCAGACCGGCGACGCATTCGCCCAAGTTCACTGACGGCTTGTCAGCTCCCGGCCCCCAGCCACCCAGCTGGCATTGCTGCGCGTCTACCATTCTTCAAGCCGGCCTTAGTGTGGTTCGGGAACCAGCCGGCGCGTCACGCCGCATAGGCAGCCCGCTATGCCGGCGAGCCAATCGCTTCGTCCAAGATTTCTCCCGCAGCAGGAAGATCCGGCGTTGAGAGGCGCATGTGGATACCATAGCAACGTTCCGTCAACTGAGTGAATTTACAAACATTTTACATGTCATTCTCTCCGCGTGCCGCGCGTGCCGTCGGATTGGCCCGTCAAACGTGTAGTCCCGCATAAATTTCTCAGGATGCCGGCGCGGTGGTGCACGGCGTTTCCCTCCGCGTCCCCACCACGAATCGTAGGGGCGATCCCTTGTGGGCGCCTGGCGTCCCTCGTAGGGGCGATCCCTTGTGGGCGCCTGGCGTCCTTCCGTAGGGGCGATCCCTTGTGGGCGCCTGGCGTCCCTCGTAGGGGCGTCCCTTGTGGACGCCTGGCGTCCTTCCGTAGGGGCGATCCCTTGTGGGCGCCTGGCGGGGAACGGGGCGGGGCAACGTCGCCCACCACAACGCGCGACGCCGCCAACCCGCGCGACCGCGCTGCGCCCGCCCCGCAGGCACGTCCTCCCGTAGGGGCGGTCCCTTGTGGGCGCCTGGCGTCCTCCCGTAGGGGCGGTCCCTTGTGGGCGCCTGGCGTCCTTCCGTAGGGGCGATCCCTTGTGGGCGCCTGGCGTCCTTCCGTAGGGGCGATCCCTTGTGGGCGCCTGGCGTCCTCCCGTAGGGGCGATCCCTTGTGGGCGCCTGGCGGGGAACGGGGGGGCAACGTCGCCCACCACAACGCGCGACGCCGCCAACCCGCGCGACCGCGCTGCGCCCGCCCCGCAGGCACGTCCTCCCGTAGGGGCGGTCCCTTGTGGGCGCCTGGCGTCCTCCCGTAGGGGCGATCCCTTGTGGGCGCCTGGCGTCCTTCCGTAGGGGCGATCCCTTGTGGGCGCCTGGCGTCCTTCCGTAGGGGCGATCCCTTGTGGGCGCCTGGCGGGGAACGGGGCGGGGCAACGTCGCCCACCACAACGCGCGACGCCGCCAACCCGCGCGACCGCGCTGCGCCCGCCCCGCAGGCACGTCCTCCCGTAGGGGCGGTCCCTTGTGGGCGCCTGGCGGGGAACGGGGCGGGGCAACGTCGCACACCACAACGCGCGACGCCACCGCCACGCTCGTTGTTAACGGCGCGCGCGTTGGTGGCCGGGTGCACCCCACTTTCATCACCGTGTGCGGCCTGACCAAGGCCATGGTGATTCCCGTGAAAACGGGAATCCAGAGGGGCGGGGGACGGTGGGAAATCGTCGCCTGACGTGACGCGGGACGTTGCGGATGCGCGCGTTGTGGTGGGCGACGATCCCCCCAGGGCCCACAAGGGACGTGCCTACGGGGCTTACCCAAAACCACCACCGCTTGTCGAGTTAAGAGTTAATTGGAACAGATGGATTGGCGCTTCGCCGCGACGAGTCCTCCCGGCGGTTGCGCCACTCTGGCACAGGACCCCAAAAAGAAGACCCGCCCCGGCACACCGGAGCGGGTCTCTACTTTGGCTGTCGTTAGCCGCTGGCGCTAGGCCGCGATCACTTCCAGCCTGCGGGTGTTGGCTTTCTCCCTGGTCCGCAGCGTCACCGTCAGGACTCCGTCCTTGTAGGTGGACTCCGCCTTGTCGAAGTCCACGGTTCCGGGCAGCCTCAGGGCCCGGTGGAATACTCCGGTGCGCCTCTCCCTCAGCAGGTAGCCGTCGCCCTGGTCTTCGGGTTCCGCCGCCGTGGCGGCCTTGATGACCAGCGTCTTGCCGTCCAGGGTTACGTCGATCTTTTCGGCCTCCACGCCCGGCAGGGACGCCTTGACCAGGATGTTGTCCCCGTCCCGAACTACGTCCACCGGGGCCGCCCACTGGCCGTCCGCCCGCGTGCCGTCAGGGAAGCGGCGCCGGAAGCGGTCCAGCGTCTCGTCCATCCGCCTGATCTCCGCAAGTGGGTTCCATCGTTCGATAGTCATGTCGGTCTCCTGTTCTTGATACCGTGTTGTTCGGCCTACCGGCGGGCAGTATTCCCGCGGTGTGTGATACGGATGATTATAGATAGTTGATATGTACCTTGTCAACTATAGTGACTGTAACTCTATCAGATAACTTGCATGTGCCGTTATCCCTGGCGTATCATGATACCAGGGACGGGTGATCATGGCGCAAGACTTCTACAACGTGCTCGGAGTGGCGAGAACCGCATCCGAAAAGGACGTGCGGGCCGCTTACCGCCGCCTCGCGCGCAAGCTACACCCGGACGTCAACCCCGGAGACGATGCGGCGGCAGGAAGGTTCAAGCAGGTCAACGAGGCCTACGAAGTCCTGTCGGACGGCAAGACCCGCAAGGACTACGACGAGTTCGGGGACAACTGGCGCCACGCGGACGAACTGAGAAATGCCGGAGTCGGCAGAGGATACGGCATGCCCGGCCACGGCCGGTTCGGCGGCCAACCCGGCTCCATATTCGACCTGTTCGGGCAGGAATTCGGCCGGGCCGGGGCAGCGCACCGCCGCCGCGCTGCACAGGAGATAGAGGCTGAGATAACCCTGAGGGAGGCGTACCACGGCGCCACGCGCAGGGTGCGTATGAGAGAGCAGGGCGTACCGGGGCGCACGCTGGAGGTGCAGATCCCGCCGGGCGTAAGACAGGGCGCACGAATCCGCATCAAGCCCGGTGAAGACTCCGAGCTGTTCATCAAGGTGAAGATCGCCTCCGACCCGCACTTCACGCGCACGGGAGACGACCTTTACACACAGGTGTCCCTGCCGCTCCTGGACGCAGTGCTGGGCGGAGAGGTGGAGGTGCCCACCTTGACGGGAAAGGTGGCGCTCACCATTCCGCCGTCCACGCAGAACGGAAGACCGTTCCGCATCGCCTCAAAGGGGATGCCCAAGACCGCCGCTGCCGGCTCCTACGGAGACTTGATCGCCGTCGTGAAGGTCAGACTGCCCGAGCGGGTGTCGGACGAGGAACGCGCACTCTTCGAAAGGCTCAGGCAGGTTGCCGCACACACAACGTCGCGGCCGGAAGGCGGTGACGCATGACCATCGGACGTGACGAGCCGGTATACGCCATCGGCGTAGTGGCGCGCATGATCGGAGTGCACCAGCAGACGCTCAGGAACTACGAACGCTGGGGCCTTGTCGTTCCGCGCCGCAGCCGGGGGCGAGTCCGGCTCTACTCGCAGATCGAAGTCGAGCGCATCGCGCAGATAACGCGCTGGAAGAACGAACTGGGCCTGAACCTGGCGGGGGTGGAGGTGATGACGAGGCTGCTGGAACGGGTGGCCCAACTGGAAGAAAGGGTTACCGAACTGACCGTCGAGATGGTCCGGCTGCGGGACGGCGGCCGCACATTGTCAGACCCTGGATCTGCGGAAATGGAGGAGTGAAGGAGAGATGGTACTGAGAAAAGAAGACTTCACGGAACAGGCGCAGGCTGCGATAGGCGCTTCACAGAACCTGGTGGCGCAGATGCGGCACTCGCAATGGGATGCCGAGCATCTGCTGTTGGGGCTGCTCGAAGTTTCTGAGGGCCTGCCGAGCCGTCTGCTTCAAGGTCTCGGAGTGGACGCGGAGCAGCTGGCCGACGAGATACGCTCGCACCTCGACGGGGCGCCCGCGCTGGGGCCGCAGCAGTCGGCCACGAGCCAGATATTCGCCACGCCCAGGATCAGGAACGTCATAGACGGCGCCCATAAAGAGGCGAAGCGGCTGAAGGACGAGTTCATCAGCACGGAACACCTGCTCTTAGCCATGGCCGGGGAAGACGTCGGAGGCGAGGTCGCCGCCGCGTTCAAGAAGCGCAACGTCACCAAGGAGCGCATATACCAAGCCCTGCTCGACGTACGCGGCTCGCATCGCGTCACCGACCAGCGGGCGGAGAGCAAGTACGCCGCGCTGGAAAAGTACAGCGTGGACCTCACCCGGCTTGCACGGGAAGGCAAGCTCGATCCAGTCGTAGGGCGCGACCTGGAGATCAAGCGGGTCATGCAGACCCTCACGCGCCGCACCAAGAACAACCCCGTCCTGGTAGGCGACGCGGGGGTCGGAAAGACCGCCATCGTAGAAGGACTGGCGCAGAGGATTCACAACGGAGACGTGCCCGACAGCCTCAAGGGCAGGCGCGTCATTTCCCTCGAAATGGGATCCCTGGTAGCTGGCGCGAAGTTCCGGGGCGAGTTTGAAGAGCGGCTCAAGGCCGTCATGGACGAGATCAAGGACGCCGCAGGTGAGATCGTACTCTTCATAGATGAAATCCACACCGTCGTGGGCGCAGGCGCAGGAGAGGGGTCGCTTGACGCATCCAACATGATGAAACCCGCCCTCGCCCGGGGTGAGATGCAGACCATCGGCGCCACCACGCCTGACGAGTACCGCAAGCGCATCGAGTCCGACAAAGCCCTGGAGCGCAGGTTCTCTCCCATCTGGGTCGAGGAGCCCACCGTCGATGACACCGTAAAGATGCTCCGCAATCTGAGGCCCAGGTACGAAATGCACCACGGCATCAAGCTGGACGACGAGGCCCTCGAAGCGGCAGCCACGCTCAGCGCGCGTTACGTCTCAGACCGCATGTTGCCGGACAAGGCCGTGGACCTGATCGACGAGGCCGCCGCAAAGCTGCGCATCGAAAACGAAAGCCTGCCGAGTGAACTCAACGCCGTGGAGGCGCGCATAAAGCATCTCGAAGAGGAGGAAAACTCGGCCGCGGAGCGGGGAGACTATGAGCCGGCGGCCACGCACCGCTCGGAACGGCTGCGGCTGTCGGCCGAGTTCGACCGGCAGAAGGCGGAGTGGCAGGCGGACCACGAAGCCTCTGAAACCGTGGACAAGGAACTCATCGCCGCTCTCATCAGCGAGCGCACCGGCATACCCGTCGCCAGGCTGGTCGAGAGCGAAGCCGAGAGGCTGGTCCACCTGGAGGAGCGGCTGCACAGGCGCGTCATCGGCCAGGAAGAGGCCGTAACCGCCTTGGCGGACGCAATCCGCCGCGCAAGGGCGGGACTCAAAGACCTGAAGAGGCCCATCGGCAGCTTCATCTTCCTCGGCCCGACGGGCGTCGGCAAGACGGAACTGGCGAAGGCCCTGGCCGCCTTTCTGTTCGACGACGACGAAAACATGGTGCGGCTGGACATGTCGGAGTACCAGGAGCGCCATTCCGTGGCCAGGATGGTCGGCGCGCCGCCCGGCTACGTGGGCTATGACGAAGGCGGCCAACTGACCGAGGTTGTCAGGCGCAGACCCTTCAGCGTCGTCCTCTTCGACGAGATAGAGAAGGCCCACCCGGAGGTGTTCAATTCCCTTCTCCAAGTCCTTGACGACGGACGCTTGACGGACGGACACGGGCGCACCGTCAACTTCCGCAACACGGTGGTCATCATGACCAGCAACATCGGCTCCGAAGACCTTGCGCGAGATGCTTTTGGATTCCAGGGACTGCGCACGGGAACGGGTGACCGGGAACGGCTCAAGACCTCCATCGAGAATAGCCTCAAGCGCGCTTTCAGACCGGAGTTCCTGAACCGGATAGACGACGTCATCATCTTCGACCCTCTCACTCCGGAAGACACGCTCCTCATCGTCGACAAGATGATCGGCGAGGTGCAAGAGCGGGCGCGGCATGTTGGCGTCGAGATAGAACTCACGCCGGCGGCCCGCGAATGGCTTGCCAAGGAGGGATTCGACAAGACATACGGCGCCAGGCCGCTCAGGAGGCTGATACAGCGGCGCCTGGAGAACAGTCTGTCGAAGATGTTCCTCTCCGGCGAACTTGGAGAGAAATCGAAGGTTCTTGTGGACGCCGAGCCGGAAGGTGACGGCCTGAAGCTGACGGTACAGGCCGCAATGTCCGCTACGGCGGCGTAAACCCGGAACGGCCCCGGACGGTCTCCGGCGCGCGTCCCTTGGAACCGTCTTTGGCGCGCCAAGGCCGCGGGTGCGCGCCCGGAGTACGACGCACGCTTTAGGCCCCGGCATGGCGTCATCACGTGCGTTCGCCAACTGCTAGACTTCTCCAACCTTAACCGGCATCGACGTGAAGCTCCCCATGCCTGCGAAAGGCCATCAGGGAAGTGACGAGGAAGCCATGAAGAGCAAGGCAGCCATCCACCTCGAACACGGGCAACCGCTCGTCGTAGACGAGATAGAACTCCCCGACCCCGCTCCGGACCAAGCGCTGGTCAAGCTGTACTCCAGCGGCGTATGCCACTCGCAGCTGCACCAGATGCACAACCCTGAGCTGGAACGGCCGATGCTGCTGGGCCACGAAGGCACGGGAGTAGTGGTCAAGACGGGCAGGGACGTCGAGCACGTGAAGGAAGGCGACCTGGCGATAGTCACATGGGTGCCGCGCACGCCCATAAAGGGCCGCTGGGCGCCGCCCCCGTCGGGCGCTACCTACCGCGAAGAGCCCCTAAAGGGCCCCACGTACACGTGGAGCGAGGACTCCCTGGTGTGGGGCGGATACGTCGTCAAGATTCCGGACGACTCGCCCAGGGACGTCAGCTCGATCGTGGGCTGCGCCGTGCTGACGGGCGCCGGCGCGGTGCTGCACACGGCCAAAGTGCGCCCGGAGGACTCAGTGGCCATCTACGGCGTGGGCGGCGTGGGCATGTCGGCCCTGGCCATGGCTTCGATACTGGAGGCCAACCCGGTAATCGCAATAGACATAGACGACGAGAAGCTGGAGTTCGCCAAAGAGTTCGGAGCCACGCACACCGTGAACGCAGCGAAGACCGACCCCGTGGAGGCCGTCTGGGAAATCACCGGCTCCGGCGTGGACTACGCCTTCGACGCCATCGGGCTGCGCATCACCAACGAGCAGATACTGCCGTCTACCCGCCAGGGCGGGTCGGGAGCCGAAAACCACGGCGGCATGGCCGTCATGATCGGAATGCCGGGCCCCGAGATGACTCTCAAGCCCGCGGACTTCTTCTACTACCAGCGCACATACCGCTCCAGCCTTGGAGCAACCTACCCGGACAGGGACTTCAGCATGTACCTGCGCTGGCACGCCGAAGGCAAGTTCCCGCTGGACAAGCTGGTGACGCGGCGCTACTCGCTCGACGATATCAACGAAGCCTGCAACTCCTTGGAGGCCGGAGAAATCAACGGCCGCGCCATCATAGAGTACGCCTGAAACCGCTCTTTTTAGAGATAGTCGTCTGCTGAGCCGCCACCGGAAGGCGCCCGTCCCCGAATACCTGCCTTTTGTTGGTCAACCGGACGCGCGCGGTCCCTGGCGTGGTCATACCTCTTCCATCAAGTTCGTACCGCCTATGTGCTATTATCGAAACTCCTATGTTTCGCAAATAGCCCGCCCGCTTGTTTTCAAGTCCGCAAACAACGATGAACACTGAAGTGTTGCCCCGTGGCAAGCCGCATGGCCGCACGGTCCGTTCCATCGACGGTTACCGCGCTTTCGTACCCGCGCCTCTGCCCCCGCAAATACGGTGGGGCCAGGAACTGGCCTTTGCGCTCTCCCGCGCCGACCTTGCCATCGGACGTCTGGCCGGCGAAGGATCAACTCTGCCGAACCCACATCTACTCATTCAGCCCTTCGTGAGAAGGGAGGCCGTTCTTTCCAGCCGGATCGAGGGAACGCGCACCTCGCTGAATGAACTTCTCGCATCCGAAGCGAACGAGTCTGCCGAGCAAGGCTCGGGGGACTTGCAGGAGGTCAGAAACTACGTCACCGCGCTTGAGTACGGTATGAAGCGGCTAGACACCTTGCCACTGTCGCTGCGCCTCGTCCGTGAAATCCACGAACGGCTCATGCGGGGCGTTCGTGGAGACTCGGCGGCTCCGGGCGAGTTCCGCCACACCCAGAACTGGATCGGACGGCCAGGTAGCGCTATTGCAGACGCAATCTACGTGCCTCCGCCGGTCGACGAGCTGATGGAATGCCTCGACTCTTGGGAGAAATTCCTGTATGAGCGCAGCTTGCCGCCACTCATCCATGCCGCTCTCGCTCACGCCCAGTTCGAGGCGGTGCACCCATTCCTAGACGGCAATGGCCGAGTAGGTCGGCTCCTAATCATCCTACAGCTTGTCGAGCGTTCCGTCATGCCCATGCCGCTGTTGTACCTGAGCGCCTACTTCGAGAAGACGCGGCAGGAGTACTACGCCCGCTTGCTCGGCGTGACGCAGAACGGGGAGTGGGAGGAGTGGATCGTCTACTTTCTGAACGGAGTTACTCAACAGGCCGAGGACGCCATTGACCGTATTCACCGGATCGATGATCTGTTTCAGAATTGGACGAATAGGCTTGAGCCGGGCCAGTCTCCCCAGCCCGCGAGGGCCATGGAGCTCTTCATGGAGCGCCCCTTCTGGAATGTACGGGGGCTCTCCACGAGGCTCGGAGTGAGCTTTACTACGGCGCAGCGGACCCTTGTACGGCTGGAGTCGGCGGGCATTGTAGAGATTGCCTGGCCGACGAAACGCGGTCGCGTCTACTGCGCGCGTGAAATGCTGGATCTGCTGGAAGAGGCATAGGGCGCCTGAGCGAATCAGCCTCTACGCTATTTTCGAAAGGGCTATGTTTCGCAAATAGCCCGCCCTCTTGTTTCCAAGGTTGCAAACAATGGAAACATGAACGGCGATCCCTGCCCTGTGACCTACGCCTGCGGCATGTCGGCCAGGGGCTGGAGAACCTCCGGCCTTCCGCTATTTTCGAAAATGGTATGTTTCGCAAATAGCTCTGCCCCTTGTTTCCAAGGTTGCAAACAGTGGAAACGTGAACGGCGATCCCTGCCCTGCGACCTACGCCTGCGGCATGTCGGCCAGGGGCTGGAGAACCTACGGCCCTTCCGCTATTTTCGAAAATGGTATGTTTCGCAAATAGCCCTGCCCTTTGTTTCCAAGGTTGCAAACAGTGGAAACATGAACGGCGATCCCTGCCCTGCGACCTACGCCTGCGGCATGTCGGCCAGAAGTTGGAGAACCTCCGGCCTTCCGCTATTTTCGAAAAGGATATGTTTCGCAAATAGCCCCGCCCCTTGTTTCCAAGGTTGCAAACAGTGGAAACATGAACGGCGGCTTGGCCCTACAGCATTTCCACCAGGGACTGGAGGTTCTCAGGCTTGGGCGTGAAGCCGACCCCCAGCGCGTGCACCGCCTCAACGATGCGGTCGTTGAAAGGCGTGGGAACTCCGGTCTCCCGGCCCTTCCTGGACACGTACCCGTTCAGGTCGTCGATCTCCGTGCTGCGTCCCTTGAGCACGTCCTGCCCGAACGAGGGCCTTCCGCCGGCCACCATCTTGGCCGACTCCACTATGGAGGACTCCGTTTCCTCCACCCTCCGCCCACCGACGGCGTCGATCAGGTCGTCGGCCGTCACGCCCATGACGGGCTGCAGGTTGTAGCCCAGCGCCCGGGCCACAAGAGCCGTCTCGGCCCCCAGGCGGATGCTCACGCGCCGCGGTTCCGGCATCGTCCGCACCTCGGCCGCGCCAAGGCCCGTCAGACCGGCGATGGCGTTGTTCATGTTGTTGATTATCAGCTTCGACCAGCGCTCACCCATCAGGTCGGTCGTCACTTCGGTATTCTCTACGTGATCCATGATCGCGGCCAGCGCGTGCGCGCGTTCCGAGTCGGAACCGTCCAACTCACCCACCTTGAATCCGAGTGTGTTCGAGTCGGTGCGCAACACGACGCCGGGCTCGTAGCAGCCCGCGCCGATAGTGATCACCGCTCCCATTGTGCGGTCGGCGCCCGCAATCGCCGCCACCCGCTCGTCGTTGATGCCGTTCTGGAAGTCCACCACGGCGCCGCCGTCCGCCAGGTACGGCAGCATCAGCATCGTCGACCACTCCGTGTCACGCGCCTTCACGGCAACGAATATCCAGTCGAACGGCTCGGTGACGAACTGCAGCTCGTGGATGTGCAGCGCCGTCGGGCGGGTCACCGTCACCTCTCCGTTGCGGTCCACGGCGAGGCCCTTCTCCTTGATGGCCTCCACGTGCTCCGGCCACATCTCCACCAGTGTCACGTCGTAACCCGCGTGGGCCAGCATCCCGCCCACGTTGCCCCCAATCGCGCCCGCGCCCACTATGCCAATTCTCATATTAGAACTACCTTTTTAGCGGCGTCTTGAACCGCGGCTCAAGAAACTATTGAGCATCTCCGAGAACTGGGCCTCAACCAGTCGTGCGGTAAGTTGGGCCGTCAGTTGGTCGGCCTGCTCCTGCGAAATGGCGCCGGACTCAAGCCCCTTTTGTACCGCGACGGTCGCTTCAAGGTAGGCTCGCTTGAGTGATTCGGGGCGGTCAGCCGCTTGGAGGATTTCGGGCAGAATTTCCGGCCAACCGGCTGCGCCGCTCTCCGGAGTGGACCTAGTTGCGATTGCCGCAGGAGCCATTTACCCCTCCATGTCCTCTGTATCAGGAAGTGTGAGTTTATCAAAAGGTCTCAGCGCGCGTCTCTGCATTCTCACACAGGCCGCCCATCACGCCTGCCCGGCGAACCTTGCCGGGCCCAGCGCAGACAGATCGTACTCGCTTTCACCGTCCAAGATCATGTCCGCAAGCCACTTCCCCGTCACCGGGCCGAAGTGAATGCCCTCCGACCAGTGGCCTGTAGCGAGATACACACATTCCCAACCTGGCGCCGCGCCGACAAGCGGCTTGCCGTCCGCTGGCAGGGGCCTCAGGCAGGCCGTGTGGTCCACCACTCGCGATGACTCCACGAGTTCGCAGACGCCCGCAGCGGCGGACAGCATCCCGTCTCTCGCCTCCTGCGTCGGCGTCACGTCGAATCCGGCCTCCTCTTTGGTGGCCCCGACGATGGTTCCGCCCACACGCTTGGGCACGATGACGCAGCCGCTCTCGATGACGCCCATCGTCGCAGCAGGCTTGCCGGTCTCCTCGTCGTCAAGCCACAGCAACTGCCCCTTCTGCGGGCGCACCGGCACGTCGAACCCCAGCCACTCGCCCGCCTCACCGGCCCACGGCCCGCTCGCCACCACGACGTTGCCGGCGGGCAGGGCGGAGCCGTCGGCGAGCAATACGCCCATCGCTCGCCGGCCGCCGCCGTCCGTCAAGAGACCTGCTGCCCGGCCGGATACCAGCCGTGCACCGCTCGCCTCAGCCGCCGACCATGCCGACATCGTAAACAGGAAGGAGTCCACGGTCGGCTCAAACGTCGACTCCAGCGCACCGATCATTTCGCAGGTAAGCCAAGGCGAGATCAACCGCGCCTCGGACGGCTCCAGCCACCTAGGGTCGAATCCCTCCGAACGACGGGCCGCCTGCCATGCGCGAAGGTTCTCTGCTTGCTGCTCCGTGACGGCTACGCGCAGTTGCGGGCTCTCGTCGTAGCCGTGGTCTACGCCGGTGGCCTCCGGTAGCTCGCGCGCTAGCCGCGCGTGCAGCTCCAGCGTGGCAGGGGACAGCGCCAGCAGGCCAGCGTCACAGCTGCCGGAGTAGGGAGTGAGTATCCCGGCCGCCTTGCCGCTAGCGCCCGACGCCACGCCGGCCATCTCGACGACCGTGACGCTCGCGCCCCGGCGCGTGAGATAGTACGCGGTCAGGCAGCCGATGACTCCGCCGCCTATGATCACCGCATCGGACGACTTGCCCAACTCACAAAGTCTCCGCTTCCCGCACGCGTCAGACCTTCGGACGAGCAAGCAGGGCGGTCTCGTAGACCGCAAACTTGGTCGCCATGCGGCGCGTCGAGAACAGCAGGACGTCCTTCAGCGCAAACACCGCCACGCCACGCGCCCCGGCGCGATGCCGGTGGACCGCCAGCGAAGGGTTCACCGTGATCTGCTTCAACACCTCCAAGTCGCACGACTGTGTCAGGTGCCGGAAGGACTTGGGCGAGTAGAAGTTCACGTGCCCGCCGGGGCTACGCACGAAGTCCCAGCCCAGCCATAAAGTGTCCTCCAGTGGCACCTGTAGCACGACGTGGCGGGCCACCCTCGCCGCCTCGCGGATCATCCTGCGCGGGTTGTCGAGGTGCTCCGCAACGTGGTTCAGCATCGCCAGGTCGAACTGACGGTCGTCGTATGGAATCGTCTCACCGTCGAACGCCGACGCCTCGGCAAGGCTTGGGATGTCACGGCTCGCCAGCTTCGTCACCGCCTCCTGCGATACGTCTATGGCACAGTAAGAGTCACCAAACCCGCGTGAGGCCAGTTCGACCAGCATCGCCCCGTCACCGGCGCCTATCTCGATAATCGAGGAGTGCGGCACGCCAGCCGCCAGACGGACCACGCTGTCCGCCTTGCCGCGCGCCGCTATCCGGCGCCGCAGCGGTATCCCCGGATCCTGGTAGACGTTGTCGTAGAAAGACTTGGCGTCAAGCAAAGCGTGAACCTTGCGGAGTCATTGGCGTATCCAACCTCATCTTTGCCCTGTTCTTGCCACAGGCTTCTTGGTTTGCTGAGTGTCTCACATTTGGCGATCGGCGACACGTGATACGATTATGCGCCGGTTGCACGCCAGCGTTACGGCTCACGGGCTGGCGCGTCTACCATATCCTCCAGAGCATGGTAACTACGCCGTGTAAGCCGCGAATGCCGAAGTGGCGCTGGTGAGCTATCGTCCTCAGAAATGGCGCTCGGATAGGTCAGCGATCGATATGGAGCCTGCACCGTCCGCCCGGTTCGCGGCAATACGGCATCACCCCGACCGCATCCCACTTGCCGCCGACCCGTGGCGGCCCGCCTACCACTATCAGCCGCCGGCCAAGTGGATGAACGACCCCAACGGCGCCATCTATTGGAAAGGGCGCTACCACCTCTTCTACCAGCACAACCCGGACGGCCCGTGGCACGGCAACATACACTGGGGCCACGCCTCGAGCGAAGACCTCATCCACTGGATCGACCACCCCATCGCGCTGGCGCCCGGCCCTGGCGGCCCCGATCGTCTGCACTGCTACAGTGGCGCCGCGTTCGTCAATGCCGCCGGCATACCGACCCTCATCTACCACGGCGTGCCGGACGGTATCTGCCTGGCCACAAGCGCCGAAGACGTCCTCGTTAGCTGGGAGAAACACCCGGCCAACCCCGTCATACCCGACCCGGGGCATGGAGCCGAATACGCCGTGACCGGGGCCCCATGCGGTTGGGTGGAAGACGGCGTGCACTACGCGCTGACGGGCAATAGTCACGATTCGCCGGATACCGCATACCTGTACAGCTCGACCGACATGGCGAACTGGCGGTATCTGCACCCCTTCTACGCCGGCGGAAAGTTCACCCACCCGGGCGAGGACTGCGCCGTGCCCGACTTCTTCATGCTGGACGGCAAGGCCGTACTCTCTTTCGCCAGTCATGCGCGCGGTGCGCAGTTCTACGTGGGGAGCTACGCCAATCAGCGTTTCAAGCCCGAGCGTCACAAGCGCCTGGCCTTCGCCGAGAGCCGCAGGACCGGCGCGTATTGCGAAGGGCAGACCCTGCTCGACGGCTACGGCCGCCGCATCCTCTTCGGCCGTTTCTCCGAGGCCCGCTTCAAATACGCGCTGATAGCCTCCGGCTGGGCGGGCATTTGCGCTCTGCCGATGGTCTTGTCACTCTCCGAAGACGATGAACTGCTCTTTGACCCGGCGCCGGAACTGGAGGCCCTGCGCACAGACCGCCTGTCCTTGCGCGACGTCCAAGTTCCGGCCGGCGGCGAAGTGCGCCTCGACATCTCCGGCGATTCGCTCGAATTGAATACGGTACTCGAATGGGACGACGCCGAGGAAATCGGGCTGAAGGTACGCTGCTCTCCCGGCGGCCAAGAAGAAACGCTGGTGCGCTTCAACGTCAATCCCGGAAGGACTCACCTACCACCCGGCCAAGTTGCGCCGATGCGGGAACTCATCCTGGACGTCTCGCGTTCGAGCCTCAGCCCAGACGTCAGCAACCGCGAATCGCAACGTTGTACCTTTGAAGTTCCATACGGGAACGACGTCAACCTACGCATCTTCGTCGACCGCAGCGTCGTCGAGGTCATAGCCGACCGCCGTCACTACGCCGGCAAGCGCATATACCCAACGCGTGCCGACAGCGTGGAAGTTCGCGCTTACGCGCGCGGCGGCCGGGCTGCAATCCGATCGCTGGATGCTTGGCGCATGAAAGCCATCTGGCCGTAGAAGCGCCTGCGCCTGCACCCACGCCGCCATCGCACCGCGCGCCGTGCGCTAGCCTGACTGAAGGAAGGCTTCCCATCCGGTAAGACAAGGTTGAAGCGATGCGGCAAGTGATTCTCCGTCCAGGCGAAGGCGGCTATTGGGTTGCCGAATGTCCCAGCTTGGCGGGCTGTATCAACCAGGGTGAGACCAAACAGGCGGCTATTCCCAATATCAGAGAGGCGATTCAAGAGTACGTCGCCGCTCTTGAGGACGACGGCCTGCCGGTCCCCGAAGAGCGCTTTGAGGCTCTATCGGACTCAGACCCTCATCCCAGCCAAATCCGTTCCCATCGCCCGGCTATGAACCGCCCTTGACTACGGGCCGCATGGCCATGATGTGCTCAGGGCCGGTCGCGCAGCATCCGCCGATTATCTGGGCGCCCATCTCCTTCCACTCGCCCGCGAACTCCGCCAGGCGTGAGGCGGGTAGAGGCCAGTCTGCAAGATGTCCGGCCCAGAACTCGGAAGCTGGTTCGTAAGCTGCGGCCTGTTGGCGATAGGGCCCGTCGGGTTGTAGCCGATGTTCGGGTAGACGCCCACCGCCCCGTCGAACGAATCCCTCAGAATCGGAAGCCCGGCCGAAGCAGCCTCCGGATTGGTGCACATGATCAGCACGGCGTCCACCGGACGGCCATTCAGGGCGGCGGCAAGGTCTACGAGGCTCTCGCCGTACTGCATACTGCCATCCCCGTTGATGTGCCTCACGCCGAGGAAGACCGGCGATCCCGCTTCCGCGCATGCGTCAACCGCCCCCGCGCAGTCGTCTATGTAACCGACGTACTCCGCCAGGACCACGTCCGAGCCTGCATCCACCACCAGCCGCGCATGATCAACGTACTCTTCCCGAAACGCGTCCGCCCCCATCTGCGCGACGTCGGATGCGCCGTTCCCCGAACGCGACTGCAACGACGGAGCGGCGATTCCGCCCGCCACGTAGGCATACGCATTGCCGGCATCCCTCGCCGTCACCGCGTTGTCCGCCGCCGCCGAGGCATATTCCCTCCAGCGGTCGCGAAGCCCGATGCGATCCATCGCAGAAGGGGTCGTCCAGAAGTTGTTGCTAATGATCACGTCGGCGCCAACGCGGAGATAGTCCTGGTGCACCTGCTGCACAACGTCGGCGTATTCCAGGTTGGCAGTCGCAGACCACGCCTTCAGCCGGTCGGTAGCGCCCTTCAGCACGTCCACGCCCCTGCGCTGGAGCTCCGAGCCCGTACCGCCGTCCATCAGCAGCGTCTCCCCGGCCCCCAGCCGCTCAACGATGTTCCTTCGGTTCGTCATGGCGCCCTCCATTCACTGGCGTCGGTTTCAGCGTGCTTACCTGTAGGTTGGACCGTTGGGATCGATAAGCTCGGCTATACGTTCCAGTTCAGCGATTATGGCGGAGAGGGTCGCGCCGCGGTCAGCGTCCGCCGGTAAAGCAACCGGTGTACATACTTGCCCGGGGAGCCATTCCAATCCACATTCGGCCTCGCTGCCCAAACTGCTGCGCACCTCTTCAAAGCCTACGCTGGCGTCCGGGTCAGGGTAGAACCACAGCCACAGTATTTTGCCCGGCATCTCTTTGTTGGCCTTGTAATCGACGCGAAGCCCGGCGGACGCGCCCGCTATGCGGAAATACCTTGCGAAATATTCATATCCACGTCCCAAAGTCAGGCCGTCGGTATTGGCCCAACCGGATTGCTCGACGCGCTTCACCGCCTCATCGACCAGCTTCCTCAGGTTATCGTCGCGTTGAGGTTTGTCGCCCGCGATGACATCGGCGGCAAGCCCTTGCAGCTGGGCGATTTCGAAGCCCGCCTGCTCATCGCCATCCCGCTTCGACTGCTGCGCCATATGGTCGAGCGGCAGGCGCCAACTCGTGAGCGTCAAGCGGCGTTGGCCGGCTTTGCCTTGCGCCGTGACGTGGCTTTTTCTCCTGTCTTCAGGCCCGAACTCGTGGCCCGCGTTGCACAACCGGTCCACCAATTCAACCCACAGCGAGTCCGGTTCGATGCGGTCGTCCGGCGCCAGGAACAGAAGGGTTGACGGTCTGTCAGCCGGAAGTCTTTCCCAATAGGTAACGGGCTGGTGATCGGTCAGCCCGGCCCAGAACTTGGACTCGATAAATGCCACCACGTTTTCGTCTTCGTCGAGGCAGGCCAGATCCGGTATGCCTCCATGTGCATCCACCAGCCAAGGCTGCACCGCCGCGATCTCCAGAGGCCCGCCGTCATCCCCCAAGAAGTCGGGCAACGCCCGCCGGGATGAGTCCGAACGGCACAGGATGAAATACAGCGCGTCCGTGGCCACGTCCTCCAGGCCGACGCTGTGGCGCCGGGCGATGAAACTGAGCAGGCTATTGCCATCGGCCATCGTGAGAATCCCCCATTTCTCTCATATCTCTACCATGATAATAGCCCGCTGGACAGCCCACACGTGACACCACCCCCCTCATTCCCGACCCCGATCGGGAATCCACCCCAAACATCGTCATTGTTATGAAAATAGATCCCCGTCAAAACGGGAACCCGTAGGGGCGATCCCTTGTGGCCGCCTGGCGGGGCACGGGCGGGGGGGAATCATCGCCCACCCCCACGCGACGACGCCACCAACCCGCGCCGCATGGATATCTTCCCCGCAGGGAATCGAACCGTAAGGGCGATCCCTTGTGGCCGCCTGGCGGGGCACGGGCGGGGGGGGGGAATCATCGCCCACCCCCACGCGACGACGCCACCAACCCGCGCCGCATGGATATCTTCCCCGCAGGGAATCGAACCGTAAGGGCAATCCCTTCTGGGCGCCTGGCGGGGCACGAGCGGGGGGAATCATCGCCCACCCCCACGCGACGACGCCACCAACCCGCGCGCCGCATGGACGTCTTCCCCGCAGGGAATCGAACCGTAGGGGCAATCCCTTCTGGGCGCCTGGCGGGGCACGGGCGGGGGGAATCGTCGCCCACCGCCACGCGACGACGCCCCGCGCGCCGCATGGACATCTTCCCCGCAGGAAATCGAACCGTAGGGGCAATCCCTTGTGGGCGCCTGGCGGGGCACGGCGTGGGGAATCATCGCCCACCCCCACGCGCGACGCCACCAACCCGCGCGCCGCATGGACATCTTCCCCGCAGGGGATGAAACCGTAGGGGCAATCCCTTCTGGGCGCCTGGCGGGGCACGGCGTGGGGAATCGTCGCCCACCGCCACGCGACGACGCCACCAACCCGCGCGCCGTATGGACATCTTCCCCGCAGGGAATCGAACCGTAGGGGCAATCCCTTGTGGGCGCCTGGCGGAGCACGGGCGGGGGAATCATCGCCCACCCCCACGCGCGACGCCACGAACGAGCGCGCCGTATGGACATCTTCCCCGCAGGGGATGAAACCGTAGGGGCGATCCCTTGTGGCCGCCTGGCGGGGCACGGGCGGGGGGGAATCATCGCCCACCCCCACGCGACGACGCCACCAACCCCGCGCCGCATGGATATCTTCCCCGCAGGGGATGAAACCGTAGGGGCAATCCCTTCTGGGCGCCTGGCGGGGCACGGGCGGGGGGAATCATCGCCCACCCCCACGCGCGACGCCACGAACGAGCGCGCCGTATGGACATCTTCCCCGCAGGGAATCGAACCGTAGGGGCGATCCCTTGTGGGCGCCTGGCGGGGCACGGGCGGGGGAATCATCGCCCACCCCCACGCGCGACGCCACGAACCGCAACGGCGCAATCCGACAAGGGGATCGCCCCTACGATCCCCGCCGGCCCCGCCCCATTTTCATCACCTTGTGCGGCCTATCGCTCATCAACCATCTCCAGCAGTTTGAGAACGGTCCGCCAGTTCCGCATAGTGCTCGCTGTTTGCAACTGCGCGGAGAGATACTCATTCGTCAGCTTGCTGCGGGCGACGCCGTTGGGGTAATGCAGATAGACGTGGCGCCCGCGCACCGCAAATGCGTCCGGCGGTGAACGCTGCGGGTCGAGACGAGATATCGCTTCCGCGTCGGGAACGTCTTCCAGAAATGCCACCTGCAAAAATCGATGGTCGCCCGATGTATCGAACGGGCTCGAGGCCGCGACCTGCCGTAGTTCCTTGCCCGAACGCACGACGGCAGCCGTCTCATAACCAAACCGCCGGCGAATGGCCGAGGTCACAATCTCAGGCGCCCGCCCGGCCAGGTCTTGCGCCGCTTCGAACACGACGTTGCCGCTCTGAATATAAGTCTTCACCGACTTACAGCCCGCCTCGGTGAACATATCCCTCAAATCCGCCATCCGCAGCTTGTTCTTGCCCCCGACGTTGACGCCCCGAAGGAGCGCAACATACCTCTGACCGCCAGTCCCCAAAGTTGATTTACCCTGTCCAACCATGTCCCATCTCTCTCGCTCACGGCAATTCCGGCTTACGCCTTACCGGGCCGGGTAAGCTGCGCATTGTAAAGGTCAACCTGAACCTACTTGCAAAGGCGCCACCCACCCCCTTCCACCGCATATAGTAGTGTCACGTCAAGCCGGTCACGGAAGAGGCCGCTTTCACTCTCACGCAGCATGACCAATACGGAGGTACCACGTGAGCCTGCTGTCCAAGGCCGTTGACACCACGGTGCGGCCCCTGGCCATGCGCGTCCTGCTGGCATGGGAGCGCATCGAGTCCGGCGTGGCGTACAACCCGCTCTCCCCGCAGTTGCGAGCAAACCCATACGCCACCTATGAGGAACTGCGCCGGAAAGACCCCGTGCACAGGATGCGCCTGCAGGACGCGTGGACGCTCACCGACTACGCAGATGTCGACGTGGTGTTGCGGGACAACCGACGCTTCGGGAACGGCGGAAGAGACTTCGGGTACATCCCGCAGGTCAGCATGTTGGACATGGACCCGCCGGAACACACCAAGATCCGCAGCCTGGTCTCCCGAGCCTTCACCCCGCGCTCCGTCGCCGCGCTGGAACCGCGCATACGGGAAGCCGTGGACGGCCTGCTCGACAACGTACAGGACAAGAAGCGCTTCGACCTCATCGCAGACCTCGCTTTCCCCCTGCCCGTCATCGTCATCGCCGAAATGCTGGGAGTCCCGCCGGAAGACCGCGAGCAATTCAACGAGTGGTCGAACGTCGCCTCCCTCATCGTAGACCCCCTGCTGGACGAACGGCAGGTGCGCCAGGTGCAGCAGACCGTGGATGAGGTGTTCGCATACTTCGAGGCAGTGGCCGAAGAGAGACGCCGCGAGCCGCAGGACGATCTAGTGAGCGCACTGGTGACCGCGGAGGTCGACGGCGAACGGCTTGGACGGGACGACCTGCTCGTAAATCTGCTGCTCATGCTGGCGGCGGGAAACGAGACGACGCGCAACCTCATCGGCAACGGCGCCCTGGCGCTGCTGCGAAATCCAAGTGAGCTACGCAGGCTGCGCGACGACCCGACGCTGCTGGACGGCGCGATCGACGAGTTGCTGCGATTTGACAGTCCGGTGCAACTGGACAGCCGGATAGCCCGCGAGCCCATCGAGTTGCGCGGGAAGCGGATAAAACCCGGACAGCGGCTGATCTGTCTCCTGGGCGCGGCCAACCGCGACCCGCAGGTCTTTCCGGACCCGGCCCGCCTCGACGTGGCCCGCTCCGCCGCCAACCATCTCGCCTTTGGCCGGGGCATACACTACTGCCTCGGCGCGCCCTTGGCGCAGCTTGAAGGACGCGTGGCCTTCGAGGCCCTCCTGCCCCGCTTGAGCAACCTACGCCTCGCCGAAGAACCCCGCTACCGCAACCAAGTAACCCTCCGCGGCCTGGAATCCCTCTGGCTCGAAGCCGCCTAGCGCCGCTCCACTGCCTCTTCTCCGTGCCTCCCGCCCCCACCCCTACCCCTGCGGCCCCCGTTCTATCTCCATCTCGTCCACCAGCGCCTGGCTCTTCGGCGTCCGCGCGAAGTGCGGGCCCCAGCCGTCGATCAGGCTATAGCCCGGCTCGTCGCTGACGCGCACTGTTGCATCCGGCCTGTCGCGCACCCCGGCCTTCAGGCGAGTGCCCACGCCCGGCCTCTGCGGGGCGTGCAGGTAGCCGTCACGGATGTCGAGGTTCGGGTCGACCACGTCGTTGTACCAGCCCTTGTAGTAGCCGGGCACGTGCTCCTGCACCATCGCGTTAGGCGAACTGATGCACACCTGGGCGCAGGCGAAGATGTTGACCGGGCCGGTGGCGTCGTGCGGCGCAAACGGCGCCTGGTGCGCCGAGGCTAGGATTGCGACCTTGTGAGTCTCCGATATGCCGCCCGTCCAGATCAGGTCGGGCATCACGATGCGGGCCGAGCCGTTCTCTATGAACTGCCGTAGCTGCCAACGCGTCAGGAGTCGTTCCGAAATGCACACCGGCGTCCTCGTCGCAGCCTGGAGCCGGGCGAGCGCCTCCGCATTGAGCAGCGGCATCAGGTCTTCCTGCCACATCATCTCGTACGGCTCCATCGCCTGGGCGATGCGAATCGCCACCGGCAGCGACCACTTCCCATGGCCGTCGTTGGCGATCTGCATCTCCATGCCAACGGCATCCCGGATGTCGCGGATCGGCTTGAGCGCCGTGTCCAACTCCTTCGGAGAGAGGGCCTGGCCGTCCGACGCCTGCGCCAGCCCGATCGTCGGGCCGCCCTTCATCGCAGTGATACCGTCGTCCAGCAGCTCCTTCGCCGCCTCGCCGGCCCGGTCCAGCGGCATGTAGGTGGCGTACACCGGCACCTTGCTCCTGACCGCTCCGCCCAGCATCTCGTACACCGGCAGCCCCGCCGCCTGCCCCTTGATGTCCCACAACGCAACGTCCAAGCACGATATCGCCCGCATCTCGGCGCCGCCGTAGCCAGCGTGGTCCGACAGCCGGAACATCGCCTCCCAGTGCCGCTCGACTGCGAACGGGTCGCGCCCGATCAGCAGCGGGCCGAACCAGTCGTGAACGGCCGCTTCCACCACTGCAGGCGCGTAGAACGTCTCGCCAAGTCCCACGATGCCCTCGTCCGTGTGCACCTGCACCCATATGTTCATCGGATGCTGAGCCAACCGGATGGTCTCTATCTGGGTAATCTTCACAATCGCGCTCCTATCCGGCGCTACCGAAATCCGGGCCGTTCGTCCCCAAGAATATGCGAGCGGCGTCGGCGCAGGCCGAAGTAATGGTACAAGCCGGGGAAGCCGGGAGCCGAACGCGGCCCAGCCCGACCGCTTCAACATCAATGCGGCCGCCGGCTGAAAAGTCCGCCACCGCGGCCCGGCGAACTCACCCGGAGCCGCAAGCGCCCGGGATTCATCTCACTGCCGGGGAACGACCGGCTCGACCGGCAGTTCGTGGGCTTACGGGAAATGCGCCGGATCCGTTCCGCCTCCTGCTGCCCAGCGTATCCTTGACCTACTGCGCGCCTATTTGCATAATGCCCGCTTAAGTAGTGGAAGGAGCGTCCCGCATGATGGAATGGCTCGGCATCGGCCACCTTTTCGAGCTCTCGCAGGCGGAAGCGATTGCGGCATTTTTCACCCCGCTCGCGATCTTCGCCGCCTTTTTCCTGGCGCAATTCATTCTGCCGGCAAGGAGCGTCCCCGGATACGTCGTCAATCCTGAGACCGGCAAGCCCCGCAACTACCGGCTAAACGGCCTCCTGGTGTTTGTAATCGCCCTGCTTGTGTGGGCTTTCGCCTTCGAGCCCCTGGGCATTGGGCGTGACTGGTTCTACCGTTCCTCGGTCTACGCCGTGGCAGGCGGAACGGTCTTCACGCTCATTTTTGCAATCTTGGCGGTCTTCAGCCAGCCGAGAGATGAGATTAAGAACCCGATCATGGCCCTGTGGTTCGGGCGGGCCCAGGAGCTGTCCTTCTTCAAAGAACGCTTCGACGTCAAGATGTATTTCTATGTCGTCGGTGGAACGATGTTGTCGCTCAATGCCCTGTCCGGGGCCACCTACCACTACGGCCTCTTTGGAGACGACTCCAACCCGGGCGTCTTCATGTACGCCGCCTTCTTCACTTTCTACGTACTCGACTACTTCATCTTCGAGCGCGTCCAGCTATACACCTACGACCTGATCCACGAGAAGCTCGGCTTCATGCTGTTCTGGGGCGGACTCGTGGTCTACGGCTGGCTGTTCATACTGCCCTTGTGGGGCATGGCGGCTCAACCGAACCCCGGATTCCCGATGCCGTGGACCTATGTTTGGCTCATCGGCGTCGCAACTCTGTTCCTGACAGGATGGACCATCTCGCGCGGCGCCAACATGCAGAAATACACCTTCAAGCGATGGCCCGACCGCAAGTTCCTGGGCATCATCGAGCCCGAGTACATCCAGGCCGGAGACCGCAAGATACTGTGCAGCGGCCTGTGGGGCGTCGCCCGCCACTTCAACTACATGGGCGAGGGGTTCCTCTCACTGTCAATCGCGTTGGTATTCGGCCACTTCGGGAATCCCTGGGCCTGGACATACTTCGTCTTCGTCGTCACCTTCTTCACCTTCCGGCAACTCGGCGACGACAAGCTCTGCGCCGAAAAATACGGCGCCGACAAGTGGGCGGAATACCAGCAAAGAGTGAAATACCGCATCTTCCCCGGCATCTATTGATCGCCGTCATTCCCGGCTCCCATACACGTCATTGTGATGCAAATAGATGGTTCAAGCGGCCTTCAGGTGACGTCATGGCCCAACCGCTCGAGCTGTCTGACCGCTCTACGAGCGATGACGTCTTTGTCTCGCTGAGGCCTGGGCTCCCCCTCATACGACACCGTTATCAACGGGATGCGCCCGTGGGTGGAGGCGCTATTCCTGGCAGACGTTGGAGAGTGACCACCATGTCCACTGTGAAGATATTCGTAAGCTTTGAGTTCGGAAAAGACAACAACCTTCAACGCTCATTCTACAAGCAGGCTCAAGATCATAGTCGGCACAACATAGATAACTACTCATTAAATGAGCCATACCAAAAGAATATCTGGAAAGATAAGGCAAGAGAGGCGATCAGAAAGTGCGATGTCATCTTTGCCTTGGTAGGGCAGGACACACACAATGCTCCAGGCGTCCTCGTTGAAACAAGTATGGCGGAAAATCTGAATAAGCCAATCATTCAAATTTTGTCCAAAGGTGCGCGCCGTAAAAACTATAAAGGCGTTCGACATGTCAAAGACCGAATTTCGTGGAAATGGAATATCATAGACAAGAAAATAGACACAATACGAACTCGTGAATAGAGCTTATAGGCGTGCTGGTAGCCTTCCAGTTAGCAAATCTAGCTGCAAATAGAATAAGCAATAAGTGCTAAGAACATCCCACAGAATATGGCTGGCAAGGTCACTTCAACATACGTTAGCTTCCAATAACGGTTACTCTTCTTCCCTTTTGACTGTGGATCCTCCTCTTGTATAAAGAACTGATAAGGCAACTGTTTTTCCAGATCATGGAGTACGCGAAATTTCTCTGTATTGAGTTGACGGTAAGAACGAATTACCACAAACCACGAGACTGAGAGCAATACGCCAAAACCCCCGATCGCGCCTAGCGCTAAACTTTCCGGTACGTCACCAAATCCAAATCTAAGAAGGGCAGCGATGAATAAAACCAATCCTACATGCAAGCTGACGTATATCCGGTTCGCTCCCTCCCGTCTCTGGCTCACACGGTCGGCGAGTTCAGCATGGAGCTTATAAATCTCCAGAAGCTTATTCTGGTCTGAATTGCCAGTCATCCTAGCTCCCTGATTGCCTTTACGATGCTTTCTGTATTCCACCCAACGATCCTATCGGCAGCCAAACTGACTGGTGAGGATATTCGTTGGCTACCCCATGGCTTTATGGCAACAATGGGCTTCGGATTGGTGAATAGGTGTGTAGCCAAGTCGATTTCTATGTTTATCCACTTGCTGTAAGTGGCGTAGACGCCGGCCAGAATGAGGACGACCTGGCACAGTGCCATATGATTACGTATAGCTTTTCGCAATTGTGCATCCGTGCCCGCGTCGTGAATTGGATCATCAGGTGGAACGGAGTAGTTTTTGAATTCAAAATACTTACGTGCCCCTCCCAAATTTCTTTGCAGTCTATTCTAAATTTCCCGAGAAACAAGGTCAATGGCGCTGGACGAGCAGTTGACTAGGGCGCCCTAGCGGCATCACATAGATTCTTGTGATGCTTCACACCGTCTTTCCCGACCCCGGTCGGGAACCACACCACGGCAGGGCGCCACGCCCCCCCCCTCACACCAACCCCATCCGCTCCTGCCGCCCCCGCTTCGCCCTAGGCGCGGGCGTGTACTGCGGCGGCAGCTGGCGCGACGGCATGGCGATTCTCCCACCGGCGACGATATCCCCCGCGGTCAGTATCTGGACGCGCGGATACGTGCCCCCGTCGTAGGCGCTCACGTAGACCCCCGCAGACGCCGCCGCCCGTTCCATCGCCCTCGTAGGCGGGCGCACCGTCACCAGCGCACCCAGCGCAGCCTGCTCGTTCTGCACCGTGCCGATAAGATCCCGCACGTGGGACGGCCCGGTACTGCCGCCCTTGACCGAAATGACGACCTGCTTGTACTCGACTGCCGCAGCGCCCGACTTCTCAGCATCGATCTCCGGAAAGGCCAAAACGCCGTCCACGCCCTGGTCCGCCCCCTTCCTGTTCTGGCCGCCGCGAGAGGTCCCGCCCAGCTTCGCCACAGCCCAGAACTGGAACTGGTACTTGTCCCGCTCCGCCAGCGCCAAGGCCGCCGCCTCGTCCGCAGGCTCCCCGTCCACCTCGATGCCGTCCTTGAAGTCATCCGGAAAGGTCGTTGCCAGCCGGTTGCGCATCAGGTCGACCGCCAGGAACGTGACGTCGATGCCGATCCACTTCCGTTCCAGCCGGTGCGCCGCCACAACCGCAGTGCCGCACCCGCAGAACGGGTCGAGCACGACGTCGCCGGGGTTGGAGGACGCATGAATGATGCGCTCAAGCAGCGCCTCGGGTTTATGGGTCGGGTAGCCCAGACGCTCGTCATTCTTTCTTGGGAACCAACCCGCAGAACCGTACAGTTGCATGATGTCCGACCACACGTTGGATAGGGGAACTCCCGGGCTTTCGTCCAAGTACTGCCGGACGATCTGACCGCCGCGCGAGCTGGTCTGGTATTTTCGCCCGTCTTCATCTGTATGACGAAACCAGTCGCGGACGTACTTCTCGCTGTAGGGGGTGTATTGCCTGTTGTATAAGTGGGAGCCGTAACGGGCTGCGTAAGCGAGGATGGTGTCGTGTACTTTGACAGGCTTCTGGCCTGATGTCCTACCACCCGAAGGGGTACCGTAGTTCCATACGATCTCATCGATGAAGTTGTCTGCCCCAAAAATGCGGTCCATGAATACTTTCAAGTAGTGCCCCGCAGTCGGATCGCAGTGCAGGTAGATGGAGCCGGTCGGCTTCAGGATGCGCCGAAGCTCGACCAGGCGCGGGGTCATCATCGTCAGGTAGGCGGTGACGTCGTTGTGGCCCACGACCTCGACGAATGCGCCGAGCATCCGGCCCACCTCATCGCCTTTGGAGACCACCTCGTGGAACATCTCATGGGTGGTCGTGCCGACCCTGCCCCAGTGCCAGGTGTCATCGAACGCCTGTATCTGGGCCTCCGACTCGGCGCCCTTAGACTCCCTGAACAGCACGTTGTACGACCGGTTCGAGTTGAACGGAGGATCAAGGTAGACGAGATCGACGCACTCCGGCGGAAAGTCCCGCAGGACTTGGAGGTTGTCCCCGTAGTACAGGGTATTTGGGCTGAACTCAGGCATCGCCACGTGATTCTACCCCCTCCGCCCCGCATCGACGACAACCCTGTCGCAGGCGCCCCTGCCCCGTCTCCCCGGCCCCTGTATGCCGCCACCGTCGCCCCAGCGCCCCCAGCTGCGCCATCCGGCCATCCGGCCTCCGGCCGCTCTCTGATATTACCCACCCCCAGTGCGAGGATTCTATTGGTGTCTTCTAAACGCTGATATATCGTTGCATTCACAATAGTTTGTCTAGATCTAAGAATACCGATCCTGTTTGCCCATTGTAATTCATGTTGAAATTCTGAAGAAAATCCCTGCCAAGGAGAATCGGATGCATGAAGCCGCTATCTACCAATGGCGCTCCGACAAAATTGCCATAGAAGATCAAATGGGACGCTCTCTACATAAATCTGGACGGAATATCTGTAAGTTTCAAACTCTCCACCGACCCCGGACGACGTTGCACGATCAACCGTAGGTAGAGCCAATCGTAAAGCGACTCCAGAATCAATGCAACTTATATCAGCTCCGGTATCTATAAGAGCCGGGAATTGTACCTCCGACAGGTCAGGCTCTTGCGAAATGCCCGCCTCATATGCAGGGTCGAAGCCAACCCGGACGTACAGAGTAGGTCCTATGAGCGATAACTCGCTCTTTGAACTGAAGCCGGCGTTAGCGCGGGACATCAGGGGGCATTACTCTGTACTGTAGAGATGCCGGTAGAGTGACCGGCGGCGCTCCTACCTGGCGGATGAGATAGGGCCCTCGACCAAACCGCTTAGCCGCCTCAGAAGCCGCGTCTTGGAAATCCTCAAAAGCGCCGGAAAACTGCCCATCGTAAAATACAACCCACTTGTACAAGTGTTCCCGCATGAGATCGGAGAGCTTGTCGTTGTAGGCGGATATCTCCCTATCGAGAGCAACGTCCAGCATAATCACAGGCTCCTTCTCCACTCTGCAAGAGTGTGAACGGCTTTCTTGTTAGCAATATACTTCTCAAGTGAACAACTCTTTCCAGGATCACGCGTGCCATGGTCCAGGCGGCTCCCGGGGGAGACCCTTCCTGAGCCGCCTATACTAGCAGGACTGTCAAGTTCTACGACGCCCCCCCATCACAACGCCAACACCCTCCCCGCCACGGCCCCCAGCAGCCCCACCAACTGCGCGCCAAGCAGGAATATCACCCACCGCAGGTCGCGCTCGATCTTCTCCAGGCGGTGCTGGTGGACGTTCTCCACGGTGTGCCGGATCTGCTCCACCGAGTCGGCGAGTTGCTCTATGTCGGCAGGGCCCGTGTTGGTACGTCCGGCGGTTTGGCCCGCCGTTGGCGTTGGCCCGGTGTACCTGTGGTCCGGGCCGTCCAGTTTCTTGAATGGATTGTCCAACTGCTTTCCTTTCGCCTGCACGTCTTCGGCAGGCCGGTGAAATGACTTGTAATTCACCCGAACGCTCCGGCGGCCGGGGAGACCGATGAGCGCTCCGGCGCGGTGACGGAGACTTGCCTGGCCCGGAACGGCCCTATCAGATCGCCGATCCGACGGGCAGCCGTCTCAGCGGGGACAGCAGGGCGGCTACGTCTCTGTGCAGGCCCCTCGACTGGCCGTATCCTTCTCCCGCGCCGCCCGCGTCGACGTACCGGGCGTCCTTGCGCTTCCACGTGTCCCCGGCGAGCATCAGCGCGGCCTCCACCACCTCCGGCGGGTGGACGTGCAGATCCGCGGCCGCCGGGCTCACGTGCGCCACCGCCTGTGTGCCGTTCACGCCCCTCAGGACCGTGAGGTTGTTTCCGGACACTCCCCGCACGTAGACCTGCTCAGCCTCGATCTGGAGAGTCCTTCCGGCCACTGCGTCCGCTCCGTTGACGGCGGCGATCGTCTCTGCATCCTGGGCGAGATTGCCGTCCGTGTTGAGCCGTATCGCCGCGCCAACCACGCTTGAGCGGTAGCCCCACAGTCCTTCCACCTGCACTGCGGACCTGCCGGTGGTGAAATGCCGTCTCCCACCATTGGGATTGGCCGTCACCCTGGAATAGGGCCGTCCCGACGGAGACTCCGGCTCGGCGTTGAGCGGATAGAGCATGTAGTCGTCCGCAGACCATGCCGTCTCGAAGAGGCGGTCCCTGTTGGCGTCTTCCCTCAGGCTGACGACGCTCACCAGGTCCGGCACGGCGAATCCGTCCGGGTCGGCCACGTCGAAGGTACGAGTGGCCAGTTGCGTGTAGAAAATCCTGTTGCAGAAGCCGTCCACCGCCCGGCTTGCGGCGTGCAACGCCATCCACAGGCCCGAGTCCGACGCGACGCCGGTAACGTTCAGCCTCCTCTTCAGCTCTGCCAGGTCTCCGTAAGTGTTCAGTACGCCGTCAGGCGCCGCCGCGTGGCTCAAGTGGAAGCCTCCTTTTCAGAATGGGCCGGTTCGTCGATGTGCCCGGCGAATGGGCACGTGGGCGTGGCGTGAGGCTCCGCGCTCCGGGGCTTGTGCACCGATGAGAAGTAGACGTCGACCCCCTCTCCGGGCGCCTGGGTGAGCACGAAGAGGTCGAACAGGTCCAACTTCTCCGCGCTGCGTATCCCCAGCGACCGCCCCGGCGCCAGGCCGGGATCCCCGGAGTTGACCGTCGCATCGCCGACGTAGACCCGCCCCCTGTTCCAGGGCTTGGCCCGTACCAGGACGGCCGGAACGCGCAGACGCTCGCAGCTCAGCCTTTCAGCGATGCCGGGCCGGCTGGCCACGCGGCTCATCGTTGCTACTTTCATCGCAGCCTCCCGGCCCGGCGGCGCCTTGACGCAGGCCTTAGGTGTAGTCCACCGCCGCGAGGACTTGGGCTGAGGCCAGATCGGCCGCGCTGCCGCCCTCGATTATCTGGAGCTCCAGGACCTCCCCCTCCAGCATGACCTCGTTCTGGTCTGGCGCCAGAACGTAGGCGGTATCCGCAACGATGGCGCTGCCGCCGGTCGCACGCGTCGTCTGCCGGTTGTCCAAGAGAGACTTGGAGCTGGAGATGTTGCGCACCTGTAGGGAGTAGAAGTTCGTGTCGCTCGCCGAAACGGCCGTGTCGGAGAGCAGCGTCACGCGGTCGATCTTGCAGTCGTACGGCGCTATGAAGATGTAACGCTGGTCGGACGAGTTCCACCCCTCCAGCCGCACGATGCTCGTCTTCTTCAGGGCCCGCTCCGCTATCTCGGCAACGGGGTCGGTCGTCTTCTTGTTGTCTGCCATTCAGTGTTCCTTTCGTAGTTCCATTTCTGTCCACTGGCGATAGGGCTTCACCCCCATCTCAATCTTCCTCTGAAAATAGCCGGTTCACGGATGCGTCCTGTGCAACACAAACCCGTAAGGGCGTTCCTTGCGGCATGAACCGTACGGACGTCCCTCACCGCACGACGCCGTAGGGGCGTCCCCCGCACGACGCCGTAGGGGCGTCCCCCGCACGACGCCGTAGGGGCGTCCCCCGCAGGAACCGTACGGACATCCCTCACCGCACGACGCCGTAGGGGCGTCCCCCGCACGACGCCGTAGGGGCGTCCCCCGCACGACGCCGTAGGGGCGTCCCCCGCAGGAATCGTAGGGGCGTCCCTTGTGGGCGCCTGGGGCGGCACACGGCGGGGCGCTCATTCCCATTCCCGTATCCGGCCTGACCAATGCCATGCTGATTCCCCCGCTAGGGGGCTAAGAGGTCCGTCGACGCTCGCCAGAGAGTTTTGCGAAACTCCCCGCGGAGAGATACGCGCGGGCCTTGCGTTCGTACTGCTTCAGTAAGGAGGGGGCGCTGGCGGGAGGGCCGGTCGGCCCCCCAGTCCGGCGGCTCGCCGCGCCCCCTCTCACTGTCCGGCCTCTACGCCGCGTTCTTCACGTTGAATTGCAGCGCAGTGTGAGTGGCCCGAGAGCGGTCTCCCGTGCGCTCGTCGAAGGCGAGACGCAGGCTCACCACCATCACGTTCTGCCGCTTCTGCAACACCCGCTCCGTCTCGATCGACAGCTCCCTGCGGAAGCCGATCCGCCATTGAGAACTGTTGACCGCCAGGATCCGGCCGGCCGTGTTCGAGGACTCCTGCGTCTTCAACTTCCCGTTCGGCGATGCCAACCGCATCTGCTCCGAGACGATGAGCGGGTGCCCGTACACCGCCGCCAGCTGGCCCGTCAGCATCGTCGCCGCAGAACCCAGCTTGTCCACCGTCTCAACCTCTTCTATGGCGAGACTCGCCAGGAAGGTGCTTACGTCCGTGATGAAAACCGACTCGTTGCTGCGGACGCCGTATTTGCCCAACAACTGGAGCAGCTTGTTGTAAGCCGCCGCAGTCACCGGCCCGTCGAGGTCGTTCGACTGAGCGCTGTTGTCGACGAGCGGCAGGTGCAACAGCCCGTCGAAGCCCACCAGCCACTGCGCCTTGCCGGGGTCGGTCCTTTCGATTCTGCCGCCGTCCGAGTTGATGCCTCCCGCCTCGGTACGGTCGCCGTTCAGTAGTACGTCGTCGATCACCTCGGCAACGTTCCTCACCAGCGTCCGGCGAAGCTCAGGCAGCATGGCGATCACCGCGTCCTCCTCGAGAGTCAGCGACCACGGCACCTCAGCCACCAGCTCGTATGCCGTCAGCGTCTGCCTGCCCGTGGGTAGACTGGACGACCTTGCCGATACGTTCTCCTCACCCGGGTACCAGTTGACGTCGCCGAGTTGCAGCGGTACGTCGAAAGGGTTGGTCGGCATCGTGATCCGGCTGAACAGGGAAGCGACCATCGTCTCGAGGTTCACGTCCCGCCACAGCTGCGACCCCTGCGACGATAGGGCTATCTCTTCGCCGGCGCCGGTGGTCAGGCTGTCCATGGCAGCCCGCAGGTGAACTCCCCACTCGTCCAGGCGAGGACCGCCGCTGTGCGCGCGCGCCGCCCGCAGCAGGCTGCGGCCTATCGACAGGTCCAGCGCATCGAAGCCGCAGTAGGGCCCAGACTTCACCCGGGCGTCCGGCTCGCCCGCTTCTGAGGTCAACGACTGCCGTCGCAGGGAGTTGCCGATCTCCGCCAGGCCGTTTACCGCCTTTTCAAGGCGCGCCTGTTCTTCCCTCGCTGGCGCAACGCGCTCCTTCACGAATGTCGATATCTCGGCCAGCTCTTTCCTGACCGCTTCCAATTCCAATGTCGTCATGTCAACTCCATCTCTGCTTGAACGATTCCCCCCAGCCGGGGGAATTGACATCCCGCCTCGATTGCCCTATCCCAGCGTGTCCCGGAAATCGCACGGCCGTCGAGACCGTTTACTAATTGCCTGCGGCCGCCAGTTGCCCCAGGTCATGCCACAGACCGGCCGCCGCCCGTAGCGTCTCCAGCGCCTCCTGCCGAAGGACCGGAGCGCTGACCATTGCCCTCTCGCCTCCTGCCAGGGCCCGAGGGTTCAACGGCACCGGCGCGGCGCTGATCTCCAAGAGCTCCTGTCTCCTGAAGACCATGCCCCTCCGGCCTCCCGCGCCGCGCCGCGCCGCAGTCTCCAGCGCGCGAAACCCCACCGATACGCCCCGCATGAAGCCCGTCTCGTAGAGCCGGCGTATCTCCTGGGCGAAGGCGGTGCCGGCGAACTCGATCGATGCCTTTAGAGACTCGCCCTCCACCCACGTCATCACGCTACGGGCTATCGGCGGCAGGTAGTGCTGGTGCGCCCATAGCACGACCGGGTTTTGCGAGTAGGAGTCCAGCTGCCAGCCGCCGGCAATGATCACGTCGCCGGCACGGTCCTCGGACTCCACCGACGCCGTGATCGTCAGAGCGCCGCCTGGGCTTGTATTCGCCTCGACGTCCGCCTGCTCGACGCCTGCCGGCCCCGCCGGAACGACCGCGCCTCCCGCGCTTGCCTTCCCTCCGGCCTTTCCGATGGCCGGCCGATCCGTGGAAGAGACCGGCGCAGTGGCAAGCTCCGCCTCTGCCGGAGGCGTCACCGAAACGGGCAGCCAGCCTACGTGGATGCCCGATGCCGTCCGCACAAAGGTCCCCGCCCTGGCTGCCGCCGCCTCGTAGAAGTCATCCGTGAACAATTAGCCTCCCGTTCTTCCGTTTCTGCGACCGGACAAAAAGAGACCCGGAGCTTGGCGCAACACTGCGCAGCGTCCCGGGTCAGTCCCTGGAATCCCCCGTCTGGGGGGCCTGTTCTATGTCTCGAACGTTCGTTCGTATTTGTGAGTCTGCAACAGGGCGCCCTGCCCCGTCAACAGGTCTATGTCACCTCACTCCTTGTGCGAATCGTGGGCGTGCTCGTCAGGACGCGTTGAGTCCCCAAGGAAGGTCATGCTGAAGGTCCGGGTCAGCTCACGGTGCACCAGGATGGCCGCTTGGGCCGTCAACAGTATCGGCACCGCGACTATGGCTATCGACACCGGCGTGCCCAGGCCACCTATCGAAAGAAGTTCAAGCACGAGCGGCATCCCCCATAGGGCCAGCGAAATGAGCGCGGCGGCAAGCAACGTCCGATGCAGCAGCCTCGCCAGCGCCAAGCGGCGCGAGCGGTCCGGCAAGACCAGCCGGCGGAAGGCCATCTGGTCCGTCAGCTCCTCCGTCAGCCTCGTCAGCGCGCGCCAGACCATGACCGAGGGCGGGATGGACAGGGTGATCACAATTGCGCCGATGACGAGGCCGATCATGCCTTCTCCGACGTTGAGCGGCGCCGCGATGGACGAGGCGAAGTGCACGGCGCCGGCCCCGGCAGCCAGCAGCGCGACGATAACGCCTATGTTCACCAGCACGCGCCGCAAGGCGCGCTGTAGCGCAGCAGCGCCCTCCCCGCGCACCGCTACAGTGTGGCGCAAAGCCCCCAGCGCAGCGGAAAGTGTGCTGCCGTACTGCCTCAGCCTCGGCGGAGAGCGCCTCTGCAATAAATTCGACAACCCCGGCGCAGAACGGTAGATGAAGGGGTAGGTGAAGGAGGTCAGTACCGTGGTGAGCGTTATCACCGGGTACAGGGCCGCGCCAACGACGTTGTACTCCGTGCCGAGCTTGGCCATCGCAAGTGAAAATTCGCCCGTCTGAGGGCTGGAAGTGCCCACCTGGAGAGAAGTCTTGCCGTCGTGACCGGTAAGGAAGGCCCCGGCGGTCGTTGCCAGGAATTTGCCGCATATCACCACGCCTACCACGACCGCCGTGGGCACCAGGTAGCGCCCAATGTCGGCGAAGTTCGCAAGCATTCCTATCGACACGAAGAAGATTGCCGCCAGCAGGTCGCGGACGGGAACCATAGTGCGGTTGATCTTGCTGGAATGCCGGGTGTCGCCCAGCACCATGCCGATGATGAACGCGCCTGCAGCCGCCGACATGCCCATCTCCCACGAGATCCAGGCTAGACCGAAGCACATGCCAAGGCTGCCCATCAGCAGCAACTCGCTGGAACGGAAGCGGGCGAGCATCCCCGCCAAGCGAGGCGCCAGCAGACGGCCGAACACCAGCGCCGCAATTCCGAACAGACCAAGCTTGCCGATGATCTCCCATACGTCGGAAGTGCTAGACGCACCCGTCGTGGCAATGCTGGAAAGTACGCTCAGAAGCACCACGGCCGCAAAATCCTCCACCACAAGCAGTCCGGCCACCAGCCGACCCCTGATGGTGCGCAGGTCATCGGAGTCCCGCAGCATCTTGATGATGATCGCGGAACTCGATATCGAGATGGCCGCCCCCAGGAAGAAGGCCTCGGTGTAGTCCCAGCCCAGCAGTATCCCGACCTGGTAGCCGATCACCACCATCAGGCTGATCTCGAAAATGCCGATCAGCACCACTCGCAGCCCAACCCGACGGATCCGCTCCCAACCCAGCTCCAAGCCCAGCGCAAACAGCAGCACCACCAGGCCGACGTCCGCCAACATACGGATCGTCTCTACGTCATTCACCAGCGAGACGGGCAGGGTGTAAGGGCCGATCAGCACCCCGGTAAGCAGGTAACCCAGGATGGGCGGCTGCTTGATTTTGCGAAATACCACAAGCGCCGCCGCGCCCGCGACGACTATCAGGGAAAGATCATGGAGAAGGGAATGAGAGTGTTCCACCTATTCATCCTACTCTCAAATCGTAATATCCGGGCACGCCGGCCTTCACGTGAAAACCGGGACGCGCTTTGTGGGAAACACACCGAAGGCACGCCCTTATGACCGCCCGGGAACTGGACGGCCCCATATTATTTCCCAGTGACAAGGCCAAATCACCCTCTTCTTGGCAACGCGTCAGACGCCCGAACACCCATCGCCCGGCCCGCGCTTCACCGCCAAGCATGGGGAGACAGGCCGGCCTTGAAGGGAAAGTACGGCCGGGCAGGTCATCCCGCAGACTCCGGTCAGGCTTGGGGCTACTGTAGTCTCACTATCTCCGTAGCCCGGCTCCATAGCTTTTCCAGTCCGTAACGTTCCCGCACAGGACGCGTGAACAGGTGCACGATGAAGCCGCCAAAGTCGAGGAGTACCCATCCCCCCTTGCCGCTTCCCTCACGCCCCTGGAGCCGGACTCGATTCTTTCGCATCATGCGCACGAGGTCGCCGGCGATGTTCTCCACGTGCCGGTCGGTCTCGCCGCTGACGATCACGAAGAACTCGGTGAAGTCCGTGGAGTCGCGCAGATCCAGCAGTACGATATCGGAGCCGAGTCTTTCAGAGGCGAAGTCTACGGCCAGACGCGCGCTCTCTTCCGTAGACGAAGTCGTTGTTGCCGGCGCCGGTCCCTGTGTCATTTCCGGGATTATAACCAAGCTGATTGTGCGCTACTCTTGAAAGAATGAACTCTAAGAATTCACGCCCCCGAAGAGCCGTCGTCGCAATGAGCGGCGGCGTAGACTCCTCCGTCGCCGCAGTACTGCTCGCACGAGAGGGCTACGAGGTGATTGGCGTCACCATGCGCCTGTTCGACGCACCATTCGAAGGAGCCGCACGGCTCAGCCGATCGTGCTGCTCACTTGAAGACGTGCAGGACGCCCGAGCAACCTGCCGAACCATCGGAGCAAGGCACTACTACGTGAACTTCGAAAAAGAGTTCGGTAAGCACGTCATCGACTACTTCGTCTCCGAGTACGAGAAGGGCCGCACGCCATACCCCTGCCTGGCCTGCAACGACCGCCTCAAGTTCCATTTCCTGATGGACCGAGCCATCGCACTGGGCGCAGATTTCGTCGCCACAGGACACTACGCGCAGATCAAGTCACGCGGCGGACGCTACAGGCTCATGCGCGGCGCCGACCGATACAAGGACCAGTCTTACGTCCTATACACGCTCACGCAGGCCCAGCTGGCGCGCCTCCTCCTGCCGGTCGGCGGCTACGCGAAGGACGAGATACGCGACCTCGCCGCCGCCGCCGACCTTCCCGTGGCCGACAAGCCCGACAGCCAGGACATCTGCTTCATCCCGTCCGGCGGATACCGCAAGTTCGTCGAAACGAGAATGTCCGCCAGCAAGCCGGGCGAGATCGTAGACTCGCAGGGCAGGGCGCTCGGCAGGCACGACGGCATACACGCATTTACGATAGGACAGCGGCGCGGCCTACCAATCAACGGAGGCGGAAAGAGGCCCCTGTTCGTAACCGCCATCGACGCCCAGTCGGGCGAGGTACGAGTAGGCCCGGCCGAAGATCTGCTGCGGCGCACCCTCACCGCATCCGGCGTCAACTGGGTATCCGGTGACGTTCCGGCAAGTCCGGCGCGGGTCAGCGCCTCCGTGCGCTACCGCGGCAACGAACTCGACGCCTCCGTGGCCATGACCGGCTCGGATACGGCGATTATCGAATTCGACGAACCACAGCGGGCAGTGACGCCCGGCCAGGCAGTCGTCTTCTACCGCGGCGACGAGGTCGTGGGCGGCGGAACTATCGAGGCGCCCGCAATTCCCAGCGCGCGAGAAGCCGCAGCCGCAGCGGTCTGAACAAGAGAACGGAGACGCAAAGTGGACTTCCGAGACGTAGTCAGAAGCGGCCTGGAAGAGTACATGGACGGCCTGAACGAAGCCCTCGACGGCCTGACGCAGGTCGAACTCGACTGGCGTCCAGCGCCCTCGTCCAACAGCATCGCGTGGCAGGTCTGGCACATGGCACGCGTTGAAGACCGATGGGTAAACATGTACCTCAAGCAGTCAGTCGAGGTATGGATTGCGGATGGATGGCACAAGCGCCTGGGCCTTCAGCCGGAAGACCACGGCGCAAACCAGACCGCCGAAGAGGCGGTGGCGATGCCCGCGATGCCCATAGACCTCCTGATGGACTACTACAAGGCCGTAAGAGTCACCGTCCTCGACCACCTGGCCGGGCTGTCCGGCAACGACCTAGGCAACACGTTCCCGCATCCCACCAGAGGCGAAGGCCCAACCGTCGCATGGGTACTCGCACACCTCATCGTAGAAGAAGCCCAGCACCTAGGCCAAGTCGCATACCTAAGAGGAATCCTCCGAGGCCTAGGAAAATAACCCCCCATAGTCATTCCCGACCCCGAACGGGAATCCGCCACAACGCGCGTTATTATCCCCATTCCAACTCGTTACTTCTTGATGACTCGTGCAATTGTGTGCTAGGGTATCTGCCCAATCAGGGATCTGACTGAGGGTTCCAAACACGTTCTTGGCCCCAACAAAGTGAGATAAACATCATCATGGCAACCAAGCACGCAGGTCTTGCACTGATGGCGGGCATAGTCCTAGTCTTCGTATCTTCCCTGTTCCTGCCGGGGAACGCCCTCATCAACCCCGTCGACCAGACCGACTTCCCAGTGGCGCTGGAAGCGCTGGGCGATTCGCCCATCTTGGCGCAATGGATGACGTTCGCCACCCTCATCTCGATGTTGCTGATGTCATTCGGCCTCCTGGCCCTCTATCCCTTGGCGAACCGGCAGACCGGGCTGGGAGGCAGGCTGCTGCAGTTCGGCATCGTCACCTCCGTCATCGAATGGAGCATCCTGATCATCGCCGCAGGGATGCGGCACTTTGTCATCCACCTGATGCAGCGCAGCGAACTGCCCATCGAAGGATCGCAGTCAGCGGCAGACTTCCAGGCTGCAGCCCTGCTTGTGCATACCGACATGACGGCGGTCCTGCTGGCGTTTGTGGTGCTGTTCCCGCTGGCCGCCATGATGGTGGGCATTGGCCTGTCCAAGCGGTTTGTATCAATGGACGCTTTCAAAGCTTCGAGCTACGTTCTGGCGGCAACCGGCTTTGTCGGGCTGATCAATTTCCTGGTTGTCATAAACTCTCCGGACTTGGGCTTACCCCTAATGCTCTGGATAAACAGCGCAGTCCTCTACATCGGAGCGATTTCCCTGTTCATCATCGGGTTTGGCATGTACAAAGGACGGAGCGAGCTCTCCGACGAGGGATCCTCCGCCTAACTACTTACCCCTCGTCATTCCCGTCGCCCTTTCCATCATTCCCGTAAAAACGGGAACCCACCAAACATGCCCCCTAAGGGCAATCCCTAGGGGCGTCCCTTGCCACACGACCGTAGGGGCGTCCCTTGCCACACGATCGTAGGGGCGTCCCTTGTGGGCGCCTGGCGGGGCCCGGCAGGGGAAATCGCCGCCCACCAACACGCGCGCCATTAACCCACACCCTCGACCATCATTCCCGTGAAAACGGGAATCCACCAAACATGCCCCCAAGGGCAATCCGTAGGGGCGATCCCTTGCCACACGACCGTAGGGGCGTCCCTTGTGGGCGCCTGGCGGGGCCCGGCAGGGGAAATCGCCGCCCACCAACACGCGCGCCATTAACCCACACCCCCGACCGTCATTCCCGTGAAAACGGGAATCCACCAAACATGCCCCCTAAGGGCAATCCGTAGGGGCGATCCCTTGCCACACGACCGTAGGGGCGTCCCTTGTGGGCGCCTGGCGGGGCCCGGCAGGGGAAATCGCCGCCCACCAACACTCGCGCCATTAACCCACACCCTCGACCATCATTCCCGTGAAAACGGGAATCCACCAAATATGCCCCCCCCAGGGGCAATCCGTAGGGGCGATCCCTTGCCACACGACCGTAGGGGCGTCCCTTGTGGGCGCCTGGCGGGGAACGGGGCGGGGCACGCGCGACCACCACAACGCGCGACGCCATCAAACGCGCGCCACCCGCCCCGCAGGAACGTCCCCCGTAGGGGCGATCCCTTGTGGCCGCCTCGCGCCCCCCCGGCGCGGCAACCTTGCTTTACAGTGCACCCATCAACGCACAACAACCCAACAGCCCAACGGCGGAAACAACCATGGACGCCCCGACCCGGCTCCCACAACAGCCGGGCTCACACTATGAGGACCGGCTCGCCGCAGGCGGGCGCCAGGTCGTAGCCGGCATAGACGAGGTCGGCCGCGGCCCGCTCGCCGGCCCCGTCGTGGCCGCCGCCGCCGTCCTCCCGCACCCCATCCCCAACGACTGGTTCGGCCTACTCCGCGACAGCAAGCGGATGTCCCCAAGCGAGCGTGATAACGCGTACGATGAATTGCAGCGGCGCGCCAGGGCCATCGCAACCGGAGCCTGCTCGCCCGCCGAAATAGACGACGTCGGCATTGCCCCCGCCACCCGCCTCGCCATGACGAGAGCCCTGGAGGCGCTGAAACTCCAGCCCGACCACCTGCTGATCGACTATGTGCAACTGCCCGACGCCGGCATTCCGCAGACCCCTATAGTCAAGGGTGACGCCACCTCCATCAGCATCGCCGCCGCCTCCATCGTCGCAAAGGTCAGCAGGGACAGGCTAATGGCCGGCCAGTTCGAGTCGCGCTACCCCGGATACGGCTTTGCAAGGCACAAGGGATACGCCACACCCGCCCACCTTGAAGCCCTCCACAGGCTCGGCCCCGCCCCAATCCACAGACGCTCCTTCGCGCCCGTCCGAAAAGCCCTCGGCCTAGACCCCAAGACCGGCTCCGGCGCGCTCAGGCTGCCGCCCGGCGCCGGCCGGGCCGGAGAAGCCGCGGCATTGGCCCGGCTAAAGCGCGCAGGCTACGAGATCATGGAGCGCAACGTCAGGATGCGGGAAGGCGAGATCGACATCATCGCCAAGCACGGCGGCGAACTCGTCTTCGTAGAGGTCAAGACAAGGCGCAGCCACGCCTTTGGAAAACCCGAAGAGTCGGTAACACCCGCCAAGAAAGCGCGCCTAATAGCCGCATCCCAGACCTACATGGCCCAAAAAGGCCTCGAAAACTCCGACTGGCGCATAGACCTAACCGCCGTAGAACTGGACCCCACCGGCCTTCCAACGCGAGTAGAAATAATCCCCTCCGCCATCACCGAATAACGCCCACCCAAACCGCCCAAACCAACCCACGCCCCTATCGTCCTTCCCGACCCCGACGCCGTCATTCCCGTGAAAACGGCCATCCCCCGACAGGAACCGTAGGGGCGTCATCCGACAGGAACCGTAGGGGCGTCATCCGACAGGAACCGTAGGGGCGTCATCCGACAGGAACCGTAGGGGCGTCCCTTGTGGGCGCCTGGCGGGGAACGGGGAGGGGAATCGTCGCCCACCAACGCGCGCACCGCCGCGGCGTCTTCCATTCTTACCTCTTCCCCCGTCTGCGAGACCTTTGCATAAATCCCAGTTGCCCACTCAGAGCCGACCTAATTACCCCGATTCTCATCTTCGTCCATCGAAAAATTGGAGGTCTGTAGAGGGTCGCGAGACATTTATGCAAAGGTCTCGTCTGCGGGGGAAGATTGAGATGGGGGTCTTCGCGCGCATCCCACATCCCTGCTCATTGTCAATAACGCGCGAATCGCAGGCCCCCCGGCACAACCCGTACGGCCATCCCCCGACAGGAACCCGTAGGGGCGTCATCCGACAGGAACCCGTAGGGGCGTCATCCGACACAACCCGTACGGCCATCCCCCGACAGGAACCCGTAGGGGCGTCATCCGACAGGAACCGTAGGGGCGTCCCTTGTGGGCGCCTGGCGGGGAACGGGGAGGGGCGCTACACCATCACCCTCACCCCCGACCCACCGCCTTCTCCCCAACGGATGCAACCGTCACTTCCGACGAACCCACGGCGCGCACGTGCAGCTGCCGACCGATGGCTCCCAGCGCCGCGTCCATCTGGTCCAGCCGCGACCGGTGCTGAACGTCCAGCGCCCGGTCCACCTGCGGCATGTGCCAACCCAACCGACGGGCCAACTCCGCCTTGCCGACGCCCTCGTCTCTCATCCCCTGGTACAGCATCACCTTCACCGAAGTCAGCGTCGGCAGTACGGCGTAGGTCTCCCCCCTCGGACGGCGCGGGAATATCCCTGCGGTCATGGATGCGGGCCGCTATCGCCTCTTCCAGCGCGTAAACCGCCCTGGCAACAGCCTCTTCCCGGTCATCGCCGAAGGTGGTCAACTCCGGAAAGTCGGGCAGAAGTCGCCAACACCATCCCATCGTCATCTTCCAGAATTATCGGATAAGCAAGCATCAGTCCAATCCCAAGTCCTTCTTGATCTTGGCAACGAGGCCACGGCCTAACTCCTTGCGGCCTCCGTGCATCGACAACTGGCTGTGCGCTCTCCAAGCCGCACGGTGAGGTGTCCGCTGCCGCCTTTGTGCGTATGGAATGTGCAGCCCTGCTTCCTCAGCCAGCGTTAAGCTCTCCCGCGTTCATTCTTGAATATCATGCACAATGCCATACTGTTGTCAACACTTATGTTGTCCTACAGCAATCGCAACAACCAATCGGGAGACACCACCGCGCGCCCCCGCGTCTACAACCACAAACCCCATGACACCTCTATGACCACCACCGACCGTACCCACGAAAGCGTCATAAATGGCGCGCTGGCTCGTTTTCTTCATGAGCGTCGCTACCTGCGGTGTGTCGCCGAAACGCTGCACGCCGGCAGGCGCCCCGACCTCCTTGTACGCCTGCCCGAAATCCTCGTGGTCCTTGAGACCGAACTCGAACCGGCCTTGACCGTGGACGCCGACGCCCTCTCCCGCCTCGGCATGGAGATCGACGGCCGCAGAGTACAGAACTCCTTTGCCGTCACGCTCCCCCGCCAACTGAGGACGACCGGCCAGGAACGGCTCGACGAGCGCCTCGTCTCCACGACCGTGCAATGGCAGGAATGGCGCATCGACGGGACGGCAGGCCCCAGGCTTTCCGGCTCCGTACTTGAACTCGGAGACGCCGTCGCGCGCACCACGCCCCCCGCCGGCAACCTCGAACAGGCCGTCGAGATACTCGACGCAGGAGCGAGACGCGCCGGCGCCATGCTCTACGGCTCGCCCGGCTCCATGGCACGCGTGGCGCAGGTGTTCGGCTCGAAACCCACCGACGAGGCGGCCAACATGGCGGCTCTCGTCGTCATCAACGCAATGGTATTCCAGGAAAGGCTGGCGAAAGACAGTGCAGCCTACGAATCTATAAGCGCCACCCGCGTCGGCGGCTCATTCTCGCGGTTGCGCCTCCTCAGAGCCTGGGAGAACATCCTCGAAATCGACTACTACCCCATATTCAGCATGGCGCTACGGGTGGTGGAGGGACTGTCCGACGTCGAAGCCGCAGGAGTATTGGAGGAGTGCGCCAACACCACTTCCGAACTGCTTGCTACAGGCGCCGTCGGACGCCACGACCTGGCCGGAAGGATATTCAACCGCCTCGTCTCCGAGCGGGAACTGCTTGCCGCCTACTACACCAGCATCCCCGCCGCCACTCTGCTCGCAGGCCTGGCCTTGTCTCCGGGCAGTTGGCGGCAGGTCGACTGGGAAGACGCGGCACAGGTGAGCAGACTGCGAGTCGTCGATCCCGCCTGCGGCACGGGCACGCTGCTCATGGCGGCCTACCGGCAGATACTCCAGAACAACGCCTCCGCCGGAAGTACGCTATCAGGCGCCCCGGCCCTCCACCGCGCCCTCGTCGAAAACGTCATCATCGGCGCCGACGTCGTGCAGGCCGCCATACACCTCACGGCGGCCACGCTCGCCGCAATGTCCCCATCCGTCCGGTTCGAGCAGATGCAACTCCACACCCTCAGGATGGGCAGAGACCCCGACGGCAAGATATGGCTCGGCTCCCTCGACTGGCTCGACGCTCCCGAAACGCAGTCCTTCTTCTCCACGACGGCGGAGCAGATAGGCGCCAAGAGCGGCACAGGCAGCGTCGTCCGGCATCCCGCAGCCGACGTCGTAATAAGCAACCCGCCATACACCAGGCGCGGCAGCGACAGCGGCCACGAGGAGTCCTTGGCAAGGGTCTTCGCTCTGCCCCAAGGCGACAGCGAAGCCATCGCTCGGCGCACCTCAGACCTGCTCCGCGGCACGCCCGCCAACCAGATCGCAGGCCACGCATCCTCCTTCACCGCACTGGCCGACCGCCTGGTCAACGCCGGAGGCCGCATAGCGATGGTCCTGCCGGCCACCGCGCTGTTCGGCGAGTCCTGGCGCAACATTCGCAACATGCTTTCCACCAAGTACGAAATCGAGTTCGTCGTCTCCTCCCACGACCCTCAGCAGCCCTCTATGTCATACGACACCAGCATAGCCGAGACGCTGATCGTGGCCCGCAAGCTGACCGCAGACGACGCCCCGTCCGGACGCGGCCTATTCGTCAACCTGTGGCGCGCTGCAAAGTCCGAGACCGGCGCACTGGCCCTGGTCAGAGCGATCAGCGCAGCCTCATCATCCCCCCGTACTAAGCTCCGACGGCCCGCCTGTAGGCGGCACGCCCCTGATGATCGGAGGCGAGCAGTGGGGCGAGATCGTAGAGGGTTCCATCGGTAGCGGCTACTGGAAGACCGCCCGCTGGAAACAGGCCCTGACCGGACAGTTCGCCGCGGCCCTGGAACGGGGAGAGCTGTGGAATGACCGCGGCACGCAGGCGATCGCCCGGCTGCCCATTTCGCAAATGCAAGCCGTCTGCAACATCGGGCCGCAGGACCGGCAAATTCGCGGCTCGCTGGGAGCGTTCGACGCCCATAGAGGCTGGAACGGGCAAGCCCAATTCCCCGCACTCTGGGCGCAAAGCGCGTCGGTCCATCGGGGAATGACGGCGGAACCCAACGCCTGGCTCACACCCCAGCCCGGCAAGGACTACGGACGCATATGGGCGCAATCCGGCAGGCTGCACGTCACCCGAGACGTCGGCTACAACTCACAGCGTGTAATGGCCGCCCGCACCAACTCCGATGCCCTCGGCATTCGAGCATGGTTCACCCTCAACGTCCCAAACGACGACCCCGCCGCAAAGAGCCAACAAGAAATTGCCCTAGCCCTATGGTGCAACAGCACACTCGGCCTACTCCTACACGCCCACCACGCCAACCGAGTCCAACAAGGCCGCGGCCTAGGCAGCAAAGGAATGCTCAAAACCATGCCAGCCCTAGACGTACGCCAACTCCAATCATGGCAACTCGAACAGGCCCAAACCATCTGGCGCCGCCTCAAAGGTCTAACGTTCCAGCCCTTCCACAACTGCACCATAGACCCCCGCCCGCATCGAACTCGACGAACAACTCGCCACAAACTTCCTCGGCCTACACCAAGACGCCATACCAACACTCACCCAAATCCGCAAACTCCTATCCACCGAACCATCCATCCACCCCCACCCCCGACCGTCATTGTTATAAAAATAGACCCCCGCGCAAACAGAAACCCGCCACGCCGTCATTCCCAAACCCCTATCCGTCATTCCCGTAAAAACGGGAATCCCCTCCTACCTCTTCCCCCGTCTGCGAGACCTTTGCATAAATGTCTCGCGACCCTCTACAGACCTCCAATTTTTCGATGGAAGAAGATGAGAATCGGGGTAATTAGGTCGGCTCTAAGGGGGCAGCTGGGATTTATGCAAAGGTCTCGTCTGCGGGGGAAGGTTGAGATGGGGGTCTTCGCGCGCGCCGCCACCGCCACGCGCGCCGCAGAGACATCTTCCCCGCAGGGGATGAAACCGTAGGGGCGCTCCCTTGTGGCCGCCCTTCCCCCGTAGGGGCGATCCCTTGTCATAAGACGCCGTAGGGGCGCTCCCTTGTGGCCGCCTGGCGGGGCCCGGCGGGGGGAATCGTCGCCCACCGCCACGCGCGCCGCCACCACGCGCGCCGCAGAGACGTCTTCCCCGCAGGGGATGAAACCGTAGGGGCGATCCCTTGTCATAAGACGACGTAGGGGCGATCCCTTGTGGCCGCCCTTCCGCGCTCCCTTGTCATAAGACGCCGTAGGGGCGCTCCCTTGTGGCCGCCCTTCCCCCGTAGGGGCGCTCCCTTGTGGGCGCCTGGCGGGGCCCGGCGGGGGGAATCCTCGCCCACCACGCCCTTTCCGTCATTCCCGTGAAAACGGGAATCCAGAGGGGCGGCACACGGCGGCACACGCGCTCATCACCAACCCACTACGCCCTCACCTGAATTAACCTTCACCTAACCGCAAACCTATGTAAAATTCGCCAGAGAAGACTCTGTAGTAACAATGCAAAAACTTGGATTCATAATTAGAGCGGAAATCTCTTTAAGGTTTATCACCTTCTTATGCCTGATTATAGTCACAACGGCAGTAGGAACCGCGGTGGCCTGCGACCGTGCAACCACACCAGATGCCACACCAAGACCTACGGCGACTCCGACGCCCACCGCTACGCCCATGCCCATGCCCACAGTAATCTCCCGCATCGCGTTCTCCTCGGACCGTGACGGGAACTATGAGATATACGTGATGAATGCCGATGGCTCCGGGCAGACGCGCCTGACCGACAACGAGGCGTTGGAATGGTTCCCAACCTGGTCGCCGGACGGACGCCGCATCGCGTTCTCCTCGGACCGTGACGGTAACTGGGATATATACGTGATGAACGCAGACGGCTCCGGGCAGACGCGCCTGACCGACAACGAGGGGTGGGACTTGCTCCCAAGCTGGTCGAATTAGGACGTATGCGTGGGGCAACCCCCCTCCCCCAGCGCTACAATCCCGTCGCAGACCATCCCTTCTACTACCCGCCGGAGCAAACCCCACGTGACTTCGCCGCAACGCAAGGCATACCTCGACACGCTTGCCGAGGCCGTACACCGCAACCTGCGCTTCCTCGAAGTCGTCGCCACGTCGCCCATCGGCCTGACGACCGACCTGCTGTCGCTGCGGGAAGCCATGCCGCTCGACGGCGCCGGCGAAGAGCGCGACCGCAGAGCATTCCTAGACCTGACGCGCAGAGGCGCAAATCCCGGCCCCCTCGGACTCAAGGCGCACCGCGCCGCGCTCGAGGCCATAGAACTTCTCGAGGGCATGTCCCCCGACGGCGAAAACCCCTTGCCCGCCGAGTGGGTCGAACGCGCCCGCAAGGTGCTCGACAGGGTAGGCGAGCGGCTCGCCGCCAACGCGCGCAGGGAAGCCGCCTCCGGCTTGGACGGCGTCTACGTCATCGTCGACCCCGAGCACACCTCCGGAAGGCCGGTCGGCGAGGTGGCCCAGGCCGCGCTCGCAGGCGGCGCCGTCGCCGTCCAGCTGCGGCGCAAGGGCGGCCCATCCGCCGCCGCGCTCGATGAGGCAAGGAGCATCGCCGAAATGTGCCGCAAAGCCGGCGCCATATTCATCGTCAACGACTACTCCGACATTGCGCGCCTCGCCAACGCCGACGGGCTGCACGTCGGCCAGGACGACCTGCCAGTAGCCGACGCGCGACGCTCGCTGGAGCCCCACCAGGTCATCGGCACCTCCAACGCACTCTTGCAGGAGGCCCTCGACTCCGAAGCCCAATCGGCCGACTACATCGCCGTCGGCTCCATATTCACAACTTCCACCAAGAGCGACACCCGCCCGGCGGGCCTCGACACGCTGGCCGAGGTGAAGCGCTCCGTGGACGTGCCCGTCGTCGCCATCGGAGGCATAAACCACGACAACGCCGCCAGCGTAGCCCAAGCCGGCGCAGACGCCATATGCGTAGCCACCGCCGTCACACTCTCCAAAAACCCCGAACAAGCCACCCGCACCCTCTTCCAAGCCTTCACCACCGCATAACCGTCATCCCCATCCCTCCCAACTTGCCGTCATTCCCGACCCCGATCGGGAATCCACCGGACATGCCCCGCAGGCGCGTCCCCGGCAGGAACCCGTAGGGGCGATCCCTTGTGGGCGCCCGACGGGGAACGGGGCGGGGAATCGTCGCCCACCAACACGCGCGCCACCACGAATCGCGCGCCGCCACCAACACGCGCGCCGCTACGAACCGCGCGCCGCCACGAACACGCGGCGCCGCGGCGTCTTCCCCTCCTACCTCTTCCCCCTCAAGGGGAAGGAACTTTCCTACCTCTTCCCCCGCGCAGACGGGGGAAGATTGAGATGGGGGTCTTCCCGCGCATCACACATCCATTTTCATTGTTAATAACGCGCCCCGCAGGCGCATCCCCGTCATGAACCCGTAGGCGCATCCCCGGCATGAACCCGTAGGGGCGATCCCTTGTGGGCGCCCGACGGGGAACGGGGCGGGGAATCGTCACCCACCAACACGCGCGCCACCACGAACCGCGCGCCGCCACCAACACGCGCGCCGCTACGAACCGCGCGCCGCCACGAACACGCGGCGCCGCGGCGTCTTCCCCTCCTACCTCTTCCCCCGTCTGCGGGGGAAGATTGAGATGGGTATAGACTGGCGACATAGGTAACGCTAGACTTGTCAGATGGGTAACGCATCATGGGATTGGAACGGCAATTCCAGGAGGAAAATGCGTTGCCTTGGAAGAATACGAGCCCACCATTGGAACGTCTGCGGTTCATAGAGCGCTGCGCTGCGGGAGAGGAGTCCATCTCCGATCTGTGCCGGGAGTTCGGCATCAGCCGCAAGACCGGCTACAAGCTGATTCGACGGTATGAGAAATACGGCGAATACGGCCTTCTCGACCGGAGCAGGGCCCCCCACAGCCACCCCAACAAGACGCCCGACGAGACCGCAGAGCGCATCATCGAGGAGAAGCGCGCCCGCCCCACGTGGGGGCCCAAGAAGATAATCGCCCGTCTGCGGGAGATCGAACCCGGTACACGCTGGCCGGCCCCCAGCACGGCGGGACGCATACTGGACGGCGCCGGCCTGGTGAAGCCTCGCAGGCGGCGGCGAAAGACTGCGCCCTGGGACGAACCCTTCGCCAACGCAGAAAACCCCAACGACGTGTGGTCGATCGACCTGAAGGGCTGGTTCCGCACCGGCGACGGAATACGCATCGACCCCCTAACTGCGCAGGACGCCATGTCCCGCTACCTGCTGGTCTGCGACGGGCTGGCGCGGCCCACCGGGCCGGAGGTCAAGCGAGTCCTAGAAAGGGCCTTCCGCGAGTACGGGCTGCCCCGGGCCATCCGCACGGACAACGGGCCTCCGTTCGCCAGCGTTGGCCTGGGCGGTCTGACTCCGCTCTCGGCATGGTGGGTCAAGCTGGGCATAACGCCGGAGCGGATCGAGCCCGGGCGCCCCGAACAGAACGGCCGCCTCGAGAGGCTGCACAGGACTCTCAAGGCGGAGACTGCCGCTCCTCCAAAGTCCAACCGGCGGAGTCAGCGGCGCGCCTTCGACGAGTTCAGGCGTGGCTACAACGAGGAGAGGCCGCACGAGGCTCTCGGCCAGCGGCCACCCTCCCGTATCTACGTTCCGTCGCACCGCCCCTATCCGGCCCGCGCCGTCTCGCCTGAGTACGGGGCCGGCGTCACCGTTCGCAGGGTCCGCAGCAACGGCCAGATCAAGTGGAAGGGCGAACTGGTCTACGTGAGCGACTCCCTCCGCGGCGAACCCGTCGGCCTCCTGCAGGAGGCCGACGGCACGTGGACCCTCCAGTTCGGCCCCCTAGTGATCGGGATCCTCAGAGAACCCGCGAAGAGGGTCGACAAGACACCTTCAAAAGTGTTACCCATGTCTCAGGTCTAACCATTACCCATGTACCCGGTCGTACAATGGGGGTCTTCCCGCGCATCGCACATCCATGTTCATTGTTAATAACGCGCCCCGCAGGCGCGTCCCCGGCATGAACCCGTAGGCGCATCCCCGGCATGAACCCGTAGGGGCGATCCCTTGTGGGCGCCCGACGGGGAACGGGGCGGGGAATCGTCGCCCACCAACACGCGCGACGCCACGAACCGCGCGCCGGGGCAACCCCGACCATCACACCCGCCCCCCTCAATTGACCTTGCGCCCGCTCTGCGCTAGCTTTTCGTGTATGGCAGGTTGCAACTGTTGAATCCTGACCGGGCATATTTCACTCAGGGCCTTCCCAATGGCGGAAGGTTTTTTCGCGGGAGATAGTTCTTCATGGCTTCCATAGCCCTTGGACTCATATCGGGCGGAGTGGCGCTCGCCACGGCGGCATTCCTCGCATGGCTCGTCATTCGCAACGACGAAGGCAACGACACCGTACGCGGAATAGCGGACCTGATCCGCGAAGGCGCTATGGCCTTCCTCAAGCGCGAGTACACCATACTGGCGCTGTTCGTCATCGCCATCTTCGTCGTCCTCCTCCTCTTCATTGACCTCAACGTCCTCAACGAGTCCAAGATCAGCGAACTCAACGAGCGAGGACCCATCGACGCCCAGGGCCCATGGACGGCCCTTTCCTACCTCGCAGGATCGATCGGCTCGGCCCTGGCCGGGCTGATAGGCATGAACATCGCCGTCCGAGGAAACTCGCGCACCGCCACCGCAGCCCAAAGCGGCCTAAACCCCGCTCTACGAATAGCCTTCAACTCCGGTGCCGTCATGGGCCTCACCGTCGTGGGAATCGGACTGCTGGGCGTCACCGCCCTATGGTGGATATTCCAGAATCCAAACGTCGTTGCGGGATTCGGCTTCGGAGCATCATCCATCGCACTCTTCGCACGCGTCGGAGGAGGCATCTACACCAAGGCCGCAGACGTCGGCGCAGACCTCGTCGGCAAGGTGGAAGCCGGACTGCCCGAAGACGACCCACGCAACCCGGCCGTAATCGCCGACAACGTCGGAGACAACGTGGGCGACGTGGCCGGAATGGGCGCAGACCTCTTCGAGTCATACGTCGGATCGATAATCGCATCCCTAGCGCTTGCCACGACCGTCGGCATCGCCGGAGTGGTGGGAACCCAGGCACAGGAGTTCGACGCCACCCTCGCCGTACTGCCCATCGCCATCGCAGGCGCAGGCATCATCGCATCGGTGCTCGGCGTAGCCGCCGTATGGACGCCGCCCGCCGCCACCATGGGCCGCCTCCTGTGGTCCCTGCGGATACCCATATACGGCGCCGGCGTGCTCGGACTGATAGGCGCCGGCATACTCATCGGCATATTCGACTTCCCGACCGGATTCAACCCGTGGAACCTCTTTGGCGTCGTGATCGCCGGCCTCGTCGTAGGGCAGATAATAGGCGCCGCCACAGAGTGGTTCACCTCATACGAATACCCCTGGGTCAAGTGGATTGCCAAACAGTCCGAGACCGGCCACTCATCCACCATCATCGCCGGAATCGCCGTCGGCCTGTACAGCGCCGTCATCCCCGCCGTCTCCATCGTCATCGGCATCTACATCGCCAATGAACTGGCCGGACTGTACGGCATCGGACTGGCAGCCGTCGGTATGCTCTCCACACTCGGCATCACCCTCGCCACCGACGCCTACGGTCCGGTCGCAGACAACGCCGGCGGCATCGCAGAGCAGGCCCACCTCGAACCGGAAGTCCGAGAGAGGACCGACGCCCTGGACGCATTGGGCAACACCACCGCAGCCACCGGAAAAGGCTTCGCCATAGGCTCCGCAGTCCTGACCGCCCTGGCCCTCATGGCCGCCTACGGCCAGGTAACCGACGTCGACGTCTTCAACCTCCTCAACCCGAGCGTGCTGATGGGCGCCGTCATCGGCGGACTGCTGCCGTTCCTATTCTCCGGCCTCACCATGCAGGCCGTCGGAACCGCCGCCGGCGCCATGATCGAAGAGGTCCGAAGGCAATTCCGAGAGATACCCGGACTGCGGGAAGGCGCAGAAGGCGTCAAGCCCGACGCCGCACGCGCCGTAGACATCAGCACGAGCGGCGCACTCAAGGCCATGGTCCTGCCCGGCCTAATAGCCATCGCGGCCCCGATTATCGTGGGCGCCGTCATGGGAGCCGAAGCCCTCGGCGGACTGCTGGCAGGCTCGATAGTCTCAGGATTCCTGCTCGCCATCTTCATGGCCAACGCCGGAGGCGCATGGGACAACGCAAAGAAGTACATCGAACTCGGCAACCACGGCGGAAAAGGCTCCGACGCACACTCCGCAGCCGTCACCGGAGACACTGTAGGCGACCCATTCAAAGACACCTCCGGCCCCGCAATCAACATCCTCCTCAAACTAATGGCCGTCGTCTCCCTAATCTTCGGCCCCCTCTTCATCTAACCCCCACCGTCATTCTCGACCCCGATCGGGAATCCAGAGGGGCGCGGCGCCCCCGCAGGGGCATCCCCCGGCATGAACCGTAGGGGCGATCCCTTGTGGCCGCCTTTCGTAGGGGCGATCCCTTGTGGCCGCCTTCCGTAGGGGCGATCCCTTGTGGCCGCCCTCCCCGTCGTAGGGGCGATCCCTTGTGGCCGCCCTCCGTAGGGGCGATCCCTTGTGGCCGCCCTCCGTAGGGGCGATCCCTTGTGGCCGCCCTCCCCGTCGTAGGGGCGATCCCTTGTGGCCGCCCTCCGTAGGGGCGATCCCTTGTGGCCGCCCTCCGTAGGGGCGATCCCTTGTGGCCGCCCTCCCCGTCGTAGGGGCGATCCCTTGTGGCCGCCCTCCTCGCCGTAGGGGCGATCCCTTGTGGCCGCCCTCCGTAGGGGCGATCCCTTGTGGGCGCCTTCCGTAGGGGCGATCCCTTGTGGCCGCCCTCCGTAGGGGCGATCCCTTGTGGCCGCCCTCCTCGCCGTAGGGGCGATCCCTTGTGGCCGCCCTCCTCGCCGTAGGGGCGATCCCTTGTGGCCGCCCTCCGTAGGGGCGATCCCTTGTGGCCGCCCTCCGTAGGGGCGATCCCTTGTGGCCGCCCACGGCGGGGCACGCGCGACCACCTACCAACCCGGAATCCACCAAACCCGCACCCCCACCCACCCACTAAAAACTCAAAACTAACAACTGACCACTAACCACCGCCCCCGTCCACTACAATCCGCGCACCACCCACTCCAATCGACCGCATAACAGCCACGTGGACGGCATGAACCCAAACCGGCTCTCCGACGCACTGCTCACCGACTTCTACCAGCTCACCATGGCGCAGGCCTACTGGCGCTCCGGCGTCACAGGCCACGCCTCCTTCTCGCTCTTCTTCAGAAGACTGCCGCCCACCCGCGCCTACCTCGTATTCGCCGGACTGGAGAGTATCCTCGCCTACCTCGAAGACCTGAAATTCAGCGCCGAAGACCTCGACTACCTCGAAGACCTGGGCCGCTTCGACCCGGCCTTCCTGGAGTACCTCGCCGGCCTGCGGTTCACCGGCCAGGTGCGCGCCATGCCGGAGGGCGCCGTCTGCTTCCCGAACGAGCCCGTCCTGGAGGTCAGTTCCCCCGTCATAGAGGCACAGGTCGTCGAGACCTTTCTGCTGAACCAGGTCACCTTCCAGACCAACATCGCCTCAAAGACCGCGCGGGTCGTCAACGCCGCCGACGGCCGTCCCGTGTACGAGTTCGGCGCCAGGCGGACGCACGGCGCCGACGCCGCAATGCTAGCCGCAAGGTGCGGATTCCTCGCAGGGCAGGCCGGAACCAGCAACGTCAAGGCGGCGGCGAAGTACCGGATACGGCCCGTCGGAACGATGGCCCACTCCTTCGTAATGGCCTTCGAGCACGAGATCGACTCCTTCCGCGCATACGCAGCCTCCTTCCCAGACTCATGCACCCTGCTCGTTGACACGTACGACACACTCGCGGGAGTACGCAACGCAATACAGGTGGCACGAGACCTTGCGCGCGGCGGACACGAATTGGCCGGCGTCAGGATAGATAGCGGAGACCTCGGCAGGCTCGCCGCCGCAACCAGGTCCATGCTGGACGACGCAGGACTGCAAAACGCCCAAATCGTCGTCAGCGGCGGCCTCGACGAATACGGGGTAGACGCCCTCGTGCGGGAAGGCTGGCCTATCGACGCATTCGGAGTAGGCACAAAAGTCGGAGTCTCCGCCGACGCACCGTACCTCGACTCCGCCTACAAGCTGGTCGACTACTTCGGCAGGCCCGTACTCAAACTCAGCGCCGACAAAGCGACCATGCCCGGCTGCAAGCAGGTATTCAGGCTCACCGGCAGGGCAGGGGAGTACCGCGGCGACGTTATCGGCAGGCTCGGCGACACGCCGCCGGAACACGACGCCACTGAGCTGCTCGAAGTGGTCATGTCAGACGGCAGACGCACAAGCCCCCCGCCGGAACTTACAGAACTGCGCCAAGCCTGCCTCGACTCCGTAGCCAAACTGCCCGAACCCCACCGCCGCATCCACAGCCCCGCAACATACCCCGTCACCTTGAGCGACACACTCAAGCGCCTACAGTCACAGGTCGCACACCAAGTAACAAACCGGGAACAACGCAAAAACTAACCCACCTCCGTCTTTCCCGACCCCGATCGGGAATCCATCCCCCAACACCGTCTTTCCCGGTCCCCCTTCACCATCATTCCCGACTCCGATCGGGAATCCACCCCCTAACACCATCATTCCCGACCCCCTTCCGTCATTGTTATGAAAATAGATCCCCGTGAAAACGGGAACCCGTATGGGCGATCCCTTGTGGGCGCCTTCCGCAGTGGCGATCCCTTGTGGCCGCCCTTCCCTCCGTAGGGGCGATCCCTTGTGGGCGCCTGGCGCGGGGCCCGGCGGGGGGAATCGTCGCCCACCAACACGCGCGACGCCACGAACCGCGCGCCGCCGGAATCTTCCTACAACCTCCTTCGTCTTATCACAAAGACGGGGAAACCATAAACCGCTAATCTATCTCCGCGGGAGGACGGCATGACAAGAGCGAAAGCGGCCCTGGCGCTAGTGGCCGCCATGGTCGTATTTGCAGGGCTAGCGCTACTCGCCGTGAGGCTCTACGGATGGGTAGAAGGGTTCGCCGCGCAGACCATGAGTCAACCGGTGGGCGGACTTGGAGACGGACCTGAATTTTATGGCGAGAGTTCGCTTGAGGAGAGGATCGCCGGGGCCGACGTCATCGCCCGAGTAAGCCTGCTTTCAGTGTCTCCCAGCGGCATCGGCCGAGGATACATCGGGCCCATCTGACGCGGGCGATTCTCAACGCTTTCTCTTGGACGCACCGCCCACCTCCTCTGAAGCATTAGGCGCGTTGAGCCAAGCTATATCGCCGCCTACGATCACACTGGCTGATATGAAGGTCAAGATCGCCGACGTCGAGCGGGAGTCGGCCGCTTCGGCCGACCCGGAAGCGTACAGAGACTGCCTCTACCACAAGTACGAATGGGAGCGGAAAGTCAACTATACAAAGGAACTCCGCGGCAGAACTTATTACTACAAGCGTTACGATGAAATGGTAGGCCCGGTCTGCACGCGGGAACTCATGTGTACACAGGCCCAGCTGGAAACATCTTGCTGAGAGAGTACGGTAAGACCGAGCCACAGAATTCCTCGGAGAGACGGGTTATTGGAAGAGACGAGCATTTATTCACTACCGGTTGGCCGTCTAATGTGTACACAGTGCGTCCCATGCCTACTGGAGAGTACAAGTTCTATTACAGCGAGCGCCCGCTGGGATACGCCATATGCGACGCACATCCCGAAGAGGAGATGAAGCGCTTTGAGGTGTTCGTCCACGTCACCGCCCCCACCGGCGCCCTCCACGAAGCCTTCTTCGACCCCATCGCCATCAACAACGCCATCGGCGCCGACGCATCCAACGGCATCCTGAAACCCGCCTCCTACACCTCCGACGGAACAACCACCACAATCAACGGCATCCACTGGGCCTCCCAGCAGGTCACCCTAGAGGCCACCTCCCCTCTACCCGCGGACCACCACGTCGACTTCCTGGCCCTTGACGCCTCCGTGGCCCTACGCCTAAACGTGGACGATGCGACGTCAACCACGTCGGACGGCGTGACGACTCACAGCTGGCACGTCTGCGACCGGCCCTGGTCCGCAGGCGACAAACTCATGCTCCGCATATCCCCCAGCCCCCCGGACCTAACCGGCGTCACAAACGACCAGCCATGCCCCGCGCCGGCATAGAGTCCGCAGGCCCCATCCTTCAGCCTTTGAGAACAGCGACTCCCCAGTCCCCCGCGCCTAGCTCGCCGTCCCGGCTGCTACACCGGCCGGTTGCTTTCCCGGCTCGCTCAGCGCCTCGTCCGAGGTGATCATCGAGGCCCCGGCCTCCTGCATCTTCTGCAACGCAGCCGCGCCGTCTCCGGGGTTCGCATCCACAGCCGCGATGGCGTCCGTCAGCACGTAGGTGTCGAAATTGAGCGAGCGGGCGTCCAGCGCCGTGTTCAGCACGCAGTAGTCGGTGGCGAGGCCGCCAAGGAATACCCGCTTCACGTTCACCCTGCGGAGCTGGTTCTCCAGGGTGGTGCCCTGAAAACCCGAATAGGCGTCCTCCTTCGGGTTGGTCCCCTTTCGGATTATCGAGGTGCCTATCGGCAGCTTCAGCGCGGGGTGAATCTCTGCACCCTTGCTCGTAAGCACGCAATGCGCCGGCCACGGCCCCCCCTTGGCCTGGAATGAAACGTGGCCGTCCGGGTGCCAGTCCTGCGTGGCGTAGACCCGCGCACCCTTCGCCCTGAACCTTGCCGCCACGTCCGACAGCTTGGCCGCTACCTTGTCGCCCCCCTCGACCGCCAGCGACCCCCCGGGGCAGAAGTCGTTCTGCACGTCAACCAATATCAGCGCGTCCGTATCCTTTAGTTCCAAGCTGTCCCCCTTGTTTGAGACTCTTTCGTAGCCCTGCCGTTCGCCCCTCGTCCCTACGTCACCCCCATCTCAATCTTCCCCCAGCCGGGGGAAGAGGCTTGCATATTCTGCCATCAGTGGCGAAGAGTCTGCATATTCTGCCGCAGAGGGGTAAGCGGTCTACAGGCGCTCGCGAGAGAGTTACGCCAAGTTGTGAAGCGTCGTATCGCGAAAGTCAGTTTTAGAGGATACACGGATTGGCGCAGCGCCGTCGCGATGGGCGTATCGCCAGGCGCTTTGCACCCGTTCCGACAGACGCTCAATTCAGGAAGGGATTGTTTCTACGTTCCTCCCCTATCGTCGTGGGCGGCCCATGCCCCGGCATCACCTCCATCTCGTCCTTTAGCGTCAGCAGACTCCTGCGGATCGACGAAACCTCCAGCGGCCCGTCGCCGCCGGGAAGGTCGTACCTGCCGATGCTGCCGCGAAATAGAGTGTCGCCGGTGAATACGACGTCCCCAACGCGGTAGCAAACGCTGCCCGGAGTATGCCCGGGCGTCGCTATGACCTCTATCACGCCCCCGCCAAGCTCCAGCGTTTCGCCGCCCGAAAAGCGCAGGCAGGGCGCAGGCGGATCGACGTAGTCCGTCAGAATCCCCGTCAGCCAGGCCGGAGGGTAGATGGCCTCCTCCTCGTCGGCCGAACCGATCCCGAACTCTGCGCCGAACTCACATACCACTTCCGACACGCCTCCCGTGTGATCCGCGTGGCCGTGCGTGCACAGCGCGTAGCGCGGGACGAGGCCCCTCGCCCGCAGCTCGGCGGCAACGCGCGGCCCCTCAGCCCCCGGGTCGATGACGGCGCACTCTCCGCCATGCCCCAGGCCGCCGGGCGCCAGGACGTAGCAGTTGGTCGACAGCGCGCCGGTCACTATCGTCAGTATGTCCGCCATCTCCCGCAGCTCAACCTTCCTTCGCCATCTGCTGCAAGCGGTACAGCGCGTTGATCGCCTCCATCGGAGTCATCTCCGAAACGTCGAGGCCGGACAACTCCCGCACCACCTCGGAGCCGGGCGCGAACAGGTCCATCTGGGCCGCCTTCGCCTTCTGCCGCCTCGGCTTACCCGTTCGCTTGGAACCCGCTTCCAACTCCTCCAGTATCTGCCGCGCCCGCTGCACGACCGGCTTCGGCAGCCCCGCCAGCTGGCCCACGTGCACCCCGTAACTGCGGTCGGCGCCGCCGGGCTCTATGCGGTGCAGGAACACGATCTTGCCGCCCTCTTCCGATACCGCAACGCGATAGTTCGCAGCGCGGGGCAGGGCGCCGGAAAGAGCGGTCATCTCGTGGTAGTGAGTGGCGAATAGCGTCCTGCATCCCAGTTCCGAGTGATTGTGGATGTGCTCCGCTATGGCGCGGGCTATCGCAAGACCGTCGTAGGTGCTCGTCCCACGCCCCAGTTCGTCCAGTACGGCCAGCGACCGCGGAGTCGCCTGGTTCAAAATCGTCGCAGCGTCCACCATCTCCACCATGAACGTCGAGCGACCGCCGCCTATGTCGTCGCTCAATCCCGCCCGCGTAAAGATGCGGTCCACCAGCCCGATGGACGCCGAGTTCGCGGGGATGAAGCTGCCGGTCTGCGCCAGCAGCGTCAGTACGGCCACCTGCCGGATGAAGGTGGACTTGCCCGACATGTTCGGCCCCGTGATGATCAGCACCTGGTCGCCGGAGCACGATACGTCCACGTCGTTGGGCACGAAGCGGCCCGGCCCCAGCGCCGCCTCCACGGCAGGGTGCCGCCCGCCGCTGATCACGATGCGGTCCCCATCGTCAACCTGCGGCCTCACCCAGCCGTTCTCCGAAGCCGCCTCGGCCAGCCCCGAAAGCGCGTCTATCCTGGCCAGCGCCGCCGCGGTCGACGTGATCCTCTGCCCATGCGCCGATACGTCGCTGCAAACCCGGCCAAAGATCGACCTCTCGATCTCGTCGATGCGCTCGCGCGCGTTCAGTATCCGCACCTCCAAGCTCTTCAGCGCCGGCGTGATGAACCGTTCGCCGTTGACGAGCGTCTGCCGGCGTTCGAACTCCGGCGGCACCCGGTCGAGGTTCGGCCTCGACACCTCGATGTAGTAGCCGAACACCTTGTTGTAGCCCACCTTCAAGGACTTTATGCCCGTCCTGCTGCGCGCTTCCGCCTCGATGCCGGCAATGTGAGAGCGCGCTTCGCCAGCCAAACCCCTCGTTTCGTCCAGTTCGGCGTCGAAGCCAGGCCTGATGACGCCGCCGTCGCCGGGCGTATGGGAAGGGTCGTCGGAGATCGACGCACCGATCAGCTCCACCACCTCGGTACAGGGATTCAGGCCGGACGCGACGGGAGATGCGCCGTTCGACCGGCCGCCCAGCGAATCGAGAATCGCAGGAACCTTCGACAGTCCCTTGGCTATCGCTGCCAGGTCCCGCGGAGTCGGCCTGCCGGCCCTGACCTTGTTCGTCAGCCTCTCCAGGTCCGGAATCTGCCCCAGCGCCTCCCGCACGTCGGCCCGCACTATCGGATCGCCCACGAACATCTCAACCGCATCCTGCCGGCGGCTGAGCCGCTGAAGCTCCAGCAGCGGCCTCGACAGCCAGGCCCTGAGAAGCCGCGCCCCCATCGCCGTGCGCGTACGGTCCACCGTGGCCAGCAGAGCCGGCGACTCCGAACCGGCGGTGTGCGGCTCGAACACCTCCAGGTCGCGCAGCGCCCGCTGGTCGAGCTTCATGAACTCCGCCGGCGAGTCTGTGCGCAGGTGAGTTATCTGCGGCAGCGCGCCCAGCTGCGTTTCCCGCAGGTAGGCCAGCGCCTCGGCGGCGGCCATCACCGCCAGCGGCCGGTTATCGCACCCGTAAGCCTCCAGCGTCGCAACTCCAAAGTGCGACTTGAGAGCCTCGGCGGACAGCTCGAAATCGAGCCGGGACGCGTCGATGTCCCTGATGACAGGCCCCGTCACCCCTGCGGACTCGACCAGCGCACGCGCTGCTTCGTCGGCAAGCAACTCCGACGGCGACAGCCGTTCCACCTCGTCCGGCAACTCGCCGGCGCCTATCTCCTGAGTGACGAACTCGCTCGTCGAAACGTCGATCCACGCCAGGCCCGCCCGCTGCCCGTCCGACACCGCCGCCGCCAGGTAATTGTTCTTGCCGCTATCGAGCAACGGCGGATCCAGCACCGTACCGGGCGTGACAAGCCGCACCACGGCCCTGTCCACGATCCCCTTCGACGCAGCCGGATCGCTCACCTGCTCGCAGATCGCCACCTTCAGGCCGGCCTCCACCAGCTTGCCCAGGTGCGTGTCCAACGCATGGTGCGGAAAGCCCGCAAGATGAGACCGCACGCCACCGCCCACGTCGCGACTCGTCAGCGCAATATCCAGAACCTGCGACAAAATCCGCGCGTCGTCGTCGAACGTCTCGAAGAAATCGCCCATCCTGAACAGCAGCAGGGCATCCGAGTGCTGCTGCTTGAACTTCAGGTACTGGCGACGGCCTGGCGAAAGGCGCGCTGTTCGCGGCATAACCCCGCCATTCTAAATCCCCCCAAGCCAAACCGTACCACCACCGTCACTCCCGCCACCCGTCATTCCCGACCCCGATCGGGAATCCACCCACCACCACCGTCGTTCCCCTGGAAACGGAAACCCGCAGGGTCATCCCTTGTGGCCGCCCATCCGTAGGGGCGATCCCTTGTGGCCGCCCTCCGTAGGGGCGATCCCTTGTGGCCGCCCTCCGTAGGGGCGCTCCCTTGTGGCCGCCCTCCGTAGGGGCGATCCCTTGTGGCCGCCCTCCTTAGGGGCGATCCCTTGTGGCCGCTCTCCGTAGGGGCGATCCCTTGTGGCCGCCCTCCGTAGGGGCAATCCCTCGTGGGCGCCCTCCACCCGTAGGGGCGATCCCTTGTGGCCGCCCTCCTTAGGGGCGCTCCCTTGTGGCCGCCCTCCTTAGGGGCGCTCCCTTGTGGCCGCCCTCCGTAGGGGCGATCCCTTGTGGCCGCCCTCCTCCCGTAGGGGCGATCCCTTGTGGCCGCCCTCCGTTGGGGCGATCCCTTGTGGCCGCCCTCCGTCGGGGCGATCCCTTGTGGCCGCCCTCCGTAGGGGCGATCCCTTGTGGCCGCCCTCCGTTGGGGCGATCCCTTGCGGCCGCCTTCCGTAGGGGCGATCCCTTGTGGCCGCCCTCCTTAGGGGCGATCCCTTGTGGCCGCCTCCCGTAGGGGCGATCCCTTGTGGCCGCCCTCCGTAGGGGTGATCCCTTGTGGCCGCCTTCCGTAGGGGCGATCCCTTGTGGCCGCTCTCCGTAGGGGCGATCCCTTGTGGCCGCCCTCCCCGTCGTAGGGGCGATCCCTTGTGGGCGCCTGGGGCAGGGCGGTGCGCCTACAACGCCAATCAATCTATGGGCAACGCGCTCCTCGACGTCCCGGCGCTGATGGCCAAGATGCCAGTCGCGTTCAGCCCCCCGATGGCGACGAGACCGTATGCGTTGACGCCACCGATGGCGACCACCCCCATCGCATTGACGCCGCCTATCGCAACGAACCCCATCGAATTGATGGGGCCGATCGAGACCAGGCCCATCGCGTTCAGGATGCTTACCGCCACGACGCCTACGGAATTCCAAACGCTCGCAGCAATGATCCCAATCGCATTTTGGCCCACCGCAATGGTGTCAACCGTGGCCCACTGCCCCAAGGGTTTCTTGGACTCTTCCATCTCTGATCCTTTCATCCGTCTTGGCGGATCGCTCAAGGCATTGCCTAGCGCAGCAACTCCGGCCGGCCCGTCCAGCCTTAATCCCCGCGCCGCAGGGAATATACATGATAGTACCGACCTTTTGGCGGCGTGACCCAATCGTCATTGTTATGAAAATAAATCCTCGCGAAAACGGGAACCCACTGGACGCGCCCCACAGGGGCATCCGTAGGGGCGATCCCTTGTGGTCGCCTGGCGGGGCACGGCGGGGGGAATCGTCGCCCACCACAACGCGCGCCATCCACCCAAACCCCCGTCCCGTCATTGTTATGAAAATAGATTACCGCGCAAACGGGAATCCGCTGGACATGCCCCACAGGGGCATCCGTAGGGGCGATCCCTTGTGGTCGCCTGGCGGGGCCCGGCGGTGGGAATCGTCGCCCACCCCCACGCGCGCCGCCACGAACCGCCACGGCGCAATCCAACAGGATTCGCAGGAACGCGCCCCACAGGGGCATCCGTAGGGGCGATCCCTTGTGGTCGCCTGGCGGGGCCCGGCGGTGGGAATCGTCGCCCACCACAACGCGCGCCATCCACCCAAACCCCCGTCCCGTCATTGTTATGAAAATAGATTACCGCGCAAACGGGAACCCGCCGGACATGCCCCACAGGGGCATCCGTAGGGGCGATCCCTTGTGGGCGCCTGGCGGGGCCCGGCGGGGGGAATCGTCGCCCACCACAACGCGCGCCATCCACCCAAACCCCCGTCCCGTCATTGTTATGAAAATAGATTACCGCGCAAACGGGAACCCGCCGGACATGCCCCACAGGGGCATCCCCCCCGTAGGGGCGATCCCTTGTGGTCGCCTGGCGGGGCCCGGCGGGGGGAATCGTCGCCCACCAACACGCGCGCCATCCACCCAAACCCCCGTCCCGTCATTGTTATGAAAATAGATTACCGCGCAAACGGGAACCCGCCGGACATGCCCCACAGGGGCGTCCCCCCCGTAGGGGCGATCCCTTGTGGTCGCCTGGCGGGGCACGGCGGGGGGAATCGTCGCCCACCACAACGCGCGCCGCCACGAACCGCCACGGCGCAATCCAACAGGATTCGCAGGAACGCGCCCCACAGGGGCATCCGTAGGGGCGATCCCTTGTGGTCGCCTGGCGGGGCCCGGCGGTGGGAATCGTCGCCCACCACAACGCGCGCCATCCACCCAAACCCCCGTCCCGTCATTGTTATGAAAATAGATTACCGCGCAAACGGGAATCCGCTGGACATGCCCCACAGGGGCATCCGTAGGGGCGATCCCTTGTGGTCGCCTGGCGGGGCACGGCGGGGGGAATCGTCGCCCACCCCCACGCGCGCCGCCACGAACCGCCACGGCGCAATCCAACAGGATTCCTAGGAACGCGCCCCACAGGGGCATCCGTAGGGGCGATCCCTTGTGGTCGCCTGGCGGGGCACGGCGGGGGGAATCGTCGCCCACCCCCACGCGCGCCGCCACGAACCGCCACGGCGCAATCCAACAGGATTCCTAGGAACGCGCCCCACAGGGGCATCCGTAGGGGCGATCCCTTGTGGTCGCCTGGCGGGGCCCGGCGGTGGGAATCGTCGCCCACCACAACGCGCGCCGCCACGAACCACGCGCAGCCCTACGCCCCTCCAAGAACATTCCCCGCGTCGAGCCGCCGGAGACCGTCGGGCTACTAAATGCCGTTGCAGTTATGTCCAGAAGGTCCCAAATATCCGCTACGCAGTTAGCAGCCGCCCCACCGCGTCCTCCACCGCCTGCCCCTCCGGCGACTCGCGCAGCCACTTGCGGAGCTCCCGGCGGGCGATGGTGACGGTCACGCGTCCCCGTTCCTCCCGCAACTTCTCCAACTGCTCGGCCGCGCCTTTTGCCGCAGCCTCTCCCGCGCCGGCGATGGATTCGTGCAACGCATCGGCCGGATCGAACTCCGGTATGGGCAACTTCCATAGATGACTTTGCAGGTGCCTAGCGCCCCATTGACCTCTCGCCATCAACGGCGTAACGGCAGTGTACAGGGCATTGCTATTGATGATGGCGCAAACGTAGTTGGCCTCGCGTATTTCCTTGCAGGCGACCCAGAACAGGGTGTAATCGACGATAGAATTACTATCCGAGATAATCGCAGCTGTAGGTATTCCAGAACCTCCGTATCCAACGCGTATCGGCCTGTCACCAGGATCTTTTTGCCACTCCAGTTGGTATGACAGCTTGCCATAGTAGTTCAACTGTCCGGATAAATTGAGCTTGTTTGCAGGCGCTTTGTTCAGCTCCCAAAGATTACTGATAGTCTGCCAGCGGTTACGCATTCGCAGCTCTAAGTACCGCAACTGGATTCCCCCTGGGCCGTTCCGGGCCAAAGTCAACTCACCAGCCCTCTCTCTGACCGGAAGGACGGCTTTCAGAGGTTCGAGAGTGGCGTATGGGACTAGCGTCTCACCGAGGTGAACGTCGAATACGTGCCGCGACTCGATGGTCTGGCGCGTTATGGCGGTCAGAGCCAGGTCGCGCCAGGGCGGCTTGTCCTGCGAGCCGCGTCTTGGATTTACGGTAATAGTCCGATGGGCCCGGATGATGGCGGGATTCTCGGTCTCGTCTACGAAGAAGAGGCAACGCGGGATAATCGTAGCCCCGTTTCTGGAATACCTATCGTAGGGGGATACGCCTGCAGCGGATGTATCGGTGATGGCCGCTTTCACCCGCCGGTTCTCGCCGGGCGCTCCGGCCGCGCCCGACCACCGCTCCACGTCTCCCGAGAGCGGTCGCGCAGCGTCGGCAGACGCAACGCGTTGAGCAAACACCACCGACGCCGGTATGGGAAAGAAGTCGTTTGGTTCAAGTCCCTCAAGGTCCCAGGCCGCCTTGTAGCCGAAGTCGGTGGCCACAACGCCTCCGTTGCCCCCGTTCGTCCAGCTCCCTGAACGCCACCTAGAGTACTGCCCGGCCTGCAGCGCGCTGTGGGGCATCACCATGCCGATGACGCCGCCGTGCTTGAGGTAAAGGTCTACGCTGCGCGTGAAGAACAGGCCCGCCACGTCCTGGTGAGTGGCGTACCGTCCTCCCGACCAGATGCCGTATGCGCTCAGGCTCAGGCTGCGCAGCTCATCCCGCAGCGTGCTGACGGTCTGGTTGTAGTTGATCCACGGCGGATTGCCGATGACCACGTCCACCTTTTGGCGGGACAACGCAACGGGGCGCACCATGTTGCGCGTGTAGTAGGCCCAGATGTGGTTGCGGCCCTCCTCGTGCAGCCGCTTCAGCTTGCCAATGGTCTCCTTCAGGGTGTGGCGCTCCGCCTCGTCGTCTATCTTGCTGTCGTCCAAGGCAAAATAGGGGTCGTCGCCCCTTTCAATCGCCGTCGAAACGTGGTTCATGAAGGAGTCGAAGTCCGCCGGACGGTCGACAAGGCTCATGGGGAACACCAGCTCGATGTTGCCGTTGCCCTCGACCTGGATAGTCACCTCATGCTCGGCGAACATGTCGCCGGTGCGTAGGCGCAGCTGCAGGGCGTCGCCGAGATAGACCGGGATCGTTATCGAGGCGGCCCCCTCGGCTTCGGCTATCACTCGCCGGGCTGCCAACACCCAGGCGGTCCGCGCAAGGTGGACGGCCACGGGGTGTATATCGACGCCGATGACGGATACCAGGAGCCTGTTGAGCGTCTCTCGGGCGCATAGGCCCTTCTTGTCGGCCGCTTCGATGACATGCTCCACCGACCTGGCCACGAATGACCCGGAGCCACAGGCGGGGTCCAGGACTTTCCGTTCGAGGGGGTCTGCGACCAGCTCTTCGACCATCATCCCGGCCAGCCATGCGGGGGTATAGTACTCGCCGAGTTGACGGCGCTCACTGGGCGGAATGACGCTCTCGTACAGAATGGCGGCTATGTCGGAAGGCGCATCGCGCCAGTCGAAACGCGCCACCCGGCGGGCCAGCGTCTTCAGAAGCGACGCGCCGCCCACCTCTGCCGGCCACGCGAAAAAGTCCGACTCCACCACGCCGCGCAGTCCGGTATCGCTGTGGAACCTGCTACCGCTAAGCAGATCGAATGGATCGTTCTCCGCCAGTTCCTTGATGTCGATGCCAAAGGACGCCTGCACCACCATGCCGATCACCGCGCTCAGGTAGGTGTGACGCACGAAGAGGTCGTCCATCTGCTCCGGCGAACGGGCGATCTCGCCGAGAGCCGTTCGCAACAGGTCGTGCCACAGCTGCCGCTTTACCGTGATGGTCGGATGGTTGGCCGAAGAGCGGTAGAGGTCTTTGAGCAGGGTGACCTCCTGCTCGTACAGTGCGCTGGAAGGCCCCAGGTGCCTCTCGAACTCCTCGCGGGTCGCAGGGATGTTTTCCAGCGAGAAGAGTGCGTGGTCCCGCAGCCACTCGTACAGAAGAAGCCACCGCCCAGGCTTATCGAGGGTGAAGGCGTACGGCCTGACGTTTCGGACCGGCCCTGCGCCGGGCCAGCGCAGCAGCCAATGCTTGCCGTCCGTCAAGACGCCCCGGCGGGCGCTCCTGCCAGCCTTGGCAGATTCGTCAAGGTAGCCGTCCAGCTGTTCGACGTACTCCGGGTTGGGTATGAAGCCGGATTGAGTGCCTATACGCCGCTTGAATTCGATGAACGTATCGAGCGCCGTCAGGTCGACCGCGTGGCGCGACCCCTCGGAAGGCGGGTTCTCTTCACGCACTTCGGCCGCATTCACCAGTCCGGTCTGGACCAGGAAATCTCGTACCGCGCTGGTGATCTCGGCTTCCGAGGCGTAGTCGTTGTGACGCCGCAGGATTTCCGCCGCGGCCTTCTCAAGATTGGGGTCGTTGTAATCGACTTGGGGCGCCATTGCCCTATTGTCTATCACTTGGCCGCGGCAGGGGAATGAGGCTGTCGCATTCCTCGGCGGGACGCTTCAAGTGACCGCCTGCCACCGCCGTCTTCCCGATGATTCCGCCCGTAGCGCACTGGCCGGAGAGGGCGGGTGTATGAGCGTTCTCTGGGCGCTCAGCCCGAAATCTAGCGGAAATCAGCCCGAAATGAAGTTGAAATGAAATAGCCTTTCGGTATCATTTTTGAGAGTGAAAACGCGAAATGAACGCGAAATGAACCTGAAATGAGCCGTAAATGACCACCCCCCGCATCAGCCGCTACTCAGCCCCCCGCCAGTGGCTGCGCTACGACGTCGCGGCCATAGCCGCGCCGCTGATCGAAGCCAAGACCGCAGCCGGCGTCCTTAACAGCCTACCGTACCTGCCACAATGGATCGAGCAGGTCCACGAGGAACAACTGCGGCTGGAGGCGGCCGGCACGTCGCGCATCGAAGGCGCCGAGTTCACCCAAAGAGAACAGGACGAAGCCCTCGCTCCCGGCGCTCACGCCCGCACCGGACTCACACATTCCCAACGGCAACTACGCGCAGCCGACGCCGCCTACCGCTGGATCCGCTCGTTGCAGGCCAACCAGCCCGTCACGGCGGAACTGGTCTTGGACATTCACCGCCGAATCGTCACGGGCTGCGATGATGACCACTGCGAGCCCGGCGCGCTGCGGAGAGCCGGAGTGAACGTCAGCTTTGGCAATCCGGTCTGCCGGGGCGCGGAAGGCGGCGCTGAACTTGCGGGCCTATTCGGAAATCTCGTACAGGCGATTGCCGGAGAGTTCCGGCGGCACGACCGCATCATCCAGGCCATGGCCGCTCACTACCATATCGGCGCCATGCACCCATTCGACGACGGCAACGGTCGGACCGCACGCGCCCTGGAAGCCTTCATGTTGAGAGGCGCCGGCGTCAACGAAATGGTCATGGTCAGCCTGTCCAACTACTACTACGAGCACAAGGAAGAGTACCTCGCGGCATTGTACGAGTCCCGCACGAGCGGACATGACCTGACGCCGTTTCTAAGGCTTGGCCTGCGGGCGGTCGCCGAACGGTGCAACGTGCTCGCCGCACAGATCATTACGCACAACAAGCGGATACTCTATCGCGAGTTTGCCCAGTCACTGTTCGGAAGATTGCTTAGCCCACGCCGCCGGGCGCTGGCGGAGCGGCAACTAAGGATCATCGAGATCCTGTTGGAGAACGAGTCACTGGGTGTGGATGATCTGGTGGATCGGGCGGCGGTGCACTACGACGACCTCAAGTTCCCTGTACGCGCCTTCATGCGGGATATCACGGAACTGTACCGCATGTCCGCCATAGAGCCGATCGGCGAACGGGTGGCTGTCAACCTGGACTGGCCGCAGGAGTTTTCAGAGTCGGACTTGATGGAGTTGTATGAGCGTATGCCGTCTGCGGCGTCCGCCGGTCACCCTGCTATGGCTGAACTGTCCCGGTTGCTGGGCCGCAGGCGCTAAGCGAATCCCATCCGGTTGCTTGGCGACCGTTCTTCGCGCTAGAGCGCGGGATGTCCTGCTTTGGCCTAGTGACCCTTTGACCTATGGAGCCCGGATAAACGTTACGCAACCCCTCTTCTAGGTATGGGAAGAGGTTCTGATCGAACAATAGCCTCATACTGGAGGGAGCGACGCCAACCGGCGCTCACGCTCGGCGGCGAACGCCAGCGACGCCCGGATGTCCTCGATCCTCAGGTCCGGGAAGTCGGCCAAGATCTCCTCCTCCGACATGCCCGGCGCAAGGTACTCCAGCACGTCATAGACGGTGATGCGCAGGCCGCGAATGCAAGGCTTCCCGCCGCGCTTCCCAGCCTCGATGGTGATTATCTTCGTATAGTCGGAAGACGTGACTGACCCTCTTGGAAGGCGCTCATATTCTCCCTAACCACACGCCTACCTCATCGCCAACCCACCGGAAGTCGTAACCGTCTCCCCCGTCATGTACGCCGCATCCGGCCCCGCAAGGAAGGCCACCACCCCCGCCACGTCCTCCGGCGTTGCGATGCGCCCCAAGGGTACGCCCGAAATCCGCCGCCTGGTCCACTCGCCCTCGGGAAGACCTTCCCTCTCGACGCCCAGCATACGGTCCAGCCGCCAGTTGAACGAAGTGTCCACTATGCCGGGCGCAACCGCGTTCACCCTCACCCCGTGCTCCGCCATCTTGTTGGCCACCGACTTGGTGAGATTTATCACCGCCGCCTTGCTCGCTGCGTAATGCGGCGACAGCGTGATGCCCGGGTCTATTCCGGCTATCGACGAGATGTTGATTATCACCCCGTCGCGCTGTTCGATCATCCGCTTCGCCGCCGCCTGCATGTGGAAGAACAGGCCCTTGAGGTTCAGGTCCATGGTCTGGTCCCAGGCCGTCTCGGTGACGTTGGGGAAAGGTATCGCCCAGATGGCCCCGGCGTTGTTCACCATCACGTCGAGGCTCCCGTGAGACTCCACCACGTCGCCAACGAGCCTGTCCGCATCCGGCAGGCTGGCAGCGTCATACACGCCCGTGGCAATGTCGAGGCCCGACTCCTGCCCAGTCGCCTCCAACTCGCCAAGCAGGTCGGTGCGCAGGTCCGTCCCAAAGACCCTCGCGCCGTCCGACGCCAGGCGCAGCGCAATAGCGCGCCCATTCCCCTGACCGGCTCCCGTCACCACCGCCACTTTGCCATTCAAAGGTCCGCTACCGTTCGACATGTCCTAGCCCTCCAACGCTCATGGCCTACCGCGAGCTTAGACCATTTCACCTATACGTGGTCAAAATATGCCGGACACGCCGACCGCACTCTGCGCTTCCCTGCGTCATACTCGATGGCCGCCTGCTTCACAAGGCCCTTAGTCACGTGCGGCCCGGGGTTATGCCGGCTCGATGTCCGTAAGTAAAAAGTCCCTGCCCTTGAAGAGAAGCGGCCCCCCGTAGGTTTCGGCCAGCGCGTAGGAAAAGCAATCGCCAAAGTTCAACCCGGCAGGATGGTTGCCTTTGCCGAATTTACGCCACGCCCGGCGCGCAGCGTGAGCCTGACCAGGGGTGACAGGTACCAACTCAATCGCCGCTTCTTCAAGGAACTTGTCAAGCTCATGCCCGGCCGCGTCTCCACTGCGACTCTCAAGCACGATGGCCGCCTCCAAGAAGTTTCACCACTGACGTGCGACAGTGCCGAGCGCTTGCTATAGCCTCGTCGTAACGCTCCGATCCGCTTTCCCCGAACAGGATCGTCATGACCGCAGACGTGTCCACGATCACCCGCGCCGCCGCAGTGTACCCGTCACCACAGGCGGCGAACGCCGTACTGCTCGAAGATAGACTCGTTCGAGACGAGAACGAGATTACGCACTAGCGCCTGGGCGATCAGCATCCTGTCGAACGGATCAGCATGTGGCCCAGGCAAAGAGCCTGCTCGCCCGGCGTCTTCCACTGTAATTGCCATCTCCTCGAAGCCCTGGTGCGCAATCGCACGACCAACGTCCGGCGCGATCTCATCGGCAGCCGCAAGTCTGCCAAGCCGGTGCTTCGTGGTGATCTCCCAAGCCGACGCCGCGCTGACGAATATGACGTTCTCTTCGTCCGCAATGGCGTGACGGGCGCGGCGCGATAGCCCATCACTTCCACTCACCCACCATATGAAGGCATGGGTGTCAAGCAGCAACAACAACTATGAGCGGCCTTCCCATGCGTCCAACTCTTCCGGCGGCAGCGGCTCGAAGAAACTGTCGTCCAGTTCTATCCAACCCTTCCACGCCCCAAACTGCCGCTTGCCCCGCGGCTTCACCCGCACCAGGCGTGCCACCGGACTCCCGTTTCGCGCGATGGTCACCTCTTCACCCGCCTCCACGCGCGCCAGCAGCCGGGAAAGATTCGCCTTGGCCTCACCGACATTCACCGTAACCATGGTCCGCTCCTCGAAAACTCTCCTACCGTACGGACGTACATCGCGCGCCATCCACCCGCAGGGGCGCCTTACCCGTAAGCGCGTCCCTCGTGGGCGCCCAAATCCCGCTAATAACGCACCGTCATCGAATCCGTCGCGCGCCAGCGGAACTCCCTGATATTTGCTCCCTCAGGAACCTCGAAGGCCATGTGACCCTGCACCTGGTGACCCTCGTTGATCGTCAGGCTGCCCCATATCGGGATGAACTCCGGATACGCAAGATCGGAGCGGTAGTTGTCCGTCGGTTGGGACCTAGCGAGAATCAGCACCGGCCTCACCGGCTCGTGTATGTCCTCCAGCCTCAGCTCGGCGGCGGTTTCATCTACTACCAGCACCACCGAGCCGGAAGTGGCGTTGATTATGGTCACCTCCACCACCGCTATGTCCGTACCCACGTCAAGCGGCGTGACGGCCCAGTCGTGTGTGTTGCCCGCGGTGTCCTTGCCCTTATAGTGCACCGCATCCTGCACGACCGGCCGTTCAGCCCGCATCCACAGCGTCCGACCCTGCACGTACAGGTTGTCTACCGCATCGCTCCTTATCAGGATGAACGGCACCAGCACGGCGGCCGCAATCACCGAGATCGCCGCCAGGGATATCAGCAGCCAGGGCTTTGCCTCCTTGGGCGTCCTGATCTGCCGCCGCGCAAGCACCGCGCCCTGCTCGTCGACGTCGAGGTATTCGCTGCCGGAAGTGCCGCGGAAAGGTCCGGACGGGGTGTATTCGACCGTGACCCTTACCATGCCGTGGCTTACGGGCTGTGCGGCGGTTACAGTCCACTCCATCTCCGTGCGGGAGAGCCTTGGCCCGTATGCGTACTTGTTCTCCGCCACGTACGCAAGCGCGGCATCGACCTGCGCAGGGAACCGTTCGCGGGCAGCCTCGGTGATTGAATCGGCGTCCGCTTCTTCCCCGTCCTCGCCGCCGGACGGTTCTTCACCGTCCCCGGACGGGGCCGCGGCCTGGATTCCCGAATCTTGTTCTCGCTTCTCGTCGGTCATGGGCAGAGTTCTCCGTCCATTGGGCGCTCATCCTCACCTAGGTTATTCGAAAAAAGCGCTGCGTTAGGATTCACATTCCCCCGAAAATAGCCGGTTCGCAGAGGCGCCCCTTCCCACGCGAACCGCAGGGCCGCCCCGCGTGGGGCGATTCGCAGGGGCGTCTCGTAGGGGCGATTCGCAGGTGCGATTCGTAGGTGCGATTCGCAGGTGCGATTCGTAGGTGCGATTCGCAGGGGCGATTCGTAGGTGCGATTCGCAGGGGCGATTCGTAGGTGCGATTCGCAGGGGCGATTCGTAGGGGCGTCCCTTGTGGGCGCCTGGCGGGGAACGGGGCGGGGCAACGTCGCCAACCGCCACGCGACGCCACCACCAACACGCGCGCGCCGCAGGATCCTCTTCCCCGCAGAGGATGAAACCGTACGGGCGCCATCCGACAGAACCCGTACGGGCGCCATCCGACAGAACCCGTACGGGCGTCCCCGACAGAACCCGTACGGGCGTCCCCGACAGAACCCGTACGGGCGCCATCCAACACGAATCGTAGGGGCGTCCTCCGGCAGGACCCGTAGGGGCGTCCCTTGTGGGCGCCTGGCGGGGAACGGGGCGGGGCAACGTCGCCAACCGCCACGAGCGCCATTAACACCCACACCCCTCTTGTCATTCCCGTGCAAACGGGAATCTACTCTTACCTCTTCCCCCGTCTGCAAGGGAAGATTGAGATGGGGGTCTTCGCGCGACGCATCGCCACGCGCGACCCCACGAACCGCAACGGCGCAATCCGACAGGATTCGCAGGAATGCGCCCCGCAGGGGCGATCCCTGTCGGCGACGCCCCATTTTCATTCCCATGTCCCGCCTAACCAAGGCCATGGCGATTCCCCCTCCGCAGCCTATGAAGCCGCCCGGGCAGAGGCCAGGGACGGCATAGACCTCAGCCGCCCCAGCACGTCCGGCAGCGCATCGACCACCGCCGCAGCGTCACCAGCCGTGTTGTCCATGCCCAGGGAAAGGCGCACACTGCCGACCGCAAGGCCCGCGTCCATGCCCATCGCCATAAGCACGTGCGAAGGCTCCAGCGACGCCGAACTGCACGCGCTGCCGCTCGACGCCGATATCCCCGCAAAGTCCAGCCCTAGCAGCACCGGCTCGCCCTCGACGCCCGGAAAGGAAAAGTGCGCGATGTTGCTGAGCCGGCGGCGGGGATGCCCGTTCACAACGGCGTCAGGAACCCCTTCAAGCACCCCGGCCACTATCCGCTCACGCAGCCTCTCGCAGTGCGAGTTGAACTCGTCACGCTCAGCGTCCGCAAGCTCCAGCGCCACGCTGAAGCCAACTATCGCAGGCACGTTCTCCGTCCCGGAACGACGCTGCCGCTCCTGTCCGCCGCCCGCAATCAGAGGTTCCACCTGCGCGCCCCTGCGCACGTACAGCGCGCCAGCGCCCTTTGGCCCGTTGACCTTGTGCGCCGACAGGCTCAGCAGGTCCACGCCCAGCTCATTCACGTCCAGGGGCAGCTTGCCCGCAGCCTGCACTGCGTCGGTATGAAATGCCACCGTCGTACCGAGCGACCCCGCCTTCTCCCTAACCAGCGCCGACGCGGCGCCGACGTCCTGGACCGTACCCACCTCGTTGTTGGCAAGCATTACGCTCACCAGCACGGTCTCCGGCCCCACCGCATCCGCGACGGCCTCCGGCTCTACGATCCCGTCTGCGCCGGGCAGAACGTACGTAACGTCGTACCCCATCGCTTCCAGCTGCTCACAGGAATGGATCACCGCGTGGTGCTCGATCGCAGTCGTTACGATGTGCCTTCCAGACTGCCGAAGCGCGCTGGCGGCGCCCTTCACCGCCGCGTTGTCCGCCTCCGTACCGCCGGACGTGAAGACCACCTCCCCGGTGCGGCAGCCCAGCGTCGCGGCAACGCGCTCCCTCGCGGCGTCCATCGCGTTGCGGGACTCCTGCGCCAGGGCGTAGAGAGATGACGGATTGCCGTAGCTCTCCGAAAAGTGCGGAAGCATAGCCTCCATGGCCTCGCGGCGCACCGCCGTGGTCGCCGCGTGGTCCATGTAGACCAAGCGCTCCGAATCGTCTATCAGTCGCACGAGGGTTCTCTCGAAACCTGTTCAGCCGGTCTGTTCGCGACGCGTCTGCGCGCCGTTTCAAGCGATTTTACATCGGTATCCGGGCGGAACGCTGCAAATCCTACTGACAATCCCGCCCCGGATTCGGTAACATATCTCAGTTTTGGAATCCGCGATGCGGTCTGGGTGCGTATCCCGTTCTGTGGCGTAAGCCAGCAGGAGGCGCGCCGGAAATAACGGTTGAATGCCGCATGATCAAACTCGAACACATGTCCAAATACTACGGCGCATACCCCGCCGTCATAGACGCATCCTTCGAGGTGCTCAGGGGAGAGATCGTCGGATTCCTCGGGCCCAACGGCGCAGGTAAGACCACCACCATGAGGGTCCTGACCGGATTCACGCCGCCGACGGTGGGAGAAGCCACCATCGCCGGATACAACGTCATGACACACTCGCTCGACGCAAGACGGCACATCGGATACCTACCCGAAACCGTGCCCCTATACCTCGACATGACGGTCACCGACTACCTCGTATACATGGGCCAGATCCGCGGAATGAACCTCGGATGGATCAAGGAACGACTGCCCGTCGTCATCGACCAGGTACAGCTTGGAGACTACCGGGACACCCTCGTCGGCAAACTGTCAAAGGGATACCGCCAGCGCACGGGCATCGCACAGGCCATACTCCACGAGCCCGACGTCCTGATCCTAGATGAGCCAACCATAGGCATCGACCCCATACAGGTCGTCGAGACACGCGAGCTCATCGTAGACCTGGGCAGCGAGCACACCCTGCTCCTAAGCTCTCACATACTCCCAGAGGTGAGCATGATCTGCCAGAGGGTGCTGGTCATACACGACGGCCGCATAGTGGCCGACGACTCGCCGGCGCGCCTGTCAGACAGGCTTCAGCACACCGAGCGCATTGAACTGGGAGTCAGCGGCGCCGAGCCGAGGGAAGTGATAAACCTCCTGAGAGACATGACCAACGTCGTAGACGTAAGATCCGACGCACGCGCAGACGTACAGCAGCGCGCCGAGCGGGACGGCATGGCCGCCGTCATCGTCGATGCGCGCCCCGGATCGAACGCTGCACAGCACGTGGCGGCCTCCGTGGTCGAAAGAGGCTGGGGCCTGAGATACCTGACGCCATTGCCAATGACCCTAGAAGAGATTTTCCTCGAACTGACCACCGAAGAGGACCTGGGAGCATGAGACGTTGACCTTCGTCCGCGTCATCGCACTCAAGGAACTGCGCACCTACTTCGCTTCGCCAATGGCTTACGTCGTGGCGGCGGCGTTCCTTGCAATTACCGGATTCTTCTTCGTCGCATCCGTCTCAGACGCATTCTCCGAGGCGACGATCCGCGGCTTCCTGGCAGGCGCCGTCTTCTTCATGATCTTCATGTCGCCAGCCCTCACGATGAGGCTGCTCGCCGAAGAGCAGAAACTCGGCACCCTAGAACTGCTGCTCACATCGCCATTGCGCGAGGCCGAAATAGTCCTCGGCAAGTTCATAGCCGCCTTCACCATGATCCTAATCATGGCCGTCCTGTCCCTCTTCTTCGTCCTCGTACTGTACGTATACGGCGTGCCCGACTCATGGCCCATCGTCACCGGATACATGGGGCTCCTTCTATACGGAGCCGCGACCATCGCCATAGGCCTATTCGCATCCGCACTAAGCCCAAACCAAATCGTGGGCCTCGTCGTCGGATCAGGACTGCTGACCGCCCTCACCATCATCGACTTCATCTCCGACAGGGTGACCGGCACTGCAGCCGAGGTGCTCAACGGCCTACAGCTGGGAGCATCCTTCTCCGTCTTCAATCTCGACAGCTTCGGCGTCGCAGAGGCCGGACACTTCGCAGACTTCGCACGCGGAATCATCTCCATGTCAGACATCGCATACTACGTGTCCGTAACGCTCTTGTTCCTCTTCCTGACCGTGCTGCTTCTACAGATCAGAAGGTGGCGTTGATAACAGATGTCCTCGGATCCTGAAACGCCCACGCACAGGCCCACGCCTGAGGAAGCCTCTCAGAGGTCTCTGATACAGACTTGGCGCTCCAACGCCCGGTCGGTCAGACAAGCCCTTGCGCTCGCCGGAGCCGGAGCCATTCTCGTCGGCGGACTCGTATGGGTCTTCCTGCTGGACATTCGCACCGCAGCCGAGTTCCTCCTCTACATCGGCGCCGCACTGCTCGTCATCGACATAGCGATCTCGTGGCGCACAGTACTCCGCGCACTCTTCGGCCGGCAGGGGCGCTACGGCTTCAACACAACGCTGGCCCTCATCGCATTCGTAGCCCTGGCAGTGCTCGTAAACTGGCTGTTCTTCTGGCTCACCGGAAGGCCGGACCCACAGGGATGGCTGCGCGTCGACACAACGGCCACCAAGCAGTTCATCCTCGCCGACCAAGGGCTGAAACTGCTCGACCAACTCGAAGAACCCGTCAAGGTGACCGCCTTCTTCACGCTCAACTCCTCAGAGGAGGCCAACGCCTGGCGAGTCACCGAAGACCTGCTGAGCGAATTCCGACGGCGGTCAACCAGGGTCTCCTTCGACTACGAGGTGGTCGATCCAGAGCTGAAGCCCAACGTAGCCGCCGAGTTCGGAGCCAACCAGTTCCCAGCGCTGGCCGTAGAAAACCTGACGACGCGACGCGCCGAGGTCATAGTCGGAGCCGACCCACGCGTCACCCCCGACGTCTTCACCGAACAGCAACTCATCACCAGCCTACTCGTCGTCAACCAGATCGAGCAGAAGACCGTCGCGTTCGTAAGCGGCCACTCCGGTAGGAACATCGCCTCCATGGCCAGCGAACTGGAAGGCTTTGGCATCTCCGCAGGAGCGCTTAGTAGAGAGAACTACCAGGTCATAAACATCACCTTGCAGGAACTCGGCACCGTGGTGCAGGCCGGAGACCCCAGCCTGCTCCCGGCCGTGCTGGTCTTTGCAGGCCCCACACAAGACATGCTCGGCATCGACCTGCAAGCCCTAAACGCGTACGCACAGCGCGGCGGCGACATGCTCTTCATGCTCGAACCCGACACCGTCCCGGAGTCATTCGCAGGCTTCCTCTCACAGTACGGAGTGGCTATCGGCGCAGGACAGGTGGTCGACACCGCAAGCTACGTCGCTCCATATCCATCCATCCTGCAAATAAAAGCCACAAACGGACAACTCCCGGAACACCAGATCACCTCGGGCTTCGACGTCCTCTACCTGCCCGGCTCCGCATTCGTTGGCCCCAACATAGAACCCGTAGCCGTGCCCGTCACCGAAGAGGGACGACCCTATCTCACCATGGACGTCATAGCCCTCTCGACCATCCAGAGCTGGGCAGAGGTAAACCCCGAAACCATCCGCTACGACCTCGCCGAGGACGTTGGCGGCCCGCTCTCACTCGCCATGGCCGTAAAGGCCATCTCACCTCTCAACTCCCAGCCGAGACGCTTCGAGGGCGAGTACCCAGAGACCAACATCGTCGTGATCGGAGATACCGACTTCGCCAGCAACGTCTACTTCGCCGACGCCAAGAACGGTGACCTGCTAGTCAACTCCGTCAACTGGCTCGCTGAGGACTTCGAACTAATATCCGTTAGGCCAAAGGTCAGGGCCTTCAGAGAACTCGTCCTCACCACCAGGGAAAGAGACCTCATCCGCTGGACGGGATGGCTGCTGATGCCCTCCCTGGTCGGACTGGCGGGCGTATACGCGTGGTGGAGGCGGCGCTAGAAAGAGCCGCCCCGTCGGACAGGCTCCCGTAAACCGTCCCCCCCTAAGTCCCAGGAAATCTTGCAGAAACGATGAATCTGCGCATATCCCTCGTTCTCGTCATCATCCTCTCATGGGCCTCCGTCGGCGCGGCATGGTACGTAAAGTCCGGCGCCGGAGAGGAAGAAAAGAACACACCGCCGTTCTTCTACACACTCTCCTCCGACGACATGCGCAGCATCTCAATCGCTACCGAGACCGACTCCATCACCTGGGAATTCGACCCCGCCAACCGCAGGTGGTGGTTCGCAGACATGCAGGACATCCCGACCAACCTCCACCGATGGGGCGGCATCACCACACTGCTCGGCGGCCCGCGCACGCAGCGCGTTGTCCTTGAAGAGGTGCCAGACCCCTCCACATACGGCCTCGACGACCCGAAGATGGTCATCAGCGTTGGCCTGAGAGACCGCAGCAGCGTCACCCTGCGCATGGGTGACGAGACCCCCGACGGCGGCGCACACTACGGACAGATCGACGGATTCCCGCAACTCGTCACCATCGACTCCTCATGGGGCCAGGTGCTCAGGCGACTCGTCGATGAACCGCCTCTGCCCGACTGGTGGTACGAACTCGACCCCGCCACCGTAACCGAAATGCTCCTGTTCGAGGACAACGAGATAACCCAGGCATACGCCATCAGTGACGAAACGGAAGACTGGGTGGTGTGCGACCTGCCCATCGAGGGCACCCCGTGCATCGGCACGCAACCGGCCAACCGCGAAGCCATCCTGGCCGCCATCGGACACTTCGCAAGACGCTCCATAACCGGCGCCGAATCACTCAACATACCGCTTGAAGATCAACGCCACGAGCAGTTCGGCACAACACAGAACGCACCATACGTCTCATTTCGCGTCGAGAAGGTCAGGCCGGAAACCAACATCACCGAAGCCACCATCGTAACCATGATCATCGGCAACAAGACCGAAGACGGCGCCGAACGCTACGCAATAGGCAACGAGACCAACGACGTAATCCGCGTCGAAGCCAACTGGGCAGAAGCCGTACTAACCTGGTTCAACACCAACCAATTCACCCAATAACCCCCCGCCACCACACCACCCCCACGCGCGACGCCACAAACCTGCACGCCTCCCCCCGTACGTGCGTCCCTTGCCACACGACCGTAGGGGCGTCCCTTGCCACACGACCGTACGTGCGTCCCTTGCCACACGACCGTACGTGCGATCCCTTGCCACACGACCGTACGTGCGATCCCTTGCCACACGACCGTACGTGCGCTCCCTTGCCACACGACCGTAGGGGCGTCCCTTGCCACACGACCGTACGTGCGCTCCCTTACCACACGACCGTACGTGCGCTCCCTTGCCACACGACCGTAGGGGCGTCCCTTGCCACACGACCGTAGGGGCGTCCCTTGCCACACGACCGTACGTGCGATCCCTTGCCACACGACCGTAGGGGCGTCCCTTGTGGGCGCCTGGCGGGGAACGGGGCGGGGAATCGTCGCCCACCACAACGCGCGCCATCAACCCACACCCCCTTCCCGTCATTCCCGCGCAAACGGGAACCCACAGGCGCCTGAAATCAGAGACGGTAGAATTCTGAAACACACTCCTTCTGGGAGCCCCGCGACGCCGCCCGGCCCGGCACGCGCGACCGCCAACCAACCCGCCCACCAGCCACCGACCTAACCGCCGCCAGCGTACCTATCACCCCACCAGCGCCTCAGCCTATCCCCCATCTGCTTCTCCGCACCCAGCGAGCCGGGGACGTAGTAGCGGCGGCCCCGCATCTTCTCCGGCAAATTCTCCGACTTCACGAAATGCCCAGGATGGTCGTGCGGGTACTTGTACCCCTCTGCATACCCCAACTCGCGCATCAACCTCGTCGGAGCGTTCCGCAGGTGCATCGGTATCGGCTCATCCCTCGAACTACGCACGTCCCCCAGCGCCTTGTCGATCGCCAGGTAAGCCGAATTGCTCTTCGGTGAATTGGCCAAGTACACCGTGGCCTCCGCAAGCGGAATGCGGCCCTCAGGCATACCCACGAAGTGCACCGCCTGCTGAGCCGCAACAGCCACCGGAAGCGCGCCGGGATTGCCCAGACCCACGTCCTCGGATGCCGATATCACCAGCCGGCGGGCGATGAACATCGGGTCCTCCCCGGCGTCGATCATCCTCGCCAGGTAATAGATGGCCGCGTCCGGATCCGACGCCCTTATCGACTTGATGAAGGCCGAGATGGTGTCATAGTGAGCGTCCCCCAGCCGGTCGAAACGCGCCTGCCTCTGCAGCGCCTGCTCCAGCGTGCCTGCGTCCACGTCGCGACGGCCGTCGTCGTCCCGCGGCGTCGATTCCACCGCCAGTTCCAGCGCGTCGAGCGCCGTCCGGGCATCGCCGTTCGCCACCCTCAGCAGGAAGCTCCGAGCGTCATCCTGCAGCCGCGCATTCATTGCCCCCAGGCCGAGCTCCTCGTCGCTGAGCGCGCGGTCCAGGATCATGTTCATCGCCTCGTCGCTCAGCGGTTCCAGCGTGTACACCCTCGCCCTCGAGAGCAGCGGCGATATCACCTCGAAAGACGGGTTCTCCGTCGTGGCCCCGATCAGCGTGATCGTCCCATCCTCCACGTGGGGCAGCAGCGCGTCCTGCTGCGACTTCGAAAAGCGGTGTATCTCGTCGATGAAAAGGATCGTCCGCTCGCCGTTCTGCCCCATCCGGTCCTTAGCTTCTGCGAACGCCCTCCGCAGGTCGGACACGCCGGACGTAACCGCGGAGAGCTGCACGAACACGGCGCGAGTCAGGTCGGCCACCAGCCTCGCCAGCGTCGTCTTCCCGCTGCCCGGCGGCCCCCACAGGATCAGCGAAGGAACCCGGTCCTCGTCGATGGCCCTACGCAGCACCCGACCCTCACCCAGCAGCTTCTCCTGGCCGCAGACATCGTCAAGCGAGCGCGGCCGCATCCGCGCCGCCAAAGGCGCAACGCCCCGCTGAATCCGTTCTCTGCGATGGTCGAATAGCGTCAATGCAGTACCAAGCGCCACAAACGCGCCGCCCCAGGCCCTAAGAACGTGGGAAGTGGTGTTCCTGTTGCAGTGCCAAGCGCCACGCGCAGCCCCAAGCCCTAAGAACGTGGGAAGTGGTGTTCCTGTTGCAGTGCCAAGCGCCACAAACGCGCAGCCCCAAGCCCATAGGATACCCTCCCAACAAATTCCCTTCCCCCTCAGGGGGAAGAAACTTTCCTACCTCTTCCCCCGTCTGCGAGACCTTTGCATAAATCCCAGTTGCCCACTCAGAGCCGGCCTAATTACCCCGATTCTCATCTTCGTCCATCGAAAAATTGGAGGTCTGTAGAGGGTCGCGAGGCATTTATGCAAAGGTCTCGTCTGCGGGGGAAGATTGAGATGGGGGTCTTCCCGCGCGTGCCGCCACGAACCGCGCGTGTCGCGCCTGCCCCGCAAAGGCCTCCCCATCCGTAGGGGCGATCCCTCGTGGGCGCCCTCCACCCGCAGGGGCGATCCCTTGTGGGCGCCCTCCCCATCCGCAGGGGCGATCCCTTGTGGGCGCCCTCCCCCCCGTAGGGGCGATCCCTTGTGGGCGCCCTCCCCATCCGTAGGGGCGATCCCTTGTGGGCGCCCTCTCCATCCGTAGGGGCGCTCCCTTGTGGGCGCCCTCCCCATCCGTAGGGGCGATCCCTTGTGGGCGCCCTCCCCCCCCCGTAGGGGCGCTCCCTTGTGGGCGCCCTCCCCATCCGTAGGGGCGATCCCTTGTGGGCGCCCTCCCCCCCGTAGGGGCGATCCCTTGTGGGCGCCCTCCCCCCCCCGTAGGGGCGCTCCCTTGTGGGCGCCCTCCCCATCCGTAGGGGCGATCCCTTGTGGGCGCCCTCCCCATCCGTAGGGGCGATCCCTTGTGGGCGCCTGGCGGGGCACGGCGGGGGGAATCGTCGCCCACCACAACGCGCGACGCCACGAACCGCGCGCCGCGCCCCCGTCCCCCTTCCGTCATCGTTATGAAAATATATTCCCGCGCAAACGGGAACCCACCTCCAACATCGTCATTCCCGTGAAAACGGGAATCCACCGCGCCGCCCGCCGTTAACCACCCAGCGCGCTGCGCAGCGCGTCTAGCACGTACCCGTCCTCATCCTCCCCAACCGCGCGAGGATCCAGACACACGCGCCCGTCTTCGATACGCGCCGCAACAGGCGCCCGCGCCTGCCGGAGCCGCGCGGTGAAGGCATCCGCCCCCGCCGGAGGCGAAATCGACAGCGCATAGGAAGGCAACGTCTGACCCGGCAGGCTCCCCCCGCCAATCGCAGATCTAGCCTTCACCACGTCGCCCTGGCCTATCGCATCACGCCACGCGACGGCGCGCGCCTTAACCTCAGACGCCGGACTGGAAATCGCCCGCCACACCGGCAGTTCAGTATCGGCCTGCTCGCGGACATAACAAGTCAGCGTGGCCCCCAGCGCCGCCAGCCCCAGCTTGTCCATCCGCACCGCCCGCGCCAGCGGATGCGAAGCGACCCGCCGCACGTAATCAGAGGCCCCGGCGATCAGCCCCGCCTGCGGCCCGCCGAGAAGCTTGTCGCCGGAGAACATCGTCAGCGCAGCGCCCACGCCCACGCTCTCCTGCACCGTCGGCTCATGTTCCAAGCCGTATAGAGCGGTGTCGACCAGGCACCCTGAACCCAGGTCGTTCAGCACGGGAAGCCCTGCGGACTTTCCAAGTTCCACCAGCTCCGGCAGGTCGACCGAGTGCGTGAACCCCGATATCGAAAAATTGCTCTGGTGGACCTTCAGGATGACGGCGGTCCGTTCCGTGATGGCCGCCTCGTAGTCGCGAACGTAGGTGCGGTTGGTCGTACCCACTTCCACAAGGTGCGCCCCCGACTGCTGCATCACGTCCGGAACGCGGAAACCGCCGCCGATCTCCACGGCTTCTCCCCGCGACACGATCGCCTCGCCCCCGCTCGCCAGCGCGCTCAGCGCAAGCAGGGCGGCCGATGCGTTGTTGTTGACCGCGATGCCGGCCTCCGCCCCGCTAACCCTGGCGATCAGATCGCCGATGCGCGCCTGCCGGGACCCTCTCATACCCGTCTCTAGGTCGAACTCCAGGTTCGAGTACCCGATTGCCGCCTGCGCCGCCGCCGCCGATGCTGCGCGGCTCAGCGGCGCCCGCCCCAGGTTGGTGTGGAGAATCACGCCCGTAGCGTTCACCACCCGCTCCGGCCATGGCGACCACCAGGCGCGCGCGCCGGCCAGAACCTCTTCCACCAGCGCATCGGCGCTTGCGACCGCCCCGCCCTGCAACGCCGCAGATCGCGCATCATCCAGCCGTTCCCTCACCAGCTGCACCACGGCGGCCCGCGAATAGTCATCCGCAAGCGCCCTCAGCCGCGCATCCTGCACAAGCCGATCAACGCTGGGAAGGTTTCGCAAATTGGAATTCGTCACAACGTTTCTCAAATTGGAATTCGTCATAAGGTTTCGCAAGTTGGAATTCGTCACGCAATTACCAACGGCCACTGGCACAAACCGGACTCAGCCTATTCTATCCAGCCACCGGAAAGACCGTATGGACGCCCTCCCCCCGTAGGGGCGCTCCCTCGTGGCCGCTCTCCCCCCGTAGGGGCGATCCCTTGTGGGCGCCCTCCCCCCCCGTAGGGGCGCTCCCTCGTGGGCGCCCTCCCCCCCGTAGGGGCGCTCCCTTGTGGGCGCCCACCTCCCCCGTAGGGGCGATCCCTCGTGGCCGCCCTCCCCTCCGTAGGGGCGCTCCCTTGTGGGCGCCCTCCCCCCCGTAGGGGCGCTCCCTCGTGGCCGCCCTCCCCCCGTAGGGGCGATCCCTTGTGGGCGCCCTCCACCCGTAGGGGCGCTCCCTTGTGGGCGCCCACCTCCCCCGTAGGGGCGCTCCCTTGTGGGCGCCCACCTCCCCCGTAGGGGCGCTCCCTCGTGGGCGCCTGGCGGGGCCCGGCGGGGGGAATCCCCGCCCACCCCCACGCGACGACGCCACCAACCACGCGTGCCCACCACAACGCCCTCCCCACTAAAAACCAAAAACTTGACATCCCCCCAAACCAACCCCATAATAGAACACATGTACTACACCGGCGCACAAACCGAACATCCCCTCGCGGCCATCGTCCGCGAAAAAACCGATGGCGGATCCCTCATCGTCCAATTCCTCATCAACACCATGCAGGGCAAACTCGAAAACTCAAAACCCTGCCACCAACTCGACGCCGCGCGCCAACTCATCAACATCGGCTTCAAAGACGCCAAGACCTTCATCCAGAACCACACCCGGCCAGCACGCACGCGCACCGCGGCCGCCAGCCGGGCCAACGGCGACAGCCGATTCGCAACCGAACTCGCCGAAATCGTACGAGAAGAGACCGACGGCGGAAGAACCACCGTCCAATTCCTCGTAGACGTCATGCAAGGCGAACTCAAAGGCTTCAAGCCCTCCCACAGGATCGCGGCATCCAAGGAACTACTCAGACGCGGATTCGACGAACAGCCCCGCCAACTCCAGGACGACGGCCTCTCATACGAGGACGACGACCTCCCCTACGAGGATGACGACCTCCCCTACGAGGATGACGACCTCCCTTACGAGGATGACGACCTCTCACACGAGGACGACGACCTCTCATACGAGGATGACGAGGACGACGAAGACGATGACCTCTCATACGAGGGCGACGAAGACGACGACGAGTACTACACAGACCGGGAAGGCCCATTCGACTTCGAAACCCCCATGGCCCCCGGAGAGGACTTCGTCCGCTGGAACGCCGCTTTCCGAATCACGACCGAACTGCTAGAAGGAAGCGACGAGGCCCACAGCAAAGCGTCCAAAGAGTCCTTCTTCTACGAAGCCGCCAAGAAAAAAGCCCTGGAACTAGGCATCGAACCGCCACACGTCCCAGGACCCCTGATCGACCCCGACGGAAACGTCATCGACGAGGAAAGCTACGAATTCAAAGCCCTCGCCTTCAGGTACGACCTAAAGATCGACGACGCAAGAGCCGCCTACAACGCCGGCATGAACCACCTCCACCCCGAACTCGAACGGTACTTCACCCCAACCGGCGAAACATGGTGGGACTACTTCTGCCGCCTCTACGAAGGAAACACACAACCCCCAGAAAAAACGCCCCCACAACCCCCTCAAAAACACAAACGCAAACCCCGCACCCTAATCTGGGTCTAACCCCTCCCCACAGGGGATGGGACCGTAGGGGCGCTTCCTTGTGGGCGCCTGGCGGGGCGCTCCCTCGTGGGCGCCCTCCACCCGTAGGGGCGATCCCTCGTGGCCGCCCTCCCCCCGTAGGGGCGATCCCTTGTGGTATAGACTGGCGACATAGGTAACGCTAGACTTGTCAGATGGGTAACGCATCATGGGATTGGAACGGCAATCCCAGGAGGAAAATGCGTTGCCTTGGAAGAATACGAGCCCACCATTGGAACGTCTGCGGTTCATAGAGCGCTGCGCTGCGGGAGAGGAGTCCATCTCCGATCTGTGCCGGGAGTTCGGCATCAGCCGCAAGACCGGCTACAAGCTGATTCGACGGTATGAGAAATACGGCGAATACGGCCTTCTCGACCGGAGCAGGGCCCCCCACAGCCACCCCAACAAGACGCCCGACGAGACCGCAGAGCGCATCATCGAGGAGAAGCGCGCCCGCCCCACGTGGGGGCCCAAGAAGATAATCGCCCGTCTGCGGGAGATCGAACCCGGTACACGCTGGCCGGCCCCCAGCACGGCGGGACGCATACTGGACGGCGCCGGCCTGGTGAAGCCTCGCAGGCGGCGGCGAAAGACTGCGCCCTGGGACGAACCCTTCGCCAACGCAGAAAACCCCAACGACGTGTGGTCGATCGACCTGAAGGGCTGGTTCCGCACCGGCGACGGAATACGCATCGACCCCCTAACTGCGCAGGACGCCATGTCCCGCTACCTGCTGGTCTGCGACGGGCTGGCGCGGCCCACCGGGCCGGAGGTCAAGCGAGTCCTAGAAAGGGCCTTCCGCGAGTACGGGCTGCCCCGGGCCATCCGCACGGACAACGGGCCTCCGTTCGCCAGCGTTGGCCTGGGCGGTCTGACTCCGCTCTCGGCATGGTGGGTCAAGCTGGGCATAACGCCGGAGCGGATCGAGCCCGGGCGCCCCGAACAGAACGGCCGCCTCGAGAGGCTGCACAGGACTCTCAAGGCGGAGACTGCCGCTCCTCCAAAGTCCAACCGGCGGAGTCAGCGGCGCGCCTTCGACGAGTTCAGGCGTGGCTACAACGAGGAGAGGCCGCACGAGGCTCTCGGCCAGCGGCCACCCTCCCGTATCTACGTTCCGTCGCACCGCCCCTATCCGGCCCGCGCCGTCTCGCCTGAGTACGGGGCCGGCGTCACCGTTCGCAGGGTCCGCAGCAACGGCCAGATCAAGTGGAAGGGCGAACTGGTCTACGTGAGCGACTCCCTCCGCGGCGAACCCGTCGGCCTCCTGCAGGAGGCCGACGGCACGTGGACCCTCCAGTTCGGCCCCCTAGTGATCGGGATCCTCAGAGAACCCGCGAAGAGGGTCGACAAGACACCTTCAAAAGTGTTACCCATGTCTCAGGTCTAACCGTTACCCATGTACCCGGTCGTACATGTGGCCGCCCTCCCCCCCGTAGGGGCGATCCCTCGTGGGCGCCCTCCCCCCCGTAGGGGCGCTCCCACGCGCGCGACGCCACCCCCCACCCCCTCTCCCTCCCCACTCAAAACTAAAAACTAACAACTGGCAACTACCCGTATGCACGATCCCTTGTGGGTGCCTTCCATAGGGGCGCTCCCTTGCCACACGACCGTACGTGCGCTCCCTTGCCACACGACCGTACGTGCGCTCCCTTGCCACACGAACCCGTAGGGGCGCTCCCTCGTGGGCGCCTGGCGGGGCCCGGGGCCGGGTCTACCAGCGGAAATTCCGGCGCAGTTCCGACTCGTAGACGCGGCCAAGCCCGTCCGCATTGCCATCAAGCCAATCACTCAGCCGCGTCCTGCCGCTGGGCGCATCGCCCGACGTAAGCAGGCCCGCCATGAGGCCGTCGACCTCGTCGCGGGTCAGCGCCACGTCCCGCTTCATCGAGCCGACCAGCCCAGTCAGCACGAGACCGACAGACGGCGGCGTGTGCAGGAACCGCACGCGGACGCCCATCTTGCTGGACAACAGGCGAAGCATGTCCTTGAAGGAAAAAGTATCCGGCCCGGCCGCGTCGACGATAGAACTGCCACTCTCAGAGGCGGCCGACACCGCCTGCTCCGCAACGTCTTCGGCGTAGACCGGTTGCACCTCGTAGCCGCCATTCCCGTAGACGGGGAAGAGCGGGAAGCGGCGCAACGCCCACGCGATGTTGTTGAGCAGCAGGTCGCCGGCGCCAAAGACCAGCGTCGGACGGATGATGGCGTAAGACACTCCAAGCCCCTTCAGTATCTCTTCCACCTCCCACTTGCCCCTGAAATATGGAAGCCTGGACTCGCTAGAAGCGTTCGATACGGAGAAGTGGACTATCTTGCCGACGCCCGCCCTCTTGGCAGCCTCAAACAGCGTCTTGGAATTCTCTACCGCACCGTCGAACGTCGTCTCACCCCGTGCGAAACGTATCCAGTAGGTGTTGTACAAGACGTCGGCGCCCTCCATCGACCGGCACAGCCCGTCGGCATCTGTGAAGTCCAGCGGGGCCGCCTGCACCTGGCCGCCGAACGCGTTCTGCAAATCGGCATGGCGCGTCAGCGTCGTCACGCGGCCGCCGAGGTCGAGCAACCGCCGCGCTACGTACCTGCCCGTATAGCTAAAGGCGCCGGTGACTACGTCCATACAGCCCCTCCTCTTGGGCGGCTTGCCGGTAAGCGCCGCGCCCCGCCCGCGCGTTGCGCCCCAATCTTCGCATTTTCTTGATGGTATCTTGACAATCGACCGGGTTAGATGCGGTAGTCTCGCGGGGTTGTGATGAATTCTCTTCTCAGGCCCTGCCAAGGGCGGTCGCGTGGCTGCCCGGAAGCGATGCCTGACGCGATGCCCCGGAGATGACGCAAATGATCGCCCACGTTATGCGCCTGACGCAATGGGAGTGGTTCAAGCTCCGCCGCCGCTGGATGCCGTGGATCCTGCTGGCGGTCGCCGTCGTCCTCATGCAGATCGGACTGTGGTTCGGCTACGCCGCCTACCACAACGAGACGCTACAGGGGATCACTTCCGGAAATCTCACCAGCTACGGAATAGCCCAAGAGGTGGACGGAGAGACCATCAGCCTAGAGGTGACGTGCGCAAGCCTGGCGAACGAGGGCATTCCTCCGGAAGTACAGGAGTTCCCCGAAGAGTTGCGTGGTCAGGTCTTGAACGCCTTGGAAGAGTTTGAGGCGGAAAGTTGCGGCAATACGACTTCGCTAGATGAAATTCGCAGGTCGTTCACCATTCCCGGTTCAATAGCCGAGAGCATGACCGTCCTCGTAAGCTTCGCACCCGTCCTCGTCTTGATCCTGGCCGCGTCCATCGTCGGGACCGAGTACGGTTGGGGCACGCTCAGGACTACCCTGACGCGCGGCTCCGGCCGCTGGCAACTCCTCGCCTCCAAGATCGCCCTGGCGCTCCTCGCGTGCGTTGCCGCAGTCATAGTCGTTGCCATTGCAGCAACGGTGGCCAGTCTCCTCGCGTCCGTCATTCCTCCCGCAGAGACCGGCCAACTGGCCGACGCCGGAAAGTGGTCCGAAGTGGCGGTCAACTTCGGCAGGGCTATCTATGCCCTGGCGCCATACATCTCGCTCGGCGTCTTCCTCGCCGTGCTCACCCAGTCCGCAGCCGCAGGCATCGCCGTATCGCTCGGCTACTACGTCATCGAGCTGATTGCCATTCCAATCCTCAATTCCACCGGCTGGGGCGAGAACATCGCAGACCTCATACTTGGCAACAACGTGAACGAGTGGATGCGGCAGACCGTCATCGTCGTAGAGACCCCAGGCGGCAGCTCTCAGGCCAATCAGCCGGAAACCCTCCAAGCATTCATGGTGATACTGGCCTACATAGTTGTTCTCTCCGCAGCCGCCTTCTGGATATTCCTACGCAGGGACGTCGCCGGAGCGAAGGGGGATTGACCGTGCGCGACGCCGACTCCTTCTTTGTGCCCGGTACGCCGCTGGCGTGACGTGAGAAAGGACGAAAAGTGAACAACCTCGTCATACGCACCGACGGGCTGACCAAGCGGTACGGCGACATCCTGGCAGTCGATAGCCTGTCGCTGGAGGTGCCGCGCGGCCACATCTTCGGGCTGCTGGGCCCCAACGGGTCGGGCAAGACCACCACCATGGGCATGTTGCTCGGACTTGTGGAGCCCACGGCGGGAAGCTTCACCCTGTTCGACTCGGGCGCACATCCGCTGGAGTCGCTGCGCCGAGTCGGCGCCATCGTAGAGACGCCCTCGTTCTATCCATACCTGTCCGGCCGAGACAATCTCGCATACTTCCAGGGCATCACCGGGAGAACCGATCCAAGGGAGCTGGACGACCTGCTGGAGAAGGTGGGACTTGCCGACCGCGCCGGCAGCCGCTTCCGCACCTACTCCCTCGGCATGAAGCAGCGCCTGGGACTGGCATATTCCCTGTTGGGCGATCCCGAGCTCCTCTTCCTAGATGAGCCGACCAACGGCATGGACCCAGCGGGCATGGCGGAGGTGCGCGGCATGATACGCAGCCTCGCCACGGGAGGCCGCACCGTCCTACTGTCGAGCCACCTGCTGCACGAGGTCGAGCAGGTGTGCGACAGCGTCGCCATACTCTCCAAGGGGAAGCTCATCGCGCAGGGCATGGTCAAAGACCTCGTCAGCTCACAAGGAGGCGAGCGCGTACGCCTGCGCACTACGGACAACGCCAAGGCCGTCGAGGTACTTTCAGCCCTGGACTGGGTTGGCGAGGTGACGATAGACGGGGAGTCCGTAGTGGTGACGGCCCCCGGCGAGCGGTCATCCGAACTGAGCGCGGCGCTCGGCGGGGCGGAGGTATACGTCACCGAAATGGCGGCCGAGGAAATGTCCCTGGAGCAGTACTTCCTCGACGTTACCGGAGACGACCAAGCAGCATGATGAACGTCAAGTATGACACCTAAGGCGCTAAGGTAAAATATCTGTCGTCGGCTTGTATGAAGGCCCGCTTGCGGTGAGATTGCCGCATTCCCAACCAACGCCGGGCCAAGCGGATGAGGAGATCTACTTGTCCAAGACGCTTCATCGTAGGTTGCCGGTCGCCGGTCTGGTTCTGGCTTTACTGTTGTTGACCCTTGCGTGCGCAGGAGAGGCCGAACCCACTCCCACTCCCACGCCGGCCGCTACTGCCACCCCCACCCCCGCTCCCACGCCAAGCGTGGGTGACATCCTTACGACGCTGGGGGCGAACGTCGCAGCCATGACGTCGGCAAAGATCAGCATGATCGACGAATTCGAAACGGGAGCCAAGTTCTTTGGAACGACCTTCAAGAGCATGGAAGCCGAAATAGAAGCGCCCAGCAACGTCAGGATGATGGTGGACGTAGTCGCCCCGGGCTTTGGATTCGTGGAAATCGAAATAGTAAGGGTTGGCGACCGGACCTTCATGAAGCTGTCGAAGGACGCGCCCTGGGTGCCGCTGCCCTTGGACCAGGTGCCCTTCGACTTTACCGGGCTGGCAAAGATATTCTCCAAGCTGCCCCTTACGATTCAGCAGGTATCCATTGCGGGCTTCGAGGAGGTGCAGGGCCACCGGACCATTAGAGTTGAAGGGGTAGTTGACTCGGAGGACCTGTCCGACCTCATCACGTCCGCCGATTCGGGCTATTCGGTGACCGTGACCATGTGGGTCGACGTGGATGAGTTTGTATTGCGGCAGCTAAGGCTCACGGGCCAGATCTACGATGACGACGGACCGGAGACCAGCCGCCTCATAAACGTCGAAAATATCAACGCCGCCGTTACCATCGAACTCCCCGATACAGCATCCGGGCAGTGAGCGGCGTAAGGCATCGCCTAACATCGCTGGGCTCTTCCCAGCCGGTGATCCTGGGAATCCTCTGCCTGGGAGTATTCTCGACAGCCCTCGACCAGACCGTCGTGGTCGCCGCCTTGCCTAGGGTAATGGTGGACCTGGAGATTCCCCTTACCGACCTGGACACCGCGTCCTGGATCGTAACTGCGTACCTGATCAGCTACACCGTTGCGATGCCGCTGGCGGGACGCCTGTCCGACGTCTACGGCCGCGTCAGGATGTTCCAGGCGGCGCTGGTCGTGTTCGCCATCGGTTCGGCGCTGGTGGCCGTTGCCCCGGACTTCAACTGGATCGTGCCTGCCAGGGTGATACAGGCCGTTGGCGGCGGCGCCACAGTACCCATCGGACTGGCCATGGCCGTGGCGGTCGTATCGCCCGAGAAGAGGGGAATCGCCATAGGCCTCGTCGCCGCCGCGGCTGAGGCTGGATCGGTGATCGGCCCTCTCTACGGTGGAGCCATCATCGAGTGGATTGGCTGGCGCTGGATATTCTGGCTGGACGTGCCGCAGAGTCTCATCCTGATAGCGCTATTGGCGATATTGGCCAACCGCGCCAATCCTGCCGCAAAGATGGACTACTTCGGGGCGCTCATGCTGGGAGCCGCGCTAACCATCATCACGATTGCCCTGGCTCAAAGAAGCATCTTCACCGGAGAGTCGGTATACCCGTACCTCATGATTGCCGTGGGCGTAATCCTCATAGGAGCTTTGGTCATCGTGGAGAGGCGTGCGGCCCAGCCTCTGCTTGCACCTTTCCTATACACCTCCAGGGCGTTCATATCGTCCAACATCGCCCAGTTCCTAGTGGGCATCTCCTTGATCATGGCCCTGGTGTGCGTGCCACTAATGGCCACCACCGTCATGGAGAAGCCTACGTGGGAGAGCGCCCTACACCTCGTTCGCCTTACCGCCGCAATTCCCGTGGGAGCCGTGGTGGGAGGCTACATTCTTCGCTGGACGGGAGTGAGGCCGGTGTGCATTACCGGCCTTGTCTTCATGGGAGCGGGCCTGCTGATAATGAGCGGCTGGGAAACTGAGGTGAACGAGCTGAGGCTGACTGCGCCCCTCGTCGCCGCCGGCCTGGGATTTGGCTTGGTCATCCCGCCGATAGGAGTAAGCGCCCTGAGCGCATCTCCCAGTGACTATTGGGGAGCCGCGGCCTCGTTGGTCACGGCATCGAGAATGGTGGGAATGGCGATGGGCCTGGCGGCCCTGTCCGCATGGGGCATAGAGCGCTTCTACAGCCTGACCGCCGACGTGGGTCTCGGCTCGAACTTCGAGGAGACCGAGGCCATCCTGATTGGAGCCGGCGTCACCGTGTTCCAAGACCTCTTCATGATCGCCGGGTTCCTGTCGCTCGTTGCCATCGTGCCGACCCTGCTCATGCGGCCGGAAGGCGAAGGAGGGCCGGATGGTTTTCTCTAAGCATGCGTCTGTCGATGAGGGCAGGCCCGCCGCGGCATCGTCGGGGTTGCCGGCCAAGAAGTCCATCCGGCGCGCGGAGAGTCGATGGTCTCAGATATGACCGGTTACCCGGACTGTAGATGTGTATGAACCTAAGCGGGCGGCGTATATCATATGAAGAACCGGACATCCCCAACGAGGAATGAGTGCATGAAATCGAAACTGATCGGCATCACGTCGTTGATCGCAATGATGATACTCGTGGCGTGCAGCGGCGCAGAAGCCACTCCCACGCCTCAGCCCACCACTCCCCCGCCAGCCCCCACTGCGACGCCTGAGCCGACCGCCACGCCGCTTCCCACGGCCACCCAGGAACCCGCGGCGACCAAGGCGCCCGAACCGACGGCGACTCCAGCGCCACCGGCCCCTGAGAAGCAGCCCGAACCGGACGGCTCGATGGCGCAGATAACGCCTGTGCGGCTCGATAACCCGCTGGCCCTCGCGTCCCAGGTATCGGAGCCCGAGTTGGCCTGTCTCGCAGGAGTGGCTGACATGGCGCAGCTGATGCAGATGTTGTCGGCGACGGACCAGGTGCCGCCCGAAGAACAGGCAAAGCTCATTGGATGCCTCGAACACGAAACCCTGTTGGGCATGGTCGTAGCCAACTTCATCGACGGCCCCGACCCCCTGAGTGTAGAGACCTCTGCATGCATCCGCATGGGGATGCAAGGAATTGACCTCGCCGTACTGATGTTGCCGAGCGACGATCAGGCAGCCATGCAAAGTGGCATGAATGCCATGTTCGTGACGTTCACCTGTCTCAACGAGGACGAATGGGCGCGCGTCGCTCCCGGATCGGGCTTCACCCAGCAAGATAGGGAAGGAATGCAATGCCTTGCGGAGGACTTGGGCGGCCCTGAAGGACTCGCACAAATCCTGGCCTCAGATGACGAAACCGCACTCTTCGCAGTCATCGGAGCTGCGATGGAGTGCGGACTGCAGATTGGCGGACCCCCGCAGGGAATGGCCCCGCCCGAACCGACTGCCACGCCCATGCCCGATCCGACCGCCACGCCAGCGCCCACGGCGACCCCCGAACCCACGGCCACAGCCAGTGTCCCTGACCAGGTCACCGGAGTGGAGCCGATAACGCCCATCCACCTCGATAACCCGCTGGGGCTCATGTCCGTGGTATCGGAGTCCGAGTTGGCCTGTCTCACAGGAGCGGTGGACCAAGCGCAGCTGATGCTGATGATGACCGCGCCGGACCAGGTATCCCCTGAAGACCAGGCCAAGATTATTGGATGCTTTGAAGACGAAACGCAGCTGGGCATGGTCGTAGCCGGATTCATCGACGGCCCCGACCCGCTGAGCGTCGAAACCTCCGCATGCATCCGCATGGGCATCGCAGGAGTAGACCTCTCCGCTCTGATGGCGTCGAGCGGCGATCAGGCGGCTATGCAAGAGGGCATGACCGCCATGTTCGTGGTATTCACGTGTCTGAACGAGGATGAATGGGAGCGGGTCTCCGCCGGCTCGGGCTTCACTTCGGAAGATAGGGAAAACTTCCAGTGCGTTATCGAACAACTCGGCGGGCCTGAAGGATTCGCCCAAGTACTCGCTGCGGAAGACGACGCCGCGTTCTTCGCAGTCCTCGGCGCCGCAATGGAGTGCGGATTGCAGCTAGGAGCTCCACCACCAGGCTAGACGGGGACGCAGCGTGCAGCGGCTTTGACTCGCAGGATGCCGATGACGTCGAAAGTCCGGTTCATCCGAACGCTTGGCATGGTCCTATTGGCGGCATCGCTCATGCCGTTGACGGCCGCCTGTGGAGCGGCCGAAAAAGTGGTGTTCGCCACAACAGGCGACTACCACCCCTTCAACTTCGTCAACGACGAAGGTGAACTGGACGGCTTGGAGCGTGAACTCAGGGATGAGTTGTGCCGCAGGGCCAACCTGGAGTGCGAGTATGTAGTGAGCGATTGGGAAACGATGATTCCCGACGTTATGGATGAGAAGTTCGATGCCATCCTCGCCGGCATGAGCATCACCGCCAAGCGGGAGGAGCTGATCGACTTCACGGAAGCCTACTATCCGCCAACCCCTTCCGTGTACGTCGCCAGAGCCGGCGAAGGCGACGCAGCCGTTCAAGGCACGATTGGCGCAACGGCAAACACCATCTACTCCGACTACTTCACAAAAGCGGGCACGCCGTTCGTCTCCCTCGATGGCTCCGTAGACGCCGTTGATGCAGTGCTAAACGACGAGGTGGACGCCGTCCTTGTGGACCACGGCTACGGCGTGAAAAAGCTAACGGAATACGAAGGCCAACTGGCAATCGTCGGCCCGCCTGTGTCGCTGGACCGGGGCCTCGGCATCGGAGTCCGCAAGAACAGCGCGCTAAAGGGCAAGCTGGACGAAGCCCTATCGTCCATGAAGGCAGACGGCGCCCTAAACGCCATCATCCTCAAATGGATAGGCAACGACGCCTCCACATTCCAATAACCCCCGCCACGTCCGTCCCCGACGTGAACCGCACGGACGCCGTCCGGCACGAATCGCATGGACGCCGTCCGGCACGAATCGTACGGGCGTCCCCTTGCCACGTGAACCCGTAGGGGCGATCCCTTGTGGCCGCCCTCCGTAGGGGCGATCCCTTGTGGCCGCCCTCCGTAGGGGCGATCCCTTGTGGCCACCCTCCCCCGCACGGACGCCGTCCGGCACGAACCGCATGGACGCCGTCCGGCACGAATCGTACGGGCGTCCCCTTGCCACGTGAACCCGTAGGGGCGATCCCTTGTGGCCGCCCTCCGTAGGGGCGATCCCTTGTGGCCACCCTCCGTAGGGGCGATCCCTTGTGGCCGCCCTCCCCCCTACGGACGCCGTCCGGCACGAATCGCATGGACGCCGTCCGGCACGAATCGTACGGGCGTCCCCTTGCCACATGAACCCGTAGGGGCGATCCCTTGTGGCCGCCCTCCGTAGGGGCGATCCCTTGTGGCCGCCCTCCCCCGTACGGGCGTCCCCTCTTATCCCTTCCCCCTTCTTAGGGGGAAGGTTAGGATGGGGGCTCCCCCCACCAACACGCGCGACCACCCCCCCCACCAACACACGCCATCCACCCCGCAAGCCAGAGGAACTAAACACGTCAGCGTTACTCATATGACATCGGAGGTCGTCTAGAATAATCTGTTACAAGTGCACCATCTTCCTGTGAACTCCCTTAAGTAAGAGGTCATCGGGCGGCTACCGGCACACTCCCCCGCGCAAAGCGCAGGTCCGACGCCTGCCGGACTAACAAAGCTCCCCAGTACACGTCGAGCAGGGCAGATGAGCAAGGACTCAAACCGCAGCGGCCCGCTTCTGCAAGAGCTTACCGAGGCCAGCGACCCCTTCGGGCTGCACAAGTTCTCGCTTCGACGTTACTCGGTCCAGCAGGTCCTATTGATCATCGCGATCAACGGCATCCTGATCACCCTCACAGTCAGGGCCGCAACATCCGGCAACACCGCCTTTCTGGTCATATCTTCCATCGGCACAGCCCTGATGCTGGCCCTCACTGCGCTCGTCCTTTACGTCGGCTCTCGCCTGGTCTCAACGGAAATATGGATACGCCGGCTAGGCATGGGCGATCTTGAGTACCGCATAGACGCGAAGGGGAAAGACGAAATATCCATGTCGTGCCAAGCGCTGGAGACCCTGAGACAGAGTTCCATCCGGGCAATGCGGCTCGACCTCGTACAGAAGCTGTCCGACGAACTCCAGGAGAAGAACGGCGAACTAGCGGAAACGCTGGACGAACTCAGAAGAACCCAGGACCAGATCATCAGCCAGGAAAAGCTGGCCGAACTGGGCGACCTCTCGGCAGGAGTGGCCCACGAGATCAGGAACCCGCTGCAGTTCGTTAAGAACTTCGCCGAATCGTCGGAGAACATTAGCGGGCAACTTGCGGAGATCCTGGAACAGGACTGGGAGACGCTCGACAAGGACGAGCGGGAGGAAGCGCTGGAACTGGCCGGCGACATCACGTGGAACATGGAGCGGATCATCCACCACAGCGACCAGGCCAACCGCATCGTCTCGGACATGCTGGAGATGAGAAAGGACAAGGAGCGGGACTTCACGCGGACTGAACTGAACCGGCTCTTGACCGATGAGGCCAAGCTCGCCTACGAAGCCGTGTTGGCCCAAGACCCGCAATTCAAGGTGGACATCAGCCGCGAGACCGACCCGGAGGCCGACGAGATAGAGGCTGTGCCCGAAGACCTGGGCAGGGTCTTCATCAACCTCGTGAACAACTCCTTGCACTCCATGCAGGACAGGGCCGCGCAGGACAGCGATTACACCCCCAGGCTGTGGCTGATAACAAAGAGGGTAGGCGATGAAGTGGAGGTCCGGATAAGGGACAACGGCGGCGGTATGGCCCCGGAGGTGATGGGCAAGATATTCAATCCCTTCTTCACGACCAGGGAGGCGGGAGAGGGCACCGGCCTGGGCCTGAGTCTCACTCGCGACATAGTCCGCCGGCATGGCGGAACGATCGTCCCGGAGTCGGAACCCGGCGAGTACGCCGAGATGATCCTGACCCTCCCGGCAAACCACGTAAGGACTCACGAATCCGCGACGGCCTCAGCCCCGTCAGCGGAGAAGCGACTGATAAGCAGCTAGGCCGCATCGCCGGCTTGAATACAGGCAGGCTGGCGAACTAATGCGGCCGTCCCTCCGCCCCGTACGGACGTCCCTTACTATCTATCCCGTAGGGGCGATCCCTTACTATCTATCCCGTAGGGGCGATCCCTTACTATCTATCCCGTAGGGGCGATCCCTTACTATCTATCCCGTAGGGGCGATCCCTTACTATCTATCCCGTAGGGGCGATCCCTTACTATCTATCCCGTAGGGGCGATCCCTTACTATCTATCCCGTAGGGGCGTCCCTTGTGGGCGCCCGCCCCTCAGTCACGTCCCCTCCTACCTCTTCCCCCTCAGGGGGAGGGACTTTCCTGCCTCTTCCCCCGTCTGCGGGGGAAGATTGAGATGGGCATATCTGAAGCAGGAACAGGAGATTGTTCAGCATGACAACGCCAAAGGAATCTGTTTGCGAGTCTTGCACCGAGGCAGTAATAGAAGCCGCTATGATCGTGGGCGAGGATTATGATGACACAGAGCGCGTAGCTATCCTGGCCCGTACGAGCGGAGCAGATATCTTCGACCACGAGTGCGATGCGGAGGATGATGAGGATGTGGACTGCAATTGCGGCTGCTAAAGCAGTTAGCTAAGTGAGACATGCGCCCATGACGCTTCACCGAATCACAGCCCTAACCGCGTCCGGCGAGTCCGAGACGCTGGAGTTCAAGGCCATCACCGGCACGTGCCGGGAGGCAGTCAAGACCGTCTGCGTCTTCCGAACCAACGCGGTGGGCAGGCGCTGTTCGCGTAGCATAGTACGATGTTTTGATTGGACAGCGAGTGAGTTCGATGAGAAGGAGGAAAACTGAATGACCAAGCTTCTTCAGCAAGCCTTTGAGAGAGCTTCCGAACTCCCGGAGACGGAACAGGACAAGTTCGCTCGCTTCCTCCTGTCAGAACTGGAATCGGAGCGGCAATGGGCGGAGTTGTTCAGCAGTCCAGAATCCGAGGATCTGTTGGAGCGGCTAGCAGATGAGGCGCTGTCGGAACACCGTGCAGGCCGGACTCAGCCCCTCACTGTGGAAGATTTGTAAGCATGCGTTCGTTTACGAAGCGGAGTTTCTGGGACGCATATCGGGCCTTCCTGACCATGTGCAGCGGCAGGCCCGCGAGTCCTACCGCTTCTTTGAGTCGAACCCCAATCACCCCAGCTTGGACTTCAAGCGGGTGAGTCAACGGCGTCCAGTGTATTCGGTGCGAGTGAGTATCGACTATCGCGCCCTCGGTGTTCTGGAAGGAGGCGACATCGTGTGGTTCTGGATTGGCCCGCACCACGAGTATGACAGGCTTCTCAGGCGAGTTTAGGTTACGGCATACGAGTTGAGAGGCAACCCCTCGTCACCTTGGGGCGGCATATGGGAAGGAGAGGAAAATGAAGAACACGACCAATTTCCGGCGGGATGGGACGAGACGTGCGTCCGGTAGTAGGAGATGGCAATGAACTCACAACTGTCTGTGCCGGAGAACGCTCTCGCCGCCTCCTGCCTCTTCCCCCGTCTGCGAGACCTTTGCATAAATGCCTCGCGACCCTCTACAGACCTCCAATTTTTCGATGGACGAAGATGAGAATCGGGGTAATTGGACCGGCTCTGAGGGGGCAACTGGGATTTATGCAAAGGTCTCGTCTGCGGGGGAAGATTGAGACGGGGGTCTTCCCGCGCGCGGCGCCACCCCCACGCACACCGCCACGAACCCGCGCCTCTCCCTCCCCACTCAAAACTAACAACTGACAACTACCCGTACGGACGTCCCTTGCTATCCATCCCGTACGGCGTCCCTTACTATCTATCCCGTACGGACGTCCCTTACTATCTATCCCGTACGGACGTCCCTTGCTATCCATCCCGTACGGACGTCCCTTGCTATCCATCCCGTACGGACGTCCCTTGCTATCCATTCCGTAGGGGCGATCCCTTGTGGGCGCCCGTCGGGGCACGCGCGACGTCAGGCGGCGCGCGTCAAATCGTTATTGCGGTGAGACCGCCGTCCTACGGATGTGCTACCGAAGCGCTAACATAGACCGCGCAATGAAAACGTCGCACCCCTGCAACAACCTCAACTCCGTCAAGCGCGCGGCTGGAAACAGCCGCCCAGTCGTGGCTATTGGAGCGACGTAACTACGGGAAGGACATAAGCGCCGAAACGGATTTCGTACCGCAAGGGCCTTCCCAAGAACCGGGGAGGCCCTTCTTCTTTGCCACCGGCAAACCGCCCTCGCGGGAATTCAACCGGTGACGCCGGGAAAGGACGCCGGCTGAGCTGCCCGGCGCTTGGAGGTGAATCCATGACCAAGTACCTAAACGAACGTGCCGAGTTGGAGACCGAGCGGCTACTGCTGCGACCGCTCGCGTTTGATGACGTCGACGACGTACTGGCTTATGCGTCGGACCCCGGCGTGGCACGCTATCTGCCTCAGCTGCCGAAGCCCTACACGCGCAGCAACGCCGTGGAGTTCATCGCCCGGCAGACGCTGGCCCAGTGGCCGGACGAAGCCACGTTCGCCATCGTCTTGGAGCAACACGTAATCGGCAGCGTCACCCTCAGAATAAAAGACCACGATTCAGGCGGCCTGGGCTACGCCTTGGCAAGGCCCCATTGGGGCCGGGGACTCATGCCGGAAGCTGCGCGCGCCGTCACCGACTGGGGATTCGAAGCGCACGGCCTGAACAAGGTATACGCGTTTGCGGACATCAGGAACCGCCAGTCGTGGCGCGTCATGGAGAAACTGGGCATGACGCGTGAAGGAGTACTGCGGGCGCACAGGAAGTTCGGGGATGAATACGTCGACGACGTGTTCTACGGCATCCTCCGGCAGGAATGGCAGCGGGCGCATTAGCGTCCCGCACCGACGGCCGACTACACTGAACCCTGGAAACGCGGGATCGATGAAGACGAATTACTTGCCAAACTCCACTCCAACCGGCGCACTGCATCGCCTCGCTGCGCTAGCCGCCTGCGCGTTGCTGGCGGCCGCCTCGGTTGCCTGTGCCGGAAGTGGCCAAGATCCCGCCGCGGACGAGAGGATGCGCGAACTGGAGTCGAAGACCAGCGCCCTGGAACAGTCCCTCAGCGCCCTTGAAGACGAGAACGCCGAACTTAGGAACGTAATAGCCGACCTCCAACAGGCGCAGACGGACTTCATGGACTCTCAGCAAACCGCAGAGGCGGCCTCGAAGCGCGGGGCAGAAGTCGAAGACTCTCAGCAGGGCAGGGAAGCGCAACTGTCCGCCCTTCAACAAGGCCAAGCGCGCACCGCCGAGCGGTTGGACGAGCTGGAGGCCCGGCTCCAGGAACTGGAGGAGGCAGGCTTCAATGCCGTGTGGGAACTCTTCGACTTGGAGCAGTGGGACAAGGGTAAGGACGAAGCATTCTTGATGCCGGATGGTACGCCCGCCGAAATGACCGCCCAGCTGGCAACCGACGCCGGAGGCGTGGTCCACTACGTCGACCACCCGGGGCGAGGCGACCGCACCGTGTTGGTGACGCCCGTCGAATTTACCGACGGCGAAACCCCGCTCATCGTCTCCCTGCACGGCTACGGAGGAAACTCCGCCGACCACGCCGGATACATTCCCCTCCACGAGCGCGTCAACTCAGACGGGTTCGCCCTGCTGATGCCCACCGGCACGATCGACGGCGAAGGCAACCCCTTCTGGAACCCCACCGACGAGTGCTGCGACGGTGGCAAGGCAGGCGAGGACGACGTCGCTTACCTGACGGGCCTAGTGGCTGAGGCGAACAAGGTCAAGCGCTTCGGCCCGGTCTACTTCTTCGGCTATTCGAACGGCGGCTTCATGGCGCACCACGTCGCCTGCAAGGGGCTGCCCGGCCTTCGCGCCGTGGCGAGCCTCGCAGGCACGAGCTACGTCGATGCCGCAAGCTGCGAAGGCGCGCCGCCCGTGTCCGCATTGCACGTACACGGCACGGACGACCAAGTGATCCTGTTCGACGGCGACCGGAGCGAGCCCGACCCCAAGCACGACGGCGACCCCGCCTTCTACATTGGCGCCCAGCAGATGACAATGCGCTGGGGCGAACGGGCAGGCTGCGATTGGCCCGATGATCCCCGGCCCTATGCCACGCTCGACCTCGACCAGTGGGTGCACGGCGCCGAGACCCAGGCGTTCCGCTTGGAATCGGGCTGCGCCGAGGGAGTCGGCATCGAGCTATGGGTGGGCATCGGAAGCAGCCACTCGCCGGCCTACGGCGAAGCCTTCGTCGACGCGTTGCTCACCTGGCTTCTATCGCAAAACTAGTCGCCCATCCTGAGATGCCGCCTATCTGCCTGAGACGGCTTCTTCGCCATTCCGCGGCTGAATGGCGCTAGCATTTATACCGCTGCATGGAATTCCCGCCGATGCCTGTCTTGGAGGTCTGCAATTGTCGTCTAATCCGCTGCTGAGGCGGGCCGCCGTCATGGCATTCATCGTATTGGGCGCCGCAGCGCTCGCAGCCTGTACCGGAGACGCAGGCCCTGGAGGCCCGTCAGGCCCTACAGGCGCGCAAGGAGTGTCCGGCCCCCAGGGGCAAAGAGGGCCGCAGGGACCGCCAGGGCCGCAAGGCGGTGAAGGCCCACAGGGGCCGCAGGGAGCCCCAGGACCCCAGGGCATCGCAGGAATCCAGGGGCCGCAGGGACCACAGGGCGCCCGGGGAGCTGCCGGGCTGCCCGGTTCTCAGGGGCCAAAAGGCCCAATGGGAGACAAAGGCCCGCAAGGCGCCCAGGGCATCGCTGGTGAACAGGGCCCGGCCGGGCAGCCCGGCGCAAAGGGGCCGGAGGGACCGCAGGGCCCAGCCGGACCGCAGGGCGCATCGGGGCAGGAAGGCCCAGCCGGCCCGGCCGGCCCTACGTTCCCAGCCTGCTATCGAACCGAGCCGGTCGTGACAGCGCTGGAAGAGGAGTCCGGCAAGCCGTGCTACCAAATCAACGGCCAAGACCTGGCCGGCGTCACGGAACTGGACCTCACCGCCGCAGGCATCCGCAGGCTGCGCAGCAACGACTTCGCAGGACTGGTCAACCTGGAGACCCTGGAACTCGACCGGAACGAACTGGCCACCCTCCCAGCCGGTGTATTCGACGGCCTTTCCAACTTGAGCGTCCTGGACTTAAACCGCAACGGCCTGGAAGAACTGCCTCAGGACGTCTTCGCAGGTCTTTCAAACCTGTCGGAGTTGACTCTAAGACGCAATAACCTGACCGCTCTGCCGGACGGCATCTTCGCCGGTCTGTCCGGCCTGCAACTCCTCGATCTGGACTACAACTCCATCGGCGCTCTGCCGGAAGACGCGTTCGCCGGAACGCCCGGCCTCGTCAACCTGCGGATGGCTGACAACGAGTTGACGGAGTTGCCGGCAGGCATATTCAACAGCCTTTCCAAGTTGCAGGTCATAGACCTGACCGGCAACAGCCTGGCCGCACTGCCGGCGACCCTGTTTGTCGAGACGCCCTCGCTGGTCCGCCTGACGCTGGACTCAAACGACCTTAACGCGCTGCCGGACAGGGCATTCGACGGCCTCAATATGCTCACCGAACTGTCGCTGACCGACAACCGCCTCACGAGTCTGCCGGGCGGAATGCAACTGCCCTTGCTCATCCAATTGAACGTAGGAGAGAACGATCTGGCGGAACTGCCGGAAGACCTCCTGGCCGGCATGAAGAACCTCGCCGCCCTCACTCTGCAAGGCAACCGCTTGTCCAAATTGCCCGCCGGCCTGTTCGAGGGCGCAACCGACCTCGGAATCCTGTGGCTGGACAGGAACCGGCTCACCTCGCTGCCAACGGGCCTGTTCGACGACACCCCGGCCATGCGCGACCTCCGCCTGCACCACAACCGGCTCTCGGCGTTGCAGAGCAGCATGTTCGACAACACCCCCGAACTGCGCGACATACGCTTGCATCACAACGATCTCGCAGAACTGCCGTACAGGATGTTCGCAAACCTCAAGAACCTCGCCTCACTCAGGCTGGACGGCAACCCGGGCGCACCATTCGACAATCTGAAACTCGGCAGGCAGGTCGCACTAACCGCCGCGCCGCCGGGCAAAGTGGAGGTCAAAGAGACGACTTCCGAGCCGATCTGCGGACGAACGGCCGAAGTGGCCGCCGAGTTGGAGACCGTCGCCGGCAAGGACTGCAAGGACTTCACGCCCGCAGACCTGGCAGCCATCACTAACCTCAACCTGTCCGCCAAGAGCATCGACCGGCTGCGCTCCCACGACTTCGACGGGCTGGTAAACCTGCAGATCCTCTACCTCGACCATAACCGCCTTGCAGAGATTCCGGACGGCCTCCTGGACGGGCTGCACAACCTGGCCGTTCTCACCATCGCCCAGAACCGCCTCGCCGCCGTGCCCGCCGGCGCATTCGACGGCCTAACCTCGCTCGAATACCTAAACCTCTCCGGCAACCGCCTCGCCCGGCTGCCGGCGGGCCTCTTCGACGGACTTCCCCATCTCGCCGGCCTGGACCTGTCCCGCAACTCCATTGCCGACATTCCAGAAGGGGTGTTCGACGACTTGGACGGCCTCACCGATCTCTTCCTGTCGAACAACGACCTGCGACAACTGCCGCCGGGCTTGAAGATGCCGTCGCTGGCATACCTCACGCTCAGCGGCAATGCCATCACCGTGCTCCCGCCCGGCCTGTTCGACGGAACGCCCAACCTCGTATACCTCGCCATGCGCAACAACCGCATGGCCAACCTCGCGCCCGGAGTTCTCGACAACCTGCCCAGGCTCGCCTTCCTGCTCATCGACTCCAACCGCTTGGCCGCCCTCCCGGAAGGCATCTTCGACAAAAACGCCTTCCTCCTCTACCTCACCCTCAACGACAACCGCCTATCCGCACTGCCCGACGACCTACTAGCCAACCAGAACTACCTCATCTCCATCGACCTCCGCCTAAACCCCGGCTCACCCTTCGACAACGTAACCTCACCCTCCCAAAGCGCCCAATTCCTCCGCTAACCACGCCCTCCCGCAGGGGCGTCCCCCGTAGGGGCGATCCCTTGTGGCCGCCCTCCTCGTCGTAGGGGCGATCCCTTGTGGCCGCCCTCCTCGCCGCAGGGGCGATCCCTTGTGGCCGCCCTCCTCGCCGTAGGGGCGATCCCTTGTGGCCGCCCTCCTCGCCGTAGGGGCGATCCCTTGTGGCCGCCCTCCTCGTCGTAGGGGCGATCCCTTGTGGCCGCCCTCCTCGTCGTAGGGGCGATCCCTTGTGGGCGCCCTCCTCGCCGTAGGGGCGATCCCTTGTGGCCGCCCTCCTCGCCGTAGGGGCGATCCCTTGTGGCCGCCCTCCCCATCCGTAGGGGCGATCCCTTGTGGCCGCCCTCCTCGTCGTAGGGGCGATCCCTTGTGGCCGCCCTCCCCATCCGTAGGGGCGATCCCTTGTGGCCGCCCTCCTCGCCGCAGGGGCGATCCCTTGTGGCCGCCCTCCTCGCCGTAGGGGCGATCCCTTGTGGCCGCCCTCCTCGCCGTAGGGGCGATCCCTTGTGGCCGCCCTCCTCGCCGCAGGGGCGATCCCTTGTGGCCGCCCTCCTCGTCGTAGGGGCGATCCCTTGTGGCCGCCCTCCCCATCCGTAGGGGCGATCCCTTGTGGCCGCCCTCCTCGTCGTAGGGGCGATCCCTTGTGGCCGCCCTCCCCATCCGTAGGGGCGATCCCTTGTGGCCGCCCTCCTCGCCGTAGGGGCGATCCCTTGTGGCCGCCCTCCTCGTCGCAGGGGCGATCCCTTGTGGCCGCCCTCCTCGCCGCAGGGGCGATCCCTTGTGGCCGCCCTCCTCGCCGTAGGGGCGATCCCTTGTGGCCGCCCTCCGCAGCGCCGCCCCGACAGAAACCGTAGGGGCGATCCCTTGTGGGCGCCTTCCCCCGTCTGCGGGGGAAGATTGAGATGGGGGTCTTCCCGCGCGTCGCTAGGCTCTAAGAGTGCTCGAGCGCTTGGCAATTGATTCTTGCGCCTTACCGGTCTATTATTATGGTAAGGAGAACACTGTGATTGTCACCATCACATCAAAGCGGCAGGTCACGTTCCCGAAGCGCGTCCTCGATGAACTGGGCGTGGGACCCGGCGACCGGCTGGAGCTGGTCGAAAGGGGGGGTGACTTCATGTTGCGCCCGCGCCGGATCGACTACTCCAAGCTGGGCACGCTGCGCGACAGGATAAAGCCCGGAGCTCCCCCTTTCGACCTACGCAAGTTCCGGGACGAGGGATATGACCCGTACGCCTATAGGGATTGACACCTCCGTACTTGTACGGCTGCTCACGGGCGACCCCCACGACGCATTCACGTACTGCGTAGACCGCCTGAGCAGCATGGTCGAAGCGGGCGGGCAGGTCTTCGCATCCAATCAGGTGATTGGCGAGGCCTACGTGTTCTTGCAGCACAACTACGGTGTGGCCAAACAAGACGCACGCAGTGAATTGCGCCGCGCCCTGACAAGCGGACTCGTCGCACCACTCAGCGGGCCGGCCGTGCTGGAAGCCCTTGCCGAAAGCGGCGGCGCAGGCCTGATGGACCGCCTCATCGCCATCGACTACGAAACGGGCGGGTTCTCCGGCGTGACCCTGGACCGGCGTATGTCGGGGCTGCCAGGTTCGAGACTGCTCTAACGGACCACTAAGCATGACCGTCCTAACCGAACAGCTGCGGCCGCGCCTGCAGGCCTTCGACTTTCCAGGCCTCTTCGTGGAGGGGCTGGGCTGGGACTACTACAGGGCCGAACCGCTGGCCGTCAACGTTGGCGGGCGGGAATACGCGCTCAAGCCGATTGCCGAGAAGGCAGGGTTCGCCGCGTTCGAGTGCGGACCGGGCATCGACGGCGAGATACCGGAATACCCTGTCCGGCGCAAGATCGAGACGCAGGTCGCCAAGGCCGCTTTCGAGCACCTGATCATCTTCGTAGACGCTGAGCGCACCCGGCAGGTCTGGCAGTGGGTGAAGCGCGAAGCGGGCCGCCCGCCGGCCTGCCGGGAGCAGCAGTTCCAGGACGGGCAGAGCGGCGACCCAATCCTCCAGCGCCTTCTCGACGCCGCCTTCAGCCTTGAAGATGAAATGAAGGGCGTCGGCATCTCCGACGTAACCGCCCGCGTACGGAAGGCGTTCGACGTCGAGCGCGTCACCAAGCGGTTCTACGAGCGCTTCAAGACCGAGCTGACCGCCTTCGGCAAGTTCATCGACGGCATCGCGGCGGAGGGAGAACGCGACTGGTACGCCTCGCTCATGCTCAACCGCATGATGTTCGTATACTTCATACAGAAGAAGGATTTCCTCGACGGCGACCACGACTATCTCCGCAACCGGCTGAAGCGTGTGCAGTCCAACCACGGCGGCGGCCGCTTCCAGCAGTTCTACCGGCTGTTCCTGCTGCGGCTCTTCCACGAGGGACTCGGACAGCCCGAAACGCAGCGGGCGCCCGACCTCGCCGCTCTGCTGGGCACGGTCCCATTCCTCAACGGCGGGCTGTTCGACGTGCACGACCTGGAGCGCGACAACCCAGGCATATCGATACCCGACGCGGCGTTCGAGCGGGTGTTCGACTTCTTCGACCAGTACCGCTGGCACCTCGACGAGCGGCCATACCGGGAGGACAACGAGATCAACCCCGACGTGCTCGGCTACATCTTCGAGAAGTACGTCAACCAGAAGCAGATGGGCGCCTACTACACCAAGGAGGACATCACCGGCTATATCTCCCGCAACACGGTGATCCCATTCCTATTCGACGCAGCCAGGAAGGAGTGTCCCGTGGCCTTTGGGCCGGACGGCGGCGTCTGGCGCCTGCTTCGGGAAGACCCGGACCGCTACATCTACCCCGCCGTGGGCCACGGCATTGCGTGGAACGCCCGGCAGCCGGAGGATCCCACGCGCCTTGAAGCGCCCTTTGGCCTGCCGGAGGACATTGCCGCGGGCATAAACGACGTGTCCAGGCGCGGCGGCTGGAACGCGCCCGCACCCGACGACTACGCGCTGCCCACCGAGACGTGGCGCGAGGTCATCGCACGCCGCCAGCGATACGAGGAGGTCAGGGCAAAGCTCGCCGCCGGCGACGTGCAGGAGATCAACGACCTCATCACGCTGAACCTGGACGTGGAGCGGTTCGCCAGGGACGTCATCGCGCAGAGCGAGGGGCCGGAGCTGCTGCGCGCCTTCTGGCACGCCATGCGGGACGTTTCGGTCCTGGATCCCACCTGCGGCTCCGGCGCATTCCTCTTCGCAGCCCTCAATATCCTTGAACCGCTGTACACCGCATGCCTCGAAGGGATGCGCGGATTCGTCGACGACCTCGAACGCACCAAGCGGCCGCGCAGCCCCAACGCGCTCAGCGACTTCAAGCAGGTGCTGGCACAGGTCGAAAAACACCCCAGCGAGCGCTACTTCATCCTGAAGTCCATCGTCCTGAACAACCTGTACGGCGTCGACATCATGGAAGAGGCGGTCGAGATCTGCAAACTGCGCCTCTTCCTCAAGCTGGTCGCTCAACTCGAAACGTACGACCAGATAGAGCCGCTGCCGGACATCGACTTCAACATACGCGCGGGAAACGCGCTCGTCGGCTTTACGTCGCTCGACGCGGTGCGGCAGGCGATGACGGTCATGCCCAGCGGGCAGTTCCGCGCCCTTTCGGACCAGGACCGAGCGGCGCTGGAACGGATCGAGGAAGATGCCGACGGCGTCGACCGGATGACCCGCCAGTTCAGGAGACAGCAGACCACGCTGGGCGGAGAGGTGACGGCCGCCGACAAGTGGGCGTTGAGCGACCGGCTGCAAAGGCTCGCCGGGGAGCTCGACCGGCATTTGGCCCGCGAGTACGGCGTCGACGTCAAAAAGGCCGCAAGATACGACGCCTGGCTGGACAGCCACCAGCCCTTCCACTGGTTCGTGGAGTTCCACGGCATCATGAGCAAGGGCGGGTTTGACGTGGTGATTGGGAATCCGCCGTATCTAGAGTTTCGTCAAGTTGACTACAAGATGCTTGGATATGACAGCCTCGGCACAAGGGCAATCCATGCACTTTGCATCGAACGAAGTGTCAACCTAATAGGCAAGCCAGGTTGCATGAGTATGATTGTTCCAATGGCGTTGCCGTCTACCCAACGCATGAAAGCCGTGCAAGACATACTGGAAGTAGAGAATCGCAACCTATGGTATGCGAATTTCGCCTGGCGACCGTCCAAGTTGTTCAATACAGTGAATCGAGCATTGACCATATTCACCGTGACGCCTTCGGAAAATCCACAATGCTTGTCTACCGCCTATCAAAAGTGGACAAGCGATTGTAGAGAAGGCCTTTTTGACCTGATGAAATTTGCACCAGTTCCTCGCGATAGACAGTCGTTCTGGGTTCCCAAGATTGGCATATCCTTGGAACGCTCAATGCTGGATAGGCTTATCTCAGTGCCTACCTCAGTAGAAGACTTCATTGGCAGAACTGAATACCGAATATTCTATCGAACTACAGGAGGCCTCTACTGGAAAGTTTTCACTGATTTTGCGCCCGCCTTTTCGGTTAATGGCAGATCTGGAAGCTCAAGTCGCGAGACGAGTTTCTCCGTGCGACATGAACACCAGGTCAAGCCACTCATCGCCTCTCTCAGCAGCGACGTTTTCTGGTGGTGGTATACTATCACATCTAATTTGCGCGATATGAACCCTACTGACATCAGGAGTTTCCCAGTTCCAAAATCTGTATTCTCAGATCCTGCCATCGCAAGGTTAGGTGAAAAATACCTCAAAGACATTGTAAGCAATAGCACTATGCTTGTTCGTCATCAGAAACAAACAGGAAGAACGGAAACACAGTCATTTGAAATCAAGAAGTCTAAGCCCACTATTGACAAGATCGACCGCGTACTTGCGGGTCACTACGGATTTACGGGTGAGGAGTTGGATTTCATTGTGAATTACGATGTGAAGTACCGTATGGGTCGGGGTGGGTGAGATGAAAAGTCGCACAGTGCCACCACCGCATGTTCCCGATCGCTTGAAGAGTGAGGTCAAGATGAGTGTCGATCCCGTCAAGAGAGAGGAACGGGGTAGAGGTGTCTGCCTTTACGTAACCGGTGAGAATGGGCAGCGTTGTGGGAACCCCGTGGACAATAACTGCCACGTCATTCCCGAATCTGAGGTCTTGAACGAGTTAAAAGACCGGAAATCCAACAAGGTGATGGAATTGCAGTGGGGCGTGGCTCGATGGGCACACTATTACGTGACGAGCAGCGCCACTAATCCGATCACATCGAGTAATTTGGATGTGTTCAAACCACAACTCGTTGTGACCAAGGATGCTTGTGTCGGTCGATTCGCGTGTAAATGCACAAAGCCGGACCACGATAACGAGTTCAGCCCCATAGATGTCAAGGAGCCTAATTTCAACGACCCTAGAGTACCCGTCTTGTCGATGTATCGGGCAACTCTCTACGAGTCTGACCTATGTCGCCTGGGCAAGCGATTGGCGGAGCAATATAAGCAAACGGCTCTGCGGCGTATTCCAGTCGAGTGGAATAGGCTTAATGCCCCACTGCAGAGCAGAACGCAATGGTCGAAAGCTACGTCGAAGCGACTTGGCAAGATCTGGCATCGCTGGAAGACCTACGGGAAGCTAGACGCCGATGCTGTTTCGGTGCGAGTACTGAATTTTCGTTCAAGCCTGAAGTTTGCAGCCTGCGTGTTCAATTATGAGAAGTACGTCACCGTAACTGTGTCCCCACTTGGTGGAGACCGGCATAAGATGGCAGTGCTACATCTGTCCGATGACACTGACGCCGTTACTGAAGCCACTGAGCGGCTGAGCCGACTGGCTATCGACTCTGAGAACTCCACTAACTACGGCGTGGAAGTGCTGAAGGACCTGATGACATATGGGGCGGGCAGCGTAGCCGCTTCGCCTGAGTCCTACCACGGACTGCCTGACGAAGAACGGCGAACAATTAACAAAATCGTGGCCGATGCTTCCGGCGCCGGTATACTCGCGTACTCGTTCGGTTCTCAACGGCCTATACCTAAAGGTGCGGTACCAACCTATCAGAAGGGTAAGCCCAGGCAGGCGATGAGAGCCATGGCAGGCGGCGGGCGCGGCACGGCATGAGTCTTGCGTGAGGAGCTTGGGGCGATGATGCCTAAGCACGACTTCATATTCGTGGATTAATCGGGCGATCCGGGCTTCAATCTGGATCCGTCATCCGGCCGGTTGCTGAGCAGCCGCTACTACGTCGCGGCCGTGCTGCTGTGCCCTGTGGACGTTCGCAGCGGAGGCGCGCGGGCGTTGGCGGGGCGGCGCCGGACTTCATGATCAACTATGATGTGCAGTCCAGGACGCGGAGGGAGTCGGGCGTTTGGAGATGCATCTGAGGGGGATGATCTACCTTACTACATCATCGAAAAAGACGCGACCGCAGTCATGAGATTGCTACTGCGTATTGTTGGTAAGGGCATTCTATGAGTGATGGAGGGGGCACCACTGGGAGGGGGATGGGCCTTTGCGGCCAAAAGAGATAAAGGAGAACAAGGACATGGAAAAGGCGCTACATATCAGAACAACGGTACAACCAGGGGGCAAAGTGGAGATTGCCAGCCCGGAGCTGGAGGCGGGGCAGACTGTGGACGTGGTGGTGACGCGCTCCTCATCCACCGAACGGCGATCCGTAGTCGACATCCTGGCTGAGGCTCCGGGAGGCTTGGTATTCAAGACGGCGGCGGACGTAGCGGCCTACCTGAACGAAGAGAAGGAAGCATGGGGCCGTTGATACTGCCCACTGGCGGGTCGGTGTACATCGACGCCAATGCGATAATCTACAGCGTGGAACGCGTTGAGCCATATCACGATCTGTTGGCTCCGATGTGGGAAGAGGCAAGAGAAGGCCGGTTCACTCTGGCAAGCAGTGAGCTCGTGGCATTGGAAACCCTGATCAAGCCCCTGCGAGACGGCAATGCCCGCCTTGAGATGCTTTTTCGGTCCATTCTTGCCTCTGCGGAGATGGATATCATCCCCGCCACTCTGGCAACTTGGGAAGACGCCGCCCGCATCCGTGCCACTACAGGGCTGGCGACGTCCGACGCGCTCCACGCCGCGACAGCTATGCGCGCTGGCTGCGCGCTCTTCATCACCAACGACACCGATTTTCGCCGCGTCGAGGGCTTGCCCATCGTCATCCTCGACGATCTGATCGAGGCGGAAGCGGAGGCATGACCTATGCCAGACGATAGGTTCAATGAATACTGCGAGGCATTTCTCGCACAGTACATGCGCAGGAACACTCAGACTGTCACCCAGCGCCTTGAAAGCCTGTGCGGGTTCCTCAGACAGAAAGGCAACGTGGTGCAGACCATGTTCGGCGGTTCCGTGCGGAAGGGCACTTACGTGACCGGCCTCAGCGATGTCGATGTCCTTCTCATAGTGAACCAGTCTTCTCTTGTGAACCAGCCTCCTGCAAAGGTCATAGAGTACGTGCGGGACACCATCCAGGATAGGCTTCGCCAGAATACCGTCAGCGCTGGCAAGCTTGCGGTGACGGTCAGCTACTCCGACGGGACCGAGATTCAGATACTGCCCGCCATACGAACGAACAGCGGCGGCGTTCGGATTGCCGAGCCCGGAAGCGCCCAGTGGAGCAACGTAGCTCGACCTGATGACTTTGCCGAGAAGCTCGCCAAGGTCAACACGGCCAGGAACGGCAGAGTCGTACCGACAATCAAACTCGCCAAGGCCATGGCGGACTGCTTCATAACCCGTCCCAGCAGAAAGATCAGTGGCTACCACATGGAGTCCCTGGCCATCGACGCGTTCAAGGACTACCAAGGCCCCCTCGACCCGAAGAACATGCTCATTCACCTATTGGGGCACTCGATAGAGGCAGTAAAGCAGCCCATCACTGATTCCACTGGGCAGTCGAGATTCGTAGACGAATACCTTGGGCAGGCAGGTTCCAAAGAACGTGAGCGTGCCTCAACTTACTTTGGGCAGATGCGCGGCAATGTCAGGCGTTGCAAGACTAAGGCAGAGTTCAACAAGCTCTTCTGCGAAGGGAACTGAGACACAGTAATGGAGCACACGACAAGGTTGATCCCGGCGAAAGAAGACAGGGGCGTCGGCGTAAATGGTCGAGCCGCGGTCGCGCTGCCACCTGAGACGGCCCACTTGGGCAACCTTCGGCTGCTTGACGAGCCGCTAACGGCCCTGTTCTGCTCCAATCGCTGTCCTGGCGACCTCATTCTGAAGACCTATGACCTTGCCAGGACCATGCGGGATGCTGGCGTGCCCGCAGTCGGCGGATTCCAGACGCCAATGGAGCGCGAGTGCCTGCGTCTGCTGCTCCGAGGGAGTCAGCCCGTGGTCGTCTGCCCAGCCCGCGGCATCTACAACATGCGTATCCCACGCGACTGGCGTCCCGCCCTAGACAAAGGCCGCCTGCTCGTCCTGTCGCCCTTCCCGGCCACGGTGCGACGGCCGACCGCTAAGCTCGCAGCCCAGCGCAACGAGTTGGTCGCGTCGCTTGCTAGCCGGGTCTTCATCGCGCACGCCGCTAGCGGTAGCAAGACGGAGGCGTTCGCCCGCAATCTGGCCGTCATGGGCAAGCGCCTGCTGACACTACCCAGCCCGGCCAACCGGAACCTCATCGACGCCGGCGCGACGCTCGTGTGAGCAAGGCCATTGCGCCGCATCAGCAGCCAGGCGGTTGTGAATCCAGGCTGCCCGTTAGAGGCTGCGGTGGAAGTCCTTGCCGCAATGCCCCGCTGCGGCCCTATTCATTTCGCCGGTCGACCAGGCGCCAGAGTCCGCCCGTCACGATGGCCGCCAGCACAAGTTTGACGACGTCGCCCGGGATGAATGGGTAGAAGGCGGACGAGAACAACTCGCCCTCGGCGGGCCAGCTGAAGTCGAAGACACTCAGCCAGATCAAGGCCGGTACGTAGACGACCATCGAACCGGTGAGCATTGCCCATAGACCGCGCCCCCTGTTCCATCCACGCTGGGAGGTGTATCCGACGACTGCGACGGCAAGGATGAAGCCGAGCAAATATCCGCCCGTGACGCCGCCTGACACGTACTGCCAGCCGTTGCCTCCGCCTTGAAATACCGGAACGCCGGCCATTCCCAGCAGGTAGTACCCGACCACCGATACCAGCCCCCACCTCCAGCCCAACAGACCGCCCATCATCAGTATCCCGAAGGTCTGGAAGGTGATTGGAACGGGGTTCTCAGGCAGGAAGAACCGCGCTCTGGCGAGGCCGACGGTCAGGCCGATCATTACCGCAGCCATACCCAGCTTGTGCAGGACACCGGCGGACGGCATAAGGGATTCAAATAGAGAGTCTTCGGCTTCCCCCAAGAGCCTCCAACTCTTGGCAGGCAGCGATTCACGGGCGCGCGCCGCGGTGGTCATTCAGGATTCCCTCCCTCTATTCACGTGGATCAGGCATCGCCTGGAAGGCGCGTGGGCGCTTGGCGTTGTCTTGGCAAAAGTCTCCCATAGCATACCCGCCAGCAGGCGCCGGGAGCGGGCCAAGCCGCTAGTCCACTATGACGAGGTAGAGCCGGAACCGGTCCATCGTCATGCCGTCCCGCAGGTACTGGTGGGTGTAGAGCCGGAGAAGCTTCTCTTCGTGCTGGGTGAGGGTGTGTGTCTCGGAAGGATCGGGCGGCCTGACGCTCATGAGGTAGTTGCCCTCCGGCAGGTGGCCCATGGGAAGGAGAGCGTGCAGCAGTTCGTGCTTGAGCACCTGGCTGAAGAACTGGTCGGGCGAAGACACGTAGATGTTTGCGAAGGTTCTGCCGTCGAGTTCTTCCAAGACGCTGCAGCCGTACCGTTCGGGGCAGTTTGGCGGAGACTGTACGCCCAGGTGAAGGATGACGTCGGCCGTCTCGGAGGACTGGGCCTCGGACACCTTGACCTTCAGTTTCTCCTCGATCCAGGGTATGTGCGACGTGAACTTGTCGCGCAAGGATTCGCCCTCTGCGATGGCGTATGAGACCTCGCTGGGCAGCCACTTTATGTGCTTGCCCAGGAAGGTGAACCTTCCGCCGCAGGAGACGTCGCTGGCTTCCCGCAGGTCCCTGCTCTCGGCGAAGCAGTCCCAGACGCTGCGCTCCACCCTCATCCTCTGTTCGAGCGGCACTATGTGGTAGGTGATGACCTTCATGCCGCACTCGGTCCCGGCGGTACTGATGGACAGGCCGATGCCGTGCAGGTCTGATCTCAGCAGCTCTTCGTACTCCTGCACGGAGGCATAGCAGCCCACAAGGAATTCCTGTACGGGAATGAAGGAGTCGTCGCCCTCCACGGCCTTCTTGAGGACGCTCAGGCCTTCCGCCTGGCGCTCCTCGTTGAACCGGGAGTAGGCGTTTTCGACGATGGTTTCGGGGTCGGGAGTAGGCGTGTCTTCGGGGACGGGCGTCGGATCATCGGGAACGACGGTGGCATCTATAGGCACGGGAGTGTCCGCCGGCGTCGCGTCCTGCGATTCGCGGTAGGTGACTACCTTCAATCCGCACTCGGAGCCTTCCGTGCTCAGTGACAGGCTGATGCCCTGGATGTCCGGATCGAGCAGTTCTTCGTACTCCTCCACTGAGGCATCGCATCCGACTACGAACTCCAGTACTTGCGTAAAGTCGTCTCCTTCTCCGGGCATCACAAGCACGTCCAGTCCCAGCGCCTGCCGTTGCTCGTTGAACCTCTTGAATGCTGCCTCGATGATGCTGCCGGTGTCGGGAACCTGGGTGGGCGTTTCCGCGGGCGCAGCTGTTGGCACGGACGTTGCGGTGGGAGCAGGAGCGGCTGTCGGCGTAGGCGCGGGTACGGCCGTCGCAGTGGGAGGAGCGGCTGTCGGCGCGGGCGCGGGCACGGCCGTCGCAGTGGGAGGATGAGCGACTGTCGGCGCGGGCGCGGGCGCAGCCGTCGCGGTGGGTGTGGGCGTGGGATTGGCCGTCGGCGCGGGCGCGGGCGCCGGAGTAGGAGTAGGAGACGGTTGCGGCGCGTCCGTCGGAACCGGCGCGGGCGTGGACGTGGGGGCGGGGACAGACGTGGCAGTAGGAGGAGCGGACGTGGACGTTGGCGGCGTAGTAGGCGCGGGCGGCGGGACCGTAGGAGTCTCAGTGGGTGGTGCGGGCGCCGGGGTGTTCGTGGGCGCCGGAGTATTCGTGGGCGTGGGCGTCGGTGACGGCAAACCCTCGGGCGGCGGAGTCGGGGAGGGAGCCGCCTCCGCGGTGCAGGCCGCCAGCGCCAGCAGTGCAATCAGCAAGAAGATGCGCATGTTTTCAGTTCTCAACGAGCGCGTGAGGCGGCTCCAGCAAGTCTTCAGCGTACCGAACCGGCTCGTGGGCGGCTAAGTAGTGTTGCAACGTCTTTATAGCGGTTGAGCCGGATATGCGGCGGCACGGCGCGCGGTTCGTGGCGCAGCGCGCGAAGACCCCCATCTCAATCTTCCCCCGCAGACGGGGAAGAGGTAGGAAGGGGATTCCCGTTTTCACGGGAATGACGGCGTGGGCGACGGGGGAAGAGATAGGAGGGGACGCCGCTGCGGAAGGCGCCCACAAGGGACCGCCCCTACGGGTTCCCGTTTTCACGGGAATCTATTTTCATAACAATGGCGGGTGGGTGTGGGGTGATGACGGAAGGGGGGGACGTGAATGACGGGTGGGTGAGGCTAGGCTTGTTAGACTCTTGGGGTGAAGGACGGTTTGGGCCGGGCAAGGACGGTTCGAGGGAAGCAAGAAGGAAGTGGCAGGAGCCGAGATGGAACAGTCACCGCACGGAATGAGTGGGCCGGCCTATAGGCCGGTGCGAATGGGCTACAGGGGCGCGGTTGTCGCCAACCACCCGCTGGCGGCGATGGCGGGTATGCAGACGTTGCAGCGGGGGGGCAATGCCGTCGACGCAGCCGTATCGGTGGGATTCGCGCTTGGCGCAGCCGAGCCGCAGGGTTCCGGCATGGGCGGTGACGGCTTCGTGATGGTGTACATGAAGGGCCGCGGCAGCCTGGAGGTGGTGAACGGCACGGGCGCTGCGCCACTGGCCGCAACCACTGACGTATACCGCGACGGCATACCGCACGACGGCATCCTGGGGGCTTCCGTGCCAGGAATCGCCGACGCACTGCTGGCCGCGCACGCCAAGTACGGCGATCTCAGCCTGCCGGCGTGCCTGGAGCCGGCAATTGAGCTGTGTGAAGACGGCGTGCCGGTCACTCACGGACAGGCCGAAGCCGCTAGGGAGAAGCCGATACTCCACTCCTTTCCCACCTCGGCGGAGGTGTACGCGCCGCGCGGGCGGCCGCTAGAGCCCGGTGAGCTGCGCCACAACCGCAACCTCGGTCGCACCTACCGGTTGATTGGCGAGCAGGGCCGCGATGCGTTCTACGAAGGCGAGATCGCGCGTGCGATCGTGCGCTTCTCGGAGGAGCAAGGCGGGCTGTTCACGATGGAGGACTTCACGCGCCACAGGGCCCGCTGGCAGGAGCCGGTCAGCGTCGTCTACCGGGGCCGCACGGTGTACGAGGCTCCGCCGAACTCGTCGGGGCACGTACTGCTGCAACAGCTCGCCATGTTCGAGCGGTTCGACCCGTCGCAGTACCGCTACATGGCTCCTGAGACGGTCCACGTGATGGTGGAGGCCAAGAAACTGGCGTTCGCCGACCGTGAGGCCTACCTGGCCGACCCGGACTACGTGGACGTGCCGGTCGAGGGTCTGCTCTCCCCCGGCTACACGGCTGAGCGCTCCGGCCTGATAGATCCCGCCGCCGCGGCGCACAACGTCAAGGAGGGCGACCCCTGGGCACACATGGACAGGCCGCCCGACCGGTCGAAGCGGTTCCACCGGCCCTGCTCCAAGCGGGTGCGCGTCATGCAGGAGGTAGGTTCTGACACGACGCACTTCTGCGTGGTCGACAGGCACGGCAACGCCGTGGGAGAGTTACAGAGCGTTCAGACGGGCTATGGTTCCGGCGTCATCGCGGGCGACACGGGGATACTGCTCAACAATCGCATGACCTACTGGAACCTGGAGCCCGGCCACACGAACCTGCTGCGCCCCGGCCAGCGGGTGCGCCACACGATGAACCCGGTCATGGTCTTCTCTGCGCGCGTGGAGAACGGCGGCGACCTGGAGCTGGTGTGCGGCACCCCGGGGGCCGATACCCAAGTGCAGACGAATTTTCAGGTGGTATCTGCGGTGTTCGACCACGGCCTGAACGTGCAGGAGGCGATAGACGCGCCGAGATGGACGCACTACCAGGGCGCGATGACCTCGACCTGGCCGCCCGACGACCGCCACTTCCTTGCGATCGAGGGCAGGGCGGAGGCCGGCCTCGTCGACGGGCTACGCGCCCGCGGGCAGAGTTTGGACGTGACCGGCCCCTGGGACGGCGCAGGCAGCGAAGGGGCGATACAGGTGCACCCCGCGAGCGGGGCGCTGATGGCGGCGTCCGATCCCCGCCGGGACGGACAAGCGCTGGTGTGGTAAAAGCAGGCGGGGACTTCCGCGGCACAAGCCGTCTTGCGGCGGCGAGTAAGAAAGGCTACAATACTTGATGAAGGGCATCAAAAAGTGCACAATGTGATGCACATCCTTATGCAAACACCAAAGCGCATGGAGGCTCGAGAGATGAGGACCACCGTCACCATAGACGCAGAGCTGTACGAGCGCGCCAAGGAACTGACCGGTATCGAAGGCAAGTCCGCCCTGCTCCGGGAGGGACTCCGTGTGCTGGTCGAACGCGGTAGCGCCCGCGCGCTGGCCAGGCTCGGCGGTACCGAGCCCGGATTGATGGACATTCCCCGGCGACGGAGCGAGGCGGCGTGATCCTGGCGGACACCTCCGTATGGGTCAGCCACTTCAGAGGCAACGACTCCCACCTCCCGTCGCTGCTGGAAAATGACCTAGTGGCCATGCACCCGATGGTGATCGGCGAACTGGCTTGCGGCAACATCCAAAACCGTGACGAGGTGTTCAACCATCTCCAGTCTCTTCCACAGGTGAAGATGGCCACGGACTCCCAGGCGTATTTCTTCATCCGGTACCACGAGTTGATGGGCAGGGGAGTGGGCTACATCGACGTGCACCTGCTGGCAGCGGCGATGATGACGCCTCCAACGCAGTTGTGGACGGCCGATAAGCGGCTGGACGCAGTTGCCGACGAACTGGGCTTGGCGTTCTCGCAGGATGATTGGGAAGAGTAGGTAGTGCGGGGCGCGGGGCTATGGGCTGCCGCGTGCCTCGCCTACTGCGCCACCGCGACGAACTGGCGGTCCGGTGAGTCGTAGGCAATCACGCACGTCATCGGCTCGTCGCCGATGCAGGTGGCCTGGTGTCGGGCTCCTCTGGGTATCCGTATGCAGTCGCCGGGCCCAAGCTCGATAGTCTCTTTTCCTATCCGCTTTATGCACCGCCCTGAGGTCACCACCATCACCTCGTCGCAGTTGGGGTGATAGTGCAGCGGGTTGCTCTCGCCGGGTTCTATGAGGCACATGCCCACGGTCATCGTCGCCCCGGGCAACATCTTGGAATTGACCAGCCACGTCAGGCTGCCCCACGAATGCACTTCATGCGCTGCGTTGCTGTTGATGGTCGCCAGCCGGTTGATGTTTGGCATGAGTCATTCCTGGGGACTGTGCCGGTATTTGCGTCGCTCGCGGTCAGCCGGAGCCGCTTGCAGGCAGTTCCTTGACTCCCTCCGGGAACCTTGCTTGCAACCTTTCGTATTCGGCGTTCAGGCCGGGGTCGGGATGCCGCCAGTCCTCCCGGTACCTGACGCCTTTGACCCTGGCCTGCAGCAGTTCCTTCGTGCATCCGAAGCACGGCCGCATGGTGGAATATAGCATTGCGCCCTGTACGGCTATGCCGAACCTGGCTGCGGCCAGCAGTGCGTTCTGCTCGGCGTGCACGCATATGCATACGTCGTAGCCTGAGCCGGGCGGGAATTCTTCGCGCCTGACGCATCGCTCGCATCCGCCCTCGCTACAGTTGGGCATGTCGGAGGGAGTGCCGTTGTAGCCGGTAGAAACGATGCGTCCCTCAAGCGCCAGCAGGGCGCCCACGCGCTTGCCCCGGCAGTTCGCCCTGGCCCTCACGGCGAGGGAGATGCCCATCATGTACTGGTCGACATCGGGTCGTACTGGTGTGTTCAACTTGCTGCTTTGGCCTTGCCTGACCGTGCCTTTGCGCCAAGACGCGAGGCTGCACGGCGTTGGCAATGCTAACGCTTCCGGGCGTTGAACGAACGTCAACGCGGCTATCGTCTGATAGAGATATTCCCGCGCTGCGGGAACATTTCGCCCGGCTGATGCGTTATGTATACAGATGGGATAGTGCAACAGCCCCAAAGGAGTGAGCGATGAACGGGACACGCAAGATCTGCCAATCGAAATTGCCGATGTTACGGTGGGCGCTGACCCTGGCCGTCGCGGCAGCGCTTGCATGCGTGCTCGCGGCCTGCGGTGACGTGCAGATAGAAGTGGGCCGCGACGACGCAGCGGACATCCAGGCTACGCCCACTTCATCCGGTGCGGCAGCAACAGGAGTGGGGCGTGACGACAGCGCCGGCTCGCTGGGCGGCACGGCATGGGTGTTGACCGCGCTGGGGAGTGTGGAATCGCCTGAAGGCGTACTCAGGGGCACCGAGGTGACGGCCGAGTTCGTCGATGACGGCTATTTCCGCGGCGATGCCGGCTGCAATACATACTCCGGCGACTACCAGGCCGGGGCCGGCGACTTCTCCGCCGGAGAGGTCATGTTTACCGAGAGGGCGTGCGAATCTCCCGAAGGCGTGATGGAGCAGGAATCGCGTTTCCTTGAACTGCTTGCCCAGGCGAAGTCGTACGAAATCGATGGCAGCCAACTCAAGTTGACGAATTTCTGGGACGAGACGCTAGTCTTCTCAAAGGCGCCCTGAGCGGCGCGGCGCCAATTGCCTGCGCCGGTCTTCATCGGCGAGGCGGGGCCGGAGCGCTTGCGGAAACCTCAACACAGGTAGAATTGCCCTACCGCTCAGATGAAGAGAATCCGCCGGGCCGAGACCTGTAGCGGGAGGACGTGTCCTCGAATGCGCGCAGGTCGCCCGGCGGCGTCGGTAGGCGCCTGGCCCCGGAAGGCAGGACTATGTCACCCAGCAACGCACCTCCATTGCCCGATACGCTCACCCCGTACCCCGTCATAGCCAACATCGACTTTGCGGAGGGGCCTATATTCGACGACGCGGGCAACCTGTACTTCGTCAACTACCTTGAGTCAGGCACGCTGGGCCGGATGGCGCCGGACGGCACGGTGGAGGTCTGGGTGCACACCGGCGGCAGGGTGAACGGGCTGAAGTACGACGGCGACGGCCACGTGGTGGCGGCCGACTACGGCGGCAAGCGGGTGACGCGGTTCGACGCGATGACCCGCAGGATGGAGATACTGACCGACGAGTTCGAGGGCAAGCCGTACCTGGGCGTGAACGACGTGTGCCTTGACCTGGCGGGAAACGTCTACTTCACGGACCCCGGCCCGAACGAGCAGGGATCGCAAGGCGGCGTGTACCGCATCGCCATGGACGACCGGAACCGGCCTGCGGGCGTGACGCGTCTCGACAACCTGCTGCCCTACCCGAACGGGCTTGCCGTGCACCCCGGCCAGGACAGGCTGTTCGTGGCGCTGTCCGGCCTTAACAGCATCGCGGCCTACGACCTGTCGCCGGACGGCTCTATATCCAATCGCCGCACCGTGCACAAGTTCGACGGCCCCACCGTGGACGGCATGATGTTCGACGAGTTCGGCCGCCTGTGGGTGGCGCGCTGGCTTCATGGCGCCGTGGCGGTACTTGACGTCGAGAGCGGCGAGCTGCTTGCCGACTACCCGATGGGCGGCGACCGGGTGACGAACTTGTGCTGGCGCGGCACGTCTTTGTACGTGACGGTGGCCGGCCGCCACAGCATCGAGCGGCTCGACGTTGGCTGCCGCGGGGCAGAGATAGTGCCGGATCGCCGGAGGGAGTAGCAGGGAGTGCCGCCTGAAATGACTCCTGGACGGGAGGGCCCGCTGGCAGGCTATCGCGTGCTGGAGTTCAGCTCGTACGTGGCCGGCCCGTTCGCCGGGCAGTTGCTCGGCGACCTCGGCGCGGACGTGATCAAGATCGAGCCTCCTACGGGAGACCCCTGGCGCCATAGCAACAGTTTCGCCCCTGCCGAGGCCCCCGTGTTCATAGCTCTCAACAGGGGCAAGAGGAGCGTTTGCCTGGACCTGAAGCAGCCGGACGGGGTGGCTGTGTGCCACCGGCTGGCCGAGAGCGCCGACGCGGTGGTCTCCAACACGCGCCCCGACACCGCCAGCAAGTTGAAGTTCGACTACCAAGCGCTGTCCCAAGTCAATCCGGCCCTCGTCTACTGCGACATATCCGCATACGGAACGAAAGGCCCAAAGGCCGATCAGCCCGGCTTCGACATGATCATGCAGGGCTACACCGGCGCTATGGCCAGCGAGGGAAAGGTGGACCGCGGTCACCCGGAGCCGGTCAGGTCGACTTCCTTTATCGACTACACCAGCGGTTACGCGGCGTGCAGCGGCGTGCTGGCCGGCCTGCTGGCGCGCGAACGGTCGGGCAAGGGCCAGCTGGTAAACACGAGCCTGCTGGCAAACGCGATAGCAATGCAGTCACTAATGCTCGTCCGATTCGACCGCCACCTCTCGCCGGCTCAGAAGTGGACGGAGAACGAGAAACGGGAGCTGAAGCGACGCGGGGCCTCATACGCCGAACTGCAAGCCGGATACCGGCAGGTGGCGGTCTCCCCCCTCTATTACTGCTACTACAGGGCCTACAAGACTTCGGACGGGGCGCTTTCCCTGGGCACGCTGGCAGTGCCCGCCAGGATCCGCCTGCTCCGTTACTTCGGCTTGTCCGACCCGAGGATCGAGGAACCCGGATACGACGCCAACACCGATGAAGCCAAGGCCAAGGCGGCCATGCTGGCGGAGCGGATAGAGGAGAAGTTCGCCGGCCGGACGACGGCATACTGGATCAAAGAACTTAGAAACCGGGACATTCCGTGCGAGCCGGTGAGATTCATCGAGGAAATGGCGTACGACGAGCAGGCGCTGGCAAACGACTACGTGGTGCAGTTGGAGCACCCGCTTGGAGGCCCGTACCGCACGTCGGGGCCTGTTTTCCGGTTCGAGCAGGGCAGCCCGCCCGCCCGCAACTCGCCTCTGCTGGGCCAGCACACGCGGGAACTGCTGGCGGAAATTGGCCTCGGTGAGGAGGAAATCGAACGGCTAATCGAGTCCGGGGCCGCCTCCTGAATCGCGGCGAGCCAACGCGCCCCGGCGATTCCTTGCAGCCATGATCCCCGGCTTGATCCGATTGATCGAGCGCCGTTTGGTCTTCTGGCCGGAGCGTGCGCTAAAGGGCACTCCCGAACACGTCGGGCTGGAGTACCAGGACCTGCACGTGACCGCCGCCGACGGGGTGCGCCTTCACGGATGGCACATCCCCGGCCCGTCCGGCCTCACCTTCATCTATTTTCACGGCAATGGGGGCAACATCAGCGCACGACTCGACTGGATGATGCAGATGCACCGCAGGCTCGGCGCCGCTTTCGTGGCCGTCGAGTACCGCGGCTACGGCCTAAGCCAGGGCGTCCCAAGCGAGCCGGGCATTCACCTCGACGCCCAGGCGGCCCTCAGGGTAGCCCTCGAACTCATTCCGGCGGGCGGCCGCATGGTCTACTTCGGCAGATCCATGGGCGGCGCGGTCGCGGCAAGGCTGGCGACTGAGCGCACGCCGCACGCGCTCATCCTGGAGGCCGCGCCTCCGTCCCTTCCGGAAGTGGCCGGATACTTGCGGCCCTGGATGCGGAACCGGGTTCTGAAGAGGATGATGCAGGCCCGATTCGAGACAGCGCGCTACGTGCCGCAGGTAACCGCACCGGTATTGGTGATAGCCGGAATGCAGGACGACACTTCGCCGCCTGAGGCGTCCAGGCGCGTATTCGACGCCGCCAATGAGCCCAAGGCTTGGCTGCCCGTCACCGGCGCGGGCCACAACGGGATCGACCTCGTGAATCCCGAACTGTACTACGGGTCGATCGCGTCGTTTCTGAACGGTCTGGATGCGTAGAGTTGCGCGCAAAGCGGGCCGGTAGGGGTGAAATTGAGGCTCGATGGCAGGGATAATGTCCGGGCAGATGCGCCACGCGCTAGAATTCTAGTGAGTGAGCGTTCCGGCAGAGTCAGGAGAGAGCATTGGAGATCAGGCCAAACAGAGTGAAGCGGCGTCTGGCGGCGGGAGAGTCGGCGTTTGCCGTGGGCGGCTTCTACGACTCTGACGCGATAGACCAGTTCGGTCCATGCGGGTTCGACGCCGTATGGCTGGAGGGCGAGCACGGCAACGTCGATTACAAGGACATTGGCGACTACACGCGGGCCTGCGACATCTGGGGTATGACCTCCGTGGTGCGGGTGAACATGAACGAGCCGGGCGTGGTCTACCGCACGCTGGACAGGGGCGCGCAGGGCCTCGTGATGCCGCACGTGAATACGCGTGAGGAGGCGGAGCGGTTCGTCGACGCCGCCAAGTTCGCTCCCATCGGCAACAGGGGGCTGTACACCAGCAGGCAGGGCTACGACGTACCCGACTACTTCCAAGTGGCGAACGACCAGACCCTGCTGGTGGCGCTGATCGAGGATATCGTAGCCGTCGAGAACCTGGACGAGATACTGAAGGTCGACCACATCGACGTCTTCTTCGTTGCGCCGTCGGACCTGGCCGCCACGATGGGCCGCATCGGCGACTTCACCCACCCGGAAGTCCAGAATGTGATAGACGGTGCGCTAAACCGCATCCAGCAGGCCGGCCGCACGGCGGGCGCGCTGGCGACTGATGACAACGTCGAGAAGTACCTGGCGGCCGGCGTGAAGTTCATGCTGACGAACGTGAGCGCCTGGATCCAGGCCGGGGCCGCGAACTTCCTTGCAAAGGCCGGCCGGTAGGAGGACTGAAGAGTTGCTGACGAGTTGCCGCAGTCTATTGGCCTCATGGCGCATCCCGCTGCTTGCGGCGGTATTGGCCCTGGCCCTCTTGTCGTGCCGGGGCGGAGGCGCCAACCCTCCCTCGGACGTGCAGGTGCCCGTCATAAAGCCGACCACCCCTCCGAGCGCATGTCAGAACGACAGGTACCCGGCCGATGCGCCGCAGTTCGAGGGAAACGAACTGCTCAACTACCAAACGACGGCCAGCGGGCTGAAGGTGTATGACTTCACGCCGGGCTCGGGGCAGGCCGCAAACCCCAGCGCAATCGTGGAGGTGCACTACACCGGTTGGCTCCTCGACGGCTGCATCTTCGACTCGTCGCACCTGCGGGGCGATCCCGTGCTGCTCCCCCTGCCGGGGGTGATCGAGGGATGGCAGGAAGGCATCGGCTCCATGAACGTCGGCGGTCGGCGCAGGCTGGAGATACCCCCGGACTTGGGCTACGGATCGCGCGGCGCTCTGCCCTCTATTCCGCCGGACGCCACCATCGTGTTCGACGTCGAGCTGTTCGGCGTCTATACCGAGATGGACATCACCGCAACCCAGGAGGCCATGATCGCCGAGGCCACTGCTGAAGCCGAGGCTGAAGAGACGCCTGCCTCACAATAGGCCCGGTAGCTGCAACGCGCCAGCGCGCCGCCATCATCCATCCCGCCCCTCTTCCCAGTGAATACGCCGCCGGAGTCCCACATCCCTTGACGAGGCAAGGCGCCGGCATGTGGGTGAGTTGGTGAGCGGCCATCCGGCCAAGAACGACGCCGGGGGATCCTGGGGACCCTTGCGGTGGCCTGCGGAGCTGGTCGCCACCGGACTTGGGCTGGGGCTGGCGCCCATCGCGCCCGCTACAGTGGCGAGCGCGGCGGCGGTCGTCGTCTACTGGGCTTTGCCGTTTGGCGGGGACTCTTACTGGTTCCACGGGCTGACCGGCGCGACGTGCCTGGTCGGCGCGTGGGCGGCGGACTTCGTCGAAAGGACGGCCGGGCAGGAAGACCCTGGCCCGCGTGGTGTCGGACGAGCTGGCGGGCATGTGGGTTGCGTGCCTCTTCCTGCCGAAGACGTGGGTGTGGCTTCTGGCGGCCTTCCTGCTGTTCCGGGCCTTGGACATCTTCAAGCCGTTGGGCATACGCAGGTTCGAGAAGCTGCCGGGCGGCATCGGCATCATGGCGGACGACCTGGCGGCGGGACTCGCGGCCGCGGGGCTGCTAAACCTCGTCCGCCTGGGCTTGGTTCAACTGAGGGCAGTCAGGCCTGCGTGCCGGTATTCTAGCTGAAGGACGCCGGCGTGCGTTCTACCCGATAATCTCCCGCATCTTGCGGCCGATGTTTGCCGGGGACTCGACCACGTGCGCGCCGGCTTCGCGCAGCGTCGCCATCTTCTCTTCCGCCAGCGCCGCCTTGCCGGTGATGATCGCCCCTGCGTGGCCCATGCGCTTGCCCGCCGGCGCCGTCTGACCGACGATGCAAGCGACGACCGGCTTGGTGACGCTGCTCTTGATGAACTGGGCGGCGATCTGCTCCCGCGCGCCTCCGATTTCGCCTATCAGCACGATCGCATCGGTGTCGGGGTCATCCTCGAACATCGTCAGCACGTCGGTGAACGTCGTGCCGTGTATGGGGTCTCCGCCGATGCCGACGCACGTGGACTCTCCCATGCCGTACTGGCTCAGCTGCGCTATCGCCTCATAGGTGAGGGTGCCGCTGCGGGATACGACGCCGATGCGGCCCTCCTGGACTATTGCCGCCGGGATGATGCCTATCTTGACCCGCGAGGCCGGCTGGATGATGCCGGGGCAGTTCGGGCCGATCAGCCGTGACTTCTTGCCGTCCATGTAGGCCAGTATCTTTACCATGTCCAGCACGGGTATGCGCTCCGTTATGGCGACGATGAGCTCGATACCGGCGTCCACCTGCTCGATGATGGCGTCCGCTGCGAACGGCGCGGGCACGAAGACCACGCCGGCATTGGCCCCGGTCTCGTCGACCGCCTCGGATACCGACTCGAAGATAGGCACGGCGTCCTCGAACTTCTGGCCGCCGCGGCCGGGATGCACCGCAGAGACCATGTTGACCCCGTACTCACGCGCCCTGCTCGACTGGAAGCTCCCGTCCCTGCCCAGGCCCTGCACCAGGAGACGCGTATCGGGGCCAACGAGTATGCTCATCGGGCCGGGCCCTCCTCCAGGATCGACCTGAGCGCGTCCGCTGCGGAGGACAGGTCGTCGACCGGCGTGACGTCGAGGCCTGACTCCTTGAGAATCCGCTGGCCTTCCTCGGCGTTCGTGCCGCGCATCGCCACAACGATGGGTACTTCTGCGCCGGTCTCATTGGCCGCTGAGACGATTCCCCGGGCCGCGCCGTCGGTGCGCAGGATGCCGCCGAACAGGTTAACCAGTATCGCCTCGACGTCGGGGTCGGAGACGATGATCTTGAACGCCTCGGCGATCATCTCCTGGCTGGCGCTGCCACCCACGTCGAGGAAATTCGCCGGCTGCGCGCCAGCCCACTTCGTTATGTCCATCGTGGCCATGGCCAGCCCGGCGCCGTTCACCATGCAGCCCACCCGGCCCTCTTCCAACTTCACGTAGGACAGTCCGGCCGCGGCGGCTCGGAGCTCGTGTTCGTCTTCCTGCTCGGGATCGTGGAGTTCCTTCAACTCCGGGTGCCGGAACAGCGCGTCGTCCTCCAGCTGCACCTTGGCGTCCAGGGCCAGGATGCGGCCATCCGCGGTCACGACGAGCGGGTTGATTTCGACGAGTGAGCAGTCCTTTTCGGCAAATAGCCTGTAGAGATTGACGATAAGGTCGGCGGCGGGCCTCACCAGTTGCGCAGGAAGCCCGAGCTCTCTGGCAAGGCTTCTCGCCCTGTAGGGGGAGAAGCCAACGAGCGGGTCGGCGGCGACTCGGAGAATCTTCTCCGGGCTTCTCTCCGCCACCTCTTCGATCTCGACTCCGCCCTCCGAGCTGGCCATGACCAACGGGGCTCTCGCCTCGCTGTCTATCACCACGGCGAGATACAGCTCCCGCTCGATCTTGGTGGCTTCGGCTACGAGGACCTTGCGGGCGACGACGCCTTCGGAGGGTGTCTGCGGAGTCACCAGCCTGCGGCCGAGAATGTCTGCGGCCGCGGCTTCGGCCTCCTCAGGAGTGTCGGCCAGCTTCACTCCGCCAGCCTTGCCCCTGCCGCCGGCGTGGATCTGCGCCTTCACGACCACCGCACCGCCGATGTTCTCCGCTATGCGCCGCGCTTCTGCGGGCGTGGATGCGGCCTCGCCGCGCGGCACGGGGACGCCGTACTCCGCCAGCAACCGGCTCGCCTGGTATTCGTGGATCTTCATTGGCCCTATCGGGTGACTGTGCGCTTCGCTTACGACAATCGTAACCGAAGAATGCTAAATCCCAGCGCGCCGCATGTCCATGACGGCTGACGGGGCTACGCGGCGCGGCGAGTCCTGCGTGTCTAGTGGGGGACCGCCCGGGCGTTCACGGCCGTTCCAGGGAGTGATATCGGTGCCTTATTCCGTGTTGGTCCAATTCGACGACGCGGTAGCCGGAGGGGTCTTTGCCGAGGGGGTATCCGACCGACCCCGTGGCGATCATCAGCATCCCTTCATGCTCGGCGTAGTTGTTCTGGTGCATGTGCCCGGCGAATATGGCGTCTACCTCGTACTTGCGGGCCATGTCGATCACCGGCTGGCGGTTCTCTGGCGGCATGGTGAAGTATTTCTCCGGCTCGCCGGGGTTCTCCAGGAACAGAGGGTGATGGGAGAAGATGACGACGCGTGAACAGCCTGAGTCTCTTGCGCCGGCGAGCTCCGCCTCCAGCCAGTCCAGCTGCCGCCTGTACTCCGCCATGACTTTTGCGGGACTCTTGAGCAGGGTGGAGTTGATGACGATGAACTTTGCGCCGTCCCTGGTGAAGGAGTAGATGTCCTCGCCGAACACGTCGCGGTAGCGTGCGAGGCTGTCGGACGTGGGCGTTACGTGGTCGTCCTCCGATGCGTCGTGGTTGCCTGAGACGCGGTAGAGGGGTACTCCGGCGTCCAGTTGGCCGCTGATGCGATCGAACTCCGAGAACTGGCCGGGTTTTGACGGGTCGTTCACCATGTCGCCGCACACCACGACGAAGTCGGGGCGAAGCTCGTTGGCCACGCCTACGGCCTTCTCAAAGCGCTCGGTTTCGGGCGCAAAGCCTTCGAACGGCTCGACGGGCTTGACGGTAAGGCCCCGGCTGCGGTACTCCGCAATTCGCTCTTCCGTTATGCCGACGTAGTTGCTGAACATGCCGAACTGGGTGTCGGCGAGTTGCATGAAGGTGATGGGTTGCATGTGACTTTTAGGCCCGTCGTGCGCTACGGCAGTGTGACGCCCAGGTCCAGCTCGCCGCTGATTGCGTTGAACCAGTCGACTACCTCGCGATGGTATGGGATGCCGTTGGCGCGGCGGCGTTGCAGTTCTTCAGCCTCCCATAGCCCGGCGTACAGCACCCGGTCGTGGCCCGGCGCCGGCTTGGTGTCTGCGAGCGTCTGCAACAGGTTGTCCATATCGGCCTTGAATTCGTCGAGGTCCATGAATGCCTCTATGTTGAATGCCATGACGAACTGGGAATAGCGGTTCTGGGCGATGAAGCCGGGGCGGTTGCCGGATAGTATGCCGGACATGATGTCTACGATGACGGCGATTCCGTACGCCTTGTGGCTGCCGCGCTCCCTCGTTCCCCCGAACGGCAGCATGAAGTAGTTGCCGGGCTCCGGCACGTCGACCGGATCCTCGATTGGCGTGCCGTCTAGGTTGGCGATCCAGCCCGGCCCGAGCTGCGAGCCGATGCGCCTTGTTAGGTCGAGCTTGTTTCCTGCGACCTGCGTTGTGGCCATGTCCAAGACGAAAGGCGGCATCTTTCCGGCCGGGGCCGCCCATGAGAAGGGGTGCGTGCCGAATCGCGGCTCGGCTCCGAACGTCGGAAGCATGTGCCCGCCGCCCGCAGAGGCCATGCAGACGCCGATCATGTCGTTCTCCGCCGCCATCATCGGGTAGTAGGCGAGCATACCGAGGTGCCTGGTGTTCTGTACGGCGACGGAGCCTATGCCGTACTTCAGGGCCTTCTCCATCGCCAGTTCCATGGCCCGCGGCCCGGTCTGCAGGCCGAGGCCCTTGTCCCCGTCCCAGGTGGCTGTTACGGCAGACTCCCGGATGGTCCTGACATGCGGGTGGGGATTGATCCAGCCTGTGCCGTAGTCATGGATGTAGCGGCGCAGCATGTTCGAGACGCCGTGGCTCTCGTGGCCCCGCAGGTCGGACATCACCATAACGTCGGCGCACTGGGCGGCGTCCTCTTCGTCGAGGCCCATCTTGCGGAAGACGGCAGTGGTGGCGGCGAGGATGCGTTCCTCGCGCACGATCACGCGGTCTGTTTCCGGCACTTGGAAGCGTTCAAGCATCGCGGTAGGGGGCCTTTCGTAACGTAAACTGGTCTCGTCTCCGGCAAGGTCGATTCTATGCCATTGTCGAAGTTGTGCGATGATCAAGTCATGAAAAGAGCGGCCCACATAGCGGCGGCGTTGTGCCTGCTGGCAGGCGTACTGGCCGCCGCGTCGTGCGGCGCCGACCCGCCACCGCCCACAGTCGCGCCTACGCCCACTCCGGCTCCTACACCTACCCAGGCGGCCTCGCCAACCCCTGCACCCTCCCCCATTCCTGCGCCCACGCCGACCGAGGAAGCGGTGGCCGAAGAGGAGCTCGCGGCGCCCCTTCCGGCGCTCGACTCGCGACAGTTCGAGTTCACCGGTACGCAGGAGTGGATCAACTCCGAGCCGCTGACACTGAAGGGACTGGCGGAAAGCGGTGAGGTGACGCTCATCGACTTCTGGACGTACACCTGACGGAACTGCATCAATACATTCCCGGCGGTCCGCTCGTGGCACGAAAAATACTCCGAACACGGACTCACCATCGTGGGGGTTCACTCACCCGAGTTCGAATTCGAGAAGGACTATGACAACGTCGTCGAGGCCGCGCTCAGACACAGCCTCTACTATCCGATAGTGCAGGACAACGAGTTCACCACTTGGCGCTTGTTCGGCAACCGTTACTGGCCCACCAAGTACCTGCTGGACGCCAACGGGATCATGCGCTTCCGGCACATAGGCGAAGGCGCGTACGCCGAGACGGAAGCCGCGATACGCGCGCTGCTGGAGGAGGCGGGGCGCGACCTGTCGGGCATCCCCGCCGAGTATCAGCCCAGCGGGTAGAAGCGCCGGCGCTTTCCGGCTCCTGCCTACCGCTTGGGAGTTGCGCCTTCCGCCATAGGGTCTACGCGGTACTTGGCAGCGGCCTCGTGGTTCAGTTCCACGCCTAGCCCCGGCCGCTCCTCGTCGAGCCATATTGCGCCGTCGCGGTACTCGAACATCGGCGTGAGGATCTCGGCGAAGATGGGGAACCACTGGTGGATGCACTCCAGCCGGTAGAGGTTGGGCATGGTGATCGAGGCGTGCGCGCCGGCGACTATCGACACCGGGCCGAGGGCGTCGTGCGGTGACATGCGCACGTAGTACGCCTCGGCCATTGCGGCTATCTTCTTTATCTCCGTGATGCCGCCGGTCCACAGTATGTCGGGCATGACGTAGTCTGCCAGCCGCTGCTCGAAGACCGGCGTGAAGTCGTAACGGGTGTACAGCCGCTCGCCCACGCAGATCGGTATGCCGGTGTTCTCCCGTACCTCTCGCAGGGCCTGGAAGCTCTCCGGCGGCACCGGCTCCTCGTACCAGATGAGGTTGTACGGCTCCAGGGCGCGGCCCGCGCTGATGGCGCTAGCCACGTCGAACCTGCCGTGCGCGTCCACCATCAACTCGTAGTCGGGACCCAGCTCGCCGCGCAGGGCTGCGATCCAGTCGACCGCCTCAGCGATTGACTTCGGATTGAGCCGCTCCACCAGGTCGGCCCCTGAGAACGGGAGCGTGCCGTGGCGCTGCGACTTGAACGGGTCGGTCTTGATGGCCTCGTAGCCCTCGTCTGCGGTCTCCCTGGCGGCTCGCACCGCGTCGTCGATGGTGACGCCCTCGAAGGATTGGTCTTGGATGTGGGTGTAGAGCGGCACGTTGGGCCTCACCGGCCCTCCCAGCAGCTTGTAGACGGGCTGGCCCAGCGCCTTGCCGCGAATGTCCCACAGGGCCACGTCCACCGCGCTGATGAGGTGGGACACGAAGCCCCTGCCGTTGATGGTGGAATAGTTGCGGAATACGCGCTGCCACAGCTCCTCGATGTGCGACGGGTCTTCGCCAACCAGCAGCGGCTTTATCGCCTCGATGCCGTTCGCCAGCATCGGCGTCGCCCGGTAGTCGGAGGTCTCCCCCAGGCCGGTCACTCCTTCATCGGTCTCCACCTCGATGAAGAACCACGGGTTCTCCGGGCGGGGCGCGTATACGTATGTCTTGACGTCTGTGATCTTCATTGGGCTACTCTCAGGAAGGGACTTGGAGCCTATCTTTCATGCCGGTCTATTCTGCCCTAACAGGGCGTTTTGGCGGACGCTTGCCGGTCTTGAGATTCCATATCCTACCCAGTCTGGATGACGCCGCCTTGCCGGGCGGGCTAAGGCGGTCGTTGTCCGGCGAGCTTGAGATTGACGTATTTTCCTTATTTGCGCTATTTTCGGCGGTGGCAACCGTATTGAGGATGGACGGCGATGGAAGACAAGAAGAAGAGACTGACCCTCGACCTCGACCCTCCGGTGCAGTGCCGCTTGAAGGCGGTGGCGGCTCTCAAGGGCGTCAGCATGAGGCGGTACTGCCTTACGGCCATCGACAGGGAACCGGCCAGGGACGAGGCTAACGGCGCGTTCGCGGGAAGCTTCAACATAGAGCGGCTCGTGGCCCTCCAGGAGGAGGCGTTTGGCGACAAGGTACTGCCTGGCGACGGCGCTGAGTTCATCCGGGAAGCCCGCGAGTCCGCCGTGCGGGGATAGCAGGCGGGGGACTGCCGCAATGGGCCGGGATGAATATCCGGCCCTATAGTCTGAAGTAGGGGAGGATCAGCATGGCAACGCGCAGGCGCGCTAGCAGTAATGAAACGCTCCCGGTCACGTTTGAGGACGTAGTGGGCAATAACGGCGCAGCCGGCTGGTCTGCGCCCACTCACGCCGCAGGGCCGCGGGGCAAACTGCCGTTCACGGCCGAGATGCTGGTCGAGCGGCCCAGCGGAGACATATTCGGGTTCAGCCAGAACGCCGGCATGGGCTGGGAGCCGTCGGAGCTGCTGAGGAAGCAGTTCCTGGTGCTCAGCACGACCGGCGGCGTCCGCTCTGCCGACGGATCGCCCGTGGCGCTCGGCTTCCACACCGGCCACTGGGAGTTGATCGAGCTGGTGCAGAGCGCGGCCGTGGAACTGCGGACGCTGAAGTCCGTTCCGTTTGCCGCCTTCTGCTCCGACCCCTGCGACGGCCGCTCGCAGGGTACG
>CAXXNJ010000005.1:0-472712 GCA_963663555.2 Dehalococcoidia bacterium
GTAGGAATCATCGCCAACCCCGCCGCGGGGAAGGACATTCGTCGGCTCGTCGCCCAGGGGCGCGTCGTCTCCAATCAGGAGAAGTCGAACACGCTGCGTCGCGTCTTCGCCGGCCTGGCTGCGATGGACGTGGAGCGTGTGCTGGTGATGCCCGACCTGTCCGGCCTGAGCAGGGCGGCCATTGCCGAAAACCGTGACAGGATGTCGATCGACTATGTGGACATGCCGGTCGCCGATTCGCAGTCGGACTCGACCAGTGCGGCCAGGGCGATGAGCGAATCGGGCGCGGGCTGCATCGTCACGCTGGGCGGAGACGGCACGAACAGGGTTGTGGCGAAGGGCTGTGGCGAGACGCCTTTGGCCGCGATATCGACCGGCACCAACAACGTCTTTCCCCAGATGGTGGAAGGGACTCTGGCCGGACTGGCGGCCGGAGCGGTCGCCACCGGCAGGGCGCCGGCCGAATTGGCCTGCCGACGCAGCAAGAAGCTCGACGTCTTCATCGACGGCAAACTTGCCGACATTGCGCTCGTAGACGCTGCGGTGACCAGCCAGTCTTTTGTGGGCGCCCGTGCGGTGTGGGACGTCGGCAGTCTGGTGGAGCTGTATCTGACGAGGGCGGAGCCGGCGAGCATCGGCCTCTCATCAATAGGGTCTCGCGTTCGTTCTATAGGAATAGACGCGCAGGAAGGGCTGTACCTGCGCCTGCGGGGCGAATCTTCGCCGAGTGAGAGGGTGGTGCGCGCGCCCGTCGGACCTGGCATGATTCTCGACATACGAGTGGCGGAGTGGGCAGCGCTCCGGCCGGGGCAGCGGCGCATGGTCCAGCCCGGCGGCGGCACGATAGCGCTGGACGGCGAGCGCGAGGTCGAACTGCTGCCCGGCAGGACCGTCGAGATAGGGCTCAACTCCAACGGCCCCCGCGTGTTGGACTTCGTGCGCACGCACGAGTTGCTGGCCGGGAGCGGCGCCGGTTAGTCCCGGCGCCGATGCGGGAGGCAACCGCTTCCAGTAGGTCGGGGCTTCTTGAAGCGTCACCAGAGGCCGGTTGCGGGCCTTTTGGCGATAAATGGAATAGCCGGGGATTCGTTCTTTGCCTAGCGCCTAGGCCGCATCGCGCAGACCGAAATGGTTCGGACTGTATCCGCTAAGTAGTGAGAAAAGAAGAGTGATTCAAAAATTTAGTATGCGCCGATTACTGGCGTTTCTGACGTGTCTGGGTGCGCTGGTCGCGCTCGTCACCGCGGCTTGCGGCGGCGAAATGGTCGTCGAGAAGACGGTCATCCAGACGGTAGTCGTCGAGAAGATAGTGGCTGGCGAAAAGGTCAGGGTTGTCGAGACGGTTGTGGTCGAGAAGCCTGTGACCGTTATCGAGACGGTGGTGGTAGCGCCGACTCCGACCGAGCAAGAATTGGCCATGCAGGCCAAGCAGGCCGGTACGCTGCGGATCGCTTCCGTGGGTAGCGTGCAGTCGTTCGACCCGCTGTGGACGACGGCATCCGGCACGGGCAACGTCTCTTCGACCATCCTCGAGGGCCTGCTGGCCTACAACGAGGACTGGAGCGTCGGCAAGCTTCTGCTCGACAACTGGGAGTCCAGCTCTGACGGGCTGACCTGGACGTTCACGATTCGTGACGGCGTGGAGTTCCACGACGGCACGCCCCTGGCCACCAAGGAGGTCGTGGGCACGCTGAACCGCCAGAAGCTTTGTGCGCCGGTGTTCAAGCAGGTGTGGGAGCAGTTCGGCCAGGGCATCGACGAGAAAGCCGAAGACAACGATGACCCGCGGATTCGCTACTGATGGCTACCGGCGTTCAAGCGCAGACAGCAGGCTCTACCCTACCGGCGCGGCGAGACAGCGTGTGGGTGGAACTTCTGCGCGCCATACGGCGCGACCCGCCCCTTGTCACGGCAACGATCATTCTTCTCATGGGGTTCTTCTTCGCCCTCTTTTCCACGCTGGTGGCCCGCACCGAGTATGAGCGGGTAGACCCGGCGAACCGGCTACAGGCGCCGGAACGGGCTTATCACTGGTTCGGAACGGACGTATGGGGCCGCGACGTGTTCGACCGCACGATCGTGGGCACCCGGCTTTCGTACCTGGTCGGCTTCTCAGTCACTTTCATAAGCACGGTTGCGGGGGTGCTCATCGCACTCGTGGTCGGCTACTTCCGGGCGCTGGACAACGTCGTGATGAGGTTCATCGACGGTCTGTTGGCCTTTCCTACCATATTGCTTGCATTGGCCCTCATTGCGTTGCTTGGGCCCAGCATAGGAAACATCATCATCGCCCTGTCGGTGACGGGCACCGCCGGCAAGATCCGGCTGGTGCGCAGCATGGTGCTCACCTTGCTTGATGTGATGTACGTCGAGGCTGCGAACGCCATCGGCGCCCGTATACCGAGAGTGCTCATCCGTCACATCCTGCCCAACACCGTGGGCATCATCATCGTCCAGGCGACGTTTACGCTGGCCTCGGCGATACTGGCGGAGGCGAGCCTGAGATTCCTGGGCGCGGGCGTGCCTCCCACGACTCCCAGCTGGGGCAACATCGTGGCCGAAGGGCAAGGCTACATACAGGTCGGCTGGTGGATATCGTTCTTCCCCGGACTGTTTCTGACCATGACGGTGCTGGCGGTAGTCCTCATAGGCGACGCCCTCCGGGACCACTTGGACCCACGCTTGCGCGGCCGCATAGAGACGCGGGCTTAGGGGGACAGCTCAGAGAAGGGCTGCAGACAGTCTACTAGTTATCAGCCTGCTGCCGAGGCAGGTGCTGGCAGCGTGTACTCCCCGTAGTTGTCGGAGCGGATGCAGGCCACCCAGTGGCCGGGGCTGACCTCACGCAGTTCGGGAACGTAGGCGGGGCAGTCCTCTACGGCGACGGGGCAGCGGGTGTGGAAGACGCATCCCGGCGGCGGGTTGAGCGGGCTGGGTATGTCACCCTCTAGCACGATCCTGTCTCGCTGGCGGTCGAGCTCGGGGTCGGGTATGGGGATGGCTGACAGTAGGGCCCTGGTGTATGGGTGCAGCGGGTTGTCGTAAAGCTCATCGCATTCCGCCAGCTCGACGATCTTGCCGAGGTACATCACGGCAACCCGGTCGCTAATGTGGCGGACTACCGACAGGTCATGGGCGATGAAGAGGTATGAGAGGTTGAACTCGTCTTGGAGGTTCTGCAGGAGGTTGATGATCTGCGCCTGTATCGAAACGTCCAGTGCGGAGACCGGCTCGTCGAGCACCATGAAGCTGGGCTTTGCCGCCAGCGCGCGTGCGACGCCGATCCTCTGTCGCTGGCCGCCGCTGAACTCGTGCGGATAACGGTCGGCCATGGACTTGTTCAGTCCGACGGTCTCGAGTAGGTCTCCCACCTGTCCCCGCAGATCGTTCTTGTTCTCATAGAGGCCGTGTACGACCAGCGGCTCGCCGATGATGTCCCCTGCGGTCATGCGCGGGTTCAGGGCGCCGTAGGGGTCCTGGAACACCATTCCGAGCCGACGCCTCATGCGGCGCATGTTGTTGCCGCTGAGGGAGACGAGGTCTGAGCCTTCGAAGACCACGCTGCCGCTGGTGGCTTTGACCAGCTGCAGGATCGCCCGCCCGGTTGTGGTCTTGCCGGAGCCGGACTCCCCCACCAGGCCCAGCGTCTCACCCGGCATGATCGAGAAATCGACGCCGTCCACGGCCTTCACCAGTCCGACCGTGCGGTCGAATATCAGGCCCCGTTTGACGGGGAAGTGCACCTTGAGGCCGTTGATCTCTAGCAGCGGGCTGCCGTTCACCGCGGTCCGGTGCGCTTGTTCTTGCGCCAGCGTCATGCGAGCGCTCCCGCAGGATTACGCGACACCTTTTCGTGCTCCCAGCAGGCCGACATCTGGCTTTCTGCGGCCTCGACGAGCGGGGGGTCTTCTGCGGCGCACTTGTCCACGGCCCACCTGCAGCGCGGCATGAAGGCGCATCCGGCGGGGAGGTTGGAAGGATCGGGGATCTCGCCTTCGATGGGAATGAGGCGCGAACCTGAACGGCTGTCGAGCCTCGGCACGGAGTTCAAAAGACCCACGGTATATGGGTGCCTGGGATTGCGGTACAGGTCTAACGCCGGGCCGGCCTCACGAATCTTGCCGGCGTACATCACGTTCACCCTGTCGGCGTAGCGCGCCACGACTCCTAGGTTGTGGGTGATGATGAGCAGGCCCGTGCCGAACTCGGTGGTAAGCCGCATCATCAGTTCCAGGATCTGCGCCTGGATGGTCACGTCCAGCGCGGTGGTCGCTTCGTCCGCGATGAGCAGTTTCGGATTGCACGACAGGGCGATGGCGATCATGACGCGCTGGCGCTGCCCGCCCGACAGCTGGTGGGGGTGGTCCCTGAGGCGCTGCTCGGGGTCGGCGATGCCTACCATCTCCAGCAGTTCGCCGGCGCGCCGCATGGCGGCCTGCTTCGTCATCTTGAGGTGCAGTTCCAGCGTCTCGGTCAGCTGCCGTCCGATGGTCAGTACCGGGTTCAGCGAGGTCATCGGCTCTTGGAAGATCATCCCGATGCGGCTGCCCCGAACCTCGCGCATTTCGGGCTCCGTGAGCCGGAGCAGGTCCTGGCCCTCGAAGATGACCTCGCCGTCCTCGATTCTGCCAGGAGGATTGGGTATGAGGCGCATGACCGACAGGGCGGATACGCTCTTACCGCAGCCGCTCTCACCGACGAGGCCGAGCGTCTCACCTTCTTGTATGTAGAACGACGAGCCGTCCACGGCCCGCACTACTCCCGACGGTGAATGGAAGTAGGTCTTGAGGTTCCTTACTTCCAGGAGAGGTTCAGTCATTGTTCGCTGTCGTCCGGCTCGGTGACTTGCATTGCCGTGCTGTAGCGATGCCCATCTGGAACGTCCTCGCCTAGCATACCAGTCTCAGCGGTCACGGCGGATTCTTCTCCACCGGCCCGGGCTTCCCGCCTGCGGACCCTTTCCAAGTAGACCGATACCACTCCCACCCATAGCAGGTAGGCGGCGTAGCCGATGCGCTCTTCGATCCCGGTGTACTGCTGTGCTATGCGAAGTACGAATGCTAGCCCCACGGCGATCATGACGGCGGCAGCGGCCGTGGAGAAGGCCGGGAGCCTTCCCGCCAACGGCCCGCCCTGCGCCATTATGAACCCCACCATTCCCGTCACGCCTGCCGTGTACATGATGTGGCCCATGGCGTCGTGCAGGTCGTTTACCGTGAAGTGCGCGAAGGCCACGGTGCGGGACTCCGACTGGAATCCCGCGGTCGCGTAAGCGGTCGCAACGTGAACCCATAGACCGAACGCCATGAGCCATACCCAGGGCCGCCTCAGTTCGGATAGCGCGGTCAACCGTATCGTGAAAGGGATGACCAGCACGGCGTATGCCAGCAGGCTGAGGCGCGATATGGCGGCGTAGGCCGCGTCGGGCGCCTGCATCTGGCTGATCGTCTCGCTGGCCTCGTTGTAGTCCGGCGTTATGAATGCCAGGACGATGTCGATCCCCGCCAGCTCGACGCTTGCTATGACGCCGAGCGGGGGAGCGATGAGCGCGGCCAGCGTGAGAACGCGCTGAAAGGCGGCGGAACGTAGTTTCTGTGTCATCTTTGGCGGAGTGGCGTGCAGTGCGGAAAGTCAAAATGCGGCTAGCCCGTAATTTTGTGACGGCCGGCCAAGCACTGCAACTGCCATAAAATAGGCGGTGCGCAGTCAACACCACGGACGGAGATGGGCCAGGCCAGTGACACAGCGACGCGAAGTGCAATTCGATGCCCAGCGGCGGAGGGGCAGGGAGAGGGTCGAGCGCCCTTGGGGTTCGTTCGAGACGCTCACCGCGGGGCCGGGCTTCCAGGTCAAGCGCATAACGGTAAACCCGCAGCAGCGCATCTCACTCCAGTGGCACCGGCATCGCGACGAGTGCTGGGCAGTCGCCCGCGGCGCCGCCCGCGTCGTCGTGGGGAAAGAGGAACACACACTCGGACGCGGCCAGTCAATCTTCGTATCCCGGACAACGCTCCACCGCATCGAGAACATATCCCGGGTGGAGCCGCTTGAGATCATCGAGGTGCAGACCGGCGACTACCTGGGCGAGGACGACATCGTAAGGGTGGAAGATGATTATGGGCGCGTGGGTGAAGGGCTGTAGCGCGCCGGCATCTACCCGCCACGCTCCCCCCTGCCGCTAGCCCAGCCGACTTGGCGCCCGGCCCGGTCTGGTAGTTGGAATGGGATTCCCTGGCGAGTCCTGAATTAGGTGAGCCAGGTTGTGGGCGGCAAGGCGATGGCTCGGCAATTGATCCAGCAGGCGGGGTGTGTCTAGGCGATGGGTTAATTGGTTACAATTGTGTTAACCCAGAGGCTCCAGCCGTACGCACTCTTCCAGCCGACCGGGGCTTGACGTAACTGCTGATAACGGCTTCTCCGGTGACATACCTGATTTGAAGGACAAGCGCCTTATGACTCTGAAGAATCATGCCGGCACCTCAATGCAAGCAGCCCCCACGGCCGCCGCCGGGGAGCGGAACGGTTCCGGCAACGGAGAGCCGGTTGCGATTGTAGGCATGGCCTGCAAGTTCCCCGGTGCGCCGGACCTGGACGTCTTCTGGCAGATGTTGCTGGAGGGCAAGAACGCAGTGACCGAGGGCGTACCCGGCTCAGGCGTAGGGCGCGTCGGCATGCTTTACCCGAACGCCGAAGTTCAAAGTGACGCCTGCCGGTTTGGGGCATTCATCGACGGGATCGACCTGTTCGATGCGGAGTTCTTCCGCATTTCGCCGGTAGAGGCACAGCTGTTGGACCCTCAGCAGCGGCTGATGTTGGAGACGAGCTGGCGTGCCCTTGAAGACGCGGGCATAGACCCGGACCGGCTAAAGGGCAGCCGCACCGGGGTCTATATCGGCATCAGCAATATGGACTACCGTTTTATCAACCTGGATTCCAGCCAAACCGCCGAGCCTGCCGCGAGCCTCTACGCTGTGAGCGGCACCTCACTGAACACTGCGGCTGGCCGAGTCGCCTTTGCCCTAGGGCTGGAAGGTCCCGCCATGGCGGTGGACACTGCCTGCTCTTCCTCCTTAGTTGCGACGCACCAAGCGGTTTCTGCGCTGCAACGGGGCGAGGCGGATACGATCCTAGCAGGTGGAGTGCAGGCGATTTTTTCCGGTCGTCTAACGGAGTTGCGCGCCAACGCCCGGATGTTGTCCCCCGATGGCCAATGCAAGGCCTTCGATGCCTCAGCCAACGGCTTCGTTCGAGGTGAGGGCTGCGGGATAGTGGTGCTGAAGAGGCTCAGCGACGCGGAGGCTGACGGCGACCGTATTTGGGGCGTTGTACTCGGTTCGGCCGTAAACCAGGACGGCGCCAGCGCCGGGTTTACCGTGCCCAACGAGTCGGCCCAGAAACAGGTTATCGAGGAAGCTCTGCTCCGTGCCGCCGTCGAGCCTGGAGATGTCGACTATCTGGAAGCCCACGGAACGGGCACCGAGGTAGGCGACCCCATCGAGTTGAACGCAGCGGCAGAGGTTTACGGCAGAGGTAGACAGCCCGACCGCCCCCTACTCGTCGGCTCGGTCAAGACCAACATCGGGCACCTGGAACCGGCGGCCGGCGTTGCCGGACTAATCAAGGCGCTGCTGTCATTGCAGCATGAGTTAGTCCCCAAACATCTACACTTCCGGGACCCAAACCCCCGCTTGGACTGGGACCGGCTGCCGTTAAAGGTAGCTTCCGAATTGACGCAGTGGCCGCTTCATCCGGATCGTCCGCCGCGCGCGGGCATAAGCGCCTACGGCTGGTCGGGGACGAACGCCCACGTCATTGCCGAAGGCTATCCCAATTCAGCCACGTCTCTCTTAGACGGTGGGGGAATGTCGCGACCGGCAGGGCCTGTTCGTGCCGTTCCCACGTCACTTGCCGTTTCTAAGGAAGATTCGCCCCCTGAGGCACGTCCCGCGCGTGTCCTACCCCTTTCGGGCAAATCGGACTCCGCCTTGAGAGATACGGCGCACTCTTACATGGTCTGGCTGGATCAGCAAAGCGGCCACACATTCGAGAACGGCAGCGCCTCAGATGCCGATATTTCTGATATGGCTTGGACCGCCAGCGTGGCGCGCAGCCATTTCGAACATCGGGACGGCGTGGTGTTCCGCGATGCCCGGTCGCTGAGGGACGGGTTGCAGGAGGTGGTGGACTCGGACCGCGACGCGGCGCCTCAGCCCGGGTCCCGGGTGGCTTTCGTGTACACCGGACAGGGCAACCAGTGGGTGGGCATGGGTGAGGCCCTGTACCGGAGCGAACCGGTATTTCGTGCCGTTCTGGACCGCTGCGATCGCCTGATTCGAGAGGAGCGGGACGCATCCCTGCTGGACGTGATGTTCGGCCGGCCAGGCGCCGATGGCGACCTGAATGAACCGCGATGGACCCAGCCAGCCATCTACGCATTGGAGTGCGCCCTAACCGCCCTCTGGGCCAGTGTGGGCATACGGCCGCAGGCGGTCTTGGGCCATAGCCTTGGGGAGATCGCGGCGGCGCAGGCGGCCGGCGTCTTCTCACTAGAGGACGGCCTTCGCTTCGCCTCCGCTCGTGGCACGCTGCTAGGGGACTTGCCCCGGCGCGGGGCCATGGCCGTCGTATTCGCTCCGAGGTCCCAGGTGGTGGAATTTATAGAGGAATGGAATGAGACGGACATCTGCATAGGGGTCGACAATGGGACCCACCAGGTGGTTAGCGGCCCTGAGAATGATGTCCACGCCTTATTGGAAGAGATGGAATCGGCAGGGCTGAACGTGAGGCTGCTGCGGCCCAGCCCCGCTTACCACAGCCCACTGGTGGAACCCGCCCTCGACGATCTGGAGAACGTGTTCTCGGATATTCCGGTCGGCGTCCCCGCTATTCCCTTGGTCAGCAACGTGAACGGCCGCCCGGTGGATGACGGGAATAAGATGGACGGAGCATACTGGCGGCAGCACGCCAGGCAGCCGGTGGCTTTCCGGAACTGCGTGGAGGCCCTGTCGGGCCTGGGCGTGGACGCGGTAGTGGAGCTCGGCCCTCACGCAATACTGGGGCCCTTGGTGTCCCTGAACTGGCCCCAGGGCAATGGAAGAGTCTCGTCTCCCGCGGTCTTGCAGAGCCTGCTCCGCCCTTCCGCTGACGGTTCCGAACCCGAACGGGCGGATGCCTTCCTGCGTGCCGTTGCAGAGGCTTACCGGATCGGGCTGCCGGTGGACTTTGCCGGTCTGTTCTCAGGGGAAGAGCGGCGAAAAATCTCCGTGCCGGGTTATCCCTTCCAGCGGCGTCGGTATTGGGTGGAGTCCTCCCAGAGGCGTAGGTCAGGCGACGAGCATCCGCTGCTGGGAGTGAGACACGAGTCCCCCCGGGGCGAGACGATGTTCGAGACGGAGATGTTTCCGTCGGACCCGCCTTGGCTTAACGACCACAAGGTATTCGGCCGTGTGGTCATGCCCGGCGCGGTCTATGGAGCTATGGCGGCTACCGTGCCACTTACCGAGGGGGCTGCCGCTTCGACAGTGGAAGAGCTGCAACTCCATAGTCCGCTGGTTTACCCGGAACATAGCCAAGAAGATGGCTCCGAGGAGCCGGGCCGCCGGATTCAACTGGTAATCGACGGTGCAGCGTATTCGCAGGCTCGCCAATTTGAGATTTTCAGCAAAGGTGGAGATGACGAGGCCTGGACGCTTCACGCGGAAGGGCGACTTTCGACGGCCGAACAGCCGGGGTTGAACGAAAGGGCCGACCTGGAGGCTTTGAAGGCGCGACTGTCGCCGGCAGACGTGCCGGCCTACTACCGCGCGAAGAGCAGTACGGGAATCGACTTCGGGCCGTCGTTCCGCACGCTGGGGAAGATGTGGTCCGGCCCGGGCGAGGGGTTGGGCGAGGTCTTCTTGCCGGAGGCGCTGGGCCGGAATCAACTGGACGTACACCCACTCTTGCTGGACGGTTGCTTCCAGGTCGTGGGCATGGCGCGCAACATGACCGGAGACAAGGAAGATACGACCTACCTGCCGTTCGGCTGGGAACGGTTTTGGCTGTCGGGGCGGCTGCCGGAGCGGTTGGTGTGCCACGTGACAATGGGCGAGTCTGCGCAGGAGGCGGAATCGGGCGAGCAGGCGGAGGTCCTGTCGGGGGAACTTCGCATATACGACACGAACGGGGTTCTGCTGGGTGGGCTGAGCGGTTACACGGTGAAGCGGGCCACGCGCGCTGCCCTGCTTTCGGCGGTAGACGAGGTGGATGACCTGCTGTACGAGGTCATCTGGCGGGAGTGCCCATTGGCTGGCGGGCTGCAATCGGCCGAAGCTCTGGCCGGGCCGGCAGCGGCCAGCGAAGGCATTAGCCCGTTTGCAGACTATCTATCTAGCGAGGGCGTCGCAGTGGGCGACCGGGCAATGCTTTTGAGCGACCTGGAGCGCCTATCTCGATCCTACTCTCTCGCGGCGTTGGAACGGTTGGGTTGGCAACGTCGCAAGGGTGAAACAGTCGAGCCCGAGACCCTTCGAGACCTCTTGCAGATTGAACCGCAACACACCAAGCTGTTAGGACGTATGCTCCGATTGCTGAAGGACGGGGAACTCCTCAGTCTGCCACCCGGCGCAGGGGTATACATCGTTGAAGCCGGCGCCGGCGACCCCTTGCCTGACGAAGCTCTGGCCGACCCTGAGGCCTTTGCGGACAAGATGGTCGAACGGTATCCCCACGGCCACAACGAGTTGAACATCCTGCGGCGGAGTGGCATGGCGCTTGCGGATGGGCTTCGCGGGACTGTCGATCCCCTGGATATCCTCTTTCGAAGCGAGGGACCCGGGGTAACCGAATACTATTTCGTTGCCCCCGCTTCGCGTGCGTCCAACCGACTTCTGGCTGATGCCGTAGCCCGAGTGGTGAGGGACTGGGCAGGCGAGCGCCGCTTGCGTGTACTGGAGGTAGGCGCGGGCACGGGATCGGCTACGTCGGTGGTGTTGCCGGAACTCCCGGCAGAGTGCGATTACACGTTCACCGACATCTCGGCCGGCTTCTTTGCGGAAGCCGAAGTCCGTTTCAGTGGTTCCAAAGTACCGATCGAATACCGCCCACTGGACATTGAAAGGGAGCCGTCAAGCCAGGGATTCAAATCCCATGCCTATGACCTGATCATTGCGGCAAACGTGCTTCACGCCACCCGCGATTTGGGCGAAACCCTAGCCCACTGCCGCGAATTGCTTGCTCCCTCCGGCCAGCTAATGGCCCTCGAGAACATGCGTGGCCGCGGCTGGCAGGACATCACCTTTGGCCTGCTGGATGGCTGGTGGCGGTTCACCGACGATTACCGGATAGATCACGCCATGGCTCATCCATCGATATGGTGCCGGGCACTGTTGGATTCGGGCTATGACGAGGTGCGCTTCCTCGGGACGGAGGGCGCCGACGAAGGTGGGCCGCTCGGCTCCAGCGTTATTCTCGCACAGGGGCCGGTGGAAATTGCTCAATCGCCAGGGTTGTGGGTCATATCCTCGGATTCCGGCGGTATTGGTCTTCAATTGGCGAGAGAGTTGGCGACGAGAAACCAGACCGTAGCACTTGCAGAGTCGACTCAGCTATCTGGCAAATCTGTGAGAGAGGGCAACATTGTTCGGAAGGCAGTAGTGGCTGACAGCCGGGAATCATGGCAGGCGCTCCTGGAGGAACTCCCGAAAGACATTCCGCTACAAGGCTTGTTGCATCTAAATGCCCTCGATGGACACGGGCCGCAGGCTTCCACGACCCAACTTCTTGAGGATGCCAAGAGTGCCGGGAGCGCCGCCCTGGCGATGGTGCAGGGGATACTGGATGCCGACGTCGCTCCGGAAAAAGGCCTCCAGTTTCTCACGCTAGGAGCGCAGGTACTGGAGCGCGACTACATGCGCGAGAGCGTTGGAGAACTGGCTGGGGCCACCCTGTGGGGATTCGGCAGAGCGGTGGCGCGAGAAGCAGGACACCTTCGCCCGCGTATGCTGGACCTCGATCCCGCCGGTCCCATACGGATTTCACATTTGGCCGATGAGCTAATGCACCCCGATCAGGAAACCCAGGTCGCTTACCGGGATGACAACCGCTTGGCCGCTCGCCTGATTCGAAGCGGTAGTTCAAGAACACGACTCGACCTGCCGGAAGAGTCGGCTTGGCATCTGATGCCAGGTTCAGAAGGAGCGCTGGAAGGACTGCGCGCCGACCCCGTAGTAAATCGGCCTTTAGAACCGGGCCAAGTCCGTGTGGCCGTGGACGCGGCCGGGCTGAACTTCCTTGACGTACTGCTCAGCATGGGTGTCGTGAATTCGGCAGACCCTAAGTTGGGCGAGGAATTCTCCGGACGAATTGCGGAAGCAGCCCAAGACGTCACAGAGTTCGCCGTGGGCGACCGGGTGGTCGGACTGGGCTTCGGCACCTTCGGTCCTGAGGTTGTAACGCAGGCGGATTTGGTTGCTCCTGCGCCGGATGGAATACCGGCGGCAGCGCTGGCAACCATACCCTCAGCCTTTGTAAGCGCCGGACTGAGCTTCAAGATGGCTGACTTGAAGGCGGGAGATCGAGTGCTCATCCACACTGCCTCGGGCGGCGTGGGCCTGGCGGCGGTACAGCTGGCGCAAGCAGCAGGGTTGGATGTGTTCGCCACGGCGAGCTCCCCCAAACAGGCCTATCTCCGTTCCCTGGGGATCAAACACGTCTTCGATAGCCGAACTGCAGGTTTCGGGCAGGAAATCATGGAGGCCACTGGCGGTGGCGTAAACATGGTGCTGAACAGCCTCACCGGCCCCGGGTTCATCGAGGCCAGTCTGTCCTGCTTGGCAGTTGGAGGCAGTTTCGTGGAGATGGGCAGGCGGGACATCTGGAGCGCCGAGGAGATGTCAGCTTCGCGCCCAGACGTCTCCTACTCCATTTTGGAACTGGACTGGCTGAAGTTGAATGAACCTGCCCGTCCGGGTGCCGTGCTCCGGGACGTGATGGAGAGGATAGCGGCCGGGGATTTGAAGCCGCTGGCCCATACCCGCTGGCCGATAACCGAAGCCGGATCTGCCATGGACTTCATGAGGTCGGCCCGGCACATCGGGAAGAACGTGCTTGCATTGCCGTCCATGGCCGGTGGTCGATTGCGCCCTGACCGTACGTACCTGGTCACCGGAGGCCTAGGAGGAATCGGTACCGTCGTGGCCGAATGGCTGGCGGATCACGGGGCCGGCGTGATTGTCTTGAATGGGCGAAGGCCACCCGACCCAGAGGCCGTGGAAGCGATTGAAGCTCTCAGGCGGCGGGGCGTCGATGTACGGGTCGAGTTGGCTGACATGACCGACCCCACCGCAATTGATGCCTTGCTGGCCAGAATTGAAGCTGAAATGCCTCCCTTGGCTGGTGTCATCCACAGCGTGGGCGTGCTGTCCGACGGCGCTCTGGGTAATCAGACTTGGGAACGATTCGAACAGGTGCTGTGGCCCAAGGTGCTGGGCGCTTCGCATCTGCACAAGGCGACGCTCGATCAAGACCTCGATCTTTTCGTCCTCTTCAGCAGCATCACCGGGGTACTGGGTAACTCGGGCCAAGGGAATCACGCCGCGGCAAATACCTACTTAGACCAACTGGCTGCGTACCGGAGGTCCATGGGACTTCCCGGTCAATCTATCGCGTGGGGGGCCTGGTCCGGGCTGGGCGAAGCCGAAGAGCAGCGCGAACGAATTGAACGGCAGCTGGCCGCATCGGGCACCGGTTGGATCCCGCCGGAACATGGTCTCCGGGCCTTCGATCAACTGGTTCGGCAGGACCTGACTACCAGCATGGTAGCGGTAGTGGACTGGCCGGTATTCGCGGAGAATTTTGAAGAGAAAAACCCGTTCCTTGAAGAGCTAGTTACCGAGGAATCGGAAACGGACGAATCGGTCGCCGAAGTTGATGCCGACCTCCTGTCCCAGTTGCGACAAAGACCCGCGACGGACTGGGAGTCGTTGCTTTCTTCCTTCCTGCAAAGCGAAATACAAGCGGTGTTGCGTCTGCAGTCCGCTCCGGCCGTCACAGTCGGCTTTTTCGATTTGGGAATGGACTCGCTGATGGCGGTGGAGCTGCGCAACCGGATGAATCGTGCACTGTTAGGCGAGTACGTCGTTTCCAACACCGCAGTGTTTGACTATCCCGATATTACGGCCCTCGCAAGTCATTTGGCCGAAGAGCTCGGTCAGCTTGGCGAGGTCGGCGATGTTCCTTCATCGCCTGAGCCGACTGCCCCCGAACCAGATGTGCCGACGAGGACCGATAAGGACGCAATCGCCGTCGTAGGTATGGCCTGCCGCTTCCCCGGCGCCAATGACCTGGCGGGATACTGGAAGCTGATGGAAACGGGCGCCGATGCAATAACTGAGGGACGGCGTGATGGCGGTTCGTGGAGTGGCGCCGTCGGTGACCCAGATGCTGAGGAAGTAGTAAATCGGCGGGGCGCATTTGTCGATGGCATTGACTGGTTCGACTCGCGGTTCTTCCGCATATCGCCGATTGAGGCGCGGTTGATGGACCCCCAGCAGCGGATGTTGCTCGAAACGAGTTGGGAGGCCCTTGAGGACGCGGGATTTGCCCCGGACAGTCTGAGAGGCAGCCGCACCGGCGTATATGCGGGTGTTGGCACCAGCGAATACCGCGACTTGCTGCAATCCCGGAACCTGGCGCACGGCTACCTCGGCACAACCCCGAGCGTAGCCGTTGGGCGGGTCGCGTTCGCTCTGGGCCTGGAGGGGCCGGCGATGCCCGTCGACATGGCTTGCGCGTCATCGCTGGCCGCGGTGCACCAGGCGGCTGTGAGCCTCCGAACAGGCGAAGTTGATCTGGCCCTTGCCGGTGGAGTCAACGTGGTCCTGTCTCCCTCCACTTCCGGATTCATGCTGGAAATTGGGATGTTGTCCCCAACGGGATGCAGCAGCCCATTCAACGCCTCCGCAGACGGCTATGTCCGAGGAGAGGGTTGCGGGATGGTTGTGCTTAAGCGCTTGAGCGAAGCCGAGGCCGACGGCGACCGCATCTACGCCGTGATACGGGGATCTGCGGTCAACCAGAACGGGGCAAGCGCAGGGCTAACGGTCCCAAACGGACCGGCGCAGGAGCGCGTGATGGTGAAGGCCCTCACCCAGGCGGGCGTGTCGGCGTCCGAGGTGGACTACTTGGAAGCGCACGCCACCGGCTCTCAGCTTGGCGACCCTATTGAGTTGAATGCGGCGAACTCGGTCTATGGCAAGGGGCGGGACGAGGAACGTCCGTTGCTCGTCGGAACCGTCAAGTCGAATATCGGGCACCTGGAGTGGGCGGCCGGAATTGCGGCTTTCATCAAGACCGTCCTATCGATGAACAAGGGAGTGATTCCCCCGCATCTCCACTACGATGACCCGAACCCAAACGTCGAATGGGAACGGATGCCGTTGCGGGTAACATCCGACAAGACGGCTTGGTCGGCAGTTTCGGGCCGCCGTCCTCTGGCGGGTGTTAACGCGTTCGGCCTTTCGGGCGGGAACGCGCACGTCTTGGTCGAGGGCTACGGCTCTCGGCCGGATGATTCTACGGAGACGAACGGCGCACTTCTACCAACGGGCGCTCCCAAAGCGGTACCCGTGTCTCTGCCGGAAACTGTCGACGGCCTGCCAGGCGCGGGGGAAGGGCCGGTGGAGCGAACCTTCCGCCTGTTGCCTCTTTCGGGCAAGTCGGACGGAGCGCTCAAGGATTTGGCCAAGCGCTATCTATCATGGCTCGATGGCGAAGCAGGCCCCGCCTCTGACGGCGCTCTGTCCAATCTGGCTTGGACTGCGGGCGTGGGCCGGAGCCACTTCCCGCACCGCGCCGGGGTCGTCTTCGACGCTGCGGAGCAGCTCCGAGAGGGCCTGCAGGCCTTGGTCGCTGCCGATGGGGCGTCTGATTTGGAGACGCCTCAGGCGGCGGCAGGGGTCGCATTTGCTTATGCAGGACAGGGCAGCGGATGGGTTGGCATTGGAGAGGAGCTCTACAGTCGCGAGCCGGTGTCGCGTGCAGTACTGGACAGGTGCAACGAGCTGATTCGGCAGGATCGGGGCTTGTCGCTGTTGGACGAGATGCTGCTTCGTTCTTCGATCGGGGATGGTCTGGATGACCCGGCTTGGGCTGAGCCGGCGGCGTATGCGATAGGGTGTGCGCTGACGGCGCAATTGGCGAGTGTAGGCATCCGGCCCAGCGTCGTTGTCGGGGTCGGCGCCGGAGGGCTTGCCGCCGCCCAGGCGGCCGGAGTATTCGACCTTGAGCAGGGGCTGCGCCTAGCGGTGGCGCTTGGCGACCTTAAGAAGGCGAGCGTGAAACCGGAGACTCAGACCGCGCGGGCGAACCTGGAAGAGGCGCTCGCGGGGATCACGGCCTCTGCGCCATCCGTCACCCTGTTGAATGCCGCGACCGGCCACGTGGTGGAGTCTGTTGACTCACGCGAGATCGACTCCTGGCTTTGGGAGAATCTGGAGTATGCCCAGATCTCCAACTGTGCAAGAACGCTATCCGGACTTGGAGCGGACCTGGTCGTCGAGGTCGGTCCCGGCTCGATGATTGCCCGGGGGATAGCCGACGCTTGGCCCGAGCCCGCAGGGAAACCCGGCGCGCTAGCCGCGGTGGGGGCTACGGATTCCGGCGGAGAGTCTGCAAGGCCCAATGAAGGGTTCGTCAGAGCCGTGGCGGGCGCCTACGAGGCGGGCTTGGACATATCGTTCGCAGGACTGTTTGCGGGCGAAGTCCGGAGTCGAATTTCGCTTCCCACCTACCCCTTCCAACGGAGACGTCACTGGATCTAGATTGCCAAGCGGTGAAGTGCCCTTTCCGGCCTCGACGTGGGAGTCTGCATCCGGCGGGCCGGGAAGTTGACTTCAGCAGGCGGCGCTAGTATCTTGGCCCAGATTCAAAACCCAAGCAGAACAGGAGAGTGGATTCACATGGCCTCTACTGAAGACCGCATCAGAAGGCTAGTAGCGGAGAACCTGGAAGCGGATGGGAAGCCACTTCCCGAGCCAGTAGATTTCAGCGTTCCCCTCACAGACGTTGGCGTGTCGTCTATGGACGTCGTGGCTTTCGCGAAAGTGGTTGGCGAGGAGTTCAACGTCGCCTTTACGCCCGAGGTCTGTGAGACCGTCACCAACCTGGACGAGCTGGTCAAGTGCCTCGAGTCTCAGGCGGCCTGATACCTCTCGTCTCATCAGTTCCCAGAACCGGCGTCTCTTAGGCTGTCCTTGTAGCCTTCGCCAAGTACAGGCCGCTTGGCGAGTTGACACTGTTTTTGGACTCCCGTTCCGGTTGACCTCCGGGAGCGGGAATAGGCCAACCGGCCCCTTAGGAGAGAGGTGGGGCATGACGACGACTGCCCACGACTCTCCTGATGCAGCTTCACCGGCTTCCGGCGCCTGGTGGAGCTTGTTCACTACGACGGCTGGCGTCGAGGTCACATACGTCGATCTTAGACCTGATCCAGGCCGGGAAGCTGCGGCTTACTCGTGGCTGGACGAGATAGAGCGTGCCTCTTGGCGGAAGTACTGGCCAAGTCCACGGCGCCGCTTCAGCCTGTGCCGGTCTGCGCTGCGCGCTATGCTGTGCAGCCGGCTTGACTGCGGTAACGAGGAGTTGTCCTTCGGCGAATCCTCGCACGGCAAACCGTTTGCCGTGGTGCGTGGAGTCCACGCGCCCGTCGGCTTCAACGTTAGCCACAGCGGCGGCCACGGCTTGATCGCTCTTGCCGCGGGGGGACGGATAGGCGTAGACGTCGAGGAGCGAGTCCCCAAGCGCAACCTGGACTCACTGATAGAGGCGGTAATGGGGCCGCGGGAGCGGGCTGAGCTTGCCGTCTTGCAGGGAGCGGAAAAACTTCGTAAGTTCTACCGGTTCTGGACATTCAAGGAGGCCTTGATCAAGGCCCTGGGTACCGGCTTCTCGACCGACGTGTCCCGGTTCGAGGTACCTGAGAGAATGCGTTTGGGCGATGCAAGGTGCACGTTCAGGTTTCCGCATCTTCCTTCTGTATCATGGGGCCTCGCGGAAATCGGCGGCGAGGAGTTCGCTGCTGCGCTGGCCTACGAGTTGGCGTAGGAGCGACGCACTCAGAAGACCTGGAAGCCTAGAGATTGGCTGATAACCCGAAAATGTTTTGGGAGCTTCCCGACCCCATCTCGGTCCACGAAGTCCAGGTGGAGGCGGGCGCCCGCATCTTCCTGCGACGGCACGGCAATCCCGACGGCCCGCGGCTGGTCCTGTGTCACGGCAACGGCTTGGCCATAGACCTCTACTACCCCTTTTGGTCGTTGCTCATGGCCGACTTCGACCTGATCGTGTATGACCTCAGGAACCACGGCTGGAATGAAGTGAGCCCTTTGGAGAATCACAACGTGCCCACTCTGGTCTCCGATCACGATGCGATTCTAAGGGCTATCGACGAGAACTACGGCGAAAAGCCGCAGGCGGGCGTCTTCCATTCCGTTTCCGCCTTGGTCTCGCTCTTGTCGCCATTGAGGGGCCGGCGATTCTCTGCGTTGATGCTCTTTGGGCCTCCTATTTGCAAGCCGGGCCGGGACCACCGGGAATTTGAGGAGGCGGCTATACAGACCGCCGGCCTGACGCGCCGCCGAACGAACCGCTTCCGCAGCAGGGAGCAGTTTGCGGAAGTTCTGCCGTTCTTGCAGTACTTCCAGCGCTTCGTGCCCGGCGCACACGAACTGATGGCCAGGGCGACGCTTCGCGAAAGCAAGGACGGGGAGGGCTACGAGCTGTGCTGCCCTCCGGAATATGAGGCCCAGATAATCGACTACGCTACCGCTTTTGGCGTGGCGGTGGACTTCGACTCGCTGGAGTGTCCGGTGAAGGTCATTGCCGCAGACCCGACCCTGCCGTACTCCTATCTGCCCAGCCTCGACATGTCTGACATCATGAGCGTGAACTACGACTTCCTGCCCGAGACGACCCACTTCATGCAATTGGAGAAGCCGGAGGAGTGCGCCGAGGCGACGCTGGAGTTTCTCAGGTCTGTCGACCTGGGCTAGGCTGAGCCCTCACGCTGGCTTGTCGCGTCGCCGGCGGGGTTTACGCGTATAGTAATTGCCTCTATGTCGTGGTACTGCCTGTGTGTGACGGAGGCTGCGTAGTACCGCAGGAGCCGTAGGGACGCTTCACGTTCGACGGCGCTCTCTAGGTCTTCCGGTTCGGACGCTTCGGGGTCGGAGTTGGTCAGCAGTGAAATGCTGTCTTCCAGGTTCTCGGCATTGCCGGAGGAGCTTACGAATTCCAGTTCCGCCCCTTGCGCTTGGCCGCTCACGGTGACGAGTAGCCGCTTTTCGCCGGCCTGCCCGTCTTCCCGCCCTTCGGACAGGATGAGGAGCGTCTCTTCGGCGACGACCTGGAGCCGATCGGTCATCCGCGAGTCCCAGCGCTTGTAGGATGAGAAGTCTTTGAGGAATTCGTTGATCTTGGGCAGGGCCTGCATGTTGGCCTGGGTGCGTAGACGCCGGACTCTTCGCCGATTGAACTCGGCGAATACGGTTAGCAGTACCAGCGTGACGCCGCCCGCAGTAAGGGCCTTCTGGAATACCGTTTCCCACAGGTCTCCGATTGGCAGTGGCGCCAGTCCGGTCTGTAGGCCCATTCCGATGAAGACCGCTGATCCTATGACCAGTCCCGTTCGATAGTCGGGCGCGTCCTGGACGACCATCTTCATGCCTTCGACGAGCAGCGGGCCGACCATTACGATGAGGAAAGCGGCAGTTACGGGCGGCGGGATGCCGATGAGCAGGCTCCATGACTGGGGGAAGAAGGCTGCGGCTATGAGTAGTGCGCCGGTAACAACGCCTATGTCGCGTGAGGCGCAACCGCTCTGCTGTACGAACGTCGTGCCTCTTGGGCCGGCGGTGATGATCATCACGGCTGAAAGGCTGGCCAGCAGGTTGCCGAGCCCTATGCCGACGGACAGGCCCTGCACGCTGCGGTAGTCCATGGCGCGGGGCTTGCGCCATGAGACGCGTTGCGCCGATAGCCCGACGGAGCTTCCTTGTAGTACCGAGATGACGGAGAGGAAGAGAAAGGCTGGCAGTAGGGACCAGAAGGCGGCGCCGAAGTTGAATCCCAGTCCGGGCCATCCGTCGAGCGGCAGTCCGGTGACGGGGGCCTCGCGCACCGGCTGAAAGTCAAAGATTCCGAATGCTACGCCGGCCGCGGAGCCTGCCGCTATCCCAATGATGGAGGCCCATATCCTCCATTGGCCGGATCCCCGGATCATGATGCCGGCGATTAGAGCGAAGGTGACGAGGATGCATACCGGGCCTGCCGCCGCCGGGGCCCCGTCCGGCACGTCGTTCATGCTGCCGAACACGACCGGGGCTACCGTGATGACCAGCAGTATGAGTACGGCGCCGCTTAAGGCCGGGGTGACTATGCGTCTTAGCAGGGATAGCCGCATCGAGATTGCGATCTGGAAGAGGCCGGATACGAGGATGAGCGCGGCCAGCGTCGCCGCTCCTCCGGCCTGTAGCGCGATGATGCAGAAGGGGATGTTAGTGGGCGAGGGATAGGCGATGACGAGCAGTCCAGCTCCGACTGGGCCAATGCGGAAGGCTTGCAGCAATGTTGCCGCCCCGTTCACGAGCAGCATCGCAAAGACGGCCCAGGCGATTTCTGCGGTCGAGCCGTCGACCGCCTGTATGAGGACGATAGGGAATAGCGCGATGGGGGCAATGACGAGCAGCGCCGACTGGGCGCCCAGGCCCAGCGCCGTCAGCGGCGGCGGTCTCTCGTCCGGTTCGTACTGTGGCGCCAAGGACGCCGGTGTGGTCGTCATGTCAGTCCCATCACGCCAAAAGCCGGCGCCCCGGCCGGCCACTCACTGCCCTGAGCTCCCAAGTGTATTACGTTAAGCGACTTCACTTACCTGCCGCCCGTTGCTCACCCTATCTATAATCCCCCGAACGCCGGTTAAATCCCGCAGGGTTTGAACTTTCTTTTTGGTTCTTCCCGGCCAGTGCGGGCGCGGGAGGTGTAAGTGGGAATGAATGAGATGGCTGGCAGGAAGTCCACGAGGTCGATTGGGACAGCTAGTGAGGCCGGCGCGAAGCCGGTCCTCCTGTCGGGCGGGAATCCCCAGATCGCCAAGGCCGACGGGGATGCTCCGGTGCAGGCGTACATCGCCGCCATGCCGGGCTGGAAGAGCGACGTTGGGCGGCGGCTGGACGATATTGTCATGCGTACTGTGCCCAACGTGCGCAAGGCCGTCAGGTGGAACTCACCCTGGTACGGCATCGAGGGTCAAGGGTGGTTCGCCAGTTACCACGTCTTCACCCGCTACGTTAAGGTGACCTTCCTGAACGGCGCCTTGCTGCGCCCCGTTCCGCCCGGCTCCGGCAAGGACAAGTACTCCCGCTGGGTCGACGTCTACGATGGTGAGCTCGACGAGGAGCAGATGGCGGAGTGGTTCCGGCAGGCGGCGGCCCTGCCCGGCTGGCAGGGGTTCGACACGCTGTGAAGGGCTACGCGGGGGTGGCCGGCGCGCTGCTCGCCGGAAATGCGGTTTTGCGGGGATTAGGTGGCGGGAGGCGTTTGGCCGGCTAGGCGGAATAGGATGAAGACGAGGGCTAGTACTGTGAGGACGATGGAACCGATCCGCCAGTACTTTTGGATTTCGACGAAGTGCTCGGCGCTGGCCCAGCGCTTGCCGCGCCAGGCGAGCTCGTTGCCGTTGAATCCCAGGTAGAAGGCGAGCGCCATCTGGCCGAACATGATCATGAGCCTCAGCGCGTCGGGTAGAGCAAGCACGAAAGCAAGGAGTCCCACCCACCAGATCAGTCCGATCCACACCCCGTTGAAGATGCTCCATATAGGGGTGATGAGGAAAGCGCCCCAGTTGAAGCCTCGCAGCGAGTCCGGCAGCTGCGCGTCCCGGGCGCCGGAGGTGTTGGCCGTCTGCTGCCCCTGGGCGTTTCCGCCGGAACTTGTGCCCCGAAGGTCGGAAGGCTCCGGGGCCGCTCTCGGGGCTTCCGCCTCGCGAGGTCGTTCAGCTGTGAGAGGCTTGGCTACGACGCGGCCGGTCGGACTCGTTCCTTCGGGAGAGATGCGAACGGCGGACGCCATGGAGTTTCCGCAGTCTACGCAGTAGAAGGCGTGCGCTTCGTTTGCCGCGCTGCATTTTCCGCAGGCGGCCAGACCGAGCGGGGGCGGCTCATCTCTATTGGGACGGTACAGGCGCTCCCCGCAGCGGTTGCAACCGTAGGCGCCGTGCTTGTTCCGCGTGCCGCAGTGTGGACAGTGAATAGGGCGTTCGTCGGTGGTCATCGTGGATGCATGGGCCATGAGAGCTTAACCGTATTGTCGCGCCAATATAGCGTCTGTGTGCGGCCCATCTTCCACATATTTGGCCCAGTCGGCTACCGGCCCTGGCGCTCCGCCGGGTGCGGTGCGCCTCTGTGGACCTTGCGACCATGCAAGGCCGGTAGCCCGGCCAATCGACCGCGCCGGGCGCTGGGCAATGCGACTCAAGAAGTACGGCAGTTTACCGCACGATAGGGATTTTGTGACAAACTAAAGGCGCATAGGCGCGGAAATCGCGTATTCTTCATGAAACGGGATGCATAGGCTCTCGGCAGGCTGCGCGGTAGGCCCAGCCAATGCCGGAGTAGATGCGTTCAAGTCCATCGCCGGAGAAACAGCGCGCAAACGCAGGGATTGTGAATGAGCGCCAACGTAACACCCCTGTTTCCACAGGGTGCCCGCGGGCAGGACATGCAGGAGCGGCCCGGTCTCGATCTGGACCGCATCAGGCCGAACTGTCTCGCGTGTGGGACCGGTCTGACGCAGTCGCGTCTGTACCGACGCCTACGCGTGTGCCCCAAGTGCCAGTTCCATTACAGCATCTCAGCGCGTCGCCGGATCGCAACGCTGGCCGACGAAGGCACTTTCAAGGAGACCAGCCGCTGGATACAGTCGCTCGACCCGCTGGAATTTTCTCCCCGCATTTCGTACCGGGTGAGGCTGCTACAGGACCAGACTCGCACGGGCCTGACGGAAGCCGCGGTGACCGGTGTGTGCGCAATTGGCGGCACGCAGTCGGTAATCATCGTCCTCGACTTTGGATTCCTGGGCGGCAGCATGGGCCTGGTGGTCGGCGAGAAGGTGGCGCTGGCGCTAGAGCTAGCCGCTCGAAAGAAGCTGCCGGCCGTGGCCGTGGTCACCAGCGGCGGGGCGCGCATCCAAGAGGGTGTGCTATCCCTGATGCAGATGGCCAAGACGGTGGTGGCGCTCAACTCGCTGCACAGCAAGGGAATGCCGTTGCTCGCCGTCCTGGGCAACCCGTGCACGGGCCAGGCGATGGGCAGCTTCGCGTCTCTATCGGACGTGATATTCGCTGAGCCGGGGGCCCACGTCGGATTCGCTCCTTTTCGCTCGGCGCAGGATGCAGAGCGGCACAGCCACCTCCAAGGCCGGTTCACTGCCGAGTCGTACCAGTCCCAGGGGCACATAGACCGCGTTGTGGACCGGAGGCGGCTCAAGCACGAAGTCGCATCCGTGCTCGACCTGATAACGCCGGAATTCAAGCTCGCCGCGTCCCGGCACATGAGGCCCATGGAGACGCACCTCACGCAGCGGGAGCCGTGGGAGATGGTTCAGATAGCGCGGCGCCCCGACCGGCCAAAGGCGAGAGACTACATAGAGCGGGTATTCGCCAACTTCATCGAACTGCACGGGGACCGGCTTCAGGGAGACGATCCGTCCATCGTGATCGGCCTGGCCCGGCTGGCCGGAGAGTCCGTGATGGTGATCGGCCAGCAGAAGACCGCGGTGCGGCCGTCGCGGCCGTCCGGCAACGGCGCGCAGCGGACAGACGCCGAGGGGTCTGACGCCCCTGGCGGTTCGTCTGCCGACGGGCCGGTGGGCTACATCTCCGCCAAGGGCTTTCGCAAGGCGACGAGGGCCATCAAGCTTGCGGAGCGCTTTACCCTGCCCGTAATCACCATAGTGGATACGCCCGGACCTACGCCGGGCGTCGAGTCGGAACGGCAGGGCATCGCCAACGCCATAGCCACAACCATAGACGCCATGTCCGGCGTGGAGGTGCCCACCATCTCCGTGCTGATCGGCGAGGGCGGCAGCGAAGCGGCTCTAGCGCTCGGCGTGGCTGACGTCGTGATGATGCAGCAGAACGCCATCTACACGCCCATCGAGCCTGAACAGGGCGCCGAGACCGAGTTGAGCGACGCCGAAGGGGCTGCGGAGCTGGCCAAGGCGCTGAAACTCACCTCCACGGACTGCCTGAGCATGGGCATCGTGGACGTGATCATCCCCGAGCCTGCCGGAGGCGCGCGCAACTCGCCTGACGAAGCCGCGCGGCTGCTCAAGCGCAGCCTCATGCGGTCGCTGATAGACCTTCGGGACATGCACCGGCGGACACTCGTACGCCGTCGGCAAAAGAAATACCGCAACATCGGGGAATACGGCAGCCGCTTCCGGTCCGCGCTCCGCCAGGAACTGCGCGTCTGGCGGGCCGCGCTGTCGGCGGGCGTGAAAGCTCTGCGCAGCGAGGACGGCTCAACGCGCAAAGCCGCAGAGGATGGCTAACTTTAACGCACAAAGCGGCGTATAGCCATGGCCGCGCCGGCGGCGGCAAGGTCTCCCGTCACGTAGGCCGCCTCCCGCTTCACCTCGGCCGGGGCGTGTCCCATCGCCACCGGCAGACCCGCAAGGCGGAACATCGGCAGGTCGTTGAAGCTGTCCCCGACCGCCATCAGCCGGCGCGGGTCGATCCCTATCCTGCTGGTGAACTCACGTACGCCATGGGCCTTGTCCGTACCGCCGTGCATGAAATTGACGTACCAGTAGTCACCGGACGCGTCGGTGGAAAACTCGACCGTAACGCCGTCTTTGCCGAGTTTCGCCGCCACCGCCTTTGCAGTGGCCTCCTCGACGGCGTGGGCGACGACCACCGTCACCCTCCACGTCTTGAAGTCGTCGAAAGACCTGACCGCTCTCCCGCTGTCGACTGCGTAGAAGCGGAGGCCCATGGCGGCTATCGATACGATTAGCTCCTGCACAGTCTCCTTGGGCATGGGGTTGTCGTACAGCGTCCGGCCTGTGACCGGATCGACCAGCCTTGCGCCGTTGTCGCATACCTGGGGCAGGCGTAGCCCCAGCAGACGTGCGTAGTGGGAGGCCTCGTCCGGCTCGCGGCCGGTCGCAATGGCGACGGGCACTCGCTGCGCCGCCCAGCGCACGGCGTCCCGGGCCTCCGGCGAGCACTGTTCGTCGTCATCTAACAGGGTGCCGTCCAGGTCGATGACCACTCCGGACGGCGTGAATTCCGTCGCCGCCAAGTCAGTCCTGCACGACTACGGGGCTGAGCGGCTTGCGGCCTTCCAACACTCGGCGGGCGTTGTCGAACGCGAACACCAGCGCCCTATCGACGCGCTCCTGGCTGGAGCCGGCGAGGTGGGGTGTCACGATGACGTTCTCCATGTGCAGCAGCGGGTTGTCTAGGGGAGTCGGCTCGACCTCCGTCACGTCGAGGCCGGCCGCCCTTATGTCGCCGTCTCTCAGGGCCGCTATCAGCGCCTTTTCGTTGTGCACCGGGCCGCGGCAGGTGTTGATGAATACTGCATCCCGTTTCATGAGCCGGAACTCACGCGTGCTGAACATGCCCCTGGTGACCGAGTTGAGCGGCATGTGAGCAGTCACCACGTCGGACCGCTCTAGAAGTTCGTCGAAGCTGGCGCTGGCGACTCTCAGCTCCTCTTCCATTTCCGACGGCAGAAGGCGAACGTCGTAGTAGAGGGTGCTGGTCTCGAACCCCTGTAGCCGCTTGGCAAGCAGCGAGCCGATGTGCCCGATTCCGACGATGCCCACGGTCTTCCCTGTGAGCTCGAACAGATGGCCTCTGGGCCCTGATCTTGCCTTTGTCTGCCAGCTGCCGTCGCGTGCGCCCTCGATGCCCTGGCCGGTCCTCTTGTAGACCGCCAGCATCAGCATAATGGCGTGTTCTGCGACGGCGTTGGCGATGGCGGCCGAGTTGTTGCAGACTTCGATGCCCATTTCGCGCAGGGCCGGCACGTCAAAGCCGTCGAAACCGGCGCTCATGATCTGCAGCGTCTTGAGGCCGGGCATTGCGCTCAGCGCCTCAGTGTCCAGGGCGAGGGTCGCCCCGATCAGGAACTGGCAATCCTTGAGCAACGCGTTCCGTTCGGCCGGAGCGGTCGCCGGGTCGATGTATCCAACTTTGAGGTCATCCGGCGCCAGTTCTCTTGCGCGCTGTGTCCTCGGGTCGTCGTCGGAGCCCCAATATATGACGCTGTTGCCCATCTTCTCGCTCCTGCAATGAGATTACGTTCCGGCCTTCTAATCTGCGGCCCCATTCTCGCACCTTGCGGAGACACGTGCGCCGGGCCGGCCGGTTTGACGGGGCGCCCGCGCCCGACTACATTAAGGGAGAGTTGATATGCCTCCGTTGAACGGGGGCGCCGGGGGAGCTCGGGCAGCCGGGCTGAGAGGGCGGCCATTCTCGCCGCCGACCCCACCACCTGATCTGGGTAATGCCAGCGGAGGGAGCAGCCTTGATGCAAAAAGAGACACCGCGCTAACAGCCGGTGTTTTTCTTTTTTGGGGACCAAGAGATGGATGATGAACTTGTAATTGCGGGCGTCAGCTTCAAGTCCCGCCTGATCACGGGCAGCGGCAAGCACCGCTCGAAGGAAGACCTGCTGGAGTCGGCCGAACGGTCCGGCACGGAGATGATCACCGTCGCCATCCGCCGCCTGAACCTCGACGACCCCACGCAGGAGACGCTCCTCGACCACGTCGACTGGAACCGCTACCGCATCCTGCCCAACACGGCAGGCTCAAAGACGGCGGACGAGGCGGTATTCACCGCCAGGCTGGCCCGCGAGGTAACGGGCTCAAACTGGGTCAAGGTGGAGGTGATACCGGACCCCGACTATCTGCTTCCCGATCCGGTAGGCACCTATGAAGCTTCCAAACGCTTGATAGACGAAGGATTCGTCGTGTTGCCGTACATCCACGCCGACCCCGTTCTTGCCAAGCGTCTGGAGGACATCGGCTGCGCAACGGTGATGCCGCTCGGCTCGCCGATAGGTTCCGGCAGAGGCGTGCTCACCGCAGAGGAGATCCAGATCATCATCGATCAGGCCAGCGTGCCTGTGGTGGTGGACGCCGGGCTAGGCGTGCCGTCGGACGCATCGCGCGTGATGGAGATGGGCGCCGATTGCGTACTGGTAAACACCGCAATAGCGCAGGCGGACGATCCAGGGCTGATGGGCGAGGCCTTCAAGCTGGGAGTCGAAGCCGGCCGGAGCGCCTGGCTGGCCGGGCGGATACCCGTGCGCGAGCGGGCATCGGCAAGCAGCCCCGTGGAGGGGGTCGCTGTGGCCGCAGGCGCCAACTAGCGCGAGGTGTGCAATGACACCGCGATGTCCGGGGCGCCCCGCAGGATTGCACTGTCCAACGTGACCAGCGGTACGCCCAATGCCCGTGTGAACGCGACGAACTCTGCATCGTACGCCGTCAATCCGCACTCCAATGCGAGGTCGATCACCTGGGCGTCCGCAGTTCTGGCGACGCGGTTTCCCAAGACGGCTGCGTCGTCGTCGCACATCGCTTTAGCCTGATTCGGCGTGATGGCTCCCCGGCGCACGAATCCAAGTAAGACGTTGCGCAACTCGCCCATCAAGATGACGGGCGCGGCCCACGCAGAGTCCTGCGTGAGCAGCAGAGCGGCTTCTGCCCCCCTTCTCCACCCACTACGAGGCGCACCATGACGTTCGTGTCGACGACTATCACGGCCGCCCGGCGTCTCTCATCTTTCGCAGGGCCTTCTCGCTCAGATCGATTTTCCGATGGTCTCGTGCCGGACTCGTATCCTTTCGAGAAGCGCTTCGGCATCGACCAGTTCACCACGGACCGACGCTGTCAGCCGAGCCAGGATCTCGCCATTGAGGCTGCGGTGATTGCGACTCGCGGCGGACTTGAGTTCTTGGTGTAAATGCCGTGATATATTGAATACACGTATCACGCTGTGGAGGACCGTTACATGGCGACCTCGATCCGGCTGGCGCCTGAAACCGAGCGGCGGCTTACCCGGCTGGCATCTCAGACCGGTCGCACTAAAGCTTTTTATTTACGCGAAATCATTGACCGCGGCCTTGAGGACATCGAGGACTACTACCTAGCCGCTGACGTTCTAGAACGTATCCGCAAAGGCGATGAGCAAATCTACTCTTCGGAGGAAGTGAGGGAAGAACTTGTCTTGGACGATTAAGTACACGAACACAGCTAAGACCCAGCTAAATAAGCTCGACAGACATACTGCCCGGCGCGTTATCGACTACATGGATAAGCGAGTCGCCTCATCGGACAGACCGAGGCGCTTGGCCCCAGCGCTGACCGGCCCGCTGGGCGGCTTGTGGCGGTATCGAGTAGGGGATTGCCGCATTATCTGCGACATTCGGGACGATGCCCTGTGTGTCCTGTTAGTGAGAGTGGGTAGGCGCGACCGGGTATACCGTTGAACGGGGCGTCAGGGACTTGGGCGCAAGTCCAAGTCAGCGCCTCCTAGGTAATCCACGCGTCTAGCAGCAATAGCTGGCGACCCCGAGCAGATTCGAACTGCCGATCTCCGCCTTGACAGGGCGGCGTGTTAGGCCGCTACACCACGGGGCCGCTGAAAATCTCCGCGGTCGAAGCCGCGGGGACATCTCTCTCCAATTTAAGGCCGGAGCCGCCGCGCGTCAAACCCGTCACGGTGCGACTCTAATCGAATCGGGGGCCAGTGGCCGGAGCTTATCTTGAGCGGAGCGGTCTATTGGCCGCGCAGGTGGCGCAGTTCCGCTTCAAGTTGCGCCACGCGTGCCTCAGCCGATTCCACCCGTGCCTCAGCGGCTACACGGCCGTCGTGCTCTTCCTCGTGGCTTAGCAGCCATCGACCCTCGAGGGGATCCCAAAAGCGCAACTCCCCGTCCTGCCACCGCAGGTCCAGGTTCAACATTTCGCTGTGAGACCAAATGGAGCCGTCGCTCTCATAGCGCAACTCAAGACGACGGTACTCGCCGTCCACCAGCCGCTCACCAACCAGCGGCTCACCGTAGAAGTCGCCGCCCGTCCGGTCGTACCGCCAATACTCCAATACGCCCAAGTCGGCGTACAGATCGCGCTTCCTGCCCAGATCCGCAGACCCCGTGCTCTCAGAGCCTATCTCCAGTATGAAGTCCGGCGCCTTGCCCACCTCCCACATCAGGTAGGTGTTATTTCGCTCTATCGACTCGAACGCTTCGTCGGGCAGGTCAAGCGCGATGTAGCAGTCCGGCGATACGGAACGGCGCGGATCGCCCTCTACGTAGTAGATGAACGTATCCCCGTTGACCCTTGCGCCGGGGACGTTTCTGAAGAAGGTCCTTAGGGTTCCGAGGATCTTGACGTAGATCGGCGCTTGGGTTTCTCCGTCGGGCAATGGCATACCGTCCGACTCGGGATAGACGACAGTGGCAGGCGCTCCGGTGGTCATCGGTTCCTCCTTACGCCGCGCAACTTTACCACAGGGCTATTCGCGCCCCATTCTGCGCTGTGGCCGCGTGTGGACGCGGAAATCGCACACCGGCATGCCGACGCGCTCCGAAGCGTCTCCCCTGGGCGCGGGCGCACGCAAAGGACAGCCCTACGGTCCGTCCGTAAGGCCGCCCGCGCCGCCGCTAATCCTCGTCCCCGTAGTCCTCAGGCATGAGCACAAACTCAGGGTATGCCTCAATGCCCAGCTCGCCGCTGTCCTGTCCGAGGCGCTCAACTTGGGTCGACACCCGAACGCCTATCGTGCGGGCTATGCCTTGCCACAACAGCCACGATACGCCGAACGCAAAGACTCCCACCGCAGCCACGCCGGCCAGCTGCACGAGAAAGTCTCCGCCGCCGGCTATGCACACCGCCAGCGTGCCCCAGATACCCGCGAACAGGTGCGCCGGTATGGCGCCGACTACGTCGTCCAGCTTGAACCGTTCCATGAATTTGAGGCCAACCGTGCAGATCAGACCGCCGATGGCGCCTATGATCACCGCCCAGTAAAAATCGACGATGTCAGGCCCGGCCGTGATGGAGACGAGTCCCGCGATGGCCCCGTTCAGCCCGGCGAAGAGGTCTATTCGACCGAGGATCGTCCTCGACAGGGCCAGCGCAGCCATCACTCCTGCCGCCGCCGCGAGGTTCGTGTTTACCAGTATGTGGCTCATGGCCACGGCGTCCGCAGCGCCTCCCAGTGAAAGTTGCGAACCGCCGTTGAACCCGAACCAGCCCATCCACAGGATGAACACGCCCAGCGTCACCAACAGGATGTTCGACGGAGGCGTGGCCCTGGCGCTGCCGTCGCGGCGGAACTTGCCCAGCCGCGGCCCCATCACCATCACTCCCGCCAATGCCGCCCAGCCGCCTACGCTGTGGACTATCGTCGACCCGGCAAAGTCCTGGAAACCAAGATCCGCCAGCCAGCCGCCGCCCCACGTCCAGGCCCCAACGACCGGGTACAGGAGCGCCGTCAAAACCAGCGTAAAGAGAAAGAACGACCACATCTTCACTCGTTCCGCCATGGCGCCGGACACTATCGATGCCGCAGTCGCAACGAACACCATCTGGAAGAACCAGTCCGACATGGTGGAGTAGCCGCCGGCGATAACGCTATCCGCGTCCCCTCCCCCTTGAACTAGCGCTATCTCAGCGGCTGTGGGTTCCCGCATGAAGTCGGGCATGCCGATAACGCCGCCTAAGCTGTCTCCGTACATGAAGCTGTAGCCAACAAAGAAGTAGGCCAGGCCGGCTATCGAGTAGATGCCGATGTTCTTGAGGCAGATCATCGACGCGTTCTTCGTGCGCACCGAGCCCGACTCCAACATCGTGAAGCCGGCGCACATCCACATCACCAAGACGCCCCATACCATGAAAGAAAACGTGTTCAGTATGAACTGCGTTTCCGCATCGGCCCCGGCGGCGTGGGCGACGGCCGGACGGGCCATGAACAGCCCCACCGTCAGAAGCGCCACGCTTGCCATGAGCGATGCGCGCCTGTTCCGCGAAATTATCTTCTTCAACGTTTTCATCGATGACTTCCTGTCCTATCGCGCCGCGCCCGGGCCAACATGGCGTCGCCGGGCCTCATAGCTTCGGCTTCCCGCGGCTCGCCTCAGACCGCCGGCGAAAAGCCATGACTCGCTCACAACCAAGATTCTGCGACATGATATTACCTTGATTAGCCCCACGCGGTACATTCCCTACTCTGAATCGCCTAGCGGAATGAGACTGACCGACAACTGGCCGCACGTGGCGCCCACCATTGTTATGAAAATAGATTCCCGTTTTCACGTTGCTGCCCGCTCGCGCTATCCTTACCAGACCAGCCCCGCCAACCCTAGCAGGAGTCACTTCACAACATGCCGCCCCTCAATGCAGGTACAACCGCCCCTGAATTCACTCTGTCCTCACACGATGGAAAGCCGGTCTCACTGGCCGACTACCGAGGCGCACCTGTCGTGCTCGCCTTTCACCCCGCTTCATTCACCGGAGGCTGAACGAACCAGCTAAAGGGGTTCCTTGAGAACCACGAGGCTTACGCAGAGGCAAACGTCGCACTGCTGGAGGTCAGCGTCGACAACGCGCCCATTCAGAAGGCGTGGGCCGACTCCATCGGCGGCGCGCCCTTCCCACTACTCGCCGACTTCCACCCAAAAGCTCACGTGGCGATGGAGTACGGCATCTACAACGACGAAAGGGGCATCGCCGGACGAGCCACATTCGTGATCGACGGAGAAGGCGTCATCAGGGAATCCCGCGCATATCCCCCCGGCCAACTCCCCGACCCGCTCCAGCTTCTCGAGGTCGCAAGATCCCTATGAATGGCCCAAGCCCGGCGCAAATCCGCACGCTCCCCGACAATCTTCACCGGACCTTGATGCCGATGTGATAAAACGACATTAGACAACGACGCATTTGGAAACAGAAGCCCTAGGAAGGAACAAGAATGACAGCACAGTACGCACACCCAGACTCCCTGGTCGACACCCAGTGGGTCGCAGACAACGCAGGTAAGCCCGGCATCGTCCTCGCGGAAGTCGACGTCGACACGGCCGCGTACGAATCCGGACATATTGAAGGCTCAGTCGGGTGGAACTGGCAGACCGACCTCCAGAACACCCTGACGCGCGACCTGCTCACGAGCGATGAACTCGCCGGCCTTCTCGGACGGTCCGGGATCGGCAACGACACCACGATCATCCTCTACGGAGACAACAACAACTGGTTCGCCGCGTGGGCATTCTGGTTCCTGCGTATGTACGGACACCACAACGCCAAGCTGATGAACGGCGGGCGCGCCAAGTGGGTCGCAGAGGGCAGGCCGCTAACGACCGACGCCGCCAGCCCAACGCCCGTCAGCTACGCGCCCAACGACGCCGACGCCAGCACTAGGGCTCTGAGAGACCACGTGCTGGGCGCAGTGGCAAGCGGTGGCACGCAACTCGTTGACGTCCGCTCGCCGGCCGAATTCAATGGCGAGGTCATCGCACCGGAGAACATGCCACAGGAGGGCGCGCAGCGCTCAGGTCACGTGCCCGGAGCCGCAAACATCCCGTGGCTCACGGCCGTCAACGACGACGGCACCTTCAAGTCCGCAGATGAACTGAGCGACATCTACGGCTCCAAGGGGATCGACGGCACGACCGACGTCATCACATACTGCCGGATCGGAGAACGGTCGGCGCACACCTGGTTCGCACTGACACAGCTCCTCGGCTACCGGAACGTCAGCAACTACGACGGCTCATGGACCGAATACGGCAGCCTCGTAGGAGCCCCAATCGAAAAGTAACCGCCAACAACCGCCGGGGCGTCCAAGAGAGGCGCGCCCCGGCAGGTATGGCCCTCATCCTTGTCCGTCCCTGCATCTTGTACCGCATCGGGCGCATGGTGCGTACATCGCACACCCTAGCCCGCTGCTCCAAGCCCATGCGGCCAACTAACAACTAGAAACTACAAACCCCCAACTTGCAAGTCCCCATTCTCCACCAGCGCCGACAACTCGCGCAGTTCCTTCGGACTGTCTACCGTGTACCACGGCGCCGATGATCGCAGTGCGGCGAGACGGCCCTCGGAAGCCAGCTGCGGGAAGGCCGTCGTCTCGTGGTCCCCGATTTCAGGTAAAAGGCCGGCGATGCCTCGCGAAAAGACGTAGATGCCCGCATTGATCCACAACGGTAGACGCCCCTTCTCGACGAACGAGGAGACCATCCCCGCCTCGTCCACCTCCACCACTCCGTAAGGGCTCATGAACGGCGTCAGCATCATCGTCGCTGTCGCGCCGCGCGATTGGTGCACTTCCACCAGTTCTCCCAAGTCCTGCGCCGTGAGGTTGTCACCGTTAAGCGCGATCACGTACTCAGCCGAACTGGGCACGAACTTCATTCCCTGCCGCACGGCGCCGCCCCTGCCCAGCGGCGTCTCCTCGAACGAGTAGTGCGCACGGACGGCAAATGCAGACCCGTCGCCAAAGTGCTCGCGGATCTTCTCACCCATGTAGCCGCACAGAAAAACTACGTCAGTAACGCCGCCGGCCACCAGCCACTCCACCTGCCGCTCCAGCAACGGCTTGCCGGCCACCGGAGCCATGGACTTCGGCAACTCGTCCGTGATCGGCCTCAGACGCTCACCTCGTCCACCGGCGATCGTCAGGGCGTAAAGCCGCTTCAATGACAACATCCCCTTCCGTTCCAAGCGCGACGCATCATTCGCGCACAAGCGTCAATCGGCGTAGCGCCGGAGTCTAACACCGGGCCAAACGGCTACAGGACCGCATCGGCAATGCGGCCAAGCAGGTTCTGCACGTAGAGGCCAATCCTGAGCGAATCCGGTGTCTCGAACGTGCCGCCGCTCGGATAGGTGCCCGGACTCTGCGCAACGACGAGGTCGAGGCTGGGGCAGACCCAGATGTGCTGCTTGCCGGCGCCGCTCGCCGCAAAGCTGTCGCGAGGAAGGTCCGGCCACAGGGTTCCGGCCTCGTTGCTCCAGAACCCCAGGCCGTACACCTGGCGACGCTCCGGCTCATTAGACATGATCTCACGGGAGACCCTCGTCGACTCGGCAAGCCAGTCGCCAGGCACAACCTGCTCCCCGTTCCATTTGCCGCCACGGAGCCATAGCAGCCCGATCTTGGCCATGTCCCGCGTCGTCATGCAGTAGCTGGTGTAGTAGCCGAAAACGGGCAAATTGGCCCCGGGCTGCACCTGGGCGTTGCGGTAGTGCCACGACCAGTTCCCGCCGATGCGATTGCGCAACCTCCACTCCGTCAGAGTCCCGAAGCCGCCCCCGCGCTCGGGGTCACTCGTCTTGTAAAGGTTGTAAGCCGACGCCACTGCGTGGGTCAGTATGTTCATGCCCCAGGTCTGGTAGTGGAACACCTTGCCCGGCGGCTCTCCGGGCTTCATGTAACCCGACGTGTTGCCTATCAACTGGCGGAAGGTAATGCCTTCGTTCTCCGGAAATGCGTGGCGGCCCTCCTTCGGACCGCTGCCCGGCGGAACGTCCATCATCTCCGGGTAATACTCAACCACACGGTCGTCCGCAGACTTGATCACACCCTCGCGGACCGCTATGCCGAGCACGTTCGAGTAGACCGACTTCGACGCCGAGGCCATATTGGCGCGGTGCAGCGGGTCCATGCGAAAGTTCCACTCGGCGACGATCTTCCCTCCGCGAATAACCAATACGCGGTACGGCTCCCCGTAGCCATCCTTGGCCTGCCACTCGCCCGCCAAGAACAAGCGGTCGCGGTGCATCCCGGCTTCCTCAGGGTCCGCAACGCTCCATTCATCGCCGGCCGGTGGCGCTGCCCCCGTGACCGTCCGTGTTGGCTCAGGCCCGTCCGCCACCATTCCCCGCACCGCGTAGACGGCCCGCCCGGGTTCCAAGACGGCCCGGCGGATTGCGGAAGACATCTCGTAATGCCGGCGGCTATCTACCTCGTCCGGCTGCAGGCCGCTCGTAAGGTACGCCGCCGACAGCCCCAACTCCGGGTCTCCCCAGGACTCGCAGCTTGCCATCCCTGCGTGGCCGAATATCGTTCCCGCGCCGTTCGAGCCAAACCTATCGAACTCACCCTCAGCGAGACGGAGGCCCAGTCCCATCCTGCGGCGGCGGCCGGTCTCGGCATCCACCGAGTCCACCCAACACCTCGTCACCTCCTGCACGGTCTCTTCGCTCAGCCATCTCTCACCGCCGGCCATTCCCCCGGCCGCCAGCGCATCGTAAAAGCGCGCCACGTCGCGGGCCATGGAGAAGCAGTTGCCCCCGGGGGATAGCGCCGAGTAGGTGTTCTCATCGTTCAGGGCTTGCGCCAGCCCGTCGAGGTCCGAATCGGGCATCGCCTGGACGCGCGCCACTCGGCCGGACTCCTCGTCTGGGAGAACGAACCAGGTACCTTCCAGCCCAAGCGGACTTAGCGCCTCTCTTAAGAATCTGTCCGCCGGCATCTCTGAAATGCGGCCGGCCAGTTCACCCACTATCCAGCCAAAGGTGTGCTCGTGATACTCCACCCGCTCGCCTGGCTCGTACTCTGGCTCCGCATCCTCAAGCGAGGTTACGACCCTGCCCCAGTCTCCCATGTCGAACCAGCCGATATCGGCGGGCAGCCTGGGAAGGCCGGCGCGGTGCGTCAGTACCTGCTCGATAGTGACCCGGCTCTTGCCATTGGCGCCAAACTCCGGCCAGTAGCGGGCCACCGGGTCGTCCCAGTTGATTTCCCCGCGGTCCTTCAGCGCCCACAGCGAGGCCGCGGCTAGCGGCTTGCCGCACGAGAAGATGCGGAACAGCGTGTCCCGCCGAACCGGAGCGCCGGCGATGCCCAGCGTGGCCCCGCCGTACATCTCAAAGGCCAACTCGCCCCTCAGGTACACCGCCACCCCAGCCGCAGGGTGCAATCCCTCATCGAGATGACGATTGAAGGCCTCCCTGACGTGCAACGCGCCGGAAGGCGAAAGCGTGCCGCCTGCGCCGGCCGCCGCCGGGATCCCCGTGGCCGGACTGTCCGCCGCCTCTGTAGAAATATGCGCGTGCTCCATCTGTGCCTAAACGATATCCCATCGGAACGCCTGTCGCAGGGCCGTGACTCAAACCACCGAAAGCTCCAGCCATCAATGCCAACAGACTGGTAAGTTATCCTCAACTACCACCTTCCGAACACCAGACAGAGGACGCAGACAATGCAAACGGGCTGCTTCATGATGCCCCTACACCCCCCGGGGGCCGACTTCTCAGTCACCGTCGAGCACGACCTTGACCAGATCGTCCACCTCGACCGACTCGGATACAGCGAGGCATGGATCGGAGAACACTTCACCACAGAGTGGGAGAACATACCCGCGCCCGACCTCTTCATCGCACAGGCCCTCGAACGCACGACGCAAATCAAGCTCGGCACCGGCGTCAGCTGTATGCCCAACCACAATCCGTTTGTGCTGGCACACAGGATCGCGCAGCTCGATCACATGGCCAAAGGCCGCTTCCAGTGGGGCGTCGGCGCCGGCGGCTTCCCGGGAGACCTCACCGCATTCGGGTACGGCGAAGACCGCAAGGACAACCGCGCCATGATGCGGAAGGCCGTTACGGACGTCCTCAATCTCTGGAACGATCCGGCGCCCGGCGACTACGCAAATGAGTTCTACGAATACACCGTCCCGGAGCCTGAGCCAGGCATCGGTCTGCGCATCCACATGCAGCCCTTGCAGAAGCCGCACCCGCCCATCGGAATCGCCGGCGTAACTCCCAGTTCGGGTTCGCTGGCTGCCGCCGGCGCACGCGGCTGGCTGCCGCTCAGCATCAACCTAGTGCCAAACTGGGTGCTCAAGACCCACTGGGAGGCATACTCCGAGGGCGCCCAAAAGGCCGGAAGAACGCCAAACCGCGCCGACTGGCGCATCGCAAGAGAAGTCTTCATCGCCGACACCACGGAAGCGGCGCGGCAAGAGGTACGCAACGGCGTCATGCGACGGGACTGGGAGGAGTACTTCTGGCCCCTTCTCAAACGGGACGACATGCTGAAGCTCACGAAGATCGACCCCAACATGGCCGACGAGGACTGCACCGTCGAGTACATGATGGATAACGTATGGCTGGTGGGCAGCCCCGACGACGTGGCGGAGAAGCTCAACCGTACCTACGAGGAGGTCGGCGGATTTGGCGTACTGCTAATCATGGCGCACGATTGGTCTCCTCTCGATGCCTGGCAGCGCTCCGCCGAACTGCTACAGAAAGAGGTCATCCCTCAGTTGCCAGCCCCCTAACCTCCTCGGCCCCTGGCGGATGGCACGCACCGGCGCCACAGGCTGCTAATCTTCCAATCTCCAATAAACTGACGGCGGATCCCGACCGCCATCGGGGAAACCAAAGCCAACTTCACGCACAAAGTCAGGAAAAGACATGAACGTCATCTGGATAGTCGCAGACACATTCCGAAGAGACTGCCTGGGAGCGTACGGCTATCCCGTCATGCGCACGCCGTCTCTCGACGCGCTCGCGGCGAAGTCGATGCGATTCGACCGCCACTACATCGGCGGCTTCCCCACCATGCCCACCCGCGCAGACCACGCCACCGGCCGCTTCACCATGTCCTTCATGGGATGGGAAGACCTGCCGGACAATGCGACCACCCTCGCGCAAATCCTCGCAGACGCCGGATTCCACACCGCAGCCGTCGTCGACACGCCCTTCTACTGGCGCCACGGCATGAACTACGACCGCGGTTTCCAGACCTTCTTCACCGTACAGGGGCAGGAGGGATCGGGAACCAGGGTGCAGGCGATAGGGAACCACGAATCCAGGGACGTCGTCGCATGGTGGCGCAAGGAGTCCGACCACAACGTCGCACAGACTATGACCAGGGCCGGTGAATGGCTCGAACGACACTACAAGGAAGACTTCTTCCTATACGTGGACACCTGGGACCCGCACGAGCCGTGGGACGCGCCGCCCTACTACACCGAGTTGTACATGCCGGACTACGACGGAGAAGTGGTGCAGCCCATCTACGCCCACTGGCAGGACGCACCGGGATTCGACGGGGACAAGGTGAAGAAGGCCCTGGCCACCTACCGCGGAGAGGTCACCATGGTCGACACCTGGATAGGCCACCTGCTCCGCAAGGTCGAAAACATGGGCATCGCCGGCCGCACAATGGTCATCTTCACCTCCGACCACGGCTTCTACTTCGGCGAGCACGGCGGGCTCTTCGGAAAAATGACCTTTGCCAAGAAGCCGGACGGCAAGCTGTACCAGCACGGCGACCCCGACTCGCAGTGGGACTTCTCCCCACTCTACGAGGAACTCACCACCATACCCCTGCTCATTCACCACCCGGAGCACCAGCCGGGCAGCTACTCCGGCCTAACCTCGGTCGTAGACGTCATGCCAACTGTCCTCGACACGCTGGGACAGGACATCCCGGACGTGGTGGACGGCAGGTCGCTCCTCCCAATCGTGAAGGGCCAAAGCGTCACCGGAAGGGAATTCACCGTAAGCACCATCCCCTTCGCAAACCCCGGGGAAGACGTGCGGTCCGTGGACAACATCCAACGGCTGCTCGCAACGGGCATCGTCACCACCGTGACCACCCAGGAGTGGGCGTTCCTGTACAGCGTTGACCCTGGCGCGTCAGAGCTATACCACCTGCCGAGCGACCCCAGCCAGCAACGCAACGTCATCAACCAGTATGAAACGACGGCCCGACAGATCCACGGATACCTGGTCCGGTTTATGAAAGAGACCGGCGTAGCCCCCCACCTCCTGGAACCCAGGATGGAGTTGCGGTTGTAGGAGAACTTCTACTCTAAGCCTTCGCTGATTTCCGAACCGCCGGGAATCCCTGACTTCGTGGCCGCAACGCGCCCCGTAAAGCGTTCCCGGTGGACCTAGGACAAGGCCGTTGAAAAAAACGGACATTTACAACTACGCAGCCGAGCGCCTAGACGCCGGCGCAGATGCAGATCGCGTCATCGAGGAACTGTCCGGCGCTGACATCGACGCCGCAACCGTACGCGAAGTCGTCCGCCAGGCTTCCGGCGATCTGTCCAGCCGCAACTACTACCAGATCCTCGGCGTCTCGAGGTCCGCAACCCGCGACCAGATCCGGCGCGCCTACCGCCAAAAGGCCCTCATATACCACCCGGACCGCAACTCGAACCCCGGAGCCGTCGAGAGGTTCAAGCAACTCAACCTGATACACCAGACCCTGATCGACTCCAAGAAGCGCGCCGAGTACGACCGCACGATTCGTGCAGAAACCACCGATTCCGGCAGGCGCGCGGGGACGGGAGGTCAGCGCACCACCCGAATGAACACCGGTATCAGAGAGCTCATCCTCAATCGCCTCCTCGCCGGACAGGACGTCGACACACTCATCGAAGAGCTGGTCGAACTCAATATCAGCAGACACGATGCCGTGACGGCCGTGGGAGTCTCCCTCTCCCAGATACTCCATGATGGAAACATCCACGAAAGGGTGTCAAATCGAGTAGCCGCCGGACACGAGAGAGAAGACGTTATCCAAGAACTGCTTGACCTCGGCGTTAGCCGACCCGACGCCGAAAGCATTGTCGGAGGATCAAGCCGTAGCCATAGCGAACCGACTGCCACATCGCCTTCCAACAGCGATGATTCATCAGACGAGTCATCACCATACACGTTCATAATGAAAATTGCAGCCTACGCTGTATCGGCATTATTGGCCTTCTTTATTGTGCGATCGGCCGTTACATGTCTTTCTGAGGAAAGGGTTCAATCTTTGATTGAAGCGCAAGAGAAACAGATTCAATCTTTGATTGAAGCGAGAAACGAAGCTGCCGCTTTGAATGCCGGACGCGATCATCCTTTTAGAGGAGAAGCAACAATCACAGAACTTCGCAGCGGGGACTGTTTCAATTTTATAGGATCCATTTCTGTTGTTATAGGATCCATTTCAGAGTCTGAAATTACACTCATCCATATAGCGTCATGCATGTCCGACTGGGATTTTATGGTGACGAGCCTGGTACTGCTAGAAGAATTTTCTCCGTACAGCGAGTATCCCGATGTAAATTACTTTCAAGAAGTAGCCTCGAACAAATGCCCAAACGGCACAACAACCTTCCTGCATCCATTGCAAGATACTTGGAATTTAGGCGACCGAACGATAACGTGTCTGCAATCGGCTGACGGAAACTGAAAAAGGACAACCCCATGCCTGAAAGACCGAACCTCCTCTTCATCTTCACCGACCAGCAGCGCGCAGACACCATGGCCTGCTACGGAAATTCCATCGTCCGCACCCCGAACCTCAACCGCCTGAGCGACCGTAGCTTCGTGTTCGAGAACGCATACGTCAGCACACCCATCTGCTCGCCGTCGCGGTCGACCATCATGACGGGGCTGTGGCCGCACACGAGCGGCGTGCTCAAGAACAACTACCCGCTGCCCGAATCCGTACCGGTCATCGCAGAGATGCTGCCGGCCGACTACGTGTCCGGTTACTACGGCAAGTGGCACCTGGGCAATGAGGTGGTCAAGCAGCACGGGTTCGACCGCTGGGTGAGCATCGAAGACCAGTACCGCGACTACTACGAGGCGGGCGGCGCGGCGGCGATCTATTCAGACCACTACCACTTCCTCGTCGAGTGCGGCTACGAGCCGGAACGCGACTTTGAAGGCGCAAAGGTCTTCTCCCGCCTCTTTGCGGCAAAGGTCAGAGAGGAACACACCAAGGCGATGTTCTTGGCGGACAGGGCCGCGGAGTTCATCCAGACCTACCGCCAGCGGCCATGGGCCCTCTACATAAACATCTTCGAGCCGCACCCGCCGTACACCGGCCCGTTCGACGACATGTACGACCCCGCAGAAATCCCTCTGCCGCCAACATTCCTCAAGCCCCCGCCGGACAACGCAGCCCTGATGCACCGCCTCATCCAACGCCAGGTGGACGACGAAGAGATGCCCGCCGACCAGTGGAACGAAGAAGGTTGGCGAAGGCTCATCGCCCGGTACTGGGGACTCGTCACACTCGTAGACAACGCAGTCGGGCGAATCCTGGCCGCGCTCGACGAGTCCGGCATGGCCGACAACACCGTTGTCGTCTTCACCAGCGAGCACGGAGACCAGCTCGGCCAGCACAACATCCTCCAGAAATCGGCCTTCTACGAACAGTCGGTAAAGGTGCCGCTCCTCATGCGCGTCCCATGGCTCAGCCAAACGCACCGCATGATCCCCGGCCGCTGGAGCCACGTCGACCTCGTACCCACCTTGTTGGACCTGATAGGCGTCGAACTGCCCGGCCACCTGCAGGGAGAGAGCCGGGCCGGAGTGCTCGAAGGCCGGGAAACCATGGACGGCCACGACGCAATACTCGACTGGAACGGGCGCGACCGCAGCCGCCACCCGCTCGGCCTCGAGGTAGACCGCATCCAGAACATCCCCCATCGCGGCCTAATAGCCAGCGACGGCTGGAAGATCAACCTCAGCGTCGGCGACCGGTGCGAACTGTACAACCTAAACTCAGACCCGCACGAACAGGTCAACCTCTTCGACGACCCGGCGCACAGGAGCAGGATCATCGAGATGACGGAACGCGTCCGCGCATGGCAACGATGCACCGGAGATACCGCCCCGCTGCCGGAACTTACGGCCTGATTCAGCGGGCGCCCGGCGGTGAACCCGGCGCTTCTCACTCAGCGAAACGCGGCAGGTTGCAGAGCGGCTTCCCGTTCAAAGATAATGGCCACGCTCTAGGGACGGAATAACGCCTGCGTACGGGTTGTATAAAAAACTGGGCCGGGGGCGCGAAATGGCCCCCGGCCCAGTTGGCTGAGCGGTCTCGCCGCGCTCTGGGTGCGGCAAGCGCGGCGAGACCGAAGGTACACCCTCTGGATCAGGATGGGGAGCAGTCCAGAGCGGTTTTCAGTGACTCGATATTGTTGTCCATGATCGACAGGTAGTCCTCACCTGCCGCGGTCTCATCCTCAGTAAGCGATTCCATCGGGTGCAGTTTCAGCACCTCTGCGTCGGCCTCCGCGGCAACCGTCTCGGCGAGACCGCCGGTACCCGATATCGGCTCCTGGAGGATGTGCTTGACCCCCAGTTCCCTCATCTGGTCCACGATTTCCGCTATTTGGCGAGGTCCTGACTCAAAGTCCGCCGACAGACCCGACAGTCCGATCTGTTCCAGGTCGTAGCGTTCGGCCAGATGGCCGTATGCAAGGTGAGAGACGACGATGTGGTCGAGACGGCAGTTCACAAGCGCCTTGCCCATACGGTCGTCCACGTCGGCGATCTTCTCCACTAGAGCGTCGGCGTTGGCCTTGAAGACCGCCGCTCCGTCCGGGTCGGCCTTTGTGAGGCCCTCCTGGATCCGTCGCACCTGGGTTATGGCCTGCAAGGGGTCCAGCCAGACGTGCGGGTCAATGGCGCCCTCTTCGTCGTGGGCGTGGTCGCCTTCTTCGTCGTGGTGCTCGCCCTCTTCCTCGTCGTGGCCATGCTCGTCTTCCTCGTCGGCGTGGTCGTCTTCCTCGTCGTGGCCGTGGTCGTCTTCCTCGTCGGCGTGGTCGTCTTCCTCGTCGTGGCCGTGGTCGTCTTCCTCGTCGGCGTGGTCGTCTTCCTCGTCGGCGTGGTCGTCTTCCTCGTCGGCGTGGTCGTCTTCCTCGTCGTGGCCGTGGTCGTCTTCCTCGTCGGCGTGGTCGTCTTCCTCGTCGTGGCCGTGGTCGTCTTCCTCGTCGGCGTGGTCGTCTTCCTCGTCGTGGCCATGCTCGTCTTCCTCGTCGTGGCCGTGGTCGTCTTCAAACACGATACCTTCCGGCAGGTCGGCCGCTTGAATTACGAGGATGGAGTCCTGGCCCACATTTTCCAGGGCGTTGGCCGCCCACCCTTCGAATGCAGGGTGGTTCAACACAAAGACGTCCGCCTCTGAGATCGTGATGATGTCACTCGGCGTAGGTTCAAAGTCGTGAGCGTCCACGCCTGGCTTCACCAGCGAAATCACAGACACCCGGTCTCCGCCTACCTGCTCCGTAAACCACGTCACCGTGTAGATGGTGGTCACTACAGACAGCGGCTCGCTGGGCGCCTCCGCCGGAGGCTGAGTTGGCGCTGGAGTCGAGGTCGCCGCGGGCTGTGTGGCGGCCGGTGCGGGCTGGGTGGCCGTCGGATCGGCTTCACCGCTGCAAGCAAAGGCGACGCTAGCCAGGGCGAAAAGCATAAGCAGCAGGCCCGCTACCCGCTTCAAGCCATCTGCCCCCGGCGATGCGCGATTCACTCTTTTTGATTCAGTCTTCATTCCCTGTCCCTTAGTTCCTCAGATTCTCTAGGCCCAAGTTTTGATACAAAGTATCACTTTCGGCCTGTCGATGTTCAGTTAAGAGGAAAACTGTGGAAGATGCTCCCCTGGAAGCCTTGCATCGTACCATACGGCAAGACTATCGCCTGAGTCAATGCGCCCGGAAAGTCCGTACGCCAAAGTGAACTGCCCGGTAAGTGATACTCAACGTCACTAAATTGAGACGCGTCTCTCCTCCGGCGCACGGCGGCCCGGGCAGAGATGCGCCCCGACCGGCAACATGCTGCGCGGCTAATACTCGACTGGAAGGGGCAGGGCTGGCCGGCGGGGTCTGCCGGCAGGATGCTCCTCGCCTACGGCCAGCGGGCCGGCGGTCAACGCCAACCGGCCGCTGCGCCGTCTCAGCCTTATTTAATGAACGGTTAACCGTCGTTTAGTGCAAAGTTAATTCGACTGCTACAGCCTTGCATACGACTGGACTGGGACTTCTCCCCGCCGGTAAGCCATGAACGCGCGAACCCGAAAGTTAAAGGGCAAGAGGTTTATCAAGAATGTTCTTTCGAATGAAAACAGGTACCTTCAAGTGGCGATGGCTTGCCATCGTCGCAGCGATTGTTGGAATGGCCGCCATCGCGTGTGGCGGCGGCTCGGACCCAACCGCCACTTCGCCGCCTAGCACGGGAGCGAAGACGACCGCCAGCGCAACGGCGACGACTCCCCCGGATCCCATTGGCGAACTCTCAGGCACCATCGAGATCGACGGCTCATCCACCGTATTCCCAATTAGCCAGGCCGCAGCCGAGGAGTTCCGAAAGGAGCAGCCCAAGGTGCAGGTGCCAGTCGGAATATCAGGAACCGGCGGCGGCTTCAAGAGATTCGTAGTCGGCGAGACCGAGGTCTCCAACGCATCCAGGTCCATCAGAGACTCCGAAAGAGAACTCGCAGCGCAGAACGGAATCGAGTTCATCGAACTCACCGTCGCCTTCGACGGACTCTCCGTGATGGTCAACCCCGCCAACGACTTCGCAACATGCATGACCACCCAGGAACTCAAGAAACTCTGGGAACCCGGAAGCACGGTGAGCAAGTGGAGCGAAATCAGGGACGGTTGGCCGGACGACGAGATCAGGCTCTACGGCCCGGACACCGACTCAGGAACGTTCGACTACTTCACTGACGCCATAAACGGAGAGGAAGACGCATCCAGGGCCGACTACACCCAGAGCGCTGACGACAACGTCCTCGTCCAGGGCATCGCCGGAGACAGGAACTCGCTGGGCTACTTCGGCTACGCCTACTACATCGAGAACAAGGACAACCTGAAGCTCGTAGCCGTAGACGGCGGATCGGGGTGCATCGAGCCCTCCGAACCCACCATCAACGACGGCTCCTACGCACCACTCTCAAGGCCCCTCTTCATCTACGTGAACAAGGCGTCGCTGGACCGGCCCGAGGTCAAGGCATTCATCACCTTCTACCTCGAAAACGCACCCGCGCTGGTATCAGAGGTCGGCTACGTGGCCCTCCCGCAGAGCGACTACGACACCGGGCTGGCTGCAATCAAGTAGCAGGCGCTAAGGCAACTTCGCCCCTACCCTAAACATCCCCGGCAGGCGCCCGCACCCTGCCGGGGATGCTATTTGCATGTAGCGCAAATCTAACTAGACCGGCTCGCGTCCCGCCGCAGGAATGCAAGAACGGCGTACGTAGGCGCCATCTCGCGTTGCAGGGTGGGCGCGTATCATCATTAAACCCAAATTCGCCGGGGCTGCGTAACTGTCTTGGACGTGCAGGCCCGGTACCGCAATATCACAGGCAAGTGACTGATGACAAGACGGCTAATCATTGCAGCGCTCGCGCTCGCGGTTGCCGCGGCCTCGCTGTCGGGGGCCTTCTTTGGATGCACAGGCGGAGACGCCGAGGTCCAAACTACGCCGATTATCGGCGATGAACCTGCCATAAAGAGGCACCTCAGCCAGCAGGACATCGAGGCAGGCAAATACACGATAGAGGAGTTGATCGAGCACGGGCGCGAACTTTTCGTGGCCAGTTTCAACACCCTCGACGGCGCCGGCCGGCCCGAGCTGACCGGCGAGGGCAGGGACCGCGCCATGCGCGTCATGCCGGACAACTTCAATCGCATCTCCGGCCCCGACGCCAACTCCTGCCAGGACTGCCACAACCTACCGGCCCCCGGCGGCGGCGGAGGAAACGCTTCCAACGTCTTCGTCCTCGCGGAGAAGAAGGCATTCGTCAATTTTGACGGCAGCCCAGATGAGGGCGGCCCCAACCAGACCCTGAAGACCGTCGGCAATGAAAGAGGCACGGTCGGAATGTTCGGCTCAGGGTTGATCGAACTACTGGCCCGAGAGATGACCGTGGAGCTGCGCGCGGCGCTCGACGACGGGGTACGGCGCGCGCAGAGCTCAGGGCAGCCCGTGACCGTCGAACTGGTAGCCAAGGGAGTCCACTTTGGGCAGGTCACCTGTATGCCGGACGGCTCGGTCGATTCATCCGGTGTCCAGGGCGTGGACGAAGACCTCATCATCAGGCCATTCAGCCAGAAGGGCGCCGCCGTCTCGCTGCGGGAGTTCACCAACAATGCCGCCAACCATCACCACGGAATGACCTCGAATGACCGCACCGAAGAGGACCGCGACCCCGACTTCGATCTGCGGGTGAATGAGCTGACGATTGGCGACATAACGGCTCTCACCCTGTTCCAGGCCACGCTTCCGGCCCCGGTGGAGGTATTGCCCCCCACGGAGGAGGAGCGCGAAGCGGCGGCCCTGGGACGGGAACTCTTCAACACCGTCGGTTGCTCTCACTGCCATATACCGGCGCTCCCGTTGGCCAGCATCGAGTTCACCGAGCCGGGGCCGTTCAACCCGCGGGACCCGCTGAATAGGAGTGACGACCTCAGGCCGGAAGACGTCGCCGAGCTGCTGCGGGTCGATCTCTCCAAGTTCAGCAAGAATCTAGAACGTGACGAAGACGGAAACTACCTGGTCCCAGCCTTCACCGACCTGAAGCGGCACGACATGGGGGAGTTCCTGGACAATGAGGCGCTGGAGCAGGACTTCCAGAGGCCGGAGGCTCCACTGGAGAAGCTGATTCCCACCGAAATGTGGCTCACCCGAAAGCTGTGGGGATTCACGTCGGAACCGCCGTTCCTGCACCACGGCAGGGCAACCCTGATATCCGAAGCCATCGCGGCCCACGGGGGCGATGCGGAGGACTCGCGCCGTTCTTTCGAGGCCCTATTGGACTACGAGCAGGCGTCCCTAATCGAGTTCCTTCAGACCCTTCAGATCGAGAACTGAGGCGGGCGCCCCATACTGACCGGCATCATCTCAGCATCCTTCCCGCCCCGGCGGCCGCCTGTTCGACCTCCTCGACGGACGCCAGCCCGAAGTCACCGTGGAAGGTGTGTGCCAGCGCACCTGAGGCGACGGCGAAGTCGACCGTCCTCTGGCCGTCCCAGCCCATCAGGTTGCCGTAGATGATCCCTGAGGAAAACGCGTCCCCGCCGCCGATGCGGTCGACCATCCCCCGCAGTTCCATAACGCGCCCGCGCCTCGTCGTAGCGCCGTCTAGGTAACAAGCCGACACACTGTTGAAGTCGGCGAAGTCTCCCTGGCGCAGCGTGAGGCCCACGCGACTGAATCCGAACTGCCGGACGAGTTCTTGGATCACCTCTTCGCACGCCTCGTGGCCCATGCCCCCGCGTCCGCGGTCATCCACGGCCACGCCCAGGCACGTCATGGCGTCCTCGCGCCCGCCCAGCAGCACGTCAACGTTCTCCATCAGGGGCCGCATCACGCTTTGAGACTGCTCCGGGGTCCACAGCGCCGAGCGGTAGTTGAGGTCGCAACTCACCGTCAACCCGGCATCTTTGGCCGCGGCGGTGGCCTCTTGGCAGACCGCCGGCGCAGATTCCGACACGGCCGCGGAGATGCCGGTGAAGTGGAACCACTCCGCGCCTTCAAGTACCGCCGGCCAGTCGATGTCGCCGGGCTTCAGTTCGGAAAACGAACTCCCCCTGCGGTCGTATATGACCTTCGACGTGCGTACAGACGCGCCCGGCTCGAGGAAGTTGAGGCCCAGCCTGCTGCCCCGGCGCAGGATGTTCGACGTGTCGACGCCATACTGCCTTATGTAGTTGACCGCCGCCTGGCCCAGGTCGTTGTCCGGGAAAGCCGTCACGAAAGACGCGTCCACGCCGAAGTGCGAGAGGGCCACTGCAACATTGCACTCCGTACCGCCGTAGATGACGTCCATCCGGCGTGCCTGGGTGAATCTCTCGTTGTTCGGCGTCGAAAGCCGCATCATCACTTCGCCGAAGGCGACTACCTTGCCTGCCATATGCTCGCTTCCTACTGTTCCTTGAACGTCCGGCTTACGGCCCAGTGGCGGCGGAAAGCCCGTGCGCCCCGGCGCGTACTGCTCGTGGGGCCGTCAACCCTTCTCCTGAGGATTCCTGATTTCGCTGATGATAGAGACCACCTGCAGGCAGCGCCTTTCGAGTTCGCGCCAGTCCCGTCTTTCGAGGATGTCCCCGGTGACGAGAGCGGAGCCGAGTCCTACGGCAACTGCTCCAGCGTCGAACCAAGGCTGAAGAGACTCCCGGTCCACGCCTATGCCGCCAGTCGGCATGATCGACGACCACGGCATCGGACCGCGCAGCTCCCTTATGAAGCCCGGGCCCCCGCTGGCGCGCGCCGGGAAGAGCTTGACGACTTCGCAGCCCCACTCCTCCGCCTGCGACACCTCGGACGCTGTGCCGCAACCGGGAATGTAGGCCACCTTGCGGCGATTGCACACGCGGGCCACCTCGACGTTAGAGACCGGCCCGACAATGAATCTTGCGCCGGAATTGATGAACAGCGCGGCAGTGGACGGATCGAGTATCGAGCCTGCGCCCAGAATGGCCTCCGGCATCTCACCGGAAACTATGCCGTGCAGCTCTTGGAACGCCTGCAGCGCGCCACTGCCCCGGTTGGTGAACTCCAGCGCAGTCATGCCGCCGCCGAAGCAGGCCCGCGCTATCGCCGCCGCGGTCCCTACGTCCTCGTTGTAGAAGACCGGCACGGCGCCGATGCCGCTTATCGCGGCGTAGACCGAAAGTCTGTCCTGCTTTGGCATACGTTCAATCTGCCCGTCACGGCATTCGCCGGGTTGACGCGGCTGCCCGCCGCGCATCCCGGCGGCCTCGTTCTCCCCATGCGCGGCTGACGCGGGCACGCGCCCAAGGCCTCCACCGGCAGTTTATGACAGGCTTGGAGCGGCTGCGGAGTTGGGCGCATGGTTGTAAGCTTCCCCTTTGCAATCATTGACTGGCAGGATGCGATATGGACAACAACCCCGTAAAGGACAAGCTGGCCGCCGAAGAACCGGCCATCGGAACATGGTCGACCTCCGGAGACCCCACGGTCGTCGAGGTGCTCTCCCGCACGGACCTCGACTGGATAAACATCGACTTTGAGCACAACCCCGTAGACGTGTCGACTGCGATCCACTGCCTGCGCGCCATGGGCGGTAGCGGCAAAGTCCCCTTCGCACGCATACCTTGGAACGACCCGGCGTGGATCAAGCGAGTCCTCGACATCGGCTTCCTCGGCGTGGTGGTGCCGGACGTCAAGAATGCCGACGACGCACGCCGCGCCGTGGCCGCAGCGCGCTACCGCCCCGACGGAGTACGGGGCATCGGCTCTGCACGCGGACTCGTCGTGTACGGCGCCGACTACTACGAGAAGGCCAACGACCTCGTGACCGTGGTCTGCATGATCGAGGACGCCGGAGCCGTCGCGCAGATAGACGACATCCTCGCCGTGCCGGGCGTGGACGTCGCTTTCATCGGCCCAAACGACCTTGCCAACTCGCTGGGAGTGCCCGTTGGAGTGGACAATCGCCACCCCGACCACGTCGCCGCCGTGGAAAAAGTCGTAGCCGCAGCCAAGCGCGCCGGAGTACCAACCGGCATCCACTGCGGCGACGGCGCAGAAGCCGCCAGGCGCATCGAGCAGGGCATGCAATGGATGCCCATAGGCTCCGACATGCGCGTCCTCCGCTGGGGCTTCGACGAACAACTCGCCCATGCCCACGCCGGAACCGCCACCGATGACAGTGAATCCGGAGACGCAGGAACGTTCTACTAGCTCGCCGCGTAGCGTTGCACTAAGCCGCTTTCGGCAACACTTTTACCATCGGTACTTTGCGAAACGTAGTCAGCGCGACCCGTTGGAGTGAGAGTGACCGGCCTGGCCGAAAATTGGCCGCGTCGCATTACGAAGCCGGCTCGAACACCAACTCCGGCGCCACCACTTCCCAGATGTCGCACTTAAGGTGCTCTTGGTACTGAGGCTCGGAACGCTCTCGGTCCCAGGTGGCGACGGCAAAGACCGTTGCAAAGATGCAGCGCATACCGTCTGGCGGCTCAAAGCTGTTTGACAGTCGTCCGACGACTACCCCGTTGCGATCTAGAAGTTCCCAACGATTCGATATAACTCTCACATTCAGCGGGTCGCCTGGCGAGAGCGAGGCGATGGCGCGATGCACCGGATCATCAGAGCGCCGGTAGCCCGCGAAGCTGAGAAACACGTCGCTCAAGCTGAGCCGTCGATAGCGGCGGGCGAGTTCGGGCGCTGAAGACGGCGATTTCACTGGGGTTCTGCGGCACGTGACCGCCGGACTGTCCTTAAGGGCATCTTGGAACGGGTGCGGCCCTGGGAACTGCAACAGGGATAGCGTCTGTCTCGCGCGGGTCATGGCCACGTAATAGAGCCGTCGTGGTGCATCCCGGTCCTCGCCGGAATCGACGCGGCCCCAAGCTCCGTCTAAAACAACCACGTGGTCGAACTCTAGGCCCTTTGCGCGATGGGCGGTCAACAACAGTAGTCCCCGCTGGCGTCGGCGCGCTTCGCTTCCCCATTCTGCGAGCCATTCAATGAAGCGGTCCGCTGGAGTTTCCGCACCGCCGGTCTCGAGCGCGTATTCGGCTACGGCCTCCTGTAGGAGTTCGGTCCATGGGACCTGGATTTGAGCGCCCATCCACCCGTCCAAGTCTGCACCTGTCACCAAGTCGGAATCTCTGCCCCTTAGCCAATTCCGCAGCGCCCCGGTTTCTCGCAGATGCCATATTCCCGAGAAGTCCTCGTTCGCCATCTGCACAGGAATTTCCTCAAGTTCACATAGGCTGCGCACCGGGTCTAGGTATTTCCAGTCTCGCGCCACCACCGCGCAAGAAGACCATTCCCAGTCAGGAGTGAGGCCGGACAAACGCTGAAGCTCACCGACCGCCTCCTGCGCCTGAGAGATGGGGCTGTCGCCAACCGGTAGTACCTGGACTTTCCCGCGGCCGACATTGTCTAGCCTGGCCCATGCACCCCCCGGAGGCTCTTTTGCTCGCGAGCGGGCGATGTGGATTGGATGCGCGCTCTTCATGCGCTGCCGCGCCGGTTCGATCACGCTGTTGGCGGCCTCGATAACGTGCGCCGTGGAGCGGTAATTGTCGACCAAGAATGCCGGTCTTGCTCCGTAGTCTGCCTCAAAGCGCCGGATAAACTCCACCGACGAGCCATTGAAGGCATAGATGTTTTGATCGTCGTCGCCAACGGCGAAGAGGCTAAGCTTGTCGTCTTCGGCGGAAAGGGTTCTACCTGCCAAGGCGGAGATGAGTTCATACTGATCCGGGCCAATGTCCTGGTACTCGTCTACGAGTATCCACCGGAAACCCGCCAGCAGTCGGGCGCGATACTCGTCCGCTTCGTCGGGCGGCAATCCTTCCCCACGCAGCAATGCGATTGCCTGAAGCAACACGTCCCGGAAATCTCCTTCCTTCAGACGATTCGCACGTCCCGAAAAACTTGCACCGACGAGCCGCATGGCCAAGGCATGGCAAGTCAACACCATTACCCCGCGGGCATCGTCTCCGATGATGTCTGCAAGCCGGCGACGGACCTCCACCGCTGCGTGCCGGTTATAGGTGAGGGCCAGAATGCCGCGGGGATTTTCTCGTCTAACCCTTACCAGGTAGGCGATTCGATGCACCAGAACCTTGGTCTTGCCGGAGCCGGGCCCGGCCAGTACCAACACGTTCGTCTGCTCGCGATCGTCCGCCACGATGCGGCGTTGTACTGGGTTCTTGAGACTTTCGACGATGGTCTGCCATGACTCTGGAGTGGTTTGCCTCGATATTTCCCGTTCGCGGTCTGGAAGCCATCGGTCTAGGAACTGCTTGCGGTGCAGGCTGAAATAGTCCATGGCGAGGCGTACTGCGTCAGCCATTGCGCCAAGACCGCGTTGGACGTACTCGGCAATTACGTGGATCTGGCGCGTCTGCTCGTCGTAGTGAAGTTTCAGAGGCGCAAAATCGGCCCGTGCGAATCCGCGTCGCTCCGGCTGCAGCCGGATGGTCATTGCGGGACGGAACACCGCCAGCCCTTTGTTCAGCCTGATGACCTCTTGCTCGTGAAGCCACAATAGAGCGCGGTCCATCAATTTGGCGGGGTCCCTGATCTGGCTCTTTAGGATGAGGTCGGACTCGACGGCCCTCAGGAGCTTGCCGAGGGTCGTCTCGGCCAGGAGGTCGGTTCCCCGGCTTCCCGGCGGAAGGCACGTGTGCAGATGGTCCAGCAATCTCCCGGCGGCCGCCCGGCGCTGTTCGGCAATCTTTGCCAAGTCTTGCCACTCGCGTTGCAACGTCACTTGCACGGTTTCCGTATCCCGCCGCCTCACTCCGAGGCTTCCACCACGCCACCCTCACCGCGTCCGTCGGATGAGATGCCGCGGATCATCCTCCAGAGAATCTCGGGTAGTGCGTGTGAGTTTCCCTCGTCCTTGAGCCGCTGGTTGGCGCGGCGGAGATGCAGGATGGTCTTATCTCCCACGCCCATGTCCGGAGCCGTCTCGCGTAGAAGGTCGATCAGAGACTCTTCAAGCTCCACCGCCTCTTCGAAGCGATTTCTCGAGGAACGCTTCACACCCGTATGGACAAAGGCGGTCAATGGGGTGTCGTTGCTGGCAATGCCAAACCGCCTAGGTCGTGCAGCGCGTGGCGCACGCCCTCCGACGTAAGCCTGGAGCGGCCCATCAGTTCATCAGTGGAGATGCCCTCGTCCGGATCCGATTCGATCAGCGCTTCGGATAGCGCCAGCAGTTGGCTGCGGTAAGCATCGTTGATGCGGGCCCTTTGGAGCCTGTCCCGCGCCTGCTCAACCGAATTCACCCTTAGCGAGGATGGGAACATCTGCACCCGGTTTTCTTCGCGGGTGAGTAGTACCGCTTCTTCCAGCCATGCCACTGCGGTCTTCACCCGGGTGTCATCCGTAATAGAATCTCGCTCGAACGCGCCTTCCTCGTCCTCGCCCAGGATTTCACCTGGCGTGGCCTCAATCACGCCATCCAGGCGCTTCTTGCGGTCCAAGTTCCGCAGGGCTCTCAGGACACCATGGATCTCCCGCCTTGTGAGCCGGGAACTGGCCGACATGCCGAACTGACGCTCAACGTCTTCCTGCGTAAAGAGCAGTACGCAGCGCGCCGTCTGCCGGTCTCTCCCGGCCCGGCCTGCTTCCTGCAGGTAGTTCTCCAGTGAACCCGGAATATCGGCGTGAATGACCAACCGCACGTAGGGCTTATCAATGCCCATGCCGAAGGCGTTGGTAGCGACAATTGCTTGTAGTTCGCCGCGTATGAAGCTCTCTTGGACGTTTTTCTTAGTCTCAGGTTGCAGCCCCGCATGGAAGTGGTCCGCGCTCACGCCTTTTGACTGTAGGAAGCCCGCCAACTCTTTGGTCTGCCGCCGAGTTGCGCAATAGATGATGGCTCCGCCCGGTTCATTCGCCGGCAGATCGGCGGCCAGAATCTGATGAACGTGGGCGAACTTTCCCCCGCCACTGGTCTGCACCACTACGAAATCCAAATTGGTGCGCTGCGCTCCACCGTCGAAGACATTGAGTTCGACACCGAGCTCGTCGCGAAAGTAGCGTACGATATCGGCTTTGACGTCGGGTTTGGCGGTGGCGGTAAGGCATAAGACCGGCGGCGGCCCATCACCGGCCTTTTCGCGGATAAATCGACCTAGGTAGCGGTAGTCCGGCCGAAAATCGTGACCCCACCTTGAAATGCAGTGGGCCTCGTCGATCACCCAAGCACCTATCTCTCTCTGCTCTAGTGCGCGGCGAAAGGGGACGTTGCGAAGCTGCTCGGGTGAAACGATGAGGATGCCCGCGTCGCCCATTCGCACCCTGTCCAGCGCATCGGCCCGCTCCGGCATCGACAGTAGCCCATTTATGGTGACGCAAGACTCAATACCCTTCGCTTTGAGCCCTGCAACTTGGTCGGCCATGAGGGCAACCAGCGGTGAGATCACTACCGTCAGTGCGCCGGTCTTATCGTAACGAGACAGCGCCGGGAGTTGATAACAGAGCGATTTGCCGGTACCGGTGGGCAGAATTCCCAGCACGTGCTTCCCGGCCATCGCAGACTCGACGATGGACCGCTGCATTGGTCTCCCAGACTCGTCCTCAGGCTCCGGTCGAAAATCGGAAAAGCCGAACCAGCGGGTCAGTTCCTTGTCAACGTCATGCCTCTCCCTACACCAGCCGCAGTCATTATTAGTGCAGGAGGTGTCGCGCAGACGGCGCACCAGCCGGCCCGCATCAGGGAACTGGTGGCGTACCCAGGGGGGCATGACCGAGTTGCCACCAGCCACCGATAGCCACGCCAGGGCATAGGCCAGCGGCCAACCGTGCCGGACTGCATCAGCCGTGATCTCTTGGGCGTATGTCTGGCAGGAATTCCCTGCTAGAAATTTACCGATGGCGTCACGTGACTCGGCGTTCTGTGGCCTTTGCGAGCGCCGCAGATGCGTAAACACCCTGTCGAATCCAGCGCCATCGTGAGCCGTAGTTAGCCAGTGCCATGCTGTCAGCAGGCGGGGTGGTGTATTGCGCAGGGCCTTTTGCTGGCTATTGAAGGCCTCCAAGGCAAGCCTGGCATCAAGTTCGGGGGCATTGATGCGCCCTCGTCTGAGCCGACCGTCCTGGTAATGCTTGACCAAGTGGTGATATGGGTTGCGGGGAAAGGCGAGGGGGTTCAGCCTGAGCGTATCCACAGCCGGCAACTGCAATAGCCGCAGGCTCGGATTTGCGGCCCGCAAGTGGGGCAGATCGAAGGCGATAAGGTTGTGACCGAGCAGGAAGTCCGCGCCGTCGGCAAGGTCGTCCAGCTTGGCCAGCGCCCGGCTTAGGCTGTCGCGGGCAGTGGGGAAGATCAGGGATTGGCCGGTATCCTACCGTACTCCGGCAAAAGCGCGGATGTAGTGATTTCGGGTGTCGACTTCAAGGTCTATAGAGAGGCAACGAGATAAAAACAGGCCACTGTCGCCAGGCCCCGGAGTTGATTCGGTCGGTTCCCGATCCATTTGCTGAACCTGTAGTCGCGTCTTGCTGAGTGCTCACCCAATCGTAAACCCACGTAGATCCACCCGGCCAACTAGCCGTTAGGCCAGCGCCTCTCCGTTCAGCTTGACCACGCGGCCGCCCTGCACCACTGTACTGGCGTTGATCAATTTACGGATGTTGGCTGCCGGGTCTCCCCGGAAGGCCGCCAGGTCTGCGATCTTTCCTGGCTCTATGCGGCCCACCTGGTCGCCCACGAGCAGAGCTTCCGCCGTGTCTACGGTGTTGGCGCGTATCGCCTTCCAGGTGTCCCATCCGAGCCACTCGTGGAACGACCATGCGTTGGCGGCGGAGTTCGCATGGTCTGCGTACGGCATGCCCATGTCTAGGCCGGCGGTGAAGCGGACCCCGGCGTTGAGCATACCCTGGAGAGTTTCGATATGTTCCTCTTCCGTGATGACCGCCTGCCGCATCGACCACGGCTGTACCGACGCAGGCTCTCCCAAGGCCGCTCTCGCCTCGTCGCCCAGCAGGTGATGGCCGATGGTCGGGTCTACCCACTGTCCATTCTCGGCCATCCGCTCTGCTACCTTCGGGTCGAACGCCAGTTTCTTCATGGGATCGATATCCAGCCATCGGGCGTGTATCAGGTGGTGTATCCCCGCCTCGACGCAGTTGCGGGTTCCCTGCGCCGAGAGTGTGTGTGCGACTATCTGCACGCCCATCCTCTCTGCTTCGTGCACGGCTGCCCGCAGCGTGTCCACGTCGTACTGAGGCATCCTGGGATTGGCCGTCGGGGTGAACATCCCTCCGGTCGCCATCATCTTGATCGCCCTCGCGCCCAGTTTGACCTGCGTTCGGATGGCCTGCACAACCTGCTCCTTGGTGTCGGCCTCCGTCCCGAAGAACCAGCAGTGCCCGGCCGTGATCGTTATCGGCGTGCCGGCGCAGATGAGCCTGGGGCCCGGAATCGCCCCTGCGTTGATTCCCTGCAGAACAGTGAACGAAACGTCGTTCCGCGCGCCGATGTCCCGGACGGTCGTCGTTCCGCTCATGAGGATCTTTCTCATGGCGTTGACGGCGCGAATGAGCAGCCTGTCGGGCTTCTCGGTGAGGGCCTGCTGCTGCGCCTCCGCCTCGGCTGAACAGTGCATGTGGCAGTGGGCGTCGCACAGCCCCGGCAGCAGTGAAACGTCACCCAAGTCGTAAATCTCGTACTTGGACGAAACGTCGTCCGGCAACTGGGCCGACGGCGTAACTGCCGAGATGCGTCCCTGGTCGATGAGGATTGCGTGGTCCGGCAGCCATGCGGTCAGTTCTGCGTTGGCGACGCGTGCGGCTTTGATTACTTTGTTGCTTGCTTGCACGACTGCTCCTGTTGGCGGCGGGGGTCTATCGCTGTCTCTGCGCTGATTCTACCCGCAAATCGGGCGCCGCCTGATACCGCCCTCCATGAACCGGCCTGCGCCAGGAAAAACACCGCTAAAACCCCCAACGGGGTGAAAATCCGCAACCGCTTCCGTCAGTGAAAGATCGAAATATGCTCTACACCTAGCCGGCCAAGAATGGCCGGATCCCGCTCTCCTCCGGTCACGCGGCCGCTATGCACGTGGGCGCAACGGAGGCCGGTCGCACAACGCTAACCGGCCTGCTCGTACACCGTGGAAGACCATATGAATCGGACCGCCTCGTCCAGCTCGCCGCGGCCCGGCCGGTGCGTCGGCACCCAAGAGGGCGTCGTCCGATCCGCCAGATCGGACAACGCCGGGCAACGCTTCAGAAAACGGCCCACCGTATGTTTGTCGCCGCCGAGCGCGAGCCAGTCGATCCGCCTTTCGGACTGCTCGAATCGCGCCTGCGCCACTCCGCATGCCTCGTCGAAGAACTCTCGTATCCACTTCTCCCGGTTGCGCCGGAAGCGGTTCGCCGACTGCCCGCCGGCCCTGTGCCCGCCCTTGACGTAACGCGAGCCGCTCTTGGTCACAAGCAGCGTCTCATCATGTGCGACCCCGACGGCGTAGTGCCCGAACCGCAACAGCACGATGCCAACCGTACGCGGCTCGGCGAGGAGATCTTCTAGTGCAGCCATGCCCGGCCCGGACACCGGCTCCAGTATTGGGAACGGCGGGGCGACGGCGAGACGGGCGGAACTGTCAGTGCCGTACTCCACCAGCGCCAGTCCGGCCTGCGAACGGCGGGCCTGCTGGGGCAGCCAATCCCAGTCCGGGCCGAACTCGCTCCCCGGCGGGCACATCGTCACTGAGATTCCGCGTGTGCCTGTCTCGAGGTAGTCCATCCGCCTGAGCAGCCGTTCCCTGCTCAGCAGGCGAGACCTGTGGCCCACCGCCGCTTGAGCGCCCTTAGCAGCCATTACCGCCTGCCCGGATCACGGCGTCCAGCGTTCCAGCCTGTCGAACATCGCCCCAAGGTCAACTACGCAGCCGATTCCCGGCTCTTCGCTGAGCTCTATGTGTCCGTCTACTATCCGCTCCATGGGTTCCAGCGTCTCGGCGCGCCAGTCGGCCTCGTAGACGGCGTGCTCCAGCGGCAACCGGTTGCCGAAGGCCGCCGTGGCGTGCGCGCTCGCGGCCAAAGAGACCGGCCCGGAGGGGCAGTGCATCGAAACGGAGCCGGGCTTAATCTCCTCTAACTCGCACCCGATGGAAAATGCCTCGACCGGGCCACCGCAATACAGAACGTCCGGCATCACTACGTCCAAGACCTCCGACTCGATTAGCGAGCGGAACAGGTCTACCCCGTAGCCGTGCTCGGCGCCTGCCAGCGGAAGATCCACCCCCTCTCTGATGTCCAGCAAGTCTTCCCGGTTGCCGATGGGATCGACCGGCTCCTCGAACCAGTCTATGCCGATGTTCGCCAGCTCCTCCCCAACCGCAATGCCGGAATCGAGATCGAAGCGGCTGTGGCAGTCGACGTACAGCTTTGCGCCACCTCCTATCGCCTCCCGCACCGCTGCGACGCGCTCAAGGCCGTCTTGCGCCTCGGTCGGCAGGCCGGGCGCGTCGTAGGGCGCACGGCACTCGTCGAACGGCGCGCACTTCACCGTGCGAAAGCCCGCCTGCACCGCTGCCGTGGCGGCAGAAGCGAAGGCGCCGGGGGAGCGGTCTACGGAGCCCCTGTCATCGGGCAGCATCGAGCGGTTGACGTTGGCGTACAGCTCCACGCGGCGCGGCGGCTCACCCGGACGACCGGCCTCGGCGCGCAGGTAGTCCGACAGCGGCAGCTGCGCCCGACGAGCAAGCGCGTCGGCCACGGCGGCGCGCAGTGGACTGACGGCCGCGGCAAGTACTTGGTCCTCAGCAAGAGCGCCGGATCCCAGCCTCAGCATATTCAGGACCGCCCCGTCGGAATCGAGCGGCTCGCCGCGCAGCCGGCCCGCCAGACGCGCAGCCAAGGCCGGAACGTCCCTCCCGTCAACCGATCCGGCCATTTCGGCAAGCCCGAAGCCGCCCTGGCCGTCTCTCAATTCGAGAAAGTGCCAGTTCGTCGGCCCCCGAACGTGTACCTTCAGGTAGACCAGTTCAGTGGGCTGGAACCACAGATCAGCCATAGAGTCTCTCCCGCAGTTCGCTTCCGGCCCTCAGGCGGCTTCCGTCCACCTCTTCGGCAGGGCCAAGCCGGTAGTTTCAGGCTGTTGCGAGCCTATTCCGCAGGCGGGACATCCGAAGCGACCAGGCCTACCAGGTTGCCTTCCGGATCTTTGAAGTGCGCGAACGTCACCATGCCCGGGATCGTGGTCACAGGCACGAACGTCTCACCGCCAAGCGCGCACGCCCTGTCCAGCGACGCCTGGATGTCTTCCACTTCAACGTAGAAGGTCAACTGCGGCTCTCCACCCGTCTGAACCATTCCGATGCCGCCGTCAATCCCCTTGTCCCCATCCCTGGCGCTTACCAAGCCATACGGGAAATCGGGTGATGCCTGCGTGATCTTCCAATCGAATAGGTCGCCATAGTACTGCTGCAAGGCTTCGTGGTCCCTGCCCACAATCTCAAAATGCACTACTGCGTTTGCCATGATGCGCTCCTTGCGTCTGACGCCCTCCCGAACACCTTGTCGCCCTGTGCCTTTTCCGGCGCCTATGTGGAAACGGACATTCTACGCCGCCGTCCCTAAAGTTAAGACCATGACGGGCGGTGCGCCGTTTCCGGCATCGAAAGGCCCCGTCTTGGCGTCAATGCCGGATACAAAGAGCGGTCGCCTATCCCCAACCGCCGCCGCCTGCTCAAAGGTTCAGCCTGTGTGACGTGACAAGCAGTTCATGCATCACCGCGTGGTGAGTGTTCTTCATTGGGACCTTGGCCAGGTGGAATCCGTGCCTGCGCGCCATGTCGATCACGTCCGGGCTCTCGTCGTAGGTCATCATGAAGGCGCCTCGTACTCTCGACGCGCGCTCAAACAGATCACCGTGATCGATGTCGTTATACGCATACAGGCGCCGGCCTGCCCGTTTGCCCGCGGCAGTGTACGGGGGATCGATGAAGAACGCGGCCGACGCATTGTCCTTGCACAGTTCCACCATCTCCACGCCGTCGCCCTGGAAAAACTCCAGTTGGCCGGAATAGCGGGCTATGTCGCGGATGCGCTTGGCGAGAGTGCCGGCGTACCAGCGGGAAGCGATCCCGTTGCCGTTCTCTCCCTGCCTCATCACAGAAGCGCCCTTGGCCATGATGCCGCCCCGGTTGACCCTGTTGCGCAGTAACGTACGAAAGGCGGCGCCCATGCCGGAAACCCCGGCATTGGCGATCACGGCGCTCACGTTCTCAGGAGTTGCATCGAAACCCTCTACGCGCCCGGCCAGTTCTTCCGGGTCTTCCAGCATGTACCGCCAGAAAGCGGCTACGTCGGGGTCCTTGTCGCAGAGCGCTGCGCGGTCCACGTAGCCTTCCATCACGGCCGTTAGGGACGCGATTCCCCCGCCTGCGAACGGCTCGACTAACACCTCCGGCCTGGATCCCAGCCCCGCCAGGAACTTCCGAATTTGCGGCACGAGCCAGGTCTTGCCGCCCGGGTAGCGCAGGGGGCTGCGCTGCGGCACGGAGGCCACGTTGGGTGCCCTGTCGGAAAGCGACGGGGTATCCGCCGCCAAGTCTTCCATTGACCTCGCCTCTTGAATTATCGCCCGTCGGTCCGCATTTCCTGAGGGACTGTCACTTGGGCCTTGCTCTTGTGGGGGCGACGAGGGTTCAGACCTTCCTCGAGAAGACGCGTACGGAGGCCGTCTCGAACTCGCAGGACGTTAGGAACGCGGCGTCGCGCTCGTCTTCCGCCCTGAGCACCGAGTAGATGCGCTCGATGCCCTCACTCCTGCACGCGCCGGCCAGTGCGTCGATCAGCCGCTTTCCCAGCCCTCTCCGCTGCATGTCAGGCCGTACCGTCAATGCAACGACGCGGGCGCCGGGCGGCAGACCGTATCCGGACGACTGTCTTTCCGCCAAGAGAAATCCCACGATCTCCCCGTTGCCCTCCGCCACGAAGCAGCCCCACGGCGGATGCGGAAGAGCATCCAGTTCGCTGACTGCCAGGAATCTCTCCATGTAAGTAGCCCACGTCTTGGAGCGGTCGGCCCCAAGTATCAGTTCATCCAACTCTCGAACGGCGTCGGAGTCCGACTGCCTCAATTGGCGGATCTGCAAGTCCTGCCTCCATGTCTCTGCCTGCGCCGCAATATCGTAGTGCATTCTGCGGAACCGGCGCAGCCGCCAGGCCCTCATGGACATCAAGAGATGCACTATGTCGTAAACCTCGTAGAATCGGAGCGCGCCGCTTTCGCCGCATGGCGCGGCGCGGTCAGCTTGACGGCATCGGAGTTGTTCAACGGCGGGGAGCGTCCCGCGTGGGCGCGGGAGACTTCAGTTGAGAATAATCGGAGTGGACCCCGGGCTGAGGAACACCGGCTACGGCGTTATCGACACGGAGAACGGCAAGTACGCTGCGGTGGAGGGTGGCGTGGTTTCGACGGCGGCCGATGCGTCGTTGGAAGAGCGCCTGTTGACCATCTACAGGGATATCCGCAGCGTCATTTCGGAACACTCCCCCGAGGCGATGGCGATTGAGGACCTCTACACCCGATATCCGAACGTAAAGACCGCCATCGTGATGGGCCACGCCCGTGGAGTCGTCTGCATGGGAGCGGCGGAGGCCGGGATTCCGGTGTTCCACTACCAGCCGACGCGGGCCAAGAATTTTGTGACCGGCTCCGGCAGGGCAGGCAAGCAGCAGGTGCAGCGCGCCGTGGCCGCACACCTGGAAGAGCCGGGCGCCGCTAGGAACGAGCACGTGGCCGACGCCTTTGCCATAGCGATCTGCCACGCCATGGTTGTAGGCAGCAAAGCGGGAGCGGCGGCAGAGGCAGGGCGGAGACGGGGTAGAAGGTCGTCCGGCGTTGGCAAGGCATAAGATGTTCCGCAGGGTATTGAAGCGAATGTGCGCCGAACGGGGCCAGACTTGAGCCAGAGATTGCGAACGCCATGATCAGCTACCTTAAGGGCGAGTTGCGGTTGTTGAGCCACGATCCGGGGCAGGCGGTAGTCGTCTGCGGCGGCGTGGGGTACGACGTCACCTTGCCCACGTTCGTCCAGCAATCCCTGACGAATGAAGGCTTGCGTGAAGGCGGAGAGATCGAACTGGAGATCTACTACCACGTCACGGAACGGCAGCCCAAGCCCCTGCTCGTAGGTTTCCGGAGTCCGAGCGAGCGTGAGTTCTTCGAGCAGCTGATGCAGGTGGAGGGCATAGGCCCAACGAGGGCAGCGGCCGCCCTCGTATTCCCCGTGTCGGTCATAGCCCGCGCCATCGAGTCGGAGGACATGGGAGTCCTGACCAGGCTGCCTGGCGTCGGCGCACGCGCCGCACAGAAGATGGTCGCCACCCTGCGAGGCAAGGTGACCGCCACCGCCCTGCTGCGCGACGAGGGCATTCCCGATGCAGCGTCCAGGGAAAGGGAGCGGGATTCCCGCATTGAGGCGATCGATGCCCTGGTCAATCTCGGATACAGGCCGGTCGAGGCACGGGATAGCGTCGAAGAGGCTATCGCCAGAAGGGATGGCCTGGAAGACGACGTGCAGGAACTGATCCGCGAAGTGTTCCGCAGCCAGGCGGGCCGCGGACAAGAGGCGAATTCGCCGTGAGCGGCGAGGAGCCGGGATGGCCAGAGAAACCGTCGTAGGAAAGGAAAGCCCCACCGAGCGGCCCGAGGCCGTAGAGGCGCCGGCAGAGGACGGCCGCAAGCCGGCCAGAGACTTGCGGCCGCGCAGCTTCGGCGAATACGTCGGCCAGCGGGCGGTCGTTGACGCCCTGGCCATAGCGGTGCGGGCGGCGAATGGACGCGATGAAGCCCTAGACCACGTGCTCTTTCACGGCCCGCCCGGCCTTGGAAAGACCACGCTGGCCCACATCATCGCCAGGGAGTTGGGCAGCGAACTTGCACACACTTCCGGGCCGGCCATGGAAAGGCCCGCAGACGTCGTCGGCCTGCTATCCAACCTCAGAGAGGGCGACATCCTCTTCATCGACGAGATACACCGCCTATCCAGCGCAGTCGAGGAATACCTCTACTCCGCCATGGAAGACTTCCGAGTGGACTTCGTCACCGGATCCGGGGCCTTTGCCAAGACGATCAGCCTGCCGCTTGAAAGGTTCACACTTGCGGGGTCGACAACGCGCGCCGGAATGCTGAGCGCACCGCTTCGAGAGCGCTTCGGCCTGGCATATCACCTTGACTACTACTCTGAGGCCGAGTTGTCCCAGGTCGTCATACGGTCCGCCGGAATCCTGGGGATCAGCGTCGACCAGGACGCCGCCGACGAAATCGCCCGGCGCTCCCGCGGCACCCCCCGCATAGCCAACCGCCTGCTGCGGCGGGTGCGCGATTACGCCGAGGTCGAGTCCAGCGGCGAGGCGACCCTGAAGGTGGCGCAAGAGGCGTTGGAGCTGGAGGGAGTGGACGGCATCGGACTGGACCGGCTCGATAGGCTGTACCTGCGGACGCTGGCGCACAACTACAACGGCGGCCCGGCAGGCATCGAGGCGCTCGCAGCAACGATCAACGAGGAGCAGCAGACACTGACCGACGTCGTAGAGCCGTTCCTGCTAAAGATCGGCTTCATCGTCCGCACCCCCGGCGGCCGGAAGGCGACGGGCCCCGGAATGGACCACGCCGGAGCCCCCTACGGCAACCACCCGTCGCGCAGGCAGAACAGGTTGCTCTAGTTCCACCGTCCGGCGTGAGGCTGTACACGGCGGGGTGAAAATCGCGGCCCCGCGGCCCCAGGTCAGTCGAAGAAGGACAGGGTTGCCGAGGCGATGCCCTCGGCGTCGATGCCGAAGTTGCGGTACAGCTCCGGCACGCTGCCCGACTGGCCGAACGCGTCTACGCCAAGGTTGATCGCCCGGCAGTGCAGCGCACCGCCCAGGAATGCCAGGGACTGTGGATGGCCATCGATCACAGTCACTATGGGCAGGCCCAACTCGTGCGGCATCAGCAGGCCGGTCGGATCGTCCTCCTCCGCTCCGTGGCCGTGCATCCTATTAGCCGCCACGTCACGGACGCGCCTGTAGAGCAGGTCTGGGCTAGTCACGACGAACACGTTCGCCTCCACGCCCTCGTCGCTGAGACGGGCGGCGGCCTCCAATGCGACCGGCGCCATTGCACCCACCACGAAGATGTGCGCCGTCTCCTCTGCGTCATCCCCCGCTTGCCGTAAGCGATACCACCCCTTAAGCGCTTGCTCCCGGCGGACGGCCAGCCCCTCTTCGCCTCCCTCCGGCTCAAACGGGGCCTGGTCGAACGGCTTGGTGCTAAGTCGCAGCAGGACCGATTCACCCTCACCCCTGCCGATCTTGCGCACCGAGTCGAGGAGGATCCATTCGAGGTCCAACGCACAGGCCGGCTCGTAGTAGACGGCTCCCGGCACGCCAATCCCGAATCCGGGCGTCAGAATGCCCTGGTGCGCGCCGCCTTCCGGGCTGAGCGATATGCCTGAAGGCGTGGCCACGGCGATGAAGCGCGACTGCTGGTATACCCCGTAGATGAAGGCGTCCAGGCCGCGGTTGATGAACGGGTCGTACACCGTACCGATGGGTATGAGGCGCCTACCGGAAAGCTCCTCCGAAAGTCCGAGCTGGCCCAGGAGCATGAAAAGGTTGTTTTCAGAGATGCCCAGCTCCAGGTGGCGCCCCTCGCGGCGGTAGAGCCACTTCAGGGTGCGGTTCTCAAAGCCCAGGTGGTCCGGGCCTTGGTCGTGCGACCATACACCGGCGCGGTTGATCCAGCTGGCAAGGTTGGTGGAAGTCGCCACGTCAGGAGACACGGTGACCATTCGCTTGGCGGCCGCCGGCGAGGTGCGGTCCAGCTCCACCAGCATCCGGCCGAACGCATCCTGGGTCGACGTCACCGAGGGAACCGATAGGCTCGTCTGGCTGAATTCCAGCTCGGCCTGCGGCTCAGGCTCCGGCCGCCGCAGCCGCTCGGCCGCATCCCTGATGTAACGGTCTTCAGGTGAGCCCGGAGGGAAGGTCATCCACGGGTCATCCAGCGACATGCCGTAGCGGTCGGCCAGGCTGGTGAACTCCCTCTCGCTGAGAATCGCCGCGTGGTTCCTGGGATCCCCCGCCGTCGGCAGGCCCCAGCCCTTGATCGTGTACGCAAAGACGACCGACGGGCAGCCCGCAGTCGAGGCCTCCTCGTAGCAGCGTACAAGCGTCTCGACGTCGTGACCGCCGAGGTTCGCTATGCGCGTCGCCAGTTCATTGTCCGGCACGTTGGAAACGAGTCGCCGCAGATCGTGGCGCAGACTTCCCGAACCGTCGATGAGCCTGTGCCGCACCTCTTCCGGAGGAATGCGGAGCATCCCCTGGTACTCCTCATTGCTCATGTCGTCGATGCGGGTCCGCAGCGCCTCGCCGCCCGGCCATTCCATCAACTCCGTAAGCTGCGCACCGTACTTGGCCGTAACGACCTTCCACCCGTTCGCCTCGAACATCTGCTGGAAGCGGCGGATCTTGATGCCGGGGATCACGCGGTCGAGACTCTGCCGGTTTAGGTCGATGATCCAGATACAGCGGTCGACCTCCTCCACGAGGTGCTCGTCGGCGGCCTCCCAAACGCACCCCTCGTCCAGTTCCCCGTCCCCGATGTGGGCGAAGAACCTGCCCGAGGTTGGATCCAAGTCGTGCGACGCCAGGTAGTTCCGCGTAAGGGCGCCAAATGCGACGGCTGCCGGGCCAAACCCGACGGCGCCGGTGGAGTAGTCGACCTCCTCAGGGTCCTTCGTGCGGCTGGGATACGCCTGCAGGCCGTTGTAAGCCCGGAACTGCGTCAGGTAACGCTTAGGCAGATTGCCAAGCAAATACTGGATGGCATGGTAAACGGGAGAGGCGTGGGGCTTGATCGCCACGCGGTCGGAGGAGTCCAGGGTCTCGAAATAGAGAGCCGTGAGCAGCGCGACCGAAGAGGCGGAAGCCGTCTGGTGTCCGCCCACCTTTACGCCGTCCACGCTCGGCCGGACGTAGTTGGCCCAGTGCACCATGGCGCACGAAAGCCACAACACCCTGTCCCGCACGTTGCGGCGCACGTCGTTGCTAATGGCGGGCTGGAGGCTGTCTCTAACTGCGACCATCCTGTACCTGGAAGAAAGGACCGCTGCCGGCAATCCGACCGCCGACCGTAGGGCTTCAGCGTACCATTTTACCCGCGCGCCGTGTAGACCGCTCAGACGTGACGCACACACATCGTAGGGGCGTCCCTTGTGGGCGCCTGGGGTGGGGCACGGCGGGGGGAATCGTCGCCAACCACAACGCGCGACGCCAAGAACGCGCGACGCCAAGAACGCGCGACGCGCCCCCGTGCCTTTGGATTTCCGTGAAAACGGGAATGACGGCGGGGCGGGTAACATCGCACGCGCCCTGACGTAGCGCGTGCCCCGTCGCGCCCCGCCAGGCGCCCACAAGGGATCGCCCCTACGGATCCTGCCGGGGGCGCCCTGCCGCAAAGTTACGTGGACCCGCGGTATCCCATCGTGGCTTCTTGGATCAACTCATCCGGCATGTCGTCGAACGATGCGTAATTCAGCGCGTACAGCCTCGCGTACAGTCCCGCCCGTTCCATCAGCTCGTCGTGCGTGCCTGTCTCTATGATCTGGCCGTCCTGTAGCACCAGTATGCGGTCGGCGTTCCTGATTGTGGCGAGGCGATGCGCTATGACCATACCCGTGCGCCCTTCCAGCAGCCTGGCCAGCGCCTGCTGGATGAGCATCTCCGTGTAGCTGTCTATGTTTGCCGTAGCCTCGTCGAGGGCAAGAATCTTCGCGTCCGCCACGATGGCGCGTGCAAAGCTGATCAGCTGCCTCTGACCTATCGACAGGTTGCCCCCGCGCTGCGCCAGCATCGTGTCATAGCCCTCGGGAAGGCGCATGATGAATTCGTGCGCGCCGACGGCGCGAGCCGCGTTCACCACGTCCTCCCTCGACGCCTCCAGCGTGCGGTAGCGGATGTTTTCGTACACCGTGCCGGTGAAAAGGTAGGGCTCCTGCAACACCATGGCGACCTGGCGGCCCAGTGACTCCTGGGTTACGTCCCGCACGTCGTACCCTCCAACCTTCACCTCGCCTTCCCACACCTCGTAGAACCGGTGCACCAGCGCCGCGGTGGTCGTCTTGCCTGAACCCGTAGGCCCCACCAGCGCAACCGTCTCGCCCGGCTCCACCCGGAAGCTGACGTTCTTCAGCACCGGCTGGTCCGGGAAGTAACCGAAAGTGACGTTCTTGAACTCGATGGAGCCGTCGATTTTCTTTAGGCGGACCGCGTCCGGCTTGTCGCTTATGCCGACCGGTACGTCGAGGACTTCGAAAATCCTCTGACCGGAGGCCATCGCCCGCTGCATCGTGCTGTAGTGGAAGGTCAGCGAGCGGATTGGATCGAAGAAACGCTGAACGTACAGCATAAATGCGACCATCACGCCGACCTCCAGGTCGTTGTCCAGCACTAGGCTGCCGCCTACAACCACCACGATCGCCATCGCACCCGCGGTCAGAATGTCCACCACTGGAAGCAACGACTGCCCAAATAAAGCCGCCCGCCGCTGGCTGGCCAGCGTTTCAGCCGCCTTTTCGTTGAACGCTTCGAAGTTGACCCGCTCGCGCACCATGCCCTGCACGACTCGAACACCGCTGACGTTCTCGTTCAAAGCGCCATTCACTATCGAGGCCATCTCCCGCGCCTTCAGAAAGGCGCGCTTGGCGTAAGGCAGCCACACGATGCGCACAATGAAAAGGGCGGGGACGACTATCAGCGTCAGCCCACCCAGGCGGGGATCGAGTACCAGCAGGACGACGACGATACCGACCAGGATGATCAGGTCCCCCACGGCGAACACGACCGTCTCGAGGAACTCCTGCAGGGCCGCAACGTCTCCCTGGAGGCGGGACATGAGGCGGCCGACCTCGGTCTTGTCCATGAATGACATCGATATGCGCTGTAGATGCTGGTACATGGCCCGCCGCAGGTCGAACAGCGTCCTCATGGCGACGCGGGTAACGATGATTTCCTGTACGTAATTGCTCAGGTAGTTGAGTAGCACGGCGCCAAACAGCCCTGCGGCTACGGCGCCAAGCAGCCCCCGGTTGCCGGAGCCGGACAGTCCTGAGTCGATGCCGAACTTGACCAGCAGAGGAAATGCCAGGGTCGTGCCGCCGAACACCATCACGGCCGCCAGCGTGATGATCAGCACCCTGCGGTATGGCAGGAGGTAAGGGATGAATCGTCTGACCACCTGGCCGTCGAAGGCGGCCCCGAAAATCTCCTCGCCGGTCTGGCGGCCGCCGGTGGTGGGCCTGGTCCATGCCCCGCCGCCCCTGCCTCTCATAGCCGCGCCCCCTGACCGTAGTCCGCCGACCCCTCGCGCTCCGCGCCAGACGACGCGGCGGGGTTTATCTGCAACTCGTACAGGTCCCGGTACTTACCGCCCTGCGCGATAAGCTCCTCGTGGCTACCCCTCTCGATGACGCGCCCGTCCTCGGTGAAGAGGATCTCGTCGGCGTGCATCAGCGAACTGAGGCGGTGCGAGATGATGATCACGGTGCGGTCTTTCGTCACCTCCGCCAGCGCCGCCCTTATGCGCTGTTCCGTCGCGGCGTCTATGGCGGCCGTCGAATCGTCGAAGACGAGCACCGAGGGCCTGAGCATGATGCTGCGCGCTATGGACAGCCGCTGGCGCTGCCCGCCGGACAGCGTGACGCCCCGCTCCCCCACCAGCGTGTCGTAGCCAAGCGGAAGATTCGAAACGTAACTGTGGAGCTGCGCCATGTCCGTGGCGTACTCCACGTCCGACCTCTGGCTGTATGGGTCTCCGTAGGCCACGTTTTCGTAGACGGTGGTCGAGAACATGAAAGTGTCCTGCTCCACCACCCCGACGGCGTGACGCAAGGAATCGAGCGTCACGTCCCGTATGTCCTGCCCATCTATGGAGATCGAGCCCGAAGTGCAGTCATAGAAACGCGGGATGAGGTGCGCGATGGTGGACTTCCCGCTGCCGGGAGGGCCGACGATGCCGATGGTGTGGCCCGGACGCGCCTCGAACGACACACCCCTCAACACAGGCTCGTCCTCGTAGCTGAAGTGGACGTCCGAGAACTTGAGCGCCCCGCGCGTCACCGCGAGGTCTTTCGCGCCGGGCTTGTCCCTGATCTCCGGCACCAAGTCCAGCACCTCGAACAGCCGGGCGCCGGACGTGGAAGCCCGCGCATACCCGTTTACCATCATCCCCAGCATCCGCACCGGCATCTGCAATATGCCCATGTAGGCGAGAAATTCCACCAGCGCGCCAACCGTCATTTCACCGTCGATCACCTTCAGGCCGCCAACCCACACGATCAGCGCCCACACTGCCAGGAAGGCAAACGTCATGAAGGTGGAGTTGCGCACCCAGACGCCTATGGTGTCGTTGGATAGGGATAGCGCCTCGTCAGACTTCTCGTTGAACTTAGCCATCTCGTAGTCCTCGGCCGCGAACGCCCTGACTACGCGAGTCCCGCCGAGGTTCTCCTCCATGACGGTGGTCATCTCGCCCATCTTTTCCTGCCGCTTCATCCACATCCTTCGCAACTTCAGCCTCGACACCGCGGCCCGCCATGCCACGATCGGCGCGAAACTCAGGCTTATAAGACCAAGTTGCCAGTTCGACGAAATCATCAGGTAGGAACCCGCGCCAAGCAGGATCACCAGGAAGACGGAACGCAGCATCCCTATGCTGACGAAGCGGCGCACACCCTCGATGTCCAGGATGCCGCGGGCGAGAATGTCTCCCACCGGCGCGCGGTCGTGATAGCTGAAGCTGAGCCTCTGGAGCTGTTCGTAAAAGGCCAGACGCAGTCTGTATGAAATGCTCTGCCCTATAGACTCGCCAAGATAGGTGTAGAGCATGGCGAATCCGCCGCGCAGCCCGCCCGCAACGATGAGCAATACCGCCGTCTGTATAAGGCTGGAGCGGACCGTCCCGCCGTCGGCCTCAGAACCGCCAAGCAGTGCGAGAGCGCTGTCCACAGACTCGCCAAGGAGTTGCGGTATCCAGAGCTGGAAGACGGCGGCCGCGATCACCGCCAAGAAGGCAATGGCTAGCTCAAGGCGGTTCTGTAGAGCCAGCCCTGCGATGCGCCACACCACGGCGGCGGCTTGCCGGCGGGGCGGAGCGCTCGGGCCGTCACCCTGGCGCCGGCCTTCTGCCCGCCGGTCCGATGCTATTGTCTCTGTCGCCGCCGTGGTAGGTTCTCGAAGATAATGAACTGTGCCTACGTCAAGTGTCGCGCCGCCGGCCCCTCAGTGCATCCGTTTAACGGCCGGATTTGGCCCAGTTATACGTCCCAAACGCGCCTGGCGTGAAGGAACCCCCACTCCCGGACGACTGCCAGCGAAACTCGCGGCGGTAAGACGCCAAGGGCTTCTCACCTCCCGCGCCATTGCTAAGATAGCGCCTTGCACACATTCACGCCTGGTGTCACCATCCGGGTCACAAGGCGCCGGGACCTCACCATCCGCTTGCCGCTTTCATGAACAATACCGCACACAAGGGCAACCCCGCGTCTGTAACGAACGTCTACAGCGTCCGCAGGGCGCGGAGGTCGGACGCACTGGTCATGGCATCCCTCGAAAGAGATGCCTTTCCCGAACTTGAACGGCCCACCAGGTTCCGCCGGGAATTGCGGAGAGAAGACGCCGCCTACCTCGTCGCCACAAGGCCGGCTATCGGAGGCGAGCAGGAAATCGCTAAGAGGTCACGCAGGTTCAGGGGCATAGGATCGGTCGCCGCTTACCCCGTCGACGTAGCCCTCGACGCCGTGGAACTGCTCCTCTTCCAGAAAATCGGACTCTTTGCCAGGGCACACCCCGGAGAACACGTCGGAGGGTTTGTGGGCGTCTGGTTCGTCCTCGATGAGGCGCACGTCACCACCATCGCCAGCCGGCCCGCGGAGCGCAGGCAGGGCATAGGCGAACTGTTGCTGATTGCATCCTTGGAACTCGCGATGAGACACGTCTCACGCACCGTCACCTTGGAGGTGCGGGCCTCGAACGGCGCGGCCAGATCCCTATACCGCAAGTACGGATTCCAAGACGTCGGAGTGCGCAAGCGTTACTACTCCGACGGAGAGGACGCTATTATCATGACGACGCCCGACGTCCTCAGTTCGGAATACTGGAGCTTCTTCCGCATATTGACCGACAAGTACTCGGCGCGCTGGGGCGAGTCGCTCAGGTTCCTGGCATAGCGGGCGGCCCGTTGGACCGGCGCCGGGGGTTCACCCGTGCGGCCGGAGGGCGCGGTTTACGGACAGACCGAATGAACAGCGTCCTCTCCATAGCCGCCAAAAGATTAACGCTATCCGCCGCGCTTGCCCTGGCGCTAGCAAGTTTCGCCTGCGCGGCCGACCCGCCCCCTGCCACTCCTAAGCCGGAACCTACCGCCGCGCCCACCGCCACCCCCGTTGCGGCGGCGCAGCCCACCGCGACTTCAGTAAGCGGTGGAAACGGTGAGGCGCCTGAAACGCCCGGTGGAACGCCGGGGGGGCTGTTGCGAATCGCGCAGGCACGCGACCCCACCAGCTGCGACCTCCCCATGGCGCAGGCCACCAGCTACCAGTCCGTCCACCCCTGTAACCCGATGCTGTCGCAGATAGTCCGGATACCGGCGGAAGACCATTCGGCCGTAGCCCCGGACCTGGCCGCCGGCTGGGAATCCTCCGAAGACGGCACGTCGTGGGCCTTCACCCTACGGCAGGGCGCGACGTGGCACAACGGCCGGCCCGTCACCGCAGACGACCTCAAGTTCAGCCTCGACAGGGTTATAGAACCGCCCGAGGGCCTCTCCATCGGCCGCGCCGGGGTCATCGCCCGCTATGTCGGAGAGACCGGACAGGTAACGGCGCCGGACGACGCCACGCTGATCGTAGAGACCGGCTTCCCAGCCGCATCGTTCCTGCCCAACCTGGCCAGCGTATACGTGTCGGTCTTCCCGCGGGCGGAGACCGAGGCGCTTTCTCCACCCTCGATGATGCAGTTCTCCAGCGTCATCGGCAGCGGCCCTTTCACTGCCGGCCCGGTCACCCGCGGTTCCGAATACGTCCTGCGAAAATACCCCGGATACTACGAACCGGGGCTGCCACTGCTCGACGAGGCGCGGTACCTCGTCATGCCCCAGCCCGCCACGCGCATCTCCGCCCTACGCACCCAAGCCATAGACGCCATCGCGATCATCACCGAACCAGAGGCCATTTCACTTGAGCGGGACTTCGCCGGCAGGATCACCGTATACAGGTCGCCGTCCGCAGGAGGCAATACCGTCCAGCTCAACCTCGGCAAGCCGCCATTCGACGATCCCATCGTACGGCGCGCAGTGTCCCTCGCCATGTCCAGACCCGACGCAGACCTCGCACTCGGTCCGGGATATGCCGGAGCCATTCTGCCGCCGGGAGGCCCCTGGGGACTCGACGAATCGGAGGCGATGAAACTGCCGGGCTACGGCGATAAGGAGACGGAAAGAGCCGAGGCCCGCCGGCTGCTCGCGCAGGCCGGGTACCCCGACGGACTCAAGACCGCCATCAAGACCCAGGCCTACCCCTTCTTCCAGACGCTGACCGAGTTCGTCTCCGCACAGCTCAGTACCGTCGGCATCGACGCCGAAGTGACGCCCGTGGAACCCGTCGAATACCAGCGAATAATCAGGTCCGGCGAGTTCGAGATGATCGGACACAGCCACTCATTCCCGCTGGACGACCCCGACTCCATACTCTTGGACCACTACTCCTGCGGAGGAAGCGAGAACTTCCCAGGCCTATGTGAGCCCGAACTCGACGACAAGATCGAACTCCAGAGCCGCACCCTGGACAGGGACGAGCGGAAAGCTCTGCTGGAAGAAATCGAGCGCACCATATGGGACGCCAACTCCAAAATATGGTTCCAATGGAGCTCCCGGCGCACGCCCGTCTGGTCAAATATCCACGGCATGGAGCCGGGCGGTTCCAGCCTGTACCAGGGGAAGCGCCTCGAGCGGGTGTGGGCCGAATAGCCGCACCGGACGGCCCAGTGGACTCTCTCTTACCCGCCCGCTTGCCCGGCTGAGGCGTGGGCATGATCCTTCAACTCTCACCCGCAGCCAACTACCTGGCGCGGCGGGCGGCCCTGTCCGCCTTGACCCTGCTCCTCATCACCATAATCGCCTTCATCCTGATGCGCGTCGCCCCAGGCGATGCCGTACTGGCGGCCATGGCCAGGGCGCCGGGCGAAATGTCCCTCAGCGCAGAGGATATAGAGAGCCGGCGAGCCGCCCTCGGCCTAGACCGCAGCTATCCGGCACAGTACCTGTCCTGGATGGGCGGTCTGGCTAGGCTGGACGCCGGTAGATCGATCACGAGCGGCATACCCGTCGGCTCCGAAGTCGCCCCACGAATCGCGGCGACTATCGAACTGGCCCTGCTGTCCACCCTGATCGCCGGCCTGACGGGAACGTTTGCAGGCGCAATCGCCGCCTGGAAGGGTGGCCGGTTCGACCTTGTATGCCGGACGCTGGCCCTCGCCGGGCTGTCCGCACCGGCATTTTGGCTGGGACTGATAGTCGTGATTGCCCTGGCCGTCTGGGCCAACGTCTTCATCGCCTCCGGCTACGCGCAGCCCTGGGAAGATGCCTGGGCGAACTTCACCCGCATGGGCCCGGCTGCATTGACGCTGGCCGTACGCCCCGCCGCCTTGGTCTTTCGAGTCGTCCGCATTTCGACCGCTGGCGTCTTGGGCAGCGATTTCGTCCGGGCCGCCAGGGCAAGGGGCCTAAGCGAATCCGCGATTCTCTGGGGCCATGCCTTTCGCGCCTCCGCGCTGCCCGGCCTGACCGCCCTGGGAGCGCAGGCCGTCTTCCTCCTAAGCGGCTCCGTCGTGATCGAGCAAGTGTTTGGCATCCCCGGATTGGGCAGGTCCCTGACCGAGGGCGTGCTCACCCGCGACTATCCCCTCGTCCAGTTCCTCGTCTTGTTGTTCGGGATATTCGCCCTGTTGGCCAACTTCGCAGTGGACGTCCTGTACATGAAGCTCGACCCCAGGGTGAGGCTGGCGGCGTGATCGGATCTCGCATGACAGCCCGTTTCGCCGCCACCACCGCCGCCAGGGCCGGCCTCCTGCTGGCATTGTGCCTTGTAGTCCTCCTGCTGCTTGGCATGAGAGCCGAGGAGTTAGATGGGCGGGGTGACCTCGGCAATAGACTCGCCGGGCCCGGGTGGTCGCACCCCCTGGGCACCGACCAGCTGGGCAGGGACATGCAGGCCCGCATCGCCGCCGGCCTGCGGGGAACCCTGTTGACCGGCATATCCGTCGCCGCGATCTCCGGCCTTGCCGGCGGCCTCGCCGGGCTGCTGTCCGGACTGTGGCGAAGCTGGCCCGACCTGCTGTTGCAGAGGCTCAACGACGCACTGATGGCCCTGCCGCTGCTTGTGCTCGCTCTCGCCGTAGTGGCCGCCACCGGCCCCACCCGCATCGGGGTGGTAATAGCCCTGTCCGTCGCCTTCACGCCGCTTGTGCTCCGCGTGGTCAGAGCATCCACGCTTGCGGTCCAGCAGGAGGGATACGTAGAGGCTGCGCGCGCCTCCGGCGCCACGACCTGGCACGTCGTGACGACGCACCTCGCTAGGAACGTAGCTGGACCCTGGGCCGTAGTGGTATCGACGCAGGTCGGCGGAGCCGCCCTCGCCGAAGCCTCCCTCAGCTTCCTTGGAGCCGGAGTCGGAGGAGGCGGCTCCCTCGGAGCCCTACTGGGAGCCGAAGCCCAGACCTACGCCTTCGCAGCCCCCTGGCTGATCATATGGCCCGGTATAGTCCTGGCCCTGGTCTCCATAGCCGCCAACCTAATAGGAGACGGCCTCGCCCACTCAGCTTCACCACAACCTCTTCTCCCTTCCGCCTCAAAGGAGAAAGGTTAGGATGGGGGATTGCCCCGCCTACCAACCCGCGCGCTATTAACAACGAACATGGATGTGCGACGCGCGCGAAGGCCCCCATCTCAATCTTCCCCCTGAGAAGGGGAAGAGGGATCGCCCCTACGGGGCGCGTCCAGTGGATTCCCGTTTTCACGGGAATCTATTTTCATAACAACGACGGAAAGGAGGCGTCGGGAATGACGGCGTGGTGGGTAACATCGCGCGCTCCCTGACGTCGCGCGTGCCCCGCCCAGGCGCCCACAAGGGACGCCCCTACGATTCCTGCGGGTCGTCTGGGCGCGTGACGCAGATTTCGCCCATTCCCTAGTGCGCTATAATTTGCGCTGCGCGGTGAGGACTGCTGCCTGTGACTGGGCGTTCTTGCCGGTGGTTGGGCGCAGCCCCGAGAATTTCAGCGGCCGGAGGTAATCGGATATGACTGAACCCGTTCGATTGCAGGAAATGAAACCCGATGAGCGGGAAAGAGGCGCCATCGCGGACGCGGCCCCTTTCGTCGCACACGTCGAGAACCTCATCACGCGAGTGCGGAGCGCAAAGCTTAGAGACCACGGCGCCATGATCGAGACCCTGCAGGCGTGGATCGAACGCGCGATGACGGGCAGCCTGGACGTCTCCCGTAACGGCGACGAGGTGTTGGCGACCTTGAACCGCAGCGTCGATGAGATGATCCACTCGAGGACGATCCTGCGAAGAGTGGTGAACCCGCTTGCGGGCATGGCCCTGCTGGCAGGCGGATTGTGGGCCTTCACCGCCTGGGCGGTGCTGGAGAGTACGGTCTTCCTGGGCACGCCGGTGCAGATCGTGATGGCTGCCGTGGCCTTCGGCGTGGCGGGTTCGGCTTTCAGGGTGCTTCTCCGAACGGTGCTCATGCAGAACGAGTACACGGACCGTGCTGCGCTGTTCGTCTACGGTCTGGCGAGGCCGCTCGTGGGCGGCGTACTGGCGATGGCTGTGTTCGCCGTGTTCGGCGCGGGGATAATCTCGCTGCCGCTAGTTGCGGACCAGACTACCGAGACGCCGATACTCTTCCTGTCCGGTCTTGGCGGCGGCGGCGTGCTGGCCGGTCAACTGGCGCTGTTCGCCTTTGCGTTTGCGGCAGGCTTCATCGAGGGATACCTGACTGCGCCGATGGGGCGCGGCGTGGCGAGAATCGCAAACCGCGTGGCGGAGGCCGCCAACTAACGCCGGCAGGAGCCGGGGCGTACGCACGCCGGGCGGTGGCCCCCGCGTACGGATTTGGCGCGACAAGATGACGCGGGGACGGTTGGCGGCCGTCCCCGGCAGGCGGGACATGAGGGCGGACATTTTTGTGGACAATTAAAGCGTTATAATCCATAATTCAAATATGAAAATGGCCTTTTTAGAATGGACATTTCAGCGGACACGGCGGCGGACATTATGCCTAGCATGATGCGCGAATACCTGCACACTCATCCCTGGATCAACTTCGAGCTTGACCTGAGCCGGGCGCCCGCCCACTTCTGGACTCTACTGGGCGAGGCGTCTGCGATGTGCGGGCAGATCGCGAGCGTTCCGCTGCCGCCCGGCATTGCCCGGGATCTTCACGAGGTGTACTTGGCAAAGGGCGTACGCGCCACCACGGCTATTGAGGGCAATACGCTCTCGGAGCAGGAGGTGGGCAAGATCGTCCAGGGTTCGCTTGAATTGCCCCCGTCGAAGGAATACCTGCAAAGGGAAGTCGAGAACGTCCTCAAAGCCTGCAACGAGATCATGGGCGACCTGAAGGAGGGCCGCAGGCCGGATCTGACATCTCAGCGCATCACGTACTTCAACTGGATGGTGTTGAAAGGGCTCGACGTCGAGCCGGAAGTCCTCCCAGGCGAGTTCCGCACTTACTCCGTCATCGTGGGAAGTTACCGCGGCGCGCCCGCCGAGGACTGCGAATACCTGATGGAAGCGTTCTGCGACTGGTTCGAGTGCCTGGAGAGTCCGGATGAGAGGCTGCCGGAGCTTTCGACGTCCATCCTCAGGGCGATACTCGCCCACCTCTACATCGCGTGGATACACCCTTTCGGAGACGGGAACGGCCGGACAGCGCGGCTGATCGAGTTGCAAACGCTGCTTGCGTACGGCGTTCCAAGCTGTGCGGCGCAGCTTTTGAGCAACCACTACAACGAGACCAGGCCGGAGTACTACCGGCAGCTCGACCGCTCATCCGCAAACGGCGGAGACCCGCTGCCGTTCATCGAGTACGCCCTGGCCGGCTTTGTAGACGGCCTGCGGGAACAGCTCGAATACATTCGCCGGTTCCAGTTGGGGCTTGCCTGGGAGAGCTATATCCATGGAGAGTTCCTAAACAAGAACAGGCCCTCGGACGTGCGGAGACGCGATTTGATCGTGGAACTTTCCGCGCACAATGAACCCGTCAGCAGGGCCGATCTTCCCCTGGTGTCTCCGAAGGTGGCTTCGGCGTATGCCAGCAAGACGGAAAAGACGGTGACGCGGGACATCAACGCGCTGACTGAGATGGGCCTGCTGGTACGGAAAGAAGGCGGCTACCAGGCCAACAAGGAGATCATGCTGGGCTACCTGCCCATCGCGGGGATGCCAGGCTGAACGGCGTTTCCTGGCCCGGAGTTCGCCGTGAAGGGCCGGGGCGCGGCGGGAGTGCGCGATGAACACGGAGCCGGGTTGCCGTGCGGGCAGCGCGGCCTTGGGGCGACGCTGGCGGCAATGGTTAGGGTAGTATCTTTTCGTTGATGAGACGGGATCCTTCGCAGGGAGAGGCCGCTGTGACATACAACGCCGCAGACCTGCGGCGGCTGCGCTTCGACGAAACGGTTAGGTCGTCCAAGCTGGCCTTTTTGGGCCTGGGCGCGCTGCTTGGCCTTATGGCCGGGTTGCTTACCGGGCTGCCCCTCTCCGGCGCGATTGAAGGTTCCGGCGCCCTGGTCTTCTTCGCCGTAATGGGCCTCGCCTGCCTCACTCTCACCTTTGTGATGCTGAACTTCCTGACGCTGATGACCACCGTCAGCGACCAGGGCCTCGAATTCCGGTTCGGCCTGTTTGCGCGCCGTTTCTCGTGGGACCAGATCAGGGCGGCAGAGGCGAAGGCCTACAGCTGGACGGCATTTCTCGGCTGGGGCGTGCGAATCGCGCCCGGCGGCCGGCGCGCCTGGAGCCTGTTCGGAGTGCCTAAAGGCGTAGAGGTGCAGGTGGTCAACAGCCGCGGCGCCGAGCTGAGCTACTTCATCTCTTCGGCTAGACCCGATGAGATGGCAAGCGCCCTGAGACGGGGCATCGAGGAGCGCGGCAAGGCTGGACAGTCGGCCCGGGTACGGGGGACATCGCCATGAGCAAGCCCAACGTCGTCTTTCTCTTTCCAGACCAGTTGCGGGCCGATTTCCTGAGCTGCTACGGCGCGGAGTTCGTCTCGACCCCGCACATCGACTCGCTGGCCGGCCGCGGCGTGCGCTACGCCAACGCCTTCTCGGCATCGCCTGTGTGCGTGCCCGCCCGCACCGCGCTGCTGACCGGCATGAACGCCATCAGGAACGGCGTCACGAACAACCTTACGAACCTGCGGGCGGACTACCGCGAGGCCGGCATCGGGATCTGGCCGGAGATGCTCAGTGAGGACGGCTACTACACAGCGGCCATCGGCAAGATGCACTTCTACCCCTGGGACGATAAACGGGGATTCCAGTACCGGGTGGCCGCGGAGGACAAGCGCTGGCTGGAAGTGCGGGACGATTACTACCACTTCCTGAAGTCGAACGGCCTGCGCAAGTACCACGGCAATGAGCACGAGGGCTACCACGAGGGCAAGGGGGCCGTCGTCAGCCGCACGCCCTGGGAGTACTCGTGGGACAGGTTCGTCGGCATGGAGACGGCTCGGTTCATCCGCCGGTACGGAGGCGACGGGCCGTTCGCCGTGATGGCGGGATTCCCCGGGCCGCACTGCCCTTACGATCCGGTCGAGGAGTTCCTGCAGGAGGTGGACGAGTCGAAGCTGCCGGAGGCCGTGCCAGGCGTGGATGCCGATAGCGGACGCTTGCGCCAGGTGAACGTCGAGGGAAACCTGCGCCCCTGGAACGCCGTGGACTACAGCGAGTTCCCGGTCGAGGCCAAGCGGCGCATACGCAAGCACTACGCCGCGCTGGTAAAGCAGATCGACTACGAGGTGGGACAGGTCATAGAGGCCCTCAAGGCCATCGGCCAGTACGACAACACGGTGATCATCCTGTCGTCGGACCACGGAGACTATCTCGGCGACCACGACTTGATCGGCAAGGCATCCTTCTACGAGTCGGCCATTCGGGTACCCATGATCGTGCACATGCCGTGGGCGGACGGGCCGTCGGTCGTCGACGACATGGTGGAGCTGCGGGACGTTACGGCGACGATGCTCGGCTTTGCAGGCGTCCCCATTCCCGCCAACATGGACGCACAGCCCATGCCCGGCCTGGGGCTGCCCGACGGACGCGGGCGGGAACGCATCTTTGGCATGTTGACCGACGGCTGGATGAACTTCGACGGCCGCTTCAAGCTGCACAAGTACGCCAGCGGCGATGAGATGCTGTACGACTTGGAGAACGACCCCGGGGAGCAGCGCAACTTGGTCTCCGACCCCGCCTACGCGGAGACTCGCCGCAGGCTGGACGCCGAGCTGTCCACGGAGGTGATGGTGTCTATGGCGCAGGCGATGCACGACCGGCTGGCGCACACCGGAGACATGGCGCAAGACCCGGCCTTTGGAAAAGAGGGCTGGATACGGCCGTGGCCCCATGCCGTCCTGGACGCGGACGACCCGGCAACGCCGAGGTAGCGGTCAAGAGCGCGATGATTCCCAACGCACCGCAAGCCTGCTGCGCGCCCGGCTCCGGCCGCTCAAGTCCACAGGCGGCGGGCCTGCGTTCTGCAAAGAGCTCGCGCAGGGCATCCCTCAAAGGCATGGTGAAGCTAGACGGCGGTGAGTTCCTGATGGGCTCTGAGGACGGCGACGGCTTTCCGGCTGACGGCGAGGGCCCGGTGCGCAGCGTCACTCTCAGACCTTTCTATATCGATGAGGCGGCGGTCACCAACGAGCAGTTTGTAGAGTTCGTCAGGGCCACGCGCTACCGCACGGAGGCTGAGAGATTCGGCTGGTCGTTCGTGTTCAACCAGTTCGTGCCGCCGGCAATCGCTCGCCATATCGAGCAGGCCGTACACGGTGCGGAGTGGTGGTGGCCGGTGAAAGGGGCCGGTTGGAGCCGGCCCGACGGGCCGGGCTCAAAGTTGAAGGGCCGGCGCGACCACCCGGTGACGCACGTCTCATGGAACGATGCCAACGCGTACGCGGCCTGGGCGGGCAAACGTCTGCCGACGGAGGCGGAATGGGAGTACGCGGCGCGCGGCGGACTGGAGCAGGCGCGGTACGCCTGGGGCGACGAGCTGACGCCGGGCGGGGAGCACCGCTGCAACATATGGCAGGGGGAGTTCCCCGCAAAGAACACGTTGGAGGACGGCTACCTGGGCACGGCCCCGGCGCGTGCGTTCGAGCCGAACGAATTCGGACTGTACAGCGTCTCCGGCAACGTCTGGGAGTGGTGCGCCGACTGGTTCAGCGCCGAGTTTCACCGCAACGGATCGGCAGTCGATCCGTCTGGGCCGCCGGACGGCCAGTCGCGGGTCATCAGGGGAGGCTCATACCTGTGCCACGCCTCGTACTGCAACCGCTACCGCGTTGGCGCTAGGAGCTCCAACACGCCGGACTCGTCAACCGGCAACCTGGGCTTCCGCTGCGTCGTGGACGCATAGACGACGAGGCGTCATCGCCTGAGCTAGAGAGGGTTGCGCCAGCGCAGGCCGGGGAAGCGGCTGAAGTCATTATCGTTGGAGTGGACCTCCGCTTGGTACTCCATCGCAAGAGCGGCTATGTGTGCGTCGGTGGTCAAATTGACGCCGACGCCCGCGGAGATGAGATTGCGCCGAAGTAGGTCCAGATGGTCAGGCCCGGGGTTGATTGGCCCTACGGCGGGGAAGCGGAACCACTTTCGCACGCAGTCAACGGCCTCCGCGGGCGATGCCGGCTGATTGAAGGTTGCAGGGTTGGTCATCAGCCTCACAAAGCCGGTCGATACGACCCACGGAACGCCCACCCTCTCTGAGCCGTTTACCAGGCCTTCCCACCAAAGCCTGGCGGACTCGTGCCAAGGCATATCTTCTTTGTGAGCGTAAACCAGCAGATTGAGGTCGGGGACTATCACCTTGCGTCCTTTGCAAGGAGCTCGTCAATCTCGATCTGGTCGTTGAGCTGGTTTAGCCTTAGAGGGTCAACGCCAGGGACGAGTCCGCCCGGAAGTGGAGAGACTCGATATCTGGGCATCTGGGCATCCTCTGCAGCGGGTGACAGCCCGCGGCGCAGCGCGTCGTTGACCACCTGCTTGAACGGCACATCAAGTAGCCGCGCACGTTCTTTGAGGGAGACGGCCAAGTCATCGTCAAGTGTCAGCGTGGTTCTCATGTAGACATCATGATGCATTGATTTTTTGATGTCAAGATGCCTTCTCATGCTGGCCGTGGCGGAATGCCTTCCATACCTTGAGGGCCGTTAGCCGTTTCTCCAAGTACGTAGAGACGTAACATAAGGCTGCGCGGGAATGGAATTCTCGTTTCCGCCATGAATGTGGAATCATTCTCAGACGGGGGAATCTTTGAAAGTCCAGCACAACATAGAAGCCACAATGCGCGACGGTACGACCCTGCGCTCGGACGTCTACTTGCCGGAGGGGCCGGGGCCATTCCCGACCCTGTTGCGCCGCACGCCGTACGACAAGTTGAGCGACGCCTGCACAAGCCAGGCCGAACGGTTTGCACAATATGGCTACGCCGCCGTCGTGCAGGACGTGCGGGGCAGGCACGCATCCGGCGGCGAGCTCAAGATGGGCTTCTTCGGCTCAGAGGTGCACGACGCGGAGGACGGCTACGATACCGTCGAGTGGGCCGCCGCGCAGCCGTGGTCGAACGGGCGCGTCGGCACGTGGGGCAGCTCGTACGACGGCTGGACTCAGTGGGCGATGGCGCACACCAGGCCGCCGCACCTCGTCACCATGATTCCCGGCATGATCGCCGCGGACCTGCTGGACCGGGAGCTCTCCGGCGTACTGCGCCTGGGTCGCGTCCTCACCTGGTGCGTCACGAATCTCAGCGTCGATACTCGCCGGAGATTCGGCCTGCCCGGCGCGCTCGACCGCGACGAGGCGGCGAGGGAGTTTGTGGAGAAGGACCGCTCGAAATGGCTCTGGTACCTGCCGCTGGCGGAGATACCGGAAGAAGCGCTGGGAGGCACGGGAGACCTGTGGCGGGCATGGCTGTCGGACCACGCCACAGACCACTTCGCATTTGAGAAGAGCCACCCGCAGACGGACGTGCCGGCGCTGTCCATCACGGGCTGGTACGACCAGCAGATCGGGACGATAAAGCACTTCACAGGCATGTCTGCGAACGGCATGACCACGTTGGCCCGCCTGAACCAGCGGCTCATCGTGGGGCCGTGGACGCATGGGTACGACCTGAACGGCGTGGTTGGCGAGGTGGACTTTGGGCCGGATGCGTCTGCCGACTACGTGGACACGTGCGCAGAGTGGTTCGACTTCTGGCTGAAGGAGGACGCGGGCAGCGCAGCCGCCAAGTGGCCGCCGGTGCAGCTGTTCGTGATGGGCGAAAACCGCTGGCGGGCCGAGAACGAGTGGCCACTGGCGCGCACGGAGTACACCGGCTACTACCTGCGCGGAAACGGCAAGGCGAACACGCCGGCCGGGGCCGGCTACCTGTCCGTTGAACCGCCCGGCGAAGGAGATGCGGCGGATACCTACGTCTACGACCCGCGAGACCCCGTCATGACGCTCTACTCCCCGGTGGGGCAGCAGGAACCCTACGACCAGCGCACCTTCGACGCCCGGAAAGACGTGCTGGTCTACCAAACGCCCCCGCTGGAGCAGGCCGTCGAGGTCACAGGGCCAATCACCGTCACCCTCTTCGCATCGTCGTCAGCCCCAGACACCGACTGGGTAATCAAGCTGCACGACGTATGGCCCAACGGATTCACCCAAGAGATCTGCCACGGCATACTCAGGGCAAGATACCGCGACGGCTACAACGCCCCGTCGATGCTGCGGCCGGGAGAGGTGTACGAGTTCACCATCGCCGTCAATCCGACGAGCAACCTGTTCAGGCCCGGCCACCGCATTCGCGTAGACGTCACCAGCTCCGACTTTCCGAACTTCGACCGGAACCACAACACCGGCGGCAGCGACTACTTCGAGTCGGAACTCCGCACCGCCCGCCAGACCGTCTTCCACGACGCCGCGCGCCCTTCACGCATCACGCTACCGGTCATTCCGCGCTAGCGCCCCAGTCCCGTCATTCCAAGCCCAGATCGGGAATCCACACGGCGGGGTGCTACCGCGGCCACGTGGGCCTTACCATCGTGAAGTGGTTGTCCACCTCGACGTAATCGAGATAGCCCAGCCTGCCGACCGGCCGCAGCTTGAGAAAGTCTATCTGTCCGTCCGACATGACCTTTTCGTCTATGTGGATGCCAATGACCTCGCCGAATACGACGGTGTTGGTGGAGCCGGGGTCGCCGGTTAGCGCCTCAACTGACGTGGTGTAGCGGCACTCCAGGTGGGCGGGGCTCTCGGCGACGCGGGGACACTTCACCAGCCTGCTCTCCGCCTTCGTGAGGCCGGCGTACTCGAACTCGTCGACCTCGTGCGGGGCCGGGACTGCGGAGGCGTTCATCTGCTCCCGCAGTTCCCACGTAGCCACGTTGACGACGAACTCGCCGGTCGCCTGTGCGTCGGCAACTGCGTCCTTCAGCCCGCCGAAGCGGTGTCTGCTCGACGCTGAGAACATCACCTGCGGAGGGTTGTATGCGATCAGGTTGAAGAAGGAGTATGGCGCAAGGTTCGGCACGCCCTCAGCGCTGAGCGTCGATATCCAGCCGATGGGCCTGGGGACCACAATAGCGTTCAGCGGGTTGTGGGGCAGGCCAGATCCGTGCTTGGGCTCGTAGAACATTGCAGCTTCCGGTCATTCCGCGCTGGGCGGATAGTGGCGGTGGGCCCGTCAGGCCAGCTCGGCAATTCTGGGGCCAAAGACTTCCTTAAACTTCAGGAGGCGATCGATCATCCACTCGCGTATCTCCGCCAAGGCGGCCTCACCGTCGTCGATGCTTCCTGTGCGTTCCACAGCTACTCGGCAGGCCCTGCGATTTTCCATGGGCTGCCAATCCAGCGTCTTGCCCACGCCGAGTTCCGCATCGATCTCATCCTGAGATTCTCGTAGAGCCTCAAAACGTTCCATATTGAGTTCGCCGTCACCGCAGTCGATATAGAGCTCAACCCTATGACGACCGGGCGGGCCTGGTTGACGTCGGTGGCGAGAATGTCAAGGGAGAATCCGCCAACCGGCGCCTCCGTTTCTCGCAACCCAAGTTCGACCCCCAAAGCGTCGCCAAGTTTCTCGATATGCTCGGCAAGCCATGGAGTGAAGTCGGCGGCCTCATTCGGCCATACCTCGAGGATGCTCACGCTTTCGATCTTGCCCAAGTCTCTATTGGTCATGGCTGTCTCCTGGACTCGTCTGAAATCCCAACTCGGCAGTCACAATGGTGACCCCGTCAATCGGCCCCATACCCCGCATCCTCCTCAAAGGGATACAAAGGCCGTCTCCGCCGGTGGTAGCTAAACGTGGACAGGTCCGCCGTAGTCACGCCGGGGGTGTTCACTAGGATGATGCGCGACGCTATCGGCTGGTAGGCGGGTCTGGGTGATACGACGCCCTTGGCGACCACCACCCGGTAGCGTTCGGGCCAGATGCCCACGGAGTACATCTGCTCCCTGGACGTATTGCCGTCACGGTTGCTCGTCAGAACCAGCGTGTGGCCGTCCGTCGTTTCCAGTACTGCCGTCGTTCCGGCGTCGAAGAAGCGGTAGCCGCCGTGCGTCGGGCGCGTGTCCTCGTACTTGCCGTCCGACAGCCGGGTGACCCGTCCTTCAACGCGGACCGGCCTGCCGTGCATGTCGTCGGTCTTGGCGCCCACCGGCAACTTCACCGCGCCGCCCACGCCCGCGGCCACGCACTCCCGCACCGCCTCGGGGTCGTACAGCGTCTGTAGGAAGTTGCGTACGCCCATGCGCTGCGCCTCCGCCAGTATGTGCGTCGAGTCTGCCGACGATCCGCCGCCGATGTTGTCCCCGACGTCCATCAGCGCCACCGGGCCGTCCGACGGGTTGGCGTCGAAGTGCGCTACGGCCGTCTCCAGCGCCTCCCGCACGCTTGGCACGTGCACGTTCATCTCGGCCCTGCGCTCCCAGGCTCGATCCGCCATCCAGCCGGCGCGCGCGCGGGCCAAGTCGGGATCGCCGTCGGCTATCGCCAAGAACGACATGCCCATCTCTTCAACGTCGGCATACGGGTAGCCCTCTGCGACCGACGTGGACAGTATCCCCGGCTCCGACTGGGCTTGGAGCGAGTCCTCGACCAGCGACTTCATCGGCTCTTCGCCGGTGAACTGCTTGACGATGTTGACGACCATGGGAGGCATTTCGAGCCACTGCGCCGGGCGGATCTCTCCCCTGGCCGTCCGGTAGATCAATTCGGCACATTCGAACGCGCGCTCGCGAGCGTCGAGGTGCGGGTTGGAGCGGTAGATGGTCACTACGGTCGTGTGGCGCACCATCTCCTGCGAGATGTTGCCGTGCATGTCCAGCGACATGCCGACGGGCACGCCGGGGCCGACGAGTTCCCGCACCCGCCGCGCGACCTCGCCGTCCACGTCCGGGTACTCCTCCGACACGGCGGCGCCGTGGTTGGCCAGCAGCACGCCGTCCCACGGGCCGTTGTCCCGCAGCAGGTCGATCATCTCGCCAACGATGCGGTCGAATGCGTCCTTGGTGATCGTTCCTATCGGGCCGGTGCGGGCGTGTACCAGCGGGACTCCCTCGAAGCCCAACTCGCGGGCAGCCTGTAGGAACCCCTCCGCCGTCGCTTCCGAGCCGCCGAAGAACTGCCGGATTTCGTCTCCCCGCAGGATGCCCTCAGCCTCAAAGCTTGCGTAGTCGGCCGGTACGGGTGAGAAGGTGTTGGTCTCGTGCGATATGCCGAGTATTGCGAATCTCATGCCTTGCCCTCCCAGACTTGGCCGAATAGCCTCAGCCAGTTGCCGCCGATGACCTTGCGGATAGTTTCGTCACTCAGCCCCCGGTCGCTCAGCCCCGCGGGGATGTTGGCGAACTGCCTGGTGCCCTCCAGTCCGTGCAGGTGCCGGTACGGATGCGGGGTGTAGTGCACGTCCGCCGCCGGTATCGTGCCCTGCGTGGTGAACAGCCACTCGAAGAACTCCCGCGGCTGTTCCTGGCAAAAGTCCGTCCCCAGTGCAACGTGGTCATCACCCACCATGTCCAGCAGGTACTCGATAGCGTCCAGGTAGTCGTCGAGCGTCGAGTCGAATGCCCTTTCGAAGAACATCGGGAAGGCGTTTGCGCCTATCACGCCGCCCCTGGCGACGAGGTTGCGGATCGCCTCATTGGTCTTGTTGCGCGGGTGCTCGAACTGCGAGCGCGCGTTGGCATGGGTGAACGCCACGGGCATTTCAGAGTGGTCGATGGTCTCCAAGACCGTCTGGTCGCCAGTGTGCGACAGGTCGATGAGGATGCCGACGCGGTTCATCTCCCGTATGGCCGCCTGCCCGAACTTGGAGAGCCCTTCGTCGGTGCGCTCGTAGCAGCCGTTGCCCAGCAGGTTGCGCTCGTTGTAGGTCAGCTGGATTATGCGCACGCCGAGGCGGTGGAAGAGGGCCAGGCGGCCAAGGTCGTTCTCTATTGGCGTTGCGTTTTGCCATCCGAAGATGACGCCGCACCGGCCTTCCGCCTTGGCTGCGTGCATGTCCGCCACCGTGTGGACCTGGCGGATGAACTCGCTGTACTCGTCGAACCAGCGCAGCCAGCGCGTTATGTGGCCCATCGTGGAGTGGAAGTCGTCCCAGATGGCGATCGTGGCGTTGATAGCCGTAACGCCGCCGTCCCTCAGGTCCCTGTAGACCGCCTCGCGACCCCAGAGGGATGTATCGAGGCCGTCAATCACGATGGACGAGCGGTAAAGGCTGTTTGGAGTTGGGTCTGTTGTTGGCATATCCTGTTCCACGGAGCGCCCTTAAGTGTTACTTCGGGCAGGTTGCGCTAATCCGTGCACCTTTGAGGGTGCAGCGTATTCTGAAGCCTGCCGGCATGGTACGCGATGAAGCATACCGGGGCAGGCAGGGGACGTTTCACCCCGGACACGACAGGAGAAACGGATGCACGCCAAATCCACGTTCAAGATCCTAAGCTGGGACGAAGAGCCGTTCGACGAACCGGAAGACGGCCCCAAGCTGACCCGGGCGCACATCAAGAAGTCATTTGACGGCGATCTCGCCGGAACGGGCAACCTGATGTACGTCATGACCTACCTCGACGCGGCGAGCGCATCCTTTTCAGGCTTCGAGAAGGTCGTGGGAAGCCTCGGCGGGCGCAAAGGCAGCTTCGTCCTGCGCCACACCGGCTCCTACGACGGAGAAAAGGCGGTGGCGGAGTGCGAGGTGGTCCCTGGGTCGGGCACAGGCGAACTGGCCGGGCTTTCGGGTACCGGCCGGTTCTCAGCCGGTGCCGCGCCGGAGCACGACATGCCGCTGGAGTATGAGGTGTGACCATTCGATAGTTAATAGTTAAATCACAGTACCAGGGCTAGTAAGACCAAAGAAATCCGGCCGGACCGTGCAATCCACCCGGGGGTCTACCTCGCGGAAGAGATAGAGGCGCGCGGCATCGGCCAGACCGAGTTGAGCCGTCGCATGGGACGCCCGGTACAGGTCATAAACGAGATAGTCCGGTGCAAGAAGTCGATATCCGCCGAGATTGCGCTGGGGCTGGAGCGTGCGCTTGGGACGCCGGCCAGCGTGTTGGAGTCTCAATACCGGCTCACACAGGCGAGGCTGAGAGAGCGGGAGGCTATCCTGACCCACCCGTCGGCAGACAGAACGTAAACATCCGTTCCGCCTCGATGCGGCAGTAGACGGCGTCCTTACCCCACTCCAGCCAGCCCTCTCCGTAGACCTCCACGCACACCTTCCGGAAGCCTGCGGGCAACTCGGCAGGAGCCCCCTCGACGTGCGCCGCGCCGTGGACCGTCACGGCCAACTCCTCGCCCGGCAGATGCGTCGCGCTCACCTGCGGCCGTTCGCGAATGTGGCGGATGCGCAGCGCGGTGGGCGACGTACCGAACCAGAACTCGCCCCGGTAGAAGATGCCGTCCACCGCGCCGGTTACCGGAGCGCCCGCCTGCGTCGTCGTAGCCAGCGTCAGTAGGCGTATACCGGTCAGGCGGGCGGCAAGCTCACCGGCGGTTAGCCGGCGTTCCGGCGTGATGACCGAGCGCAGGTGCGGCCCAGCGAGTTCGTATGACCGCTCGAGTAACCGTTGCAGGCTATCGAGGTCGGCAGCGGTTTCGTGCATGGAAGGCAATATGTCCAAAGCCTGGCGAACGGCCCGCGTGTGGCTGCCAGCGGCTCGACGCGCCGGGTTAGCCGGCCGTGTAGCTTATCCTTGCGGCAAACTTCCGCCAGTGCGCCGGGGAAAGGCCGGCGGCTGACCCAGAGGATGCTACGGCATGGCCCGGATATATCAAGAAGCCGCTTCCGCGGGGCGCGGCTATCCCGCAAGGTAACCCATCATGAAACTCTCTCAACCCATACTCACCCACCAGGTGATCAGTTGCCGCAGCGGAATGGTCACGGCGCAGCACCCGCTCGGCGCACAGGCCGGCGTGGAGGTCCTGCGGCGGGGCGGCAACGCCGTCGACGCAGCGATCACCACCGCATTCGCCATGGGCGTGTTGCAGCCCCTGATGAACGGCATCGGCGGCGGCGGCGTCATGGTCGTCCACCTGGACGGCGGCGGCGGTGGAACGGTCGACTACGGAATGCAGGCCCCAGGCTCGGCGCGGGGCGACATGTACGAACTGGAAGACGAACTCGTCCCGCCGGACGTCAAGTCGATACGCCTGTCCCGGCGCTTCTCCTACCCCGCCGTCAAGGATCAGGCCAACGTCGAGGGATACACCTCCATCGCCATACCAGGCACGGTCGCGGGACTCGCGGCGGCCCTTGAAAAGTGGGGCACCATAGACCTCGACCAGGCCATAGAGCCCGCGGTTAGCATCGCCGACGAGGGATTCCCCATGGGGCACCGCATGGTCCTGTGGCTGCTCGAAAGCCACGACCTGATGACTAGGTTCCCCGAAACGCAGCGCATCTACTATCCCGACGGTTCGACACCGCTCCCAGGCGACCTGCTAGTACAGAAAGACCACGCAGAGACGCTGCGGAAGATTGCACTACACGGGCCGGGCATCTTCTACCAGGGCGAGGTCGGGGAGATGATCTGTGACGACACGGCGGCCAACGGCGGGTATCTCCGAATGTCCGATCTGGCCCACTACCGGCCAATCGTCTCCGACTCCCCGCTGGCGGGCTTGTACCGCGGCGTCGGCATAAGCGCAGTCGGCGGCTCGTGTGCAGGAATAACCCTGCTGGAAATCCTGAACATCCTCGAAAACGCGCCCGCAGGCCCCGCCGGCGCAGACGGGACGCACCTCTTCATAGAGGCGGTCAAGCTGGCCGGCGTAGACCGCTTCACCTACATGGGAGGCACGGGAATCCTGCCGCTTCCGATGGACGCCCTGCCAAAGAAGGAGTACGCCGCAACGCGCTGGGACGCGCTCGACCGCCACTCTGCTGCCGAGCCGGCCGCGGGCGATCCGTGGCCGTTCTCGGAGGAGGAGCTTACGCCGGGCTTCCCGGCGCCGGCCGGCGTGGCCCCCGACGACGGCACTACCCACCTGACCGTCGTCGACCGGCATCGCAATGCCGTGAGCCTTACGCAGACCAACCACGGCTTTTCCGGCGTGGTCAACCCCGGCGTCGGAGTGATGATGAACAACGGGATGGGATGGGGATGCCCCATTCCGGGAACCGTCAACTCGCACGCCGCTTACGTCCGCTCGTTGAACAACATGACGCCGGTCGTGCTTCACAAAGACGGCAGGCTGCTCGCTGCGTTTGGCGCGTCGGGCGGCAGACGAATCTGGAGCGCGATCGCACAGTCCATCGTCAACCTCGTCGACCGCGGCATGACGCTACAGCAGGCCATAGAGGCGCCGAGAATACACACAGAGACCGACGTCGTCATGTTCGATGAACGGCTCGGCGGGGCAGTACTCGCCAGCCTGGAACGGCGCGGCCACGAACTGGAGAAAGTGACGCCCCACTATACCTACTCGCCCTACTCGGAGCCGAACGGGATTGCGGTGGACGGCGACGCGCTAGAGAGCGCGGTGTATCCGGTGGCGAAGCCGACGCATGCGGCGGGGTATTAGGTGGAGTTAGTGACCATGCGGGAGTTAACGGCCTGTAGAGGGTCCTGGTGACCGAACGGGAAGCTTATCGCGGCGGCAGACACCCTTCTGCCTGTACCTGCGTGAGGTGCACAAAAGTCCGATTAGAAGGGCTGGGGCGTTCCGGTTCTCCGAGGCGTGAGGCACGGCGCCGTTCTTCACCACCCTTGACGGAACTGGACGACCAGATACGTCGGACCCCTAAGAGCAAGGAAAGCGGCAGGACAGGGCCGCAGTCGAGCCGGTCACAGTCACAGTCTCAGCCGCGCAGAAACAGAGAGGGGAAACCGGGTGAAAAATCAAACAAACGGGTCAAGAAGAATAATCGCCGGAAAAGTGTATCCAACAAGAAAAGGCGCAGCGCACCTCCCAAACCCCCGCTTACCCTTATCCACGGAGGACGCACTCACCGCAGAAGGGGACGCTGGCCGCAGCGCCTGCGCTCATTCCTAAAGCTCCTCATTCTGCTCTTAGTCGCAGCCTATGCGGCCGTCACCCTCGTGCACTTCTCCAACGGCTTCGATCCAGGGCCTGCTTTTGTGGGAGGCATCAAGGACGCACGAGTGGCGGTCCAGTGCTTTCAGCGGCAGCGGGCCGTCTGGGAATTCATCGACAGGGACGCATGGTCCGATGCTGCGTTCACTGCGTTGGGGAGTCCCTATGAGCGATTGAGCTGCGCGGAGGAGCCTTTAGCCTTTCTCGCCGAGTTTAGGCCGGACTCGTCCGGGGCTGCTGCCAAGGTTACCGAACAGCAAGTTCAACCGACCTCGACTGCCTTAACTGCCGTTGCACCTACTCCCAGCATCTCCCAGACAGAAACCGCTGCGCCTCCGTCGCAGTCACCAGCGCCCACCGCAGCTTCTACAGTTCCACCAATCCCCACGAGGTTTCCATCCACTCCCAATCCGAAACCGGCTTTCACACCGGTTCCGACGCGTGTCGCTTCATCCCAGCCGCCGCCCACGCCGGCCGCGGTCTCCACGGTCGCGCCGATTCCGACAATCCGGCCAATTCCCACGATGTCTCCGCCCACTCCCACCCCCACTCTTACTCCAACTCCGACACCACCTCCAGCCCCTCACCTAAGGCGCTTGGAGGAAAAGCTCTACATGCTGGAACTGATCAATGCCGAGCGAACCAAGGCCGGGCTGGGCACAGTTGAACTGGGTGACAACATCGCGGCCCAGCTGCACGCAGAAGCTTCGCTGGAGAATTGCTTCTCGTCTCATTGGGGTATGGATGGCCTTAAGCCTTACATGAGATACAGTCTGGCAGGCGGTTATCAATCGAACGGTGAAAATGGCCACGGCCTGGATTACTGCATCAAATCGCGCGACAACTATCGACCGCTTGCCAGCATCACGCAAGAGATCGACGATGCCATGGAAGGCTGGATGGCAAGCCCGGGCCATAGAGACAATATCATGGACAAGTGGCATAAGAAGGTGAACATCGGTCTTGCATGGGACCGCTACAATTTGTTTGCGTATCAACACTTTGAAGGTGACTACGTGGAATATGACCAGTTGCCGTCTATAGAAGATGGTATCTTGGCTTTATCAGGAATCGTCAAGAATGGCGCAGACTTCAATGGTGATCGGGATCTCAGCATACAGATTTACTATGATCGGCTGGTGCATCAACTCACAAGGGGCCAGATTGCGAGAACCTATTGCTATGATCTTAATCATCCCATAGCTGCCTTGAGAGAGCCTTTGGCAGATGGTTGGTATTATCCTACGGACAATTTCAAAGACGCTTATAACCCATGCCCAAGTCCATATGATGTTTCACCGGATGCCGCAGCCCCGCGATCCCATGATGAGGCGCATAGATTTTGGCAGGATGCATACCGCTCGAGTCAGGCACAAGAGTATGTGGCTATTACCGTACCTTGGATCACCGCGTCGCTGTGGAGGGCGGCTGGTAGCTACTTTATCGTGGAGGTGTCTTTGGAAGATTTGCTGTCAACTTACGGCGACGGCGTTTACACAGTTGTACTGTGGGGCCCTATCGACGGTGAAAGCACGGTCATTTCAGAGTACTCGATGTTCGTTGGCATAACGCCTCCGCCGATCTACGATCCGGACAACTACAACTGATAAGAACCCGCATGACCAGCAAACGATCCACAAAATGGACGCGGCAGCAACTGCTCGTGGCCCTCACACTGTACTGCGAACTGGAGTTTGGGCAGCTGCATGGCAGGAATCCGAGGATCATCCGGGTTGCGGAGGCGATAGGGCGGACGCCGTCGGCGCTGGCGATGAAGCTGAGCAACTTCGCCAGCCTCGATCCGGTCATAACGTCAACGGGCCGCGCTGGCCTGCGGGGCGCGTCAGCTAGCGACCGGGCCATCTGGCTCGAAATGCAGCACGACATGGAAGAGTTCACGGCCGAGTCCGAACAGGCTATGGCCGATAGCGGCCTCGGGCCGAAGTTACCCATCCCGGCAGTTCAAGAGGAGGGTGTTGTTCACAGAGAAGGGGAGGACCGCCCGGCGCAGGCCAAGATACGGATCGGCCAGAGTTTCTTCAGGAAGACTGTGCTGACCGTCTACAACGGGCGTTGTTGCATCTCAGGGCTAGCCGTGCCGCAGCTTCTCGTGGCTAGCCACATAGTTCCCTGGAGCGTTGACCCAGACAACAGGCTGAACCCCAGCAACGGCCTATGTCTGTCCGCGTTGCACGACAGAGCCTTCGACGTTGGCCTGCTGACTATCGGCGATGACATGACGGTCATGACCTCCAGCAAAGTAGCCGGAGAGACCGGCAGCTTCTATTCAAAGGCCATCAACTCCTACGCGGGCAAGCAGATCGAGTACCCGGCGAAATTCCCGCCAGACCGCGACTTTCTCGCGTACCACCGGGAGCGCGTATTCAAGAAATAGCCCGCTATGCCCCCCTCACCCGCCTTAGCGTCTTCTGGCGGCGGTAGCGGGTCTGATAATACACGTATTCGTGCCAGGTGCCGGGTTCCCAGCTGGCGCCTTGGTGACCGTCGCCAGGGGGTGCGGTGTTGCCTTGGCTGGGGTAGCGGGCGACGGCCTCCTCGTCTATGTCGACGCCGAGGCCGGGGCGGTTGGGTACATCTATGTAGCCGTCGACCGTCTCAGGGTGCGGTTGGATCACCTCGTAGCGGCTTGGCGAGTCGAACTCCAGCCGTTCCAGTATGAGCGCGTTGGGTATTGCGGCCAGCACGTGCAGCGCGGCGTACTCGCCGACCGGGCCGAGGGAGCCGGAGTGCGGGGCGACGGTGATGTAGTGCGCCTCCGCCATTGCGGCGATCTTCTTGAGTTGCGTTATGCCGCCGATGCGGCCCGAGTCCGGCTGCACCACGTCGACGATCTCGCGCTCGATAAGCTGCCTGACGCCCCAGATGTGCGAATGGCGCTCCCCGGCGGCGATCGGTATGTCCACGTTCTCCTGCACCCTGGCCAGCGCCTCCACGTTCTCCGGCGGCACGGGGTCCTCGTAGAACAGCAGGTTGTACGGCTCCAGCGCCTTGCCCACCAGGATGGCGTCCTTCGTCGTGAACCAGGGCGGCCCGTGCGCGTCCACCATGATGTCCATCTCGTCCCCGACCGCATCGCGGATCGACTCCACCCTGTCCACCGGGTCGATCACGCCCCCCGTCTTGACGCCCGTGATGCCCTTCTCCTTGAGCCGCAACGCCTCCTCCGCAGTGGCCGCGTGGCCGTAAACGCGGATGCGGTCGCGCACCTTGCCGCCGAGCAGGTTCCACACAGGGGTATTGAGCGACTTCCCCTTGATGTCCCAGAGCGCCATGTCGATGCCGTTCATGGCCCCCGAACCGACCGTGCCCGTCATCCCGTTGCCCATCGTGGCGACCAGGATCTTCTGCCAGATGCGCTCGATGTGCGTCGGGTCTTCGCCGATCAGTATCGGCGCAATGTCATTGACGGCCGTCTCTACCACCCTGGGCCAGCCGCTGCCCTCGCCTATGCCGGTGATGCCCTCGTCGGTGTAGACCTTGACGAACAGCCAGTTGCGCCCTGTCCAGGCGCCGGTGCCCTTCGCCGGCGGTGACATGAGGAAGGTCTTTACGTCGGTGATCTTCATTGCCGCTTCTCTCTCTTCAGATCCTTGCACGCCCGTCGTTCCGGCCCCCGGCCCGGCGGGAGCGTCATGACGCCTGGGCGCACAACGCTACAATATGGCGCATTCCATTGCCAGAAGTGAGTGACCATGAACGACTCCGCTCATCTCTTTCCGACGTTCGTCGTGGGAAGCCTACCCCGACCGCAGTGGGTGCGCGAGCTGATCGAGGACCGCAAGGCGGGGCGCATTGGCGAGGCGGCGGCGGACAGGCTGCTCGACGATGCGGTGCCGTCGGCCATACGGTTGCAGGAGCGCGCCGGCGTCGACTACATCTCCGACGGGGAATGGCGGCGCGAGAGCTACGTCAAGGTCTTCACCAGCGCCGTAGACGGCTTCACGAATGACCTCGTTCCGACGCTGGGCACGCAATCGTTCACGGCCCCCCGCTACCCCGCCGTCACCTCAAGGATATCGGCCCGCCGTCCGATTGCGGCCGGGGAGGCGGAATTCCTGCGGAAGCGCACGGACTCCAAGACCATCGTCGCCGTTCCCTCGCCCTACACGGTGGGAAGGCGCATGTGGAGCGCCGGCCACTCGACCGCGGCCTACCCCACGCGCGAGGAATTCATCGAGGCGTGCACTCCAATCATCAACGAGGAGTTGCGCCGCCTAGCCGCCCTCGGAGTGGACATGATCCAGCTCGACGACCCCTGGTTGAGCCTCCTCGTAGACCCCACATATCGCGAGAGCGAGGCGATAATCGACGTCGACCGCGAGATCGAACTGTCGGTACAGTCCGTCAACCGCGCCGTTGAGGACGTCGAAGGCGTGCCCTTTAGCGTTCACTTTTGCCACGCCCACTTCAACCGCGAGCACGCCACCAAAGGCCCCTACGACCTCATCATAGATGCGCTGGGCCGGATGAACGTCGAGCGCTTCGCAATGGAGTTCGCCACGCCCGACGCCGGCGGGGTAGACGTCCTCGAGGACTTTCCAGCCGACAAGACGCTTGGCCTGGGCGTGATCGACCATACCGACCGGCACGTCGAAACGCCGGAGGAGGTCGCAGCGCGGGCGGAAGCAGCGATGGAGTACGTCCCGAAGGAACGCCTCACCCTCAATCCCGACTGCGGCTTCTCTCCCTCAAGCGTCAATCCCATGGACCTCGACGAGGCCTACCTCAAGCTGTGCGCCCTGAGCCGCGGGGCGTCGTTGTTGCGTGACAGGCACGGCGGCGGGTAGTCACCCCGGCGGCGCAGCGGGGCGGCCCTAACGGGTTAGCGCGACTATCCGGGCCGTCGGGAGCCTCAAGGAAGGTACTTCCTGGGCAGTTCCGCGCCTATCGAGGCGAGTCCGAGGGTGTACTGGTAGACGTTGATGCGGAAGTCCGGATTTACGCAGGTGTGCATGTACGCCATGCCGGCATCCATGCCGTAGTCATCGACCAGCCAGTGCATCATGTCCTCCACCGCCTGGTGCACCATCACGTCGAGCGAGGCGCCGGTTCTCACCGCGACGATGGAGTCTTCCAGTTCAAGGCGAATGAAGGGTATCCGCTTGTTCTTTATCACGCGGCACGACACCTGTACCTCCGCCCGCGTTTCGTCCGCCGTGCCGTAGTACTCCGTGTCCGCCTGCGAGCCGTGCACGTCACCGATGAATAGCAGCGCGCCGGGGTGGTAGACGTTCAGGTAGACCTTCGCGCCTTCCTTCACGTCCCGCATGTCGAGATTGCCGCCCGCAATGCTCTGGCCGGTGCCGGACGTGGTGACCTCCCGCTCCGGCGCGACGCCGATGCAGCCGACCATGGGCCGCAGGTCCCACACAGGCTTGCCGTACAGCAATGCCCGGCCGTCCCGCGTAGTCCCGCTCGGCCCGGGTTCGTGCTTCAATATCCTGACCGTGTATTCGTTCAGGGCGGGCCAGCGATGGTCATTCCCTATGGGCGTCCTTCCGGGGCCCCAATTGGTGAACCCTTGCGAGTCGACCTCTATCCGCTCGATCGTCACCTCCAGCAGGTCGCCCGGCTCCGCTCCCTCGACGTGCACCGGGCCGCCCATGGGATTGCCCAGGGGCGGTGTATGCAGTCGCCTGGGCGAGTAGGGCAGTCGTTCCGCAGCGTCCTCGGAGCGTACCTCACCTATTCCGGCGTCCTCGGTCTCGATCACGAAGCTCTCGCCCTGCCCGACTGTAAGGACGGGCGCCTTCGCCGCAAACTCGAACTCAAGCGCCTTGTCGCGAGTTATCCGTTGCACGTCGTCAATCCTTTCCGCCGCTCGCAGGGCGACGCTTTCTCGTGTCCGGCAAGGTCGACTGCCTGCGGTAGCGGGCCTGGAAGTACAGCTGCTCAAACCAGGTGCCCGGCTCCCACTTGTGCATCGACGGCTCCTGCCGCTTCGGCCCCGGCGAGTTGCCCCCGCTAGGGTACTTGGCGATGGCCTCCTCGACGATATCCACCCCCAGCCCAGGCTCGTCCGGCACCGGCACGTGACCGTCGATAGTGGGAGGATGACGGTCGATTACCTCGTAGCGCGCCGGATGGTCGAACTCCACCCGCTCTAGGGCAAGCGCGTTCGGGATCGACGCCATGACGTGCAGGGCGGCGTACTCGCCAACCGGCCCCAGCGTACCGGAGTGTGGCGCCACGGTGATGTAGTGCGCCTCAGCCATGGCCGCCAGCTTCTTCAACTGAGATATGCCGCCGACGCGCCCGGCGTCCGGCTGGATCACGTCCACCAGTTCACGCTCTATGTGCTCCCGTAGGCCCCATATGTAAGAGTGACGCTCGCCCACGGCTATGGGCACGTTGACCGAGTCCTGCAACCGCGCCAGCGCCTGTAGGTTCTCCGGCGCCACCGCGTCCTCGTAGAACAACACGTTGTACGGCTCCAGGCCCTTGCCCACCAGGATGGCGTCCTTCACCGTCATCCAAGGAGGCGGCCCGCACTCGACCATGATGTCCATCTCGTCGCCGACCGCAGCGCGCACCTCCGCGACGGCCTTCACCGACTCGACGCCCTGACCAGTCTTAACGGCCGTATAGCCCATCTCCTTAAGCTCAAGCGCCCGTTCGCCGACGGTCATTCCGTCAGCCTCTGCGCTCACGCCCATCTTGTAGCGGAAGGCGTGGCCGTACACGCGGACGGAGTCCCGCACCTTCCCGCCGAGCAGGTTCCAGACGGGCGTGCCGAGCGCCTTGCCCTTGATGTCCCAAAGGGCCATCTCGATGCCGTTGATCGCGCCGGAACCGACGATGCCCGTCATGCCGTGGCCCATCATGCCCACGTACAGCATCTGCCAGATCCGCTCGACGTCCGACGGGTCTTCGCCGATGATCATCGGGGAAATATCGTCTATCGCCGCCTTGATCACCGCCGGCCAGCCGCTGCTCTCGCCAACCCCCGTTATGCCCTCGTCGGTGTAGACCTTCACGAACAGCCAGTTCCTAGGCGTCTCGCCAACGCCCATCAGGAAGGTCTTTACGGCGGTGATCTTCATTGGTCTCTCTCTTCACTCCAACCCCCCGCCGTCATTCCCGACCCGATCGGGAATCCACCGGCGGGGCGCGGCGGGGTAGGTAACGTAACGTATCAGAGTGCCATACTGCGGTGAGGCTGCCGGGGCAGGATGGCGGGCGCCGGGCAGCCACCAAAGCCGAAGCACAGCGCTGATTAGTAGTACCACATAGTGGTACGATGTATGACATGCGAACAAAGCATCGCCAGACTCTGGAGCGTGTATTCGACAGACCGACCCCAGCGGACATCCGGTGGGCGGACGTTGAAGCCATGCTGCGCGCAGCGGATATCGCGGTCTCGGAAGGGTCAGGATCGAGGGTTCGCCTGATCAAGGGGAACAGCGCAATGGTCATTCCCCGCCCCGAGACAGGACGCGCGACAGTCCGAGACCTCGCCAAGTTCCTCAGCTCCATAGGAGTTGAGCCATGATGAAGTACAAGGGCTATGTTGCCAAAGTCGAGTTCGACGACTCCATCGGATTGCTGCACGGCAGCGTCGTGAACGCAGGCGACTATCCCGTCGCCACATTCGAGTCATCTGACGTGGAAGGCCTCCACGCCGAATTTTGCCGATCCGTGGACGAATACCTCGATACGTGCAAAGAAGCAGGCATCGAGCCCCTGAAGCCCTTCTCCGGCAAACTCAACCTTAGGCTGGGTCCCCACCTTCATCAGCGAGTAGCAATTTCGGCAGCACAGAGCGGCTTGAGCATAAACCGCTGGATCACGCAAGTCCTCGAGAAAAGCGTGGCCTAACGCACCTTTGCCATCCCCGCCCTTTTTATCTTCTTCCCGTGGAAACGGGAATCCACCGGGTCGGGACGTGGAGCAACCGCGCCCTCCAACCCCATTTCGTAGTAAATTACGCTAGTGGCAACCCGGGCCGGTCCAGGCCCGATGAAAGGATAGGACCAAGATGGCGGACGCAACGGTCAACCTCTACGACAACGGCCCCTACGAAGTCTCCGGCGAGTTCCAGCTGAAGGACGGTGAAGGCAACGTCTTCTCAGTCGAGGGGACGCAGTACCTCTGCCGATGCGGGCAGTCCGGCGACAAGCCCTTCTGCGACGGCGCCCACCGCCGAGCCGGCTTCAAGGACGCGGCGAGGGCGGCGGCGGACTGAACGGGCGCGGGGCAAGTAAAGATCCGGTTAGCGACACCCGCCAAGAATCGGGGCGCCTATCCGAGATGGGCACTTGAGACTAAGCTAAGCCTTAGCCGAAGTGCTTCTTGTACACGTTTTGCACAAAGGCCTAGCATACGTCGTACTCACCTTATTCCCACATAAGTGGCAATATCTTTCTTTGTAGTTAGGATTCGCCCACTCGCTCCAAGTACCATAGCAGTCTTCGCATAAGGGCTTTGCATCATTAAAGTCTATCCTATTGGCACAGCGTATGCAGTAAGCTTTGGCCGTCCAAAAGTCCACAACATCACTTATAATCCCTCCAATGACTAAAAAGGCATTATGCTCTGGCTGTCTTTGATTTCTACCTGTAGCGTAACCAGCAGGTGTTTCACGCATGACCCTAGGTTTGGCTGCTTTTGTACTGTCCTGTGAGCCTATCTTTGAGGCCTCTGGACTTTGGAGTCTAGTAGCCGATTCTCCCAACAGCCTGACATACTCCTTAATTTTCTTGATCGAATCATAGTCCCGGACTAGAATTCTGATCTCCTTCGAATTTGAGACCGAGCCTTCCGTCAGATTCTTCGAAGTCAACAGGACAGCATTTTCGTTGAAGTATATCTTCGAATGAAGCCTTTCTACTGCATAGACTTTCACGCCATGTTCAAGAAGTCAGTCGAGGCTGTCTTTATCACTACTTCGCTGTTCCGCACGGAAAAGGAAATGGATATGTACGCCCCGCTTGATGGCACGTCTTATCTCGTCTTTCAGGTTTATCCACAGCTTGTTGTATGGGGAGACAATGACGACGGACTTTTTAGCGTTCCTGATGATGTCCTGAATTTCGGGTGAAATCCGGCCATCAGTAATAATCTTTGAATCTGTTGCAAGCACTTGGGTCACCAAGGTCAAGCTGTGGGCCAGTTGGGACGGGATCCCTCCCCCGCCAGCGACGCGCTAGCGAACTATCATAGCAGCCCGCTTTGCCTACACCGGCATGGTCCGGCCAGTATACGCCCGGCCAGCCTCGGCCGTGTCCAGCCGGTGGCCGGAGATCACGCGTACGCCTTCATCTATGGCCTGTTCAATCGTCTCCGGCGTGTGTGCTTCGAGGAAGCGAACCCCGTTGGCGTCGCACGCCGCCTTCACCCTGGCGCGCGCCTCTATGACCCGGGGGTCGGTGTAGGGCCACGGAGACCTGGGTATCCCGTAAGACATGTGAAGATCGCCCGGCCCCATTTCCGCGAAGCCGATGCCCGGCACTGCGAGCATCTGCTCGATTGCGTGCACCCCGCGGGCCGACTCTATCTTGATGCCGAGCAGCAACTCGCCCTCGGGATTGAGGGGCCACGGATCGGCCAGGCGAATGTACTCGGCGCCGTCCACGCCCCACGGGTGCGACGCCGTCTCCTCAGAACCCACGCCGCGGCTCCCCTTCGCCAGCCTGCTGCCCACGCCTATCTTGCTCGTCGGATAGCGGCACGACTCGACGAACGCCACGACCGCGTCGGCCGATTCCGCCATGCAAAGCAGTATGCCGTGCACGCCGCGCGCCAGTATCTGGCGGAACTGCCAGGCGTTGTACCGCACGACGTCCCCGCTCGACCCGTCCACCGGCACCTCGACGATGACCGTCGGAGTGCGGTGCCCGCTATTCGTCGGGCCGCCGTCTATGAGGCCCTGCACGTAGGCCTCCAGGCCCGTCATGTCGAACGCCCCGTGCTCCATGCCGACGTTTATGTAGTCGGCCCAGGTCTTGGCGTCCGCGGCCCCCTGCTCCCGTGTCAGCACGTGCCCCGTGTGGGCGCCCAAGTAGTAGATCGGCTGGTCCTGCTCCAGCAGCTCTATCGCACGGTTGATTCTCTTCGGCATGTCGGGTCTCTCGTGGCGCGTAACTCAGTCCTGGCGGAACACGATTCGCATCTTCTGCGCGCGCTTCAGTGTCGGTGGTTGTAGACGTTGGCGAGGTAAGAGGCCGCAACACTGCCGAAGCTTACGGCGAAGACGGCGGCAGCCCATGCGGTTTGACCCAGGTAGGCAACGTATGATCCGGCCGCTATACCAATGGCGGCAATCAGCCAGATCATCCGCAACTCCAGTTTACTCTGTCTTTCCGCTACCGCTTCCATTTTCCGCCGATGGGCAGCCTGTTTATCTGCAATAGCCACAATGCGGTCGGCGCTTCCGGGCAGTACCCGTTCGTACGCACACAACACTTCGGGTGAAACATTGAAATTCCGGTCATCCATTTCTGCGTCATCCTTCAATGGCAAGGGCGAAGATTCAGTGCCAGGCAACATGTCCCAAATACGGCTTCTTGTCAAGTCCGGCGCTAGCCCTCCACCGCCACCTCAGCCCGCGTCCGCAGGCTCTCTATCGCCGCCAGGCAGAACTTCAAAATCCTGCGCGCCGACACCGCGTCCAGGTCCGGCTGTGTGCCATCCAGGGCGGCCTTGGCGAATTCATGCGCGCCGTCGCGGAAGCTGTGGCCCCAGTCGGCCTCCATGTCGTCGAAACGCCGCGTCTTGCCGTCGCGGTAGAGGATGACCGGCGCCTCGTCCAGCATCTTGGCAGTGCACCTGGTCGACCACAGTATGCCGCGCGTGCCGGTGACCTCCATCCACTCCTCCACGTCATAGTACGAGGTCGGTATCACCATCTCCGGCGAGTAGACGTACTCCCACGTGCCGAATCCGCCGCTCACGCTCTCCCACGTTATGAAGTAGGAGGCCTCTCCTTTGGGATACTCGCCGGCCTTGCTCGTCATGGCATGAGTCCTGGCCGCCGGCCCGAAGTAGTACTCGATCATCGAGGCCACGTGGTACCCGTGGTCGATTATCGCCGGGGGGCCGCCGCCGGCACGCTCATCCAGGCGCCAAACGCGCGACTCGGGGGTGACCTCGAGACCGCCAACGCCGATCCCCCTGCTCACCTTGTAGCGCATCGAGACCGGATCGCCGATCTCTCCGGCGTCGATCATCTCCCGGATGCGTACGTAGGGCTGGTAGGAGCGAAAATTCTCAAACACCCGTAACGTGACGGGAGACCTGGCGGCGGCTTCAATGATGCGGTCCGCCTCCTCCAGCGTCCGCGTCATCGGCTTCTGCAGCGACACGTGCTTCCCGGCCGCCAGGGCCTCCAGCGTGATGGCCATGTGCAGGTCGTGCGGCAGAAGGATCTCCACCGCGTCGATGGCGGGATCCGCGAGCAACTCCCGGTAGTCGGTGCACCACCTCGGCGCTCCGTACTGCTGCGCGCGTGACCGGGCGGTCTGACCGTTGACGTCGGCGACCGCTTCCAGTGAGGCGTGCGGGTTGGACTTGTAGCCGAGCGCGTGCAGCTGGGAGATGCCGCCAGCGCCTATGAAACCGACTCTCAGCTTGTCGCTCATCTTCACCGTTTCCTGTGTTGTCACGACGAGCGGGCAAGTTTTCGCGCTACCCGCTTGCGGGACAATCGCCCGCCCGCCGCTCCCTAGGCTAGGCCATCACCATGACGACGTGACTCTACCCGGCCGGCTGTAATGGCGCTGTCTCCTAAGCGCGCGTGCAACGCAAGTGAGGCGTCATCGTCTGCAAGTGGGAAGCCCCCGGCGGCGTTGCTGAATGTATACTCGTATTCGGCCCGGCCGGAAAGAGCGCAAGGGCTCTGGCAAGTAGGAGTTAAGGCAGGAGAGACAGTGGGCAAGATCGGCGTGCGACGCATGTTGAGGGTCTTGCCGGCGTGGCCTGATGCGCTCTTGGCGCATTCTGGGGCGACCCAATGAAATCTATCCTTTTCCGCAGGGTGTGCCCCGCATTGATCATGGCGCTGATCGCCTTGGTCGCGGTCACGTCCGGCGTCATGGCGCACGAGGACCGGGAGACCGGCGAAATCGAAATGATCGTCGGGTTCCTGAAAGAGCCCGCCTACGAGGGCATCCCGAACGCCGTCTCTGTAAGAATTGAAAGGTCCGATCATTCCGTCCAGGGAGTCGCCGGTCTCAAGGTCGAGGTTGCCCACCTGGCGACGGGGGCTAAGAAGACTCTGCCGCTAAGCGAAGTGTTCGGCGATCCAGGCCACTACACCGCCGACCTGATCCCCACCGCGCCTGGGACCTACAGTTTCCGCATCTTTGGCTCAATAGAGGGCGAGGAGGTTGACGAGACGTTCACCGGCGGCCCGGACACGTTCGACGAAGTGCAGTCGCAGAAGGACATCCAGTTTCCCGTCGAGCTGCCCGAACTGCGTGAACTCGACGGGGCGGTGCGCAACGCTCAAGATCTGGCCCAAGACGCGGAGGACTCGGCGTCCGCGACAAGAATGCTGGCGGTGGCAGCCCTCATCTTGGGGGCTCTCGGCTCCGTGACCGGTCTTGGTGCAGGAGTAATCTTCATTCTCAGGAAGTCATGACGGCCCCTGCCGCGAGCGCGGGTGCAACGCCCTCAGCCGGCCGGCAGCCACGGAATAAGACGTGCCGAAACTAGCCGTAACGCTTCCACTTCTACATGGCGCTCTCGGCGTGTGGGACGAGGTCGTCATCTACGGCGGCCTCGGTCTCATTTTCCTAACGCTCATGTTCCTTTCGTGGCGTGCCCGCAGACAGAGGAAGCGCGGGCGGCGCGTGTGATGCGCGGGGGCGGCCTGTGGCTAGCGGCGTTTTCCATCGCTCTGCTGGCGCTGCTGCACGGCTCTTCCCTGATAGAGGGCGAACGCCTTGTCGGGGCCCACGCGAACCAGATTCGCTCCAGCCCGCCGCCGAACGCGGAGCTGGAAGAGCCGCCCGACAGGGTGATCGTCTGGTTCAGCGAACCCGTAGAGGCGTCTTTCAGCGAGATATCGGTCCTAGACACTGCCGGTAGCCGCGTCGATTTAGGCGACAGCGCTCTCGACCCGACGGAACCTACTGCCTTATTGGTCGGCTTGCCTCCCGACTTGCCCGACGGCAGCTACACAGTTTCATGGCGGAACCTGTCCAGCGTCGACGGACACAAGGTGCGCGGTTCGTTCGTGTTTGCGATCGGCGTGCCACTCGACCCTGAACTAGTCCATGATGACCAGCCCTTGTTGCAGTCGGCGGCCGACCCCTGGCTGAGATGGGCCGTGCTGGTGGGGCTTTCGCTGCTTGTGGGCGGACTCGTCTTTGAGGCGCTGGTCACCGGCCCGTCTCTCGGCAACGCCAATGCCGGTTCCGCCGCGGGCCGCGCGGCAACGCGGCTGTCCGGCCGCCTGCTGGTCATTGCGGCCATCGGCGCCGGACTGGCGGCATTGGGCTCGTTGGGGCAACTGCTCCAGCAGGTGTCGATCACCCACGAAGTCCCGTGGCACAGTGCGCTGGGCGCGCACGGACGCGCCGTCTTACTGGAATCGACGTGGGGCAGGCAGTGGATACTGCGAACCGCTCTCATCGCCCTTGCAGGTCTGGCCCTGCTCATCGCAGGCCGGTCCAGGCGCGCAGCCGGTGAAGAAGAGCCGCGCGGATTGCTAACCGACACGGTCTTCGGCCTGGCTTCTCTCATGATGGGCATCGCCGCGCTCTTCACCATCACGCTGAGCAGCCACAGCGCAGCGACGCCGTCGGACGTGCGGACGATGGCGGTCATCACCGACTTGGCGCACATCGTTGCGGCCGCCATATGGGTTGGCGGGCTGGCGTACATGGCGCTCGCGTTGCCGTTGCTGTGGCGGGGCATGACCGGCGATGAACGGCGGGCCGCATTGTCCTCAATGACGCCGAGGTTCTCGACTGTGGCGATGCTGAGCGCCGGCGTACTCGTCGTTAGCGGCATATTTTCGGGCTGGATGCAGGTCACCATTCCCGCCGCCGCAAATACGCCGTATGGCTGGGCTTTGATAGCCAAGGTCGCGCTCATGCTGCCCCTGCTGGGCATTGCGGCCTTCAACTCGTTCAGGCTGCGTCCGGTTCTGGCATCGGACGATAGGGCGGTGAGTCTTCTCCGCAGGATGGTCAGGTGGGAGGCGCTGGTCGCCGTGCTGGTGCTGCTCGCAGTCGGATGGCTTGCCAGTCTGGAACCTGCCCGACAGTACGCCGGACGCAAGGGCATCGGAGTGGAGGAAGGCATCTCTTTCGCCGACGTCCAGGAAGGCGTGGACGTGCGCCTTGCAGTTCAGCCGGCTTCCACGGGAGCCAACGCCATCTCCATCGAACTGCGCGACCGGCGCGGCGACCCAATCGACAATGCCAGCGACGTACGCATTCGTGCGGTGTTTCTCGACCAGGACCTGGGCGGCGATCTCATCTCAGCCATAGACCGGGGCGGCGGAGTATGGAGTGTCGAGGACATTCCTCTAAGCCTGTCCGGGCTGTGGCAGGTCGAGGCCACGGTGATCAGGCCTGACGGTTTCGACGCACGCACCTCTTTCCGCTTCGAGGTCAATCCTGGGGCCGGCGCCACCGACGCGATCAGGCCCTCGCAGGAGCCGACGACGGTCCTGTTCGCGGTCCAATTGCTGCTGGTAGGCGCGCTTGCCATCGCCGTGCTGGCCCCGGGCGCCCGCGGCTCGCTAACCAGGGTCGCGGGATACGCCGGGCCGGGGATGGCCGTGGCCGCCATCGGCGTTGCGCTCCTAGTGAACGTGCAGTTCACCCGCATCGGGCTGCCGGAGCGCCTGGTCAACCCGTTTCCGGTCACGTCCGAGTCGGTGGCACAGGGCCGGGCGACCTATGCCTCGCACTGCTCGACGTGCCACGGGCAGAGCGGCAGGGGAGATGGGCCGGGCGCTGCCGCTTTGAACCCGCAACCCGCCGACCTGGCCGTACACGTGCCCCTGCATTCCGACGCCGACCTGTACGTCTTCATCCGGGACGGCATCCCCGGCTCCACCATGACCGCCTTCTCAGACCGGCTCACCCGCGAGGAGATGTGGCGCCTGGTCAACTACCTGCGCACGTTTGAGGAGTGAGGACAATACCACTCATCATCCCCAACCCACCCACTGTCATTCCCGACCCCGATCGGGAATCCACAGGGCGGGGCATGTGCGCCCTCTTGACATCGACGCCTGCGGCGCGGATTCTGACACGGCAAGGATAGGATCACAGGATTGAACCATGGGGACCTTCTGGGAAGACATCTACGTCAGTACCTGCTGGGCGCCGCGACACTGCAATCCTTAGGGCTCATTGCGGACACGACCAACCGCAAGCTCATCCCTACCCCTCTTTACATTTGCGGCCACTAGAGCAAGTTCGCAATGACTCAGCCCGATGACCCTGCACTCCCAATCGACGACCCCGTGCGCCCAGCCCCGCAGCGCGAGCACAACAAGCGCCGCCTCAAGCGCGCCGGCAGCTGGCTTGACCTGAGTCGTCGAAAGGGCATCTCCGACGACGAGAGGTTCATCTTCCTCTGGATTGCCTTCAACTCCGCCTACGGCACTGAACTGCCCAACGCGAGAAACAAGACGTAACGTAAGAAGTTCAACAAGTTCCTCAAGAACATCTTGGAACTAGACACTGAGAAAAACGTCAAAGCCATACTCTGGGATGGACACACTCCTGATCAAGAAGTCAGCAAGATTCTGGGCAACCATTACGTATTTAATCCCTTTTGGCAACAGGTGAGAAAAGGTACGGCTAACTGCGGGTCATGGCGTAAAGAATTTGAAGACAAGAACCGGCGCATAAGTAAAGCTTTTGATAATGAAGATGTTCATTTCATACTTGTTGAGATCTTCTACAGACTATACACTCTACGCAACCAAATAATCCACGGCGGCACGACCTTTAAAAAGGACGTGGCAGACGGCAAATTAAAGAAGGCAGCTACATAATGTCCAGACTGGTACCCGTGATTCTGGCCATAATGGAAGCCGACATACGGCAGAATCCGGATTCCGAGGTCTGGGGGAAACTGGACTACTCGCCCTTCTAGGACATCCGCGGTCTCTGAGAGCGCTACGCGCCCCGTGTGACGCCCGCCATCTCACGCGGGTGGATGGCCTCTAGCTGTTCCGCCTCCCTCCGCTGGGCGTGGTAGAGGTCCCAGCGGAGTTGCAAGTTCAGCCAAAAGCCTGCGGAGATGCCGAAGAACTTAGACAGCCGCAACGCAGTGCTCGGCGTCACCCCTCGGCGACCCCGAACGATCTCATTGACGCGCTGGTAGGGCACACCGATCGCGTCGGCCAGTTCCCGCTGCGTCATCCCCATGGGCAGCAGGAACTCACTTCGCAGCATCTCACCGGGATGCGTCGGCTCACGCTCGGTTGGTACGTTGACCATCTTTGTCTCCCGTTCAGTGGTAGTCGGTTATCTCGACTTTGGCCGGGCCTGAGTCTGTCCGGACGAAACAGATACGATACTGATCGTTGATGCGAATGCTGCGTTGCCCGCTTCGATCGCGGGTAAGACGCTCAAGCCGGTTGCCTGGCGGTACGCGAAGGTCGCTCAAAAGGGTGACGGAATCCATCAGATCCAGCTTTCGCCGGGCTATTCCCCATATCGATTGTGGACATGTCCGCAGAGCGGTTCTGGTGGCGCGGCCATCGAAAACGTCTTCGGTACCGCCATCCTTGAACGAAACTATCACCGGCACATGATAGCACGGCACTCATGTTATTTGGCGAAGACCTACCCCGCCGCCCCCGCCGCCCCCACCGCCCTCAGCTCCTCTATCTCACCCTGCGTATATCCGGCTTCCGAGAGCACGTCGGCCGTGTGCTGGCCCATGGTCGGGGCCGGACGGTCGAAGCGGCCGGGCGTGCCGTAGAGCTTTGCGGCGTGGCCGATGTGGTGCACCTGCCCGGCCGTGGGATGCTCCAGCGTGACGTCCATGTTGCGGGACCGCACGTGCTCGTTGGTCCACACCTGGCCCACGTCGAGCACCGGCCCGGCCGGCACGCCCGCGCCTTCCAGCAACTCCAGCCAGTGGGCGACGCCGTGCTCCGCAAGCGTGCTCTCCAGCTCCGCTTCTAGCTCCTCCAGGTTTGCCATTCGGCCAGCGTTGTCGGTGAACCGTTCGTCCGTCAGCAGGTCGTCGCGACCCAGCGCCCGCGCAAGCCGCGCCCAGTTGGCGTCGCTCGGCGCGCCCACGTTTATGTAGCCGTCCGCCGTCTTCAGGCTCTGGTACGGGGCCGACAGCCGGTGCGCCGAGCCGAGCGGGCGCGACACCTCTCCCGTCGTGAAGTAGATGCCCGATTCCCAAACCATGTACGCCAGCGCAGCCTCAAGCAGCGACACCTCGAGGTACTGGCCCTGTCCGGTCTTCAGCTTGTGGATGTAGGCCGCCAGGATGCCGTAGGTGGCGAACATGCCGGCGTTCAGGTCGGCCATGGGCACGCCCACCTTCACCGGCGGCGACCCCGGCATACCGGTGATGCTCATCAGGCCGCTCATACCCTGCGCGATAAGGTCGTATCCGGCGAGCCTGGAGTAGGGCCCGGTGCGGCCGAAGCCGGAGATCGAGCAGTAGATGAGCGACGGATTCGCCTCGGACAGTTCGTCGTAGCCGAGTCCCAGCCGGTCCATCGTGCCTGCCCGGTAGTTCTCGATCACCACGTCGGCGCCGCTTGCCAGCCGCCGCGCCGCCTCCAGGCCGCGCTCGTGCTTGAAGTCCAGCACCACGCTCCGCTTGTTGCGGTTCATCGCAAGGAACGCCGCAGACTCGCCGCCAACGAACGGAGGCCCCATGTGACGAGTGTCGTCACCGCCCGAAGGCTTCTCGATCTTGACGATGTCCGCGCCCATGTCGGCAAGAAGCATCGTGCAGAACGGGCCTGCAAGCACCTGGCTACAGTCGAGTATCTTCATGCCCTCCAGGGCCAGCGGCATCGAGGGGGTGTGAATCGGCAGTTCCATAAGGCTCACGTCAGGCTGTACCCTCCGGCAGTCATCGTCGATGGTCAATGAATGTAGGAATGTTATTGGATTCTCCATGCCTGCCGTCACGCTTGGGCAGGACTAAGATAGACAATCGCAGCGCGAATAGGATTTCAACGCACCGGCGGACGGGCGGGGCCGCCGTCGGGGAGGGCGCGACATACATATGGAAAAGAGCATGTTCGATCTGACGGGCCGCGTCGCACTGGTGACCGGGGGCAACGGCGGAATCGGTCTCGGCATAGCCAGGGGGCTGGCCGAAGCGGGCGCGGCCGTGGCCGTCGCGGCCAGGAACGAGGAGAAGAGCCGAGCCGCGGTCGAAAGCCTGAAGTCGGCAGGCCATCGCGCCATCGCGTTCGCGTGCGACGTGAACGACCCGGCGGCCGTGGCGGCCACAGTGGACGGCGCGGCCGGCGAACTTGGCGGGCTGGACATCTTGGTCAACAACGCCGGCGCCAACCGCCGGGCGCCGGAGCCGCAGGATCTATCCCTCGACGATTGGCGGCTGGTGGTCGACACCAACCTGACCAGCCTGCACATAGTCAGCGCCGCGGCATTTCCGCACCTGAAGGCCAACGGCGGCGGCAAGGTGATCAACATCGGCTCGATGATGTCGGTATTCGCCACCGGCTACGCGCCGGCATACGCCGCAAGCAAGGGCGGAGTGGTGCAGTACACGAAGAGCCTGGCCATCGGCTGGGCGCCCTACAACATCCAGGCCAACTGCATCCTGCCCGGATGGGTGCGGACGGACATGACGGAGGCGTTCCTGGAGATGTTCCCTGAACGCTACCAGGCCATCGCCGACCGTACGCCCGCCGGCAGGTGGGCCGAACCCGCCGAGCTCGCCGGCACCGCCGTATACCTGGCCAGCGCCGCCTCCAACTTCGTCACCGGCGCGTCCATCCCCGTAGACGGCGGTTACCTGGTGCAGTGATGGCCTGCCCGCCGCCCTCGGCGTCGTTTCAATCCTCACCCGGCCCTAAGGCCGGGCGCTACGCCGGACGAGCAGCGTCCTGGGCAGTGCCCATTTGGGGTTTCAATCCTCACCCGGCCCTAAGGCCGGGCGCTACAGGCAAGTCCGAGTGGTGGTACTGCTCCACCCGTGTTTCAATCCTCACCCGGCCCTAAGGCCGGGCGCTACGCCCAGCGTCGACGCTCCAGCGGCTGATTGACCTTGACGTTTCAATCCTCACCCGGCCCTAAGGCCGGGCGCTACGCGGATTGCTCCCCGCAAGGAGTCGAGCATGTGGGTTTCAATCCTCACCCGGCCCTAAGGCCGGGTGCTACTGGGTATCGCCATGCCTGCCCTGACAAGCGCATCTTTGTTTCAATCCTCACCCGGCCCTAAGGCCGGGCGCTACGCGCCGGCCGCCACGTCTACCAGCGCCGCACGTCGAGTTTCAATCCTCACCCGGCCCTAAGGCCGGGCGCTACGTGTAGCTGCGCTTGGGCGCTCCACGGCCGAAGATGTTTCAATCCTCACCCGGCCCTAAGGCCGGGCGCTACTACGCACCGAGGGCTGGCGGGATGCAATCAAGGGGTTTCAATCCTCACCCGGCCCTAAGGCCGGGTGCTACCCGTGAGACCGGGTACTTGCCAAATCAGGACTTTGTTTCAATCCTCACCCGGCCCTAAGGCCGGGCGCTACATGGATAATCGTCCCAAACATGCCACGCTAGGCGTTTCAATCCTCACCCGGCCCTAAGGCCGGGCGCTACGCTTTCGCTGCTTTCGAAGAGTTCCGGTTGGGGCGCGTTTCAATCCTCACCCGGCCCTAAGGCCGGGCGCTACCTATCCCCGACGGATCGCACACACAGAGACAATTGTTTCAATCCTCACCCGGCCCTAAGGCCGGGCGCTACGCCTCACGGACACGAGAATGACCAGTACTGTACTGTTTCAATCCTCACCCGGCCCTAAGGCCGGGCGCTACGGGCCAGGAACTATACGCAGTGGCGGGGGCGGCCCCGTTTCAATCCTCACCCGGCCCTAAGGCCGGGCGCTACCCCCCCTAGCCGACATCAACCAGCGCGTTTCCATGTTTCAATCCTCACCCGGCCCTAAGGCCGGGCGCTACGCGCCGCTCATCGGTCGCTCGGGCGCGAGACGAGGGGTTTCAATCCTCACCCGGCCCTAAGGCCGGGCGCTACAACCAGGACGTTGACGCCCTAGCCGCCGACGCTGTTTCAATCCTCACCCGGCCCTAAGGCCGGGCGCTACATGCAACTCCGCGCAGACCTCGAATGGATGTGGGAAGGTTTCAATCCTCACCCGGCCCTAAGGCCGGGCGCTACACGGCGGCCTGTATTGATCGGAACGGTCGCTCAGGTTTCAATCCTCACCCGGCCCTAAGGCCGGGCGCTACCAGCACATCGACGACAGCGCCACGGTCGTAGACAATCAGTTTCAATCCTCACCCGGCCCTAAGGCCGGGCGCTACATGCCCGAAGAGGCCCTGCCGATGCTGCCCAAGGTTTCAATCCTCACCCGGCCCTAAGGCCGGGCGCTACGCGCGAGCCTGGCGAGCGATGAAGGCCCTCAACGAGTTTCAATCCTCACCCGGCCCTAAGGCCGGGCGCTACCTGCTCCGGCTGTGGTGTCTACCCTGGAGCCAGCAGGTTTCAATCCTCACCCGGCCCTAAGGCCGGGCGCTACGGGAACGGCGGAACGGCAGGGGCGCAGTCAGTGGGTTTCAATCCTCACCCGGCCCTAAGGCCGGGCGCTACGACCTTCGGATCAAGGCGACCGTCAAACGCTCCAAGTTTCAATCCTCACCCGGCCCTAAGGCCGGGCGCTACCACCACGTCCTTGCCCAATGACCGCAGGTTTGCAAGGTTTCAATCCTCACCCGGCCCTAAGGCCGGGCGCTACTCCCCATCGGGGCCAGCGAATTTTGATGAAAATGTTTCAATCCTCACCCGGCCCTAAGGCCGGGCGCTACAGGAGCAAGCCGAGGAGATGTTGTTATGTCAATGTTTCAATCCTCACCCGGCCCTAAGGCCGGGCGCTACGCCTCCTCCGCCGCCTGCAGACGATGCCCGTAGCGGTTTCAATCCTCACCCGGCCCTAAGGCCGGGCGCTACGTGTGAGACCTCGCGCTACTACTATATAATATATATGGGTTTCAATCCTCACCCGGCCCTAAGGCCGGGCGCTACGGCCTATCTCGCAGTTCCTACTGGCGCTGCGCGGACCTGCTTCACAGTACACCCCGCCTGCTTGGTAAATCAAGGGTTCTCGTGGCATCGGAGGGGCTGACAGATACGCTTCAGCGGGTGCGCGGACCTCTTGTGAAGATAGCAATCGCCATAGGGTTCGCACCACGGAGCGCTGGAGGGGATCATACGATGATCGGACCCGAAAGGTCACGCACCTCGTTGACTCCGAACTCCTCTACGGTATTTGGGCGGCCTTGGGTCAGTTTGTATATGCGCAGACTGTCCTCAGATTCATCAATATTACTGACCAACCGGTGTTTGAACTGCTCGTATTGCGTGGGACTTAGTGTGCATTCGAACACTGATTTCTGGACGCGCTGCCCGAATCCTTCGCAGATCTTGGCGACCTTCTTCAAGCGTCTTCGTCCCTTAGCGGTCTCCGTGTTGATGTCGTACGTCGCCAGTATCCACATGAGCGCACCGCTACCGTGTTGTATAAGGCACGTAGTGTTCTAGGTCTCCTCGGAGATGGCGGGCGAGCAGCCGTGCCTGGACATGGGGAACCAAACCAACAGGGACCATTCGGTCGAGAAGGAAGTGCCTGACCTCTTCGGTCTTGCGTTTCTGGTAGGCGACGACCACTTTTCTGCGCCCACTGTCGCTTAAGGCGACAGCTCCACCGGGTCCTAGGTCGAAATCGTCAGTAGTGATCTGCCTTCGGTTGATCAGCGTCAGTACAAGTCGGTCTGAAACCGGCGCACGCAGCTCTTCCAGCAGGTCAAGGGCGAGTGCGGGGCGGCCGGGCCTGATTGCATGCAGATACCCGACCTGGGGGTCGAGACCAACTCCTTCCAACGCAGCGGTGCAGTCGGTTGTGACGAGCGCGTATAGGAAGGAGATCAATGCATTGACGGGATCGCGCGGAGGCCGCCTATTGCGTCCGTTGAACCGGAACCCGTCCTGGCTGTTCCGGATGAGACTTTCGAAGACTTGAAAGTACGCGTGCGCTGCATAGCCTTCTTCGCCACGAACCTCATCAAGGCTGCTTACCTTCGGCAGTCGGCTGAGTGAACGATCGCAGTCGTCCACGGCTGCCCGCAGTGCGACTTCGGCCTCTCCGTCCGCCGTCTCCCGTGCGCCCCTCATGAGCACGGTGCGGGAGTTCTTGACCTTGCCCGCGGCCACGGACTTGGCTATGGCCAGCGTCCGGTGCTTGTCGTTCAGGGCTTGGTGTTGAGCTTGCCTCAGCAGAACGTTGCCAGTGGTGGGACCAACCATACGCGCGCGGAACCGCCCTGACCGGTCCATAAACACGAGCGCTCTCCCGTCCATTGAACATTGTTGAATTAGCCCTGAACTGATCGCCACGTTTCCGAAGCAGATGATTGCGCCCAACTGGCGCTTGGGGATCCGCAACTTTGTCTCTCCGTCGGCCTTGATCAATACTGAGTCGTGGTCAACGTGAGCGTAGGCGCCCTGCGTCACGACGTAGAGCGTGTTAAGCAATTGGTGAACGCCTACGGTTACCATGAGTCCGCCTTCGCGTCCAACTCCTCCGGGCGGAAGATGTTGGCGTAATGACGCTGCAAGCGCTCGCGCTCCGCACCGACCTTTGGCATGCACGCATCTATGAGCGAACACGGAGGGCAGCGATTGTCAGCTACGGGAGAAGGCAACGATGCCTGGGCGTCAACCGCGCGGATTGCTGCGATTGTGCGCCGGACGCGCTCACGCAGTTCAGATGTGAATATCACTTCGCGGCGTTGCCTTGAGGCGACGTGGTAGACCGCTCCTGTCGGTACAGGCGTCCCAAGCATCTCTTCCAAGCACATAGCCTGAGCGCATACCTGCAAGTCCGCGTGACGATCAGGCTTGCGTCGCCCTACCTTGTACTCCACCGGAAACGGCGTTTCTCCGTGGAACTCGACCACGTCGGCCCTTCCGACAAGGCTTAGTTCATCCGACCAGAGAGCGACGGCGCGCTCGACGCGGACGCCGTCCTGCGTGGACGTACTTCCCTGGTCAACTCGTTCGTGCGCGATGCTGCCCCGCAACGTGAACACGTTCTCATCGTATGTCTGTTCCCGGTGAATGAGCGCGTACTGCCGGGGGCAGTAGCTGAAGTGCTCCAACGCAGAGAGGCGTATAGGTTCCAACTCCTCGACCGATTGCATGTCTTGCTGCCTATTCCATGACCCGCGTTAGCGCAACGCCGTGGGGTAGGCCGTCATCTTCGACTATTACCTCGTAGTCGGCATAGCTGCGCGGTGCTTCGACGCCTTCCTTGCGGCGCACGCTGATGCGGTCAAGGAGGCTCGAGGCGGGGGCGTTACCCAGCTTGCTCTCGTGGGAGAACACATACAACCCCCGGCATGCCATCATGCCGCGCGACGAGGAGCGGTCGACGTCCCACATCATCTGTAACGCCTGCCAGAATAGACCCAGATCCTCCTCGTCCACGCCGGTCTGCGCGGCGAAGTGCGGGTTGAAGAATCCATGCGCCCGGTAGAGGCCATAGGGGACCGTTGACTTGCGACCCATCGTGCCGTAGTTGGTCGCTTCTTCTTCGCCGTCCCCACGGTTCACGTCGCTTCGGTTCTGGGCAGGGCCTACGATGCTCGACTCCATGGGCACGATGGGGTCCACGGAGCGAGCGAACGTCAACTGCATGGGGCCGCGCACCTGCCCCGCGTTGTGCTGCCTCATGGACATCACTGCTCCGAACATGCGCACGTCGTAGAACTCCTCGCACATCCACCCCCGCGCTACGTCCGGTCTCGCGTCCTTCCCGCGCTCGTCAAACACGCGCTTCCGTCGGTCGCCCAGGAACTGACCGTGCTGGACGTAGACCTTGAAGCGCCCGTCGCCCCTTGCGAGATCAACGAAGTCGCGCACCTTGCGCTTGATGGCGACGTCTGTCACGAGTCCCTGCATGGTTTCGGGGTCGAGGCGAGGCAGGTTGCCGGCGTCGGGGTCGCCGTTCGGGTTGCCGTCGGCAACGTCGAAGAACAGGACAAAGTCGTGCCTGCGGTTGACGTCGATGTGGATGCTCTGCGTTGAGGTTGTCATTCGGTTATCTCCTTTCCGGTTCGTCTCGGGCCTTCCGTTGTTATCCTTCCGTCGGGTCGTTGCTGGATTGCTGCGCATTCTCCCGACGCGCCCTAGCCTCCGCCATGGCGGCGCGGTCGTGGGCGCGCTGGTGATAGTAGCCCAGGGAGAAGAGACCCTGTTCCTCCAACGTCAGTATCTTGGGGAACGCGGGGATGCGTGCGCATATCTCTTCGATGCGCCGCTCAAGGGCGTGGTAGGCGCCCCGATTGTCCCTCTCCAGCTTGGACAGGTGTGGTCGTGCGCCACTGAGCAACCTGGGGAAGACGGTTGCAGGAGCCGTCGACGCCGTCCCGTAGAACCTGTCCGTAATTGTCGTATTCGCGCCGATGGCCCCCCGCTGTGCCTCCTCCAGCTCCGCCAGCAGCCTGCCGCAGTGATACGCGGGGTTTGGGTGCTCCTCGTTCAGACTCACCATGTTGTCCTCCTGGTAGTTCCTGGACTGGCTCATCAGAACGAGCTTGATGAGCGCCGCACGCGGATGAGTCAGTCTCTGTTCAGCCTGGTTCCTTCTCGCTGCCTGGTAGAGGATCGTGCTGGGCATGGGCGCCCCCGTCAGGGCGGTCCTCAGCAGCGCTCTCGGCGTGGTGGGGGGAATATCTCGCATGTCCCGGACTGTTGCACCCGCGAGTTGGTAGAGGCTCAGCGGGCCGGGGTCGCTGTTGTCCCAGTTGACGATGCGCTGCATACGGAACCACCGCGTTAGGTATCGCTTCACGTCCGCCACGGTAGTGTCCATCCAGTCCCGCACGACCGTGCGTCCGCCGCTGCCGGTCAGCGACGCTGCGTAGAAAGCCGTCTCGTCCGGCGCCGTGCGTCTTCCGGTCTGCACGGAGGCGATGAGCGCCCGCACCTCTTCCGCGTCGGGCCTATCGAAGAACGACCGGACCGAGAAGGCCGTCTCTTCCCGCGTCCAGAAGACGAAGGCCGAGCCGCCGATGCGGTAGGAGTTCCCCTCGGTGGCCAGAAGCTCATTGAGCCCCTTGGTGAACAGCTCTCCGCAAGATTCACACGTGGGCGCGACCCGAGACGCCTCAAGACCGTAGGACTCGAATGCCTTCTCGTTAGCGGAGATCAGGGCCGTTCCCGAACTCTGACCGCCGGGGATTCCCTTGATCCTGGATTGCAGGCGTTCCAGCACCGGCCCCTCCCGCCCGCAGACCATGCACTGTGCGTGAGCGCCGTCGCTTCTGTGCTCACACGCCCAGAACTCACGCACCGACGGCAAGTCAACGACGAACGAGCCTCCCACTCTGAAGGTCAGCGTGGCGGACTCATCGAAATCGTCGGGTAGGAGGAGGCGACTCAATGGGTCGTCGCCCAGGAAGCGCAGCACCGCCGTAACTGCCGGTTCCTCGGTCTCTGCGGCGCACCGCCCTAGCATCTCCAGGTAGGCGGCGTTGCGCTCTTGGGCTTGTCGCTCGCTGCTGTCAGCTTGGCGTTTCCTTCCGAAGGTGTAGTCCGCCCTGTCCGCCAGAAGCAGGGGCTTGATTGCCGCGGTCCTCTGTACCTGCGGAGCGAGCCGACGCGCCCCGTTCCTCGTGCGCCGGTCAGAAGCGTCAGCGGTGTCCGTCGGTTCTGTGCTGAGCGGGTCGCCGTTTGCGTCCAGCTCCACTACGTAGCGGATGGGCCGCTCCTCGTAGAGTGGGGGAGTCGGCTCTACGCGGTGTGATGCGTACTCAACCAGCTTCTGCAACAGCATCAGGAACTCCTACGACGGGACCTTGAGCACGCCGCGCTCCAGCCGAGCGTCGAAGAACCGGGGCGTTCCGCGTCCGCTTCCGTCGGGGTGGTAGTCGATGTCCAAGAGCATCCGCCCCAAGTCTTCGGTGACGTCGATGGGCGCGGTGTCGTCCGGCTCTGCGAAGTGCGCCGTGAACTCGCGGCAGCCGAGGTACGGCATGGCGAAGCAGCGTCCGCGCCGCACGCGACGCCGGAACTGGTCGCGGAACTTGGCGGGGTTATCACCGACCCCTGCCTTGACTTCGACCTGCGCACGGATGACGTAGTCCACGTCCCGTAGGGCGAGCGTGTGCCGCTGGGTGCGGTCTTGGTCTGCGTAGAAGCCGCCTCCGCTGCGCCACGTCGCGGCTGTCCTCTCGCTGGCACGGCTCTTGACCTCGTTCCGCACCAGCGAGAAGTACCGGATCTCCCGCAGCACGCGAATCTCTTTCACATTCCAGGTGAACTCCGGCTTCCAGAAGATCGCCTCCAGAACCCCGCGCGCCGCCGAGGGCGTCATCACGGGGTAGGTCACCCGCTCGACCTTCATCTCAGGGCGTGTGAAGCAGGCGAAATCTCCCCACACGCGCACCTCCAAAGGCGCTTCCGTCGTCACGCATCCCTCCTCTCAGACCACCAGGTCGTCGGGGTCTACACCGGTTTCCGACAGGCCCCGCACGTGGTCGTACTCCCCACGCCATACGCCCAGGCCGTCCGTCAGGGGTTCGATGAGTCCACGGTTTCGCAGTTCGCCCGCCTTCCGCGCGTAGAGCGAAACGATGTAGGGCTGCAACCTGCGGAGGACGTAGCGACCGGTTTCTCCGTCGCGCAGGCGGCTGACGGCGCTCCGCACACGCTCCCGCTCCGCATCGGTACCGTAGGTCTCGATGACGACGCTCTCGGTCTCGTCGTCGATCATGCGGAACCGCCGAGCGACCTCGGGAAAGTCGAACGCCTGCCGGCGTCCCTGTACCTGTCTGCCGTCTGTATTCAGCGTACCATATAGCTGTCGGAAGTACTTGCGCGCAACGTCGGGGTCGTCAAGGTCGGCTCCGCCGCCGAGCACGGCCCGGGCTACGTTCGCTGCCGCCCCATAGGCGCCGGGCGGCGTTCCGGACCCTTCCGGTAGGAAGACCAGCACCCGGCCCCGTTCCAGCGTACCCTCGCGGTTGCACCTGCCCGCCGCCTGGATGATGGCGTCGAGGGGCCCCATCGCACGCATCACAAACGGAAAGTCCAGGTCCACCCCTGCTTCGACAACCTGCGTGGAGACGAGGCGGCACGACTCGCCCCGACCGAGACGTTCCCGCACTTGCTTGATGGTCTGTCGGCGGTGTGCGCCGCAGAGATTGGTCGAGAGGTGCAGCGCAGCGGGGTCGTCCAGGGCGTCCAGCAGCTTCAGTGCGTCTCTCTTGAGATTCACGACCGCCAGCCCCTGCCGTTCGTTTCGGAGTAGCTGCGCCGCGTCTTCCCACGGCAAGGGTTGGTCGTGCTGCCACTCGTACTCGACGCGCTTCAGGGCGTCGAACCACCTCTCAGGGTGCGGGACGATCTCGACGGGGTTCAGATCGGCGAATGGCTTCAATGCTTCGAAGGCGGGCTGCGTCGCGGTAGAGAGCACAACCGTCGTCCGGCCCCATGTCGTCAATTGGCGTATCGCGTCCGTGATCGGGTCGAGCAGGTGCGGGGGCAAAGTCTGAGCCTCGTCGAGGATGATCACGCTTCCCGCAAGCCGGTGCGCCTTGCGTATGCGGCTCGTTCTATTGGAGAAGAGGCTCTCGAACAGCTGGACTGTCGTGGTGACGATGATTGGCGCGTCCCAGTTCTCGGCTGCGAGGCGGGTGCGGTTCTGCGTGGGGTGGAAATCGCCTTCCGTGTCCACCTCCGTCCATACTGTGGCCTGGCTGTGATGCTCCAGCACGATGTCGCGTCCATACGCGTCCGTGCCGAAAATCTCGCGGTAGACCTTGGCGGTCTGGTCCGTGATGCTGGTGTACGGCGTAGCCACGATCACCCGTTGCAGACCGTGCTTCATCGCGTGGCGCAACGCGAACGCCATGGCGGAGCGGGTCTTTCCGCCGCCTGTGGGTACGGTCAGCCGGAAGACGCCTGAGTCACGTTCAGCAGCCATGACTGCACTGCCATACACCGCGTTCCGTGCGTCGTCAACCACAGAGCCTGCTCGGTGGGGCATGGCGCGCTGGTTGTCCAAGAAGCGCTCCCAGAGAGCACGGAGCGATATATCCGGCGGTGTGCGCTCGGAGGATACGCCGGGCTCGAAGTGGCTTTCGGTGTCCAGCCAATCGGCGTCCACAAGAGCGGAAAAGAGGAGCCGCAAGTACAACTCCATTGAAAGTTCATTTCCAATAGCGGTGGCGGGCATGGCGATGTCAACGGAGGGTTCCAAGCCGGAAATGGCGCGGCGCGCGTCTGCAATAGCCCGTTGCACGGCGGCATCTCCCTTGCGCTCGGCAACCCAGTTCTTCGTCTCCGTAAGGCTTCGCAGCCCGCCGTGATGCCCATGCATCAGCAGGCTCACGGGCGGGCAGTGCTTGGACGCGAGGACGGCGCCCGCGCCCTTGTGGTCAGGCCCGCTACCCCGGGCTTGAGGGTTGGATTCGCAGCGGCGCAGGTACTCTTGGAAGGCGGGGTTGAATTTCCCCACATCGTGCCAAAGCCCGGCATAGTAGGCGGAATCCCTACCACCAAACCCAGCAGCGAATTCCTGAGCTAACCCGGCGACGGCGCGCAGGTGTGCAACCAGGCCGTGACGGTTTCCAGCGAAGTTGCATGAGTGAGCGAACATTTCAACGTCGTTTAGCAGGTCACCAGGATAGGAGTAACCACCCCCACTTCCATCGTAGCTGGACTGTTGTACCACTGTAGATATTCCTGCCTTCCTTTACGCCGGAGCTATCGTGGTTGGGCCTTCCCGCGCTTTGTCAGCTATTGCCAACGTATTATACAGTTGCAATAATCGAACAGACAATCTGGACCGTATCGACGTGACCCATCGGGTGCTGATGGAGGCTCTGCGGATGTCGCCGATCGTGGCCATGTCGATGCGCACGGTGATGAATACCTGCGTGGTGGAAGGTTACGAATTACCGGTCGGAGCGCGGCCCTGATTGCACAGACGGCCTCGCACTACTTGGAAGATTCGTTCCCCGATCCGTGGAAGTTCGACATCGACCGCTACGCGCCCCCGCGAGGAAAACACGTCGGCGCAGGCTACGCGCCCTACGGCTTGGGCACACACTCATGTCTCGGATTCCGCTGGGCCAATCTGCACTTGGCGATCAACCTGCTCATGCTCACCCATTACTTCAAGATCGAACTGGCCCGTTCCTACAAGCGGTTGCCGATGGATCCGTTGCCTTCACAGTCGCCCAGCAACAGGCTGAAGTTCAGGCTCGTTGAGCAGCGGCACGAGCTTAGAGTCTGAGTTCGCTGCGCAGCTCCTCCAACGTTTAATTCGTCTCACGTGGGATCCAGGTACGAGCGCAGCCGCATGTATTAGTAAGCGCCCCAGACTGTCATTGCCGGCGTCGCCAGGAGGGCCGAGACGATCAGCGCGTAGCCAATCAGGACCGCCGCCGTGTTGCCATGCTCTTGCCTCGCGAGCGCCGGCGAGAAGATCAACCCGCTCAGACCGAGCGCGGTCGTCAAGGCCGATCCCAACACCGCCGAGCCGTGGCCGTGAGCGAGACACAGAAGAACGCCATCAAAAGTGAGCATCCCGCCATGCCGACCTATAGACGCCTCCTCATAGCGTGGCTTTTCGTCCCGTTTCACCGGTTCCTGTTCCGCATTTCCCGTGGCCATCTCTTGAACCGCTTGGACGGCCAACAAATCCTTGTTCTCGTGACGAGGGGCCGCAAGAGCGGCAAGCCGCGGTCTTCGCCCTTGATTTACTTCCAATTCGAAGGGTCGAGGGAACTCATAGTCGTTGCCTCGAATTACGGTCGGGACCAGCATCCGGCGTGGTACTTGAACGCCGCTGCCAATCCAAGCGTTACTGTCGAGACTGAGAGCGGGATCTTCGCGGCCGAGGCGCGTATAACCCAGGGAGAGGAACGGGCCGCGCTGTACGACAAAGTGACTGCGGCAAGTCCACGCTACGCAGGCTACCGTGCTTATACAGACCGCCAGATTCCCGTGGTGGCGCTCACCCGCGCCTGCCCCTAGCCTGAGAGGCAGCCTTGGCCCCATAACCGCTTGTGCCTACTGCTACTCTGCTACAACGGCTTACGGCCATGGACTCGGCCCCAGGAGAACGACCACAGCGCCGGTCAGGAATTATGAATTCAGTCTCAGTAGGTCGGAAAATGTGGGCGATGGAGAACTCGAGCCTCCGGCCTCATGCGTGTGAAGCACGCGCTCTAACCAGCTGAGTTAACCGCCCTCGTCGCGCCGACTGCATGTGGTTGGTGGGCGATGGAGAACTTGAACCTCCGGCCTAGCGCTTATGAAGCGCCCGCTCTGACCACTGAGCTACATCGCTATTCTGCCTGGATGGGCGCCCGTACCGTGTACAGCCTTGCCGTTTCAGCGGAATGGGGCTGTCGCCGCCGTCATCCGCCCATACGGTGATCATCCAGCAAGCCGTTTCGCACGGCCCAGACCACCAGTTCCTGCTTCGTTTCGATCCCAAGCTTGTCTTGGATGCCGTATACGGCGTTTCGGATCGTGACCGGCTGATTGGACCTGCGCTCAGCGATCTTGGCATAAGAAAGCCCCTGGGCATACAGCGCGAGGATCTCCCGTTCCCGCTCGGTCAGCTTGCGCAGTTCATCCGTCATTCGCTGCTCATTGCCCTGGCGGATCCCCTGGAACACGCGCCTTATAACCTCACCGGGTATCCTGTACTCGCCTTTCGCCACCTCCCGGACGGCGCTTAGCAACTTCTCCTTGCCGGAGTACTTCTGAAGGAATCCCGTCGCGCCCGCGGCCACCGCCTCCATGACGGCATCCTCCTCCCCGGAAGCCGTCAGAATTAGCACCTTGGTGTCCGGCAGGTTCTCCGTGATCTCCCTGCAAGCGTCTATTCCGTTCTTTAGCGGCATCATGACGTCCATGATGATCACGTCCGGCCTGAGACGCTCGGCCACGCTGACCGCCGCCACGCCGTCTTGGGCCTGGCCGATGACCTCGAAATCGCCCTGCCTATTCAGCACCTCTCGTAGGCCGTCCCGCATGATCTCGTGGTCGTCCACGAGCATTATTCTGGTCTGCGTTTGCGGCGGCAATCTAGGTGTCTCCCCGGCTCGCGTCGTAGGGAACCGCGCAAGTTACGGTCGTGCCCCGCCCCGCCTCGTTCAGGCCCGCCTCTAGGCTGCCCCCCATTCGTTCGGCGTCCGATCTCATATTCCTGAAGCCGTGGCCTCGTTGTGCATAGTCGCCGGGAAGGCCGATCCCGTCATCCGATACCGACAACAGGACCCCATCGTCCTTGAAGCTCAGCGCCACGGTGACCTTTCCGGCCTTGGCGTGTCTGAATGCGTTTGTCATGGCGTTGTGAGCTATGGAGAGGAGCAGTCCCCGGGTGGCTACCGGGAGCTCGGGCTCCTGGCCGTCTTGCAGCAACTCAGTGGGAATGGAGGTGATCGTGGCGAATGTAGAGACGTGCGCTCTCAGGACTCGGCTCAGCTCGCTGCCCTCGAATATGGGTCCGGCGTCTATGGGATGCCTTAGCTCCCACATGGTCGACTTGGAGAGCATGTGTGTGGCGGACAGACTGGCGACAAGTTCGTCGCGATTCTTGTCCCCCCGTGCGTTCGCCATTTCTATAGCCGTCTCCAAGCCGAGCCCCATCAAGTAGGCGGACTGTCCCACCGTGTCATGGATCGTCTGCGATAGTTCGATCCTCTCTCTCTGGAGCTCCTGCTGCCGTTCCACGGCCTCTCTTCTCCTAATGCGCTCGAACCTGGAAACCAGGTTGACCGCTGCGGCGACCGCATACATGACCACGATCCTGGTGAACAGGACCTTCTCTTCCTTGATTTCGAAGTCGGGGCCGGGCTCTACGGCGAGGCTCACCACCGCATAGAGAGCCGCGACCATGGTGACCCAGGCAAAGGTGAGCCTGAAGGACGTGAAGACCACGGCGAACATGGCGATGCTGGGGTAGTACAGCACGAAGAAGGTGTTTGCGAACCCGCCGGAGATGGCGAGGCCGGCCGTAAGCATCACCGTGTCCATTGCGCTGAGGGCAAGCGCCCAATGCCACGTGACCGTCCGTTTCGACTCGATGCGGTAGTGGACGTAGCCGTTCAGAGCCAGCAGCAAGACGGCGAACAGAGTGTTCGGGATGTAGTTGGGGTCTGCGAAGTTGGGCCGGTAGTTCAACTGCGTCAACCAGGCAAGTGTGCCGAACCATCGTACCCATACTGAAATCCTCAGGTTGTGACGCAGATCGTCAGGACGCGTCCCACGGAACTCCGCGGCGGCATCGTGTGGCGTGACCGGCGAATTCAAGACTCTACTCCTAGGGTTCACTCGGCTCGGCGTTGGGGCAAGGTTCGCAAGTACCCATCGAATAGGTATGAATGTACCTCCCTGATTAGGTGCGAACGAACCTTACGGCGTGCGAATAGAAAGGTCAGTGTGAAGGCGATTTGACCTGATCAGGCAAGAAGGGGGTATCAGAATGACTCTGACCGAATCAATCAACACGTGCTTCCAGAAATCCTTGGACTTCAAAGGCCGGGCGGGGATGCCTGAATTCTGGGGGTTTTTCCTTTTCTGCTTTGTTTCGTCGATCATCATGTCCCTTGTCCCTATTTTGGGGCAGCTTTACGTCTTGGCCTTGTTCATACCATGTCTGGCGGTGTCGGTGCGACGCCTGCATGATACCGGCCGTTCCGCCTGGTGGCTCTTGCTGTTTTTCCTGTTGTTCCCCATTGCTATGTTGGGGTTCGCAGTATCGGCAGTGATATTGTTGGCAGTGGCATTCGTCGGGGTGTTCGGCTCAAACGTTGAAGGCGGCACTTGGATGGCGCTGATGCTCAGTGTCCTCATCTCCGTGGGGTGTTTAATTCCGCCGCTGATTTTATGTGCACAGCCGGGAACCGTCGGACCCAACCGTTACGGCCCAGACCCACTGAATCCGGCACCGGACGTAGGCGGCTCCGTCGAATCTTCCTAGGCTCAACCCCAGCGGGCCCCTATCGGAACCGGAACCCTCGCTCACGCGCCGAACTACCTGGCTTAGGCGATTCTCGTCACGGTCTTCCGTTGTCTGCCATTCGGCACAGTGTCGATCTTCTACGCGGCACGTGTCAACGGGAAGGCCGCGGCGGGAGTCGCGGCGCTCGACGGGCGTCCGACAAAGCGACGATGCGAACGTGGATATCTTCGGAATGGGCTTGGCCGTGTGACCATTGTTCGTGTTCCGCATCGGTATCAACGAAGCATTAAGTGATCGGCTATGACGCGTGGCCGCCCATTGTCCCCGCGAGTGACATAGGCAGGGATGGCCCTAATAGGAGTAGGGGCAAAGTTCTCAAGCGCTTATTGAATAGGTATGAATGTACCTCCCCTATTAGGTGCGAACGAACCTTATCGCCAACGCCGGCGAGGCCGCAACATCGGAACGATTCTTGCATAGCGCTTCATCCGGCGCAGGGGGAGGACTGATATGAAGTCCACTAAATTTTTGCTGATTCCGGTTGCGATTCTCTTCGCGGTACTCGCCGCGTGTAGCCAGAATGAGCCAACTCCAACGCCCACGCCGACCGATACGCCGGCCCCTGCGCCAACCGACACTCCGGCTCCAACGCCCGCGCCGACCGATACGCCGGCCCCCGTGCCAACCAACACACCCGCGCCCGCGCCAACTGACACGCCGACGCCCGCGCCGACTCAGGTATCGCAAATGTCGTCTTCCGAGGTGTATGAGATGGTTTCCCCTTCAATTCCGTTCATCGAAACGGATATCGCTACGGGCAGCGGCGTACTGATCGAGGGCGGCTACGTGCTCACCAACTATCACGTCGTGTGGCCCTACGAAGCGGCGCGGGTCTTCTTCCCGGATGGAACGGAACTGCTGGACGTCCCGGTCGTGGGATGGGACCCCATGGCCGACCTGGCCGTGCTGGGGCCGGTCAATGTGCCGGCACAACCATTGAGCCTTGAAGATGGAGAAGTCCTATCCCCCGGCAGTGAGCTGTTCCTTGTCGGATATCCGGCCGAAGTGGACCAGTTCCCTGCGCCTACCATCACACGCGGGATTCTCTCGCGTTTCCGTGAATGGGACCGCCTTGGCATGACCTATCTCCAGACCGATGCCTCGATTGCGGGCGGCCAGAGCGGCGGCGCCTTAGTCAACTCCCGGGGTGAGGTAGTCGGCATTTCCACGTTTTCTTTCAGCGAAGCGGGCTTCGGACTGGCAACGTCCTCTGCCGACAACGCGCCTATCGTGCAACGTCTGATCCAGAGTGGAGACACTGTGGGTTTGGGTGACCGCCGGTTGCCGTCCGGGAGCGGCGCATTCGAGTTCAGCGTGGAGTTGGCAAACTTGTGGGATGCCCGCGCTTTCGTCTTGGAGGGAGTCGCGGGAACCATACTGCAAGCCGGGATCGACGGCCCTGAAGATGGTTCGTTCCTTGTGTCGGCCCCGTACGGGCTGCTCATGGAAGCGGATGACACCGGAAGCGGTATCGAGTCGGGCGAAGCGGAGTTGTTGGTGGACGGCGTCCATTTCCTGCAAGTCGTGGCTTTGGAGTTCCAATCGTCCAGGTTTGACCTCGGCAGCACAATCAGGCTCAAGCCCTTCCACGATCCTGATGACGGCGCCATCATTGCCGTGGGAGAAACCATCGCCGGGAACGTGGACTTCTACTTCGACGCCGATTGGTACTCTATCGAACTTGATGAAGGTGAGACGGTAAGAATTTCTACCGACTCCATCAACGTGGACACCCAAATCTACGTCGACTTTCCCGGCTCCCAGCCGGAACAGATTGTCTACGACGACGACAGTGGGGAAGGACTGTCCGGACTAAACGCTGAGTTGGTGTATCGCGCTCCCCATGCCGGAGACTACTTCATCGCGGTGAGCGACGCATCGGGCGGAAACACCGGCGGCTACTACCTGTCGGTGGAGCAGGCGCCGCGCGGTTCGGAAACGGTATATGTAACGCCCAGCGAAGACACTCCCGTTTCGATACCGTTGGATGACTTTCTCCTCTGGCAATTCGGCGTCGGTGATATGGAATTGGTGAGAGTGCATTCCTCAGTGGTTGATGGAATCGTCTACGCCGCTTCTTTCGACAATATGGTGTATGCACTAGACGCTCTAGGCGGAGAACTCTTGTGGAGCTTCGAGTCCGAAACCTATCTGGACCCACGGCTCCAAGTGGCTGATGGCCTGGCGTTGGCGATGGGCGAAATCGATTACGCATTTGATGCGTACACCGGGGAGATTCTCTGGAGCGGCGGGGGATCTGGAACCCTAGGGAGTGGCGGAAAAGCATACTTCTCCGGTTCCGTCGACGCCGGCGCGTTTGACGCGGAATCAGGGGAGATGTTGTGGGTTACTGAAATGCCCGAGATGGAATTCCTTGAAATGTTCCCCCCGACGGAAGCTGGCGGCAAAGTCTACTTGTCACGCGACGGGCAGGTCTATGCTCTTGACGCTAATACGGGTGAAATAATCTGGAGCTTCAGCTCCGATGGGTTCGTGGAGTATGCCCCTGTCGTATCGAACGGAGTGGTGTACCTGTTGTCCAGTGATGATACAGCCTACGGGCTGGATGAGGCTACCGGGGCGCCAATCTGGACCCATGAAGTGGACTCCTTCGCGTACATGCTGGGCCATATCGCCGTCTCCGATGGCATGGCGTACCTACAGGGACATGATGCCCTGTACGCCCTTGACGGCGTCACCGGGCAAACCATCTGGTCGTTTGAAGAGATAGGTGACCTCCTCCCACCGGTTGCCGCAGAGGGCATGGTGTTCGTCGACGGACCGCAGGGCCTCTACTACGCGCTGGATGCCGAAACCGGCGATCTGTTGTGGACCATCGAGATCGACGAGGCGGATCCCGTCAGCTTGGTTACAGTGGCCGGCGGAGTCATTTACGCCATCTCCCTATCCGGCTACATATACACCTTGGATGCCTGGACGGGAGACCCCATCTGGAGTGTCTACGTTGGCAGCCGCAACGTTGGCGGAATGACACCGCCATATGCCGTTGAAGGGGGCGTGGTGTACGTGGGCTACGAGAATGACGATGGAAATGGCATATACGCCCTCGTCGCTTCTCCAGAATGAACAGCGCAGCCTCGCACCGTGCACGAAATCGGTGATCCACTGCCGAAACCGATCCATTGGTGAGATACGCGATGACCTCCGGAGAACTGGTCTGCAACGACTGCGGCGCGGCGGATGCGACCCGCGCAGGTCCTGCCGGAAATGCGGCCATGCACCACGACCGGCAACGCCGGCTTCAACCACTCCAAAGAGAACCTTCTGGGAGGGATTCGCGTGGGGGTCCGTCGGCGTTCCGGTTCTTGGTGTGACTGGCGTGATAGCCCTTGCGGCGCTGCTCCCAGAGGGACTGCCAACCGCGCGCTACAGGCCACGGTAATCGGGCAATTGCAATCGCGCTAATCGCATCCGGGCTTGTCGCTCTTGTGCAGGTGCGCCGCCCGGAGAGGCCGGCTATTTCCGTAGGCGGAATCCTCGCCAGCGCCGCCTCCAACTTCGTCACCGGCGCGTCCATCCCCGTAGACGGCGGCTACCTGGTCCAGTAACCGCCTGGCTGGCGGGGCCTGCCAAGACTGCACTGCGAACTTCTCCGCGGGAATGGCGGCGGCGACTCGCTTGGCCCGGCAGCCTCAGCAGGTTGCGGTGCGCCTATATTGAGATAATATATCATATTTGTCCGGGTTGACAGCGCCATTTCTAACTGCAATTATGCCCCGTTGACCAAAATTTCTGGTACTTCATATCGCCTAAACGATACTTAGTATCAGATAATGCAAATCAGTTACTACAAAGGAAACCTCCGACAATGGCGGGAATCAAAGACGCTTCTACCCCACACCCGGCTCTTCGCTTGCCCCTAGTTGGCCTCCGGATCCTGTCCGTCCTGGCCCTGGCCGCCCTGCTGACGCTGGCCCTCGGCAGCCCGACCAGCCCTGCCGGGGCCCAGTCGGGAGACCTTTACCTGACCAAAACCGTGCTGAACGTGGAAGAGGGGTACATGGAGGAGTTCGGCGTGAGGCCGGCCAGCAAGCCCTCAACCCAGGTGATAGTCAGAATCGAGGTCGTCGAACAGGTTAACGCCGTATTCGCCGTCTACGTCATGGACAGCTACGGCACCACCCTACGGTGCGGCAAGGGCTCCGTATGCAATTTGAGGTTCGACCCTGTGAACTGGAACCGGACGAAGTACGTGGGGGTTAGCGCCCTGCCGGATGACGACAACGAAAACGGCAGCGGGAAGATAAAAATCACCACCGTGAGCGGTGACTCCAACTTCAACGGCATTCAAAAGATAGTGGATACCAGGGAGGACGACCAGGTGGGCGCCCCGGTTCCCACCGTAAAGGCCGTCGTCGTGTCCGCCGGGTCCGACATCTACGTCAACGAGGGCGGCTCGGCGTACTACTCCGTCAGCCTGAGCCAGGCGCCGTCCGCGGACGTGACCGTCACGCTGTCCGCCAGCGGCGACGGCAGCATCACGGTTTCCCCGGCGTCGCTGACCTTCACCACCGACAACTACGACACCACGCAGAGCGTTACCCTGACCGCCGCCGAAGACGACGACGGCCTAGCAGGTACGACAACCATCGCGCACGCCGCCGCCAACGGCGGCTACAACAACATCTCCAAGAGCCTCACCGCCACCGAGGTCGAGAACGACGAGGTCAAGTTCGTGGTGTCGCCTGCTCCGGCGCCACTGGAGCTGACGGAGGGCGGGACTTCTCACAGCTACACCGTCAAGCTGGCCAGCCAGCCCACCGCGAGCGTTGCCGTGGGAATCACCGAGACGCCGGACGACGACGGCATCACCGTATCACCCTCTTCGCTGACCTTCACCATGTCGAACTGGAACACGGCGCAGACCGTCACCATCGCCGCGGTGGAAGACAGCGACTACACGGCCGACACGGCGACTGTCAGCCATACCACAATCACCGCGGACACCTCGGGCTACGGGTCGCTGACCATAGGCGACATCGTGGTGACGGCAAAGGACAACGACGCCGCCATATTCATCGACACCGATCCGGATACGTCCGGCAATCAGACCGCGCTGGTCCTCGAGGAGGGCCGCAGCAGCGCCACCTACAAAGTCAAGCTGAGCAACGCGCCCACCGGCAACGTCACCGTAAGCATTTCGGAGACCCAGGACCCCTCCACCGGCAACGTCAAGGTTACAAGCTCCAAGTCGTTGACGTTCACCACGTCCAACTGGGACACCACGAAAAACGTCACCGTGCGGGCCTACAACGACCAGGACGCCATCAACGGCACGCCGACCATCAACCACGCCGCCAGCGGCGGAGGGTTCGACAACATCTCCGGGACGGTTACCGTCGACGAGATCGACTCGCAGATGGGCATCAACGTCAAGAAGAACAACTCAAATCTGACCAACATCGACGTGGTGGAAGGGGCGACGGCGACCTACGACGTGAGCATCAACGCCAAGCCGGCGACGGACGTCACCGTCACCATCGCCGCAGCCACCACCGGCAACTACACCGACGCCGACATCACCGTCTCGCCCGCCACCCTCACCTTCACGTCGCAGAACTATTCCACCGCGCAGACGGTGACCCTGAGCGCCGCCGATGACATCGACGTTGCCGACGGCCGGCGCACCATCAACCATACCGCCACATACGCGGGCAAAACCTTCACCAAGGACATCACCGCCCGCGAGGACGACGACGACACGGGTGGCCTCACCTTCGACACGAACACCGTAAGCGTGAACGAGAACGGCACGGGAACCTACCGGGTGAAGCTGACGCACAAGCCACACGGCACCGTCAACGTGCGCGTCAGCGTGGGATCGGGCGACAACGACATCTCCGTGCGCGACACCAACGACAGCGCGAACGGCAACCAGACCGGCTCCATCCCCTTCACCGCCGACAACTATGACACCTACCGCACCGTAACGCTTGCCGCGCGGAACGACGCCGACAGTGACAACGGCTCCCGCACCATCAACCACACCGCCAACGGCGGCGGGTACAGCAACATCACCGGCTCGGTAACCGCCACCGAAGTGGACGACGACCACGGCATCTTCCTCTCGCCCTCCGCCGTAAGCGTCCCCGAGGAAGGCACGGCTACCTACACCGTCAAGATGGCCACCGCGCCCACCGCCAGCGTGACCGTCACCATCGCCGAAGCCACTACCGGCAGTTACACCGACTCCGACATCACGGTTACGAGTCCGGCTACCAAGACGCTGACCTTCACGACGCAGAACTGGAACACCGCGCAGACGGTGACGCTGAGCGCCGCCGCAGACAACGACCTTGCCGACGGCAAGCGAACCATCACCCACACCTCGGCCAGCAGCGACAGCACGTACAACAACTTGACGTCGTCGCTGACGGCCACCGAGGACGACAACGACACGGGCGGCCTCGCGTTCGACAAGAACAGCGTGAGCGTGAACGAAAACGGTACGGGAACCTATCAGGTCAAGCTGACGCACAAGCCGAATGGGACCGTCTACGTCCAGGTTCGCGCAGCAACGGGCGGCAGCAACGACACCGACATCACCGTCCGAGACACGAACGACAGCGCGAACGGCAACCAGACCGGCTCCATCCCATACACCGCCGACAACTGGAACACCTACCGCACCGTCACGCTTGCCGCGCGGGACGACGCCGACAACGCCGCAGGCTCCCGCACCATCGACCACACCGCCAACGGCGGCGGGTACAGCAACGTCACCGGCTCGGTGACCGCCAACGAAGTGGACGACGAACACGGCGTCATCCTCTCTGCATCCAGCTTAAGCGTCACCGAGGGAAGCACGGCTGACTACACCGTCAAGCTTGCCACCCCGCCCACCGCCAACGTGACCGTCGCGATTGCGGAAAGCTCGACGGCGCCTGACAACGACACGGACATTACGGTGACCACCCCGGCCACCAAGTCGCTGACCTTCACTTCGGTCAACTACGGGACCGCGCAGACCGTCACGCTGACCGCGGCCCACGACAGCGACCGCTTCGACGGCTCGCGGACCATCACCCACACCGCAACCAGCAGCGATAGCTCCTACAACAACCTGTCGGTATCGCTGACCGCCACTGAGGACGATGACGACAGCGAGGGCGACCGCGACACGGCCAAGGAGTTCTCCGTGACCGAGGATTCCAACGGCATCTGGTCGGACGGCACGACCATGTGGGTATCGGACAGCCGCGATGACAAGATCTACGCCTACACCCTGGCCACCGGCGCGGCGGACACGTCCAAAGACATCACCCTGCACACCGACAACGGAAATGCCCGCGGCATCTGGTCGGACGGCACGACCCTCTGGGTAGCGGACCGCACCGACCGCAAGGTGTACGCATACACTCTGTCGAGCGGCACTCGCGTCACGGCCAAGGAGTTCAGCCTGTACGGAGCCAACCGCGATCCCTACGGCATGTGGTCGGACGGCGCGACCCTGTGGGTGGCGAACGCCGCAAACTGGGGGGTCGACAGGGTGTGGGCCTACAACCTGGCGACGGGCGCGCTCGATACGTCCAGGTCGTTCGAACTGCCCTCCGCCAACAGCGGCGCCACCGGCATCTGGTCGGACGGTACGACACTGTGGGTGGCGGACAGCGGCGACACCAAGATGTACGCATACACCCTGGTGGGCGGGACGCGCGACACCACCAAGGAGTTCGACCTGAACTCCGGCAACAGCAGTGCCACAGGCGTCTGGTCGAACGGCACGACCATGTGGGTGTCGGACGACAGCGGCGGCACGCTGTACGCCTACCACGCGCCGGTGATGACCCAGCGCCTGACCGCAGACGACGCCACCGCCTACAGCATGCGGCTGACCATCGCATGGCACCCCGAGAACTGGTACTACAAATACACCAGCCCATCCGGTGGGCAATGCTCCGCCAGCGCGGTTTCCACGGCGTCCACCAGGGTAACCGGGCTGGCCCTGAACCGGGCCTACACCTTCGCTGCCTACAGCGACAGCTCCTGCTCCACGCTGCTGGCGACGGCAAACGCGCTGGAAACCAGGGGATCCCATCTGGCCCTCTCCGCCTTCACTTCGACGACAACCCCGCCAACCACGTACGACGTGACGCTTACCCTCGCCAACTGGGACAACGCCAAGGACGGCAACTGGTCCTACAAGACCAATCTTTCAGGCGCAAGAGGGAATTGCGTAGAGGCCACTGCCAACCCCGCTACGGTCGATGACTTCAGCTTCTCCGCCAACGAGAACCACGTATTCTCCGCCTACCGGGGCAGTACCTGCTCGGGATCCGCCATAGCCCAGGCACCGCGGTTCAAGCCCAGCGACGGGATACCGGATCTCACCGCCGGCTCCATCACGCTCAACAGCGCGAAGCTGACGCTGAGCAACTACACCGGCACCTGGTGGCAGAATTCGAACTACGGCTCGGTCGGCTGCACACGGGTCGGCTCCGCCACGACCACGGGCGCCCTGACCAGCCTTGCGCGTGGCGCTTCGCACACCTACCACGCATTCAGCGCCTCGGGCTGCGCGGAGGCGAAGAAGATTGACACGGTATCCTTCACCACCGGCGTCGTCGGCGGCCGCATCACGGACAAGGACTTCAGCCTGGACGGCAACGTCAATTACAATCCCTACCAAGCCTGGTCCGACGGCACGACCTTGTGGGTGTTGGACCGCACCACCAACAACTTAGAGGTGTACGCCTACACCCTGGCGGACGGCGCGCGCGACACTTCCAAGGAGTTCACCCTGAACTCCGCCAACGACAATGCCGCAGGAATCTGGTCGGACGGCACGACCGTGTGGGTGGCGGAGGACCAGGGCGGCAGCCCCGCTGAATACAAGCTCTACGCCTACACCCTGGCGACCGGCGCGCGCGACACTTCCAAGGAGTTCGCCATGAACTCCGCCAACGACAGTCCCACAGGCATCTGGTCGGACGGCACCACCATCTGGGTTGGGGATCGCGCCGATCGCAAGCTCTACGCCTACACCCTGGCGACCGGCGCGCGCGACACTTCCAAGGAGTTCGCCCTGGAAGGCATCAGCGGCATTCCCACGGACCTATGGTCGGACGGCACGACCATGTGGGCGGCGGAGTACTACGGCGGCAAGCTCCAGGCCTACAACCTGTCAACCGGCACACGCGAAAGGGACAAGGAGTTCGACCTACTGCCCAACCCCAGTCCCAATGTCTACCCGGCAGGCTTCTGGTCGGACGGCACGACCATGTGGGTGGTGGACTACAACAACGGCAAGGTGTACGCCTACCACATGTACCAGCCCGTCCCCGACCCGTCGCCCGACCCGTCGCTCGCAGCCGGCTCGGTCACGCTCACCAGCGCAACGCTGACGCTGAGCAACCACACCGGCGCGTGGTGGCACAATTCGGACTACGGAGCGGCCGGCTGCACGCGGGTCAGCGCCGGCACGGACACTTCCAGCCTGAAAGGACTTACGGCGGGCACGTCCTATATCTTCAACGCATACAGCGCCTCGGGCTGCGCGGATACCAGGAAGATCGCCTCGGTATCCTTCACCACCGGCGCCCCCGGCGGCCGCATCACGGACAAGGACGTCAACCTTGACGGCGCCAATGCCTCTCCCCGCGGCAGCTGGTCTGACGGCACGACCTTGTGGGTGGCTAACAACGGCACTTCAGTAGACAAGCTGTTCGCCTACACCCTGTCGAGCGGCGCGCGTGACTCGACCAAGGATATAACCCTGAACTCCGCCAACGCCTATCCCAGCGGCATCTGGTCGGACGGCACGACAATGTGGGTGGCGGACAGCGCCGACACCGAAAAGGTGTTCGCCTACACCCTGGCGACCGGCGCGCGCGACACGACCAGGGAGTTCAACCTGGCATCCAGCAGTTGGAGTCAGACCACCAATGACAACGCCAATCCCCTCGGCATGTGGTCGGACGGCACGACCTTGTGGGTGGGGGACACGACTGACAAGAAGCTATACGCCTATACCCTGGCGGGCGGCGCGCGCGACAGGCACAGGGAGTTCGCCCTGCACACCGCCAACGCCTATCCCCGGGATTACTGGTCGGACGGCACGACCTTGTGGGTGGGGGACGTCGCCTTAAAAGACAAGCTGTTCGCCTACACCCTGGCTACCGGCGAGCGCGACATGACCAGGGAGTTCGACCTGGAGACCGTTAATAGCACCGACGGCATCTGGTCGGACGGCGCGACTCTGTGGGCGGTGTCTTATGACCCGGTCTCTACGAACATTAGGGCGCACGCCTTCCACATGTACCCGCCCACCAAGCAGCTGATAGCCAGCGGCATCGGCAAGAACGGCGCCACGCTGAATATCACCTGGCATGACGAGGACTGGTGGTACAAGCGCATCGCGCCGACCGGGAACAATTCCTGCCGCAAGGTCAGCGCCGGCACAGACAGTGCCACGCTCACCGGCCTGAACTCCGGCACGCGGTACGTCTACAATGCCTACGACAACAGCGGCTGCCGGGCGGGCGTGATAGCCACCGGGAAGTTCAGCACGACGACGCTGATCGCCGACGACCCCTCGGCGACCACCGTGGGGCTGACCCTCACCGACCACACCGGGGACTGGTGGTACAGGTACACCTCCCCGTCCGGCGGGAAATGCTCCGAGAAGATTACGGAAGCGTCGACGCGGGCCACGGGGCTTGACGTGGGGCGGGCGTACACCTTCGCGGCGTACAGCAACAGCGCCTGCACGAGCCTGCTGACGAGGGCAATCTCGGTGTCCACCCTGCAGCCGACGCTGACCGCCGTCGCGGGCGCCGACCCGGGCACGGTGACCCTGGAGCTGCGCGACGGCTGGGTCATCACCGAGTGGCTGTCCGTACCGCCCTGGATCGTCAACAAGGACGGCAACTGGCACCTCAAGTACACCACGCCGGCGGGCGGAGTGTGCTCGACCCCGCAAATGGCCGAGAGCGGCACCCCTCCCGTCCCCTTCGCCACCGTCACCAACCTTGCCGTCGGCGTGGCGCACACCTTTGCGGCATACAGCGACAGCGCCTGCTCCAAACTGGTTGCCACGTCATCGCCGGTTACGCCGTCGAGCAGCGGCGCGGGTGGGGCTGGTGGGGCTGGTGGGGCCTTCGGCCCGCGCTTCCAGATACAGGAGTCCCAGGCCCAGCAGCCACCGCCGGATGATCCGGCGATAGTCCCGGACGCTCCCGCCAGCGTGAACGCCAGCCGCTCCAACGGCGACGTCGCGGTGTCGTGGAGCTCGGCGGACGGCGCCACGGGGTACGACGTACAGTACAGCACGGACGACAAGGCCACCTGGGCGCGTGCCGCAACCAACCACGCCGGCACGACTTATACGCTGAGCAACGCCGACGACACAAAGACCTACGTCGTCGGAGTCCGCGCGGTGAACGACGCCGGCGCAAGCGGCTGGACCGACTCAGCCCAGGTCAGCCCGCCTCAGCCCGATCCGCCCAGCGCAGTCGCATCGGTGAGCGTAGTCCACAACGGCGGCAGCCTGTCGGTGTCGTGGACGGCGGCGGACGGCGCCACGGGGTACGACGTGGTGTACAGCACGGACGACGAGGCCAGTTGGGATCGCGCCACAACCAACCACGCAGGCACGAGTTACACGCTGAGTAACGCCGACGACACGAAGACGTACGTCGTCGGCGTCCGTGCGGTCAACTCCGCAGGCGAAAGCTTGTGGACCAACTCGGCGCCGGCGTCGCGAGGCGCGCCCAGTGCAGTCGCGTCGGTAAGCGCAGTCCACAATGGCGACAGCCTGTCGGTGTCATGGCCGGCGGCGGCTGAGGCCACGGGGTACGACGTGGTGTACATCACCTACGACAAGTCCACTTGGGAGCGCGCCGTCACCAACCACGCCGGCACGACTTACACGCTGAGTAACGCCGACAGCGCAAAGACCTACATCTTCGGCGTCCGTGCGGTGAACGACCTCGGCGAAAGCCAGTGGACCAACTCGGCGCCGGCGTCGCGGGGCGCGCCGGGGGCGGTCGCGTCCGTAAGCGTAGTCCACAACGGCGACAGCCTCTCGGTGTCGTGGACGGCGGCGGACGGCGCCACGGGGTACGACGTCGTGTACAGCACGGACAACAAGGCCAGTTGGAAGCGCGCCGCGACCAAGCACGCAGGCACGAGCTACACGCTCAGCAACACCGACGGCGCAAAGACCTACGTCGTGGGCGTCCGGGCGGTCAACGACGCCGGCGAAAGCGGCTGGACCGATGCGGCGCCGGCGTCGCCGCCGGGCGCCGGGATAGCCGTGCCAGGGTAGTCGCGTCGGTAAGCGTAGCCCACAACGGCGGCAGCCTATCGGTGTCGTGGCCGCAGGTCACGGCCCCAATGCCGCCGCCGTGAATGGAAATAGACGGCCGGCGCATCTCGCCTCGTGCGTATTGGCGGGTCTGCCAAGACGGTACTGCGAACTTCTCCGCAGGACGGCGGCGGAGACTCGCATGGCCCGGCAGAGTCATCGAAGCGCCATCAGATGATGCGATATATTGATACTAGATATCATATAGATACTAGTTGACAGCGCCATTTCTAACTGTAATCATGTCCCGTTGACCAAAATTTCTGGCACTGCATATCGCCCTTAAGTTGATATTCAGTATCAGATACTACGAAGACAGTTCCTGCAACTGGAAGGGAATCCCCAAAAGAACAGAGGGCAGATGAAAATGAGACAGAGTCTATTAAAGTGGAGGTCAGTGATCATAGTCGCGGCGATTGCGGCTTTGGTCTTCGTCGTTGCCTGCAACGAGCCGGAGCCGGAGCCAGCGGTCGACACGGCCAAGCTGATCGAGGAAGCAGTCGCCAGCGCACAGAGCGCCAGCGCCGCCGAGATAGAGAAGTCGGTAGCGGCGGCCCTCGCTGCGCAGCCTCAGGGCGCCAGCGCGGCTGAGATACAGGAGCTCGTCTCGGACTCGGTGGCGGCGGCCATCGCTGCGCAGCCCGCGGGTCTGACGCGTGCGGACGTCGAGTCTATCGTGATCCAGGCGACGGAGGGCCAGCTCTCCGCGGCCGAGGTGGAGGCGATCGTCGCCCAGTCCTTCCGGGCGCTGCCCGCTCCTGAGATTGACGCGGGCGAACTCACCAACCTCGTCAACTCCGCTGTTGCCGATGCGGTGCCGGAAGGCGTCAGCGCTTCCGAGATAAGCAGCATCGTCCGAGCCCAGGTGAACGCCGGGCTCTCCGGCACGCTTACGCGCGGCGACGTCGAGGACCTAGTTGCCAAGGCCGTCGAGGACGCGGTCGGAGACCAGCTCACCGTCGACCAAGTCACGAGCATCGTGAACGCATCCCTCGTCGCCACGAACCAGGCGATCGAGAATGCGGCTGCCGAAGCCGCCCAGGCGGCAGCGGCTGCCGAGGCAGCCCAAGAGGCAGCCTCGGCTGCTAGTGCAACTGCCACGCCCACCGGGCCGCCGGTCCAGGTGGTGACAACCACTACCTTCCTGGCTGACTGGGCTCGGGTGGTAGGTGGAGACAGGGCGGAGGTCTTCAGCCTGCTGACGGCGGGCGCCGATCCGCACTCATTCCTGCCGGGAGCTCGCGACGTTGCCAAGGTGGCAGATGCGGATGTCGTGCTGACTGTCGGTCTCGGCTTGGAGGCCGATTGGCTGGAGGATTTGCTACATAACGCCAGTGCAGATGATTCCAAGATAATCGCGCTTGGTGACAGCGTCGATCCGATCGAGTTCACCATGGGCGCCATGGTCGGCATGCATGACGACCACGGAGATGAAGCCGACGACCACCATGACGACGGTGACGACCACGGGGATGAAGCCGACGACCACGACGACGGCGACGACCACGGGGATGAAGCCGACGACCATGACGACGGCGACGACCACGGTGATGAAGCCGACGACCACGACGACGGCGACGACCACGGTGATGAAGCCGACGACCACCATGACGAGATGACCGTGGGGCGTTTGCTCGTTGCGGATGCGGTAGAAGCGCACCTCTCCGTCATCGATCTTTCGACCGATGCCATTGACAGCGGAATCTTTGAGGTCGCCGCGCCCCGCGCGACCGTGTACAACAGTCCCACCCATCGCTACGGCATCGTTCTCGCCCGCGGGCCGGACGACGACGACGACCGTATCCACGTCTTCGATGGCGGCGTCTTCCTCGTCGAGCACGGCGATCACCACGACCTTGTCCAAGAGCCGGTGTCCCGGCACTCGCTGGAGATCGCGGAAGAGCAGCCGGTTCACTACGTCAACAGTCACGGCTGGACCTCGATCTTCGCCGACGCCAGAGGTCACGCCTTCATGATCAATGAAGAGGCGCTGGCCGCAGCCCAGGGCGACTACAAGCCGGTCGTGCTGGAAGCCGGACCCCAGCATGGCGCCGCGCTTGTCATCTCGGACGAGCACGTCGTCATTACCACGAAGAATCCCGACTTCCCCCAGAACTCCGACGACGGCCTACCTGTTGGCGTGGAAGTCCGCGACTTCAGCAATCAGGTCGTCTACGACGCCAGCAATCGCTCATGCCCGGGCATGCACGGTGAGTCCCACAATGAGCATGGGGTCGCCTTCGGATGCACCGGCGGCGTACTCTTCCTCGAAGCTCACGACGGTGATTACGAGCACGAGTTCATCGACAATCCGTCGGAGATGCGCGAAGACTCTCGGATCGGGTCGCTCTACGGTCACCACCACGTCGAGCATTTCTTCGGCCGAGCCTCCTACTTCGACGGTCAGAGCTTCGCCGACGATGGCATTTGGATGATCGAGGTGGAACACGGCGAAATGCGCCAGGTGTTCAGCGAGCCGAGCGTTTCCGTGAAGTTCTCCAGCGATGGCGAACTGCTCTACGTGCTCGGCGCTGACGGCGTGCTGCACGCACTGGACGCGCATGACGGCGACTTGGTCGCGACGATGGATCTGGTCGAGCCGGGCGAGGACGGCAATGCCGCCATGATCGTCGTTGGCGAGATGATGTACGTCGCCGACCCCAACGCAGGCCACGTGCTCGCCGTCCACCTTGAAGAGATGGAGATCGAGGAGGAGTGGGAACTCGGCGGCGCGCCGTCGAGTCTGGCATTCGTCGGAGTCGCCGACTCGGGCGACGCGCCCGATGAAGGTCACGATGACCATGGCCATGCGCACGACCACGGCACTCACGATCCTCACTTCTGGTTCGATCCGATCCGGGTGAAGATCGCTGTCAACGAGATAGCCGCACGGCTTTCGGCTGTAGACCCCGGCAACGCGAGCGTATACTTCCAGAACGCATCAGACTACGCAGAGGAGCTTGACGAGCTGCACAACTGGATTCTGGATGAGGTTAGTGCGGTGGATCAGGAGCGCAGACTGCTGGTTACGTCACACGACAGCTTCTCCTACTTCGCAGAGCTCTATGGGTTCGAGATAGTTGGGCTGGTCATACCGTCCCTTTCGACTCACGTGGATCCCTCCGCGGAACACATTGCGGAACTGATCGAGGTGGTACGGGAACACGAAGTGCCCGCGCTGTTTGGCGAGACGACGGTCAGCGAGAGGCTGGCTCAATCCATAGCAAGGGAGACTGGCGCGAAGCTGTTCCGGCTCTATTCGGGTTCGCTTGGGCCGGAGGGCAGCGGCGCCGAGACCTACCTTGGCATGTTGCGGGCGAACGTGGAAACCATCGTTAAGGCATTGAAATGAAGACCCATCAGAGCCCGCATAGCGCGAGCATGTCGCTTCACGGCGTGACCGTGGAGTTCGACGGGTACATGGCGCTGAACGACGTCACCTTCGACGTAGGCGCGGGGACTCTGATGGGAGTTGTAGGACCGAACGGAGCCGGCAAGAGCACTCTTTTCAACGCTATTGCCGGACTCCTGCCGGTTCGGCAGGGAAGGGTAACCTTTAACCGTTTGGACCAAGGAAGCGGAGCGCTGGCCTACATGCCTCAGCGGGAAAGAGTCAATTGGCGCTTTCCCGTGACCGTGATGGACGTGGTAATGATGGGCCGGTGCTGCCGGCTGGGATGGTTCCGGCGGCCCGGGAAGAGAGATCGCGAGCTTGTCAACGCGTGCCTGGGACGCGTGGGCATGTGGGACCACCGCTCCGCTCTGATGACGGAGCTTTCGGGCGGGCAAAGGCAGAGGGTATTCGTCGCCAGGGCGCTGGCCCAAGAGGCGAGTGTGCTTCTATTGGACGAGGCCTTCAGCGGAGTTGACGTGGGCGCCCAGGAAGCCCTCGTAGAGGTCCTCCAAACTCTGCGGGATGAAGGGCGCATTGTCCTGCTGGCGACCCACGACCTGACCAACCTGGCCGGACGCTTCGACCAGGTATTGTGTCTGAACCGCCACGTGTGCGCCTGCGGCCCTCCCGGCCAGGTGTTTACGTCTGAGGTCATGGAGGAGCTGTACGGCGCCCACGGCGTGCGCCTTACCGTGGACGGGCAGGGGTAGCGAGACGGCTTGTTAGATTTCGTTGTCGCACCGCTTGAGTACGGCTTCATGGTCAGGGCCCTAATCGGCTCGGTGCTTGTGGGCGTGATGTGCCCGCTGATCGGCGCATACGTCGTCACCAGGAACCTCGCCTTCATTGGGGACGCTCTCGCCCACGCCGTGCTGCCGGGAATGGTGCTTGGATTCATCGTCGGCATCAACCCGGCCATAGCCGCCGTCCCAACCGGGATCTCCGTTGCCGTGCTCATCAGGGCTGTGAGCCGGCGTGCGGGCCTCAGCACCGACACCTCCATAGGCATCCTCTTTGCGGCCATGTTTGCCCTGGGGCTTGCGATGCTGGCAACTTCGACGACAATCAGGGTCGATATGGAAGACCTCCTCTTGGGGCAGCTCTTGGCCATATCTCCGACCGACATCTATGTATCCCTTGGGATAACCGCGATGGTCATCCTGGGGCTATTCGCCCTGCATCACTGGCTGCTGTTTACGAGCTTTGATCCCGTGGGGTCGCAGGTTGTCGGTAGGCGCACCGGCGTCGTCGACTACCTGTTAATGGTCATGCTTGCCCTCGTTATCGTGATAGGCATTCAGGCGGCGGGCATCGTTCTTGTCATGGCAATGCTGGTAACGCCTGCCGCCGCGGCGTATCTGCTGGTCAGACGTTTTGTCCCGATGATGATGGCGGCCGCAGCAATAGGGACCGTGGCCGCCGTGACGGGCCTCTACATCTCCTACTACTTCAATCTGCCCGCCGGCCCTGCAATGACCCTGGTCGCAAGCGGAATATTCGTAGTAATAGTCTTATTCAGGCGAAGATCCCCCGCCTGAGAATCCTCTTCTCGAAAGCAACTTGTCGTCAGCGTCCCGTACGTCTCCGGAGACCTGATCCGCAGTCGCGGCTTGACGATCTTGCGGGACAGCGGTGTTTTCAGGGCATCTCCATCGTCCCCCATAGCCGTCTGGGATCCCGCCACCTGGGAGAATCTCAGTCGTATGCCACAGCGGAAGAGTTCAAGTCCCCGATGGGCCTAGCTGCAAATGGTGGGCGATGGAGGACTCGAACCTCCGACCTCATGCGTGTGAAGCATGCGCTCTAACCAGCTGAGCTAACCGCCCTCGTCGCACCGACTGCGTGTGGTTGGTGGCGATGGGAGGACTTGAACCTCCGACCTAGCGCTTATGAAGCGCCCGCTCTAACCACTGAGCTACATCGCCATTCTGCCTGTTCTGAATGGTAGCCGCGCCAAACTTGCCGGTCAACGCAACGGCGCAACGGCGCAACGGCGGAGCGGCTACTGGCGGCCCCACCGCCCCCGGCCACCAACGGGCGCGAAGACCCCCATCTCAATCTTCCCCCGCAGACGAGACCTTTGCATAAATCCCAGCTGCCCCCTCAGAGCCGACCTAATTACCCCGATTCTCATCTTCGTCCATCGAAAAATTGGAGGTCTGTAGAGGGTCGCGAGACATTTATGCAAAGGTCTCGCAGACGAGGGAAGAGGTAGGAGGGATCGCCCCTATGGAGGGCGGCCACAAGGGATCGCCCCTATGGAGGGCGGCCACAAGGGACGCCCCTACGGATCCTGTCGGAGGACGCCTCTACGGGAGCGTGACCTCGGCTAGGGGCCAGGAGTAGTCGCCCCAGCCGATGGCGTTTTGGGCTTGGGCCCGGACGCGGTAGGTGGCGCCCGCAGTCAGGCCGGTGATGGTCGATGACCTCGCGTCGGAGGCCAGCGTGGCCCAGACCGTCCACGTGCCGCCAGGGTGTTTGCGGTACTGCACGCGGTAGCCGGTGATCCCAGAGCCGTTCTCCGCAGGAGGAGTCCAACTGGCCGTCAGCTGGCCTTGTCCCGCATTCAAGGTCGGGGTGAACTGGCCGGGTACTTGGGGCGTGAGCGGCGTCGCCTCGGCGAAGGGCCAGGAGTAGTCGCCCCAGCCAACGCCGTTCTGGGCGCGGATGCGCACACGGTAGATGCCGCCGGACGCGAGACCGGTGATGAGAGAGCTGCGCGCGTCGGCGCCCAGCGTGGCCCAGACCGTCCAGGCGCCGTCGGGGTGATGACGGGACTGCACGGTGTACGCCGTTATCGCTGAGCCGTTGTCGGCAGGTGGATCCCAGCTGGCAGTCAACTGGCCGTAGCCGGCAGTCACCGTCGGCACGACGCGGTCCGGAGGCTGCGGAACCGGCGTCGGGGTCGGTACGGCAGTGGGACTGGGCTCGACCGTAGGCTCCGGTGTGGGCGCGGCGCACGGCTCGTCGTTCGTGACGCCGGTAAGGTCCGACGAGCTGGACGATATACGCAGCATCAGCTTGTCGCCGGCTGACCAGGGCTGGTTGCAAACGTGCCAGCTGTGCGTCGTCACGCCGCCCGACGTGGTAGCCGTCGCATCGTCCACGTCTAGGCGTAGGGCCACGGAGGCGTCCAGCGCCAAGAAGTCGATATGGTGGTCCGCAGGTAGGGAGGATGTGGCATCCAGACTGACCTGCTGAGAGCCCCACTCGATACTGTTGATCGTAGTGGTAGTTCCACCGGAGGTGTATGAAGCAGGCTTCAGCACGCCGTTGGACGCGTCGGCGCCGATGTCATCGTTGATGGCGACGGGGTCGAAGAAGGCTTCGTGGAGGGTACCGTCGGGGGCGGTGACGGTGACGAAGACCTCACGTGTGTTTTTTGCGCTGGTGGGAATATAATTGCATGGGATTAGCTCATTGGGTTGAGTATTGTGATAAACGCGGTATACGCCAGCTGGCAACGGCCGAGTCGTCAACTTCATACTGTTGTTGTACGAGGGAATTTCAAAGAGGTCCTTGTGTCTACCATCGTGCCAGATTCTGTTCTTAACGGGATGACCCTCAGTCACCGCAGTCCCAGCCGACTGTCCCGAGTTTAGGTGGAAGTCCATGCGCACGTAAATACTCTCTCCTCGTTCTCTTTGACCATTGACCATCTGTTGCTTATTGAAACTGTGTTCTATGCACCTGAGATAGGCCGCATCGCCCTGTCCGTCCTCTAGCCACTTGTCCATCTGCGCTATCAGCGCCTTAATCTCAGACATATTGACGCTTGTAGGCCCGGCTGAGGATAACGCGGATGCGCTGTCCGACGAACTGCCGTTGGGAGTAGGCATAGGAGGTTCCACTAGAAAGCTGGACTCGCCGGAAGATACGTCCGTACTACCCGGCTCATCCGCGGATGGCAGCCATACCTTGCTCCTGGAATGGAATGAATAGTTTGATATGGCGCCAAGCAAATATCGTTTTGAACCATCAGACGATCCAGGTATGTCCTCTTCCCTCAAAAGAAGGATCCCTTCACGGCCGTCCCAACGTGTATCCCGGTCTTTCTCCCATTTCTGGGCTGCCTCCAACGCTTGCTCCATGCTCCAGTAGCCAGGTTCTGTATCAATGTATCGCCATTCTATGAATTCACCTCTATTGTATTTATCAATGAGCAACTGTGTTACGTGAGATTTAAAGAATAATACGGCATAGGCGACCAGCTCGTTTCCTCCATTGCCCTTCAGATACTCATGCACATCAAAGTTCATCTTCACCAAGCCTCGATATATTAAAGACCCATCTTCCTCTGTCCGGTAAAATTCGGCCGCTGCTTCAGTATCTTTCAATTTTCCTCTAAAGATCACATCTGACTCAAATATTACCTGGTTGAGTCCTGGAGATCCAGGCGATGGTATGAATTCTGCATGTAGCACATCTTCTGCACGTGGTATATTGCCATGCGGTACAGGATACTCAATAATATCATCATCGCCCTCGCTTCTGCATGCCAGCAGAAGGCATAACAACATCATAATTGCCATAGCCAAGCCAACTAAAGTTAGTCCCTGGCTTACCGTATGTATCAAGCCACTTGACCATCTTACTAGGCTGAATTTCATCTCCTGCTGCCTTTCATCAGTGAGGGCTGTGGCTTTTGTAGATCGACTTCATCGCATCTTTGTCGCTTGGTTGTGGAGTGACTTGGAAATTGTGTTGATTGAACATAACATCATTGTCACGACGGCTGTGCCCTAGGCCTGCCGTATGACCGAATTCGTGCAGTGCCGTTGCGGGTAAGTAATAGTAATTTGGCTCTGCAGTTGCCACTGCTAGCGAGTCAGTCCAGTTGTACTTATGGTACTTATATTCTAGCGCGCCGGTTTGCGGGTTTTTTGTAGTGTAGAAGTAGAGAGGATGCAGTATGTACATTGGCTGGTTGCCTATATGCCCAGACTTATGGTCAGTTGCTTGAATTACGCATGCAGTTGCACTAAATCCGCACGACGGTTCCGGGGCAGGTGTAGAAGTATTTACAGGTGTTGGTTCAGGAGTCTCAATATTTACCAGAATTCTTTTCCCATCTGAGTTTGAACCACCACAGTTGACATCCTTACAGAAATCAACCCCCGTATCAGAGGATATCGAGCTCCATATAGCTGCGGATGTAGCGATAGCTGCGGGGAAATCTGGTGTCGGATAAGGCTGGACGGAAGGCGCTGGTGTTGGTGTCGGTCCTGGTGTGACGGTTGGTGGCATCGTGCCGAGTACGTACTGCACTATGTTGTCCTTTTGATGCCGTGACTGAGGTATAGCTATGTCATGTGCTCCAAGAATTTCCCCGTCCACTTTCACTGTAATCTTAATCTTTGCGCTCCCGGATCCCAGTGCACAGCGTCCAACATAAAAATAGTGAGCGTCATACTTACCCTTACCCGCGTTGCGGGTAGATGCCGTTACCGCAGCCATTACTGGAATCGGCCATTGGCACTCATCATTTACGGTTGACATCGCACGCAAGCCAGTGGCTGAAGGAACCGCGATATCAAAGGTGTAACCATCTGACTTTGGCCTAAGTCCTAGAGAGACCTCAAAGACATGCATGACGTTACCATGGAATTTGCTTAGAGAAGTATGAGAAGGCCATGGGTTGTCATCAACGTGTGTAACTTTTGGATCCAGTAGGCGAAGCGTTTGTACGATGCTGGGATACTTATAAGTGTATGTCACTTCTTCGATCACGTCCTTGCCGTTTTTCTTAACTGTCCTGTCGACTTTCACAGTTAATCCAAAAGTGTAATCAGAGTCTTCCTTAAACTTGTTCTGCACAACGTGGGTGTCCTTGGTTTCTGTGAGCTCGATATGATCTTTACACGCCATTGGCCATTTGCACAAATTGCCAGAAGTTTGCCTCCACGTGAGCTTCATATCCGTTACTGTTTCGCCTGCAGGCAAGTTCAGGCCCGACTTTACGAACACGGTGGTCCTATCCGGAGTCACTCTGATAATTCGGATAGGTAAACTGGGCGTCGGTATGGGTGTAGGTGTAGGTGTGTTGGTCTGAGTTGGCTTGGGAGCTGGAGGGTGCGTAGGAGGTATGTGCGGTAAATTGAGATCCGATGGAGGAATAGGGGTATCCACAGGACTGATGTCTACAGTGTAAGTACGTATCAACTCATTGTCAGACGCCCGCCGCACTTCCACCGTTCCCGTGCCGCTACCGCAGGCCGCCAGGTACACCTTCTGACCGCTTTTGATTAAGGCGGTCGCATTTTGCTTCGCGGGGCATCTGTCCACCCGCCAATTTTTAATGCCAATTTCGACGTTTAACGGCGTATTGCCGGGGTTGGCGATGATCCTGACCCTTTCGCTGGCCGACACTGTGAACCCATGCCATTCCGTGGGGTCGGCGCGGAAGGATACATCGGGCGGTTCAGGGTTAAGTGGCGGTTGCGGAGTGGGCGTGGGCGGCTGTGTTGCCGGAGGCTGTGTGGCTGGCGGCTGCGTCGCCGGAGGCTGTGTCGGTACCGGCGTCGGGTCGTAGCGCCACATAGGGGGCGGATACAAGTCTTCACACTCGTCGTAAGGCGTCGGGGTGGGCCTGGGGGTGTTGGTTGCCGTTGGCGCAGGGGTCGGCGTGGAGGTGGCCGGGGGGTAACCCATCGCATCGCATTGGATGGGCGTGAAATACTTGATGCAGTCCTCGTAGGACGAGATCTCCTTCGACACGTCATCCTCCTCCTGCGCCGTGGCGGTGAAGAGGTGCGCCGCGGTCATGCCCGCTGCGAGGATGCAGGACGCGGCCAGTATCCACGTTATGGGCTTTCTATAGCATGCCCGTCATCATGCGACGAGTCCCCTGATGCGCCGCGCTAGATAAGCTCTGGGGATCGAAGGTTAGCACATAGAAATGATTTTTCAAATTTAGAGTTTTGTATTTGTAATGATGTGATTGACATCCCGCTTGGGCTAATAAGGCGCAGTGAGAGGCGCAGAATTGCGGGGCGCGTTAGCCGGCGTTGCCCCGCCGAGTTCTGCCGTGGATTCCCGATCGGGGTCGGGAAAGACGGAAAGGGGTCGGGGGTGAGGGCGAGGGGACGGAATGGCGGCTTGGTAGGTCGGGAGTGATGGCGTGGTGGGTTGGAGGGCGCGCGAAGGGTCGGGATGGCGGGCGCAGCGGGTCAGTGTGCTGAGTAGTCGCCGCTGCGGCCGCCGCTCTTGCGGGTGAGCCTGGCGTGGTCTATGACGATGCCCCGCTCGGCGGACTTGCACATGTCGTAAATGGTCAGGGCCGCCACTAGTGCGGCGGTGAGGGCCTCCATCTCGACGCCGGTCTTCCAGTGCGCCCTCGCCGTCGCGATGATCTCGATGCCGCCGTCGTCTTGCGCGGGTGCGAAGTCGACGGTCACCTGGCTGAGCGGCACCGGATGGCACAGCGGGATCAGGTTCGAGGTCTGCTTTGCCGCCATGACTCCGGCCAGGCGGGCCGTGCCGAGGACGTCTCCCTTGTCGAATCCGCCTTCTCGTATCAGCCGCAGGGTGGGCGGCGCCATCCGGACCTGCGCCCTTGCCTCGGCGAAGCGGTCCGTCGGCGCCTTTTCGCCGACGTCTACCATGCGCGCCTCTCCACCCTCGTCGAGGTGAGAGAGTCTTGGCGCCGGGGCGTCAGGCGGCTGTGGCTCTTCGGCTGGCGCGGCGTCATTCGGCTGCGCCGTGACTCCTTCGTAAACTTCATCGACGCGCAGGCCGGGCATTTCGGCGGCCTGCTTCGCCAGCTGGTCGCACCTCTCGTTTTCGGGGTTGCCTGCGTGGCCCTTGATCCAGCGGAAAGTGACCTCGTGCCGGCCCGCGGCCGTCAGCAGCCGGTCCCACAGGTCGGGATTGAGCACTTGTTCCTTCTTGTTCCTGCCGCGCCGCCATCCGTTGGCCTTCCAGGTCTTGGCCCAACCCTTTGTGATGCCGTCCACTACGTACCGTGAGTCGGTGGTGAGCGTCACCCGGCTCGGCCGTTTGAGGGCCTCCAGACCGGTGATGGCCCCCAGCAGCTCCATACGGTTGTTGGTTGTAAGCCGATATCCCGCAGAGACCTCCTTGCGCCCTGAACGGGTGGCCAGCACGACGCCGTATCCGCCGGGCCCTGGGTTGCCCAAGCATGAGCCGTCGGAGTGGATCTCTATCCTGTCCTGTGAGTGGGGCATTCGTCTCAGCTTCCGCCGCTACTTGGTCTGATGGCGGTCGGGGACTGGGGCTTGGCGCATGGTCTGGCGAGTGGCCGGCTCATCCGCCGATCTGGAACATCTCTATCTTGCGCCGGGGCTTCGTAACGTAGCCGTCGAAGTCGGTGTTGTCCGCCCGTTCTTCAGAGTAGCGGTCTATCCTGCGCGTCCAGACCTGGGAGATGATACCCCCCAGTTCATCGTCGCTGGCGCCGGAGCGCATGGGCGTCTTGAGGTCTTTTCCTCCCGCTGCGAAGAGGCACGTTACGAATCGCCCGTCGGTCGACAGCCGTCCCCTCGTACAGTCACCGCAGAATGGAACCGAAACGGACGCTATGACGCCGATCTCTCCGGATCCGTCTGCGTACCTGTAGCGCGATGCGACCTCGCCCTTGTAGTTGGCTTCTGCCGGTTCGAGTGGGAAGACTTCGTTGACGGACTCGACGATTTCTGCGGCGGTTACGACGCTGTTGAGGTTCCAGCCGTTCCGGTTTCCGACGTCCATGAATTCGATGAACCGCACGATGTGTCCCGTGCCCTTGAAGCGGCGCGCCAGCGGTACCACACTGTCCTCGTTCACCCCCCTCTGGACGACGCAGTTGATCTTGATGGGGCTGAGCCCGGCCTGTTCCGCGGCCTCGATTCCCTCCAGCACGCGCTCAGGGCCGTATGGACGGCCTGCCATTTTGCTGAATGTGCCGGGGTCGAGGCTGTCGAGGCTGACGGTGATGCGTTCCAGCCCGGCGTCTCGCAGTTGCTGAGCGTTCTTTGCCAGCAGGAATCCGTTGGTGGTCAGCGTCAGGTCTTCCACCTCGTCGATCCCGGCCAGCTTTTCGATGAGGCGCGGGAGCTTTGCCCTGACCAGCGGCTCACCTCCTGTGATGCGGAGTTTTCTTGCGCCGAGAGATACGAATATCCTCGACAGCCTCTCGATTTCCTCGAAGGTGAGGATTTCGGGCCGGGGTAGGAACTGGTATCGCTCTCCGTATATCTCGGCGGGCATGCAGTACGGGCAGCGGAAGTTACACCTGTCCGTGACGGAGATGCGGAGATCGCGCAGCCGCCTGCCAAGCCTGTCCGGCGGAGCGGCGGCGGCGGGCGGCGACATTGTTGTGGCTGCGGTGTCGTTCACGTCGTTCAGGCGTCGCGATGGGGGTGACGTTTCCTGTGCGTATCTATTTTACCTGTTTACCTGTCTAGTCTAATCGCTCCGCTTGGCGTCGCCGTGGAAACGGGAATCCACTCCTGCCTCTTCCCCCGTCGGCGGGGGAAGATTGAGATGGGGGGTGAGGCCGCCGCCCGTCAGGGCTATGCAATTTCGCTGAGGTGTACCGCCATGTTGGCGGCGGCCTTAGCCCTGTGGCTGATGGCGTTCTTTTCTCCTTGGGACAACTGCGCGATGGTCTTGGCCCGATCGGGCAGCCAGAAGACGGGGTCATATCCAAACCCGCCCGTGCCGATTGGCTGGTGGCATATGGCCCCCTCGACCACGCCCTGCGCGATGTGCAGAATTCCCCGTTCACCAGGCCCGGCCAGGGCTAGTACTGCTCGAAACCGGGCTTTCCGGCGCCAGCCCGGTACGCGTTCCATATTCTTGAGGAGGAGGTCAAGACGGCCTACGTCGTCCAGTCCCGGCCCGCCGTACCGGGCGGAACGGACGCCCGGTTCGCCGCCGAGCGCGTCCACCTCAAGTCCCGAGTCGTCGGCCAGGGTCAGCGCGCCTGAAACGGCTGCGTATCCCTCGGCCTTGAGCCTGGCGTTTTGCTCAAAAGTCCTGCCGGTCTCCTCGACTTCCAACGCGATTCCGAAATCTTCAAGTCCCAGGAGTTCGAACGGCAATTCCGCTAGTAGATGCCGAAATTCCCTGATCTTTCCGGGATTCCTAGTTGCGATCAGTAGCGTTTTCATGATTGTCGATGAGTGTTTGGCCTGCGGCAATCTGGGCGCGAGCAGCGACGATCAGGGCAAGTCACGTAGAGTCCGGCCGTTGCGCGGCCTATCTCTGAATGCTATATTCAGCGCGATTGTTAAATTGTGCACAATCGCCTTGTTTGTGCCGGGATGGCCACTTGAAACCCCGGCGTAAGGGCGGCAGGCCCTTCGCTTCCCCAGGACGGACTCACAGCCAGCCTTGAAGTCCCCGCTAGTAAGTGTGACCGGGCGCCTGCGCGCCGCGTTCTTACCGCTTTTGTTAGCGGCGGCGCTGGCCATGCTTTCCGCATGCACGCCGTCTCACGACCAGTCTACCTTCGACGCGGCCGGTCCCATAGCGGCCCGGCAGGCCGACTTGTTCATCTTCATCTTCTGGGTGGCGGTGGCGATCTTCATCCTCGTAGAGGGCGCACTGCTCTTTGCAGCGTTCCGTTACCGAGAACGCCGGGATGATGAGATACCGAGGCAGGTGCACGGCAACACGCCCTTGGAGATTACGTGGACGATCATTCCCGCGATCATCCTCCTCGCCATTGCGGTCCCGACGGTAAAGGCGATCTACGAGAACGACGCAGTGCCGCAGGACCTGGGCGAACCCCTTGAAGTGGTGGCGATAGGGCACCAGTGGTGGTTTGAGTTCCGTTATCCCGGCCTTGAGATCGTGACGGCCAACCAGTTGCACATCCCGACGAACCGCCCGATCGTGGTGACTCTCAACTCGGAGGACGTGATCCACAGCTTCTGGATACCGAAGCTGGCTGGTAAGCTGGACATGGTGCCGCTGAACGACAACCACTTCTGGTTCCTCGCAGAGCGGCCCGGCATGTTCTACGGGCAGTGCGCCGAGTTCTGCGGCGTCGCCCACGCTTACATGAAATTCAGGGTAGTCGCAGCGCCGGAGGAAGAGTTCAACCAGTGGGTCACGGACATGCGTACGCCTACGGATGCGCCCGAACCCGACAGCGCCGAGGCGAAAGGCAGGACGACCTTCTTGGCGAACTGCAGCATGTGCCACACCGTCGACTCCTACCTGGCCAACGGCTACCCGAACGAAGTGGCCGCCCAGCAGCGCCGCAGGGATACCTGGGTGCAGAACGAGGGCGATTCCCAGATAATCTCCGGGCCTAACCTGACGCATCTCAGCATGCGCAGCACCCTGGCCGCAGGATTGGAACCCCTGACCACGGAAAACCTCACCGCGTGGGTGCGCAATCCCAGCTCCATCAAGCCCGGCACTCGTATGCAGGAAAACGCACAGGTCTACGATACGGCGAACGGACACGCCAATCTGAGCGACGAAGAAGTCGGCGACTTGGTGGCGTACCTGATGTCCCTGACGCCCGGCGAGGGCGGGCCGGCCGTGGCCGTTCCCCCGCCCGCGGCCGGAGGCGAGCCCGACGCTGCGCGCGGTGAGGCGCTGTTTGGCGCGAACGGCTGTGCCGGCTGCCACTCCTTGGAAGAGGATACGATCATAGGGCCGGGCTTCAAGGGAGTTGCGGAGCGCGCGGCGACCCGCGTCGAGGGTATGTCCGCGGAGGACTACCTGGAGCAGTCGATCCGCGAGCCGTCAGCGTTCGTGGTCGACGGCTTCGACGACGGCCTGATGCCCGTCATTCCCTCGCTGACCGATGCCGACATTGCGGACCTGATCGAATACCTGAAGACGATCGAGTAGCCGCAGGGTTATCCTTTGTGGAACGGGCAAGACAGTGCACGAATGCCGAACCAAGGAACTAGGAACGGGGAAGAGTAAGTGACAACGGGCACGATAACGATTCCGCGAATCGTTCCGCGGCCGAAGGGCTACAGCGGCATATGGAGTTGGGTCGGCACGGTCGATCACAAACGCATCGGCACGCTCTACTTCTTCACGTCCATCTTCTGGTTCCTGACGGGCGGACTAGAGGCCCTGCTGATGCGCCTCCAGCTGGCCCAGCCCGAGTCGGAGCTGATATCCCCGGAGGTCTACAACCAGCTCTTCACCATGCACGGCACCGTGATGGTGTTCCTGGTGGTGATGCCGCTGAGCGCCGCCTTCTTCAACTGGCTCATCCCGTTGCAGATAGGCGCCAGGGACGTAGCCTTTCCGAGGCTAAACGCCTTCAGCTACTGGGTCTTCCTGTTCGGCAGCATTCTCTTGAACGTCAGCTGGCTCGTTGGCGACGCTCCAAACGGGGGCTGGTTCGGCTACGCGCCCAACTCCGGCAGCCTCTACAACCCGTCGGACGGCATGACCTTCTGGGTGCTGGCGCTTGGCGTGCTTGGCGTTGCATCGATAGCCGCCGGCCTCAACTTCATAGTCACCATAATCAACCTGCGGGCGCCGGGCATGTCCATGTTCAGGCTGCCGGTCTTCACGTGGATGACGATGGTCACCTCCGTGCTGATCGTGCTCGCGCTGCCCGTGCTGGCCGTCGCAGGCATCCAGTTGCAGACCGACCGCCTCTTCGGCACCAACTTCTACAACCCCGTCGCCGGCGGGGACCCGGTGCTGTGGCAGCACATGTTCTGGCTGTTCGGACACCCCGAGGTGTACATCCTGATACTTCCGGCGATGGGCATCGTGTCCGAGATACTTCCGGTCTTCTCCCGCAAGCCGTTGTTTGGATATGAGTTCGTGGTGTTCGCCGGGATAGTGATCGGCTTCATGGGCTGGTTCGTCTGGAGCCACCACATGTTCACCGTCGGACTTGGGCCTGCTGCCAACTCGGCATTTGCCGTCTCCACAATGGCGATCGCCATCCCAACGGGCGTGAAGGTGTTCAACTGGCTTGGCACGGCTTGGGGCGGATCTATTCGATTTACGACGCCTATGTTGTTTGCGCTGGGCTTCATCGCCATGTTCACCATCGGCGGACTGAGCGGCGTGATGCACGCCTCCGCGCCCAGCGACGCACAGCAGCAGGACACCTACTTCGTCGTCGCACACTTCCACTACGTGCTGTTCGGCGGCGCGATGTTGGGCATATTCGGCGGCATCTACATGTGGTGGCCGAAGATATTCGGATGGAAGCTGAAAGAGGGCCTCGGCAAGGTGGTCTTCTGGCTGATGTTCATCGGCTTCAACCTGACCTTCTTCCCGATGCACTGGATAGGCATGGACGGAATGCCGCGCCGCATCTCGACCTACCCATCCGACATGGGCTGGAACGGCTCGAACATGGCGGCAACCGTTGGCGCATTCATAATTGCCCTGAGCATCCTGATGTGGGTCATCAACGTCTACCTGAGCTGGCGCCGCCAGGAGGCCGCAGGCGACGACCCCTGGGACGGGCGCACGCTGGAATGGTCGATACCCTCTCCGCCGCCGCACTACAACTTTGCCGAGATACCCGTTGTGGAAAACAGGGACGACTTCTGGTTCAAGAAGCACCCCGAGCTGGTGGCGGAGTACGAAGGGCATCACGGCCCACGCGGCTCGCCGGAGGGCGCTCAGGTCGACGACGACGAAGAATATGAGGACGACCTCGAATTTGCGGATGAAGAGGACGCCCACGGCGTGCACGCCGAACACGACGGGGACGATTCGCACGGCGACGAACACGGGCACGGCGGTATCCACCTGCCGGACATGTCCTACTACCCAATGATCTTGGCCGCCGGAATTGCCCTCGCCATGGGCGGCCTGCTGTCCGAGTATTGGGTGATTGGAATAGGCGGCGGCCTCATAACGTGGGGCCTGCTGGGCTGGTCTTTCGAGCCGGTCAACGACTGAACGACGGACGAAGGCACAGGCTGAAAGAAGCGACGGAGCGGCTGAGAAGTGACCGAAGCGGCGCACACTGCGCATCACGAACCGGTTGAAGACACCTCGACCGGGCTGAACAACAGGAAGCTCCTGATGTGGGCCTTCCTGGCTTCCGACGTGATGTTCTTCGGCGCGTTCATCGCCACCTACCTGGTGTACCGGAACAAGAACCTCGAAGGGCCCTATCCGAACCAGGTGCTGGACATTCCCGTCACTTCGGTCAGCACCTTCGTGCTCCTGATGAGTTCGCTGGCGATGGTGCTTGCCCTGGACGGCATCCGCCGAAACAAGAAGGCGACAGGCCGCTTTTGGATACTGAGCACAGCGGCGCTGGGCTCGGTCTTCCTGGGATTCCAGGTCTTCGAGTTCAACGAGTTCGTGCACCTTGGACTCACGCCTCAGACCAACCTGTTCGGCACCACTTTCTACATACTGACGGGCTTGCACGGCACTCACGTTACGATTGGCGTAATTTGGCTGCTCTTCATGGCATTGGTGGTGTCTCCCACGCCAAAAGAGCGGTGGGGGCTGGTTCTCGCAGTCGCAGGCTTCTACGCCACGATGCTCTCCGTCTTGGCGGGGATATTCACCGGCGGCGACAGTTCACTGGCCGTGATCAGCACGCTTGTGGGCTACCCGGCGATGCTGCTGCTCATCTTTGGAATCGTGGGCATCTTCGGGGGCGTGACGATACTGGCCCAGACGGGCCACGGGGACCAGACCAGCCATCAGGCTCTAGACCTTGAGATCGCTGGCCTGTACTGGCACTTTGTCGATATTGTGTGGATCGTCATCTTCACCGTCATTTACCTGATATCGGCAGCGGACGGCATGCCTCCCGGAGGCGTCCCCTTCGACTTGCCGGCAAAGCACTAGAAGGTCAAGTCAGGGCTGCCGGAAATGGGACTGATAGCAAGAATCTGGAACGCACTGTTCTACCACCGCGCAAACGACTGGTGGCTACTGCCCAAGACGCCTTTGTCGGACCCGGAACCCGATCCGGCATATGAAGGGCCGCTGGGCCGTACGACTGCGATCGCCAAGCAGTGGCTGACCGCCGTGACCTCCGGCGACCGGCACGCCACGCCGTGGTACTACGCGTGGGTCGGAGTGATTCTGGCGATCATCACGCTGGCCGAGGTGTGGATATTTACGTTTGAGACGCTGGGGCCGTGGTTCGTGCCGCTGCTGCTGATACTTTCCCTTATGAAGTTCATCCTCGTGGTGGCCTTCTTCATGCACCTGCGCTTCGACAACAAGCTTTTCAGCTGGATATTCGGTTTCGGGTTCTTGATAGGCGTGGCGGTGTTCTTGGCATTGCTGGCGCTCTTCTTCAAGCTTAACGGTTAGCCCGGCGGGAACCGCTCAGTTGCCGTCGGCCGCCTTCTACCGGAGCTGATGGCTGCCCCGGCACAACACGCGGCGGCGCGCGGCTAGCGATGGAACCGACGCACACCTTCCTGGACTTCATAACGGCCTGGCAGCCGACCTCTCCATTTCTGCCGCTGACGGCCCTGGCATTGGCCGCCTACACGGTTGGCCTGTGGCGGCTCAGGTCACGCGGAAGAGGCCAGTCCGTAGGCGGCTGGCAGGCCGCTAGGGCCTACGCGGCCCTCGTCCTGTTCGGCGTAGCCCTATTCGGCCCCCTGGACGTCTACGCCGAGCATCTGTTCCTGGTGCACATGCTCCAGCACCTGCTCCTGGCCATGGCCGTGGCCCCACTGTTGCTGTCCGCCTCGGTCATGCCGGCCTACATGTGGTCTATGCCGCAGTGGATGCGGCAGGGAGTGGGCACGGAGTTTGCCGCAAAGGGGCTGGCCCGCCGGGCGGTGTCCTTCGCGACGCGCCCGCCCGTGGCGCTGGTGTTCTTCATCTGCGCGCTGTGGCTGTGGCACATCCCGGATCTCTACGATGCGGCAGTGCGGAATGAGCTGGTGCACCTTGCGGAGCACCTCAGTTTCTTCCTGGGCGCGCTGCTGTTCTGGTGGCCGATAATCGGCCCGGCGCCGGTGCGTTCCGTTCTGAGTTACCCGCAGCGGCTGCTCTACCTGCTGCTGATAGTGACGCCCACGGCGATACTCGCTGCGATGATCACGATGACCAGCAGCGTGATCTACGAGTCTTACGCCGATTCGCCCGGCATCTGGGGCCTAACGCCGCTCAGCGACCAGCGGATAGGCGGCCTGATCATGTGGGTGCCGGGCAACTTCGTTTACCTGTTCACAATGACGAGGCTCTTCTTCAAGTGGTTCGAGAGCGAAGAGAGCAAGGCGCGGTCCGCTCCCCGGCGACGTCGCCGCAGGAGACCAACGGGCAGTCCGGACAGCCGTCGGCCGCGGCTATGAGGGCGGGCCGTCCTGCGCGGTGGGAGAGGCGGGCTCCGCTGGCTCCGCCTGTGAGTACTTCCAGCGCTGGTAATGGAGCATAGCCAGGCCGACGCTGGCGCTGGAGAGCAGCACGCAGGCGCCGAGGATGAACCTGTACGGGCCTGCGTCGAGCGAATCCAACAATATCGCGAGAGTTATCATGAAGCCGAAGAGAGCGCCGATGACAAAGACGATCTGTGCGCCGCCCCGGTAGGCGGGGAAGAGGTTCAGGATAGCTGCAAGCACGGCGTACGCGGCCATGTTGAAGCCCACCGCCGTGCCGACGAGTGCGAAACTCTCTCCCGTCGATGAGGCGGATATTTTGGCGCCGACGCCTGACAGCCACATTGCGTCTAGAACCTCGATCCCGACTATCGCAGTCAGCACGTACATGACCGGCTGCAAGAAGGATTGAGCAGGGTTGGGCCTGGCTAGAGAAACGAGGCCGGCGTACGTGCCGCACAGACCGATTCCCAGCAGGGAGTACATCGTCTTCAGCAAGTCGTTGGCGGCCTCAAACTCGCTCCAGACCTGCCACAGCAGCATCAGAAAAGCGACAGTGACGATGACAGACCACAGCAACGGCGCGTAACCCAGGATTTTTGACCGGCTTGCGCCGAATCCATCCATGCTCATGACGTAGAGGTTCACTGTGCCCACTAGCGCAATGCCCACGACGATGAGCTGGCTGAAGAAGACCTTCTCGAAATTGCCCTGTAGATCGAAGCGAAGAGAGACTAGGCCGATGACGATCCAGGTGGCCACGGAAAGCGCTAACACCCAGAGGAGCAGTTTCACGGCGACCTTCTCAGGGCCGGCGGAGGTGTCGATGCGGAGTAGGTCTTTGACGTTCATGCGCGCGGGTTCACCTGGCTTCGACGGGAGATCATTCGCTTTCCGACTCCCGTTTTGGACTGTATAACGCTTGGGGAGTCTACAGCATGTTCCATCGTCATAAGGGCAAGTTGACGTTGGTGGGCGGAACAGGAGAACAGTCATCGAGAAGAGCTCCGGCTTTACAGCCAACGTGACCGGCCGGGTGCAGGGAGTCGGCTACCGCTTCTTCGTACTCCGTGCGGCGCGCGGCCTGGGCCTGCGCGGATACGTGCGGAACCTGCGGAACGGCTCGGTAGAGGTTGCCGCTGCGGGGAACATAGCGGCCCTGCGGGAGTTAGCGTCGGCGCTGGAGGAGGGCCCGCTGACTGCCATTGTCGAAGAGGTCAGCCTGCATTGGTCTCAACCCGACGTGACAGGCGGCGCCTTCGAGGTCCGGTACTAGAGGAAACAGGCGAATCCTTAGGTTAGACGGACATGCGACGGGTTAGCATGTGCCGGAAGCGACAACAAGGAGCCGGAGCATGAAGATCGAAGACATTCGCGTACAGGCCTTTACCTACAAGTCGAAAGAGGTAAGAGACAGCGAGGGTCACGGCCATCCCGGGCCGGAGCACGATGCGTTGCAGGCGTTGCTGACGATAACGGCGGACGACGGAACGGCGGGATACTGCTTCGGCCCGCCGGCGGCGTTGAGGCAGCCGGTGATCGACCAGTACATCCGGCCGGAGCTGATCGGGCGCGATCCCTACGACCGGGAGTTGATCTGGCAAGGTCTGTACAAACGGCAGCGCGGCTCTGGGGAACTGCTTACCGACCGCGTGCTGGCGCCCGTCGAGATGGCGTTGTGGGACCTGGCAGGGCGCAAGCTGGGCCTACCGGTCTGGAAGCTGCTGGGAGGCTACCGTGACAAGGTTCCGGCCTACGGCTCGACGATGTGCGGTGACGAAATGGAGGGCGGCCTGGCAACGCCGGACGATTACGGCCGCTTTGCAGAATGGCTGGTGGAGCGCGGGTATAAGGCGATCAAGCTGCACACATGGATGCCGCCGGTCTCTTGGGCGCCCGACCCCGAAATGGACGTCAGGGCCTGCGCGGCGGTTCGTGAAGCGGTGGGGCCGGGTTTCCCACTGATGCTGGACGCCAACCACTGGTACAGCCGCGAGGACGCCTGGTACATAGGCCGGGAACTGGAGAAACTCGACTACTACTGGTACGAAGAGCCCATGGACGAGCACTCCACTTCCTCATACGTATGGCTTGCGGAGCAACTGAAGATGCCCGTATTGGGGCCCGAGATGGCTCACGGCAAGTTCAGGACGCGCGCCGAGTGGATAGTGCGCGGCGCGTCCGACATCACGCGGGCCGGCGTTTCCGACGTAGGGGGCATCGGCCCGACGATGAAGGTCGCGCACCTGGCCGAGTCACACGGCATAGCCTGCGAGATTCACGGTGGCGGGTCGGGCAACCTGAGCGTCTTGGGAGCGATGTACAACGGCCGCTGGTACGAGCGCGGCCTGCTTCACCCCTTCATCGACTACGACGAGACGCCCGGCTACCTCAACAGCATCATCGACCCGATGGACTCGGAAGGGTACATACCCATGCCGACGCGGCCCGGCCTTGGCGATGACATCAATTTCGACTACATCAACGGTCACTTGGTCGATGCGCTCTAGCGGTAGGTGTCTAAGCCGGCCTGCGCCCGTATAATCGCGTGTCGTCTGTCCTCGCAGAGCATCGGGCTCTCTTTGGGCAGACCGGCATGAGTCACTACCGGCAGAAAGTCCGGCCAGCAGCGGCGGAGGCCAGAATATGGCGCCAGAAGCCTACGCGTTCCTCGGTGGTAAGCAGCTCCCGTTAGCGGAAGCGCGCGTCGGCGTTATGACGCACGCCCTCCACTACGGGACGGCCGTGTTTGAGGGCATAAGGGGCAACTGGAACGAACGGCACGGCAAGACATACATCTTCCGGCTGCTGGAACACTACGAGCGCCTGCACCGTGGGGCGAAGATCCTGCGCATGGAGCTGCCCTACCCGGCCGATGAGATGTGCCAGTTGACGGTCGACCTCCTAGAACGCTGCGGCTACCGGGAAGACGTCTACATCCGGCCCATTGCGTTCAAGAGCCAGGAGCTGATCGCCAACCTGAAACTGCACGAGGTGGAGGACAACTTCTGCGTCATCATCGTGCCCTTTGGGAACTACATAGACGGCGACCGTGCGATTCGCTGCCAGACCTCTTCATGGCGGCGCCCGGAAGACACCATGATGCCAACCGGCGTCAAGCTGACCGGCCTGTACACCACCAGCATACTGGCCAAGACGGAGGCCGTGGCCGCCGGATATGACGAGGCGATTCTGCTCAACAACGACGGCACGGTCTCCGAGGGCAGCGGGGAGAACCTCTTCATGGTGAGGGACGGCCGGATCTATACCCCAGGCGAAACCGACAACTGCCTACTAGGAATCACGCGCGACTCGGTCATCACGCTTGCGAGAGAGGAACTCGGGCTGGAGGTGGAGCAGCGGCAGATACACCGCAGCGAGCTCTACTTGGCGGACGAGGTGTTCCTCTCAGGCACCGCAGCGCACGTGACGCCGATGGGTGAGCTCGACAACCGCAAGGTGGGCGACGGGGAAATCGGACCGGTCACCGCAAGCATCCAGGAAGCCTATTTTGACGTTGTAGTTGGCAACAACGAGAAGTACATGAACTGGTGCACGCCGGTGGTACCCAGCGGCGGGTAGCCGTCTTGGGGATAAGGCCTCCAGGCTTTCCGCGGCGAATATCCATGGGCGTAGACACCGGCGAACAGGCCCGAACCTCTTACCGGCCGACGGCCAGGAAGCGCCCGGCGTTGCGTTCTCCCTGCCCGTGGAACGCGCCGGCAGCGCGGATCGACAATGCCACCGTCCATTGAAGCGATAACCGAGCAGATTGGCCGTCAGTACCTGCTCATGGCGTTCCTCGTGGCGCTTGGGGCCGTACAGATAGCGGCCTCCATAGCGGGTCTTCGCGGCATGATGCTCCTGCCGGGGCGCAGGACCGCCAGGGCGCTGGGCATAGCGCTACTCTTTGCCGGGATTGCCGTCTTCTACCTGATGCCGCTGTGGGTGGACGGCCCCTGGGCGTCCGGCTCGGTGGAGGCCGACTCATCGACGCGTGAGTGGGGCCGCGCGGGGTGGTCGGACCTTGGCACGGCTCGAAACGTGAACGACGTCGACGGGGGATTGTCGGGGACGGACCACGCCCGGTGGTTTCCAATAGCGGCTGCGTTGGCGCTGGCCGTCTCCCTAGCCGGTGGAACGCTGGCGGTGCGGCTATTCCCGCCTTCGCCGTCGGGAACCGACAGCGGGCCGGACGTGGGGCTGGGCAACCTGTCTGAAATGTCCTACGCCGCCTCTCTCCGGTCTACGTTGCCGGAGCTTCACCGGACATTCCTCGACGACGCGCGTGCCGGGTTGGCCGCTCACCCGGGCAGCATCTTTGGGCGCATTGCCAAGCTGGTGAGCCGGCGGCCGTGAACGCATTCGACACAGCGCTAGTGGTTTGGCTGAACGGCCTTTCCGGCAATGTCCGGATAGTCGACGACCTGCTGCTCGTCATAGCCAGCGACTACCTGATGCCCCTGCTGTTTGCATCGGCCATGACCGCGCTGTGGTTCGCCGGCCGGACGTTGGCGGAGAGGCGCCGCTTCCAGGTGGCGACGCTGGTCGGCATAAGCTCGATAGGTTTATCCAACCTGGCTGTGTTTGGGATCAACTCCCTGTGGTACAGGCCGCGCCCCTTCGTGGAGTTGGGAGAAGAGATAAACCTGTTGTTCTACCGTGCGACCGACCCGTCATTTCCTGCGAATCCGGTGGTGATAGGTTTCGCCGCCGGGGCTGCGGCTTGGCCGGTCAACAGGGGTCTCGCCACGTGGCTGTTCTTTGGCGGTCTGCTGTACGGTTTTTCGCGTGTGTACGCCGGCGTGTTCTATCCGACGGACATAGCGGGCGGGGCGGCCGTCGGAGTGTTGACGGTCCTCTTCACTCTCAAGCTGCGGGACCTGGTGGAACCGGCGGTGAGCCTGTTTATCCGGCTGGCGCGCGGGCTATCACTCGGCTGACTGGGGCGGTGATGGGAATAGCTGCCGGAGCGGCCCGGCGGCCAGGAAGTTGCGGCGGCCTTTCCGGGCGATGGCCGGGTCAGGGGTGTGGCCTTGCAGGATGAGCGCAGGGTTGGTCTCAAACAGGCTGTGAGCCGCTCTTTGGCCTGCCAGCTCGCTGATCCTGTCGAATGCAGGCGATAGCAGCGGCGACCTGACGCCGTCCGTTCCGTGCATGTCCGACGCGACGGCGTGCAGGAGTCTCCTCCTGAGGAATTTCTCTGCGGCTTTTCGTGCAGCGGGGCCGTATCCGCCGGTGAAGCTGGACGCGGTTGAGAGCGTCAGCGCGCCGTCGTCGACGATGCGCCTGAGCAGCTTTGGGCGCTTCTGAAGCGTCTCGTTTCGTTCAGGGTGAGCGATCAAGGGGGTCAATCTCTTGGCGCGTATCCGGCTCAGCACGTCGTCGACGAAGTCCGGATACGACTTGAAGGGCAGCGTTACCAAGAGGAACTTGGTATTTGCGAGCGTGAGAGCCTTTCCCTCGTCGATCCATCCGGGCAGGCGGGGCTCGATCCTGTGTTCCATGCCGACCATGAGGCGCGCCGTTCTTTCCCGGTCCTCGGCCATCCTCTGCAGCCTGGCGTCCAGACCCGCGACGGCCTCGTAGACCGCGCGGGGCGTTGAGTGGAGTTCGACGTCCCGGAAGTGCGGCGTGGCGACGATGACTTCGGTCCCGTCTTTGGAGGCGATCCTGGCCATCTCGAGGCTTTCCTCGTCGGACGCGGGCCCGTAGTCGATGGATGAAAGTATGTGGGAGCGGAGGTCTATGCGGGCCATGTTCTTGGTTCAGGAACGTACTGAGATGCGCCTGAAAAGCTCTCCGTACTCGAAGGGCATGTCCTGCGCGTTTTGCCTGCGCCGATCCTTCATGCGCGCCTCGACGGGCGACCCCCTTTCGAGGCCGGGTATCTGGCTGCGGTGGCGGGAGAGAGCGTCGAGTTGTACGTCTATGACAGTGGAGACGTCGACCACGGTGTTGGGGCTGTCGGCGCCCCAAAACAGCAGGTGCTTAACCTTGTGGGTGCCGAGCCCTTTGGCGATCTGTTCAGGGAAGTGCAGGTGGTCTCTGGCGTAGGGATATATGGCGTCCATCACTGTGATGCCGACCATGCGGTGGTCCCGGTGGTTGAACCCTCTCGTTCGAAAAGGATCGTGGCACAGGACGACCTCCGGCCTGTAGGTGCGTATCGCCTCGACGACCTCTCCCAGGAAGCGCCTGTCGGCTTCAAGTTCGCCGTCGGGGTGGTCCAGCGCGACGAGGTTCTTGACGCCGATGACGCCGGCCGCTTCCCGCTGTTCCGCTGAGCGGATCGGTACAAGTACGTCGGAGGTCATCGATAGGTCGTTGCTGCCTCCGCTGCCTGAGGTGCACTGGAGATAGCTGATCTCGCAGCCTGCCCGCGCCCACTTTGCGGAGGTTCCTCCTGCGCCGATCTCTGCGTCGTCCGGGTGGGCGAAGACTACCATGGCCCTTTCCGGCGTTTCATCGAAGACCTCAATAGGAGAAGCTTTATCGCCGTCGCTTCCCGTGGGGCGTTGAGTCATGGGTCTTTCTTGAGTTCGTCCATGCACAGCAGCCGCGGTACGGACTTTCGTAGCGGCCGCTGCGGCGCTTGGTCTTCTTACCCGCCGGAAAGTGAATTCTGTCACACCGCGCCAGATGCTGCGCAAATCCGTTTCGACGAATTAGCGTGCAAGGCTACGGCTGCGTTGAGACGGCGCGGGCCTTGCGCCCGCCTGCGCGTCCGTATCCGAAAGAGGCCGGGCGGGACGCAGTAGAGGGCAATGCCTGCGTCGCGCGTATAGTAGCCTTCTGCCCGGCAATCTTGGGTTTAGGAAGGAAAAAATGCGAAAGAACAAGTTGAAGGAGAAGTTGAACAGAGGAGAGGCGACGATCGGCGCGTTCGTCAACTCCCCCGCGCCTTCGATGGTGGAGACGATGGGCTGGCTGGGCTTCGATTTTGTCATCATCGACTGCGAGCACTGCCCGATGGACTACGAGACCACGGAGAACATGATCCGCGCTGCGGAGTTGTCCGACATCACGGCGGTGGTCCGCATCGGCATGAACGTCCAGCAGCACATACAGCGCTACTTGGACGCCGGCGCTGCGGGAGTGCTGATGCCGCTTATCAACACGGGCGCCGAGGCCTGCGCGGTTGTGGACTCCGTGAAGTACCCTCCCGTGGGGCGGCGCGGGCTGTTCGGTGGCCGGGGCAGCATGTACGGCGTGCAGGACATCGCAGAGTACGTTCGTGAGGCGAATGAAGAGACCTTCGTGGCGGTCCAGATAGAGACCCTGGAGGCCATAGAGAACCAGGATGAGATCATCGCTACGGACAACGTGGACCTGGTATTCCTGGGCCCCGGCGATCTGTCATCGGTCTTCGGCGTTCACGGCCAGATGCGCCATCCCAAAGTCGTGGATACCATCGAAAGCCTGACTCCCAAGATCATCGCGGCCGGCAAGCACGTCGGGTCGATAGCGCTGGACGGCGATCATGCGAGACGCTGGGACGAGATCGGCATAAAGTGGCTGGTGAACGGCACCAACCGGTTCTTTTCCGCCGGTTGCCAGGCATACTTGAACGACGTAAGGAGCGGACTGTCCGGCTGAATTGAACCGGCGCGGCGGTCTTGAGGGGGCGCTTGAAGATGCCTAAGAGCGGCAAAGACAGGATCGGGTTCGTTGGACTGGGAATCATGGGAGCGCCCATGTCGGGGCACCTGGTCGACGCGGGCTACGAGACCACGGTGTACGACATACGGCCGGAGGCGGTCGAGCGGCTGCAAAGCAAAGGCGCCTACGCTGCGTCCAGCCCGGCCGACGCGGCCGCACGCTCGGACGTGACGATCGTGATGGTCCCGGACTCCCAGCACGTCGAGACCGCGGTCGCCGGGCCGGACGGGATAATCGAGGGAGCCGCGCCCGGTTCGGTGGTCATCGACATGAGCACCATCTCTCCCCTGACCGGCCAGTCCTTGGCAGCCAAGCTGAAGGACAAGGGCGTGGACATGCTGGACGCCCCCGTGACCGGAGGTGAACTTGGCGCGATCGACGGCAGCCTGTCGATACTCGTGGGCGGGGACGCGCACGCGTTCGAACGCTGCCTGCCGGTCTTGGAAGTTCTCGGAGGCTCGGTGACTCACATGGGGCCCGGCGGGATGGGCCACACAGCGAAGCTGGCGAACCAGGTACTCGGCATAGGCTGCACCATAGGCATATGCGAGGGCCTCGTCTTCGCCAGCAAAGCGGGTCTCGACTTGGACAGGTTCCTCCAGGCCGCCACTCGCGGCGCCAGCACGTCATGGCACCTGGAAAAGCTTGGGCCTAAGATCCTAGCCGGGGACTTTGCTCCCGGCTTCATGGCCCGGCACATGCAGAAAGACCTGCGCTTGGCCCAAGAGATGGGAGCGGAGGTGGCTTCTCCGATGCCCATGGTGGCGCTGGTGTCGAACCTGTATCGCGGCTTGCAGGCGCGCGGCGGCGATGCCACCAGCCAGGGGCACCACGCATTGATCCAGGTCTTGGAGCAGATGGCCGACGAAGAGGCGAGGTCCGCTGGCGAATAGGCTCGTTCGCGTGCCGCCGGGCTTGACGCGTTTGAGGAAGGAGTCGTTCCAACGGAATGGATGCCGAACTTCTAAATGCCGGTACGTGGGCTGACATAGAGGTCGGCGCCGGCTTTGCGCCGGCGACAACCCCCGCCGGTCGTTTGGGGTCTTAGCGTTCGAGGCATGGACTTCATGGCGGCGGCCGGGTATTGGCCCGGAGACCGGGCGTCTCGAGGCGTTCGCCGCGCTGCCGAATCTACCCGGCCTGCGCGAGCTGGGTCTGCGGGAGAGAGTTGGCGACCTATACATGCGCATGTCTTTGCGCGGTGAACTGGTAACGCTGGGCACCCGCATCGTTGGCCTCAACGAATTCCTGCAAGTGGCGCTGAGGCGGTTCGGGCGTCCCGCGATGGTGGCCGTGGACATGTGGCGGGCGGACGTCTTCATCGACGGCCTGGCAGCCTCCGGCATTCCGCCCGGGCACTTGAACCTGCGGGGAACGGATTCCACAGAGGGCGCCGGCGACCTCAAGGCGTTCCAGGATGCGTGCGAGAATCATAAGGTCCGGCCACTGCGGAGCCTCCTACTGCAAACCGCCATCAGCGAGGCGAAGGTTGCGACCGACTTCGAGGGCAATGAGAATCTGAGTACGGAAAACGGCAAGGCGGGCGGCCTCATCGGGATGGACGTAGCCTTGGCGACGGTACTCGCCGTGGCGGCGGGCAGCGAAGGCGTTCCGGAGACTGCCCAGCGGTTCTACTTCGGCCCCATATAGGCGAGGCGCCAGTCCAGGGCGGGGCCTCTGGCGTAGCAGCCCAGCCTCCCGCCGCCGGCCCGTTGGGCGCCTCGTTCGCCCGCAAGGTGCGAGACGCTGCGGCTGTCTATAATTCGGGCAGACACTCTCGTCCCGCAAGCCGGGCCAATCCAGGTGAAGGTAAGTTGACGTCACTAGCCGATGGCCGCAAGCCCCTACTGCTAGTCATGGACGGCCACGCCATGGTCTTTAGGGCGTGGTATTCGATTCCCGAACGGCTCAGCACCAGCGGCGGCCAGGACACGCGCGGCGCATACGGCTTTCTCAACACCTTCCTAAAGACTCTGCGCGACCACCGGCCAACTCACGTCGCGCTCACGCTTGACACCCGCGCCCCCACCTTCAGGGACAAAATGTTCCCCCAGTACAAGGCGCACCGTCCGCCCGCCCCCGAGGAGCTGCACGAACAGATCCCGATGATGAAGAAGATCATGGCGGCATTTCGGACGCCCGTCCTGGAGATCGACGGGTTTGAGGCGGACGACATAATCGGGACCCTGTGCGAAAGGGCCGGGCGGGAGGGCGTAGAGACTCTCATCGTCACTGGCGACGCCGACCAGCTTCAGCTGGTGTCGCCGCACGTGCGGCTCCTGATGTACACCGGATTCGGAGACATTCGCGTGTACGACGAGGAAGCCGTCAGGGAGCGGTACGGCGGGCTGGGGCCGGAGTACGTTCCCGACATCAAGGCGCTGGAGGGGGATCCGTCCGACAACATCCCCGGCGTGCCGGGCGTCGGCAAGAAGGCCGCCCACGCCGTCCTGTCGAACCTGGGACGGCTCGACCAGGTGTATGAGCAGCTCGACCGCGTACCCGAAATCAAGGGATTGCGGGGCGCCAAGCGAGTGCGCAACCTGCTCGAGGAGCACCGGCAGGTCGCCTTCGACGGCAGGAAGCTGACCACGATCGTGCGGGACGTTCCGGTGGAGTTCGACTTGAAGGACGCCGAGTTCTGGCGGTACGACCGGAACGAGGTGGTCGAGGCGCTCCTCGGCCTGGAGTTCCGCACCATTGTCCGGAACGTGCCGGACCCGGCTGCACCCTACGAGACGGACGACGTCTCTCAGCTACAACTAGGCGATGCCATGGCCGGCCCTGAGGAGCCTGCCGCGCCGGAAGAGGCCCCGGATACCGACTACCGCACAGTGGCCACCGTGGAAGAACTGGAGGCCATGGTCTCCGAGCTGTCGTCGCCCGCCGGATTTGCGTTCGATACCGAGACCACCGGCTCCGACCCGATGGCCTCTGACCTGGTCGGCCTTTCGTTTTCTAACAGTACGGGCAATGCGTGGTACGTGCCGGTGGGCCACACCGAGGGAGAGCAGATAGCCGTTGAAGAGGCGCTTTCCGTCCTTCGTGCGCTGTTCGAGGACGAGTCCGTTCCCAAGGCTGCACACAACGCCAACTTCGACCTGATGGTCTTGGAGGAGTCGGGCATCGCCGTACGCGGCCTCGATTTCGACACGATGATCGCCGCCGCCCTCACCGGCCGGCGGGCCATTGGACTAAAGCAGCTGGCGCTCGACCTTTTCCACGTCGAGATGACGCCCATTACCGACCTCATCGGGCGGGGCCGCAAGCAGATCACCATGGCCGAGGCGCCACTGGAGCGCGCATCCGCCTACGCGTCGGCGGACGCAGACATGACGTGGCGGCTGCGGGAGTTCCTGGCGCCGGAGATCGACTCTGAAGACCAGCGGCCGGTGATGGACGGCATTGAGATGCGCCTGCTGCCGGTCATCGTGCGGATGCAGCGCAACGGCGTCTTGGTAGACAGGGCGGCGCTTTCGGAGATGTCGGAAGAGCTGGGCGGAGAGCTGGCCTCCATCGAGCATCACGCGCGCAACGAGGTGATGGCCGGGCGGGAGTTCAACCTGAACTCCAACCGCCAGCTTGCGGACATCCTGATAAACGAGCTGGGGGCGCCCAAGACGCGCCGCACAAAGACCGGATACTCGATGGACGCCAACGCTCTGACGGGTATGTTGCAGGTGGAGGACCTCGACCCCCGCGCCTATGAGCTGGTCAAGGACGTGCTCCGCTACAGGGAGCTGTCCAAGTTGAAGTCCACCTACGTCGACGCGCTGCCCGGTCTAATCAATTCCCGCACCGGCCGGGTGCACACGTCTTTCAACCAGGTCGGTTCAGCCACGGGGCGCCTTTCCAGTACGGAGCCGAACGTCCAGAACATACCGGTTCGGACGGAATTGGGCCGCCGCGTCCGTTCGGCATTCGTGTCGGACTACCGCAACGGCTGGACGCTCATGGCTGCGGACTATTCTCAGATCGAGCTTCGCATCCTGGCGCACATGTCCCAGGAGGAGGGCTTGCTGGCGGCCTTTCTCAGCGGTGAGGACATCCACGACGCCACCGCCCGCGCCATGTACGGCGTGGAGGACGTTACGGCTGAACAGCGCCGTATCGCGAAGATACTGAACTTCGGGGTGATATACGGCCTCGGAGCGCACGGAGTGGCGGTACAGACCGACCTGACACAGGCGCAGGGGCGAGAGTTCATCAACCTCTACTTTGGCAAGTACCCCGGCATCCGCGGCTACGTGGAGACGATGAAGGAGGAGGCCCGTAGCAAGGGCTACGCCGCAACGCTGTCCGGCAGGCGGCGCAAGTTGCCGGAGATGAACTCCCGGCACCGGGTACATCGGGCGGCCGCTGAGCGGATGGCCGTCAACATGCCGATCCAGGGCACCGCGGCGGACATCGCCAAGATAGCGATGATCAACGTCGATGAGGAGATGAGCGCGCGCCGGCTTCGCTCCCGCATGTTGATCCAGGTACACGACGAGCTGATATTCGAGGTGGCGCCGGGCGAGTTGGACGAAATGACGGGCTTGGCGATGGAGCTGATGCCTGCGGCCATGGAGCTGTCGGTACCGTTGAGCGTCGAGGTGAAGACCGGAGACGCCTGGGGCGACATGGAATAGCCCCGCCCGGGAGCGACGGCGCAGGGGTTGCGTACCAATGCCTGAGTTGCCCGAGATCGAGGCGCTGCGGCGCTACTTGGTTGCAGAGCGCATATGCGGACGCGTCATAGCCGGCGTATATGCAAACTGGCCGGGCGTGGAGAACACCTTCGACGGCACGGCAGGCTTGGCGAGTCTGCCGAACAGACGCATCGAATCCATCGAGCGGCATGGCAAGCAGCTCCTGTTGCCACTCGACGAGGGCGTTCTCGGTCTGCACATGGGGATGACGGGCCGGCTGGTCGTCCTCCGCCCGGACGACGAGCCGCTCAGGTATGCCCGTTACACGTTCTACCTGGATGACGAGCGGCGGATAGAGTTGGACGACGTGCGCCGCTGGGCCGCGGCGAGGCTGGTCGAGTCGGCGGAAGAACTCACCGGCAACCTGGGGCCGGACGCGCTGGATCCCGGTTTCACGGAGTTGGAGTTCGCGGAGCGAGTGCGAGGCCGCCGGTCCTCTATCAAGGCCCTGCTGATGGACCAGTCCGTGCTGGCCGGAGTGGGCAACATATACGCGGACGAGGCTCTGCACCGGGCGGGCATTTCACCGGCCCGGAGGGCGCACAGGATATCGAAAGCAAGGCTGGGGCGGTTGCACGAGGCGATAGTCGAGACGCTGAACGGCGCGGTCCGCTTCATCTCCGACCACCCCAATGAGGACGGCAGTCCCTTCGTAGTCGATGCTTATGATGACCGTATGCGGCTGCGCCGGAAGCGCGGTTCGGTATGCCCGGACTGTGGCAGGCCCGTAAAATCGCAGAAGTTCGGCGGCCGCACGGCGTACTACTGTACGGGCTGCCAGCATTGAGGGGGCGCCGTTAGGACCGGCATCCGCATCGGCAGATAGGCTTAGGCGCTGAGGAGCGAAGAAATGCAGAGCGATGCGACGACCGTAGAGGAGTACCTGTCGGAGCTCGAACCGGCGAGGCGCGAGACTGTTTCGGCCGTTCGGCAAGTGATACTCGACAACCTGCCTCCGGGTTACGAGGAGACGATGCAGTACGGAATGGTCAGCTACGTTGTGCCGCTGAATGTGCTGGCGGACACCTACAACGGCCAGCCGCTGATGTACGTCGCCCTGGCCTCTCAGAAGCGCTACACGTCGCTCTACCTGACCAACGTCTACGGCGACGAATCGGTCGAGATGTGGTTCAGGGAGAGTTACCTTGCGACCGGCAAGAAGCTGAACATGGGCAAGTCCTGCGTACGTTTCAGCAAGCTGGACGACCTGCCGCTGGAACTTGTCGGCGAGGTTGTCGCACGAACGCCGGTGCAGGAGTTCGTGGCGGTCTACCGCCTGTCCCGTACGGGGCGGCGCGCGAGTTAGGCAGGCCCGCCTTGCCGTGGCGGTTAAGCGACTGAGGCCGCCGGCTCAGGACTTCCGCGAGGAGCGCCGTCTTCGCTCGGCGGCTCGAACGATGTAGTACTCGCTGGGCTGTTCGAGCATGTTCTGAAGCACGGTGTCGGAGATGTTCTTGAGGTAGATGACGCTGGCCCACGCTTCGTTCAATTTCGACAGGATCACGCCCAGTTTCATAGGGCGGTTATTGTTTGCCAGCAGGAGCCTGAAGACGGCTTCCGTGATGGGCGTACCGGGCATCAGGTAGTCGGCCTGCTCCGCGCAGTTGTCGGCGATGTGCTTCATCAGTTCCGACGGCTTTCGCAGCGCGGCGGGCTCTTCCTCTTCTGCGAGGATCAGGCATTCTTCACAGTGGCTGCAGAGCCTGCTCGACACGGTGTACGAGAACGATTTGCCCATGCGCGCGAAGGAGCCTGCATCGATCTGGTAGGCCGCGTTGAGGTCTGCTTCTACGTGTGTCTGGGTTGCCGGGTTGGTGGAAGTGGTCATATTTCTCGCGTGCCGTGGAAGGGTGAAGCGGTTGGGCTGGGGCCTGTCATTCTATCAGTTGGGGCGTCCGGTTTAGGGCGCCCACGAGGGACGCCCCTACGGTGTCGGGGTGTCGGGGGGATCTGGGGGTTAGAAGAAGGATTCGGGCCAGTCCAGCATCTCGACGTCCACTGCCTGCCCTGCGTCCACCATCGAGGTTTCGTCGGGGCATATTGCCAGGCCGTTGGCGGCGGCCATTGATGTTAGGACGCCGGAGCTCTGGTTGCCGGTGGTCCGCGCCCTGTACGAGCCTTGACCGTCCTTGTAGACCGTCACGCGGGCGTAGACCCTCCTGCCATCGTGGTTATGGATGGGGTCGTCCAATATGGCGCGAACACTGGGCTTTGCTGCGGCAGGCAGGCCCAGCATGAGTCGCAGCGCCGGGCGTCCGAACTGCTCGAAGGCGACCATTGCGCTGACCGGGTTTCCCGGCAGGCCGAGGTGCGGCACGCTGCGGCCGTCTGCGCTCTTGAGGGCGCCGAATGCGAGCGGCTTGGCCGGCCTCATCCGCACGGACCAGAGCGCGATCTCTCCACGCTGCGCGAGCACGTCTTTCACGACGTCGTAGTCTCCCTTGGAGACGCCGGCGGATGTGACGATCATGTCGGAGTCCATGCCCTTGTCGAGAGCCTCGTTGAGCGATTCGACGGTGTCCCTGGCTATTCCGATGACTCTCGGCTCTCCGCCGTATCTCTCGGCCTGGGCGGCGATGCTGTAGGCGTTGGAGTTGTAGATCATGCCCGGCCGGTGCGGCTCGCCGGGGGACAGCAGTTCGTCGCCGGTCGATATGATCGCGACTTCCGGGCGTCTCACGGCCCTGACGCTGCTGCGTCCTATGGAGGCGGCCACTCCGATCTCGGCTGGACGCATCGACACTCCCCGCTTCAGTACCACGTCGCCCCGCCTCACGTCCTCGCCTGCGGGGCGGATGTTCTCGCCTGGCTCTGCGGGGGTCTTGATTCCAATGCTCCGGAGGGATGCGCCGCTGTTCCGGCGATGCTCCTCGTCGGTGTCCTCGAAAGGTATGACTGCGTCGGCGGCGTCGGGTACGGGGGCGCCGGTCATGATGCGTATGGCGCCGCCCGGCGGTACGGGGCGGTCCGGCAATTCGCCTGCGGCCACGGCGCCCGCCACCGGCAGTACCTGCGGGCGCTCCTCAGAGGCCGAAGCGATGTCCTGCGATCGGACGGCGTATCCGTCCATTGCGGAGTTGTCGAGCGGCGGTATCTCGAACGTGGCCACGAGGTCCTCGTCCAGCGTCCTGCCGCGCGCTTCCAGCAGGGGTGTTTCGACGGCCTCCAGCCTGGTGAAGTGCGCCAGGATGCGCTTTCTCGCCTCCTCGACGCTGAGCATGTCGGCGTCGTAGTGGTGGCGGTGGGGCCTGTGGTGATGTCTTCTGTGGCGCTGTTGCTGGGCCATTGTGCGGCGCTTCTTCTCGGTCCTTTGTCGCGGCAATCACTGGCGCTGGAAGGCGCCGAACTGCCTCTTCAGGACATTCAGTATGGAACGCTGGGCCTTGTCGACCTGTCCGGCGGTGAGCGTGCGATTCGGGGACTGGTATATCAGTCTAACGGCCAGCGACTTCTTGCCGTCCGGCAGCCCTTCGCCGCGGTAGACGTCGAAGACCGTTGCGCTTGCGACGAGCCGGTTGCGTGAAGCGACCTTTATGACGTCGGCTGCGGTTACGGCTTCGTCAACCACTATGGCGATGTCCCTGGGCGACTGGGGGAACCGTGCGAAGGGCCGGTATGCGCCGGCCTGCTTGTTTGCCGCTACGGCCGATTCAAGCGACGGCACGTCCAGTTCGAACAGCGCGACGGGCTGGGACTCGATGCCGAATGCGCCGAGTAGGTGCGGCGCCACCTCGCCCACTATGCCCAGCCGCAGGTCACTCGCCGCCGGGCATATCACCTCAGCGGCCCTTCCGACGGCCATTATGGGGTCATCGGTGGGCCGGAACTCGGCGTCGACTTCGAGGCGTTCCAGCAGTTCCTCCACCACGCCCCGTGCGTCGTAGTAGTCGAGGCTGCCGCCATCGCCGTCCCAGTGCAGACCGCCGCGCGGGCCGGTCAGGGCTGCGGCGACCATCTCCTTCTCTTCCGGTAGTCCTTCCCCGTAATTGAAGAAGACCAGGCCGGACTCGAACAGTGCGATAGGCCCCCGCCAGGTGCGCAGATTGCTTGCGACGGCGTTGAGCACGCCCTCCCTGAGCGTTCTCCGCAGGACGGCGTGCTCCGAGGAGACGGGATTCATTATGCGCACGAATTCCGACGACGACGGAGGCAGGGCGAGCCGCTCTTCACCCTCTTTCGTCGTGCCGGAATAGGAGATTATCTGCTGCATTCCGGCCTGGGCGAGCGCGTCCCGTATGCGCTCCCGCAGTTCCAGCCGGGCATTTGGCGACCATGCGGGAAGTGAGCCGGCGCGCACCCTGAACGGCAGCTCGTCGTAGCCGATGGTGCGGGCTAGTTCCTCGCAAAGGTCTTCAGGTATGCCGACGTCGGGGCGCCAGTAGGGGACCTGCACGTTCCATCCCTGTGCGTCTTCGTCGGCCGCCGGGGTGAAGCCGAGTGACGTGAGCGTCGACTCGACCCGTTCGTCGGCGAGGCTGGCGCCCAGCACGCGTTCGATCTTGCTGCGCGACAGGTGGACCTGCCCTGTCTCGCCGTCTCTGCCGGGCCACTCGTCCAGTATGCCCTGTGCGGCCTCTCCTCCCGCCAGTTCCAGGATGAGCCTGGTCGCTCTCCGCAATGCGACCTCGGACAGTCCGGGGCGCAGTCCTTTTTCGAATCGCAGCGTGGCCTGGCTGGTGAGTCCGAGGTTTCGTGAAGTGCGCCGGTTGTTTGGGCCGTTGAAGGTGGCGGACTCGAGCAGGATGTTGGCGGTGCCGTCTCCTATTTCGGTGTTCTCTCCTCCCATGACGCCGGCAAGGCCAATCGCCCGCTCCGTGTCGGCTATGACCAGCATTTCCGCCGACAGCTCGCGCTTCACGCCGTCCAGCGTGGTTAGAGATTCACCCTGGGCTGCGCGCCGCACGATGATGGTGTGGTCGGCAACGCGGTCGTAGTCGAATGCGTGCAGCGGCTGGCCCAGTTCGAACATGACGAAGTTGGTGGCGTCCACCACGTTGTTGATTGGGCGTTCTCCGAGCGCGGCGAGGGTGTCCTGCAACCACTTTGGCGATGGGCCTACTTTCACGCCCGTTATGAGCGAGGCGGTGTATCGCGCGCACAGGTCGGGGTCTTCTATTGAGACGCTTGCGAGCTCGGATACGGGGCCGGCGGCTTCTTCGTATTCGAGGACGGGTTCATTCAACTCCTGGCCGGTGAGGGCCGCGACCTCCCTGGCCACGCCGACGACTCCGAGGCAGTCCGGTCGGTTGGGCGTCAGCTCCAATTCGAGGACGGTCTCGCCTATCACCTCTCCTATGGGCGTTCCCACGGCTGAGCCGGCGTCCAGTACGAGGATGCCTTCGTGCTGTTCGCCGAGGCCCAGTTCCTTTTCGGAGCAGACCATTCCCTCGGAGACGACGCCGCGTATCTTGGCGCGCTTGAGCTTTGTGGGCTTGCCGCTGTATCCGTCGATCAGTTCGGCGCCGACTGCTGCGTATGCGATCTTCTGGCCTTGTGCCACGTTAGGCGCGCCGCAGACGACTTCCGAGACGCCGCCGCCGTGGTCTACAGTCACCAAGGTCAGGCGGTCGGCGTTGGGATGCTGCGACACCTTCCGCACGTGCCCTACGACGACGCCTTCCAGCGCGCCGGTGCGCTCGATCTTCTCGACCTCGGTTCCCGCCATCGACAGGCGGTGCGCCAGCTCCTCGGCGGGGAGGTCGACCTTTACGTATTTGCGTAGCCAGGAGATTGGGACTTTCATGTTTCGTTTGGCGGCTCCGGCCGCTCAGCGCATCTGTCCGGCGCGTCGGCTTCGTGCGGCGGGTGTAGTCCTTCGTCAGAACTGCGAGAGGAAGCGGAGGTCGTTTGCGAAGAAGCGGCGTATGTCGTCGATGCCGTGCCTGAGCATGGCGATGCGTTCCGGGCCCATGCCGAAAGCGTAGCCGGTGTACTTTTCGGGGTCGTGCCCTGCGTTCCGTATGACCTGGGGGTGGACCATGCCTGCGCCCATGATCTCTATCCACCCGCTCCGCTTGCACATGGCGCATCCCTGGCCGCTGCACTTGAAGCAGTCGACCGCCATTTCCACGCCGGGCTCCACGAACGGGAAGAAGTCGCAGCGGAAGCGCACCTTTCTCTCCGGCCCGAATATCCGGCGTGCGAATTCGTACAGCGTCCCCTTCAGGTCTGCGAAAGTGACGTCGGTATCGACGGCGAGTCCCTCGATCTGGTGGAACTGCCATTCGTGCGTGGCGTCGGTGGCCTCGAAGCGGTAGCACAGGCCTGGTACGACGATTCGCACGGGGGGCTTGGAACCCTCAAGCGCCCTCATCTGCATGGGCGAGGTGTGCGTCCTGAGAAGGATGCCCTCCTTCGACGGCGAGTCGATCCATATGGTGTCCTGCGAGTCCCGTGCGGGATGGTCGGGCGGGATGTTGAGCATGTCGAAGTTGTACCGCTCCCACTCCACCTGCGGCCCTTCGACCGTCTGGAAGCCCATGGCGTTGAATGCCGCCAGGATCTCCCTGATGGTCTGGGTGGAGGGGTGCAGGCGTCCTCTGCGCGGCCTCCGTCCCGGGAGGGTGACGTCTATTCCTTCTACCGGTGCCGGCGCGGCGAGGGCGTTCCTCGCGTCTTCGAGTAACGCTTCGAGACGGGCTTTTGCGCTGTTGGCGGCTGCGCCTGCCGCTCGCCGCTCTTCGGCTGGCAGCGTGCCCAGGCTGCGCAAAGTGGCTGTGAGGAAACCCCTTCTGCCGAGGTACTTGACCCTCCACTCCTCGATGGCGCGACTATCGCCGCTCGCGTCTCGTAACTCTTGCTCGGCCTGTGAGGCAAGCCGCTCTATGTTTCCGGGTGCGGCAGGGCCCATCGTGTCTACGGAATCCGTCATATGATTTCAGGCAGCCTGTGGCTTGTTGGGTTGACGTGTGTCTCGATTATATCCGCCAGTCTTGCGGTCTGAGGGATCCGGCCTACGCCGGCAAGTTGGGCGCAAGTTGGGAAATGGGGGCGTGCGGGGGACGGTTTTCCGCAAATTGCCGCTGCGCCGTTGAGTGATTTTTGGCCGGAGGCCGGTGGAACCAAAGCGGCGCACTTGAACCGCCTTTCTTACGAATAGCAGTGATGTAACCTTTATTGATTGCGCTTAGCGTAATTGCCGTATCGGGCGCCCCTGTACGCAAGTGGCGAAATGGCCTTTCTGCGTACTTGGTACGGCGGACAGCCTTGGGCCGCATGTAGTAACTTCATTTGTCTGGTGCGGTGCGGCATCGGTGCGGCATCGATGTGGCATCTGCCCCATGTTGTCAGCAGACAGTCTTGAAGCGAGGGTGCTATGGAAGCGTATTGCATGAAGTGTAAGGCCAAACGGGAGATGGACAGCCCGCAAAAGATCACGATGAAGAATGGCCGGCCCGCAACGCAGGGCGTTTGCGGACTGTGCGGGACCAAGATGTTCAAGATCGGCAAGTCATAGACGGGGCTGTGCGCGGCGCGCAGGCCGCCGCGGCCAGAAGACAAGCCTGCAAATCAAGCAAGCTCGCTCCACGGCGAGCTTGCTGCGCGTAGTTGTTAGTTTTGTAGCAACCGTAGGGGCGATCCCTTACGGGCGTCCCCGGCAGCAACCGTATGGCCGTCCCCCGATGTGAACCCGTATGGGCGTCCCCGGCAGGAACCGTAGGGGCGACCCCGGCAGGAACCGTAGGGGCGATCCCTTGTGGGCGCCTGGCGGGGCACGGCGGGGGGGCACGCGCGACCACCACAACGCGCGACGCCACAAACGCGCGCGCCCCACCTCGTCATTCCCGTGCAAACGGGAATCCCCTCCTACCTCTTCCCCCGTCTGCGGGGGAAGATTGAGATGGGGGTCTTCGCGCACATCGCACATCCATGTTCATTGTCAATAACGCGCGAACCGCATGGGCGTCCCCCGATGTGAACCCGTACGGGCGACCCCGGCAGGAACCGTAGGGCCGTCCCCGGCAGGAACCGTAGGGGCGATCCCTTGTGGGCGCCTGGCGGGGCACGGCGGGGGGGCACGCGCGACCACCACAACGCGCGACGCCACAAACACGCGCGCCCCACCTCGTCTTTCCCGTGCAAACGGGAATTCCCTCCTACCTCTTCCCCCGTCTGCGGGGGAAGATTGAGATGGGGGTCTTCACGCGTCGCACACCGCCACGCGCGACGCCGCGAACCGCAACTACCACAAGCCACTCGAGAGAAAAACGTTACTTCAAAGTAATCCAAAATCAGAACAAAAAATCATCGCTACGTTATTAAAATATAGTGTACCATCATACCCCCAGTATGCGTATGGGACGGACAACAGGCTCACTCGTCCGTCCACGCCGTGCAGGAGCGTTTGACGGAAGGGGACGATGCGTTGGATATTCGAGAACTACCTTCACGCTATCGACTGAGCCTGCCTTCACGGTACCGGCTGACCTGGACGCTTGCGGCCCTGTTGGCGCTGGTTGCCGCTCTTGCCCTCTCTCCTGCCGACTCGCTCGCGAAGTCGGCGCCCGGCACGCCGTCTTCGGTGTCGGTAACCCGCGCCGACGGCACGCTCACCGCGTCCTGGGACGCTCCCACCGGCGCTGCCACCTACCACGTCACCTATAGCTCGACCGGCGGCGCGAGTTGGGAACTCGTCGCCCTCAACCACGCCGCAACCAGCATCTCCTTCAACGTCGACAACGACAAGACCTACATAGTCGGCGTCCGCGCCAAGAACGCCAACGGCGGCAGCAACTGGCGCAACTCACCGGCGGCGGGCCCCTACACGCCGCCGGCGTCAACGCCGCCCGACTCCGTCGCATCCGTATCCGTAACCCGCGCCGACGGCACCCTCACAGCATCTTGGGACGCGCCCAGCGGCGCGACCACCTACCACGTCACCTACAGCTCGACCGGCGGCGCGAGTTGGGAGCTCGCCGCGCTCGACCACGCGGCCACCAGCATCACGATTTCCGTCGACAACGCCAAGACTTACGTCGTCGGCGTGCGCGCCAAGAACAGCAGCGGCGGCAGCAACTGGCGCAACTCACCGGCGGCAGGACCGTTCACGCCGCCCACGCCGGATCCAACGCCAACTCCGACGCCGACTCCACAGCCGCCCGACTCCGTCGCGTCCGTCTCCGTCACCCGCGCCGACGGAACCCTCACCGCATCCTGGGACGCTCCCAGCCGCGCCACCCACTACCACGTCACCTACACCGACGACGGCGCGCAGAGCTGGCAGCTGGCAGCCCTGGAACACGCCTCAACCAGCATCGACATCGACGCCGACAACTCCAAAACCTACATCGTCGGCGTCCGCGCCAAGAACGCCAACGGCGGCGCAAACTGGACCAACTCCCCAGCCGCCGGACCCTTCACCCCGCCACCCACGCTGACCCCCACCGAGGTGACCGACGATTCCGCCACCATCGAGCTCGACAACTGGAACGGCCAGTGGTACTACACCACCACCGGCGGCGGACAGGGCGCAGGCGGCGCGAGCATACAGTCCGTCACCTGCAACGGGCCAGTCAACGGCTCGGAGGCGACTATCACCGGCCTGGACCCCGACACCAACTACACCATCACCGCCTACGGCAACGGCCAGTGCGGCGGCGCCACCATCGCCTCCGCCACGGCCCAGACGCAGAGCAACCTGCCCGCCAACAGCGTCTCCGTCAGCAACATCGACGAGCCGTACTCCTCGACCTGCTGGGTAGGCGACCGTGACGGGCGCTCCAAGTGCGCCGTCGCCTTCACCACCGGCGGCAGGCTTGGCGGCTACACCCTCGCCAGCGTCAGAGGTCACTTCCACTGGAAACAAAGCAATCCTCCGGACATCGTGGTGGCCATCCACGCGCCGGACGCCACCAACCCGAACCACCCCGCGGCGACGGCCAAAGTCACGCTGAGCGGTCCCGGCCAACCGGGCTTCGGCGCCAATAACACCTGGAACTGCTCCGGGACGGACTGTGCGCTCGACCCCAACACCACCTACTTCATCGTCATGAGCACCGCAGCCGGGGGGAGCAGCATCCAGGGCCATCATCTGCGGACGACGAACTCGGGCAGCGAGGTCAACGCTCCCGCCGGCAGCGGCTGGTCCATCGCCAACAGCGGTCTAACGAACAACAATGGACAACTCCGCTGGCAGTCGGACAGGGTCGGAATGGTGAGCATCGTCGCGGCCAACGCCAACGCATCGGTCCAGCTGAGCGCCGGCGCCGAGACGACCGACGGGGCGACGCTCACGCTCACGTCCACAGGCGACTGGTGGTACAAGCAGACCTCGCCCAACGACAGCCTCTGCACGGCGGCGGGCGGCTCATCCGTCAACATCACCGGCTTGCTGCCGGGCCGCGACTACACCTACGCCGCCTACGACAACCGGCAGTGCCTCGGTGCCGCCGTCGCCACGGCCACCTTCACCACGCAGTACGAACTGCGCGCCGACGGGGTGACGGAGAACTCGGCGACGCTGGTCATCGAAGGCTCCGGCCTGCTGACCAACTGGTGGTACAAGCGCACCGCCCCCAGCGGCGACGACACCTGCCATGCCGTGGGCTACGCGCAGAAGAGCGTCGCGCTCAGCCTGACCCCGAAGACGAGCTACACCTACTCGGCGTACGTGGATTCCGGCTGCGCCGCCGCGGTCGGCTCCGTCTCTTTCAAGACCCCCGGCCTGGACGGCAGCGCAAACACGAACACGGACACCTTGACTATCAACATCGTCAACTGGACGAAGGCGGACGGGACGACTACGACGGCGTGGTGGTACCGGCAGACCGCTCCCACCGCCGGGACCTGCACCTCCGTCGCCGAGGGAACCTCGTCGGTGACGCTGACCGGCTTCACCTTCGACCACACCAACAGGAACCAGTACGTCTACGAGGCATACAGCAAGACGGGCTGCGACGCCGCCGACGCGATCGCCCGCAAGCACTTCTTCCCCGCATCCTCGCCCAGGGGAGGCGTCGAGAACGTAACCGCGACGACCGCGACCTTCCTTGCCTACAACGTGGGGAACAACAGCCAATGGGGATACAAATCGACGGAGACCGGCGCCCCCTGCACAGGCCCCTTCGACGGGCTAGGCGCCCTTGGTGTCACGAGCGCGCCCGTCACCGGCCTCACGCCCGGCACGACCTACACCTTCCAGGCATATGCGTCCGATCAGAACACCACCTGCTCCGCGAGATTCGACACCAACGTGACGTTCACCACCGCAAAGGCCAGCGTGAGCAACCTCGGCCAGCGGCAGGTGGGTTCCACCATGCCCGTGGGCTGGTCGCGCAACCACTGGATGTCGAGCGCCTTCACCACGGGTACGGGCGCGACCGGCTTCACCCTCGATCGCATCACGCTCCTGTTCGGCGACAGCGGCATCGGGATGCCGGCCCCCGAGTATGACCTGAACGTGCGTCTCTTCAGCGCAGGGAGCGACGGCAACCCGGACGCCGCGATTGCCAACGCCGCGCTCAGCGGCCCGGCGCGGCCGGCTGAGAACTCCCAAGGGATATACACCTGCTCCGGCGACGGCTGCGCCCTTGACCCCGGCGAGACTTACTACGTCGTGCTCAGCGTCCCCGTGCCGCAATGCCGCACCTTCGAGGGAGTGCAGGACTGCAGCGGCACCACGGGCCGGGCCTACTACTGGCAGCGGGCGGGCACGAATAATGAGACGGCGGCGCCCGCCGACAGCGGCTTCAGCATCGCCAACGAAACCCGGCACACGACGGACGGCGGCTCGACGTGGACGCGCCTGGTGCGCGTGGTCATGTTCGGCGTGGAGTACGCCCATGACGCCCCGTCCCTCACCGCCAGCGACATCCGAGGGACGACGGCGACGCTGACCCTGGCCAACGAGGGCAGCGAGGGCGCCTGGTACGCGAAGCAGGTCTCCCCGTCCGAGGGGACGTGCTCGTCCGCCATCGCCAACGGCGCCACCCACGGCCTTACGAACCTCAATCAGAACACGTCCTACACCTACGCGGCCTACCGCGACTCCGCCTGCAAGCAGGTGGCCGCCAGCGGTACGTTCACGACGCTGCGGACGCTGACGGCGAGCAACGTAACCGACACCACGGCGACGCTTACCCTTGCCGGCAGCGGTACGGGCAGCTGGTACGCGAAGTACACCACGCCCAGCGGCGGGACCTGCTCGTCCGGCGCGGCCTACGGCGCCGCCCACGACCTGGATAGCCTCCAGCGGAGCACGGCGTACACCTACGAGGCGTACAGCGATTCGGCCTGCACGACGGTGATCGGCAGGACAACGTTCACCACCGAGGCGAACTGGATCGCCGTGAGCGGCATCGGCACGACCGGGGCGACGCTGACGTTGACGGGGCACGTGGGCACCACCTGGTCCCTGAAGGAGACGTCGCCCTCCACCGGAACCTGCGCGGTGGGCGAGACCGACCTCTCCCACGCGCTCAGCAGCCTCACCAAGGGCACGACCTACTCCTACACGGCCTACGGCGACGCCTCCTGCGGGACAACCCTCCGCAGCGTGACGTTCAAGACGCTCATCGACTCGCCAACGAGCGTGACGTACATCACCGGGACCAGCCAGAACAGGATTACGACGGTAGCGTGGAACCGCAACGGCGCCGCCAGCGGGGCCGTCGGCTACGAGGCGCGGGGGCGCGCCGGCACGGGCGCGTGGGCCCACTTCTGGACGGTCGCGCCGACGACGAGCACTGACCTCACGTTCGCGTGGACGTACTTCGGCGCCCGGATCGACTCCGTCGAGGTTCGCGCGACGCAGGGCGGCTACTACAGCGCGTGGGTCGTTGCCTCGCGCCTCGGGGGCGGGAACTAGCGGCGGGCCGCGCGGCGCGCCTACCCAGTTCCGGCTGAAAGAGAGGCTGACATGAAACTGCAAAGCGCATTTTCATCAACCCGTTGGGTCTGGCTGGCCGCCACCCTGCTGCTGGCCCTGCTGGCCGTCGCCGGCTTTTACCCATCCCCAACGTCAGCGCAGTCCGCCAGCCTGACCGCTACCGTCGACACCGCCGACCAGACGGTTGACCTCGCCATCTCCAACCACACCGGCAACTGGTGGTTCAAGATCAACTGGTGGGGCGCCTGCACGGCGGTGACCGGCAACAGCATCACCGGCATCGGCGGCTACCAGGTCGGAACGCAGCACTCCGTCTGGGCCTACTCCGACAGCAACTGCAGCAACCAGATCGCGGCGACCACGTTCACCATCACGCCCCACAACGCCGGCCTCGCGGCGCACGTCCAGAGCGACCGCTCCGTCAACCTCACCATCTCCAACTGGTCCAACAGCTGGTGGTTCCGCATCGGCTGGGGCACCTGCACCGCGGCGAGTGGAACCACCGTCACCGGCATCCGCGGCTACCAGACGGGAACCTACGCCGTCGGCGCATTCTCCAAGAGCGACTGCAGCGGCTTCCTCTCAGATGCGAATTTCACCATTCCGCCGCCGACCGCCACCCTGGCGACGACGGTGAACCCCGGCCCCTTGGTCGACCTGACCCTGACCGACGGCCCCGGCAACTGGTGGTTCCGCATCAACTGGTGGGGAACCTGCACGCCTGCGACCGGTACCACCTTCACCGGCATCGGCGGCTACCAGGCCGGAACCCACTCCGTCTGGGCATACTCCGACAGCGGCTGCAACACCCAGATCGCGTCCTCGTCATTCACCATTCCCGATGTGTCCCTCGCCATCGCGGTGGACAGCAGCGACCGCTCGGTCGACCTCACGCTCAGCGGCGGACCCACCAACTGGTGGTTCAAGATCGGCTGGTGGGGAACCTGCACGGCCGCGACGGGAACGACCGTCAGCAACATCCGGGGCTACCAGTCGGGATCGTACGTCGTCGCGGTCTACCCGGCCTCCGGCTGCGCCGCCGGCGACCACGTCACGGCTGAGTCGTTCACGATTCCCACCGCAACCCTGACGGCCACGGTGAACACCGACCGGTCGGTTGACCTCACGCTCACCAACGGGACGACCAACTGGTGGTTCCGCATCAACTCCTGGGGCACCTGCACAGCGGCAGGCGGAACGACCGTCAGCAACATCCAGGGCTACCAGGACGGAACCCACCCCGTCTCCGCCTACTCGGACGGAGGATGTAACTATCACGTCGCCTCATCCTCGTTCACCCTCACGACAGCCTCGCTCACCGCCAGCGGCGTCACCAGCACCGGCGCGACGCTGACCATTGCCGACCACACCGGCCAGTGGTGGTACCAGGCCGACACCGGCCCCGACGCCACCTGCCAGGGGCCGATATCGAACACGACCGAGAGCCTCACGGGTCTGACGGCGAGCACGACCTACATCTACAAGGCCTACAGCGCGACCAACTGCCCCAACGCCGACCTGCTCGCCACGGCGGACGCCTTCACCACCGTGACGCCCACGCTGACCGCGAGCAGCATCACCAGCAGCGGCGCGACGCTGACCATCGCCGACCACACCGGCCAGTGGTGGTACAAGGCCGACGTTGGGCCGGACAACACCTGCCAGGGACCGGTCGCCGCGAGCACGTCCACCAAGGACCTCACCGGGCTGACGCCGGGCACGGCCTACACGTACTCCGCGTACAGCGACAACGGCTGCGCCAACCTGCTGGTCGCGGCGAGCGCCTTCACGACATCCGCCACGCTGACCGCGAGCAACATCGGGGCTACCACCGCCACCCTGACCATTGCCGGGCACACGACCCAGTGGTACTACCAGGCCGACGCCGCCCCGCACACCACCTGCCAGGGGCCGGTCGCCTCGGGCACGTCCACCAAGACGCTGACGGGCTTGACCCCCGGCACGACCTACACGTACTCCGCGTACAGCGACTCCACCTGCACGAACGCAAACCTGCTGGCCACCGCCGCCAGCTTCACCGCCATCGGCCTCACCGCGAGCAACGTGACGACCACCACGGCGACGCTGACGCTCGCCGGCCACACGGGGAACTGGTCGGTGCGGCAGACGTCGCCGTCCACCGGGTCGTGCACGAACAAGACGACCGCGACGGAGTCCCTGAGCAGCCTGACTGCCGGTTCCTGGTACACCTACAAGGCGTACTCCGGCTCCGGCTGCACGGCGGCGAACGAGATCGCAAGCGCGACGTTCTCGACGGCGGTGACGGTGGGGAACCTGAGCCAGACAAGCTCCGGGAACACCTTCATCGGCCTGTACTTCAACACCGTCGCCACGGTCGCGCAGGCATTCGTCGCGGGCACAACGGCTTCGGACGACTCCACGTTCACGAGCGCCGAGTTCACCTTGAGCGTCAAGAACGGCACGCCGGGCGACATCGTGGTGACGCTCCACGCAGCGGACACCTCCGACACCAACAACCCGTCCTCGACGGTGAAGGCGACGCTCACCGCACCCAACAACAACAATAACCCCAACGGCAACCAGAACCTGACGTTCACGTGCGACGCCACCAACTCCGCGAACGACTGCGACCTCACGGCGGGGAAGACCTACTTCGTCCAACTGGCCGCTCCCAACGCCACCGGCAGCAACAACGACACCTACAACGTGTCGAACACGGCGTCGGACAGCGAGACGACGGCGCCGTCCGGCAGCGGCTGGTCGATCGCGGACACCGGCAGGGTCGGCCCCGGCCAATGGATCAACACGACGAACTCGGAGCCGATCAAGATCAAGGTGACCGCCCTGCCGAAGCCGTCCCTCTTCGCGAGCGCCATCGCGGACACGACAGCCACGCTGACGCTGACCGGCGAGACGGGGAGTTGGTGGCTGAAGGAGACGTCGCCCAGCACGGGCACGTGCACGGCGGGCGAGGCGGACTACTCGCACGCGCTGAGCAGCCTGACCACCAGCACGTCGTACACGTACAAGGCGTACAGCGCGACGGGCTGCGCCAGCGCGGACGAGCTGCACAGCGTCACGTTCACCACGCTCGCGCCCGCAACGCTCACGGCGAGCGCGGTCACGGACACCACGGCAACGCTGACCCTGGCCAACCGCACGGGCAGCTGGTGGCTGAAGGAGACCGCGCCCACCACCGGAACCTGCACGCAGGGCGAGGCCGACTTCTCGCACGCGCTCACCGCCCTCACCGGCGGCGCGGTGCACACCTACAAGGCGTACAGCGCGAGCGGATGCAACAGCGCGGACGAGATGGCGTCCGAGACGTTCGTCACCCCCGTCAGCCACAGCAACCTCAACACGGGCGGCCTCGGCACTGCGGTGGTCGACAACTCCGGCGCGGAGGCCGGCGCGTTCATCACGGGCGGCAACCCGGGCGGCTACACGCTGGAGTCGGTGGACGTGCGCATCTCCTCCGTCACCAACACGACCGGCAACGCGTCCGGCGACCTCACCGTCGCCCTCCACGCCAGCGACAGCAACGGCAAGCCGGGCACGTCGCAGGCGACGCTGAGCGGCGGCAACCCCACCGGCGCGGGGACGTTCACCTTCACCTGCCCTGCCGCCTCCAACTGCTCCCTCTCCCCGGCGACGGAGTACCACGTGGTGCTCTCCGCGCCGAACACGACCGGCAACGGCAGGTACGTGTGGACTACCGTGACCTCGACGACCGCAGCCCAGGAGCCGTCCAACAACGGCTGGCTCGTCGGCCCGTCCCACTATCAATACTTGGGCGCCTGGCAGAACATAAGCGACTTCAAGAAGGTGAAGGCGACGGCGGCGGTCAACCCGAGCCTGACCGCCTCGTCCATCACGTCCACGGGCGCCACGCTCACGCTGTCGCACCACCCGGGCGCGTGGTGGTACAAGGGCAGCCAGGCCAACGCCTCCTGCACGCCCGTGGCGGCGGGCACAACGACCGCGACTCTGAACAGCCTGACCACGGGCACGGCCCACACGTACAAGGCGTACTCCGCGACCGGCTGCGCCAGCGCGGACGAGATAGCGGCGGCTGCCGCCTTCACGCCCGGCTCCGCGCCGACGTTCACGGCGGGAACGCCCACGGCGAGCAAGAACACGCTCACCATCGCCAACTGGAGCGGCGTGTGGTCGTACAAGCACGGCAACACCGGCGCCGTCTGCACACCCGTCGCCGCCGGGACGACGAGCGTCAACCTCGCCGAGCTGGCGGTGAACACCTCCTTCACCTACACGGCGTACAGCGACCACGTCTGCTCGGCGGTCATCGCCGCCGCTTCGGCGTTCACCACCGGCAACCCGACCCTGACCGTCGCCTACTCCGGCCCGGTCGACAACCGCCGGGCGGTGCTCACCATCTCCGGCTGGGTCGCGGGCGACCACAGACAGCCGAACGAGGACGGCAGGTGGTACTACAAGTACACCGTCCCCACCGGCGGAACGTGCTCCTTCCCCAGGAACACGCAGACGGGGCTCGGCATAGACGTGACCGTCGGCACGTCCTACACCTTCAAGGCGTACGGCGCGAGCGGCTGCAGCAGCACGAACGAGATAGCCAGCCTGACGCAGGTCGCGCAGGGCCCGGGCGTCGCCAACTCCGCGAAGGACATCACCCTGCACAGCGATAACGCCGACACGGACGGCGTCTGGACGGACGGTACGACGATCTGGGCGCTGGACTCCGTCGACGACAAGATCTACGCCTACACAGTCTCGACCAAGGCCAGGGACTCCTCGAAGGACTTCACCTCCCTGAGCGGCCTGGGCACGAACATCCCCTACGGCATCTGGTCGGACGGGACGACGATGTGGGTGGCCGCCGGCACGAAGATCTACGCGTACAAGATGTCCGACAAGAGCAGGGACACGTCCAAGGAGTTCGACACCCTGTTCGGCGCGCAGAACCACCAGCCCTTCGGTATCTGGTCGGACGGGACGACGATGTGGGTCGCGGACTACAGCGACAACAAGCTCTACGCGTACAAGATGTCCGACAAGTCGCGCGACTCCGGCAAGGACATCACCCTGAACAGCGCGAACGACAACGCCAACGGCATCTGGTCGGACGGCGTGACCATGTGGGTCGTTGACCACACCGACAGCAAGGCCTACGCCTACACGCTCTCCAACGGCAACCGGGACTCCGACAAGGACTTCAGCCTGACCGCGGGCGCGCGGGGCATGACGTCGGACGGCCACCACTTCTACGTCGCCAACCCGTCCACCGACAAACTCCACGCGCACTACGCCTTCCCCGCGCTCACGGCGACGACCGTCTCGTTCGTCACGGCGACGCTGACGCTGACGGGCTACACGGACGGCAACTGGTGGATCAAGAAGACGTCCGGGACTCCGGGGTCGTGCACGGCGGGCGAGTCGGACTACTCGCACGCGCTCAGCAGCCTCACCCCGAGCACGTCCTACACCTACAAGGCGTACAGCGACGCGCAGTGCCAGAACGTGAACGAACTCGCCAGCGAGACGTTCACCACGGCCGTGCTCCCCGGGCCGGGCAGCGTGGGCGCGCAGGTGCAGGACATCAGCATGACCACCACGGCCAACAACGAGCTCCAGGTCTGGTGGAACCGGCCCGCAAACGCGACGGGCTCCATCGGCTACACGGTGCAGTGCTACACGAACGTGTACAAGGTCTGCCACACGGAGGCGGCGGGCACGGGCACGACGTTCAAGGTCACGCCCTCGATCACGGGCACGCCGACCAAGGTGCGCGTGCGCTCGACGCTGAGCGGCTCGAACAGCGCGTGGGTCGAGGTCAACGTGCCGTCGGGCACTGCCCCCGGCGCGCCGACGGCCGTGAACAGTGCTCTCGGACACGGCGGCTACATAATGTCGTGGACCAAGCCGGCCAGCCCGACCGGGGCCGTCGGCTACCACACCCAGTGCAGGGACAGCAACACGAACTGGTCGAACTGCGGCAGCGCAGGCAGCAACGGGGTCATCCCCCCGACCACCAGCACGGGCGTCAGCACCAACGTCGGCTACATCTTCCAGTTCCGCGTCCGGTCGGTGGTCAACGGGCTGGTCAGCGCCTGGGTGGTGTCCAGCTAAGGACGGCGGCCCCACGGCATAAAACAGGAGGCATGACATGGTCATTCGTCGATCGACCTGGCGGCTCGCGGTCCTGGCGCTGGCGCTCGCCGCGCTGGCGCTCCTGCCGTCCGCCGCACTGGCGCAGTCGCCGCCCGGCACCCAGAACACGCCCAGCCTGACGGCGACGGTGCACGGCGACAAGTCGGTTGACCTCGCCATCTCCAACCACACCGGCAACTGGTGGTTCCGTATCAACTCCTGGGGAACCTGCACGGCGGTGACCGGCAACAGCATCACCGGCATCCGGGGTTACAACCTGGGGACGCACTCGGTCTGGGCCTATTCCGATAGCAGCTGCGGCTCCCAGATAGCAGCGACGACGTTCACCATTTCCGCCGCAAGCCTGACGGCGACGGTGAACAGCGACCGCTCGGTTGATCTCACCCTGTCCAACGGGCCGTCCCCCTGGTATTTCCGCATCGGCATCGGCGCCTGCACGACGGTTAACGGAACCACCCTCAGCGGCATCCGGGGCTACGCGCCGGGATACCACGAGGTCACCGCTTTCGCCACTGCCGGCTGCGCGGGCGCGGACTTCCTCACAGATGCGTATTTCATCATTCCCGACCCGCCGCCCCCGCCCAGCCTGACGGCGACGGTGCACGGCGACAAGTCGGTTGACCTCGCCATCTCCAACCATCAGGGCAACTGGTGGTTCAAGATCAACTCCTGGGGCACCTGCACGGCGGTGACCGGCAACAGCATCACCGGCATCCAGGGCTACAAACCGGGGACGCACTCGGTCTGGGCCTATTCCGATAGCAACTGCGGCGCCCAGATAGCAGCGACGACGTTCACCATTACCGCCGCAAGCCTGACGGCGACGGTGAACAGCGACCGCTCGGTTGACCTCACCCTGTCCAACGGCCCGTCCCCCTGGTATTTCCGCATCGGCATCGGCGCCTGCACGTCGGTTACCGGAGCCACCGTCAGCGGCATCAGGGGCTACGCGCCGGGATACCACGAGGTCAGCGCTTTCGCCACTGCCGGCTGCACGGGCTCGGACTTCCTCACAGATGCGTACTTCATCATTCCCGACCCGCCGCCCACGGCAACCCTGGCAACCACGGTCAACGACGACCGCTCGGTTAACCTCAACTTGTCCAACGGGCCGAGCAACAACAACTGGTGGTTCAAGATCAACTGGTGGGGCTCCTGCACGGCGGTTACCGGAACCACCTTCAACAACATCCGGGGCTACCAGCCGGGCGCCCACTCCGTCGATGCCTATTCCGACAGCGGCTGCCATACCAAGATTGCGTCGTCGTCCTTCACCATTCCCACCGCAACCCTGACGGCTACGGTGAACGCCGACCGCTCGGTCGCCCTCACGCTCACCGGCGGGCCGAGCAACTGGTGGTTCCGCATCAACTGGTGGGGTACCTGCACTGCTGCGTCCGGAAACACCGTCAGCAACATCCAGGGCTACCAGCCGGGCGCCCACGCCGTCGCAGCCTACTCAGACGGCGGCTGCAACTACCACGTGGCGGCGACGACCTTCGACCTCTATTCGCTCTCCGCGTCCAGCATCACCTACACGACGGCCACACTGACGTTGGCGGGGCACTTTGGGGACTGGTGGCTGAAGGAGACTGCGCCGTCCACCGGAACGTGCACGGCGGGCGAGTCCGACTACTCGCACGCCCTCAGCAGCCTGACGGGCGGCACGACGTACACCTACAAGGCGTACAGCGACTCCGCCTGCGCGACGACGGCGCTCCACACCGTCAGCTTCACGACGCCCGTGGGGGTCGGCAACCTGTCGGAAACCTCGACGCAGGGTTCGCCCAGCACTTCCGGCGGCGCGTGGATTGCCAACGAGTTCACCACCGGCAGCAACACCAACGGCTACACCGTGTCCCAAGTAACCGTCCCAATCAGCCCGGGCAGCGGGAGCGGCAACGTTACCCTGCGCATCTTCTCCAAGGTCAGCGGCACCGCCAAACCGGGCGCTAGCCTGGCTACGCTGACCAACACGGGGGACGCGAATGGCAACTACACCTTCAGTTGCTCGGGTACCGGCTGCGACCTCTCCGCCGGCACGAGCTACTTCCTGGTACTGAGCGCCGCCAGCGGCTACAACTATAGATGGGCGGCTACCGCCTCGAACAACGAAACCGGCTCCGCCGGGTGGGCAATCGGCAACACCTACACCGCCTCCTTCGATAGCGGCTCCTCCTGGACCCCCGATGCCAACACCCGCGTCGCGAAGTTCTCAATAACGGCCACGCCAAAGTAGGAGGAAATAAGTGAAGAGTGTGCGGGCGTTCTCACACCGAAGGCCGATGCTGGCGGGGCACGGCGGGGGGGGCACGCGCGACCACCACAACGCGCGACGCCACAAACACGCGCGCCCCACCTCGTCTTTCCCGTGCAAACGGGAATCGTCGCCCACCACGACGCGCGCCATCAACCCACATCCCCTTTCCGTCATTCCCGTGCAAGCGGGAATCCCCTCCTACCTCTTCCCCCGTCTGCGGGGGAAGCCCCTCCTGCCTCTTCCCCCTTCTTAAGGGGGAAGATTGAGATGGGGGTCTTCACGCGTCGCCCACCGCCACGCGCGACGCCGCGAACCGCAACTACCACAAGCCACTCGAGAGAAAAACGTTACTTTAAAGTAATCCAAAATCAAAATAAAAATCATCGCTACGTTATTAAAATATAGTGTACCATCGTACCCCCAGTATGCGTATGGGACGGACAACAGGCTCACTCGTCCGTCCACGCCGTGCAGGAGCGTTTGCCGGAAGGGGACGATGCGTTGGATATTCGAGAACTACCTTCACGCTATCGACTGAGCCTGCCTTCACGCTATCGACTGAGCCTGCCTTCACGGTACCGGCTGGCCTGGGCGCTTGCGGCCCTGTTGGCGCTCGTTGCCGCTCTTGCCCTCTCTCCTGCCGACTCGCTGGCGCAGCAGGCGCCCGGCACGCCGTCTTCGGTGTCGGTAACTCGCGCCGACGGCACGCTCACCGCCACTTGGCCCGCCGTCTCCGGCGCGACTAAGTACCACGTCACCTACAGTTCGGATAACGGCAAGAGCTGGCGGCTCGGCGCGCTGAACCACACGAGTACCAGCATCAGCATCGCCGTCTCCAACGACAAGACCTACATCGTCGGCGTTCGCGGCGGCAACTCCTACGGCTGGGGCGGATGGCGCAACTCCCCGCCCTCAGGGCCCTTCGCCCCTCCGACGCCGCCGACACCCCCGCCGGCAACGCCGTCCTCGGTCAGCGTGACGCGGAGCGACGGCGAACTGACCGCCTCATGGCCCGCCGTTTCCGGCGCGCTCCACTACCACGTCACCTACTCCTCGGACGGCGGCGCAAGCTGGAGCCTCGCAGCGCTCAAGCACCTTGGTACCAGCATCGACGTACGCATCTCGAACGACGAGACATATATAGTGGGAGTCCGCGCTCTCGGCGTCGGCGGCTGGGGCGGATGGCGCAACTCAGCGCCCGCAGGGCCGTACACGCCCATGCCCAAGCTGCCAGGGCCAGGACCCAATCCACCGCCGGCCCCCACGGGACTGACTGCGACGGCGGGCGACCAGAGCGTCACCCTTACCTGGGACAGCGCCCCAGACGTCTCGATCACCCCCATCACCGGCTACCAGTACATCTCCCGCGCCGCACCGCCGGCGCCCGGATGGGGCGCGTGGACCGCAGTGCCCGGCAGCGACCGGACAACGACGTCATACACCATCACCGGGCTCACCAACGGCACGGAGTACCGCTTCAAGCTGCGCGCCGTCAACGCAGGCGGCGGCGGAGCGCCCGCGCCCACAGCCTCTCCCTGGTACGTCGCGGCTACGCCTGCCGCGGGCACGGTCAACATCGACACGCCCGGACAGCCCACAGGACTAACCGCAACAGCCAACGACGACGGCAGCGCGACCATTACCTGGACCGACCCCAACGACGCCTCCATCACCGGCTACCAGTACCAGACCCGCGAGGACGACGGCGTCTGGGGCGGGAACACCGAGATCGAGGGCAGCGGCGCAAGCACCACCTCCCACACGATAACGGGACTTGTCGGCGGCGCGACGAACCACATCAACCTGCAAGCGCTCAACGCGAGCGGCGCGAGTTTAGGCCGCCAGGTGTCGGTGCTTGTCCCCGCCTCACTGCCCGGCCCGGCCTCCGTAACCATCACCGCCCGCGGCATGGGAACCCTCTCCGCCACATGGACGGCGGTCGATGGCGCGTTCACCTACTACATCCAGACCTCCAACAGCAACGACGACTATGCGACGTTCACGATCGAGACGCTCACGACCGGCACGAGCGTCACCCTCAACAACCGCGACGACTCGCTGAACTACACCGTCCTGGTACATGCGTTCACCGAGAACGGCTACACGAAGCGGACCGAGTCCTACCCGGCGGGCATGTCGAACTCCCCGGCCATAGCGCCCGAGTCGGTCAGCCTGTCGCGCAGCGGGACGACGCTCACCGCGACCTGGCCCGCCGTCGGCGGCGCGGCCAGCTACAACGTCGAGCTCAGCAGCGACGGCGGCGACACGTGGTCCAAAGAGGCCACCAACCACACGACCACCACGTGGACGAAGAGCAGCATCGGCGCGAGCACGAGCTACAAGGTCCGCGTCCAGTCAAAGAACACCGCCGGCACGAGCGCGTGGACGGAATCGGAAGTGAACACCCCCGCGCCACCGGCCCCGGCTTCCGTAACCGTAACCTCTCGCAGTCATACAGGAACGAACGCAACGCTGGAAATATCCTGGGACGCCGCAGCGCGCGCGACGGGCTACAACATCCGCAGCAGCGGAGACAACGGCGCAACATGGACGACCGACGTGTCCAGCCATCCGTTGACGACGCTGAGCCTGACGCTGACCGACAACACGAAGGACTACTTCATCGGCGTACAGGCGGTCAATAGCAACGGCGCCAGCGGCTGGACGAACTCATCCATCAGCCGCGCAACCCCGTTGCCGCCCGCGCCCGCGAACCTGACGCCCACCCGCGCCAAAGGCTCCATCACCCTCACCTGGGACGCCGCCAGCGGCGCCGCATCCTACGACGTCGCCTGCAGCGTGTCAGGCGGTCACTACTGGGACGACTGCAAGAAGGGCGTCACCGACGCCCAAAGGACGGCAGGCGTCACCCTCACGCAGTTCTACAACCACGGCGCCGGCCAGACGCAGAACATCGACGACGGGCGGAACTACACCTTCGCCGTGCGCGGCAGGAACACCAGCGGCGCGGGCGAGTGGACACGAGCTACCGCGTGGACCGCCAGGCCCGACCGGATAGCCAGCGTAACCGCGACGCGCACCGTCAGCGGCATCACCCTCACCATGACCGCCCCCGCCAATAACGGCGGCTACACCACCACACAGATAAAGGTGGACTGCCGCACCAGCTCCGACGGCGGGACAACCTGGTCCGGCTGGTTCTCTTGCACCGACGCGCAGACGACCACCCCCACGCCCGGCGCAGCCTTCACCGCCACCATCGACAGCACGGACAACTACGACACGACTCTCACCTACCAGGCGCGCGCCCGCGCCCGGAACGCCCTCGGCGTCACGTGGGACTGGCGCGAGTCCGCGGTCATTCCGCCAATCACCCTGACCGCGGGCAGCGTCACCGCCACGGGCGCAACCCTCACCATCGCAGGCCACACCGGCAGTTGGTACGTCAAGGAGATCAGCCCCGCCACCAACGGAAGCTGCTCCTCCGCCATAAGCGGCGCGACCAAGAGCCTCAGCAGCCTCACCGCCGGAACGTGGTACAGCTACAGGGCGTACAGCGACTCCACTTGCACCGACGCGAACGAGATCGGCGCGGTGGCGTTCTCCACCGCCGTCACCGTCAGCAACCTGGGCGGGTCGAATTCGTCTAACACGTTGGCTATTCAGTCCAACCAGGCCAAGGCGCAAGAGTTCACGACGGGCAGCGCGGCCGGCGGCTACACCGTCTCAAGCGTCAAGGTGCATACATTCCTTGTGTTCAATGCGTCCCTTTTCAAGGTGACCATCCGCGAGCGGAATTCCAACGGACATCCCGGCACATCACTCGCAACACTTCCCGGCACCCCGGCAAACTATCAGCAGACAACATACACCTGCTCCGGCTCAGGCTGCGCGCTGGATCCTAACACTCAGTACTTCATATTCGTCGAGAGTACCGGCGGAAACGCCGGCATCCTGTACGCCACCTCCGACGACGCGGAGACGTTGCAGCCCACCGGCAACGGCTGGAGCATCGCGAACGACGTGCGCGCCCAGGATCGGGGGTGGGGGCACTGGTCGAATGGCGTCTCCCTCAAGATATCGGTGACCGCAGTGCCGCAGCCCGGCATCGCCGCAAGCAGCGTTACGGCAACCACGGCGACGCTGACCCTCAACGGACACGTCGGCGACTGGTGGTTCAAACGCACCACCCCCTCCGGCGGAACCTGCACGGCAGGCGAGGCGGACTACTCCCATGCCCTCAGCAGCCTGACGCCCGGCACGGACTACACCTACAAGGCGTACAGCGATTCCGGCTGCACAACGAGTAAGGAGATAGGGTCAGGGACCTTCACCACGCCCGCATCCCTCACCGCCAGCGGCGTCACCGCCGCGGGCGCGACCCTCACCATCGCCGGGCACACCGGAGACTGGTACCTGAAGCAGACCGCGCCCTCGACCGGTACGTGCTCGGCGAACGCGATAACCGGGGCCACCCACACCCTCAGCACTCTGACCCACAGCACCACCTACACCTACAAGGCGTACAGCGACTCCGCCTGCACCACCGCCAACCTGCTGGCAACGGAGACCTTCACCACGCCCGCGTCCCTCACCGCCAGCAGCGTCACGATGAACAGCGCGACGCTCACGCTGGCCGGACGCACGGGCAACTGGTGGCTGAAGCAGACCGCGCCCACCACCGGAACCTGCGCGGCGGGCGAGGCGGACTTCTCCCACGCCCTCAGCAGCCTCAGCACAGGCACCACGTACACCTATAAGGCGTACAGCGACTCCACCTGCTCTACGGAGATAGCGTCGGGCACGTTCACCACGGCCCTCAGCCCGCCCACGGGCCTATCCGGCACGCGCACCTACAGCGGAACGGCCAACAGCGACAGCGTGTCCCTCTCCTGGACGGCCCCGGCGTCGAGCACGGGTCGCACGGGCTACGAGGCGGGGTGCAGCGCCGACGCCGGCTCCACCTGGACAAGCTGCGGCGGGACAATAGCGTCCTCCGCCACCAGCCACACCGTCAGCAGCCTGGACAAAGACAACGCCTACGTCATCCGCCTGCGCGCCACGGGCAGCGGCGGGGCGACAAGCGCGTGGGCGCAGTCGTCCTCGATGGCCGCCCTCTCAGCCCCCGGCAAGCCCACCAACCTCTCCGTCGACACGAGCGTCTGGCAAGTAAGCTGGACCGCGCCCAGCGACACGGGCAACGGCGGCGGCGGGATAACCAAGTACGAGCATCACTGCAAGCGGGGTGCCACCGGCACCCCCACCCCCGCGGACGAGACCACCAACACCTACGCGAACGTCGGCACCAACACCACCTGCACGCAATCCTTCGGCCAGGGCACCTACTTCAGGGTCAGGGCCTTCAACCTCATCTGGGGCGCCTGGAGCGACTGGTACCAAATCCAATAACAGCCAAGCCACCCCCTGCGCGCAGCCCGCAGGCGCGCCCACCCGTACCGGCGTCCTCCGACAGGACCCGTATGGGCGTCCCTTGTGGGCGCCTGAGGCGGGGCACGCGTGACCATCCACCAACCCGGAATCCACCTACCCGTCCGGCCGTCCCTCGCGCCATCCCCCCCGTATGGGCGTCCTCCGGCAGGACCCGTAGGGGCGTCCCTTGTGGGCGCCTGGGGCGGGGCACGGCGGGGCACGCGTGACCATCCACCAACCCGGAATCCACCTACCCGTCTGGCCGTCCCTCGCGCCATCCGCCCCGTATGGGCGTCCTCCGGCAGGACCCGTAGGGGCGTCCCTTGTGGGCGCCTGGGGGGGGGGCACGGCGGGGCACGCGCAACCACCCACCAACCCGGAATCCACCTACCCGTCCGGCCGTCCCTCGCGCCATCCGCCCCGCAGGGGCGTCCTCCGGCAGGACCCGTAGGGGCGTCCCTTGTGGGCGCCTGGGGGGGGCTCCCCCTACGCCCGTCCTAAATCCACACCGCCATTCACGTCGATGGTTGAGCGCCCTGGGACGGGACCGCCCCCGTACAGTCGCGCATCTCCATCTTGCCGTAGAATCACAACCCGGCAACATCTCCGCGGATAACGACGAAAACTCACAAACAGCCGGAGAAGAACGGCATGTTCTTGGACGAACTCAACGAACTGGTCGGCACACTCAAGCAACGCATCGAGCAATACCGCGAGGTGCTGGGCAAAAACGAAGCTGCAACCCGCTACGCACTGATCGACCCGCTGCTGACAGCCCTCGGCTGGGATCTGTCAAACCCGGCGCAGGTTCAGACCGAATACAGCACGAGCGACGGTCGCGCCGACTACGCGTTGCTTGCCGGAGAAAATGTGCCTCGCCTTGTCATTGAGGCCAAGAGACTGAACCAACCGATAACTATCAAGGTAATCAAGCAAGCATTCGATTACTGCTCTGAATTGGGCATCCCGCGCTTTGTCGTGACAAACGGCGAGCATTGGGTGGCCTGTGAGACGCACAAGCCTGTGCCCCTTGCGGATAAACAAGTAGTCGAATTCAGGATTGGCGATGCTACCCAGAGCACAGTGGTGCAGATGCTGTGGCTCTGGCGCGGCAACTTTGAGGCCGACCGGCCTTTGGAGGCGGTGGTACCGGAGCAGCCGGAGCCTGAAGTTACAACTCCACCTAACCCTAATCTGGCGCCGGATCCGACGCAACCGCAACCGGTCGCACAGGGCATCCCACTCAGCGAATTCAATCCAAAAACGGGTGACCCGCTTCCTGTCGCTCTAATATTTTTCGACGGGATGAATAAGTCGATCACCAGATGGAATCAGATCCAGATGGCAACAGTGGAGTGGCTGACTGATACAGGTCGTTTGTCGGTATCCGATTGCCCTGTTGCGACTCCTCAAGGTAAACACTTGGTGCACACGGCGCCTGTTCGGAGTGGAGGCGGCAGATTCCGCACACCAAAGCAGATCGGTAGTCTGCATATCGAGGCTCACGGTAGCTCTATAACTCAAGTCACAGTTACAAAACAAATCCTCACCGCCCGGGGCATCGACCTCTCCACAGTCCGCGTAGCGCTACCGGACTAGCCCGCCAATCTCATCCTCACTCAGCCCCGTCAGCTCCCGCAAAACCTCCTCCGTATGCTCGGCGAATCTCGGCGCGGGACGGCGGACCGAGGCCGGAGTCTCCGAGAATCTCCACGGGAAGCCCAGCGAGGGATGTACCCCGACGCCGGCGGAATAGTCGATATCTAGAAAGAAGCCGCGCTCCGCGTAGTGGGCATCCTCCAGTAGGTCGCCCATGTTGTTGACGGCCCCTGCGGGGACGCCGGCTCCTTGAAGCTCACGCATCGCCTCGCCGGGAGAGCGCAGCGACGTCCACGCCTCCACGACTTCATCGAGCTCCTTGCGATGCGCGATGCGCGACTGCGCGCCGTCGTAGCGCGCGTCGCCGATCAGATCGTCTCGCCCCATCAGCCCGGCCATGGCGCGCCACTGCGCATCGCTCGTGACGGCCACGGCCACCCACTTGTCGTCGCCTGCGCACCTGTAGCACCCGTGCGGCGCCCATTCGGGATGAGCGTTTGCCGGCGGGCCGGGCGGACTGCCGGTCAGGCCCAACTGCATCAGCGAATCGGGCATCGTGAATATGACCGCTTCCCGCTGCGCCACCTCTATGTGCTGTCCCACGCCGCTCTCCTCCCGCTGCCAAAGCGCGCTCAGGATTGCGGAGACGGCAAAGAGCGCCACCGTGGGATCGGGATAGAACAGCCCCGTCAGCAGCGGCTCGTCTTCCTCATAGCCCGTCATGCCGACCAGCCCCGTCAGGCACTCCTGCTGCGGCCCGAACGCCACGAATGAACTCTCCGGCCCCGTCGAACCGAACGCCGGCATAGACACCATGATGATGTCCGCCTTTACCTCTTTGAGATCGTCATAGCCGATGCCGAGCCGCTGTACCACGCCGACGCTGAAGTTCTCGATGACGACGTCGGCCCCTGCGACAAGCTCCTTCAGCGCTTCAACCCCCTCGGCGGTCTTGAGGTCCAGCGCAACGGCGCGCTTGTTGCGGTTGTACTCGACGAAGCGTCCCGCCCGGTTGTACGGCTCATCGCCCGGCTCGTCGTCCGGATACGGCCCGCCGCTGCCGGGATTGGCCTTCATCGGCCCGCGCTCCGGGTCGGGCCGCGACGGGCCTTCCAACTTGATCACGTCTGCGCCGAGGTCGCCCAACATCCGCGTCGAAAACGGCCCAGACCACACCTGCGACAGATCGACCACCCGTATGCCGTCCAGCGGGCCCAACTTCTACGTCACCCCCTGCCGCGCTAGCCGATCCATCTCATCGGGCGGCACACCGAGCTCATCCACCAACACCTCCTCGTTGTGCTCTCCCAGCCGCGGCGACTTGCCATTGCTCCATTCCAGCCGGCCTGCCATCCACGGCCTCGACGCGATCGGGAACGAGCCGCCGCCCGGCATCTCCGTTTCCGTCAGGAAATTGCGCGCCCTCAACTGCGGTGACTGCTGCACGTCGTTGGGCGCGACGACGTAGGCGGCGGCAAGCCCGGCCGATTGCGCCTCCTCGTACACCTGCCTGCCGGGCCGCTCCATCAGCCACTCGCTGAACGTCCTCTCCAGCATGGCCGCCCGTTCCTGCCTGCCCTCCGCCGTCCTCAGCGCAGCGTCTTCCAGTTCCGGCCTGCCCAACAGCCGCACGAACGCCGGCCACCAGTCGCGACGGCCCCCTCTGCCGCCGACGAGTATCCAGCCGTCCTTGCATCGCCTCAGCGGGCCGGGGAACTCCCCCCTGGCGCGGCTGACCGCGCTTCGCCGCGGCGGCTCCTTGCTGAAGCTCTGCTTCTTGAGTGGCGATCCGGCCGTGCTGGACCAGCCCTCCGATATCGAGACGTCGACGTGTTGCCCGCGTGCGGTGCGCCGTCTTGCGTGCAGGGCCGCCAGCGCCGCGATGAACGCGTGCATCCCGCCGTGGAACTGCGCGAAGCGCCCGCCCTTCAGCAGCGGCGCCTTATCCGGGTGTCCCGCCATCGACATCTCGCCGCTCAATGCGTGGAGCGTCAACTCCGTCGCCAGGAAGTCCCTGTACGGGCCTGACCGTCCGAATGGCGTCACCGAGACGTGCACTAACTTCGAGAACCTGTCCGCCCGTTCGTTGCCGCCGCCGAACACCTGGTCAAGATGGCCGTACGGCGTCCCGTCGATCAGCACGTCCGCCTTTTCGAGCAGGCGCGACAGCAGCGCAGCGCCCTCATCCTGCTCAATTTCGATCGTCACGGAGCGCTTCGACATGTTCAGGTAGTGGAAGAAGCCGCTCGTCCCTGCGGCGCTGGCCGGCAGCGAGGAAGGCCCGTAGCGGCGCAACCGGTCTCCGAGGCGCGGCGGCTCGACCTTGACCACGTCTGCGCCCTGCGCCGCGAACATCCTGCCTGCCAGCGGCCCGGCGAATCCATCCGCCACCTCGATGACGCGCAGACCCTCGAACTGCGGCCCCGGCCTATCCTGCCTCAATCTGCGCCCGTCTCTGCCGCTTGTGCCAGCAGGTTGCGGGCGCGCTCCACCACCGGCGCATCCACCATTTCGCCGTCAAGATCCAGCGTCCCTCTGCCGGCTGCGGCTGCCCGCTCCCAGGCCTGGATGACGCGCCGCGCGTGTTCCACCTCTTCCGGCTGCGGCCCGAACACCGTCCGTATCGCCTCCAGCTGTGCCGGGTGTATGGCGAACTTGCCCTTGTAGCCCATCCGCAGCGCCTGCGCGGCGTCCCTCTTCAGCCCGTCGCCGTCACGGAACCTCACGAACGGCGTGTCGAGCGGCGTGACGCCCGCGGCGTGCGCGGCCAGCGCGACCATGCCCCTGGCGAACTCGATCTCTTCCCCGGACTCCGTGCGTCTCACGCCTACGTCCCGCGTATAGTCCTCCGCCCCGAATACGATTGCGATAACGCGTTCTGAGGCCAGTGCGACGGCCCGCGCGTCATACACTGCCGCAGCCGTCTCGATCCACGGCAACAGCTTTGTACTGCCGACCTCCATTCCGGCATTCGCCTCTGCGGCCGACAGGATGCGGTCGTACTCCGAGACGTCGGCCGGGCGCGTCACCTTGCCCACGCTGATGCCGTACACGTCCGGCCCCGCGACGGCTGCTACGTCATCCTCCGCCATGCCGGTGTCCAGCGAATTTATACGCACGATGACCCTGTGCCCTGCGCCCGCCAGTTCGCCGGTCACGCCTGCCACCGTGTCTCGCGCCGCGTCCTTCTCGCCGGGCGGAACGGCGTCCTCCAGGTCGGGCACGACTGCGTCCGTCTTGAACCCCGCCGCCTTCTCCAGCATGTCCCGACGGTTGCCCGGCACGAATATCGGGTTGCGCAGCACGATGCGGTCGGCAGGTCTCATCCGGTCGTTCCAGTGATCATGCGGCGTGCAGGGCGTCCAGCCATTCGGCGACGACCGATATGAACCCCACCGGGTTGTCTCCGGGCACGAGATGCCCCGAGCGTTCCACCTCGACGAGGCGGCAGTCCCGCATCCGTTCAGCCATCGCGTCGGCCGTCTCGCGGGCCATGATATCGCTCTCCTGCCCGCGCACCACCAGCGTCGGACACGTGACCGCCTCCAGATATCCCCACTGCTCCTCTGCGGAAACGGCTTCTCGCGGCCGGTTCGGGTCTCGCAGCGCCGAGTCGTACTTCCACGTCCACTTGCCGTTGGCGGCCTGCCGCACCTTGTGGACGAGGGTATCCCTCACCTCCTGCACGCTGCGCCGCGGGTTGTACCGGTGGATGCGCTCGACGAACTCCTCCCACGTGTCCAGCTGGTCCGGCAGGTTCACGAAGTCCATGATCCGCCGCGCCCCTGCAGGCATCTTGGCAGGCCGCTCTCGCGGCGGAGGGCCGGTGTCGACGATGACGAGGCCGCGCAGGTTGTCCGGCCGGCGGCCCGCGTACGTATACGAAGTCCGCCCTCCCATCGACAACCCGACCAGCGTCACCGGCAGCGCGTCCAGGTGGTCGATGAATGCGTCCAGGTCGCGCTGGTGAGCGGCGTTCGAGTAGTCGGCGCCGGGCGCCCATTCGCTGTCGCCGTGCCCGCGCGCATCCAGAGCGATGACGCGGTACTCCTGCCCCAACGCCAGGGAGGTGTAGTCCCACGAGTGAGCGTTCTGCGCGAATCCGTGCAGCAGCACGACGGCGGGAGCGTCGCGAGGCCCCCACTCAAGGTAGCTGAGCTCCACCTCGCCGCCCCTGAACCGCCGCGCCACGGGCGCGATCTCACGCTCGAAAGGCACGCCCGCCCTGCGGGCCGCTTCATACAAAGTCGCCATGCTGTGACTCTATACCCCGCCCGCCCCTGAGTCGAATAGACGGTAACATTCGGCTGTGGGTCAATACGCAACGTGAGAGGGGTCAAGCGAGCATGGGAGTTGAGACTTCGCAGGAGAAGCGGTGGGAGTACGACGTCGTGGAGGTCGGCCAGACCGGCGCGCCCTTCACGGTCGAGGTGACGAACGACCTCATATCGAAGTACGCCGAGCGGGTGCGCAACCCCAATCCGGTCTATCGTTCCGGCCCGGACGACGACCTGACCGCCATGCCGACGATGCTCATTGCGGTTGCGCCGCTGCGCCGCTTCAGCATTGCCGAGGCCAACGGATTCGTGGCCCTGGAACTGGCCAGTGAGTCACCCCGGCAGACGCCGTTCGCCAAGTGCGAAGTGCGGTGGAAGCGGCCGTTCGGCGCAGGCGACACCATCACCAGCGTATGCAGCGTGATCGACAAGTACGAACGCAGGGGCAGCAAGTTCGTAACCTTCCGCGTCGAGGCCCGCAACCAGCATGACGAGATGGTCGCGGAGTACGATTACACCAACATCTTCGAGTACGCCCGCGGCCAGAAGCCCGTCGCCGGCGCAGCGTCCGGGGAGGAGCAGGCGAAATGACCTTGTCCACCGCAATCACGTTCGACTCGATAACCGTCGGCGACGAACTCCCTCCGTTCGAGATCGGCGAGACACAGGAGACCATCGACAACGCAAGGATGCCGGAGATAACCGCCAGGCCCCCGCGCCCAAACATCCACACCGACCCGGAGTTCGCCAAGCGCGGCATCTTCTCAGGAACGGTGAACGGCGGCGTAATCACCATGGCATACGTCACCCAAATGCTTGAGCAGTGGTTCCCCGCCGGCAGCTTCTACGACGGCGGACGCCTCGAGTTCAAGGCGATCCAGCCCTTCCGCCCGGGAGACACCGTCGTATTCAGAGCCAAAGTGACCGGCAAGAGGACCCAAGCCGGAAAGAAACTGGTCGACTGCGAAGTCAAAGGCACGAACCAGCTCGGCCAACTAATGGGCTTTGCCACCGCCACGCTGTCTCTCTAAAACACCCGCACCCTTTCTTCCCGTCATTGTTATGAAAATAGATCCTCGTGAAAACGGGAACCCATCGGGCGCCCCCGTAGGGGCGATCCCTTGTGGGCGCCTGCCCCGCAGGGGCGTCCCCTCCTGCCTCTTCCCCCGTCTGCGGGGGAAAGATTGAGATGTTGGTCTTCGCGCGAGCCACCGCTTCATTACCTTGTGCGGCCTAGCGAGGCCATGGTGATTCCCGTGCAAACGGGAATGACGGCGAAGGGGGTGCGAGAAAGACGAGGGGGAGGCGCTAAGTAGTATTTCTATGTGACTATGGTCGTGACCATGCTAGGATGATGGTCATATCGTAGTGCGCAACGAGGAGTATGACATGGTGACCGGGGAGAGCGGAGCCATCGCCGAGCGGACCATGAAGGCGTCGGAGTTCAAGGCGAAGTGCCTGAAACTGATGGACGAGGTTGCCGAGACGGGTGAGGCGATCGTCATCACAAAGAACGGCAAGCCCGTCTCGAGGCTGACGCCTTACCGGGAGCGGCCCAAGACGCTCTTCGGCGCAGGTCGCGGCCGGATGAAGATCACCGGAGACATCATCAGTCCCATCGACGTGGAATGGGAAGCGGAGACCAACCCTGACAGAGTACTCAATCCATGATCCTCGTCGACACCCATGCGCTTATTTGGCTGTGGACCGGTGAGGTTCGCCTAGGGCAGGCCGCAAGACGGATAATCGACGGCGCCCTTAGCGGCCAAGAGCTCGCCGTGTCTGCCATGACGTTCTGGGAGGTCGCAATGCTCTTGACCAAGGGCCGCCTGGATTTTCCAGAGGACGTTGGACTGTGGCGCCGGGAACTGCTGGGCCAAGGCATCGTGGAAATACCGGTCGACGGTGAGATTGGCATACGCGCCAACGCTTTGGCAGGCTTCCACGCCGACCCCGCCGACCGCATCATCGTCGCCACCGCGCTGGGCGGCCATACGCTGGTGACGGGAGACGAGGCAATACTGGGCTGGCAAGGAAGCCTCAACCGGCTCGACGCGCGGGAGTAACCGGCGGCAGCGACAGGCGCCCACAGGGGACGCCCATACGGATGTAATTTCCGTATTCCGAACTGAGATGTACGACAGCAGATCCGCCCTGTTTAGCGCGGTCAAAGAGATGCACCGGCTGGGCCTCGTTTCCGGCTCCAGCGGCAATGCCAGCGTGCGGCTGGGCGGCGTGGACGGAGCGGAGCGGTACATGATCACTCCCGCCTCTCTGCCCTACTCCCGCATGTCGGCAGACGACTTGGTGGAGATCGACGGTGAGATCGAGCCGCTGGACGGGGAGTCCATTCCTTCCACCGAGTCGGCCCTGCACCTGGCGCTGTACCGCAGCCGGCCAGACGTGGGCGCCGTGGTGCACACCCATTCACTGCACGCCAGCGCGGTGGCGGTTGCCGGCAGGCCCATACCGGCTATAGTTGACGAGATGGTGGTCTACCTCGGCGGCAGCGTAGAGGTGGCGGAGTACGGCTTTCCGGGCACGGAGGAACTGGCATCGGCGGCGGCGGCGGCGATGGGCGACAGGCGCGCCGTACTCCTCCGCAACCATGGCATGTGCGCGGTTGGCGGCTCGATAGAAGAGGCGCTCGCCGCCGCAACGCTGGTGGAGAGGATCGCGCAGATCTACCTGCTGGCCGAAATCGCCGGCGGGGCAACTACGCTACCGCAGGATGCCGTAGAAATGGAACGGGCGGTGTACCTGATGCGATACTTTCCAGACCGGAGATAGTCTCACGAAGAACGGAGCGAAAGATGGCCGCAGTCCCAGCATTCATACTACGCAGGCTCTACGTGAAGGGCAGCCTGAGAAACACGCAGGACGGGTGGTGTTTCAGCCTTTGCAACACGCTTGGATCCGGATACGCAAAACGGATGTATCCTCTGAAGATCGACGGGGCGGACGTAGCCACGGAGTCGACCAGTTTTGAGATCGACGGAAAGAAGAACACCTTCAGCGGAGTGAACGAGCAGAACACCTTTGCGCTGCCGCTGAACAGGTCGATCGACATCAATATCAACGGAGAGCCGCTCGCGCCCGGCAGCCACAAGATCATCATGTCGTTCGAGGCGCCGGGATTTGGCAGAGTCACTTTCGACTTTGCCGACAAGCTGGCCGTTGACTGAGCTGCCGGCGCGCATCGCCGTGACGGGCTCAGCCGGTTTTCTCGGTCGCGCCACGGTGGCCGCCTTGTGCGATAAGCCGGGCGTGGAACTGGTGGCCGCGATAGACCTGCTGCCGGCACAACTTGAGCCTCCGGAGACGCGACGCGTCGTGTCGGTGATCCGGGACGTGCGCGAGCCTCTAGGAGACGTCCTCGAAGCGATGGAGATCGAGGCGGTGGTCCACCTGGCGTTCCTGCTTAACCCCGGCCGCGACGAGGCGGCGGCCGCCAGCGTGAACGTAGAGGCGACCGGCCGCCTGCTGGACGCCTGCGCCGCTGCGGGCGTGGGCCAGTTCGTCTACCTGAGCAGCACGACCGTATACGGCGCAAATGCCGGTCGCGACCGCCCGGCGACGGAAGATGACCCCGTCAATCCCGTGCGCGGCTTCCTGTACTCGGAGCACAAGGCGGCCGCAGAGCGGCTCATTCTCGAGTGTGCAAGGCGGAACCCGGATATGCGCACCTGCATACTGAGAGGGTGCGTCATCATGGCCGCCGGGGCCGACAATTTCATCGCGAGGGCTTTGGGAAGGCGCATGTTGCCGTCGGCCATGGGGGCCGATCCGCAGATGCAGTTCCTGCACCTCGACGACTACGTGGCGTCGGTCGAACTGGCGCTCTCCAAGCGCGCCAACGGGATATTCAACATTGCCGGCGAGGGCGCGCTGCCTTGGAGCAGGCTTACCATGCTGGCCGGAGCGCGGGTCGTGCCCGTCCCCGCGTGGCTCCTAAAGGCCGTCGTCGGGCTGACCTGGAAACTGCGGCTACAGGACCGGTCCGGACCGGCCGGCCTCAACTTCATCAGGTATCCGTGGCTCGCCTCGCCTGCGAAGATCCGCGACGAACTGGGCTGGAAGCCGGTCTACACGTCTGAAGAGGCGTTCAGCGAGTGGGCGGGCGCCCGCAGGGGCAATTAGGCTGCACTACGTGGCGAACCCAGTGAACGCGATCATAGACACCGATCCCGGTGTGGACGACCTGCTCGCCATCCTGCTTGCCCTGCGCTCGCCGGAACTGCGCATCGAGGCGCTCACCACCGGCGGGGGCAACTGCTCGCTGAGCGACGCCACCAGGAACGCGCTGCGAATAATAGAGTTGGCAGGAAGGATGGACATACCGGTATACCGCGGCTCGGCGCGGCCTCTACGCGGCAGCTACCGCTTCGCCACGCACTTCCACGGCCCGCGCGGGATGGCGGGCAGGCTGCCTGAGCCGAAAATTCGCGCCAGCAGCGCCAATGCCATCAAGGCGCTGGCCGCCAGGATGGGTATGGAAAGTCCGCCGGTGACGCTGATCGCGCTTGGGCCGCTGACCAACCTGGCGCGGCTGCTCGCCCGACATCCTGAGTGCGCCAAACGCATCTCGAACCTGATCGTGATGGGTGGAGCCGTAGACGCGCCGGGCAACGTCACGCCGTTCGCAGAATTCAACACATGGTGCGACCCCGAAGCCGCCGAGCTCGTCTTTCGCAGCGGCTTGGACATGACGCTCATCGGACTCGACGTCTGCAACGCCGTCAAGTTGCCAAAGAGCTACGCAGACCGCACGTCCGGCCCGGTCGGGCGCGTCCTGCGCTCGTGGTTCAAGCTGCACGGCCAGCCGCACTCCCTGACGATGGCGGACGTCTTGGCAGTAGCCGCAGCCTGCGACCCCAGCCTCTTCACCTACGAGCGGATTCCCTTGCGAGTCATAACAGAGGGGGAGGAGCGGGGACGGACGGTCAGGGCCGCCGGCGGCGTGGAAATCAAGACTGCGATGAAGGTGGACGCCGCGCGAACGCTGGATATGTTCCGCAGCCGCCTCCTGGACTGACCTAAGCGGAAAGGCCCTACTTTGCCCCGTTACTATCCCATATACCTCGACGTTCAAGACCGATTGGCGGTCGTAATCGGCGGAGACCACGAGGCGGAACGAAAGACGAAGTTCCTGCTGGAATGCGGCGCACGCGTCGCGCTGGTAAGCCCCGAAGATGACGCATCTCCGGCCCTGCGCGACATGGCCGGGGCCGGAAAGATCGAGTGGCGCCGCCGCGGCTACAAGCCGGGAGACCTCGAAGGCGCATGGGTCGCCATAGTCGCGGCAACCTCCGACGACGCAATAAATCGCGCCGTCTACGACGAGGCCGAAGAGCGCAACGTCGTGCTGAACGTGATGGACGTAACGCACCTGTGCACCTTCATCGCCCCGTCCATCGCTCTCCGCAACGACGTTACGGTGGCCATTTCCACTGCCGGAACCAGCCCCGCGCTTGCGCGGCGTCTGAGAGAGAGAATGTCCGACCAAGCGGGCTGCAAGTGCCTGCTGTGGGCGGACTTCGGGCCGGTACTTGCCGACGTTCGCAGAGAAGTCAGGGCGCGCGGCCTGCCGGTCACGCCGGAGGAGTGGCAGGAGTGCATGACGGACGAACTGCTGGCGCGCTTCACGTCGGGCGACTCCGGGGGCGCGCGGGCGGAGTTGCTCGCCGCGCTTGAAGCCAAGGCAGCCGAGACTGTACGCCGCAGGGGAGAAGCGCGCTAAGTCAATGCGGCCGCTTGATACGCGCCTATGCTCTCTAACGCGATACTGTGCTTTGGAGGGCGCCTCGAACATCGTCACAACTTAGTGCGCCGTCGAACATGTCGTCCCGGTCAATGCGGATAGTGCGGGTGGGCACCCGCGGCAGCAGGCTCGCGCTGGCGCAGGCTGCGCAGGTAATCGACGCGCTCAGCCGCTGCAATCGAGGTGTGGAGTTCAAGGCCGTCGTGATAAGGACACTCGGAGACCGCAATAGGTCGGCGAGCGTGTCGTCCCTGGGGGTCGGCGTGTACGTCAAGGAAATAGAGGACGCGCTGGAACGCGGTGAGATAGACGTGGCGACGCACTCGTTGAAAGATCTGACCTCCGAAATGACGCCCGGCTTTCTGCTGGCCGCCGTGCTGGAACGTGGCGACCCGCGCGACGCGCTGGTGAGCCGCAGCGGGGCCGGGCTGGCCGGACTTCCCCGCGGCGCAGTCATCGGCACCGGCAGCGTGAGGCGGCGCGCGCTGCTGAAACACGCGCGGCCTGACGTTGTAGTTAGACCTGTTCGCGGCAACGTGGATACCCGGCTCGCCATGATCAATCGCGACGACGGCCCCGACGCAGTGTCTCTGGCCGCCGCAGGACTCAGCAGGATCGGACTCGACGACGCTATCAGCGAGTACGCCGATCCAGGCAGCTTCATCCCGGCAGTGGGACAGGGCGCAATAGCCATAGAGACCATCGATGGACGGGAGGACGCGCTGGCCATGGCACAAAAGGCCGACCACGCCGAAACCCGCGCCGCCGTGACTGCTGAGCGCGCATTCCTAGCCGCCATGCGGGGAGGTTGCTCGGCGCCCACCTCCGCATATGCCAAGGTGGAGCACAGCGAATTAAAGATCAACGCGTTCGCATCCGACCCTGACGGCAAGAGGATGCTGCGTGCGACTGAAGAAGGCGTCGTGGAAGATGCCACCAAGGTGGGTATAGCCGCCGCGCGTGCGCTTCTTCGCGCAGGCGCCGCCGAAATACTTGGCCGCTCGCCGGCCTCACCGGGTCATGACGATGAGTAAGTCCGGCGTGGCGTACCTGGTCGGAGCCGGGCCGGGCGACCCGGGCCTCATCACCGTCAAGGGCTTGTCCGTCCTGCGTTCCGCCGACGTAGTGGTGTACGATCGGCTCATTCCTGCGTCCCTGCTGGCGGAGGCCCGTCCCGACGCGCTGTTGGTGGACGCCGGCAAGAGCCGCGGCGCGGCGCGCATGTCCCAGCGGGAGATCAACGAACTCTTGGTCGAATACTGTCGCGAGGGTAAGACTGTCTGCCGTCTGAAGGGCGGTGACCCGTTCGTCTTCGGCAGAGGCGGCGAGGAGGCCCTGGCGCTCACTGAAGCCGGCGTGAAGTGGGAGGTTGTGCCGGGCGTCAGCTCCGCCGTGGCGGCCGCGGCGTATGCCGGCATCCCCGTTACGCATCGCGGGCTGGCCTCGGGCGTGGCGGTGGTGACCGGCAGCGAGAGCCCCGAGGTCCCGGCCTCTCAGGTCGATTGGGACGCCGTAGCGGCGTTCAACGGCACGGTAGTAGTTCTCATGGGCTGGCAGACGTTGCCTGAAATTGCCGAAGCGCTGGTCTCCCGCGGCGTTCCGGGCAACCGCGCTGCAGCCGCCGTCGAGTGGGGGACGACCAGCCGCCAGCGCGTTGTGACCGCTTCACTGTCCGAAATCACCGCCAAGTCCAGGTCGGCCGGCCTCTCCCCGCCCGTCGCGCTCGTCATTGGCGACGCGGTCTCGCTGAGGGAACGGCTGACGTGGTTCGACGGACGGCCGCTGCACGGAAAGAGAGTGCTGGTCACGCGGGCGCGCAGCCAGGCGAGCAGGCTGGCCGCACTTCTCGAATCGGAAGGAGCCGAGACGATACAGGCGCCGGCCATCCGGGTGGCGCCGCCAACCGACACCGAGGCCCTGGACGCCGCCATTTCCAACATAGACGAGTACGACTGGCTGACGTTGAGCAGCCCGAACGGGGTCAGGGGCCTGTGGAATAGGCTTGAGGCGCTGGGCCTCGATTCCCGCGCTCTGTTCGGCGTGCGCGTCGCGGCCGTGGGGGCAGCCACCGCCGCAGCCCTGTCCGAAATGGGCATTCGCGCCGACCTGTCGCCAGACGTATACGTGGCGGAGGCGCTGGTGGAAGAGTTCGCCAAGACCGGCGTAGACGGCGGCAGGGCGCTATGCCTCCGGTCGGACATCGGCAGAGAGACGTTGCCGCAGGGCCTGCGCGAGTTGGGGCTGCATGTGGAAGAGGCGGTCGCCTACAAGATCGAGATGCCCGCCGAGTCGTGGAAGGCGGCGCGCGATGCGTATGATCCCAACGGGCCGGGCGTCGACGCCACCACCTTCACCAGTTCGTCCACCGTCAAGAACCTCGTGCGGCTGCTGGACGGCGACGTGGATCCCGTAAACCGTTCCATCGTGGCCTGCATCGGGCCAATCACCGCCAGGACCGCTGAAGACCTCGGCATAAGAGTCGACGTCGTGGCAAGGGAGCAGACGATGAAGGGGCTTGTATCAGCCCTGGTCGGGCGCCTTGCCGGAGATACCCCCGGATGACCAACAACGCACTCCCGCCCTTTAGAAGGCTCCGGCGGAGGCGAAGCTCCAACGCCCTCCGCGCTCTGAACGCAGAGACGAGACTCTCACCGTCCGACTTCATCTACCCGCTCTTCGTGACAGACGGCTCCGGTGTGAGGCGGGCGATAGAGCCCATGCCGGGCCAGTACCAGTTGTCGGTCGACGAGGCGGTGAAGGAGGCGGCCGGCGCCTTCGGCCTGGGCGTTCCCGCCGTGCTGCTATTCGGATTGCCGGCAGACAAGGACGACCTCGGCAGCGCCGCGTGGGACCCGGACGAGGCGGTGCAAAGGGCCGTTTCCGAAATCAAGTCGGCGGTCCCCGAAATGGCCGTGATAACCGACGTGTGCATGTGCGAATACACCTCTCATGGCCATTGCGGCGCACTGACTCCCGGCGGCCAGGTGGACAACGACGCCACCCTGCCCCTGCTGGCGCGCGTAGCCGTGTCGCACGCACGGGCCGGAGCGGACGCCGTGGCGCCGTCGGCAATGATGGACGGGCAGGTGGCGGCCATCAGGGCTGCGCTGGACGGCGATGGATTTTCCTCGACCGCCATAATCGGCTACTCGGCAAAGTACGCATCGGCCTTCTACGGCCCTTTCAGGACGGCAGCCGACTCGGCGCCCAGATTCGGCGACCGCAGCGCCTACCAGATGCAGCCCTCCAATCGCGAAGAGGCGATGGCGGAGATCCAGGCCGACCTCGACGAAGGGGCGGACGTGGTGATGGTCAAGCCGGCCCTCGCCTACCTCGACGTCATCGCCGAGGCCAAGCGCCGGTTCGACGCACCCCTGGCCGCCTATAACGTCAGCGGCGAGTACTCCATGCTGAAGGCCGCCGCGGCTAACGAGTGGATAGACGGTACACGCGCCACCATCGAGGTTCTGACCTCCATCAAGAGAGCGGGAGCCGACGCCATCATCACATACTCCGCTTGCGACGCCGCGCGCTGGCTGAACGGCGGCCGCTAGCAGCGCGCCGTCTTCCCAAGCGCGCCCGTGTTGTCCGGCTTCACCCGGCGCGGAAGTGGCCCACCACGGCGCCGTCGATGTCCCCCAGCCTGACTGGGCCGTACTTCCGGCTATCGGTAGAGGCGGCCCGGTTGTCGCCGAGCGCTACGTACTCGCCCTCCCGCGGCGCCCACGCGTGGTTGCCGTACACCCGCCCGGCGGCGTGTGGCTCGTCAACCGGCGCGCCGTCCACCGTCAGCCGACCATCCCGCAGTTCCACGAACTCCAGCGGAAGCCCGACGATGCGCTTTATCGACCATTTTCCGGGCCGCGCCGGATCCCTGAACCGCACCACGTCGAACCGCGCCGGACGGCGGCGGCGATAGGCCCGGCGGGAGACGCGCACCCAGCCGCCATGACTGAATGCCGGGTACATGCTCGGCCCGCGCACGCGGACCAGCTTCCTCGTCACCAGCTCCAGAATTCGCTCAAACACGCATGTAAACCTTGTCGAATTTCCCAGTTCTGATAAATTTACCCAGACTGGCCGGTAGACGCCTTCCATTTCGAGTCGACGATTGACCGTTGAAGCGAAGCGGGAGGTTCTTGATTCCGGCCAGCGAACAGTTCAAGCAACCGGGAGTCAGGTAAGACCATGTTGCATCGAATAGCGCGAATCTTCGATTCCATATCCCCCATCGGCTCGGCGGACGCCCACTGCGACATTCCGTGCGGCATCTACGACCCGCGGGACGCCATCCAGGCGGCCCAGACGGTGATAAGGATGACCGAGTTGATCGGCGAATTGTCCGGAGACATGACCGCCGCGAACGGGAACTCCTTTAGCCGCTACATTGCCGCAAAGGAGGAGCACGCCCGCAAGGCCAAGGATGACATTCTCATCATCTGGACCGACTACTTCAAGCCGGAACACCTGGAGGCGAACCCCAATCTTCACGAGCTGGTCTGGAACGCCTGCAAGCTGGGATCGCACGTGAAGCAGAACGTCGACATGGAGAAGGCCCAGGAATTCAAGGCGGCTCTCGTCGAGATCGGCAAGATCTTCTGGGCCAGCAAGGGCGAGGAAGTACCGCCGCTGCCCTAGCGCCATCGAAGGCGGACGCTGGGCGCGCGGCCGGGACGGCCAACGGACGTTGCGCGCCGGTCCTGTGCCCAGACCGTCTCACGTCGTTTGACCAGGAAAGGTGCGGCCAAGCGAAAGCCGGGCTGACGGCTAGCCGGCTCTGAGGCCGGCAATTCGGAAGAGCCGGCCCGCTATCGGCCCAATAGGAAGGCGAAGGTTGGAGATGTACTCACAGAGGTCTAGGCAAAACAACCCGGCCGCTGCGGGCGTTGCCGGAGAGCGAGGCACGTCACGGCGTACCGGGGCGGCTACACAGATGCGGCAAGCGAGGATAGATCTGATAGCCCCGCTGGGAATCGGTTTCCTTTCGTTTGTCGGGATGGCGTGGTGGTTCTTTTCGTTCGCCGCCGGCGAGTCCCTCGTACCGATGGTGACCGCGGCCATCGCGGGTCTGGTGGCGTTGCTGGCGCTGTCCGCACGGGCATCGGGCGCCAAGGAGGTACGCGGGCAACTCCTGGAGATGTCGGCGCTATTGAGCGTTATCGCACTGATCGGGTTCCTGGCCTTGAGCCTCGTCCTGCCCCCCTCACAGGGGCTGAACTTGGACTCGGATGAGAGTCCGACCGCCCTGCTACGGCTTGCGACTGCGCTCAGCTTCCTGGTGGGCGCTATCTCGTTTAACGCGGCGATAGCCCTGTTGTTGGCCGGCATCTGGCCGCGACGATAGCGGGGCCCTGCCGGAACGGAGCGCGTTCGACGTAAGGCGGCGAGCCGGTCGCGCCCTACCCCGCGCTCAGCCGCTCGACGTACTCCTCGCGGGGCGGCGACCATATGTCCATCGCCAGCGAGGGGCTGTCCGTGCCCTTCGCCGAGTGCTCCACGTGCGGCGGAATCACGTAGTGGTCGCCTTCACGTATCAGCCTCGTCTCGCCGTCGATGGTGAGATAGAAGGCGCCTGAGAGCACCCTGCCGCACTGCTCGTGCGGGTGAGTGTGGTTCGGGATTTCTGCGCCGGGGGAGATGTCTATCAGCCCCATCATGATCCGCTCGCCCCAGATCGGGCGGCAAGTCACCCCGGGAACAAGTTCAAATCCTTCCGTATCGTTCTGATTGAAGAATGGCACGTTCAATCTCCTCTTGAGCCTACTGTGCCTGCTCCGGGCTAGCCGTGGGAGCCGAGCTTGCGGCTGATCGCCGCCTCGGCGACGGGGGAGATCACCTCGTCGATCTCCACGTTGACGAGAGCCGGCCGCCCCGAGTCGAACGCGCGCTTTAGGGCCGGTTCGAGGTCGGATGCCCGCGTGACGTACTCCGAGTGCGCGCCGAGGCCCTTGGCCACCAGGTCGTAGCGTGATGGGACCAGGTCGGTCCACACCGTCCTGCCGAACAACCCTTTCTGTATCTGCCAGTCGATGCCCCAAATGCTGTTGTTGCCGACCACCGCGACCACCGGAAGATCGTGTCTCACGGCCGTATCGAACTCCATGGCGTTGAAGCCTATCGAGCCGTCACCGACGACCAGCACGCTGCGCTTGCCGGGATACGCCGCCTGCGCTCCCAGCGCGTAAGGTAGTCCGACGCCGATCATCCCGAAGCTGCTCACGTACGACCACCGGAAGGGCTTGTTCGCCGGAAAGGACGCACGGAAGAAGTGGCAGTAGTCGCCGCCGTCAAAGGTCATCGGCGTGTCGTCGTCAATGAATTTACGGAGGGTCTGGCTGACGAACATCGGGTGCATCGGATCGGCTTCAACCGCCAGCTCGGCCAGTTCCTCCTTGTAGGCGGCGCGGGTATCTCTTAGCGACTTTACCCACGCCGTTTCCGCCCAGCGGCGTTTTGAGGCGAGGTCGGTAAGCTGGGATACCACCGGCCCAACGTCCGCCTGTATGCCCACGTCGACCGATCTGGCTCGTCCGATCTCATCCGGTGAAGGGTCTACGACGATCTTGCTGGCGTCCGGATGGAAGGGCGGGCTGCCCCCGAATCCGACCATGTAGTCGAGCCGTCTGCCCAGCAAAAGTACGGCGTCCGCCTCGCCGATGCGCTGCGCCGCCTTGTTGAGGGGCAGGTAGCCGAAGCCCATGCTGTACGGGTGGCTGTCCGGTATGAGGGCGCGGGCTGAGTCTTCGGTGAACAGCGGAATCCGGCAGGTCTCCACCAGCTTCGCCAGCTCCTGCGGCTCCACGGTGGCGCCCGCCCCCGGCCCGGCGAATATCATCGGCCGCTCGGCAGCGTGAAGCAGCTCGATGGCCCGCTCGGCCTGCCCGGCGTCGCCCGCTACCGGCCTGGGATTGGAGTACTCCGACGGCATGTAGCGCAGGGCCGCTGCGGAATCGACCTCGGCTGACTGGAAGTCGTGCGGAATGGTTAGATGCACGGGCCCGCGCCGCCCCGCCATTGCGGTCCTCATCGCCAGCGAGACGTATTCCGGTATCCGCTCCGGCGACGGGATCTGCCAGGCCCCCTTGGTAACCGGGGCCGCGACGCCGACCTGGTCGAACTCTTGCATGGCGCCGCGGCCGAGGTTGGGGGAGTCGGCCGCGCCGGCGATGTTGATGACGGCCGCCTCGGAGTGCATGGCGTTCGCCAATCCCGGAATGGTGTTGGCGTGGCCGGGCGTGGTGGACAGGACGACGCCGGGGCGGCGCAGAAGCCTGGAGTAGGCGTCCGCCATGTGTACGGCCGCCTGCTCGTGGCGGGTGTCGATCATCCTGATCGGCTCGTCCGCCATCACGTCGAGCAGGTGCAGGATGTGGTCGCCCGCTATGCCGAAGACGGTATCCACGCCCCCGGCCCTAAGAGCCTCGATCAGCAGGTGGCTGCCAGTTGTTACAGACATGGGCTAACTCGTCATTCCCGGCTCGGGCGAGCCGCCAAAGAACAGTATACGCGCGCCGCGTCCCCGTCCCAGGCCGTCAAAGCAGTTCGACGATCACGTTGCGGTAGCGGGTGTTCCCGGTGTTCGTGACGCGGTGGGTGGACGGCCGGTTGTAGACGACGTCCCCCGGTTCCGAGTCGGAGACGCTGGACGTGCCGTCGGCATACTCGGCGAGCAGCCGGCCGCCCTCGATTACGATGAACACGTAGTTGCGCTCGTGAGCGTGCCACTCGCTGGCCTCTCCGGGATCCAGCTTCAATTCCCAGATCTTCACCCGATCGTGTTCTTGCATAACGCTCGTCCCGATGTTCGGGCCCGGCTGCTCTCTCGAAGTCATCATGGCTCCTCAATCTGAATGCAAGGATCCGCGTAAGCCAAGCGAATAATATCCGCCCTGAGCGGTTGGTGGAGGATCCACCCTTGCATGGCTGAGACTACTCTAAGGCAAACCGCCTGCAAGATGCCTATCCAGTGGGGAGTCTGACGCTCTTAGTAGGGGAGGTCCGACGAGTGACCGTAGGCGCCAAGCGGCTCTACTGCCTGAATCTTCTAAGGAAGCCCGTCCATTCCTTGACCGGAATACCGGACAGCGGCAGAGCCATGATCTCTGAAATATAGTCGTCCATCAGACCGGTTCGCGCAAGGCGTCCAAAGTTGCCGCCCCTGTCACTTTCGGGGCGGTCAGTGGTCTGGTCGCTCTTGGACGGATAGGGAGTGACTCGTTCCGGGGTCTTGATGCCTCTGTCGCCCTTTGCCTCCCGCACTTCCGTCCACCAGTAGTTGCGGTACTCGGCTGCATACTTGGCAGAAACGACAAACGGCTTGAACGTTATGGGAGTACCTGACAAGACGTTGCTCAGGCCCAAGGCACGACCACCAGCAAATCTGCCGGCGCGCACGCGTCCGGCGTAACTTGGAACCGGAAATTGGGCATCTGTTCCTTTGCCAGCAGATACCAGCCCTTCAGTTCGATTCCCATGAGAATTTCGGAGCCGTTGCGGTCAGCCTTTAGAAGGACATCGGGAAATACCTGAGCTTGGCGATAGAACGAGTAGCGGATGTACTGTTCCTCCGGGTCCCACGCAGTTCTCATGCGATTCAACGTTGACACGACCTGCGCCTCGATCGTCGCACCAAGCATCTGGTTCAGCGTTTGCAAGTCCGTGGCGACCAGCCCTTCAATGACAGTGGGGCTTTCGAAGTGCGCAGGCACCGAGTAGAGCGCGCGAACCACCCTGTCGTGGAGTTCGGCGTGCGGCCAGTCGGGACTGGGCTTGGAGGCTGAGCGGGAGGGGGCTGGCATGACGTGAGAGCCTGTCGCGCGATACCGAGAAGTATTCCTCCCAAGACTTCGGCGCTGAAGCGCTTGCGCCCGGTATTTACAGGTGCAATGGCCACCGAACAAAGGCCGCCAAAGGGTTCCCAGACAAAATCGCCCGGATCAGTAGATGCGGTAATGGCTAGCTCAAGTAGACGCAACGGCTTCTGGTTCATGTGCGCGATCTTGTATTCATGCTTCAGTCGTTCCGTACCGCGTACTGCCGGTTCCCTCCAGACGTTGGTAATGCCGACGTTGCAGTAGAACTTTGCCCGCATCCGGCCCCATTCAATTCCGCTTAGAGGCCTCTTGCTATCGATACTGAAATACGGCTTACCCTGAAGCTTTCCGTATCTGTTGGCGTACGATGCCATCCGCTCGAACGCTTCGGGTGGCGGGAAGTACCAGAGATGGCATTCCGTCAGGTATTTTCGAGTAGCGGCGTTCCTTACGCCGCACGCCTCGTTGGCCTTGGCAAAAGGTATACCGGTGCGCTTCCACTCGCTGCGCAGCCACTGTTGTAGATTGATCCCCTTGCCGTTGGATTCTAGGGTGACGCGACGAACGTATTGGGCGCAGACCTCAGTGACGACGGGAAATTTCCGAAAGGTCTTGCTGTTCGCATTGCCGGCGATGTGACCGGCGCCCTTATCCCAAATGTGGCACCCCCGATAGTCCCAGCCATGGGCTGCCAGGAGCGGGTGCACGGTGGCCCAGCCGATCTCGGTGTTTCAGAACCACAGCGTCGTATCGGGCATAGCCCTTTCGGACCACACCTCTACGTGGGGCCGGTACCACTCTGCCAATTCGTGATGGGAAAGCGGGTCTCCGGGAAATGCGCCCAGTCCGTACGGCCCGTCGGCAATGATGGCAGTTGGGGACGGCCAATCGGGGGAAACCTCCAAGAAGTCCCCCAGTTGCAGCGTTGCCCCCAGCCGGGAGTAGAAGGAAGGCTCTTCACGGTCAGCGTCGAAGCCTGCCGACCTGAGGAGAATTCCGTCTCTGTCCAGTGCAGTAGCCAAAGTCATCTCGCCCCTTCCCAACCGATTGTGCCATGCTTTGGAATTTGCCGTCCGCCATATGTCACACGCCAAGCTTCCGCCCTGCACAGCTACCGACGCGGCGATGCCCAAATTGTGCGGCCGGGCTCAGGGAACGAACAGGTCTATGAACTTGTCAACCGGCATGGCGTCTAGCCTGTTGGAGTCGCGGCACGTCTGCATGATGGCGTCGGCGCGGGCGGGGGAGAACCTGGTTCGCAGGTTGGACTCGAACTTGCGCCATAGGAGGGGCGTCGCCTCTTTCCGCCGCCGCCGGTGGCCCACGGGGTATTCCACGGCCACCTTGGGGGTCGAATCGCCGTTCTTGAAGAAGACCTGCACGGCGTTGGCGATGGAGCGCTTGTCGGGGTCGAGGTAGTCGACGCTGTAACGGCGGTCCTCGACCACATTCATGCGGGCGCGCAGGGCGTCTATCCGCGGGTCGGCAGCCGCCTCATCCTCGTAGTCGTCGGCGTCCAGCGTTCCCTTGATGAGCGGCACGGCAACCATGTATTGCAGGCAGTGGTCGCGGTCGGCCGGGTTCATGAGCGGGCCGGTCTTGTCGATGATTCGCACCGCCGGCTCCTGCGTCGTTATCCTCACCGACTCGATCTCGTCCACTCGATGTCCGACCTGCGGATGCAGCTCCACCGCGCACTCGACGGCGGTCTGAGCGTGGAACTCGGCCGGGTAGGAGATCTTGAAGAGCACGTTCTCCATCACGTACGAACCGAGGGGCCGGGCCAGCGTGATCTCTTCGCCCCGGAACCACCTTTCCTGGAAGCCCCATCCCGGAGCCGTTAGCGGGGAGTCGTAGCCCATCTCGCCGCGCATGGCCATGAGGGCCATCCGGACTCCCCTGCTGGATGCGTCCCCGGCGGCCCACGACTTGCGCGAGCCGGTGTTTGGGGCCTGCCGGTAGACGCGCAGCGTGGCATCGAGCCAGGCGTTGGACACCGCGTTGTAGACCTGCTCCCTGTCGCCTCCGAGCATCGCGGCGGCCACGGCAGCCGACGCCACCTTGACGAGCAGCACGTGATCGATGCCCACCCTGTTGAAGGCGTTGTCCAGCGCAAGTACGCCCTGTATCTCGTAGGCCTTGACCGCAGCCGCCAGCACGTCGCCCACGGCGAGCGGCTTGTCGCTTTGCGAGCGGCTCAAGTAGTCGGCAAGGGCCAGGATTGCGCCGAAGTTGTCCGACGGATGCCCCCCACTCGGCGGCCAGCCAGGTGTCGTTGAAGTCCAGCCAGCGCACGGCGGCCCCTATGTCGAAGGCCGCCTTGACCGGATCCAGTGAGTATGACGTGCCCGGCACGCGCGCCCCGCCGGGCACGACCGTTCCATCCACGTGCGGGCCAAGCAGCCGCGTGCAGGCCGGATAGTTAAGCGCCAGCAGGGCGCAGCCCAGCGAGTCGATTAGGCAGAGACGCGCCGTGTCCGTCGCCAGTTCCCCCGTCTCGTCCGGGCCCGTTGCGTATTCCGCTATGGCATCGATTATGGCTTCGCGCTCAGGCATCTCATCGTGTCCCTATTTTCATCCTTCCGCCGCGCCACGGATTCCGACGTGCGACGAAAGTCCCTGCGGCGTTGCGCATAGACGGTTGCCGCCTATGGCCGCAAGTCGATTGGCGTCCACTCCAGCATTTCCGGGCCGGTGTACTCGGCCAGCGGGCGGATCAGCTTGTTGTCGTTGCGCTGCTCTATCACGTGCGCGGCCCATCCCGCAGTGCGGGCAATGACGAACAGCGGCGTGAACATGGAGGTCGGCACGCCGCAGTAGTGGTAGACCGACGCCGAGTAGAAGTCGAGGTTCGGAAACAGCCTCTTCTCCTGCCGCATCACCTGCTCTATGCGCTCCGATATCTCGTACAGCGTCGCGTCGCCGGACTGCTCGCCCAACCGCTTGGAAGCCTCCTTGACGAAGTCCGACCGGGGATCGCCGGTCTTGTAGACGCGATGCCCGAATCCCATGATTAGCCGCCTAGCGCCAGCATCTGGCGCAGCGCCTTTTCTGCCTCTCCGGGTGAATCGAAACTGCCGATCAACTCCATGGCGGCCTCGTTTGCACCGCCGTGCAGCGGACCGCGCAGCGCTCCTATGGCGCCGGCGATTGCGGAATAGAAGTCGGCCAGCGTGCTGGCGACTACCCTGGCGACGAAGGTGGAGGCGTTGAACTCGTGCTCCGCGTACAGCACCAGCGACATGTCGAGCGCCCGCCGCCTGTCCGCATCGGGATCGGCGCCCGTCAGCAGCCGCAGGAAGTGCCCGGCCACCGAGTCGTCGTCCGTGCAGGTGTCGATCCTCTCCCCGCGCTGGTGGAACCTGTACCAGTAGACCAGCATTCCGCCTAGGGACGCAGTGAGGCGGTCCGCTATGCCCGCCCCGGTCCTGCCGTCCTCGCCCTCCGGCTCCAGCACGCCCAGCACGGATACGCCGGTGCGTAAGACGTCCATCGGGTGAGCCGTGCCCGGCGTCAGTTCAAGCACGGTCTTTAGCTCGTCCGGCAGCCCGCGCATCCCCTTCAGCTTCGCGTTGTAGGCATCGAGCTGCGCCCTGTTCGGAAGGCGGTTATAGATCAGCAGGTACGCCACCTCCTCAAAGGTTGCGTGCTTGGCGAGGTCGGCTATGCCGTAGCCCCGGTAGGTGAGGCCGGAACTCTCGTGGCCGACCGTGGCGATTGCGGAGCGTCCGGCGATTACGCCGGCCAGGCCCTCGGACGCAGTGGTCATCGCTTATGTCTCCCCGTCGGACGAGAACAGCTCGTCCAACTTGCGCTCGTAGTCGTGGTATCCAATTTGACTGTACAGCTCTTCCCTGCTCTGCATCTTGTCCAGCAAGCCTCGCTGGGTGCCGATGGAGCGGAGTTCATGGTAGACCTCCAACGCCGCCGCGCTCATCGCCCTGAATGCCGACAGGGGATACAGGACGAGCGCCACGCCGCTGCCGCCCAACTCGCTGACGGTGAACAGCGGCGTTACCCCGAACTCGGTGATGTTGGCAAGGACCGGCGCGTCGACTGCCCCGGTGAAGCTGGCATAGCCGTCCAACGTCTCTATCGCCTCTGCGAAGATCATGTCCGCCCCGGCCTCCACGTATGCCTGCGAGCGAGCGATTCCGGCGGACAGTCCCTCGCCGGCGACGGCATCGGTGCGGGCCATGATGACGAATTCGCCGTAGGGCCGGGCGTCGACGGCGGCCTTGATGCGGTCGCACATCTCGCCGGCGGATACGAGCCGCTTGCCCGGCCGGTGCCCGCACCGCTTGGCCTGCACTTGGTCCTCAAGGTGCATCCCGGCGGCGCCCGCCCGCGCCAGCTCGCGGGTCGAGCGGGCGATCATCATGGCCGCGCCCCAACCAGTGTCCGCGTCGACGAGCAGCGGCAGGTCTACCGCGCCGGCAATGCGCCGTACGTCCTCCGCAACGTTGTCCAGCGTTGTCATTCCCAGGTCCGGCAGCCCGTAAGAGGCCGTCGCAACGCCGCTGCCGGAAAGATAGACCGCCCGGAAGCCGGCGGACGCAGCAAGCATGGCGCTGTAGGCGTTGACTGCGCCCGCGACCTGGAGAGGCCGCTCAGCCTCGAGCGCGGCCCATATCTTTGCGCCGGGCGATGCCATATTCAAACTAGCGCGTCCTGCCGACTTGTCCTTGCAGCCGCATAGGCGGCCGACACTTCCGGTTGCAGGGAATTATATGGGCCTGAGCATGACTGCCGGGGCGCTTAGCCGTTCAACATCTCCGATATGCCGTTGATCAGCGTGACGGGAACAAGGCAAAGCAGCACGATGCCGATCACCAGGCGCAAACGGTCGGCCTTGATGGCGCCGGTCAGGCGCGCGCCCAAGAAGAACCCGACGACGGCCGCCCCTCCCATCACTCCCAGCAGCGGCCACGATACGTTGCCGCCGATAAGGTGGCCTCCCAGCCCAAACAGCCCTATCAGCACGCCTATCGCCGTGTTCGTGCCAACCGCCTGACCGGGAGCGAGCTTCATCAGGTTGATCAGCGCCGGCATTCGCAGCATGGCGAGCAGCAGCCCCACGGCTCCGCCCAAAATGCCGATGGTGGCGCTCACCGCGCTGTCTTTCGCAAATTGGACTACGCGCTGCCTGCCCGGGTGGACAGGGTAGCCGGAGCGAGAGTGCAACTCCGTCTTGTCCGGGCTTATGGCTCGTACTATCAGCGTGGTCGCGGACCACAGGATCAGTACCGACACCGCTATAAGCAACGCCCACGCCGGAACCAAGTCGGCGAAGGCGGCCCCGATGAACGTGCCCAGAACGGCGGGCAAGCCCATCACAAACACCACTCGAAGCACCACCCTGCCAGACCGCAAGTGCTCCCAGCTGCCTGCCACGGAGCCGAACATCCCGACGCCCATGTTGGTGCCCGCCGCCGTAAGCGGGTCTATTCCAAGGAAGAGCATTACCGGCAGCCGCATCGTTCCAAGCGCCAGCCCAGACATGCCGCCGATCACCCCTGAGACGGCGGATACGGCCGCGAGAACGGCGTACTCAGTGGCCGCTAGATCGATCATGGCCGCCGGGGACCTGCGCGGCCCGTCCTATTGCAGGCTATTCGTAATCTAGTGCGGGCGGACGACCCACTCGGCGGCGCGGCCGGCGGGCGAAAAGTCCGCCCGCGCGTACAGGCGCAGGAACAGTTGCCGGAAGACGTTTCGCCGCTCAAACCAGCCCGTGCTCCTCTAGCAGCCGGTCCAGTTCACGGATTTGCGTTTCGTCAGGGTCGAGCCCGGGGTGGCGCCCGTAGGACGACTCTAGGCCGGTAATCCCGCGGCGGGCCATCACGTACTTGTAGATCCTGTTGGACAGGCCCTGACCCTGCGCCAGCGTCCGAATCAGCGGCGCGTAGCGGAAGAACTCGCGCTCCGCCGCGTCCTCGTCGCCCTTCTCCCAGAGATTCCAGATGCGCACCCACACGTCCGGCATGGTCGAACCGGGCATCGTTCCCACGGAGCCCCGGCGCAGCTCCTCCAGGAAGAAAGCGCCGCCGGCCCCGCCGAAAAGTATCAGGCCGCTGTCGCCCCGCAGCCGCGCAGCCTCGGCGGTGCGCGGCACGGTCGGCGGGCACTCGACCTTGATGTAGCACAGGTTCTCGTTGCGCGCCGCGCACGCCACCGCCATGCCGGGCGGAACCTGGGCGTTGCTCTGGTCCTGCATGAAGATGGGTATCGAGACAGCCTCGCCTATCCGCACGAAGAACTCGATGACCTCCGAAGCCACCGTGGGCACGTACGTTGGCGGACGTATCATCAAAGCGTCGGCGCCAAGGTCCTCGGCGCGCTTCGACTGGTCGATTGTGACGTCGGTGCCCTCCGCTCCCGTGTTCATCACCACCTTGGCCCGCCCGTTTGTCGTCTCGACAACGCGGGTCAGTACCTCATCGCGTTCAGGCCCCGTCAGCTTGTACACCTCGCTGGCCATGGCTATGCCCATCCCGTCCACGCCGGACTCGACGAACCACTCCACCTCTTTTTCAAGGTCCTCGTAGTGGATGCTTCCGTCCTTCCTGAACGGCGTGGAGAGTATCGGGTAGACGCCCCTCATGCTGCGGTCTGGCACTTTCAAGTCCTCGCTTTGGTATGACTGTCTATGCACGGACGGCCGCCTCTAGCCGCGCCGCAACCGGCACAAGTCAAGGGCAAGCGCCGGGCAGCCGGATTCTACAGGACTAAGGCACACGGCCCTTGGGCGGCTAGCCGACCAGTTGAGGCACCACCGCCAGAAGCACTCCCGCAACCGTCGCAGTGCCGATCACGCCCGCCACGTTGGGCCCCATGGCGTGCATCAAAAGGAAGTTCGACTCGTCCTCCTGGCGCGCCATGTCCTGCACCACGCGGGCCGCCATTGGAACGGCCGAAACTCCCGCAGCGCCGATCATCGGGTTCACCGGGTCTTTCGACACCATGTTCATCACCTTCGCCAGAACGATGCCCGTGGCGGTGGCCGTGATGAAGGCGAACAGGCCGAGCAGGAAGATCGCTATCGTTTCAGGCTTCAGGAACACGGCCGCAGGCATGGTCGAGCCGACGGCGAGGCCGAGCATGATGATCACTATGTTCATCAGCTCGTTCTGCGCCGTGCCCGACAGCCGCTCCACGACGCCAGACTCCTTCAGCAGGTTGCCGAACATCATGATCCCTATCAGCGGGGACGCCTTGGGCACCAGCACGCTCACCAGGATGGCCGTCACTATGGGGAACATGATCTTCATCCGCTTCGACACCGGCTTGTAGGAGTACGGCATCTTTATCTGCCGCTCCCGCTTCGTCGTGAGAAAGCGGATGATGGGCGGCTGGATGATCGGCACCAACGCCATGTAGGAGTACGCGGCAACGGCCGTTGCGCCGACCACGTCCTGCACTCCCCCGGCGACCATCGCATCGCCTATCTCCCTCATGCGCGTCGAGATGAATATCGTCGTCGGCCCGTCGGCGCCGCCGATTATTCCTATCGACGAAGCCTCGAATATGCCGAAGCTGAAGAAATCGGTCATGCCGAGCAGCAACGCGCCTATCAACGCAAAGAACACTCCCGCCTGCGCGCCGGCGCCCAGCAGCAGCGTCTTCGGGTTCGACAGCATCGGCTCGAAGTCGGTAAGCGCGCCAAGGCCGAGAAATACCAGCAACGGCAGCAGGTCGGTAGTCAGGCCGAAGTCCTGGAACACCCTGAATATGCCCGGCGGCTCGCCGTGCCCCGCCACCCTGATCAGTTCGCCCAGGGGCAGGTTGGCCAGCAGGATGCCGCTGGCGATGGGCACCAGCAGCAGCGGCTCCTTGCGCTTCGCGATGCCGACGTACAGCAGACCGGCCGCTATCGCCCACATCGCCACCATGCGCGGCTCATTGCCAAGCGCAGTCAGCCCCTGCCAAACCTCGCTCATTACGCTGCCAAAGTCAGGCATCCGGTTTACTACTCCAACTCCACGAGCGTCTGGCCGTGCTGAACGCTGTCGCCCGCCTGGACGTGCACAGACCGCACGGTCCCTTCCTGCGGGGAGGCGATGGTCTGTTCCATCTTCATCGACTCGATGATGAGCAACGGATGGTTCCTATCGACCCGCTCGCCCTCTGATACGTTAACCGAAACTATGCGGCCGGGCATCATCGCCCTCACAACGCCCTCGCCGGCCTGGTTGGACACCGACGGCCTGGGCGCAGATGGACGCGGCGCGGCGGGAGCTGCAACCGCACGGGGAGCGGCGCGGCGAGCGGCGGGCGCGCTCGGCGCGGCGCCCGGCAGGTCCACCTCGTACTCCACGCCGTCCACGGTGACGGTGACGGGCGATGCGTCCAGGCCGCCAACCTCAACGTCAAAAACGGTCCCCCTGACGGTGATGCGATAGCGCCTGGGACTCACTGCCGCGGCCTCCGGGGTACGGCCCGTTCCGCCATCTGCCTGGCGCGACCCGACTGGAGCCACGCCCCCGCCAGGCTCTGCTGCCGCTGGCCGGGCATCGCCCGCGCCGCGGTGGACTCCGCCTCCGCCAGCGCAAGAGCCGCGCCTATTGCGGCCGCCACCTCGGGGGATATGGGAGGCCGTTCAGGAAGAGGCACATCCTGCGGGGCCTCGTCGACCTCCTCCGCAGGCTCCTCATCGGCTCGCTCCTCCCTGGCCGACAGCACGCCGTCGATCCAGCCAAGCGCCCAGATGGCGATGCCAAGCAGGACGAGGACGGCGAAGACGACGCCCAGACCGATGCCGCTTACGACAAGGCCGTCATTTAGAGATTCCCAGTCAAACGTGACGAACGCTCCGGATTCACACTACTCAACAGGACAAACTCAGGCGCAGCCCTCCGCGCCCAATGCCGACCACAAATCATATCACCGCCCGCACCCCATTCTCACCTAGCGCATCCACCTCGCAGCGGCGTCCCCCTACGGATTCCCGTGAAAACGGGAATGACGGAAAGGAGGCGCCGGGAGTAACGGCATGGTGGGTAACATCGCGCGCGCCTGACGTCGCGCGCCCCGTTGGGAAGACGCTAGATGACCAGCGCCGCACCCTTCAGCCGCGCCTTGCCGCCGTGCACGGACGGCTCGGCGCACCACTTGGCGGCCAGGCGGCGGACTCCCGCGTAGATATCCGCATCGAATCCAAGCAGGTCGCAGATGACACGGCGGTCGAGCAGGGCGCGGTTGGGGTCGGCGTCCGCGAGGTAGGCAGGCTTGAACTCCTTGTCCCGGAACTCGTCGAAGATGGTCTCTGCCGTGGCTAGCTGGTCGTCGGTGAGGGCGCGGAGGTCTAGGACGGGGAGGGAGTCGAGCGCGCTGACGGAAATAGTTCCACGGCCGGCCACTTGGCGATTGGCGTTCCACCAGAAAGTCAAAAGACCAAGAGTACTGTTGGCCCAAATTACGAATACGCACTCCAATCTCTTGTCTTTGAATGACACATTGGGCCAAGCTCGTCCGCCGACACTTGGTTGATCGGTGAATGCCGCTGCAAGTGGCTGGGAGTTAAAGCGAAAGTCAACGCTTATGTGTGACCGGCTGGCAGTTGCCCAAGCCAAGGCAGCCCTTTCTTCCATTCCCTCCCTGACGATCAACTGGGAGTCAGGCAGGCAGATCATTCGAGTTTCCCTTTTGGCGTTGTGACTCCACAAGGCAGGGTATGTAGAGGTTGGACTCGGCGCGGCTTTCTCGAACGGTCCGGTGGAACTGGCGATGTTCATGCTATGCCAGCCACGTTTACCCAAATGGCTTAGGTTCACTACTGTCAAATCTACGGATGAAGCAAGACCTGGCAGCCACAATTTGGACTCGGATAGTGAATAGGCTGTTTGAGCCACGGAATGGTCTGATAGACGCACTGAGTTCCAGACTTTCCCGTCTGTACCGCGAGGAGCCGTTATCATTTCACCGGCCAACTCCTCTCCAACCATCAGGCTCGTGCCGCCGTATGGTCCGTCCTCAATCCTTCTCGGTCGCGCGTTGCCAGTCGCTACTTTCGCCAAATAATTGGCGTGGACAAATCCCTGCGGTCTGTGACGCAGAGACATGAAACGCGTACGGTCACCGGGTTCTTCATTCGGTTTCAGCTTGCGGGCAATCACTAGGCACTCCGCCATACCAGTGTCCGCTGAAAAGGACAGGGCATCATTGTCCGCAGCTGCTACTGTGAACACGGTTAAATCTGTATATTCGTGATCAATCATCGCCCGAAAACCACTCCAGGAAACGCCGTTTACGGCGGTAAGGGGAAGTACCAACGCCAGAACGCCGCCGGGCTTGATCTTCTTGTGGGCCAACGCCGCAAACGCCGATGCAATGCCGGCGTAGCCGTGGTAACAGGTACCCTTTGTAGAGCGACTTAGACTCTTGGCCATGTCTTTCTGCTCAGCCATTCCGGTGCTCAGCCCTCTAAAGTGCTTTATGTAGTCCTCGGTTCTTCCGCTTCCTTCCCAGTCGGAGGCCGGCCTGGTAAACGGCGGATTCATTATCACCATGTCATATCCGTCGTCGGGTATATCGGCTTGTACCTGTGCGGCCGTCTCCTCACCTGCGCTGCCGGTTCGCATGGCGGGGTCGCTGGTGTTGAAGAGTGTCAGCACGCTGGAGGACTTGAGCAGTTCGAGCGAGCCTATGCTCACGCTGCCGTCTTCCATGCGGCCGTAGGGCATGGTGTAGAGGCGGGAGTTTTCGAAGACGACGTCGGGCTCGACTCCCGACAGGGTGGAGCCTGTGATGTGGACCGCCGACGGCATGACGTCGCATCCGTAGAGCACGTCTTCCATCATCGTCTTGTGCAGGGCCGCCGCATCGCCTCCGGCCCGCTCGTGACGGGCTGCGACCTGCTCGTAGACGGCGGAGAGCAGCGCGCCGGCGCCGCAGGCGAAGTCCCCGATTCGGAGCTTGCCGACGGCCCCTGCGTCCGACCAGTCGACGCCGTCCATCTTTGCGACTGCGAGACGGGCCAGCAGCGCCGCCGACGCAGGCAGGGTGTAGAAGGTCGCAAGGTACTTCCGGTCTGCAATCAGGCGCTGGAAGATGCGCCCCGTCAGGTCGTGTGCGTTGTCCACTCCTTTGGCGTTGACCTGCTGTGCGGTCTCACCCAGCCGCCTGAGTATCCTTGCGGCTCCGTGTGCGTCGAGCTGCTGGAGTATGTCCTTTGCGATTGCGAATATGGCCCAGTAGTTGATCTTGAGAATGGCGCTCCACGCGGCGAGGGCCTGCCCCTGCGGGTTGGGCGAGTCTTCGGCGCATACCAAGGAGAGGGGAGGAACCTCTTGGTGCGTTCCTGCGATGCGACCGTGGAAGACCAGCGCGTTTGCGATGATGGCGCATGCCATGCGGCGGGTCTGGGGCACGTCGGTCATACCCAGCAGCCGGGCTATCGACGCGGTGACGCCGGGGCGCATCTCGTTCAGTTCGTCGAGGATATTTGCGGCCCGGTCGATGCCCTCTTGCAGCGTGGAGGTGGCCTCGTCCACGGCGCGCTGTGGTACGGATACGAGTCGCACCATGTCGGCCAGGTCGTCTACCGAGCCGTCCAGCCAGCCGGACTGCGGGAAGCGTTCGAGCCGCTCCGTCGGGCCGGTGAATACGCAGTAGGAGAGGCGGGCTGCTGAAAGAGCGGTGCGTAGGTCGTGCGCCTCGCCTATCTCGTCGGGATAGCGGAGTGCGACGGCGGCCTCGATGACGCGTCCGTTGGCCGCCACAGTCAGGCCGAGGCGCGACTTCGCCTCCGATTCGACGTTCGCCGCAGGCTCGTACTCCGCCTCCACCACGACCGGCGACCGGCCGGCCGCCGTTATCAGTATGTCCGGTCGCAGACCCGGCTGGCCCTGTATGGCCCTGGTGTTCTCCGAGCGCACGTAGCTGCGCGGCAGCATCGCCTGTAGGAGACCTCCGGCGGCGTTGTTGGCGCTCGGCTCGGCCTGGCGCGGCATGTCACCCTGCGGACCTGTCGAATGTGATTGCGGACTCGTGAAGAATATCCCATAGCGCCGGAAAGCACGTGCGCTTTTGTCTGATGAGCAGGATGGGGCCGCATCCGTCTTTCCGGCTCAGGGGCCGGAAAGGGCGTATTGGGGGTGAAAGTAGATTCCCGTGAAAATGGGAACCCGTAGGGGCGTCCGTCAGCAGCGGGAAGGGGTGTGGGATGCGCTGGTGACGTTGGAGAACATGGCTAGCAACCTGTCAACCGCGGCGTCCCACGTCAGTGTCTCGGCGTGTGCGCGGGCGGCGGTTCCCATCATCCGGCGGCGGCCGTCATTGGCAAGCAGCAGATCGATCCTGTCCGCGAAGAGGCCGGGGCTGCGGGAGGGGATGAGGTAACCCGTCTCGCCGTCCTTCACCACGGAGGGCAGGCCGCCGACCTTGGAGGCGACGACCGGCGTGCTGCAGGCTGCGGCCTCCAGCGCGGCCAAGCCAAAGCTCTCGTAGTAGGAAGGCAGCACGCACAGGTCTGCGGCGTTGTAGTAGATGGGCATCCGGTCTCTCGGCTCGGAGCCCAAGAAAGACGTAAACGAGGCCACGCCCAAAGCGTTTGCCAGTCCTTGCAGCCTAGCCAGCTCCGGGCTGTCTGCGTCTCCGCCCACTATGAGCAGCCGGACGTCGTGTTCACGGTCGAGGGCCGCCATGGCCTCCAGCAGGATGTCCACGCCCTTCAGGCGCTCCAGCCTGCCGACGTAGAGGACGATCTTCTCATCGCCAAGTCCGAGCATCGACCTCGCCGATGACTGCCGGTATCGACGAAAGAGGCCGGTGTCCACGCCCGGCGGGATGATCTCGATGCGGCTCGCATCGGCCCCGTAGTATTGCGTCACCGCGTCGCGCTCGTGCTCGGTCCATACGACGATGCGGTCCGCGTCCGCCGCAATGCGGGCCTCCGAACCGGCGCGCGCTGGCAGGTCGCTCTCGCCTGGGCGCGCCCTGCGCTTGACCTCGGCGAGAGTGTGGAAGCTGGTGACGTGCGGCACGTTCCAGGCGGACCGCAGATCGAGGCCCACCAGGCCGCTGAGCCAGTAGTGGGAACTTATCAGGTCATACCGGCGGTTCTCGCTCCGGCAGAACTCCAGGAGCCGCTCGGTGAACAGCGGCAGCAACGGATGGTTCTCGGTCTTGGTTGCATCGACCGGCCCGGCTTCCACGTGGACGAGTCGCGCGCCGTGGCCCAGCTCTAGTACGCCTGGGTCATTTGGGTCGTGGCGGCGCGTGAAGACGTCCACCTCGACGCCGCGGGCGGCGAGGCGCCTCGCAGTCTCCAAGACGTAGACGTTCATGCCGCCCGCGTCCTGCCCGCCGGCCTGGGCTACGGGGCAGCCGTGAACGCTTATCGCAGCGATTCTCACCGTGCTACGGCGCCCAAGAGTCGTACGCCCTACGAACGGGTGGCCATTGTGCCCGCCCGTTCCCCCTTTGGGATGCGTCCATTCCGGTGAGGAGGTTCAACGGCTGGCGGTAAGGGTGTGGAGGATGCTGTCTTGGCCTCCGAGGCGGTACTTGTAGGGCTCGTCTCCGCGCATGAAGTCGAATACCGACAGGCCCTCCTCAATGGAACGGCGGATGGCGTATGCGTGGTTTAGCAGGCCGGCCGCCAGGCGCCTCAGGGAGGGGTCGTAGCCTGAGTTGTACAGGTAGCGCACTCCTCCGCAGACGAATGAAAGAGAGACGGCGGTCCGCTCCCCGTCTACCTCGACGAAACTGAGCCTGGCGATTCCCTGTTCCGCCAGCCCGACGGCCACCCGCCGGAAGAACCTCTCCCGCCGCGGGGTCATGAACTGCCGCTTGTCGGGGCCGCTCATTCGATGCAGCGAGAAGAAGTCGTCCATGCCGGCCTCCACGTCGCCGCCGGCGGACAGCTCGTAGTTCCGCGTGCCGGGCGTGCGTTCGAGCCGCCTGAGCTTGCGCCTCAACTCGTGCCTGTCCCTCCTCCTGAGTCCGGCGAGGTATTCGTCCCACGTGTCGGGCAACTGCAAGCGCGGCGCCACGTCCTCCCTTTCCAGTGAGACCTCCCAGCCCCGTTCGCGGCACAGGCCGGGAAGCTGTCTGAATGCGAAAGAGTCCTCCCGCAGGGAGAAGAACTCCAGTCGGCGGATGTCCTCATCCGCGGAGAGTCGCCGTACCAGCGCGTGTGCGGCGGCGCCGGAGGACTCACCCTCGCCGCCGGGCAGGATCAGGTCGTGATAGTCGAAGAGATCTGTCCCGCCCAGGAATGCTACCGTGCCGTCATGCACGTAGAGTGGCGCAACCAGGGACACGTCGCCGCGTTCGTCCCTGACGGACAGGAGCCTAAGCGCACCTTCATCGCGTGCCTCTTCCCACCATGCCCTTAGCCACTCGTGCCGTTCGAAGAACGTGCCGTGCGTGCAGGGGTCGGGCGCGATCGCGGCCAGCGACTCGAAGGTCTCCTCCGTGACCGCGTTGGGGCCGGTCAAACCGAGTTCCTTGTGGAACGCCGGGGCGCCGCCTCTCCAATGGCGGGTGAGGACTGCACGCGGCGGGGATGGCCGGTTGTTGTCGTGACATTGGGCCGTCTCATGTGGAGGCTTTGCCCGGCCCTTCCGTTGACAGCATCTGGGCGATGTCCTTCAGCTCGGGCGAGACGTACTCGATCTCGACAAGAGCGCGGCTCTCGGCCGTGCCGGGGTCTTTGAGGCCGTTGCCGGTGAGGATGCAGACGACGGTCTTTCCCTTGAGGTCCACGCCCAGTTCCGGCAGGCGCAAGAGGCCGGCGACCGAGGCGGCCGAGGCCGGTTCGCAGAACACCCCTTCCTCCCTGGTAAGCCGCAGGTAGGCCGAGATTATCTGCTCGTCGTTAACGGTCTCTATCATTCCGCCCGACTCGTCCCGCGCCAGTTCGGCCCTCTCCCAGCTGGCCGGATTGCCGATGCGGATGGCGGTCGCCACCGTCTCGGGGCTGTCGATCTTGCGTCCGTGTACGATTGGCGCTGCGCCTGCGGCCTGGAATCCCATCATCCTCGGCAGCTTGCCGGTCTTCCCGGCGTCGGCGTACTCGCGGAAGCCCATCCAGTATGAGGTGATGTTGCCTGCGTTGCCGACCGGCATGCATACGATGTCCGGCGCGTCTCCGAGGTCGTCCACCAGTTCGAAGGCCGCCGTCTTCTGTCCCTGCAGCCGGTATGGATTGAGGGAGTTGACGAGTTCGATGTCCATGATGTCGACGAGGCCGCGCACGGCCTGCAGGGCGTCGTCGAAACTGCCGTCCACGGCGAGGATGCGCGCTCCGTAGGCCATGGCCTGCGCCAGCTTGCCGAGGGCTATCTCGCCCGCCGGCACCAGCGTGAGGGTTTCCAGCCCGTACCTTGCGCCGTAAGCGGCGGCGGACGCGCTGGTGTTGCCGGTCGAGGCGCAGATGATCCTCGTGCAGCCGCCCTCCAGCGCCTTGGCTATCGCCATCGCCATACCGCGGTCCTTGAAGGATCCGGTGGGATTGCAGCCCTCCAGCTTCAGATAGAGGTTATCGCAGCCGACCGACGGGCCGATGTTGCGGGAGAGGGCCATCGGGGTGGACCCCTCACCCAGCGAAACGCTGGGGGTGGACCCGCTCACGGGCAACAGGTCGCGGTAGCGTTCTATTACGCCTGAATTCATACCCAAACTTGCAGGGGGATCCGTAACACCCGGCGGGAGCGCCCCAGCGTCCAGGTCAGGACGCGCTGGCGTAACTCTCCACCCTAATGAGATTATCGAGGCTGCCGACGGCTTCAAGCTGCCGCAACCGGCCGGCAGCATTCTGCATGTTAGCCTCTCTTGAAGGGTGCGTCATTATCACGAGGGTCGCAGTGCCCAGAGTCACGTCATTGTCCATCTGGAGTACGGAGTGGATGCTGATGTTGTGCTCGCCCAGCACGCCTGAGATCCTTGCCAGCACGCCCGCCCTGTCGAGCGCCGTCATACGCAAGTAGTACTGCGAGGTGAGCGCACTCATTGGCAGCAGGTCGAGGCTCTGGTCGTCGCCGGCGCCGGTGGAACCGGGCGGGGCGCTCGTCTCCATGCCCTCCACCACGCGCCGGATGTCTCCCATGACTGCGCTGGAGGTGGGATCGGCTCCCGCCCCTCTGCCCTGAAGCCACAGCGGGCCGACCAGATCGCCCTCGATCTCGACGGCGTTGAGGACGCCGTTGACGTTCGCCATAGGCACGTCTTTCGGCACCATGGCGGGGTGCACCCTCACGAGCAGTCCGCCGTCGTCGCGCTGCGCGATGGCCAGCAGCTTGATGGTGTAGCCTAGCTGCTCGGCGTAGCTGAAGTCGAGCGCGCCGATGCCGCTGATGCCCTCGCGGTGAATGCCGTCGAGTGGAGGGCGCGTGCCGAAGGCCAGCCAGGCGAGTATGGCGATCTTATATGCGGCGTCGAAGCCCTCGACGTCGCTGGTGGGGTCGGCCTCGGCGTAACCCAGGGACTGGGCCTCTTGCAGGGCGTCGGCGAACTGCGCGCCCTCGGTCGCCATACGCGTCAGGATGTAGTTCGTGGTGCCGTTGATGATGGCCCTCACGCTTCTAACCCGGTTGGCGGCCAGGTCTCTAGTAAGCGGCCCCAGGATGGGTATGCCGCCGCCCACGCTGGCCTCGAAGTAGAGGCGTGCGCCCCGCTCTGCGGCCAGCCGGGACAGGCCGTCGCCATGCCTGGCAATCACCTCTTTGTTGGCCGTGACGACGTGCTTACCTGCCGACAGCGCACGCTCCATAAGGCCTCGTGCAGGTTCCTCGCCGCCCATCAGCTCGACGACGATGTCCACTTCAGGGTCATCGACCAAGCTGGCGGGGTTTGTTGTGATGACGCCCTCCGGCAGCGTGACGTTGCGGGTGCGGTTGGCGTCCCGCACGAGGGCCCGGCGCAGGTTTAGTGAGACGTCGCGTGACCCGGGGCGGGCCGCGTCTTGCAGAATGGCCTTGGCCACGGCGCCTCCGACGGTCCCCAGGCCCAGGAGACCTATGCCGACCAGTCGCGCGGCGCCTGCTGAGGCGGATGGGCCGCTCACGGCGCCGCGGCCTGGAATCCGGCGCCTAGACCGCCCAGACCGGGGAATCCCTGTTCAGGCGTTGGCGTTGGACGGATCGACGCAATGGCCACCTGCCGGTTCACCCATGCATAGATGCGGTCGTTGAGCTCCATGTACAGGTCGAACTCGCGCCGGTGTTCATTCAAGTATGAAGTGAGGGCGTTGTCGGTCAGCTTATCGAACTGGCTGTCGGTAACTTCACGCGCTTCGGTGTACTCCTTGACGACGTATACGACGAGCTGCCGCATTTCGGAGTCGAACTGCGGCGGGCTGGGCTCTCCAAACGGCAGCAGTCGATTGCCCTCACTGTCCACGCCGAACAACATGCGGTTGAGCGTTTCGTGTACGTCCTCCGGGAACCATCCCACCTCGCCGCCTGTGCGCTGTACCGCGGGGTCGATGGAGAACTCTCTCGCCACTTCCTCCACGGGAGTCCCGCCCGAGATGGCCCTGACGACGCGCTGCAGGTCCTGCTCGTCCGTCTCCGAAAGCCTGATCTCGTACAGCTGAACCTGCGGGTGAATGCGCGGCACGTCGGTGGCGATGGCGGCCCTGACCTTGTTCCTAAAGACCTCCTTGCGCACGAATTCCCTGAACACGTCTTCGGTGAGACCGACGTTGTTCAGGAACTGGCGCTTGCGTTCCGCCAGGTTGGCCTGGTATTCGGCAGTCTCCCTTTCGGCAGGGTCGTCCGGCAGGGTCTGGAGACGGTATTCGATTTCGAAGTCCACCTCTTCCGGTGACACCGATATTCCGAACTGGGGCGCCAGCCTGTATGCAATCTCGTTGTCCTGTATGTCCTGCATCGCCTCGAAGAGCGAAGTCCCCAACTCGAACTGCTGGCCGAGGTCCTCGGTCAGGCGTTGCCTGTACCTGATGAAGTCCACGACGTCACCGCGGGTGTAGGTGGCGTCCTCTATCCGCACTGCGACCTCCCGCGGGGGGAGTACGAAGGTGGTTACGAAGGCGTAGATGGGGAAGGCGAGCAGGCCCAGGAGCAGTACCGCGCCTCCGATGATCCATGGCTTGGACCTCAGGCGGTCTCTGCGGAGAGTGGCAAGCATCTCCCTCCGGCCTGGGCCGCGCCGGGTGATGCTTCTTTCACCCGGCTCGTAGCTGTCGGGAGCGGGGGACGTCTCTTCTTGGTCGTCCGGGCGGCGGTCTTCCTCAGTCAATGATCAGCCTCCGGGGGCGGGCGGTAGGATGTGTTATTTGCGCCGCGCTTCCGGCAGTCCGCAGACCGGCTTAGGACGGACTGCGCCGTAAACTATTCCCTCTCCGGCTGGCCGGATTCGGCGCCGGCTTCCTTACTGTTAACGTCGGATTCCGCTTGGACGGATTCAACCGGCCGCTCTGCAACTACCGGCTCTGTCACAGCTTCCTGCGCTTCGTCCTTAGTTTCGTCTGCCTTGTCGGCCTCCGGCTGCGGCGTTGCTTGGGCCTCGTCCGCACGCTGCGGCCGGTCCTTGGGGCCCTGAGACTGGCGCGGCGCCAGGTTGTTCGTCACCCTGACGTGGTCCGGCGCGTATGGGAGCAGGGCCATGAACCTGGCCCTCAGTATGGCCCGGCGCACAACCCGCTGGTGCTTTGCGCAGTTGCCGCACTTCTTGGCGGAGTCGATTCGGGCGCGGTCGGAAATGTAGCGGCGCAGGCGGTTTACCGACTTGTAGTCGATGGTGTCGACGTGGTCGACGCAGAAGAAGCAGACGCGCCGCCCGCGCCGGAAGCCCCGCCTGCCGCCGCGGAACGGGCCGCCGCGCTGCCGCGGGCCGGAAGAGGATCTTGAAGGTGGGGAGGATCTGGAGGTTGTCATCTCAGGTGATAGCCGTTTCGATCATCTGGTCGTTCACGTGGATTAGTCGGAAAGACGGCCGCAGGCGGCATTTCTACCAAGGCAGGTCCTCGATGTTCTCGCCGCCGTTGTCAGCCGGCGGCCATTGGCCGGAGGATCTGTCACCGTAGTCGTCCCGGCCGCCGCCTTCGCCGGATCTCCCCGGCCGGTCGAGGAACAGCACTCGAAACGCGTTTACCTCAAGTGAAAAGCGGGTCTGGCCGTCGTTTCCTACGTAGCTACGGCCGCGCACTCTGCCCTCGACGAACACCTTGCTGCCCTTGACCACGTACTGGTTCACTGTTTCAGCCAGGCGGTCCCAAGCGGCAACCCTGAACCACTCCGTCTCGTCTTCCCCACCTTCGCCGTCCCGCCTGCCGCGGCGATAGTTCACTGCAAGGCTGAAGTTGGTCACGGCGGCGCCGCTGGGCGTGTACCGCATCTCCGGGTCGCCCCCGACGTTGCCAATCAAAAATATCTGGTTGAGGCTCATGATTTCGACGCCTTGCCGTTGTTCCGGGAGCCGCCCGAGTCTTTCTTGTTCTTCTTGGCCTCTTCGGACCGTACTATCAGGTGGCGCAGCACGCCCTGGTCGGCCGTCATCAGGCTGTCAATCGTAATCACGGCGCTGGCTTCCACCGAGAAGGTGGCGACGTAGTAGGCTCCTTCGGTGCGCTTTTGGATCGGATAGGAGAGGTTGCGCCTGCCCCACAGGGCGGCCGAGTGCACCTCTCCCCCGTTATCAGTAACCATAGCCGACATGCGGCTGACGGAGGCCTCGCACTCCTCTTCGGAGGCTTCGCCTGGGAGAATCCACAAGATTTCGTATCGACGCAATTGACACCCTTGCCGCTTCAGTTACTGGCAAACCTGATGATTTTACCACAAGGCCGCCTGGCAACCGGCCTTGATGACGACGGCTTTACCCGGCGCCCTGGCCGGTGATGCCTGGCGCAGGGAATTGTGAGGCGAACGCGGCCACCTCCTGCCTGATGCTCCGCAGCCGTCCCGGACTGCCGGCGGCGTTGAGCGCGTCCAAGACGTAGCCGCCAATCCGTTCCATGTCGGCCGCGCCCATCCCGCGCGTCGTGACCGCGGGTACGCCGACGCGGATCCCGCTCGTCACCATCGGAGGCTCCGGATCGTACGGAATGGCGTTCTTGTTAACAACCAGGCCGGCCTCCTGTAGGACGCTCTGGGCCTGTGCGCCCGTCACGGACAGTGGGCGCAGGTCTACGAGCATCATGTGGTTGTCCGTCCCGCCCGACACGATGCGCAGGCCGCCGGACGTGAGCGAGGCCGCAAGGGCGCGGGCGTTGTCGACGACAGCTGCGGCGTAGGCGCGGAACTCCGGTCTGAGAGCCTCCCCAAACGCAACGGCCTTTGCGGCGATTGAATGCATCATCGGGCCGCCCTGCACGTTTGGGAACACCGCTGCGTCCAGCCTGCGGGCGAGCTCCTCCGTGCACATCGCCAGCGCGCCTCTAGGGCCGCGCAGCGTCTTGTGAGTCGTGCTGGTGACGACGTCGGCGTGGGGCACGGGATTGGGGTGGACGCCGCCAGCGATGAGGCCGGCGACGTGCGCCACGTCCACCAACAGCCGGGAACCCGCGGCGTCGGCGATTTCCCGGAACTTTCCGAAGTCGATCAGCCGTGAGTATGCCGTTGCTCCGGCGATGATCAGCTTGGGCCGGAACCGTTCCGCCTCACGAGCCAGGGCCTCGTAGTCGATCTGCTCGGTCTCTCTGTCTACGCCGTAGTGGGCGAATTCGTAGAGCTTGCCGGAGAAGTTGACGCCGGAGCCGTGGGTTAGATGGCCGCCCTGGTCGAGCCTCATGCCCATCACCCTGTCGCCGGGCTTGAGCAGTGCAAAGAAAGCCGCCATGTTCGCCTGCGCGCCGCTGACGGGCTGGACGTTGGCGTGCTGCGCGCCGAACAGCCGCTTGAGACGGTCGATGGCGATGCGCTCCACTGCGTCCATGTTCTCGCAGCCGGCGTAGTAGCGGCGGCCGGGGTAGCCCTCGGCGTACTTGTTGGTCATCACCGAGCCGGTCGCCTCCAGCACGGCCGCGCTGGCGTAGTTCTCCGAGGCGATCAGGGCCAGCTCGCCGGTCTGCCGCTCGCGCTCGGCTGCAATTGCCGAGGCTACTTCCCTGTCCTGTATTTCTAGGCTCGACAAGTGAAATCTCCGCGCTCTCTTACGATTGCGCCAAGTCTATGGCGTCCGGGCCTTGCTTGCGACCTCAAGACTCGTCCACCCGGATGGCCTACTAGCCGAATGGGGACTTCCACGTGGTCACCCTGGGCGATTCCATGCAGACCGCCACGAACGGTAGAGGCTTGCCGTAGCTGGCCGCGTACTCTGCGCCCGCTTCCGCGCCCATGTACCGCTCCGAGATGCGGGCCATCAGGTCGTCGATGCCGTTGGTCGTCACGTGAGTCTCGCCGCGGTACATGACCCACCTGTCATCGCCGTCGGAGTCCACTATCAGCACGGTAGCCCTAGGATCGCGGCGCAATATGCGGGCCTTCACCGAGCGGGGATCGATCAAAATCGTCACGCCGCCCTTCGGCTCCGGCAGGTACCACACCGGCGTCGAATGCGCGTAGCCGTCGGCGCCCACTACGGTGATGACCGCCAGGTGCGTTCCCTCGACGAGATCCCGAGTCTCGGCGGGCGTCAGGCTTTCATCCGGCATGTTGCATTCCTTCCAAGATCGAGTCCACCCGCGACCGGATCTCTGCGGCCACCGCCTCGGGGGACTGCGTTGCGTCCACTACCAGCCAGCGATGAGGCTCCATACCTGCCAGCGTGCCGTAGCCCGAGGCCACCCGGTTGTGGAAGGCGGTAGATTCCATTTCAAACCGCCTCTCGGACTCCGGATCAACCCTGAAGCCGCTGGCTTCTGCGCCCCCCGCGTCCAGTTTTGGGTTCACGACGCGGGCCTTTGCCGTTACGGGGTGGATCTCCAGCAAGACAGTCAGGTCCGGTTTGCGCCCTGCCGTGGCGATCTCGTTGAGCTGGCGGATAATCTCTTTATTGAATTCACGGCCGTAACCTTGGTAAGCCAAAGTTGAATCCGTGAACCTGTCGCATATCACGACGCTGCCCCTCTTCAGCGCCGGTGATATCGCGCTCGCCATCAGCTGAGCGCGCGCCGCCTCGAACAGCAGCGCTTCGGCCAGCGGAGTTGTGTCCCTCCAACGCTTGATCCATGCCCTTACGTAGTTGCCCAAGTGCGTGCTGCCGGGATCCCTCACCGATAAGACGTTGACGCCTTTCGAAATGAGGTAGTCCTCCAGGAGACTCGCTTGCGTGGTCTTGCCCGAACCTTCGCCGCCTTCGAAGGTGATCAGCAGACCAGCGGCATCCCCGGAGCGCCCTCCGCTGATCTCGAAATCGAGCTGGCGGTGGCCGTCCTCCGGTTCTGGCGGGGGCGCCGGGGGGCGGTTCACTTGCGGCGGGCCTGTCGGCGGCGGCCGCGTATTACCACTCTGCGCCCGCTGTCCCGCCCGGCGCTCGACGAACCGAGATTGCTGCGCGCAGCGAGCCCGTGCTGAAGCCGCCGGATGTAGGCCGCTTGGGGGGACAGTTCGACGCGCCCGCCCACGCTGAGCACCTGCGTTATCGCCGACTCGGCCTCCTCCAGAGCCATCTGCACCTGCCGGTTCTCCGGGGAATTCTGGAACTCCCCGTTGGACGCTTCATGCACAAACCGGCTCACGAACTGCTTGATCTGCTCGCTGGTGCCCCGCCGGAGGACGTAGACCGGCACCCCGTGCCGTTCGGCGTCGCGCAACTCCGGCGGCCGGCGGTTGTAGTGTGACTTGGTAGTAACCAGCACGTCGGCCTCGCTGGCGTCGGCGGTCAACTCCACCGGGGCAGCCGTTTCGTCTATCGTCTGGATGAGCAGAGGCTTGGGAACGCCAAAGGGATGCACCCTCACGGGAGCCTGGGCGGCTGTCACTGCGTCCTCGATTGCGTCTGCGGTTTCCTCCCCTGCATAGGAGCGGGACGGTCTGCTTTGCGACGGGAAGTTGAACGGCGCGGTGCGGAACTCCTGTTCCTGTCTCGATATGTCCTCGATGGTGGTGCGCACGTTGTCATCCTCGTCGAGCCATCGCAGCTCGCGGGGAATCGGCAGGCCGCGCAGCATCCTGTCGACCACGGCCCCGGCGTCTAGGTGTACGCCCAGCCTGTTGCGCTCGCGGATCTCCACCAGCACGTCGAACGTCGGCTCGTGCTGGCGTTCCAGCACGGTCTTTTGCGTCCGGCGGCGGCGCGCCTCGATGTCCCCCAGCGTCACCGACTGAACGCCCCCGACGAGGTCGGAGATGCTTGGGTTCGACACGACGTTCGCCAGCGTGTTGCCGTGCGCGGTCGCCACCAGCTGCACGCCGCGTTCTGCGATGGTGCGGGCGGCCAGCGCTTCCAACTCCGTGCTCATCTCGTCGATGATTATCACCTCAGGCATGTGGTTTTCGACGGCCTCGATCATTACGCGATGTTGCAGCTCCGTCCGGGCCACCTGCAACCGCCGGGCGCTCCCTATGGCGGGATGGGGCACGTCACTATCCCCGGCAATCTCGTTGGACGTGTCCACCACGACTACTCGCCTGCCCACGTCGTCCGCCAGGACGCGCGCCACCTCCCGCAGCATGGTGGTCTTGCCCACGCCCGGCCGTCCCAGCAGCAGGATGGAATCGCCGGTGCGCACCAGGTCATCGATCAGCTTCACGCTGCCGAAGACGGCGCGGCCCACCCTGCAGGTCAGCCCGATCGGCTTACCTCTGCGGTTGCGGATGACCGATATCCGGTGGAGCGTGCTCTCTATGCCCGCCCGGTTGTCATCGCCGAACGGCCCCACTCGCTGCACGACGCCGAGGATGTCCTCCTCGCCGACCAGCGGGCCTTCGACGAGCTCGTGGTCCACCGCGTACCTGACCTGGGGCTTGCGTCCCAGGTCGAGGATGACCTCGGTGATGTCGCCGCGAGCCGGCGCCGAAGCCTTGAGGAAGGTCCGGACGCGCTCCGGCAGGGCCCCAGTGAAGGCTTCCAGGTCTTCCACGACCTGATACGACGACGCCGGTTCGGCGGGTTGCTCTGCCGCTTTAGTCTCGATCATCTCTCTTTGACGTCACCCAACCGCCGAGGCGACGCTGCGGGTCTGCGCCGCTCGCGCAGCCAGCGCCTTGACCAGGACGGCGTATTCGTGCAGCTCTTCGAATCCTATGTCCCGCAACATTCCTGCGAGCGAAGCGCTGCGCTCCGGCACCAGCGTCGATACCGGCCCGGTGTCCATTTCGAGGACCGCGGCCAGCAGGCAGTGCATGGCGTCCGGTATTTCGTTCAGCGCGGCGGCCTCGAAGTAGCGGCCCCGGCCGGCGTTCGCCGTGCGCAGCCACCCCGTGGCGCTTCCGCCGGCGTCTTCCAGGATCCGCTCGTGGACATTACGGCCCGGCTTCTCCAGTCCGTCCCGCCACTCGGCAGTTGTATTGAAGGAGCGCATTCTCAAGTTCAGCGGGGTAGAGGCGCAATGCAGCCGGAACAGCGCATCGTCGTCAGCCTTGGCGCGCGGCCTCAGCTGCATGGGAGCGGAGCACAGGCCCAACCGCCGGTAGGCGGAAGTGGACGACTCGACGCGATACAGCGTCTCCGTCTCCAGCGGGACGTAACCGGCCCTGCGCGCCTCTGCCAGCAGCGCGTCATCCGAGCGGATGCGTATGAAGATGCGCCGTGCGCCGGCGCTTGCGGCCGGGGCGGACAGATCCTCCAGCGCCTCGCAAGCCGCCTCCTTGAAGTCGCGGTGCACGTACAGGTCACGCACCTCCCAGGCCAGCCGCCCCGACCTCTGACCGGCCCTGAGCGCCACCTGGATCCGGCTCCCCTCCGACTTGATCCAGCAGCTGCGCCAAGCTCGCGGAGACAGGGCAGCGCCGGCGTACCTGACGGCGGGAAATGCGCCCCCGTTTCCGCTGATGGCCATCGGCAAGGGATACGCGCGTGCCCTGCCCGCCGCCTCTTTGAACGGCAGAAACGCTGGCGGGTCGGTCGGGTGCAAATGCCGGATCATGCAGACTTAACTGTGGGCCGTTCCAATCTCCCGTTGCATCTTGGGCTCCGCGCTCCCGCTTGCCGCCGGCCGGGCTGCGCCGGCCGACATGTCGAGGAACATGCGGTGAATCCTGTCGTCATCCGTCAACTCAGGGTGAAAGGATGTGGCAAGTATGCGCCCCTGGCGGACCGCCACGGGGTGGCCGTTGGGCAGCGCGGCGAGCGTTTCGACCGACGGCCCAGTCTCCGCAATCACCGGCGCCCTGATGAAGACGGCCCGGAAAGGCCCGCCGTCCAGGCCAACCACGACGAAGTCGGCCTCAAAGCTGTCCACCTGGCGGCCGAACCAGTTGCGGGAGGCCGTCACGTCCAACAGGCCGAGTGGCTCGGGGTATGGATCGGTTAGACGCCGCGCCAGCACGATCATGCCGGCGCAGGTGCCCCATACCGCCATGCCCCCGTCTACGGCGCTCGGCAGCGCCTCGCGAAAACCCCAGCGGTCCATCAATTTGGTGATGGTCGTACTCTCGCCGCCCGGGATGATCAGGCCGTCCAGACCGGCTAGCTGCTCCGGCAACCGCACCTCCGGCGCGTCGCAGCCCATGCCTGCAAGCATGGATATGTGCTCGCGGAAGTCACCTTGCAGGGCCAGCACTCCGATCCTGCATTGCACGGGCGCCGCTTCTTTGGCTTGGGTCTTGGTCGCGGCGGCTACCATCCCCTTGTTTCGAGGCGGGCCTCCTCGGCCAGTTTCGTCGTCTCGATGCCGCTCATAGGCTCCCCAAGACCGGCCGATACCCTGGCGAGAACGTCGGGGTCCTGGTAGTGGGTCGTCGCCTGCACGATGGCGTCGGCGCGCTTTGCCGGCTCATCCGACTTGAAGATGCCGGAGCCGACGAAGATGCCGTCCACGCCGATCTGCATCAGCAGGGCTGCGTCGGCTGGCGTGGCCACGCCGCCGGCTGCAAAATTCACCACGGGCAGCTTGCCCGTCCGAGCCACCTCGGTCACCAGCTCGTAGGGCGCGCCCAGCTTCTTCGCCTCTGCCATCAACTCCGTCTCGTCCATCGTGGTCAGCTTGCGGATCTGCCCCAGCACCGTGCGGGCGTGCTTGACGGCCTGCACCACGTCGCCCGTGCCGGCCTCGCCCTTCGTGCGAATCATTGCCGAGCCTTCGCCGATCCGCCTCAGCGCCTCGCCGAGGTCACGGCAGCCGCACACGAACGGCATGGCGAAGTCCCACTTGTTGATGTGGTTCTCCAGGTCGGCGGGGGTGAGCACTTCCGACTCGTCGGCGTAGTCGACCCCGAGAGCCTCCAGGATCTGCGCCTCAACGAGGTGGCCGATGCGGCACTTCGCCATGACGGGGATGGTCACCGCGTCGATGATGCCCCGGATCAACTCCGGGTCGGACATGCGGGCCACTCCGCCGTCGCGGCGGATGTCGGCCGGCACTCGCTCAAGGGCCATTACGGCCACGGCGCCGGCGTCCTCGGCGATCTTTGCCTGGTCGGCCGTCACCACGTCCATGATGACGCCGCCCTTCAGCATCTGGGCTAGGCCGCCCTTGACGCGCCAGTTGCCCACCTCCGGCTTGTCGTCTTCCTGCCAAACGCGCGCGTGGACGCGGCCCGCCTTGAACTCCTGCGCCACCGCCTGACCGTTGGTCGAAGTGACTGTTTCCTGGCTTTGAGTGGTCGTCATCTGTTGTCTCCTTCGGCTTTTGAAATGTCACCGGCCTTGAACCGCCGGGGCCGCACCCGCGACACCGAACCCGCGTTACGGCTACGCGCACGCCTATGCGCATCTAACTCCAAGTATATATGCGCCGCAACACCGCAAGCGCGCCCGGCCATCTCAATCTTCCCCCGCCCCTAATTTCAGCCGCCCCTGGATTCCCATCAAAACAGAAACCCACCGGAGCGCCCCCCACAACGCGCGCCATCAATCCACACCCCCTTCCCGTCATTGTTATGAAAATAGATTCCCGTGAAAACGGGAACCCGTAGGGGCGATCCCTTGTGGGCGCCTGGCGGGGCCCGGCGGGGGGGAATCGTCGCCCGCCAAGACGCGCGACGCCGCGAACCCGCGCGACGCGCCTCCATGTTCGTTGTTAACGGCGCGCGCGTTGGTGGCAGGCGACGCCCCATTTTCATCGCCTTGTACGGGCTAGCCAGGCCATGGTGATTCCCGTGGAAGCAGGAATCCGGAGGGGCGGGGACCCGCGGGGCAAGCGAGGCCGGTTTCGTGCTTGCCCGCTGAGTTTGGACCGCCTGCGGCTACTGGCCGGGCGGTGGGCGGCCGGATGGGTCTTGGAGGTACTTCAGCAGGTCGCTGTCGGGGTCCAGGACGATGGTGGTCTCGCCGTCCAGCGACTTCCTGTATGCCTCCAGGGAGCGGCGGAAATCGTAGAACTCGGGGTCTTTCTCAAGGGCTTCGGCCAGGATGGTGATGGCCTCTTGTTCGGCCTCGCCTCTGAGCAATGCGCCTTCTCCCTGGGCTGACTCCAGGATGACGTTGACGCGCTTATCGACGTCGGCACGTATGCGCGCGTCCTCCTCTGCGCCCTCTGCCCGTAGTCCGCTGGCGATGCGCTGCCGTTCGGCCTCCATGCGTGCGAAGACCGAATTTGCCACGTCGGGCGGGAAGTCGGCCCGCTTGATGCGAACGTCCACTATGTCGATGCCGAGAGTCTCGCTCACCGGCAGGAAGTAGCGCACCTCGAACCCTTCGAGGTTTTCAGGGTCTAGCCGCAGCGTCTGGATTTCCTGGCTAGTTGGCGGCCGGCCCCTTGCGGGTTCCTCGGCGGGGTCCCGTATTTCGGTCACCTCGATTGTGAGGTCTGGGTTGAGCACCCCGCCCGGCAGCGTTTGGAGGTCTTGAATTTCGATCTCGTCTCGGTTGCTTGCTTCGGTGACTCTCCGCATGACCTCCTCACGGGTTGCGGTGATCACTTCGTCCTGCAGGTCTAGCGCCACCTCTCTGCGCAGCCTGGACGCCACGATGTCTCCGACGCGCGCCTCGGCTTGCAGCTCGCTTCGCAGTCTCTGGAAGAAGAGGAGGGGGTCTACGATCCTGTAGCGGGCGTATGCGTCGATGACGAGGTTCTTCTTGTCTCTCGTCAGGAGTGACGCCGGGGGCGCGTCGACGCGTAGCAGGCGTGAGTCGAACCTTGTGACAGCTTCGACGAAGGGCGTCTTGACGTACAGTCCGGGCTTGGAATATGCGCGCTGGAAGGCGCCGAACCTGGTGACGATGGCGAGTTGGGTCTCGTCGACGGTGAACAGGGTCTGTGGAATTACTATCAGTGCGGCCAGTGCGACGACGATCAGGAAGCCTACGACTCTCATTGCTGGCCTCCTTCCTGTGTGCCTGCCGGGGATGGGGCGTTAGAGGTCTGTGGGGTCGTTCCTTCGAGCGGCAGGAAGGGGAGGACGCCGTCGTCGGAGAGCACGAACTTCTTGACGCCCGGCAGTATTCCTTCCATCGCCTCGAGGTACAGCCGCCGTCTCGTAACCTCCGGTGACTGCTTGTAGCTTTCCAGTATGGCGTTGAAGCCGTCCGCCTCACCTCTGGCCCTTGCGATTCGTCCGTCCTTGAATCCCTGGGCCTCCTCGACGATTCTCGCCGCGGCTCCCTGCGCCTTGGGTATCTGGTCGGCTTCGTACGCCTGGGCGAGGTTGATGACTCGGTCGCGGTCTTCCTGCGCCTTGACGACGTCCTCGAAGGCCTCTTGGACCTCGCCTGGGGGGTTGACGTTTTGCAGGAGGACCTGCTGGATCGTGATGCCCGTCTCGTAGAAGTTATTGAGGCCGCGCATCAGTTCGAGCACCTCTGTCTGGATTTGCTCGCGCTGCGTGGTGAGAACGTCGTCTATTGGCCGCGCTCCGACGACCTGCCTGACCGCCGTTTCGGCTATGTCGCGCAGCGTTCTGCCTGCCGGCGAGCCGGGCGGTATGCCGCGTTCAGCCTCTCCGGGGTCGTCCACTTCGAAGAGGAAATTTTGCAGGTTTCCGATGCGGTACTGGATGACCACCTGCACGTCTACGATGTTCTCGTCGCCGGTGATCATCATCGACTCGACCGGCACGGCCTGGGCGACCGCGAATCCCTCGGCGCCGCTGCGGAAGCCCAGTTCCATGCGGCGGGTGGTGGTGACGGATACGACGTTGCGTGTTCCGATGGGCGCAGGCCACCACCAGTGGAGGCCCTCTTCGGCGACTCCGGTGAAGCGGCCGAAGAGCCTGAGCGCTCCCTCCTGGTCTGGGCCGACGGTGTAGAAGCCTGTTGCGCCCCATATGGCGGCTGAGACCAACAGGACGAGGGCCACTATGACGGATACGCCGCCGCCGCCAACTCCCGGGATGTTGGGCATACCGGCCTTGATGCGGCCGATGATGTCCTCCAGGGTTACCTGCGGCTCCTGCTGTGGCGGCCGGTACATGTAGTTCTCGGTCGCGCCTCTTTGCTCTTCGGTGACGGGCATTATTCCTCCCGCGCCTTCGATGCGTGGATGTTATCGGTCAGGGTACTTGAGTCTTTCATTCCGCGCGGCCTGCGTGGGTGTGTCCATGGTCGAATCGCTTGCCGCGCTTAGTTGCCAAGTATATCCGAGTGGAAGCGTACCTTCATTGTCATGCAAATAGATTCCCCTGAAAACGGGAGCCCGTAGGGACGTCTCTTGTGGCCGCCTGGCGGGGCACGGCGGGGTGAATCGTCGCCCACCAACACGCGCGACGGCCGCTCGGCCCTGTGGATTCCCGCTCGGCGTCGGGAATGATGGTTGGGACGGCCCTACGATTCTGCCGGGGGTGCGCTTCTGTGAGATACTTGCGGCGCCATGGCAGTAGTGGGAATCGACGGATGCAGAACGGGCTGGTTCGCCGTGCGTCTCGACGACGGGTGGGACGTGCGCGTGTTCAGCGACATCGAGTCCATGTGGCATGAGTGGCGGGATGCCAGCCTGATCTTGATCGACATCCCGATTGGCCTGCCGGACAGCCGCCAGCCGGTCCGCACCTGCGATGGGGATGCCAGGAAGCTGCTGGGTCGGCCGCGCATGACCAGCGTATTCCCCTCACCGGGGCGGGCGGCTCTCTCAGAGGAGTCTTATCAGGCCTGTTCCGGCGCCAATTTTGCTGAGCTAGGTAAGAAGCTTACCCGACAGACGTGGCACATCCTGCGGAAGATAAACGAAGTCGAGCAGCTGCTGAGGAACGACGCCGGCGCCCGTTCAAGGGTGCGCGAGATTCATCCTGAGGTGTGCTTCTGGGCTTTCAACGGCGGACAGGCGGTGCAGTCCAGGAAGAAGAGGTCTGCGGGCAGGAGAGAGCGGCTGGATATTCTCCGTAAGTTCGACCGCCGGGCTGACGCAATCAGGGAAAAGGCGATGACACGCTACCTTCGCAAGCAGGTTGCGGAGGACGACATCTTGGACGCGATTGCGGGCGCGATCACCGCGAATCGCCCACCGGACGAACTGGCGGCCGTTCCGGCCGCGGCCGAGTACGACGCCTGCGGCCTGCCCATGGAGATGGTCTACGCCAAGGTCTAGTCGCCTCGCAATCTCACGGAGCGGCGGAGGCTACGGCCGGCAGTGGTCAGGACGGTATGAGGGGCAGTACGATCTTCGACGTGCGGTTGCGGTCGTGGAAGACGGTGTTGTTGGCGGCGGCGCGGCGGCGGTCGAGGCCGATGGGTTCGCCGGTGTTTGGGTTGACGTCGAAGCGGGGGAAGTTGGAGCTCGATACGTCCAGCCTGATCCTGTGTCCCTTGGCGAACAGGTTGCTTGTTGGGTAGAGCGTGATGGTTAGCTGCACGGGTTCGTCCGGCTCGACTAGCTCCGGCCGCTCGAAGCCGTTCCTGTATCGCAGCCGCATGATCGAGTCGGTGAGGTTCAGGGCGTACCCGAAGGGATACCAGTCGCTCGGCGGATAGACGTCCACCAGCTTTGCGGTGAAGTCTGTGTCCGGCGCCGAGCTGGCGACCCACAGCTTGACCTCGATCGGCCCAGTTACCTCCAAGCGCTCATCTAGGGGCTCGGTCTGGAACACCAGCACGTCGGAGCGCGAGGCCAGCGGCAGGTATGGGGGCTTGCATCCGAAAACGTCCGGCCTTTCCCGCTGGTCGTAGCCGCCTGCGACCATGATTTCTTGCTGTCGCGAGGTGCGCGCTGCGAGGGCGGGGTCGGCTATGCCGGGCGGCAGTGGAGCGATGCCCCTTAAAGAGGATACGCTGCCGCCGACAGACGGCACAGGATTCGCCGGATCGAACTTGTACGTCGTGCCGGAGTCGTCTTGTTCAGGCGGCGAGGTGTGCAGCGAGCCGTTTTCGTGCAGGTAGTAGTCGGTGAAGAGTGTGCGCGCCAGCGGCCACTCGTTCTCGTTGCGCCACTTACCGCCGTGCATTAGGCGTCCGCTGGGCATACGCTCGCCGGAGCCGCCGCCCATGACGAACATCCGCATGGGCGGGTCGTTCTCGATGCCGGTGTCGACGCCCTTCAGCCATCGGTCGAACCAGCGAAGATGTGTCTCTCTGAAGTCGTCCAGTGCGGCGTGCTTGCCGAATTCGACGTCGCCGGAGAAGTCTAGTTCCGTCGTGGCTGAGCCGTGCGTCCACGGCCCCATCAGTAGGCGGACCGGCCCCTTCTTCATAGCCGCCAGGTCGCGGAGATGCTCTGTGGAGGCTCTTGCGTAGGAGTCGTACCATCCGCCGACGAACAGCATGGGTATGTCGGGGAAGTTGCCGTAGTGTTCGCGGGGATTGACGCTGGGGCCCTTCCAGTGGTCGTCGTAGTCGGCGTGGGTCAGCAGTTCGAAGGCCCATTCCTCGTAAGGCGGTACGAGGGCCAACTGCGTCTGCCCGCTGCGTATGGGCATCCTGGTGAGCCAGTCCGCGAAGGTGGGCGCTCCGAGGTTCAGGGCAGGCGTGACGAAGTCGCGGTTCTTGAGCCTCTTCTGCGTGTTGGATGCGGAGTGCCAGAAGGCCCACGCCAGGAACCGGAGTTCCAGTGCCCCGCCCTGCCTTACGGAGCTTTCATGGGCGCTGGCGCCGCTCATGTTCGGCACCATGGCGGCCAGGTTCTCCGGCCCCATCGCGGCCATGGCGGTCTGGGTCCAGCTGGCCCAGGAACAGCCCCACGTTCCTACCCTGCCGTTCGACCACGCCTGTTTGCTGAGCCATTGGAGCGTGTCTGCGCCGTCCTCCGCCTCTGGGAATAGGAAGTTGACGTCACCGCCGGACTCGTAGCAGCCTCGGCAGTCCTGCACGACGACGGCATAGCCTCTCTCTGCGAACCACCGGGCCTCGCCGGAGCCCAGTTCCGCCTCCGTCTTGTTGTACGGCGTGCGGTGAAGCAGCGTGGGCAGCGGTCCGTCCAGCGGCTTCCCGCCCGTGGTGGGCAGGTAGACGTCGGTGGCGAGCAGCACGCCGTCGCGCGCCTCGACCATGACGTTTTCGGTGAGGTGTACTTCGTATTGCGGTTTCGAGGGTCGGACGTCGGGATCGATTGGAAGGGGCGGCAATGTTCTCTACGGCCTTTCTCTTCTTCTAACGGGCTGGGGCGTTCACAGGTTTGAGACGTCCAGGTCGAGCGAGTCTAGTATGTCGTCCAACTCGGCCCGCGTGGCTTCGTCTATGGCAGGGGATGGTTTCCGCACGTCGGGCAGGTGTAGGAACCCGCGTTTCGCCATGACGTGCTTGCGGATGGACAGGCCGATGCCCTGCTGGTTTTCGTATCGAATCAGGGGCAGCCAGCGGTAGAAGATGTCCCTGGCGCCTTCGACGTCTCCCTCGGAGTGCCTGCGGTGTATCGCCGTGAGTACCTCAGGGTACGCGAATCCCGTCATGGTTCCGACTGCGCCCCGCTGTAGTTCCTCAAAGAGGAATCCGCCGCCCATGCCGCCGAATACGCCCATGCGGTCGCCCGTCACGGCCAGCACGCGGGTCACCTTCGGCGGAGTGGGCGGGTCTTCGAGCTTCAGGTACTTGGCGCCCGGCAGTTCACTGTTGAGGCGTCCGATGAAGGCCGGGTCCATGTGAACGCCCGTCTGCTCCGGCAGGTCCTGCACGACTATCGGGATATCGACGGCCTCCTGGATGGCGGCGTAGTAGCTGAAGGTGGCTTCTGGATTGGGCTTGGCCAGCCTGGCGGGCGACGCCATGACGGCCGTGGCCCCGGCCCGCTCTGCCTCCTGCGCCCGCTGCGCCGCGACGTGTTCGCTTTCTGCGCTGATGCCGACGGTCACGGTGAGCCGCCCCGCCTTACTTGCAACCGCTTCCAAGACGCTCGACCGTTCGGCGTCGGTGAGGCGGTGCGCCTCTCCCATCACGCCGAGGCACACGACGCCGCGGCATCCTGCTGCGCCGGCTGCGCCCAGCAGCCTCTCAAATGGCCCGGCGTCTACCGGGCCTTCCGCTGAGAAGGGTGTGGGCAGCATGAAGTGGATGCCGTTCAGGGTCTTTCCGTTGTGCATGGATGACACTCTCATACGCTCTGCGCTCGTCGTTCAGCGGCTATAGTGCGACTGTCGGCCGTCAAGCGCAAGCGGGAGCCGCCCACCAACATCGTCTTTCCAGTGCAAATGGGAATCCAGAGGGACGGGGGCGCGTCGCGCGTGTATTGGTGGCGTCATCGCGTGGGGGTGGGCGACGTTGCCCCGCCCCGTTTCCCGCCAGGCGCCCATAAGGGATCGCCCCTACGATTCTGCGTCTTTCCCGTGCAAGCGGGAATCCAGAGGGACGGGGGCGCGTCGCGCGTGTTTGGTGGCGTCATCGCGTGGGGGTGGGCGACGTTGCCCCGCCCCGTTTCCCGCCAGGCGCCCATAAGGGATCGCCCCTACGATTCTGCGTCTTTCCCGTGCAAGCGGGAATCCACGGTGGGGCCGGGGTCGCCGGGCAACGTCGCCCAGGAATCTCTTTGACGCTATTGCGGCGGCATTGATAAACTTTCCATCAGTCCAGTGGCTACGTTTTCCCATAAGGAGTTGCCCCAGCGGTGAATATGGAAGACGGGCGGCCACTCTATGCACGCCGCCAAAGACGGGCGGGAGGAAAGCGTGACGACATTAGCTGAACGTTCCAGGGGTGGTGAGAAGTGGACTCCCGACCCGGCGGGCAAGCGCGTCTTGTCCATCCTGCCGGAGGAGATCGAGACCTTTGAGGAGGAGGTGCAGCGCTTCCGCAACGGCGATTGGGACAACATGGAGTTCACCCGCTTCAGGCTGCGCCAGGGCATCTACGGGCAGCGCCAGCCCGACCGCCAGATGGTGCGGGTCAAGGTGCCATTTGGCGGGCTGACGTCCCGCCAGATGGACGTCTTGGGCCAGATCTCAGACCGCTTCGCGCCCCTTAAGAAGGGCCATCTGACCACCAGGGAAAACGTGCAGTACCACCACGTGCCGCTGCAGGACACGCCCGACGTGCTGCGCGCGCTTGGCGACGCGGGACTGACGACCCGCGAGGCCTGCGGCAACACAGTCAGAAACGTCGTTGCCCCGCCGGACGCCGGAGTGGCGTTGGACGAGGTGTTCGACGTAACGCCGTACGCGGCGGCATACGCCCGCTACTTCCTGCGGCACGCCACAACCCAGAACATGCCGCGCAAGGTCAAGACCGCCTTTTCCGGCTCCGAGCGGGACGACGCCATCACCGCCATTCACGACGTGGGCTTCATCGCCCGCGTCCGGGACGGCCGGAGGGGCTTCAAGATAGTCGTAGGCGGCGGACTGTCGATCATGCCCCGCATGGCGGACACGCTGTATGAGTTCGTCCCGGTGGAGGAGTTCCTCAAGACCTCCGAAGCGTGCCTGAGGATATTCAACCGCTCCACTGAAGAGCGAAAGAGCCTGATGAAGGCCCGCATCAAGTTCCTGATAGCCCGCGAGGGCATCGATGTATTCAGGCAAATGGTCGAAAAGGAGCTGGAGGGCGAGTGGGCGAAGAAGACCATCGACCTCGACGCTCTGCTGTTCGTGGAAGAAGAGGAGCTGGACGCCCCCGGGTCGGCGGGCGACTTCACCCCGGAGCCCGCGGACGACGCGGCCTATGCCCTGTGGAAGAAGGAGAACGTCAGCCCGCAGAGGCAGGAGGGCTTCAACCTCGTCTACGTTCGGGTGGAACGGGGCGACATATACGCCGAGCAGTGGACTCCGCTGGGCGAGATCGCACGGCAGTACGCCGGAGGACGCGCCCGCATCGACCAGCAGCAGAACCTCGTCTACAGGTGGGTGAGGAGCGCCGCACTGTATGACGTATACCTGCGGCTGAAGGACCTGGGAATGGCCGACGCCGGGCGGGAGACCATTCGCGACATCGTCACCTGCCCGGGCACGGACTCCTGCAAGCTCGGCATTACGTCCTCGATGGGCCTCAACAAGGCCCTGGGCGAGGCGATTGACGCTATCGACACGAGCGACGAATACGTTAGGGACATCCACATCAAGGCCAGCGGCTGCCCGAACTCCTGCGGCCAGCACCACATCGCAGACATCGGCTTCCACGGCGCCGTGATGAAGGGCAAGGGCGGGCAGGTTCCGGCCTATGAGCTGTTCCTGGGCGGCACCTACGAAAACGGCGACGTGCGGGTGGGCCAGCGCGTAAGGGCGCGCGTGCCGGCGCGGTTCGCGCCCAGAGCCCTCAGCGCCATCCTCGACTACTACCAAGAAAACCGTGAGGCGGACGAGCCGTTCCCCAAGTTCATCGACAGGGTGGGCAAAGCGCCGTTCGAGGAGATGTTCAAGCCGTACAAGCAGGAGGTAGGGCCGCTCGACCGCGAGAACATCGACAGCTACATGGACTGGGGAAAGACCGTCCTGTACAAGCTGGAACGCGGCGAGGGCGAATGCGCCGTCTGACGGCCAGCCCGGCCTAGAAGCGGACGGTTTTCAGACACCGGCGCGGGCGTCTGCGGGCCGGCGGTGCGCGGGAATCCGGTCCAGCCGCCGGTTCAGGTGTTCAGGCCGGGCTCGGAATTGTCGTAGTCGTAATCGTAGTTGAGCGCGATGTATTCCTGCTGGTCGTCCGGCACCTGGTCTTCAGGGAAGATGGCATTGACGGGGCAGACCGGCTCGCACGCCGCGCAGTCGATGCACTCATCCGGGCTGATGAAGAGCTGATTGTCACCAGGCTTTGAATAGATGCAGTCCACCGGGCACACGTCAACGCATGCGCCGTCCATCACGTCTACGCAGTCTTTGCCGATGATGTAAGTCATCCTGTGACCTTTCCGAATGCCGCCAGAGTCATGGGCGCAGGGTCTTCAACAACCAATCCTAAGTAGGATTATACGAATCTTCCTTCGCCGGTTGCAGCTTTCTTGGGCGCCGCTTCTATCCGCCGGAGCAGCCGCACCCTCCGCCGCCGCAGGCGCAACCGCCGCCGCCCGCGAAGTTGGGGTTGGAGATTACGAAGCCGGATCGCTGGAACCCTTCCACGTAGTCGATGCTGGAGCCGTCTAGAAGCGGCGCGCTGTCCTCGTCGATCAGCGCCCTGACCGTGCCGGCCGGGACCACGCGATCGTCCTTATCCGGCTCCTGCTCCAGTCCGAAGACGTACTCGATGCCGCCGCTGGGGTTCTGCGTAACTGCGATGCGCAGGTAAGAGTCCTCCGCATCCTGTTCCTTCAGCACCTGCGACAGCTTGGCCGTGGCGGCCTCTGTGAATTCCACTATCTGCTCATTCTCGATAACCATCAGACACTCCTGCCCGGGAAGAGGGCGTTCCGCGGTACTTTCCCGGTACGCCAGACCGGTTCGGCTGTAGCTATCTTACTTGAACCGGAGGGCTGTCTGGTGAAGGAATTCTCGGAGCGTTTGCGTATTTCGTACTGAAAGGTCTTTCGAATCTGGAATTTTTGACTATAGTTACGAATAGAGGAGGTTTCGCCAGCCTCAGACGCGCGCAATCCGCCATCGCGTCGGTGGAGAACATATCCCGGCACAGGAAACTGACGGCCCCCTCGCGGAGAAGACTAATAAGACCACGCCGGTTCCGGAGAACCTTGAGAGGAAGCATGGACGAACTAGACCTCAAGATCATCAAGATACTCGAGAAGCAGGGCCGGGCCCCGAACGCCCACATAGCCAGAGAGGTGGAAGTGAGCGAGGGCACCGTCCGCCGCAGGCTAAAGCAGCTGGTCGAAGACGGGATCATACACATCGTGGCCCTCCCGGACCCGATCAAGATGGGATATGAGTCCGAGGCGCTCATCGGCGTGCAGGTCGATCCCGACAAGATCGACGCCGTCGCAAGATCAATGGCAGAACTCGACAGCACGCGCTGGGTAGCGGTGACCACCGGTACGTACGACGTATTCGCCTGGGCGACCCTGCAGAACTCCGAAGCGCTGGGCCGCTTCCTGCGCGAACAGGTGGGCACAATACGGGGCGTGCGCCGGACTGAGACCTTCGTGAACCTGGAGGTCTTGAAGAGGAACACCGGGGCCTAGACCCTATTTCTACGCCGCGGTCGCCCAAGCCTGGGCAGGCGTTCCCGCGCAGCGGGTCTCTCAATTCCATCCTAGTGAGGCACGGCCCGCCTGCGCTCAGGCCATCCCGGTAGCGGGATCCCTTCAGTCGGCACGTGCGCCCGCCGGACGCAGCCGCAGCGCGTCGCCGGTGTGACAGGCGGGCTTTGCTATCTAGGCCGAGGACGGGCGTCGCGTAAATTCTAGATGGTCGACGTGATGGTCCTCTTTACATTTCGCCGCGGACCCCTCTAGCTGGATCGTGACGTGCGAGATGCCGTATTTGTTGTGGATGATGTCCTGCATCCGGTTCAGCAGCTTGTCGCCGTCCCGGATCATTTCGGGGTCTACCAGGACGTGGAGCGTAGCCGCTTCGCTTCCCGAAGTTATCGTCCAGACGTGGACGTCATGAATGATGGTCACGCCCTCAAGTTCTTCGATATCGCTGCAAAACTGGTAAACGTCTATGTGCTTGGGCACCCCTTCCAACAGCACCTGGAACACCTGGTACATCAGGTGACGGCTGGACCAGAGGATTAGCAACGCGATCAACGCGCTGAGAACGGGGTCGGCCTTTTGCCATCCGAGGGTCATTATGAGTACGGCGGAGACCACCACGCCGACCGAACCCAGAAGGTCGGCCAGCACGTGCTGGAAGGCCCCCTCTACGTTCATGCTGTGCTCGGACGAAGCATGGAGGATCCAGGCGACGACGAGGTTGATCGCGAGACCGCCAAGGCCGACGATCAGCACCGGGAGTCCCACTATTTCAATGTCTTCACTGAAGTAGCGGTGATAGGCCTCGAACATGATGTATCCGGCTATCAGCCAAAGTGCGAAGGTGTTGACCAGTGCGGCCAGGACTTCTGTGCGCTGGTACCCGAAGGTACGGTCGACGGACGCATCTCTGTCCGCAATCCACATGGCGACGAGGGCCAAGAGGATGGCCGCGGCGTCGGTGAGCATGTGCCCCGCGTCGGCAAGCAGCGCCAGGCTGCCCGACAGGACGCCTCCCACGACCTCTGCGACCATGTAGGTCGATATAAGCGCTAGAGAGATAAGCAGTCTTCGCCGGCCAGCGCTCCTGAAGTCATGAGAGTGGTCGTGATGTCCATGGTCGTCGTGACCGTGGCCGTCATGGTCATGCCCGTGATGATCGTGGGCATGGTCGTGGTGGTCGTCGTGGTCGTGACCGTGACCGCTGTGATCGTGGTCGTCGTGATCGTGACCGCTCCGGCCGGCGGCTGCGCCATGGTCTGGCGCAACGTTCGACCGGCCAAAGCGGCTGGGTTCAAGCTCTTTCCAGCCTGAACCCAGCCCCAATGACGTTAGTCCGATGCCCAGCAACCGAGGCATTACTTGGGAACTCTATGGCCGTTCACCGTCCGGTGAAACTTACCGGACGCGCGGCGGCTGACCGTATTGAAACGGCTTCTGCTTCTGAGCCGATCTCTCCTTACGGAGTCGTCAAGCCGCCAAGGCCGGGCCTACTAGCCGTGGTGCTCGTGTTCGTCGCACTCGTGCTGCTCGTGCTCGTGGGCGTGGTGCTCGTGCTCGTCACACTCGTGCTGCTCGTGCTCGTGGGCGTGGTGCTCGTGCTCGTCGCACTCGTGCTGGTCGTGCTCGTGTGCCTCTTCGTCGCCGTGGTGCTCGTGTTCGTCGCACTCGTGCTGGTCGTGCTCGTGAGCGTGGTGTTCGTGCGTGTCGCACTCGTGGGTGTCGTGCACGTGGGCGTGGTGCTCGTGCGAGTCACACTCGTGCTGGTCGTGTTCGTGTGCCAATTTGGCCTCCAATGTGAAAACCGGCTACCCCCATCAAACAAGTAGCCGCCAACGCCCTGAACCGGGCGCGAAACGTCGAGAGATTCGACAGCAAGTTGGATATACCGACATAGCGCGAGAGGCCTTACCTCTTCGGACTACATACAAACCGCAACTAAATCCCCATCTGCGCAGCGCTCTCACGAATGCTCCGTCAAGTTCAAGGCGATGTGCCGTTTGACTCGACGAAAATCGTCAGGCTGTGCGCCAGTTGCCGGTTTGCCCCATCGGCCCGAAAGGCGCCCCCCGCTTCGTCACCCCACCAACAAGTGCGAACCTTCGCTAAGTATATGCCAGCGGAAGCTAAGGGGGCAAGCGATGCCCTTTGATCGTAACTGTTCAGACTTGATGAGTTGAATCTTGGCTCCTAAAAACCCGCTAGGCCGCCGGCAGCGGCGGCCCCCGGGGGATGCCCGGCAATAAGCCGTCCTCCAAGCGTCAGCGCTTTGGGCCCAACCTGGCAAGCCTGATGGTGACGCTGCGGGAAGAGGCGCGGCTGCCCATAAGGGTCATACGACGGTATCTGGAGACAGTGCACCGGTTGAAGGTGAGCGGTTCTTCCTGCGCCGGGCCCGCGGCAAGGCGGTGGTGGAGGAGGCGCTGGGCAAGTCATTCGGCGGAGCGCGGGTGAGCGACTTCTACGCCGCTTACAGCCACTATCCCACCTCGCCCACCCCTATGGATTACCGATCGGGGTCGGGAAAGACGATGTTGGCCCCATCCCCTCGTCTTTGTTATGAAAATAGATTCCCGTGAAAACGGGAATCCACCGGATATACCCCGCAGGGGCATCCGTAGGGGCGTCCCTTGTGGGCGCCTGGCGGGGGGAATCGTCGCCCACTGACACGCGCGCCATGAACCGCGCGCCGTTCCAATGCGGTCCAACGCTAAGAGGCGGCCCTACAACACAGGGCCGCCTCGTTGGCTTTCTTGGGCCGCTGTTGGCCGTTGGGTTGTTTAGCCGCCGGAAGCTGCGCTGCAGACGGTCTCCAGGATGAGACGGGTCACCACGTACGGGTCGCAGTTGGCGTTGGGCCGCCGGTCCTCGATGTAGCCCCTGCCGTCCTTTTCGACCTGCCACGGGATGCGTACCGAGGCGCCTCGGTCGGAAACGCCGTATGAGAAGGTCTTGTAGCTCTGCGTTTCGTGGTGGCCTGTCAGCCTTCTCTCGATGCCGTCCCCGTAGTTGACGATGTGCTCTTCGTGGTTGCCCTTGAGCGCCTCGGCCGCTGCTATGCAGGCTTCGTAGGAATCCCGCATATCATTGGTGGAGAAGTTGCAGTGAGCGCCGGCCCCGTTCCAGTCGCCCTCCATGGGCTTGGGGTTCAGCGTTGCCGAAACGTTCTTCCTGCCGTCCGGTCCCTCGTGGTCCTCGGCGATGCGGTAGAGCAGCCAGCGTGCGATCCATAGCTCGTCACCGATCAGTGGAGCGTTGATGGGCCCGAGCTGGAACTCCCACTGCGACGGCATAACCTCGGCGTTTATGCCGGAGATGTGGATGCCGGCGTCTATGAGGGCCTGCATGTGCTGGTTGACGATGCGCCGGCCGAAGATTTCGTCCGAGCCAACGCCGCAGTAGTAGCCTCCCTGGGGAGCGGGGAAGCCGTTGTCCGGCCAGCCCAGCGGCTTGATTCCCTCGAAGAAGGTGTACTCCTGCTCGATGCCGAACCACATGTCGTAGGAGGCGTACTTCTCAGCCGCCGCCGCGCACGCAGCGCGGGTGTTTGTCGGGTGCGGCGTCATGTCCGGAAGCAGCGTCTCCGACATCACGAGCACGTTCCGCCCGTCGTTCGTATCGGGTTTGATGGGGTCCTTGACCGAGTGGACCGGATTTAGCACCACGTCGGAATTCTCACCCGGCGCCTGGTTGGTGCTCGACCCGTCGAAGCCCCAGATGCCGGGCGTCTCGTCATCCTGGCAAACGCGGGTCTTTGACCTCAGTTTGGCCGTCGGCTCGGAACCGTCGACCCAGATGTATTCAGCCTGGTACGGCATTTCTCCTCCTCATTCGCGGGCATGTCAACCCTGACGCTAACTCATCGCCTGATAGTAACCTCCAAAAGCCGCCGCGCAATGCCGGACGGCCGGAGCCGGGCGAATAACCTTTCACAGATTACCTTAACCGGAAGGTGTTTCAACCGCATTACGCCAAGCCATCTCACCTGCTGCATCCCGTGAATTCCTGCCATATAGACCTCATACGCTCAGGCGCCGCGGCCCTCGACGAATGGCGCTCCGACTACCCCGCCGTCCGCCTTGACCTGCGCGGCGCCGACCTGGCAGGGCGCAACTTCGCGGGATGGAACCTGGGAAGGGCGTTGCTGGACCACGCAGACCTGTCCGGCGCAGACCTCACCGTCGCCGATCTGTCTAGAGCCAGCCTGAAGTGGGCAGACCTGCGCGGCGCCACGCTCTGCAACGCCACGCTCTACCGGGCGTCCCTGGTGGGCGCAGACCTGCGCGGAGCCGATCTGTCCGGGGCCGCCATGTACCGGGTCAGCCTCAAGGATGCACGGATAGACGGAGCGGTCTTCACGGGAGCGACGATGCAGAAGGTCATCATGCCCGGCGGCGGCGGATGAGACGGCGCCCGCTCGCGGGTACCCGCTAGACGATAGGAAGTCAGCGGATCTTTCCCACTGCGGTGGCAAGCAGGAGCGCGCGTTGTACCGCCATTTCGTGGTCGAGCGACCGGTCGGGCTGTTTCTCGCCCCGTATGTCCTTGACGAAAGCCGCCAATGCGTCTACGTAGCGGGGCCGGTCTTCCACCTCGACCATCGTGACCCCGGCCGCATATCCGCCCGCCTGCGTTTCTAGACAGAGCCTTACCGGGCCCGGCGGCTCGAATGGCTCCATGATTGCAGAGCCGCGAGAGCCGTATACCTCAAAGCGCCGCGCCATCGGTCTGGCCTCCGTCGCGGCAATGTCGATGAACGCCATGGCCGAGTCGAACTCCAGCACGCCGAGGGTATTGTCGCTGAACCCTGCCACGCCTGTAACGTCCTGGCGGAAGAAGGCGTTGGCCTTGGACGGACTGCCCAGTATCCACACGATCTGGTCGATCATGTGGCCCGCCAGGTCGTAGAAGATGCCTCCCCGGTGCCGCGCTATCTTCTCCTGCGCCTCGCGGTCGATGTGCGTGGAGATGTGCGCACGGATGGCGAACACCTCGCCGAGCAGGCCGGATCGCGCCCAGTCGCAGATTAGCGCGAAGCCGAGGTGGTAGCGCCACATGTAGCCCAACTGCACCAGAAGGCCGGAGGCGCGAGCCTTGTTGATCACGCCCTCGAAGCGCGCAAGGTCGTCCCCGGCAGGCTTGTCATAGAAGACGTGCTTGCCGGCGTCGACGATGGCCTCCGTGTGGCTGAGGCTCTCATAATTGGCCCCCTCCGATGCGACCGCGGTTATCGTCGGGTCGCCCAGGAACTGGGACGGCGAGTCGTACCACTCGACCTCGTTCCAGGGCCACAGCGCGGATGACTCGAGCTCCCGCCTCCGTCCGGCGTCCGGCTCGTACACGCCCATCACTTCTACGTCGGGGCTAGCCAGCATAACCTCCAGCACACCCTCGGCGTGTCCGTGCTTCGTGCCGTACTGCGCCATCCTGATCTTGCGTTTCATGCCAGTCCTCCCGCCGTAAAGCCCGGCGCAGCTCCGAGGCCCATCCTATACTCCCAGTCCCTATCCGCCTGCTTTGCGGCCGTCTTGGGATAACATGCGCCACAACTAATTGCACCACACCGGCGAGAATCCGGTTGACGAAGTCCCTCACTCCAAAGAAAGAGATGACAGCAAGAAAACAGAATGAAGCCGTAGACGTTCTCGTAATCGGGGCCGGGGCCTCGGGGGCGGCCGCGACGTGGCGGCTGGCGCAGGATGGTTTCAGCGTACTCTGCCTGGAGCAGGGCCCCTGGATAAATCCGCAGGACTACCCCACGACGCGGGAAGACTGGGAACTCCGGCTGCGTACCGACTGGAACATCGACCCCAACGTGCGCGGCCTGCCGGCAGACTATCCCGTAAACGACACCGAGTCCGACATTTCCCCGCTCATGTTCAACGCCGTGGGCGGCAGCACGATCCACTGGACGGCGCACACGCCGCGGTTCCACCCGTCGGACTTCATGGTGAAGTCCCTCGACGGCGTGGCGGACGACTGGCCCCTCGACTACTTCGAGCTGGAACCCTGGTACGACCTCAACGACCGCATGATGGGCTGTGCCGGACTTGCCGGAGACCCCGCAAACCCGCCGCGCTCCGAGCGGCCTATGCCGCCGCTGCCCCTCGGCCCGGACGGAGAGGCCCTCGCACGGGCGTGCGACTCGCTGGGATGGCACTGGTGGCCGTCGGACAACTACATCAACTCAGTCGAGTACGACGGGCGGATGGCGTGCAACAACTGCGGCCCGAACAACCTCGGCTGCACCCGAAGCGCCAAGGCCTCCGCAGACGTGACCTACATCCCAAAGGCCGTCGAGATGGGCGCAACCGTTCAGACCGGCGCCAGGGTCTTCGAGATAACGACCGGCCTAGACGGCAGGGTGGACGGCGCAAACTACATCGACCGCGACGGGAACCGGAAGCGCCAGCCTGCGCGCTCCGTCATCATGGCGGCCAACGGCATCGGCACCCCCCGACTGCTGCTGCTGTCAAAGTCAGACAGCCACCCGGCCGGCCTGGCGAACTCCAGCGGCCTGGTCGGTAAGAACCTCATGTTCCACCCCTACTCCGTCGTGGCAGGCTACTTGTCGGAGGACATGGCCACGTACCAGGGGCCGCTCGGCAACATGATCATGTGCCAGGAGTTCTACGAGACCGACCCGCAGCGCGACTTCGTGCGCGGTTACACCTATCAGATGGCCAGGAGCACGGGGCCGGCCACGACCGCAATCGGACTGATGGCGCCGTCCATCGGCTGGGGTGAGTCCCACCACGAGGAGTTCGCACAGCGGTTCGGCAAAGGCGTCCTGCTGGCGATCATCTCCGAAGACCTGCCGGAGCTGCACAACGCCGTGACGCTGGACGACAAGCTGACCGACTCCGACGGGATACCGGCGCCGCGCATCCGGTACGTCACCAGCAGCAACACCCGAAAGCTGCTGGACCACGGCATAAGAAACGCCGTGACGCTGCTGGAGCGCGCAGGGTGCGCCGCAACCGCCATTACCCGCCTGCTCAAGCCATCCGGCTGGCACCTGATGGGAACGGCGAGGATGGGCGAAGACCCCGCAGGGTCGGTCGTCGATAGATGGGGGCAAGCCCACGACGCCGACAACCTATTCATAGTCGACGGGAGTGTGTTCGTCACCTCGGCGGCCGTGAATCCGACCCCGACGATCCAGGCGCTCGCCCTGCGCACGGCGGACTACATCGCCAACCAACGTACCGACCTAAAGGGAGCGTAGCCAGGGGCGCACGCAAGACGCTGCCGCGAGTCGATGAAGCGCGCCACGGAAACCGCGAGTCCGGACTAAGTGAGAAGATATGCAGAACAGCCTTAAACTCGACGACGCGCGACGCATCATCCTGCGATCCGTTATGGACAGGCTCATCCCCGCAGTGGACGACCTGCCTGGCGCCGGTGAGATGGGTCTGGCCGCGGAGGTCGAGAGAATGGCCGGCAGCGTTCCCCGTTACGGGGCGGCCCTGTCGGGAGTCCTGAACGCATTCGCGCAAGACCTGTCGGCAAAGGCCGCAGGCGGCTTCCGCGGCCTCGACGGGGAGGCGCAGGACAACGCAATTCGCGTAATAGAGAACTCGCTGCCCGCACGGTTCGGCGAATTCCTAGAAATCGTATACCTGGCCTACTACTCCGATGCGGCAGTCCACCGCCGCATAGGATGGTCGGGCCGCCCGCCCCAGCCCGAGGGTTTCAACCTACCCCCATTCGACGATTCCATCATGGAAAACGTCCGCAAAAGGGAGCCCTTCTGGCGCGAAGCGCCGGGGTAGGGTGGGCCGGCGTCGGCGGGCCGGACCGCTATCCGGCCGGCTTGGAGCGGGAGAGGGGATTCGAACCCCCGGCCTTCTGCTTGGGAAGCAGATACTCTGCCACTGAGTTACTCCCGCCCCGCGAGACACGGGGAGTCTACGGTGTCACAGGATACCACGGTTTGTACCGGCTGAATGTTGCGCAGGCTTGAGTCCGGTTACTGATGGCGCGGGTTGTGGTGGTCGGGGGCGCTCGGCGCCCATGGCGTTCAGGGCGTTCATGAGTGACGGTCACTCATGTAAGACTTTGGTCAACTTGGTGCTATGTGAAGTATCCATCCATGGTGGTCGTAATGCTCCCGATAATGATCATCGCCAAAATTATTGCTAAGACCGCGAGGCCTATCCCCCATATCTTCAAATTCCTTTCGAGCGTCGCCATGCGCTTCTCCATTTCGGCGAGTTGCGCCTGCATTTGAGTCGTCTCTTGTCTCGTCATTGTGTTCCTCATTTGTTCGGGTTGTCCCCAACGGCCCTAGCAAGGGGGTTACCTAAAGTTTGCCAACGGTCTCTGATCTAAATCCCGCACTGATGACCCAATCCGGTCAGTCGATCACCGGGTCGCGGCGCGGCGCGTCCACCTGGTCTGGACGGAGGGCGATTACCTGCTTCTGGTAGACCTGCACCCTAAAGCGGCCGGAGTCGACGAGGTAGACGCGGTCGTCTGGCGCCACCATTACCGAGGTGGGCTTCTTCAACCTCTTCTCCGGCTCTATGCTGGGCACGTTGTCGCGCATCCGCAGCATGTCGGGGTTTGCCATTAGGCGGTCGACGCCGCGCTTGTTGATCGTGGCATCCCCGCGGAATGACTCCACGAACCGGCCGCGGTTGTTGAAGAGCTGCACGCGGTCGTTGCCCTGGTCTGCCACGTAGATGTCCCCGTAGTGGTCGACCGTGACGCCGCTCGGATACCGGAACTCGCCGTCGCCAGTACCCGGGCCGCCGATTATCTGCACCAGCTCGCCGTCCTGCGTGAAGCGCTGCACGCGGTCGTTCCGCCAGTCGGCCACGAAGACGTGTCCGGTGAAGGGGTCCAGGCTGATGCCCCAGGGATGGTCTAACCGGCCCGGCTCGCTGCCGCGCTCACCCCATCCGCCCAGGTACTCGCCCTCGCGGGTGAACTGCTGGACGCGGTGGTTCGCCGAGTCCACTATCCACAGGTTCTCGTCCTCATCCAGCCTGATGCCGGCCGGCCCTGCGAACTGTCCCGGGCCGCTGCCCTTCTCGCCCCAGCGGTCAACGCGCTTGCCGTCCACGTCGTAGACGCACACGTTGTCGGCCCAGTCGTCCGTTATGTAGAAGAGGCCCTGGCTGTCGAGCGCGATGCCGACGGCCCAAGGCTGTTCATCTTCTTTGTAGTTGAACTCGCCCTGGTACTCGTCGTCCTGCGGCAGGCACTTGGTGACGCGCCAGAAGTCGAACGGCGTCGTGGCGCGGTTCAGCACGTAGAGCATCCCGTCCGGCCCGACGGTCATGTCGAGCGGCCCGTAGAAGCCGGTCGGCGACATGATCGCGCCCAGAGTGCGCTCGTACACGTGCCCGATGCGCAGCAGTACCGGCGGCTCCGTCCCCATCTTGGCAGGTTGGCGTGTCTTCTCTTCGGTTGTCATCGCGTCTGACTCCGTATGGGCATACCCGTCCCGCCTGCTTCAGGCTGCCGCAGGCCGTTGGATGATGCCTTCGAACTGGTCGAACGTTCCATTGACTATTGGGGCCGGGCTCATGTTCATCCACTGGTCGAGGATGGATGAGTAGAGCGACCTGAAGTCGTTGTTGAAGTGGAGGTCGCCGTCGAGCTGCTTGTCGGGGTCGAGAGACGGGTACTGACCGTACAGGCCGCCTTTTACGTGATCGCCTATTAGGAATGCGCCGCCGCCGGAGCCGTGGTCCGTGCCGCCGCCGTTGTCCTTGATGCGCCTGCCGAACTCGGAGAAGACGAGCATCGTGACGTTGTCCGCCGCGCCGTGCTCCCGCAGGTCGGCGAAGAAGTCGGTGACGGCCCGGGACACCTTTTGCCACAGGTCGGGCTGCACCTTGTTTTCGAGCGCGTGCACGTCGAATCCGCCGATGTTTGCATAGAAGACGCGCGTGCCCAGTCCGGCGAGGTACACCTGCGCGATGCCCCTGAGGCTCTGCGCCAGCTGTTCCTCGGCGTACTCGACCGTCGAGGTGTAACTTTCCGGCGCCGAGCGGAGCAGTGCGGCGCCTTCAAGCGCGTACTGGCCGGTCTGCCCCAAGTGATTCAGGATCATGCTCGCCTCGGCCGTCTCTTCAGGGGCGTACATGCGCTCGAAAGTGGCGACGGCCTTGCGCTGGCGGTTGCCCGGCAGCGTGGTGAGCAGACCGTAGTTTTCGAGCTGCGCCACGGCTATGACGGGAGTGCCCGGCGCAACCATGGCCCGCGGCAGCCCCTGCCCAAACGAAACGCCCGTAACGACGTTCCGCCTGTCTGGGTCTAGCTCCCTGATGACGCGGCCCAGCCATCCCTCGCTGGAGAACTTCTCGGGCTCCGCGGTGTGCCATATGTCCATGGAGCGGAAGTGCGACCTGTCGGGCTTGGGATATCCGACGCCCTGCACGATGGCGACCTTGCCGTCGTCGTACATCTCCTTGATAGGCCCCATGGCCGGGTGAAGACCGATGGAGCCGTCGACGTCGAGCAACGCGTCTTCCGCAATGCCGGTGTTTGGCCGGTTGTCGTAGTACTGGCCGTCTCCGTACGGGATGACGGTATTCATGAAGTCATTCCCGCCGGACAACTGGAGGACAACCAGCGCCGGATCTCGGGACGCTCCGTTTTGGCTGTGGCCGTTCGCCTGTTTCGTTTCCATGCTCACCGGACCTCTTGCTCTTGCTTCCGTTCTTGGTCTGCCTTTGCCGTCCTACCCGCCGTTCCGGCCTCCGGGCGGGAACCCGGATGGGACGGGTGGGGAAGGGGATGTCATTGCAGCTGGAACTCCCTTGACGCGCCTATCAGCCCGATCACGTCTGACGCCGCCTCGTCGAACTCCGCCCGCGTATCGTCATCGTCCAGCCTGAAAGTCGTATCTCCGCCCAAGTGGTCGCGCAGCGCGTCCAGTGTGCGGTCTTCCAGCCGGACGCCGCCCACCTCGTATGCGCAGGATTCCAGCAGGCTTTCGGTGGTGATTTCCACCTTGTCCTTTGCGATCCGGCGCACCATCTCGTCCACGCCGGGGTTCCGGCGGTCGCTGAGCTTGTCGGCGATGAAGTTGACCCTCTCGACCAGGGCCGCGGTGTCGATCCACTCGCTGCCGGTGTGCCAGCCCTCGACCGTCGGAGGATTGAGCAGCGTCTGCCCCATGCCCTCGGACGCTCCGGGCAGCTTCATCAGCCCGTACTCGCGAGGCTTGCGGAACAGGCCTGCCAGCTTGATGGTGGCGGCGACCGTCTCCGAAGGGCTGCGCACCTTCTTGAACCTGGCATCCTTGAACCATTCGGCGTGGAACAGGTGGGCCAGTACGCCGCGTATCTCGTAGTTGGAGTCGAAGTACGCCTGCGCCAGTTCTTCCTGGGCGTCCTCGTCGGGCGTGTCGGACACGAAGAAGTTGTACAGCTTGCGTCCGATGAACCGGCCGGTCGCCGGATGGCGGACGATCACGTCGATCACGTCCTCGCCGTCCATCGCGCCATGCTCTCCCAGGAACTCCTTGACGGAGTCGTCGTGGTCGTCCTCCCGGTAGACGAAGTTGGTCTCGTAGAAGCCGTACGGGTACCGGGGCAGCATCTGGTTTATCGACCAGCCGGTGAAGGCGCGGGCGCACTGCTTCACGTCGTCTTCCGAGTAATTTCCCACGCCCATGCTGAACAGTTCCAGCAGCTCCCGGCCGTAGTTCTCGTTGGGCGCGTCGGCGTGGTTGGTCTGGTTGTCCAGCCAGTAGATCATCGCCGGGTCTCGCGACAGGTTCACGAGAAGGTCGCGGAAGCTTCCCAGCCCGCAGTCCCGGAACATGTCGATCTGGGCTGCCATCCAGGTGTTTATGGTGACCTTTGCGCCGCCGGTGGCGAAGATGCCGTGCCACATGAGCGCGACCTTCTCCTCCAGCGGCCTTTGGCTGTTCACCATGCGGTAGAACCAGCGCGCGGCCGTCATCTCGCCGGAGCGGAAGTGCACCATGTCGAAGTGGTACCGCTCGAACAGGTCCTCGACGGGCCGCTCAAACCGTTCGGGATGCAGCAGGTCGTCTACCACGGCGTCATAGCCGCGCTCCGCAAGGAGTTCCAGCTCTGCGGCAGGGGCGCCGAACGCAGCCCGCCTCATCAAGTGGCCTAGTAGTGCAACGTCTTCAGACATGGCGCCCTCTTCCATATCGCTCATAAATCGCCGATGCAGATAATCGGGGACGGGAACCCTAACGGAAATCTAGCGCCCGACGGCCATCAGGTCAAAGAAACTCACGCGGCGGAACAAGACGCGTCCGCCCCAACCGGCTGCCGGTGAAACGTGGCTCATAGCGCCGGCGGCCGCGCGACTGTAATCTTACCCGGCCCAATCCGGCCTCCGGCCTCTCCACCATGGGGATACATCATGCCGGGCCGCGGGCCGGTCTGCGGCTGTACACGCGCAATACGCAAACGAATAAGAGGACTGCCCAGTGAAGATCACCGACATAACGGCCGACGCGCTAAAGACCGGCAGGATGCTCGTAAGGGTCTACACCGACGAGGGCATCGTGGGACTGGCGGAAGCCGCAGCGCCCACCCCCGGCGTGCTGTTCGCATACGTCGACGAGATGCTCAAGCCCATGCTGACCGGCCGGGACCCGCGCCGCGTCGAGCGCCACTGGGAGTCGATGGTGCTGAACGACGGCCCCCGGGCGACGAGGGCGCCGACTACCATCGCCGGCGCCATCGACATAGCGCTATGGGATATCACAGGCAAGGCGGCGGGCAGGCCGGTGCACGAACTGATGGGCGGCGCGGCACGCACAGTCATACCGATGTACTGGAGCTCCGGCAACGGCTGGAGCAAGACGCCGGAGGAGATGCTGGAACGCGTAGAGGAGGGCTGGGAGCAGGGCTTCAGGGCCTTCAAGGTGCGGATGGACTGGCGCGCCCTGCGGCAGGACGCAGACCCCGACAAGGACTTCCGCATGTTCAAGCTGTGCCGGGAGTTCCTGCCGCCGGAGATACCGCTGGGCTTCGACGCCAACAACGGATACTCCGTGAGCACGGCCATAGTCCAAGGCCGCAAGTTCGAGGAGCTCGGCATCGCACACTTCGAGGAGCCGCTGCCGCAGTACGACCTGCCCGGACTGAGGCAGGTCGTCGACGCCCTCGACGTGGCGGTCTCGACCGGCGAGCAGGAACAGACCCGCTGGCGCTTCAGAGACCTGATTGATCTGGGGAATCCCGACATCCTCCAGCCCGACATCCTCATCGCCGGAGGAGCGTCGGAGGTGAAGAGGGTCTACGAGATGGCCGCGGCGCACAACAAGGTCGTCATGCCGCACAGCCCGACCGCAGGCATAAACAGCATGGCGAGCCTGCACGTCTACTCGACGGTCGCCAACGCCGTGAGGCCGCACGAGTACTCGAACGAGTTCACCGGAGACCCGCAGCAGGTGCAGGACCTGTTCAACGAGCCCGTGCTGCCGGTCGACGGAAAGATGCACCTGTCCGACGCGCCGGGCTTCGGCGTGACGCTTAACGAAAAGGCCCTCGAGAAAGCCATCCTCCGATAGGCGCGCCGCGAACTGCTCGCGGGCCTGCCGCAACGCCCCGCGTGTTGACGACGACGCGCTCTGCTTCTACGCTCACTGTCACCAGCGCAGCCGCTTAGCCATCGCATAGCAAGACGCCGGGAGCCGTCATCATGTTCCGCATAAATCACATTCACCTCAAGTCACCGGACCCAAAGACGCTGGCCGACTGGTTCGTAGAGGCCTTCAATCTGACCATCGACAGTGACACCGTGCGCGACTTTGGAGACCGCTTCATATCCTGCCATTCCGAAGACGGCCTGATGGTCAACATCTCCGGCGCACGCACCGGCGAGAAGATGGGAATCGGAGACGCTGACCCGCACTACGGCCTGGAGCACTTCGGCTTTGACGTGGAGGATATGGGTGCCGAAATAAAGCGGCTAGAGGGACTTGGCGCCGTGCTGGCGGACGGGCCGTACGACATTCCGGACGGCCGCAAGATAGCGTTCATCAAAGTCCCCGACAACATCCGAATCGAACTGATCCAGCAGTAAGCCTGAACCGGAGCGCCGATATGCCGTACAACCTCAATCACGTTCACATAAAGACCATGGACCCCGAAAAGGCCGTCCGGTGGTGGATCAAGGCCTTCAACTTCAGGATCATCGACGACCGCACGCGCCACACCGGCGACCGGTTCATCAAGTGCCGCGCCGAGAACGACTTCCCCGTCAACATCTCAGGCCCGCTGACAGACCAACACCTGCCAACCGGCAACTCCAACGTGAAGCTGGGCCTGGAGCACTTCGGCTTCGACGTCGAGGACATAGACGCCGAGATAGAGCGCCTCGCCGCACTCGGCGCGCCCCTGCTGGAAGGCCCCAACGAACTGCCCGACGGCACAAGATTCTGCTGGGTCGAAGCGCCCGACAACGTCCGCGTCGAGCTGATCCAGTGGCCGGACTAAGAGGCCGGACGATGCAATAGGGGCCGCACTTGGCCAAAGGTGACGCTAAACGGATTCGCAGATACCTGACCGGGCTTGTCGAGCAGGCTAGGCAGGAAGGCAAGGCGCGGATTGTCTTCCGCGCAGGGGACGTTCACAGCGAGCTTGGTCTAGCCAACTCCGTCCCAAACGTTTGCCAAGTAATGAGACGCAAACCTTTGCGCAAAGAGGCGCGGGTAGTCATCGCCCATTGTATCCATAGCGCTCCTTCGCGCCAAAGCACGACCCTGGAAATCGAGTGCCGGATCCTGCCGTAGTCTCCGCGCCGCTTCACCCGTCGAGCTTGGCCTGTAGCAGGATCTCCACGACCACGTCGTCCGCGACGGTGAAGAAGCCGCTTACGGGCGCCGTCATGCCGAATTCTGCCCAGGTGAACTGTGACTTGCCAAGAACCACGAGGTCCACGCCGTTATCTAGGCGCGCTATGATGCCGAACTCTATCTCGGCGTCCGTGCCGTTCACGTTGACGATGGCTGGAAGGGTAGTTATCAGCTCCTCGCCGCTCGTGAAGAAGGACTCCGGAACGTCGCCCAACGAGTCGAACCTGACCGTGGCCACAGGCTGGGATGGGAACATCCGCTCGCGTACGTACCTGTCCCGCCTCGGCTGATCGCTCTCCAGCGAGTGGAGGTCTATCTCCAGCTCAGCATTCCCGGCGCCGAGGTCGATCGTGCCGGACACCTCACCGGTCTCCAGGGCTACGATTACGTCCAGGCCGCGCAGCACCTCATCGACCTTGAATAGGCCCTGCGACCCGTCTCCAACGGTGAATGTCATTGCATTCGCGTCCAGCTGGGCCGGTTCCGGTTCCTTGTCCGGCGCTTTTGTCGGAGCGGGCGGCGGCGTAGCCGTTGCGGCCGGGGGCGGCGTGGCCGTAGCAGGGGGCGCAGTGGCGGCCGGTTCGGGCTTGGACGTGGCCGTGGGCTGCACCGCAGCAGTCGTAGCGGTCGCAGCCGCCGTCGGGGCCTCGCTGACGACGGCAGACGTCGGAGCCGCGCCCTCGTTTGAGCCGCAGGCCAGGACCGCAAGCATCGCCAGCAGGACGGCCGCCACCGCCGCGAGCCGTAATGTTCGGCGGCCGGCTCTCGCGCCGGTCACCCTAGACGTCTCATCGGGAGGCCGCTCTCCGGCCTCCTTACCCAGTTCCTTCATTTGGTCCTCTTTCTTCCGGCAGTTTGGGCGGCAGTTTGGGGCAAGGCGGCTAGGCTCAACTCCGCCCAGCCCCGCCTGAGACCTTTACGTTACTACCAGCTTAGGGCAATTGCAGACCGGCGAGAGGCGATTTCGGATTGTCGCGGGTCTGGCCCCGTGGTGTCCGGCCATGGCCTTTTCGCCCGTTACGCGTCTTTCCATCCTAGCCCTTCCCTATCCCCTACGTGAGGATATGGCCGCCGGTTCACAACGCCGCGGCGTCTCTTTCGGGGCGTGTCCCCCTCTGTAGGGGCGTCCCTTGTGGGCGCCTGGCGGGGACGCGGGGGCACGCGCGACCACCACGGCGCACGATGTCACCCCCTACGCTCGTTCTAAATTCACGCCGCCATTCGCGTCGATGGTTGATCGCCATGCCGTCATATCAGGGCGCCCACAAGGGACGCCACTACGGTTTGTGTTACGAGGGACGGCCGTACGGGGCGTCATTCGCTCGCTGAATTGGCTTGAACAGATGGTCTGTGCATCGCGCCTGGGCTTCTTTGCCGTCCTTGACAAGGACGAGGGGAAATAAATAGTCTCAGTAACCGCGTCCGCTTGATGCCTAATGTCCCGCGGGCCCTTGGATACTCCGTCTTAAAACCGACAGAGAAACCGGCTTGCCGAGCATACCCAAAATCCAAATCAACTACGGCTCGCAAGCCTTTGTGGGTGACCTTTTCGGCGGCGTCACTGCGACGGTCGTCGCGTTGCCGGTGGCCTTGGCGTTCGGCGTGGCCTCCGGCCTGGACCCCATCGCCGGCATATACGGCGCAATAGCCGTCGGGTTCTTTGCGGCGGTCTTTGGCGGCACTCCCTCCCAGATCTCCGGCCCCACGGGCCCCATGTCCATTGCGATGGCGGTGGTCGTGACGCAGCACGCCGCCGGAGATCTTGAGAAAGCCTTCACCATCGTCATATTTGCCGGCCTGCTACAGATCGCCCTAGGCGTGCTGAGGATTGGCAGCTTCGTCACATACACGCCCTACTCCGTCATATCCGGCTTCATGACCGGCATCGGCATCATCATCATGACGATTCAGTCCCTGCCTCTGCTGGGCGCCGATACGGTAGCCGGCCCTCCGTTGAAGTCCATCCAGGCCTGGCCCGACGCAATATCGAACATCAACCCACTTGCCATCGTGGTCGGCGGCGTCGCGCTGGCGGTTGGCGTCTTCTGGCCCCGCAGGGTGCGCAAGTACCTGCCGGCGCCGTTGGCGGCCCTGATTGTAGGCACCCTGTTGAGCCTCAGCTTCCCCTGGTTTCAGGACCTTGCGATCTGGGCAGGCTCCTTCCCTGGGTGGCTGGACGGGTTGAAGGTCATAGGAGAGGTCCCAACCGGCCTGCCGGAAATCACAGCGCCGGTTCTGACGCCCAGTTTCCTCGCAGGAGTCTTCCAGCCCGCCATCATCATCGCCCTGCTCGGCTCCATCGACAGCCTGCTGACCTCCCTTGTGGCGGACTCGATCACCCGTACCAGGCACAACTCCAACCGCGAGCTGGTAGGCCAGGGGATTGGCAACATGGCCTCCGGTTTCATCGGCGGAATCCCCGGCGCAGGCGCCACCATGGGAACGGTGGTCAACATACGGGCAGGCGGGCGCACACCCGTATCCGGCGTACTGCGCTCCGTCATCCTGGTGGCGCTCGTGCTTGGAATCGGCTGGGTCGTAGAACCTATACCCCACGCAGTCCTCGCCGGGATCCTGATCAAAGTGGGCTGGGACATTATCGACTGGCGATTCGTGACCCGCATGACGCACGTCCGGCGTGATTACTTGATCATCATGCTGATCACGTTCTTCATAACCGTATTCGTCGACCTCGTCACAGCCGTGGCATTGGGTCTCATCGCCGCCGGCGTGGCGCGCGCCCGTGAATCGACGCGTGGAGAGCTGGAAAGCGTCATCTCCGTTCCCCTGATCGACATAGCGTTCCTTGAGCAACAGACAGGGAAAGCCCAGGAGGGTGAAGACGAAGAACAGGAGGCAGACCCGTTCTCAGCGCGCGTTGGACTCCTCGAGATGCGAGGGAGCTTCACCGTGGCGTCCGCCAATGAATTGACAAGCGTCGTAGGCGCGGACATTGAAGAACATGAAGTGGTGATCTTCAATTTCGCAACGACGACCAGCATGGACGACAGCGCAGCGCTGGTGATGGAACAGCTCGTAGCCACGGCCAACGAGACGAATACCGACTGCATCGTGCTGAGTCTGTCAGGCAGAGTGGAGAGCGTCCTGAATTCGCTCAACGTCTTCAAGGACGTCCCGCAAGACCGTTTCGTCGACACCCTGGATGAGGCCAGAGACCTCGCCAGGAAACTCCTCGACGAGAGGAACGCCTAACCCGCCCGGACTTCCGCCGCCGCCCGCCTTCGCCACCAAAATAGACTCCCGTACCGGATTACAGGCCGCAAAAATCCCCTCCCCCTTGACGGGGCAAGGCTAGGATGGGGGATTGAGCGCGCCTGGCTCGCGGCACGATCCATTTTCACCCCCTATGTGTATGGCCTCGAAAGAGGCCAAGTGTTTCCCGGCTTTACAATCACCGCATGGCCACTACTACGGAGCCGGGACAGGCGCAGCGGACGCTTGCAAGCTACCTGCCGCCATACGCCGTCATCCTGCACAACGACGACGTGAACGACATGCGGCACGTCGTGCGTGCGCTGCTCAAGAGCGTGCCGGAGCTCGGGCAGGAAGACGCAGTGCGCGTCATGCTAGAGGCCCACACGAAGGGCAAGGCGGTCGTCATCTTCTGCCCGCTGGAGCGCGCCGAGTTGTACCGGGACCGCATCAGGTCCTTCTCGCTGGGCTGCACCGTGGAGAGGGCTTGAGGGGGAAACGGCAGTAGTTTAACTGGAGTAGCCCGCGTACAACTTGCTTTGCGTTAGGTCTATGACCTCGTACGGCAGTCCCGAGTCTCTGGCAGCTGCGGCGCCTTGTGCCGTGGTGATGATCGTGCCGTCGGTCTGCGCTATTTGGCCGTCTACCAGCACGGGGCGGCCTGCGACGAAGGTGCGTACGGCTTTGCCGGCGTCGGGGTCTATCACCGTCACGTCCCCGTCGGCGCCGGGCGATAGGTGGCCCTTGTTGAGCAGGCCGAACATCCTGGACGGGTTGTAGGACAGCTTGGCCGCCATCTCCAGAGGCGTGAGCGCGCCGAAGTTGACTAGCGCCATCGTGCTTTCGATGTTTATGTTGCGCGGGTGCGAGCCTCCGTCCGACGCCACGGCGTCTATCACGAAGTCCCCGTCGTCGTCCTTCGCGGTGGTCAGCAGGAATGCCGACCGCGGCAGGTTCACGGGAAAGCTCAACGGGCAGTCGGTATCCAGTTCGTCGAAGATCGCCAGCGCCTCGCCGTACTTCACGTAGCCGACTGCGCCGTCCTTCTCGCGGATTACCGACGCGTAGCCATCCCTTATGGCCTGTCGGATTCCTTCCGAGTCGGTCGGGTAGTCTCCCAGGCGCAGGCAGTTTCTCGCCACGTCCGCCATTACGCGCCCGTCCTCGTCGCACTTTCCCGAGGTGCCGTTCGGCACGGCCTGGTGCACCTCGGAGTTGTACTGCCCCTTCTTGGCGGTGAGTATTTCGAGCGCCTCCGTGCACTCGTCCACCGGATCGGCTATCGAGCCTCGGGTGTAGGCGTTTACGTGCGCCACGTGCAGGCGGCCGTTGCCTATGAGACCGTGGAACTCCCGCACGCCGTCCAAGCGGCTGCCGGTCTCCTTGGTGCCTACGTGATACCCGATGTATGCGCGCTGTTCGTTGCAGGCGGCGATGATGTCCGCCGTCACCTCTGGTGTGAAGGGGTCGTACCCGCCGATGATCTTGACGCCTATGGCCCCACGCCTGAGCGCGGCTGCGACGATATCCCTAACCTCGTGCGGCGGCGGGTCGTCGTGCGGAATGGTCCGTCCCGGCCGTAGGACGAATAGGCCGCCGACGTTTATGCCCGCGCCCAGCCGGCTCATGCCGTCGAACAGCGTTTCAGGCGTGCTTCCGAAGTCGATTCCGGTTGTCACGCCAGCCAGGGCCAACATGCGGAATCCGAGCGCCGGATCCCACGTGGCGCGTTCTCCGCCAACGTGAACGTGACCGTCCACCATGCCCGGCATCACCCAGCATCCGCTGACGTCGACCACCTCCGCGGTCAGCGAGCGGTCGATCTCAGCCTCCACGCGCTCTACGCGGCCTGCGGAGATCGCTACGTCGGCAACCTCTTCAAGCGAATTGGCGGGGTCTATGACCCGCCCGCCGGCGATTAGAAGATCGTAGGAGGGCATGTGAGCGGTTCCGGGAGAACGGTGAGCGGCGGTTACTCGGCGGGGCTAGGGTCGACGTCGGCTTTGCGCATCAGAAGAAGCTCTCTCCCCTGATGATCCTGGCGATGTCCTGGGCGGATATCAGGGCGATGAAACCCAGTAGGACGACGAATCCGATTAGGTGCACCAGCCCTTCGCGCCTCGGTGATATTCGCTTGCCCCCTCTCAGGAGTTCTATGACGACGAAGAATATCCGGCCGCCGTCGAGCGCCGGGATGGGCAGGATGTTTATGACCGCCAGGCTGAAGCTGAGGGCCGCCGCGAGCGTGGCGAGCACCGATATCTTGGCGCTCAGGCTGGCGTCCGCAGTGGCCACCTCGCCTCCCACCTGGCCGATGCCGACGGGGCCGACGGCCGACGGGCCGCTGAACTGCGGGTTGCTGCTGCCGATAATCAGCCCCGTCACGGAGTTCTTGGTGAGGATGATTACGTCGAAGGCGGCCTTGAGACCCTCCGGCACCGCCTCCCACGGGGGCATCGCCCGGCTTTCGGAACGGCTGTTGACCATGCCGATCTGCACGCCCGCGGCGCCTTCCTGCACGTGGGTATCCATGCCAAGGTCGAAGTCGTGCCGCCGCGCGTCCGCCAGTGAGATCTCGGTGGCGGGGTCTTCCACGACGGCCACGATGCTTAGCGTGTCGCCGGGTTGAATACCGGGCCGCATCCTGGCGGCCTCCCGGACGCCGATCTCACCGGTCACGCCGCTCGTCTCATGGACTACCGTCAGGGTGTTGGTTAGCCCGGCGAGCGGATAGTAGAGACGCGCTTCACTAAGCGCTATCTGCGTCTCCGGATCGGTGACCGTCTCGACCACCTCCCGGCGCGGCGGATGCCACCTGGGGACCACCTCGACGATCTCTATCTCGCCGCTGTACTGGTACCGCGGCTCCGTCGGCTGGGGGAACGGGTCCGGTATGCCCCGCTGGATCTCCCAGGCGCTGACGGCGCCCAGCTTCACGGTGACCGCACGCTGGAGGTCTGAGACGTGCCTGACCGGTCTGCCGTCTACCCTCACCAGTTTGTCGCCGTCCTCTATGCCCGCCTGCTCAGCCGGAGATCCGGGCATGACGTTGTTGATGATGACGTCTCCGACCTCCCGATCGGTGGGAATGAGCATCACGGCTGGGAAGATGATGAACGGCAAGATGGCGTTCACGGCTGCGCCGGCGCCCATCACCGCTATGCGCCGCCAGGGGCTCTTCGAGGCGAGGCTGCCTTCGGCGGCCGGGTCTTCCTCTCCCAACATGCGTACAAAGCCGCCGATGGGCAGCCAGTTGATCGACCACATCAGGTCCGCGATTACAAGCCGCTCGGGCGTCGCCTCCTTGACCTTGCCGACGACTACCGGGGCGCCTTGTGCGCGTAGCGTATCGTCCGAACTCTCAAATGAGGTAATGCCGTAAGCGGCGATAGCGCCGTCTTCCTGTCTTTTGCAGAGGACGGTGACGAGGTCTCCGGGCCTCACGCTGGAGCGTCCGTCATCCAGGGCGCACTTGACTTCAGGCCCCATCGGGACCGTGGTGCGTCCCGACCACCAGAACACGAGGGCGCGCGGCGGAAAGCCGATCCCAAATTCGAGGGCCTTCACTCCCATGCGGCGAGCCATGACGAGGTGGCCCAGCTCATGCAGGATGATGAGGGGCCCCAATATGAGCAGGAAGGTGAGGATGCCGTATATGAAGGTCAGGCTCATGTAGTGATTCTACGTATGGATGTTTGCCATTGCCGTGCCCGGTGCGGGCGAATTGCGTTCAGCTAGCGGCGCCTGCATCCCTGAGGGTGCGCTCCGCGGCCCAGTCCGCCGTCCGGATGATGTCGTCGATGCCCGGCTCTTTCGCGGGCGTATGCGCTTTGAGCGTCCGAGCCACTACGTCAGGCAGATCGGTGAATCGTATCGCGCCGTTCAGGAAGAGAGAGACTGCGGCCTCATCGGCGCCTGCCAGCGCCGCGGGCCAGTCTCCGCCCTTGCTGCCGTACTCCATCGCCAGTTCGTAGCACGGGTAGCGCGCCGCGTCCATCGGCTCGAATGTGAGCGTTCCCATCTCCACGGGGTCGTACCTTGGGATGCTTGCGTTGCTCCTTCTCTCAGGGTAGAACATTGCGTACTGGATCGGCAGGCGCATGTCCGGCAGTCCCATCTGCGCCTTCACGCTGCCGTCCGCGAACTCGACCATCGAGTGCACGATGCTCTGGCGGTGAATCACTGCCTCGATGTTGTCGAACGGCACGCCGAAGAGCCAGCGCGCCTCGATCACCTCAAAGGCCTTGTTCATCAGCGTGGCGGAGTCGATCGTGATCTTTGGCCCCATCTGCCAGGTGGGATGCTTCAGCGCCTCGGCAGGCGTTACGCCGCTCAGCGAATCATGCGGGCGGTCCCTGAAGGCGCCTCCCGACGCGGTTATGAAGAGCTTCCTGACGGCTGATCCTTCGCCCCGGATGCACTGCCATATTGCGGACGGTTCGCTATCGACGGGCCTTATCTCACCGCCGTGCTCACTCGCCGCCTTGGACAGCAGTTCGCCCGCCATCACGACCGGCTCCTTGTTTGCCAAGGCCAAGGGCTTGCCGGCCGTGAGCGCGGCCAGCGCGGGCTTCATTCCGGCGCAGCCCACCGTCGCGCCCACCACCAGGTCCACTTCCGGCAGTGACGCGATCTCAGCGGGATCGGCGAGCCGCGTGCAGTTGCCCACTGCGCTGGCATCTGACAGCGAGTGGAAGTAGCGCGGGCGGAACTCTTCGATCTGCGACCGGAGCAGCTCGACGTTTCTTCCAGCGCATAGGCCCGTAACCTCGAACTCGCCGGGAAAGCTGCGCACCACGTCGAGCGTCTGGCGGCCCACCGAGCCGGTGGAACCGAGTAGGACCAGTCTTGTCGGTCTGTCTTTCATGGCGATGCTTGTATGGGGCTGGCTGCGCGGGCGTCGCTTCGGTCTAACCTTATCCCATGCGCTCACGCCGCCTTCTGCACGAAACCTGCCGCTCAGCGCCAGTTTGACAGCAGGACCGCGGTCCAAAATACGAGCGCGAGGTTGGGGGCCAGGGAGTCGATGCGGTCGAGGATACCCCCGTGGCCGGGAAGCAAGCTGCCCGAGTCCTTGACTCCCGCTTTCCGCTTCAGCCAGGAGACGAACAGGTCGCCCGCGGCTCCGGCGAAGCCGATAAGAACTCCGACGAGCGCCCACGCCCAGGGTTCTACCGGCTGAACTGCCAAGGCGGCCCCCTGGTTGGCCGCGTCTTCTCCCCCGGTCTGTAGCGGGTCCAACAGGATGGCCAGGATGGTGACTGCGGCGGCGCTGGCGAGGATACCGCCAATCAAGCCCTCGACCGTCTTGCCCGGGCTTATTGTCGGCGCCAGCTTGCGCCTGCCGATGAGCCTGCCGGTGAAGTATGCGCCGGTGTCGGCAGCGAATACGCCCAGAACGGCTATCAGTATCAACGCCGGGTGGCCTGCCCACGCGGTCATGGGGGCGTGAGCCAGGAGCAGCCCGAACCAGACGGCCGCGTAGGCGGCGGTTCGGGAGGCAGGCGACAGGCGGCTGGCTGAGGCGCCCGTCAGTATGAGCGCAGTCGCAGCCAGGGCGACGGCGGCCGCAACGGGCCAGCCGGGCTGGTACGACGTCAACGTGCGCCACACTCCCGCGTCTGCGGAGCCGGGTGCGTCGAGGGCAATTACGACGCCCGCAGCGGTAAACAGAAGGGGCGTTGCCGTCAGCGCAGCGCGGCGAATGCCCTTCACGCCGGCCATGCCGGCCAGCTCGTATCCTGCGACCAGCGCGGCGGCGAGCGCCAAGACGCTTACGCCGGTAGTTCCTCCGAAGAGGATGACGAGTAGCAGTACCGGAACGCCCACCGCAGCCGTCAGCAGGCGGAGGCGCAGGCCGGACTTCGAGGCGGGCGCGGCCTCAATGCCGCCTTTGCCGGGCGATTGGCCGCTAGGTGACGCGTCCGAAGCGCCGTTCCCGTCTGGCGTATTCATCGAGCGCGGCCTCAATTCGAGACCCCTTGAATTCCGGCCAATTTACCGGTGCGGAGTAGAATTCGGCGTATGCGGACTGCCATAGCAGGAAGTTGCTTATACGAAACTCGCTGCCGGTGCGGATGACGAGGTCCGGGTCGGGTATCCCGCTGGTGAAGAGCCGGCTGGCGAACGAGTCCTCGGTGATCTCGTCCGGCCGCAATCCCTCTTCGACGATCGCCCTGGCGGCCCGCACGATCTCTACGCGTCCTCCGTAATCGAAGGCCACGCACAGGGTGAGGCCTGAGTTTGCGCCGGTCAACTCCACCGCCTGCCTGATCTCGTTCTGCAGGCCCTCCGGAAGGCGGTCCAGTCTTCCGACGTGGAGAACGCGCACGTTCTTCTCGTGGAGCGCCGCAGTTTCAGCGCCAATGACCTCTCTCGCCAGTTCGAGAAGGCTGTCCACCTCATTGCCGGGCCGGTCCCAGTTCTCGGTGGAAAAGGCGAAGAGGGTTATGTACTGCACGCCCGCGTGTCCGAGGTGTTCGACCACGCCGCGTATGTTCTGATAACCGGCGCGGTGCCCTTCGGAGCGCGGCAGTCCCCGCTCCTTGGCCCATCTGCCGTTTCCATCCATGATGATGGCGATGTGGCGCGGCACGGGTCGGCGGCGCCCGCGGGCTGAGTCGGGTGTGGCCGCAACTGAGGGACGAGTCGCGTTTTGTGTTGCCGGGGTGGCCATGTATCAGCGGGTGCAGGCCGTTCGCTAGACCTGCATCACCTCTTCTTCCTTGCTCCCGGAGGCGGCATCGACCGACTTGACGGCCTGGTCGGTTATCTTCTGAAGCTCATCCTGTGCGCGGCGCTGTTCGTCCCTGGATATCTCGCTGCCGCGCTCCATCTTGCGGAGCCGGTCCTGGATGTCCCTGCGGACGTTCCTCACCGAGACCTTGGCATCCTCAGCCCTGCGCTTGACCATCCTCACTATCTCGCGCCTGCGTTCCTCCGTAAGGGGCGGGACTACGATGCGGATGATGTCTCCGTCGACGCTGGGCTGTAGGCCTATGTCCGCCATCTGGATCGCCCTGACGATGGACTGCACGGAGGTGCGGTCCCACGGCTGTATGACGATGAGCCTGGCGTCGCCGACGTTCACCTGTGCGATCTGGTTCAACGGCATTTCGGCGCCGTGATAGTCGACGCGCACGTTGTCCACCAGGCCGGTACTTGCCCGGCCCGTGCGCACGCTGACCATGTCCCTCTCGAAAGCGCCTATGGCGCCGTCCATTCGCTTCCGGGCGTCTTCCAGCGATTCACTGGTCATGTCGGTCTCTCCTGGCTGAGACGGTTAGCGCGGTAAGTGTATCGCGCTGCGTCCTGCGTTCAGCGGGACAGGGCCGGAGCCGATTCCGGGGCCCTGTCGGGTTCAGGTTCAGCGATCAGCGTGCCTACCCGTCGCCCGGACAGAACGCTCCGCAGGCTGCCATTCCTGAACAGGTTGAATGCCACTATAGGCAGGGAATTGTCCATGCAGAGGGATAGGGCCGTGCTGTCCAACGCCTGAAGCCTGAGACTGAGGGCCTTGTGGTGGGTGAGCCGGTCGAACTTTACCGCGTCCGGGTAGATGTTGGGGTCTGCGTCATATACGCCGTCCACCCTGTTCTTGGCCATGAGCAGTGCGTCGGCTGCGATCTCCAGCGCCCTCAGTGCGGCTGCCGTATCCGTGGACATGTAGGGATTGCCGGTGCCGCCGGCGAAGATCACCACCCGGCCCTTCTCCATGTGCCTTATGGCGCGGCGGCGGATGTACGGCTCCGCGAGAGATGGCATGGCGATGGCCGTCTGCGTGCGGACCTCCAGGCCGGCGCGCTCCAGCGCGTCCTGCAGGGCAAGCGCATTGATGATCGTGGCGAGCATACCTGCGGAGTCCGCCGTAGAGCGGTCCATGCCGGCGCTCTCGTATTCGGCCCCCCGCCAGAAATTGCCGCCGCCAACCACCACCGAAGTCTCCACCCCGGCCTCGCAGGCGCTGGCGATCTCAGAGGCGACGTAGGAAGCGGTGCGCGGGTCGATTCCGGACTCTCGTTCGCCCTTGAGGGACTCCCCGCTCAGCTTCAGGACGATTCGGGAATAGATCGGGTATTCCACAGGACATCACCTAGTCGCCCAATTCAAATCGGACAATGCGCCGGATGCGGATGTTCTCTCCAACGCGGGCGATCGTTTCGGTCACCAGTTCACCCACGGTCTTCGACGGGTCCTTGATGAACTGCTGCTCCGCCAGGACCTGCTCCTCGGGCACGTCTGCGCCGTCATCCGGGGCATCGCCCCTGGAGACGTACACGGGCGACATGGCTGCGACCTGCATGGCGAGGTCTCGCGCCAGCTGTTGGACCTGGTCGGTGCGGGCCACGAAGTCGGTCTCGCAGTTCACCTCGACCATTGCGCCGATGCGGTTTCCCGTGTGGATGTAAGACTGGACGACTCCCTCAAGCGTGGCCCTGCCGCTCTTCTTGAGGGCCGTGGCGAGTCCCTGGGCGGACAACTCCTTTACGGCGGCCTCCATGTCCCCCTGCGACTGTTCGAGGGCCTTCTTGGCGTCCATTATTCCGGAGCCGGTCTTGTCCCTGAGCTCCTTGACCATTGCTGTGGTGATCTGCAATTTCTCTTCCGGCCGTTCTCTGTTGGGCTGGTGTCTTGCGTGGCAACTGCACTTAGGGGCCCGCCTGGGCGGCATCCCCTTGTGAGCGGTTTCGCCGTCCGGCAGCCTCTACTTCATGCGTCGGGCGCGCTCGTTTCCGGCTGTGCGGGGGGTGCGGGCTCTGCCGCTGCGGGCACGGCGGCCGCAACTCGGGCGGCGGCGGCGGCTTGGGCCTGCGCGCGTGCCGCTTCCTCTTGGGCTTCCAGTTCGGCCTCTTCCGCCAGCTGGTCCTCTGCGGCCTTGCGGGCCACGTCTCTGCCCTCGGCAATTGCGGAAGCGATCTGGGCCGTCAGGAGCCTTACCGAACGCACAGCGTCGTCGTTGCCTGGTATGGGGTAGGTCACCTGTGCGGGGTCGCAGTTGGTGTCCACGATCGCGACCACGGGTATGCCGAGCCGGTTCGCCTCGGCCACCGCGATTCGCTCCTTCATGATGTCGACCACGAAAATGGCGTCCGGCACACTGGTCATGTCCCGAATGCCGCCGAAGAACTTGTTGAGCCTCGCCACCTCGTTCTCGATGCGCAACGTCTCGCGCTTGGTCTGAGTCTGCAACTCTCCCTTGGCGATGGCCTCTTGCAGGTAGACAAGCCTTTCTATGCGCGCCTGGATGGTCTGGAAGTTGGTGAGCATGCCGCCGAGCCAGCGCTGGTTTATGTACATCGCGCCAACGCGCGTCGCCTCTTCTTGAACGGCGGCTTGGGCCTGCTTCTTGGTGCCCACCATGAGTACCTGTTTGCCTTTTCCGGCAGCGTCCCTTATGAACTGCTTTGCCTCTTCCAGTTGGGCTAGGGTCTTCGACAGGTCGATGATGTGGGAGCCGTTTCGCTTTGTGAAAATGTACGGCGCCATGCGCGGGTGCCAGCGCTTCGTCGGGTGGCCGAAGTGGACGCTGGCTACGAACAGCTGCCGAAGGTTAAGCGGGCCGTACAGGTCTTCCTCTGCCTGAGCGTCGGGAGCCTGAACGGGGGCGGCTTCGGTTGTTTCCGTGGCGGTCGTCAATGGTCTTTCTCTGTTGGCGGTGCGCCGCTGATGCCGCGTTGTACGGCGGATTCTACGCTGTATTCCCTTAGCGCGAAGCGGGCGCGGACAACCTACCCGCGCCGCCAAACGTCAGTGCAATCAGCCCGCGCAGTATAGCACAGCGCGAACTTGCATAGACCTATTCACTTGCCGTTCGAGCTGTTGCCGTTCGGGCTGTCGCCGTTCGGGCTGTCCAGCCAGCCCCGCTCGGACGCTACCGCCACGGCGTGCGCGCGCTTGTGAGTGCGCGTCTTGGCGAAGATGCGGGTGGTGTAGTTCTTTATGGTCTGGCCCTCCAGGCCCAGGCGCTTGCCGATTGCGTGGCTGGTGAGGCCGTCTGCGATGCCGCGGATTATCTGCCGCTCCCTCGGGCTGAACGGGTTGTCCATCCCTACCTTTTCGGGGGCCTGTTCGGGCTGCGGCTCCTTCCGGCGGACCATCTCCATCAGTCTGCCGCACACCGTCTTTCGCACTGCGATGTCTTCCAGGAGCGGCACTTCACCACCGGCCACCCGCAGCAGGGCGGCGGCGAGGTCCCCGGATATCCGGGCCGCGGGCACATATGCCGACGCGCCGCGTTCCAGGGCTTCCAGTAGCGCATCGTCCCCGGCGTCCCCGGCGACCAGCACGTACGCGGGCGCGGGGAGTGAGTCCGACTCCGCGGCCTGTGACAGCTGAGCCACGTCACTGAAGACGCGTACGTCCACCTCGGCGTTGTGGCCGAATGAACCGGGTACGAGTGACAGTTCGGAAATTGCGGAGAGCGCCCTGACGACCTTGCGGCGAAGCGTCGCGTCCTCGATGGCTATGTGGGTCCTGACCGGACCACCGGAGCCGCGCTCGGCCTTTGCGAATAGCGGCAGCTGTGCGAGATTGCTTGCAGAGTTCAAGGTGGAAGGGCGGTTTCGCGTCGTAGGGCAAGGAGATATTCTTCCGGACTTTGCACTATGCTAATCATCGGCTCCCAACAGGGCAAAGAATGGCAGGCGCCGGTTTCGGGAATAATCCCGCCGTTCCATAGTATGGACGGCGCACAAGGAGGTTCGGCTGCAACTACGGCGTAGGCGATCCTACGGTTGCCGCCATGCGTATCCTTACTGTTGGGCGATTCGTTCCGCCCCGCGCCGCCGGCGCCGATAAACCGGGGAGAGGGTCGATTGTCATCGGAAATTGAAGGCGCGTCTAACGTAACCGGCCGCACGCTGGCGCTCCCCGCCCTGGCTGCCGCCGCCGCAATATGCGCCGCCATCGCCGGCGGGTTCGCCGTCGGCGCCGGGGCGAACGACGCGGTCGGGCAGGTACTCGACACCTCTTCCCGCTTCACCGGCTGGGTATCCGGCATCGGTGACTGGCTGCCGTTGGGGTTCGCATTCGCCGCCGGTATGGTCGCCACCGTGAACCCGTGCGGGTTCGTGATGCTTCCCGCGTACCTGGGCATATACGTCTCCGACCAGGACGCGACGGCGGACGTCCCGCTCGGTAGGCGGCTCGCAAAGAGCCTCTACGTGAGCGGCGCGCTGGGACTGGGATTCGTGTTGCTGTTCGGCGCGGTTGGACTGGCGGTGTCGGCGGGGGCCGGGCAGGTTTCACGCGTATTTCCCTGGATCGGATTTGGACTGGGTTTCCTGCTGGCCGGCCTGGGGGCATACCTGTTGGCCGGGGGCAAAATATATGCCGGCGCCGCGTCCCAGGTGGCAAGCCGCATCGGAGACCCGCGGGACTCCTCGCTGCGCGGGTATTTCCTGTTTGGGATCAGCTACGCGGTCGCCTCATTGAGCTGCACGCTGCCGATCTTCCTGGGGCTGGTTTCGAGCACGCTGTCGAGCGGCGGCATATTTGCCGCTACCGGCCAGTTCCTCGCCTATGCGCTAGGCATGGCGTTCGTCATCACCCTGCTGACCGTTGCCATTGGGGTCTTCAAGGGCGCCTTGGTGAACCGGCTTCGCAGGGCGATGCCGTACGTGAACCCCATCTCCGCCGGGGTGTTGATCGTAGTTGGCGGATACCTCGTCTTCTACTGGCTGACGGAGGGAGAGCTTGCCCGAAACTTCGGCTTCTAGCGGCGCACCGGGACGCGTCGAAAGGCTCATGCCCGGCTTTTCGGCCACGCTGTTGGGCGGGATTGTCGCGGTCTTCGTAGGCATCCCGCTCACGTCGCCCGATGACAGACTCGGCAACACGGCTGGCGTGGCCGTCGCGTCGGCGGTAGCCGCGCTGGCCTTTGGGCTTGCCTGGTCGTCTCTTTCCGGTGACGCGCCGCGCCGCGCTAGGTTGTTTTCCCGCATATGCCTTGCAGCGTTCGCAGCGGCGGTGGCTGCGGCGATTCTCGCCGAGTCGGCGGGCGAACTGGCGAACACTGTCTCGTACGTAGTCCCCCTGGCGGCGATAGTGTGCGTGAGTGCGGCGGCGGTTACGCCATTGATCGAGCGCAAAGTCCACGGCGCTGCCGGCGTATGGCTCGGCTCGGCGCTGCTGGCGGGCGTGCTGGCAATAGGCATCACGCTCGCACTCTACGAAGTCGGCTACACCGAGCCGCCAAGCCTGTCCCTGCCCCCACCGCCATAAAGGCCACACGCACCCCGACCGTTTAGACCAGTGACATAGGTAACGCTTTTGCCGGCGCCTTGGCTACAGCCGCCGGTCCGGTCTCGGATTGGCGAGCGGGGCCAGGCGCCTGTCCGGCTCGGTAGCCATGCGTATCCTTTAAGTTGGTGTTGTAGTTTGCAATCATCGGATAGGCTGTCACGGTGTCCGTAGGTTCGAATCCATCCCGAATGTCATGGTTGGTCTGCCGAGTTCTTCAAGCGCCACAACGCAATTTCCGGGCCCGGTTCTCCGCAGGTAACCCACACCTCAACGTGGTCCACCGGCGCTTTGAGCGCGCTGCGGACGATTTCCGCGTGTGCGAACTGTACGGCAGCATTTTTTGCCGTTAAATTTAGAGTATGAAACGGAAATACCTCACCCATGCGGCGGCCATCCACCTCCGGCTCAAACACCGGCGCCTAGTCGGCGTGGTCGCAAATGTGCCGTCAAAGTGAAGAAATCTTTTGCGAACTGAGAACCTGACCTGGAACTTATTTCATGGCAAGACGATGGGAGATGAGAAGAGACGCTTGACACATCCCCATCGGCGAATCAACCTACACAGCGCAGGGAATGATGGCGGCGCACCCGAACGCGCCTTGGAGCAAGCGAGTTGAAGATATCAGACATCAAGACCTACCCCGTCTGGGTGGGCAGGCGCAACCAGATGCTGGTGAAGGTGGAAACTGACGAGGGCATCTACGGCTGGGGCGAGTCCGGCGTCTCATCCCGCGAGCTGGCCGTCGAAAGCGCCGTCAAGCACTACCGCGAGTTTCTCATCGGGCAGGACCCGATGGCCAGGGGCGCGCTGTGGCAGCACATGTACCGCAGCCAGTACTTCGAGGGCGGACGGATTCTAACCGGAGCCATCTCGGCAATAGACATCGCGCTCCATGACATCGTAGGCAAGAAACTGGGCGTGCCCGTCTACCAGCTGCTGGGCGGCAAGCACCGCAACTACGTGAACTGCTTCGCCACCGCTCCGGCCCAGACCGGAGAGGAGCTGCTGGAACAGGTAATGCTTCTGCACCGAAGGGGCTGGAAGTGCATCCGCACAACCATCCTTCACCCCGAGACCGGCCAGGGGGACAAGCTCTACGAACCGAGAGAGTCGATAGCGCTGACCGCGGAGTGGCTCATCAAGATACGCGAACAGCTTGGCTTGGAGCCGGTACTCGGCATCGACTACCACCACCGGCTCAGCGTCGCCGAGGCGGCCTCGTTCTGCCAGATGCTGCCCCCGCACACGCTGGACTTCCTGGAAGAGCCGATAAGAGACGAGACGCCGGAAGCGTACGAAGCGCTCCGCCTGATGACTCCCATTCCGTTTGCCATTGGCGAAGAGTTCGCCTCCAAGTGGCAATTCCTGCCGTACATAGAGCGCGGCATCACCAACTACGCGCGCATAGACGTCTGCAACGTCGGAGGCCTGACCGAGGCGATGAAGGTGGCCGGATGGGCCGAGGCGCACTACATCGACCTGATGCCGCACAATCCCCTAGGCCCCATCTGCGTCGCAGCCACGGCGCACCTGGCAACCGCCGTTACAAACTTCTCGTGGCTCGAAATACGGGAGTCGCCCACCGAGCAAGGCGGCTTCTACGACAAGGAGATCTTCCCTGTGCAGCCGGAACTGCGGGAGGACAAGGTGTTCCTGCTCGACCGGCCGGGCCTCGGAGTCGAGGTGGACGAGGCGTCGCTGAACGAGCCCTTCAGGTTCTCGGAGTCCCCTCACCCTCGCCGCAGGGACGGCTCGATAACCAACTGGTAACGTGGCGAGTGGCGAGTGCACCTTCTCAGCGGAGCGACACAGTTCGGAGCAAACAAGCGATGGGAATCGATCTAAACGGAAAGACGGGCGTGGTATTCGGCGTTGCGAACCAGCGCAGCATCGCGTGGGCCATTTCCAAGGCCCTCGCGGACGCCGGGGCGGAACTGGCCTTCACCTACCTCAACGAGAGGCTGCGCCGACCGGTCGAAAAGACGGTCTCAGCCCTTGGCGATCCGCTGCTGGTCGAGTGCGACGCCACCGACGACGAGCAGGTCGCCCGGGTCTACGAGGCGGCTGCGGACAGGCTGGGACACGTCGACATAGTGGTGCACTCTATCGCCTACGCCGAGAGGAGTGACCTGGGAGGCGACTTCTCCGCCACCGGCCTACAGGGTTTCAGGACGGCCATGGAGGTGAGCGCGTACACGCTGGTGCCCGTGGTGAGCAAGGCGGCGCCGTACATGCGCGAAGAAGGCGGCAGCGTGGTTGCCCTCACTTTCGACGCGTCGAGCCGCGTATACCCCGGCTACAACATTATGGGCACTGCCAAGGCGGCCCTGGAAAACGAGGTGCGTCAGCTGGCCAATGAGTACGGCTCGCGCAACGTCAGGGTGAACGCCGTCTCGGCAGGGCCGCTTCCCACCCTCGCGGCCCGTTCCATTCCCGGCTTCAACGAGATGCGCCGCGCCTACTCGACGAGGTCACCCCTGCGGCGCAACGTGACCCATGATGAGGTCGCAAATGCCGCCCTCTTCCTGTGCAGCGACATGTCGTCCGGCATAACCGGCGCCGTGCTGCCCGTGGACGCGGGCTACAACGTGATGGGCATCTGACGCCCTACTGGCCGGACAGTGGCAGGCGCCTTCATCGTCAAACGGCGTTGTAGGAATACGGGCGTACCTGGAGAGCGGCGTCAGGCCTGTGACGGACGGCGGCGGGCATATCCGGCGCCGTCCCCATTCGGAATTGACGAATCTAGTAAGCTGTCCTCTTACTATGCCGGTATCAGGATTGAGCGGGCTCATACAGTTGGCCCGTCCCGCTGCAAGTGCGCAAAGGATCAACCGTTCCCACGTCTGGTTGGCTGCGTTTCTGGCGGCTTTGGTCGTCGCAGCGGTAGCGGCGCGCCAGGCGGACAGCGATCTCCTCTCCAGTTTCAGCGTCCGCTTCCTGGCGATATTCATCGAAGCCGCGCCATTCCTTCTGCTGGGCACGATCGTTTCGGGATTTGTATCGATTTATCTCAAGCCCTCCCACGTGGCGCGTTTTGCGCCGAGAAATGCCCTAGCGGGAGCTGCCGCCGGTTCTCTGCTCGGTTTCGTGCTCCCGGTGTGCGAGTGCGGCGTCGTGCCGGTCGTGCGCAGGCTGCTCGCCAAGGGTATGCCGATGTCCATAGGAATCGCCTTTCTGCTGGCGGCCCCCGTGATGAACGTCGTCGCGCTATTCAGCACCGCGGCTGCGTTCGGATTTGGCACCGTCTTGGCGGGACGCTTCATCATGACGCCGGTTGTGGCCATAGCGGTCGGGATGGTCTTTTCCGTCCGGACGCAAAGGAGCGAGGTTCTCAGGGAAGTTCCGGCGTCGGGAATCGCGGGCGGGGCCGTCAACTTCGACGAAGATCCCGGCTCATGGCGGGTCGGCATCGCCAACAGCCTGGAGTTGGCAATTCTAGAGTTCTTCCACATAGGCAAGTTCCTCGTGGCGGGCTGCCTGCTGGCCGCCGGCATCCAAACCCTGGCATCGCAAGAGCTGGCGCTTTCCGTGGGCCAGGGGCCGGTGGGCTCCGTCTTGGCCATGCAGCTGCTGGGTTTCATACTCAGCGTATGCTCGACGGTGGACGCCTTCCTGGCTTTGGCTTTCACGGGTACATTCACGACCGGCTCTATACTGGCCTTCCTCACCTTGGGCCCAATGTTGGACATCAAGAGCGTAACCATGTTCCTGGGTATATTTCGCTTAAGGGTGGTGGCGTACCTGATACTCCTGCCCACCCTCATTACACTGCTGATTGCGGTCGCATATAACCTGAACGTGGCGGGCTGAGCAGATGTCGATACACGAACACACGGAACACCACGATGCCCACTCATTTGACGCGGATGCTTGGCATGCACACCGCCCGGCAGGCGCGCGCATTCGCCGTCACGGGCTGGGAGATACGTGGCTGAAGGCTGCGGTGATGGGCGCGACGGGCTTCTACCTGCTGTTCCTATTGGTTAGCGGCACGGCGGTCAACTACATCAATCCCGCCTATGCCCCGCTCACCTACTTGGCCGCCGCACTGCTGATAATTCTCGCAGCGGTAGCCGCCCTGGATGGACTCAGGTCCACCTTCTCAGGGCACGCTATAGACCACATCTCCTGGGTAGCCGTGGCCATAGTGTCCATCCCCGTACTGCTGGGCGTGGTGGTACCGTCGAGGCCGCTGGGAGCGTCGGATGCCGAGGGCCGCGTCAACACCAGCGTGGCGCCCGCGTCGGGCGGCAGTTCCCTTCCGTCCAGCGCAGAGGACTGGAACGTCCTGGACTGGCTGACGGCCCTGCGGACCGCAGACGACCCATCGGAGTTGAACGGACTCTCCGCGAACCTGGAGGCTTTCGTAAAGCACAGCGAAGACTACCCGCCGGAACACTTCATGGCGATTCGCATCTTCATCAGCTGCTGCGTGGTGGACGGCGTGTTCGCCGGGATCCCGGTCCAGTGGGAGGACTCCGCCGACTTGCCCAACGATTCCTGGGTGCGGGTGAAGGGCAAAGTGAACGTGGGTGAATTCAATGGCGAAACGCTGCCTATAATCGTCGCAAGCGCAGTAGAGGTGTCCGAAGAAGACCCCGAACAGCCCTATCTCTACCGCTGATAACGAGTGACACCCAGGTTGTTGCAAAGCGCCCGGCGGCTCTGGAACCTGCTAAGGCCGCTGGACCGCGCCGCCCTGCTCTCCGGCGCAGTCCTGGCCGCCCTGCTGATCGCGGTCATTGCAGGCGGAGACAGGGTTGGCGTAAGCGTCGAAACCGTCTACCCGCTGGGTCTGGCGCGTGAAACCGTCCAGGTAACCTTCCTGTTCGGCGAGACGATGGACCGCTCAAGCGTCGTTGACCGCTTCACTTCGGATCCTAGGGTCGAGGGTGAGATTAGCTGGCGCGGCAACCGGATGATCTTCCAGCCCAGCTACAACCTGTCGCCGGGCACAAAGTACCGCTTCGCCGTAAGCCAAGGAGCGCAGGCGCGCAGCGGGCGTAGGACGTTGGAAGACCACGAGGTGACCTTCACCGTAAGCGAGTCCATCCTGCTGTACTTGCGGCCGGATGAGGACGGCATAGCCAACATGTGGGCGGTCGATCCGGCCGATCCAAGTACCGCCACCCAGCTGACGCGAAGCTCAGGCGGCGTCGGCGACCTCGAACCCGGCCCGGACGGCAAGACCATCGCGTTCACCGAGCGGGAAGAACCCACCGGCGCCTTAGCCTTGAAGCTCTTCGACTTCGACACCGGCGAGGTCTCCGTTCTCACAGATTCGGAGAACACCGGAGCGTCCGGTCCGGCGTGGCACCCGGACGGGATCATCATCGCCTACGAACGCATCGACAGGGTTGAGAACATCTCAGGCGTAATACCTGTTCCCAGGATCTGGGCCGTAGACCTGTTTACCAATCCTCCAACCCAGAGGCGGCTAATCGCAAACAGGGAACTGGTGGGCTACTCGCCGAAGTGGTCTCCCGACGGCAGACGCATAACCTTGGGGACCAACTCCCCAAGCACGTCCGGCCTTGGCGTACTCGTCTACGATTTCATAGCCGCCGACTTCGATTTCCATGAGACGGTAAGGAATACGTTGCACGCCTTCTCGAACGACGGCAGCCGCCTCATATTCCCCGTCGTGGAACCACACTCCGGCCGCGTGCAGACGAAACTCCAAGTAGTCGATCTTGAGACAGGCGGGGCGCGTACGCTCGATCTGCTTAGCGAGCCGGCTCAGGACAGGTTCGTTTCTTGGAGTCCCGACGACCGCACCATCGCCCTAGTCAGGAGATACCCGGACATCGAGAATGTGCCCGGCCACCAGCCCTACCTGCTAGACACCGGCTCTCTGGAACTGGAACCTGCCGGACTTTCCGCGAACGGCGACGCTAACACCGTCAACTGGAGTCCCTCCGGCTTGCAACTCGCAATCTGGAGGACTGTCCGCTGGGCCGATGACGGAGCGACGCTTTCCGATCCCATAGACGAGGTGTGGCTCTACGAGACCGGCGCCGGCGAAATGCGTTTATTGGCTACCAATGCAACCGCCCCAAAATGGCTGCCGTAGAAAGTATGGCCGCCCTCCGTAGGGCCGCCCCCTCCTACCTCTTCCACCTTAGGGGGAAGGAACCTTCCTACCTCTTCCCCCGTCTGCGGGGGAAGATTGAGATGGGTATAGACTGGCGACATAGGTAACGCTAGACTTGTCAGATGGGTAACGCATCATGGGATTGGAACGGCAATCCCAGGAGGAAAATGCGTTGCCTTGGAAGAATACGAGCCCACCATTGGAACGTCTGCGGTTCATAGAGCGCTGCGCTGCGGGAGAGGAGTCCATCTCCGATCTGTGCCGGGAGTTCGGCATCAGCCGCAAGACCGGCTACAAGCTGATTCGACGGTATGAGAAATACGGCGAATACGGCCTTCTCGACCGGAGCAGGGCCCCCCACAGCCACCCCAACAAGACGCCCGACGAGACCGCAGAGCGCATCATCGAGGAGAAGCGCGCCCGCCCCACGTGGGGGCCCAAGAAGATAATCGCCCGTCTGCGGGAGATCGAACCCGGTACACGCTGGCCGGCCCCCAGCACGGCGGGACGCATACTGGACGGCGCCGGCCTGGTGAAGCCTCGCAGGCGGCGGCGAAAGACTGCGCCCTGGGACGAACCCTTCGCCAACGCAGAAAACCCCAACGACGTGTGGTCGATCGACCTGAAGGGCTGGTTCCGCACCGGCGACGGAATACGCATCGACCCCCTAACTGCGCAGGACGCCATGTCCCGCTACCTGCTGGTCTGCGACGGGCTGGCGCGGCCCACCGGGCCGGAGGTCAAGCGAGTCCTAGAAAGGGCCTTCCGCGAGTACGGGCTGCCCCGGGCCATCCGCACGGACAACGGGCCTCCGTTCGCCAGCGTTGGCCTGGGCGGTCTGACTCCGCTCTCGGCATGGTGGGTCAAGCTGGGCATAACGCCGGAGCGGATCGAGCCCGGGCGCCCCGAACAGAACGGCCGCCTCGAGAGGCTGCACAGGACTCTCAAGGCGGAGACTGCCGCTCCTCCAAAGTCCAACCGGCGGAGTCAGCGGCGCGCCTTCGACGAGTTCAGGCGTGGCTACAACGAGGAGAGGCCGCACGAGGCTCTCGGCCAGCGGCCACCCTCCCGTATCTACGTTCCGTCGCACCGCCCCTATCCGGCCCGCGCCGTCTCGCCTGAGTACGGGGCCGGCGTCACCGTTCGCAGGGTCCGCAGCAACGGCCAGATCAAGTGGAAGGGCGAACTGGTCTACGTGAGCGACTCCCTCCGCGGCGAACCCGTCGGCCTCCTGCAGGAGGCCGACGGCACGTGGACCCTCCAGTTCGGCCCCCTAGTGATCGGGATCCTCAGAGAACCCGCGAAGAGGGTCGACAAGACACCTTCAAAAGTGTTACCCATGTCTCAGGTCTAACCGTTACCCATGTACCCGGTCGTACAATGGGGGTCTTCTCGCGCGTGGCGCTTCCAAGCTTATTGTCAATGGCGCGCGTTGGTGGCCGGCGCCGCCCCATTTTCATCACCTTATGCGGCCTAGCAAGGCCATGGTCATTCCCGTGAAAACGGGAATCCACAGGCGCCTGAAATTAGAAACGGTGGAATTCTGGAACGGACTCCTAGGCCTGCCCCAGCCTAGTTTATCTGCCGGATGGTGGGGTCCAACCGGTCTCTCAGCCAGTCTCCAAAGAAGTTGCCGGCCATTACCACGAAGAAGATCGCCAAGCCGGGGAACATCGCCACCCACCACGCATCCTTCAGGTAGTCCTTGCCCGCCGAGGTCATGGACCCCCATGAAGGCGTTGGCGCAGGAATCCCGACGTTCAGGAAGCTCAGCGTAGCTTCCACGAGGATGATGCCGCCCATCTGGAGAGAGGCGGTTACCAAGACCACGTTCCAGACGCTGGGGAGTATGTGCTTGAACAGGATCCTGGGCGTCGACGCTCCGGAGACCTTGGCCATTGCAACGTAGTCCCTGGTGCGTAGGCTGAGGGCCTCGGCGCGCACCAGCCTAACCGCTCCCGGCCAGGACAACAGCGCCAGCAGTATCACCAGGACTCCGTAAGACTGTCCGAAGATCAGCCTTATGACCAGGGCAACCATGATGAAGGGCAGAGCCGCCCACGTATCGACGATGCGCATGATGGTCTCGTCGACATGGCGGCCAAAGTAACCCGCAAGCATCCCGAGGATCGTGCCCACCGTCATACCGACGCTTAGGGCAATCGCCATCACTCCCGCCGACACTCTTGCGCCGTGAATAATCCTGCTCAGCTGGTCGCGCCCGATCCAGTCGGTTCCCAAGAGGTACTTGGAATGCCCTTCGGCCGTCCACGCCGGGGGTACCAGGCGGTCGCTCAGCGTGTTTTGGTAGGGATCGTGCGGTGATATCCACGGAGCGAAGATGGCACAGACTACCAAGGTCCCCAGCACCATCCCCGGGATGACCGGCCAGCGCCTGAGAAAGAAGAAGACCTCTTGGGCCCAGGCGGCCAAGACCACAACCCCCAAGCGGTGCCCCAAGGAGTTAGCCCTACCGGTAGGCGTGGACTCTGCGATCTTCATTGACTACGAATACCTGATCCGGGGATCCACGAGGGCGTACAAGAGGTCCAACGCAAGGACGACCACGGCGTACAGCACGACCATCATCAGCATGATGGCCGACAGCACGGGGAAGTCGTTACCCCAAACCGACTCCACCGCCAGCCGGCCCAGCCCCGGCCATGCAAAGACGACTTCCACAACGGTCGTGCCGGTAACGAATCCCAGCAGAAGCAGCGCCGAGAAGGTGAGAGGGGTCAGGAGCGCGTTGCGGAAGGTGTGCTTCCACAGGACCGTCGTCATGCCGACGCCCTTGGACCGTGCGAACTTGACGTACTCCGAGTCCAGGACTTCGAGCATGGAAGAACGGGTCAGGCGCAGATAGCTCGCTGCTGGCAGCCATCCCAGCACAACGGCAGGCATTACGAAATTGCGCACGGCGAAGCCCTCGCCCTTGGTGGCGCTTGGCAGCCAGCCGAGTATCTCGGCGAATACCAGGATCGCCATGATCGCGACCCAGAAAGATGGAAGGGACTGGCCGGTCAGCGCCAGGGCGCGGCCCAGGTAGTCGATCGGTTGACCGCGCTTGACCGCCGAGAGCATACCGAGTGGAACGCCGACCAGTGTTCCCAACGCCCAGGCCACGGCGCCAAGCTGAATGGAGTTCCACAGCCGCGAATAGATCACGTCTTCCACCGGCCTCGTCGCCGCGATGCTCTCTCCGAACTCGCCGCGCGTTATGTCCCACACCCAGTAGGCGTACTGGACCGGGACCGGCTTGTCGAGGTGGAACTTCTCACCCAGCCGTTCCCACACCTCCGGGTCCGGCTTGCTGTAGTCGTCCATGTACAGGACGCGCGGGTCGCCCGCCATGCGGGACAGGATGAACAGTAGCAGGGTGCCCCCCACAACCGTTAGGAAGGCGTAGAAGAGCCTTCTGAGTACGAATGTCCTCATGCTGGCAACAGTCCGTGCGCCGGCGGCGTTTTCATCGGGTTATCGCAGCCTGTGGAAATTCATTGAGGGGCGTGGACGTGAAGGCAGCGCGTTGCCGAATGCCACGCGCTGCGGTGCGCTCGCGCGCACCGTCCGGCGCACATTGGAGTGACGCAGTTAGGCGGGCGGCTGCGCGCCTCCTTAGAACGTTTGCAGGCGGGCCAAGGCTCCGGGGCAGTGAAGCCCGGGGCTATGGCCCGCCATACAAAGGTCTGACCCTATTTCAGAGGAGCTGGCGCCCTAGGGTTCCCAGGTTATCTCCTCGAGGTTTGCCCAGATCGCCGCGCCTGCGAATGCCGCCAACGGCCTCGGCCATGCCTTGATGTTGGCGTCGCTGTAGACGGCGAAGTTCGGAATCTCGATGACTCCGGTCTCTAGCCACCAATGCTGGGCGTAGTCGATCACCTCGATCGCGTAGCCCCTGCGAATGTCGGCTTCCTGCTCGTTCGCCGCCAGGTCGTTGAGCCTGGAGAATTCCGGAATCAGGTTGCCTGCACAGATGCTGCCGCCCTTGCTGATCGTCGAAGCGTGGCCGCCCTTCGGCAGGTCGAGCGTCAGGGCGCTGTTGGTGTCCCTGGCGATGCGGAACTGGAGCTGGTTCCAGGTGAACTCCACGGTCTTCGGACGGTGGGCAGCGTATTCCGTGGCGTCCAGCGTCACGTTCAGGCCTAGCCTGTTCTGCCAGTCGGCGCCGATGGCCTCGATGATCTCACGTCCGGTTCCTGAAGCGGCGCCCCACAGGTCAACGTTGAATCCGTCGGCGTAGCCGGCCTCTTCGAGTAGGGCCTTGCTCCTGTCCGGCTCGAAGTCGACCTTCCACCTCTCGTCCCAGTCAGCGCTTCTGACCGAGACCATCGGTACGTAGGCCGGGAATCCGAGACCTTGCACGATGGCGGAGTTGATGCCCTCGCGGTCGATGGTGCGGGACATCGCTTCCCTGACCTTGCGGGCCTGCTCCATGGACTCATCGTTGCCGTATTCGCCAACCCAAGGCAGGGACGTGTCGTAGCCGGGAGCGTCCACCGCCTCATCCGTGCCCCACACGACGTCTTCCCAGTAGTTTCCGCCGTAGAAGATGCCCTCTATCCAGGACGACGTGGGCTCTACTACGAAGCCAGCATCTCTCAGGGCTGGAATGTCCTTGATGTCGAGCGACGCGGCGTCGGCCTCACCCGTCCTGAGCATTGTCGCCCTGACCGAGGGTTCCGGCACCGCGAGTATGCGGACCGTGGCCATCTCGGGAGTCTTGCGCCAGTGGCCTTCGACGGCGCTCAGGATGGCGTGCTGGTCTTGAATCCACTCGTCGAACTTCAACGGCCCGGTACCAATGAACTGGTCTTGAATGCCGTCTGCGCCCACTTCGTCGAAGAGCTTCTTGCTGTGGATGCCCATGCTCTGCCAGAACGGGCTGAGCGACCACCGCAATGCGCCAACCGAGAGCGTGTTGACCATCATACGGGTCGTGCTCTCGTCGAGGACCGTCCATTCGGTGTACAGCCCTGCGAACTGCCCGGCCTGGTCGTGGACGCTATCGGGGTTGCTGCCGGAGCTGGCGCGGTTGAATCCCCACGCCACGTCTTCGGCCGTAACCATCCCCCAACCGCCGTGGAAGGGGATCCCTTCCGCAATCTTGAAGTCCACGTACGAAAGGTCAGGTGCGACCTCCCACGATGCCGCAATCCTGGGCAGCACGTTGGCCTTGTCGTCAATGCCCATCAGCGTTTCGTAAGCGCCCATGGTGAACTTTTCGTTCCCACAACCGGGAATGCACTTCTCCGGGTCGCCTTGGGGCTTGCCTACGTTCGGGGCTGCAATCGTCATACTCCCCTGCGGGGCCTTCGACGGCTTCGGCATTGCCGTCTCGCCGCCTGGGGTCGGGGTCGCTACGAGGATCTTCTCGATCACCACGGTCTCGACGACCTTCTCCCTGACCGCAACCTGTTTCTCGACGACGACCGTCTCGACCACCGTTTCGACCCTGGTGACAGGCTTTTCGACCACGACGGTCTGTATCTCCGTGACGGTCTCGCCTTCGACCACCTTCTCTACGACGACCGTCTCGATCACCGTCTGGACCTGCGTAACCGGCTCCTTGACCACGACGGTGTGAATGACCGGCTGAGAAGCGCCGTCATCGCCTCCACACGCTATCGAGACAGCGAGCGTCGCCCCGATCAGCACGGGGATCGCTCGCCAGAGCCATTTCCAATTCAGCGAAATCATTCCGCCCTCCTAACTTGAACCCAGACTTCGGCGGGAATGACCGCCGGACAGTGAAAACATCCTTAGGGCCCAGTCATCCGCCCTTTTACAACACTGCCCCCGCAGTGTCAAAAGAAATGCCCTTTGCAACTGTCAAGTCTTGTTAGTGAGAGATGCGCGCCTTGCATTTTGGATGCCACGTGCACGCCGGCTGACGCGTTCACGTTTGCCGTCACCGGGCCTGTGTGTACAATCGCCTTCCGCGCCCGGCCTGCCCGGGAACTCCAGCGAATTCGCGGCTGCGCTGAGGCTAAGCGCTCCGCAGGCGTCCGCCAACGCGCAGGGCGCGAGCGCTGCCGCATCCCTTCCCTACACATTGCCGAGAGGGCCACGGCAGCCATGAAATGCACAGGAACGGCAAGAATGAAACTGCTGCACGCCCTTCTGCCGGTAGCGGTTCTGCTATTCGCCGCCGCTTGCGGGAACGATGCAACGCCGGAGTCGAAGGCGCAGGACCTCTTGAAGCAGATGGAGGACAACGAAAAACTGAGAAGCGCCCAACAGAGTACGCAGCAAGCCGGCGAAGCGGAAGGAGTTGTGACGCCCAGTGTGAGCGTTTCAGACATTCGAGGTACGAATGACCAGAAAGCCGGCGCCATTGCAAGGATAGTTACTCAAGAGGCGGACGGACTGGCGCTAGTACCTTTAGGTGAGACGCCTCTGCACGGATATCTACTAGGCGGCGAGGAAGAATATGGCTCTCACTATAGAGTTTTCGTAACGAAGTCCGTCCATGACATGACGGGCGAGGAATTTTCGCACTTGGATTTCCTGATCAATGAGATTTTCAGACTTTCCACGTTGCACATAATCAACGAAGACGAAAGCGTAACTCACATGGGCGTATTGACCGTCTATGCCGATCTTTGGCCGGCCCCCTTTGCACCGGGCAGCAGTTTCGCAGGATACGACCCGGAAGATCCTTCCAATCTGTGCGTGGCGGACGGAAAAGACCTTGCCAGGATCTATGAGAATGCCTCAAGCGGGGCATATTCCGAAGTCGCGCAATGCCAGAAGATCAACGCCATTCGGAGCTCGGAGGTGCAAGAAATACACGACCTGATAGATCAAATTGCCAAGTCCAGGTAAACGTCTCGGACGGCCGGCGCTTACACAGTCAAGGTTCTTGTACGGCAATTGCGTTTCGGGCGCAGCATCCTCCACGCGATGCCCATCCATCCCCGCAAACGCAAGGCAAGCGCCCGCTCTTGACTTGTACCTCCGGCCTCTTGTAGGTTGACGGCGGCTTCGCAAAGAGGAACTTCGTCGTCAGGCGCACCGTCTGGCCGGAAAGACACATTCAGGGAGGGACCGATGAGACCCGCATTCGCTACCGGCATGCCCCCGAGTTCGGACTTCCTGCTTTACGCCCGGCAGTTCGGCGTCGAGGACATACTCCTCCATAACAACGACGGCATACCGGGCTATGACGGCAAGTGGGAGGTCAAAGACCTGGCCATGATGCGCCTCGACATCGAAAGCCACGGCATGAGGCTGGCCGCCATTGAAAACGTCCCGCTCAGGTTCTACGACCACATCATGATCAATGGTCCTAAGAGGGACCAGCAGATCGAAAACATGATCATCACCATCCGCAACATGGCCAGGGCGGGCGTACCGATATTCGGATACCACTGGATGCCCTCCCTCGTGTGGCGCACCACGCCCAAGATGATCCGGGGCGGCGCCATCGCCACGGCCTTCAACTGGGAAGAGGCCAAGGACCTGCCACTAACGCACGGACGCGAATACACCGAAGAGGAGATGTGGGAGAACCTCGAATACTGGCTCAAGATCATCATCCCCATCGCGGAAGAAGAGGACATACGCATGGGAATACACCCGTGCGACCCGCCTGTCGAAGTGATCGGCGGCGTGCCGCAGCTGTTCAACTCCTACGACAACTACCGCCGGTACCTAGACATCTACGACTCACCCCACAACGCCATCGAGTTCTGCCAGGGCACGATATCGGAGATGTTCGACTCCAGCGGGGACAACATCTACAAGTTCATCGACGAGATGGCCCGCAGAGACCGCATCCTGTACGTCCACTTCCGAAACGTCTCGCAGCCCAATCCGAACGACTTCAACGAGGAGTTCATCAACACAGGCCACGTCGACATGTACCGCGCCATGAAGACATACCACGACGCCGGCTTCAAGAGCTTCTTCATCGACGACCACGTGCCGCAGACGCACAACGACTCGCCGCAGGCCCTCCGCGCCCGCGCCTTCGCCAACGGCTACATCCAGGCCATGATCGAGGCGGTGCAGAAGCAGTCCCCCGGCGCCGGCTAGGCGCGCCTACATCCGCTATACCTATCGCAACTCGCGCCTTTTGCACTTTGATAAGGCGGCGGGGAACCGCGTACTATCCGGTAACCGATGAACTCGTTACTGACGGACTGCCAGCCGGCGCCGACCGATCCCCAAATGCGTCCGGACTTCAACGCTCTCTCTAATTCAGCCGCACGGCCTCTTGTAACTGGGACGCTAACTGACCAGCCTGCGTCAATCTGCAGGCCCGGGCCCCGCAACTCAATCCCGCACCTGCCGGCCACATTGCCGCAGAGCCTATGAACCAGCAGCCCTCAGAATCAAGCAAGCCGTTCTACGGATGGTGGCTGGTCGGCTCCGGCTTCATCGTGCAGTGGTACACCTCCGCGGTCTTCTGGAGGGGTTTCCAGGCCTTCTTCCTGCCCATCGTCGGGACGTTCGGGTGGAGCCAGGCCGCCACCGCGGGAGCCATATCGCTACAGAGGGTGGAGGGCGGCATGTTCTCCCCCTTCGTGGGATTCATCCTCGACCGCTACGGGCCCAGGTGGGCGCTCCTATTTGGCAACATCACGACCGGCTCCGCCTTCATTCTCATGAGCCAGGTCAACGCCCTGTGGCAGTTCTACCTAGCCGTCGCGCTGCTCACCCTCGGCATGTCGCTGGGCACCTTCATGGTCTTCATCACGATGGTCAGCAACTGGTTCATTCGCAACCGCGCCCGCGCACTCGGCATCCTGATGACCTCGTCCGCCATAGGCGGCTTCACGCTGCCGCTCCTCGTCGGCTCGATAGACACGTTCGGCTGGAGGGGGCGTGCTCTTCGCGGTAGGGGTCGGATTCTGGATCATATGCATCCCGGCGATACTGCTGGCCCGGCGAAGGCCGGAGGACCACGGCCTGCTGCCCGACGGTGACCGGGCGGACCACGACCCCCGCGGCTCGCGAACATCCCGGCGCGTGAGGGGCGGCGAGGTCTCATTCGGCGTCCGGCAGGCCCTGCGCTCGCGCTTCTTCTGGCAACTCGGCCTCGCAAGCAGCCTCGGCCAGCTGGCAAGTTCTACCAACCTGCTGCACCTCGCTGCGCTGCAGGACTTCGGCCTGTCGCCCGGACTGGCCGCCCTGGCCGCCGGCAGCGTCGCCATCGGCGACGTGATTGGACGGGCAGGCACGGCCGCGATTGGAGACCGGTTCGACAAGCGGCGTCTGCTGGCACTTTCATTTCTCATACAGGCCATAGGAATCCTGAGCCTGGTGATGATCAACCTCCAGATTTTCGGCATCTCCTTCGGCATCGCCACGCTGCCGGTATTCGTCATATCGTTCGGCATGGGGTTCGGGGCGTCCGTGCCGATCAGGCTGGCGATAATGGGAGACTACTTCGGAAGAAGGAACTACGGCTCAATCGTCGGACTGATGAGCTCCGTCAACGCCCTATTTGGCGCCGCAGGGCCATTCCTGATAGGTCTCACCTTCGACCTGACGAACAGCTACCGCTTCGGTTTCACCGCGTTGTTCATCATCATCGCCATAGCCCTGCCCATTTCCCTGACCCTAGAGAGCCCGGCCAGGGTGGCGGCAAGATCCAGGAGGTCCAGCCGGGCCATCGCGCGAAATAGACCGCCCGCCAGCTGACCTCTCATTCCGCCGGGAATCGTAGGGACCGCCATCCATCAGGAATCGTAGGGGCGTCCCTTGCCATACGAACCCGTAGGGGCGATCCCTTGTGGGCGCCTGGGGCGGGGCGCGGCGGGGTCTTATCCCTTCCCCCGTGAAGCAAGGGGGAAGGTTAGGATGGGGGCTCGCGCGCCCACCACGACGCGCGATGCTGACCACAAACCTAGAAGCGCCACACGCGCGAAGACCCCCATCTCAATCTTCCCCCGCCGACGGGGGAAGAGGCAAGAGGGTCCGCCCCTAAGGAGGAGGACGTCCCTACGAATCCCGCCACCCCAACATCCCCTAGACCATCTCTAGCGTGCCTGCAAATCTCGACTGCGGGCGGCCTTCGCGCTATAGTCCAAAGACGCCAGCGCGGGTCGGGACGAGGGCCAGCCTCTACTTCGCGCAGACGCGTGCGCCTGTCGGCCGGTTCCTGTATAAAATCGCATCCCGGAGTCAACCCCTGAACCAGTTCGTACACCTCCATAACCACTCCGAGTACAGCCTGCTGGACGGGCTGAGCCGGCTGGACCAGATGGCCAAGCGCGCTGCGGAACTGCAGATGCCGGCCATCGCCCTTACCGACCACGGCTCGCTGCACGGCATCATAGATTTCTACCGGGCCTGCGAGGAAAACGGCGTCAAGCCGATCCTAGGCGTGGAAGGATACGTCGCTCCGGCCAGCCGTTTCGACCGCGACCCCAACGACCGGTTTCCCCACCACATCACCCTGCTGGCGCAGACCGAAACGGGCTACCGCAACCTGCTGAAGCTGACAACGGCGGCGCACCTGGAGGGCTTCTACCACAGGCCCAGGATGGACAGGGAACTGCTGGAGCGGCACAACGAGGGGCTGATCGCGCTGTCGGGCTGCCCTTCCGGACATGTCCCATCCCTGCTGTCCGGCGGCAACAAAGGTGAAGCCCTCAGAATCGTGGACTGGTACCGGCAGGTGTTCGACGGCCGCTACTACTTGGAGCTCATGTCTCACAAGCACGTGCCGGGCCTCGACGAGATAAATAGCGGCCTGCTGAGCATCGCAGGAGAAACCGGCCTGCCGGTCGTCGCAACCAACGACGCCCACTACGTATGGCAGGAACAGGCGCGCCTGCAAGACGTGCTCACCTGCATCAGGACCAACACGAACGTAGATAACGCCAAGCGGCTCCACATGCAGGATGACTCCTACTACCTGAAGTCCGCGTCCGAGATGGCGGAACTGTGGCCGGACAGGCCGGACGCACTGGAGAACACGCTGCGCATTGCCGAGTCATGCGAGGTCCGGCTCGACTTTGGCGTAACGCTTCTGCCCAACTACCCCGCGCCGGACGGCATGACGTCCATGGAATACCTCCGCCGGCTGTGCACGCAGGGACTGAACAAGCGCATCGCATCGCCCTCCAAGGAGGTCGTAGACCGCCTGGAGTACGAACTGGAGGTGGTCGAAAAGACAGATTTCGCAGACTACTTCCTGGTCGTGTGGGACATCTTCAACTTCGTAAACAGGGAGGGGATCCTGTCGGCCGTCCGCGGGAGTGCAGGCGCCAGCCTCATCCTCTACTGCCTCGAAGTCACACAGATCAACCCCCTCGAACATCGCCTGGTCTTCGAAAGATTCCTGAACGTCGAGCGCATAGAGATGCCCGACATCGACATGGACTTCCAGGACGACCGGCGGGAAGAGGTGATCCGCTACTGCGTGGAGCGGTACGGCCGGGAGCACGTTGCGCAGATCATCACGTTCGGAACGCTGGGCGCACGCGCCGCGCTGCGGGACGTCGCCAGGGCGCTCAACCTTGGAGCTCCCGCAGGCGACCGGCTGGCCAGGCTCATACCGCAGCGTCTGGGGATCACCCTGGATGCGTCTCTCAACGAGGTGCAGGATCTGGCAAGGCTGCGGCAGGATGACGAGGCCAGCCGGCGAATCATCGACACGGCCATGCAGATCGAAGGAGCCGTCAGGCACGCATCTACACACGCCGCAGGCGTCGTCATCTGCGAGGACCCCCTCACCGACCACGTGGCCCTGCAACGCCCGGCTTCCGACGCCGCCGACGCACCACCCACTGCACAACTGGCTATGGGGCCCAATCGCTGACGTCGGACTGCTAAAGATGGACTTCCTGGGTCTCACCAACCTGACGACCCTGGACCGCGTAACCCGCCTGATCGAAGACCACCCGGGGCAAGAAGGTATCCCTGGGGGACATTCCCCTAGACGACAAGGGCGGCCTTCGACCTGCTATCTGCCGGGGGACACCTTTGGGGTTTTCCAGTTGGAGAGCGCCGGCATGAGGCGCAACATCAAGAACCTCAAGCCAAGCTCCGTTTCAGACGTCTCCGCAATGATCGCCCTATACCGCCCGGGCCCCATGGAGCACATCGATACCTTCGTAGACGCCAAGTACGGCAGGACTCCCATCCAGTACCCGCACCCGGGACTACGGGAGATCCTCAAAGAGACCTACGGAGTAATCGTCTACCAGGACCAGGTGCTGATCATCGCGCAGGAATTCGGGGGGTTACACCCTCGGAGAGGCCGACATCCTGCGCAAGGCCATGGGCAAGAAGATCCCCGAGGTGATGGCGGCGGAGAGGGACAAGTTCATCGCCGGCGCACGCGAGAAAGGCTTCGATGCTCACACGGCAAGGGACGTCTTCAATCTCATAGAGCCGTTCGCGGGGTACGCCTTCAACAAGGCCCACAGCATCAGCTACGCCATGATCGCCTACTGGACCGCTTACTTCAGGGCCAACTACCCAACCGAGTACTTCGCAGCCCTGCTCAACGCATGCAGCGGCAACTCCGACAAGCTGGCGGAGTGCGGAAGAGAGGCCAGGAGGAACGGCATCGAGATCCTCCTGCCGGACGTAAACAGGTCCTTGGAGCAGTTCAGCATCGAGAAGAAAGACGACGGAGAGACGGCCATCCGGTACGGCCTGGCTATGGTCAACAACGTAGGGACCGCCGCAGTCGGGCCGATCGTCGCCGCCAGGGAGGAGGGAGGCGCCTTCTCCTCGCTGGAAGACTTCTGCCGGCGCGTCGACTTCCAGGCCCTGAACTCCCTGTCACTCGAAAGCCTGGTCAAGGTGGGAGCCCTCGACGGCATTGGACAGCGGGGCTCCTTGATACAGGCCGTCAACCGCATCATGTCGGTCGGGCAGCGCCAAACACAGCTGCGCAAGTCGGGACAGACCAGCATGTTCGACATGTTCAGAGAGGCGACCCCTGCGCCGATGCCGGAAATCGAACTGCCGCCAAGCGAAGACATAAGCCCGCGAGAGCAAAGCGCGTGGGAGAGGGAACTGCTCGGAATCGAATTCAATGAAAGTGACTTCACCCGCCACATTCAGGCCGCTTCCGGCCAGTTCGTCGTCTTCGCAAACGAACTGAACGCCGACTCGGTGGGCAAGAGCGTCAAGGCTCTGGGGCAAGTGGCGGACGTAAGGGAACGCACCACCCGCAGAGGAGACGCCTTCCTCGCAATGTCCCTCCGCCTCCTCGATGGTGGGATAGAACTGGTGGCGTGGCCGAACGTGCTGGAGAACACCAAGGGCCTTTGGGAGGAAGGCAAGTACGTCGTCGCCAGCGGTGAGGTGCGGGAGTGGCAGGGACGGATGTCGATATCGGTCGAGCAGGCGAGTGAGTACAAACTGCCCACCAGCCCCGAAACGGACGAAACCAACGGACTCGTAGTCCCGCAAGAGCGGCCCGCGCCCTCACGAGAACGGCCCGAAATGCAAAAGCCCAAACCCGCCGAAACCGCTTACGCCAGCGCCCAGGACAACGCCGCCAATGGCGTCAGGGAGGAGCCCGCCCCGAGCTACGGCACGGCCAACGAGGTGACCGTGCGCCTGAGAGAGAGCGGCCACCTTGCGGAGGACAGGCACCGCCTGGAGGACGTCGTACGCGTAATGCTTGAATACCAAGGGCAGGCTACCGTCATGTTGGAGGTGGACACGGACGGCCAGCTGGTGAAGATGGAAGCGCCGTTTGTAAAGGTTGACCCCTGCGAAGAGTTGGAGTCGAGGCTCGCCGAACTGGTAGGCGCAGGAAACGTCGCCCTGCCTGCATCCCGGGGAAACGGCTGATGAGGCAGGGTGCGAGATGGGGCTACCGGCCGGAAACGCCGGATTCCCGGCCAATGGACAACGTGCACGGACAGCCGCCGGAGTAGCCGGATGAAGTGGGTTGTATTCGCAACCGCGCCGGACCAGATCATGGCGGAAATATGGATGCAGCTGGTCCGCGCTGAGGGAATCAGGTGCCGGCTGCAGCCGGGCGACACCACCAACTTCCTCGGCATTTCCGCATACCCGGTGCGCCTCATGACGTTGGAACGGGACGCGGAGAAAGCGGCCGAAATACTGGGCCAAGGCGCCGGAGAAGAAGAGCCGGACAACGGCCCCCGCAATACGTCCTAAAGCCGGCCAAAGACCGCCGGCCGGTCACTGCCCGGAGACCTGGCCAGGAATTCCAGCTCCAGCAAGCGGGCCTTTAGCGGTAGGCCGCCCCCGCCGAATCCGTGCAGGCTGCCGTCCGATCCCACAACTCTGTGGCAGGGAACGAGCAACGGCAGCCTGTTCTTCGCCATCGCCTGCCCGGCTACGCGAGCCGCACGCGCATTACCGGCTCGCTCAGCGAGCCACGCATACGATCGGGTCTCGCCGGACGGTATCGACCGGCAGGCCGCCCATGCGCGGCGAAAGAACGCAGGCGCGTCATCGACGTCGATCGGCAGGCGCGTTAGATCGACCGCTTCTCCCTCGCAGTACCTCATCACCATGTCGCGAATCTCTGTCGCGGCCTCCACGTCGTAGACGGAAGACCCCAGGTCCGGCCCGATGGACTCCAGCGCCTGTAGGCGCGACGCCGCGGGCAGGCTGGCGCGGCGCGCCCTGCCGTCGGCCTCCACCACGACGCCGACCCAACCCAGCGCCGTCTCAAAAAGATCGTGCGTCTTACCGCGCGCCAAGTCTCTATACCCGCTCATGTCCGTTGGATTCAACCCGGCTGAATTCGCTCACCGGTTTTACGCAGACTCGGACGCTCCGTCCCGCGCCGGAGCGCCGACGCGGCTCGTGCCGCTTGGCATCTCTTCCGCGGTGCCGCCCGCCCGGCGCCGGCCGGTAAGCCCGACGCGGTAGGCGAGCAGGCCGCGCGCCAGCTTGGCCCATGCCTTGTTGAGCGCTCTCCCCTGCTCCGCTTCCGGCTCACGCCTGCCGTATTGGAGCCGCTCGTAACTGGCGGCGATCAAGTCCGCCGCTTCCGCAACCGGCGGTACTACGAATCCGAGGCGCCGTGAGTACTCCGCGGGCGTGTGATGGGCCGGTTTACCCATTCCAACCAGTTTCCCGAAGTTCACCATGCGCGAGTATGCCCGCCGCTCAGGGCCGAGGCCGCGGTGTACCCACTTCCAGGCCGCAAATGCCATCACAATGACCCCGCCGGCCACCGCAAGGACGACGTACAACGCTATCGGCTGCCTCGATTCTTCCAACGGGAAGCTACTGGTCGGAAAATTCTCCAACAGCCCCAGGTCGGCAAGAAGCTCCGGATCGAGCTCTTCAAGAAATGCCGAGTCGAGGTCAAGCAATTCGTCATCCGGAAATTCGTCCGACCCCTCAGGCAATGGCGGCACCTCGAAGTCTATTGGCACGTCCACCCGGCCCGGCGTCACCTCGACGTCCACCCAGCCATAGCCGTTGTAGTACACCTGCGTCCAGCCGTGGCGGTCCTTGTCCAGTACCAAGAACTGGCGCGCTCGCGGCACAAAGGCCCCAGGCGCCCAGCCTGCCACCATCCGCGTCGGTACGCCGACGGTTCTCAGCATCACCGACGCAGCCGAACCGTAGTACTGGCTGTAGCCCTTGATCTCGGACGGCTCGCAGTTATCCGCTCCCGTAGGACACGGCTCCGAGGGCGACTCGAACAGGAACCAGTCGACGCCGCCCTCTCCCACGTCCGGGCCTGCAATCAGAAGGGAATAGGACTGCGACTGCAAGAAGTCCTTGATCGCCTTCACCTTCTCATGCGGCGTAACCGCGTCCGCACTGAGCACTATCTGACGGGCCAACTGCGACACCCTTTCCGGAAGGGAGACCGGCAACAGCAGGTAACGGTCCGTAACCCACTTCGGATAGTTGGCCCCTGAACCGGCCAGATCCTGCTCCGAGGCCCTCGATTGGAAGACGACGGTCGAGTAGGACTGATTCTCAAGCCTCTCTTCGGCCATCCGCACGCCCACCTGCTCGGGTGGAGTGACCCGCTCAGCCACGACGTACCTCGGCGTGCCGCCGCCGGAATCGGTCAGCACGGTCGTCGTAACGCCCTCGGGCACAAGCGGCGACAGGCGGCTTTGCACCTCCTCCAACGTGTAGCCCGGCCAATCGGCTTGGCTGTCTCCCTGCCCGGGTATCTCACCCATGCTGAGCGCCAATTGCCGCATCATTTCGCCTATGTCCGGCGGCATGTAGACCGTTTCCGGCATCTCCCCGTCCAGCGGAATGACGTAGCGCCTGGGGGTCAGGATGTCCACGTGGGTTTCCGCCGACAGGCTGAACACCCTGCCCACGCCCAGCACAGCGTCGGAGTTGAGCAGCGGCTGTATGGTCTGCTCCACCCGCTCGCGGGCCAGTTCCTCCGGCGGATTGGTCATAGGCACGTTGGCCGCCGCCGTGTAGACGCTATGCTCGGCGGTAAGCCAGCCCTGCGGCGTGTAGGTGTCGTACACCCTGGCGGGGTGAAGCGTTGCGTACTTGGAATTGACCCACATAACCGGCTCTTCGGTCAGGTTCAGCGGCCCTCTGAACGGCAATATCTTCCCAGGCGCCGCCAGCTTGCCCTCCCCGGTGCCCCGGACGCCCGCAAGTAGGCGAGTCGCGGGGTCTCTGAAGAACTCGACGGGCGCCTTGAGTATGTCCCAGGTGTTCTTGAGCGCGTCCGACCTCGGCTCGTACAGGGGCGCCAGGCCGGCGATCAGCAGCGCAGCCACTCCCACGACGGCTGCGTTCCTGGCGCCGATCCACCGGATCGAGCCGGGATACGCCGTTCCGTCAGCCTCCCACGCCGATATACGGCGAAGCGTCGTCATGTGAGCGAACAGCGCCATGCCGCCCAGGATGAACAGCAGGAACGTGTATTCATATTGGCCGTGCCGGTAACTGAGGTTCGTCAGTATGGCGAGGCCCAGCAGGATCGTCGGCGCCCACGGGTTTCGCCAGCGAAAAGTGATCAGCGCAGTCAGGTAGCCGACGGTCCAACTGGCCGTCATGAACATCAGCGCGAACGGCACCGAGTCACGGTTGATGCCCCCTTCGCGGGCGTCCCGTATCCACGTGAACATCCGCTCCCAAGCATCCCTCGATCTGACTGCGACGTCGCCTCCGTCCGCAGGTATCGACCCCTGCCACAGCACGACCGCGAAGCCGAGCGCCAACGGAGCGATCAGCTTCACCGGCCAGGGCGCCCTGCTGCGCGTGATGAAGAATCCGGCGGCCAGCCCAAGAAGCGTCGTCGGCAAGATCGACGGAAGATCGCCCCAGCGGGAGAGCTGCACCGACCACGCCACCGAGCCGATCATCCACACCAGGATGCCCAGCGTCACCCAATCCCGGAGCTCGATCCGGCGAACCAGCGCGCCCAGGTCAAAACTGCGGATCGAGCCCAGCACGGGCGCCACACGCGTTGCAGCACGGGCGGTCGCGCTCACAGTACCGCCTCCGCTCTAACTGCCACGTCGTGGCCCGGCGACGGGCGGGCAATGCCCGCGCCCGCTCCTACCGGCATCGCCAGCGATTCGGGAATCGACTCGCCCTTTCGCAGCATGAAGGTGCGCACGCCGCCGTTTACGAGGTCGCGCAGCGCCTCCCCATTAGAGGACCCGCCGAACGAGTCGCGGTCCATCAGGACGACGCTAACCCGCACGCCGCGGCGTTGCAGCCCGGCCAGCGCGCCGGTCCAGCCGCCTTTGCCCGCCGCGGTTATCACCACGAGCGAGGAGGTCTGGCTCAGCTCCCGGTCCATCTCGGCCAGGACCTCCACCAGCGGCGTCGTGCCCTCAGGCCGGCTGGAGGCTATGTGGCGCATTATCGTTTCGATCTGGTAGTTAGACCGGTCCGGAACCATCACCAGCCGCTCGCTGCCGTAGGACGAATACCCGATCGGCAGCATGGCCCGCCCGTAGCGGTCGATCACCGACGCAGCAACGGTCGCGCCGTACTCGTCGGTAGATTCCGGGCCGGACCCGGCCTGTGCCTCGCGCCGCTGGTCGAACACAACCCACACGTGGCTCGCCGAGCCCCGGTCGAACTGCTTCACCATCAACTGGTTGACGCGCGCAGTCGAGAGCCAGTGGATCCTGCTCACGCTGTCGCCGGCGCTGTACTCGCGTACAGACGAAACGTCGGTGCTGATTATGTTGGCCCGCTGGCGGCGAGAGCCGTCTCCCACCAGGTGCATGGCGGGAGAGGCGAAGTCCGGCACCCGCACGACACGCGGATAGACCAGGATCCGGTCCACTCCCTCATACTCGATCTCCTGCGGAAACAGGTTGAACGGGTCCGACGCGCGCACCACCAGGGGGCCTACGGTGAACTCGCCGCGCTGCGTCAGCGTGCCGGAGACCTGCACCCGGTTGAACGCGACCATCATTCCCATGCTGCCGACCTGGCGGACCGCAACGCCCGGGATCGTCGTCTTGTCCTCCACCTCTATCCACGCCTTGGGAGTCCTGCCCCGGTTCCGCACTATGATCGTCTCGCTGAACACGTCCCCAACGGAAAATGGCCCGGCAGGCCGCTTCACCTCCGCGCTTATCTGCCTAGTCCCCAGCTTCGCAAGCAGGTAGGTGATGATCAGCAGAGCCGCAAGCAGGTATACGAGGCGGTACGACAGGTCGAACCCGGTCGCCATGCCCGCCATGTAGGACACCGCCATCAGCGCGAGCATCCCGTATATGACGGGATGACGGCGCAAGGCGCGCACTGCGCGGCCGCGCCGCGCACCGGGCGCAGACCGGCCGCCGCCTCGCGACGGCCGCTGCGTTCGTAGGGAAAAAGCCCTTGCACGATTGGCAAGCATCGGGTCGATCAGCCTGACGAACGCCCACCCGCGGAGCCGGGCACCGGAGTCGAGTCGAGCGTCTGCACCACGACCTCCTCCTGCCGGACGCCCCTCATGCGCGCAGAGGCCGACAGCAGCACGCGGTGCGCCATCACGGGAACCGCAATATCCTTCACGTCGTCCGGCACCACGTAGTCGCGACCTCGCAACAGGGCCGTCGCCTTGGCCCCCTTCATCAGGTTTATCGACGCCCTCGGCGAAACGCCAAGCGTGGCGTCTTCATGGTCGCGCGTGCCGTTCGATAGGTCCACTATGTACCGCTTAACCAGGTCGTCCACGTACACCTCGTCCGTCTGAGACTGGAGTTTGATGATGTCGCCGGGATCGCAGGCGGCCGTCAACTCGTCGATCGGGTCCACCCGCTCGCGGCGGTCCATGATCGACACCTCCTCCGATGCGTCCGGGTATCCCAGCGAGACGCGCATGAAGAAGCGGTCGAGCTGCGCCTCCGGCAACGGAAAGGTGCCTTCATACTCGATGGGGTTCTGCGTCGCCAGAACCATGAAAGGCTCCGGCAGGCGGTAGGTCACCCCTTCCACCGTCACCTGCCGTTCTCCCATCGCCTCCAGCAGCGCCGACTGGGTCTTCGGAGTGGCCCTGTTGATCTCATCGGCGAGCACTATCTGCGAGATGATCGGCCCCGCTCGGAACTGGAACTCCTCCACCTTCTGGTTGAATATCGACGCGCCGGTAACGTCTGAAGGCAGCAGGTCCGGAGTGAACTGTAGTCGGCGGAAATCGCAGCCCGTCGTAACGGCCAGCGAGCGGGCCAGCATGGTCTTCCCAACGCCCGGAACATCCTCGATCAACACGTGCCCCCTGCTCAAAATGCTGGCGAGCAGCAGATCGACTACGTTCCGCTTGCCTATGATCACCTGGCCGATGTTGTCGGCCAGCCTGCCGGCGAGAGTCTGTGGGTCTGCGACTGTGGTCAATGCCGTCTCCTTAAATGCCTCGCCCGGCCCGCGACGCCGCGCTTCGCCCACTGTACGAGCGAAACACGGCAGCGCGTGGCGCTTCTCCGGCGCCGCGCACGGCGCCCAACGTTTTCATGGCGCATTGTAAGCGCGCCGGGCGCCGATAGTGTGAAGATGGGGGTCGGGGGCGCGACAAGTCTAAACTGGTTTCCATCTAAGGACGCGTTGCCCGGAGACGAAGGCCGACAATCGGAACCGCTGGGCCGCACCTCAGAAACGTTGTACCGTCCACTTACCGGCGGTTGGGCCGGATGCTATGCCACGACAAATGACGGTTGAAAACGTTCACTGGTTCCTCGACCTCTTCACCAGCCTTGAGATCGTGGTTTGGATCGACGGCGGTTGGGGCGTTGACGCCCTGCTGGGCGAACAATCCCGCCCTCATGGGGACTTGGACATCATCATTCCAACGTCCGATTCCACAAAACTGACTGACGCCCTACTGGATCGCGAGTTCAGTCAGGTCTACACCGACGACCGCACCGACCGAAACTTCGTGATGGGCCACCCAGGCTATGGACTGATCGATTTTCACGTGATCGAACTCACAGAGGGAGGCATGGGTATCTATGACCCTTGGGTCATCCCGGCATCGGATATGCGGGCTGAGGGGTCTATCGGCGGCAGAACCGTAAGGTGTCTCTCTCCCGAATACCAGGTGCGCTCACACTCCGGTTACACACTAAAGAGCACAGATTTTGCCGACATGGCCGCGCTCCACGAAAAGTTGGGGGTTACGCTGCTAGCCGAGCAGGTGAGACGCAATGCCTAAGTTGTAGGGTTTGGAGAATAAGCGTTCTGGCCAAACAGCCTCTTCAGCCAGCAGATAAATCTCTTGCACAAGTCGCCGTCAACCTGCAAGTCACCGGCCCCTATCGCTGAGCCCATTTGCCTCGGGTCCTCCCGCGTGGCCAGCCAGGCGTGGACTTTTGCCCGTAGCGTCTTACCCTCCGCGAATCTTCTATCCTTCGGCGGAATTCCCTCTATGTAGTCCTGTGACAAAGGCCACACTGGGTCCGTGCCAGGAATCATCTGCGCGACGAAGTCCTCCAGCTCGCCGGGTGACACGTTGTCCGGCATGAGCCATACGCCTACGCGTGGCTTTCTGCCATCAGCCTCGATGATGGTTCCGGCAGGGTCAGGCCGGGCGGGAGCCTGGACGCATTCTTGGTGAAGCCTATCCCGTATAGATTCCCAACGCCCCGCTGGGTCGTCATTTGCATCTACGAGGATGCCGAGGGCCTCGCGGTTAGGCGCCTGAATTTCGGCCTCAAGGGAACTGAGCAGTCCTCTGATTCCTTGCTTCCACACGATAGAGAAGCGAGGAGGCAAAATACGACGCTGCCAGATACGCTCGGCCACATGCTCGTCATCCCGGCCTTCGACTAACAGGACACGATTATGAGCTTGCGATGATGAGTCAGGCACTGACTACCTGACCTCTATACCCTGTTCAGCAGCGACCCTAAGGCCTTCCTCAGAATACTCAACGGCATACACATCATCGTCGTCTCGATCAATGCGCACCAAAGCCCCTTCCACCTCTTCCAGATCCGCCGCGGCCTGAGCGAAGCCTTTTACACAGTCATCGCTGTGCGTCGTGGCAAAGACCTGCACGTTGTTCTCATACGCCGTCTGCAAAACCATCCTCCAGAAATCATACTGCACGGAATGGTGAATGCCGTTCTCTGCTTCATCGATCGTCAGAAAACCACCTCGGCTGTTGGCAAGAGCAAGCGCAACTCCGAAAAGCCTTACTGCTCCATCGCCGAGGCTTTTCAAAGGAACTGGACTATATGTCCCCTTTAGTTTCACAACAGCACGGCGACCTCCAAAGCGTAAAGGTCTGTCACCACCGATAACAGATACACGCTGCACAATGTCACCAAAGATCAATTGCAAAGCTTGGACAGCCCGCGTTTCATCTTCTGTAAGAGCTGCTGTGTCCCAGAATCTTGATATTCTGATTGTTCAGCAAGCTTGGTCCCAGAGATGCACACAAAATTGCCGGTGGCAAATCTTTCTCTGTAGATATCGATCTCATGCGGTTCCTTTGCCTCCAAGATCGGGCCCCTGGTAACTGACTGGCAAGTAATGTCGATGGGAATGTCATTTCATTATCCCCATACTTAACCCTGAGTATGTGTACATCTTCTTCGGCGATATAGTCAGGTAAAAGATCTTCCCACACCTCGTATACTTCTTCCATTGGTGTAGTGTCAATAGCGAGAGTGTCCATGTTGTCAATTGATCCTATTGAGATGAAAGTTCCATACGAAATATGCCTGCCAAAAAATAGTGCTTCCCAATTGGATGTAAAGACTTGATCGCCGTCTTCATCAACAGTCTGGACCAGTTCCTCCCGTGTACCCAATATGTCCATTAGTATGGAGTTTCGACCTCTTGCCGCATACACCCTCACTGCATCAAGCACGGTCGTCTTGCCGGCCCCGTTTTTTCCGGCGAAGAGGGTGACGTGGCCTAGGCGCGAGATCTTGAGGTCCTTGATGCCGCGGAAGCCCTTGATCCAGAGATCCGGGAGGTGGAGGGCCTTGTTGTCAGACGTGTTGGTGGACATGGCGGCTGTCAAAATCGTTGGGCAGTCACGGCTGCCGGGGGAAGGCTTGAACCTGCGGCCATGCGGCCGGCCGGCCCTGCCCTTCCACCCTATTCTACCCCTTCCGCCGCCAACAACTCCCTGGGAGTTAGCCGCATCTGGTCGGCAGTCATCCTCATGCAAGAGACCGGCCCCACTACCCGAACAACCGGCGAAGTTCCATGCTCCCGTGACGCACATGTAGGATCTCAACGCCGTCGCTCATAGGCCGGTAGATGATGAGATAGCGGGTTCCGGGCACGACAAAGCTTCGGCAATGGGGATCCAATTCGGGTCTGGCCACACCGATGAACGGCTGGGCGGCAAGCCGGCGGCACTGTTCTTCAAGCCTGTCGATGAATCTAAGGGCGTTGCGAGGGTTGTCCCCGGCTATGTAGTCGTGTATGTGCTGGAGGTCGGCGCGGGCTTCTATGGTGAAAACACAGCGGCTCATATGGCCCGTTCGGTGATGGCGGCGTTGCGCCGTCTCAGCTCCTCGAATACTTCCGACGCCGGAACGACCTGGCCCGCGTCCGCCTGCTCGGCTCCTCGCCGCACGCTCTCGCGCATGTCAGTGAACTCGCGTTCAACCGACTCGTCATGTTTTTCGAGCAGCGCGAGAGCATTGTCGAGCACGTCGTCAGTAGATAGGTACTTGCCCGAGCGGACCTTGCGCCGGATGCGTTCGACGTTACGTTCGCTGATGGAGACGTTCATGCCCTAACCGTAAATCCATACCCTGCGGGAGTGCAACTGCAACCGGCCCGCCGCGTACACCCGCACTGCGGCCATGCGGCCGGCCGGCGCCTGCCCTTTCACCGTATTCTACCCCTTCCGCCGCCAACAACTCCCTGGGAGTTCGCCGCCTCTGGGCGGCAGTCACCAGGGAGAGGGGAAGCGGCAACGTCCAGGTGGCATTCTGAAGTCCTAGGCAGGTTCATTCGATCCGTCCGTCACCGAGGACTGCGCCTCCTACTTGAGGATGACAACCACCAGATTCTTGAGGCGCCAGCTGGTTGGCAGAGTGCGCAACGTCTTGACGGCCATGATTCTTGCTGAGCGAATGGACAGCTTCATTGCCGATGCACCGCGTGGCTGGCGCATTCACAGGCTCTCGGGTGATCGGAAGGGCGAGTGGAGCGTTTCTGTATCCGGCAATTGGAGAATTACGTTTGAAGAAGAGGACGGTCTTGTTCACCGCCTCAACTTGGAGTACTACCACTGATGGCTGCCAGCGGCATCGAAGTAAATATGACCCCTTCCCACCCTGGCGATTTCATCCGCATCGAAGTCATTGAGGCGTTGAACCTAAACGTGATCAAGGCCGCCGAGGTCTTGGGCGTTCACCAGGCGACCCTCTCGGATCTGTTGGACTGCAACGCTGCGCTATCACCTGAGCTTGCGATGCGTATCGAAATGGCCTTTGGCCTGAACATGGACATGTTGCTGCGTATGCAGGCCTGGTACGACGCTGCGCAAATGCGCGCCAGGGCAGACGAGATCAGCGTGAAGCCCTACCATCCCGTCTAACCGACACAAATCCAACGCCTAGCCTACGAACGACCGGTCAAAGCCTTCTTGCCGCCGCCGTCGGTAGGATTGGCTCCCGAGGCAGGATTCGAACCTGCGACCTAGCGGTTAACAGCCGCCCGCTCTACCGCTGAGCTACTCGGGAACGTTGCCGGACGTGGGCTGCTAGTTCCAGCGTAGCGCTTCCAACAAGCTGGCGCATCACCGATTTCACGCGCAATCTCCGGATGCCGGGCAGGCCGGCGGCGGCCCTACCGCTTGCCCTACCGCTTGACCGCCCATTGGGCGCGTTGCTAGCCTGCGGCTATGTCAACCGATGCCAGCAAGCCCAAACAACGTTCCGGGAGACGACGGCGCTCGTCAACTACCGGCCAGTTAAGGCTGACCCAGGCCATGGAGAACTACCTGCTCTCCATCTACCTGGTTCAGGAGCAAGGCGAGAGGGTCACCAACGCCAACCTCGTCGTGCAGCTGCGGCGCGTGCCCGCCACCGAGTACCTGGGCACCTCTCTGCCGTCGGTCTCCGGCATGTTGCGGCGCATGGAGCGGGAGGGCCTCATACAGATTTCCGAGACGCGGGACATCGACCTCACGTCGCGAGGCAAGGCGCTGGCCGAGCAGGTGATACGCCGGCACAGGCTCGCAGCCCGCATGATCGTCGACCTGCTCGGCGTCGAGTTGCACCGCGTAAACGCCGAGGCGCACCTGCTGGAGCACGCCATCTCGGACGGGCTGGAAGAGGACATCCGCAGGCGGCTTGGCAATCCGACGACCGATCCCTTCGGCCAGCCCATACCGGGCAGCGGCTACCAGCAGCCCCGCAAGGTCGTGACGCTGGACAACGCAAAGGTCGGATCGAGCATGGTGGTCGACCGCATTCCGGAGGACGACGAGGAGCTGGTGACCTATCTCAACGGCTGCGGAGTGCTGCCGGGCGTAGAGGTCGAGGTGCTGGAGGTTGCGCCCTACCGGGGTGTTGCAATACTAAAAGTCGGCGCTGAACAGGCCGTGCTGGGCTACGAGGTGGCATCCCGCATCCGCCTGCGCCCCGCGTGATAAAAGCCTCTGCGCGTCCGTTTTTCCGGCCTTCTGCGAGGGAAGGAGGGTTAACGTCGCTGGGCCGGTGAAAAGCACGGTTGTCCCCGGTTCTTGGACGCTAGAATAGGCGGACTGCCACTACACGGAGTGAACTCCTCACAGTCAAGCAGAGGTTTGCACAATGGGAAAGAACTCGGTACACAGGCTGGAGTCGCTGGGTATCATCGTTGGCCCGATCATGGCGTTGGTCTTCTTCCTAATTGAGCCGGGAGGGCTGATCTTCAATTCTGCGGAATCGGGCGACGCGGTGGGCGTCATCGAGGCCATGGCATCGAACCAGACCATCACTCACATCTCCGCGCTATTTGTGCCTCTCGGGCTAATACTGATGGTCTACGGCTTGGCCGGGATCAACAGGGCGATCCAGGAAGAGAGCATGGCCGCCGCCTGGACGCGTCTCGGCATCCTGTGCATAACGGTCGGCGCCACCGGCTGGATTCTCACCGCCGGCCTCTCGCACGTTCTTGCGGAGACGGATCCGGATGCGATTCAGTCCGCAGTGCCCGTATATAAGACTGATTCCGGCATCGCCATCATATCCACGATGGCCGTGGCGACCGGATTCCTGACCTTCAACCTCGGCCTTTCCGTGATCTACCCTCCGGGGCGTAGGAGGATCGGCGCGCTGGTAATAGCGGCCGTCTCGGTGGTATGCCTGGTTGCGCTGATCATCGGGCACACCTTCCCGAATCCCGACATGATCACGGTTTCCAGGATCTGCTACATCCCCTGGGTGATGTGGACGACCTTCATCGGAATAAGGTTCTACAAGGGGATCGGCTTCACCGACTACTACGGGGCCGTAACCTAGCCCATGCGCCTTCCCATCGCTCCGGCCAGGGAGCCGGAATGGCGGGGCGGGCGGTGGTCGCGCGTGCACGTCCGCCATGCATGAAGACCGGGCTAGAATTCGTTGCGGACTTTGATGGGGTTGCCGGTGCGGAGGGACTCCCAGCAGGCTAGTCCGGTCGATACGACTTTGGCGCCGTCTCTGGCGCCCACCCAGGGTTGCGCTCCGTTCAGGATGCAGTCGGCGACGTGGCGCAGCATGACGATCATCTCGCCGTAGTGGCCGCCGCGCGGCGGCATGTGTGCGTGGTACGAGCGTTCCGGCAGGTCGCCCTCGGCGTCCAGGGTCTTGACGTTGTCGCGTATCGTCCCCTTGTCGCCGTATACGGTGAGGCTGTTCATCAGTTCGCCTTCCGGCTCCACGAGGCCGAGCAGGTTCGCGATGCGTCCGATCTTGCCGTTGGCGAATTTGACGTTTATGAAGAAGCAGTCCTCCTGCGGGTACTCCGGCGCGACGCCGCTGCGCAGTCCGACGCAGTGCACCTCGTCTATGTCTCCCATGAACCATCGGAGCAGGTCTATGGGGTGGCAGGCGCCGCCGAGTATCAGGTCCTGCGGCATCGTGGTGCGCCAGGGGGTGCGCTTGTATACGGGCCGCAGGTCGTGGACGTAGTGCGCCTCGGCCATGAACGGCTCTCCGATCTCTCCGGCGTCGCAGGCGCGCTTGGCGTCGATGAAGTCGAGTCTTCCGCGCAGCGTCTGTGTGACGAGCAGCACGAGGCCGGTGCGGTCCACGGCTTCGACCACGTTTTCCGCCTCCTCCATGGTGTATACCATCGACTTGGTGACCATGACGTGCTTGCCGTTGTCGAGCGCGGTGAGTATCTGGCGGGCGTGGAGAGGGCCTGGGGTGTATATGCCGATGACGTCGACGTCGTCTCGCGCCGCCAGTTCGTCGAAGTCGGTGGTGATGGCGTCTATGCCGTGCTTGCTGGCCGTGGCTTCGAGCCGTTCTTCGTTCACGTCGCAGAGGGCGGTTATGCGTACCGGCAAGTCGTTTTCGGGTTTGTTTGCGCCCAGCAGGGTATCGCCGTGGCCGAGTCCGGCCAGCCCAAGTCTAAGTGTGGTCACGTCCGCCCTCCTTCAGCTTTTCGTATACGGCGGCCCAGCGGGCCGGCATGTCGCTCCTGTGCATGACCGGCTTGAATCCCAGCGACAGGTATATGTGTATCGCCGGCAGCCGCCAGTCGTCCGTGCCCAGCGATACGACTTTGCAGCCGCGGCCCACCAGGAACCTGGCGACTTCCGTGCACGCGGCCCTGCCGAGTCCTTTGCCCCGGTGATCGGGGTGCGTCGCCACGTAGTCGAGCACGCCTTCTTCCGATGGGCCGCAGTCGCCAACCGGATTCATGGGCGGGCGATAGGAGATCCTCGATGCGAAGGTGGCTGCAACGATCTGCCCGTCGTACTCGATGAGGCGCGAGCCTTCCCGCCGCTCGGCGACCTTCAGGAATTTCAGTACCTGCTCCTCGTCCCATTCCTCAAAGCCGCTCTCCCGAAGTGCGCCGGCCCAGCCGGCCGCGTCCCCGTGCCGGTATGCGCGCATGGCGTATCCGTCGGGCAGCGACACATCCGGCAGCCGGGCGACTGCGACGGCGTCCATGATCATGGAGAGTTGCTTTGGGGGGAGTGGGGTCATGGGGTAATGCTACCCGCCTTGGGCGAGTGGGGGGAGGGTGGGGCGCCACCGGGCCTCAGGCGGCCACAAGGGATCGCCCCTACGGGTTTGTGTGGCAAGGGATCGCTCCTACGGATGGGGAGGGCCCCACAAGGGATGCCCCGGTGGGTAGTTGCCAGTTGTTAGTTGTTAGTTTTTAGTGGGGAGTGGGACGGTGTGTGCGTTCCTGGTTGGCAGGTGGGGCGCGCGTGGTTTTGGTGGCGTCGTCGCGTGGGGGTGGGCGGGGATTCCCCGCCGTGCCCCGCCAGGCGCCCACAAGGGATCGCCCCTACGCGGGATCGCGTCCCTGCGGGGTTGGTGGGTGTATTCCGGGTTGGTAGGTGGTCGCGCGTGCCCCGCCGTTCCCCGCCAGGCGCCCACAAGGGATCGCCCCTACGCGGGATCGCGTCCCTGCGGGGTTGGTGGGTGTATTCCGGGTTGGTAGGTGGTCGCGCGTGCCCCGCCGTTCCCCGCCAGGCGGCCACAAGGGATCGCCCCTACGGGGGATGCCCCTGCGGGGCGCGTGTGGATTCCCGTTTTTACGGGAATGACGAGGTGCGATTTACCGCGGGTTTTTGGGGATGGGGTCGTCTAGGTCGTCGTATTCGATTGGGACGGGGGGGCTTGTGACGCGGATTCCGGGGAGGATTTCGTAGGGTTTGAAGGGTTGCGGTTCGTCGTGGGCGTCGCCGGGTTCGGGTTCGGCGGATGGCGCGGGTGGTCCTGTGACGCGGGTGATGACGTCGTGGGGGTTTGGCGGGTCGTAGGTATCACCGGGGTCGTGTTCGGTTGTGTCGGGCCAGGTGTTGTCGGTGGGGCCAGGGTCGTCGTGGTCGAGGTTGTGGTCGATTCCTCCCAGGGGGTAGCGTTCGACTACTAGGTTTCGGAGTGGGACCCGGCGGGGTTCGGATTCCTGTTCGGGTGGGTTGTCCGGAGGGTTGTCATCGGGTGGATCGTCATTGGGCGCGGGGTTTTGTTCTTGGGCCGGGTTGGTCGGCGGTGAGTCGTTGTTCGTTTCGGCCGGCTTGGACGGCGGCGGCTCGTTTTGTTCTGCGTCCGGTTTGGGCGGTGGGGTTTGTAGGGGGTCGAAGGGTTTGGTTGTGTCGTGTGGGCATCCGGGTTGGCCGAGTTCGTAGTCGCAGTAGAGGTGCGGCGTTTTGTGGCAGAACTCGTATGCGGCTACTGTGGCGACTCTGGCGGCGGCCTTGTCGTTGCCGTAGCATCTTTCGATGAGGCGCTTGTATGCCATGTTGTACATGCCTTTGAATTTTTCGGGTATTTCGAGGGGGTTGGGCCGGCCTGTGGTTTCCGTGACCTCTTGCGCGAGCCGGTACCTTCTGACCATTTCCATGGCGACTCGTGCGATGCGTATGGAGTAGACGACGGAGATGGCGGTGAATGCTTCTTCGTCGGGTGTGGGCTTGCTCGGTGGGGTGACGGTTACATGCCGGTGCAGGTGCGGGGGTCTGATGGTTGTGGGCTGCCGGGTGGGGGCTGCGGGTTGTCGCTGTCGCGTGGCGGCTGCGGGTCGGCGCGTGGGGGCGCGGGGTGTTATTTCGTCGTCGAATCCTCGGTTGAGGAGTTCTTTGGCTGCTGCGAGGCGGTGGGAGGGCTTGAATCCTTTGAGTTCGCCCTGCATGACGTTTACGAGGAATCGGATGGCGGTTCTGCCGTTGTCGGTTTCTTGCCGGACGATTTCGGCGAGTTGTTGGAGGAGTGCGTTGGCGGCCGGGCCGGTTGCGCGTGTGGACCTTGCGGCTGCGGATTTTGCCGCGGGTCGTCCTGATGGTGACTGGAAGGAGTCTATGAAGGATTGTGCGTCTTTGAATCCGATTCGGATGAGTTGTCGTGCTGCGTCGAGCTGGTGTGATGGCCTGGCGTTTTGTAGCCGGCCTTGCATGGCGTTGACGAGGAATCGGATTATGAGCCTGCCGTCGTTTGTTTCCTCGCGAACGATGTTGGCGAGTGTTGGCGGGCGGTTTTGTGTGGTGGCAGCGGAGAACATGTGTTCTATGATGGGGTAGGTTGGGTGGATTGGTCAAGGGGGGGATGGCGCAGGGGTGTGGGTGGATGGCGTGCGTGAGGGTGGGAGCGCGTTCCCCGCCCTGTTCCCCGCCAGGCGCCCACAAGGGACGCCCCTACGATTCCCGTTTTCACGGGAATGACGGCGAGGGGCGGCGGGGATGATGGGAAGGGGGTGTGGGTTGGAAGAACAGAACGCGTGCCGTTGTTGTAGCCGGGAGGGGTCACCGTGTAGGGTGCAGTGGTGGGGGCAGAAGGACCGCGAATGGGAAGGCTGGGCCTTGCCTCCCAACGAGAGACGGCCATCCTGTCGAATGGCGAACAAGACCGGGAACGAGGATTATCCGCAGTGATCCAAAGAGCGCCATCCATTCGTCCTGACTGGGTATCGGATGAGATGTTCCCCTTTGAGAGCAAGTTCTTCACTACCTCTTCCGGCCATGAGATGCACTTCATAGATGAAGGCGCGGGTGAGCCTATTGTCTTTGTACACGGCAATCCCTCTTGGTCTTTCGAATTTCGCCATCTGGTAAAGGGACTTCGGTCGGAATTTCGTTGCATCGCCCCGGACCACATAGGGTTTGGGTTGTCGTCTCATAGCAGCAGAAGGGAAGACCGCTCGCCTCAAGCTCATGCGAATGCGTTCAAATCGTTAATCGAGCATCTCGACCTTCGAGACATAACCCTGTACATGACTGACTGGGGCGGGCCGATCGGCCTGTATTTTGCGCTTGCCCATCCTGACAGGGTAAAGCGGCTCGTCATCTCCAACACTTGGTGCTGGCCTGTTTCGCGCGATCGTCATTTCGTGATGTTCAGCTTCATGATGTCGAACTGGGTCGGGCGCTTTCTCATCAAGCGCTTCAATATTTTTGTGAACAAGGTTATGCCCAGGGCCACCGGCAGGAAGGAAGTTCTGACCCCACAGGTTATGGATCACTATCGCAATGCCCAACCTGCGCTCAACGCCCGCTCTGCGAGCGCTGCGCTTCCTGGCGCAATCTTAGGCGCGACCGGCTGGCTGGGTTCTATCTGGGATGAGCGCGAGACCTTCGCGGCATTGCCGTCGCTCATACTCTGGGGCTCGAAGGACATTGCATTTCGGAAAAAGGAATTGGAGCGGTGGCAGTCCGCGCTGTCGAACTATGAGCTGCACGAATTCGAGGACTCCGGGCATTTCATCGCGGAAGAGAGCCCCGACAAAGCGCTATCAGCGCTCTACGCTTTTATGACCAAGACATAGCGAGCTCCTTTGACCGAAGCATGCGGTACTGTGTACCGGATAACGACGGCAAAGGGGTATGGGTGGATGGCGCGCGTGGGGGTGGAAGCGCGCGCGAAGACCCCCATTGTACGACCGGGTACATGGGTAACGGTTAGACCTTAGACATGGGTAACACTTTTGAAGGTGTCTTGTCGACCCTCTTCGCGGGTTCTCTGAGGATCCCGATCACTAGGGGGCCGAACTGGAGGGTCCACGTGCCGTCGGCCTCCTGCAGGAGGCCGACGGGTTCGCCGCGGAGGGAGTCGCTCACGTAGACCAGTTCGCCCTTCCACTTGATCTGGCCGTTGCTGCGGACCCTGCGAACGGTGACGCCGGCCCCGTACTCAGGCGAGACGGCGCGGGCCGGATAGGGGCGGTGCGACGGAACGTAGATACGGGAGGGTGGCCGCTGGCCGAGAGCCTCGTGCGGCCTCTCCTCGTTGTAGCCACGCCTGAACTCGTCGAAGGCGCGCCGCTGACTCCGCCGGTTGGACTTTGGAGGAGCGGCAGTCTCCGCCTTGAGAGTCCTGTGCAGCCTCTCGAGGCGGCCGTTCTGTTCGGGGCGCCCGGGCTCGATCCGCTCCGGCGTTATGCCCAGCTTGACCCACCATGCCGAGAGCGGCGTCAGACCGCCCAGGCCAACGCTGGCGAACGGAGGCCCGTTGTCCGTGCGGATGGCCCGGGGCAGCCCGTACTCGCGGAAGGCCCTTTCTAGGACTCGCTTGACCTCCGGCCCGGTGGGCCGCGCCAGCCCGTCGCACACCAGCAGGTAGCGGGACATGGCGTCCTGCGCAGTTAGGGGGTCGATGCGTATTCCGTCGCCGGTGCGGAACCAGCCCTTCAGGTCGATCGACCACACGTCGTTGGGGTTTTCTGCGTTGGCGAAGGGTTCGTCCCAGGGCGCAGTCTTTCGCCGTCGCCTGCGAGGCTTCACCAGGCCGGCGCCGTCCAGTATGCGTCCCGCCGTGCTGGGGGCCGGCCAGCGTGTACCGGGTTCGATCTCCCGCAGACGGGCGATTATCTTCTTGGGCCCCCACGTGGGGCGGGCGCGCTTCTCCTCGATGATGCGCTCTGCGGTCTCGTCGGGCGTCTTGTTGGGGTGGCTGTGGGGGGCCCTGCTCCGGTCGAGAAGGCCGTCTTCGCCGTATTTCTCATACCGTCGAATCAGCTTGTAGCCGGTCTTGCGGCTGATGCCGAACTCCCGGCACAGATCGGAGATGGACTCCTCTCCCGCAGCGCAGCGCTCTATGAACCGCAGACGTTCCAATGGTGGGCTCGTATTCTTCCAAGGCAACGCATTTTCCTCCTGGGATTGCCGTTCCAATCCCATGATGCGTTACCCATCTGCCAAGTCTAGCGTTACCTATGTCGCCAGTCTATACCCATCTCAATCTTCCCCCGCAGACGGGGGAAGAAGTAGGAGGGGACGTCCCTGCGGGGCGCGTTCCTGTTGGGCGCGGGTGGGTGGTGGCGTCGTCGCGTGTTGGTGGGCGGGGATTCCCCCCGCCGTTCCCTGCCAGGCGCCCACAAGGGACGCCCCTACGGTTTCTGTCGGGGCGCCTGTACGGTTCCTGTCGGGGACGCCCTTGCGATTCGCGTGTTATTGACAGTGAACATGGATGTGGTGGTGCGCGGGAAGACCCCCATCTCAATCTTCCCCCTAAGAAGAGACCTTTGCATAAATCCCAGTTGCCCCCTCAGAGCCGACCTAATTACCCCGATTCTCATCTTCGTCCATCGAAAAATTGGAGGTCTGTAGAGGGTCGCGAGACATTTATGCAAAGGTCTCGCAGACGGGGGAAGAGGTGGGAGGGGGCGCCCCGCGGGGCGCGTTCCTGTTGGGCGCGGGTGGGTGGCGCTGTCGTCGCGTGTTGGTGGGCGAAGAGGGTAGCGGCCCCGCTAGATTTGTAGTCCAAGACCCGGACGGTGACACAATCCTGGTGGACCAGCACGTGTGACCGGGAGAACCGGACAGGTTATGCCCGCGCCGTCTCTATACCGGACAGGTTATGCCCGCGCCGTCTCTATACCGGATAGGCTATGCCCGCGCCATCTCTATACCGGACAGGTTATGCCCGTGCTGCCTCTATACCGGACAGGTTATGCCCGCGCCGCCTCTATACCGGATAGGCTATGCCCGTGCTGCCTCTATGAGGATGTCGGCGACTTCTGGGCGGGTGAATTCGGCGGGGGGGCGTTCGCCTTTTTCGAGCATTTCGCGCACTTTGGTGCCGCTTAGGAAGACGTGGTTGGAGGAGTCGTGGGGGCAGGTCTTTGAGGTGCACATGTTTCCGCACCTTCGGCAGTGGAACGAGTGCTCGAAGAACATGGGCTGTATGCCGAGTTCATGGGGGTCGAATTCGCTGAAGATGTGCTGTGCGTCGTATGTGCCGTAGTAGTCTCCGACTCCGGCGTGGTCGCGTCCGACGATGAAGTGTGTGCAACCGTAGTTCTTACGGCAGAGGGCGTGGAATATGGCCTCCCTCGGCCCTGCGTATCGCATGAAGGCGGGGAATGTGGATAGCAGGGTGCGGCCTGCCGGGTAGTAGCGTGAGAGGAGTTCCCGGTAGCAGCGCATCCGCACTGCGGCGTCGGTGTCGCCGGCCTTCGTCTCGCCGACGAGGGGGTGGACGACTAGGCCGTCGACGAGTTCGAGGGCGCACTTCATGATGTACTCGTGAGCGCGGTGTATGGGGTTGCGGGTTTGGAATCCGACGACGGTGTTCCATCCGTTCCATTCAAGTATTGCCCGCATGGCGGCGGGGGTCCTGTCGGCGTCTGCGTAGACGTCTAGCGGCCTCTGGGGGAGGGCCCTTACGCTGCCTCCGACGAGGGTGTCTCCCTGTGCGTAGAGGTTGGTGACTCCTGGGTGTGCCTCGTCCTCGGTCCTGAACACCTCCCTGGCTTCGAGCCTGGCGTCGTATACGTAGGTGTCCTCTACGTTTATGGAGCCGAGCAGTTCTCCGGACTCCCGGAACAGCGCGGCCTCTACGCCGGCCCGTATGTTTCCGGCTTCACTTCCGTTGACCGGCAGGGTTATCGGTATGGTCCAGACTTCGCCGGTCGATAGGCGGCTGTCCTGGACTACCGACAGGTAGTCGTCCCGTCGCAGGAAGCCCGTCAGCGGGCTGAAAGCGCCGATGGAGACCATTCGCAGGTCGGATGCGCTGCGTGCGTCGAGGGCGATGCGGGGCATGGTTTCGGCCCTTGCTGCGAGTTCGGCGGCTTCATCGGCGCCGAGCGTGCGCTCGACCAGGGTTCCCCCGTGCGGTTCCGGCATTTTTCGCTTCTACTTCGGTAGTGTGCTTGTCCTGACGCTGTTAGAAGGGCGGTCAGTTGGACGTTGCGCTGGCGATGACGTGGAGTCCGCATTCTTTGGCGTTGGGGTCTGTCTCCCACCACCAGCGGCCGGCCCTCAGGTCTTCGCCGGGTTCGATGGCCCTCGTGCAGGGGTCGCATCCGATGCTGGGGTAGCCGTTGTCGTGGAGTTCGTTGTAGGGCACGCCGTTTTCCTTGACGTACGCCTCGACCTGCTCGAAGGTCCAGTTGGCTAGGGGGTTGACCTTGTAGTTGGAGTGGGGTTCATCCCATTCGACGATGTCGATCTGGCCGCGTTCCATGCCTTGGTCTCTGCGGAGGCCGGTGATCCATGCGTCCACGGATGAGAGTGCTCTGTTGAGTGGATCGACCTTGCGCACTCCGCAGCATAGCTTGCGGTTGTCTATGCTCTTGTAGAAGAGGTTGAAGCCGTTGGCGTCGACCATTTCAGCGACGGCGTTCAAGTCTGGGTAGAAGGTCTCGATCTTGACTCCGTAGCGCAGCGCCGTCTGGTCGAAGAGGGTGTAGGTCTCGGTTGGGAGTTTTAGGGTGTCGAGAGTCATGACGCGTGCTTTGGGGTTTACGCGCCAGTACATGTCGAACAGCGCCACGTCCTCCAGTCCGAAGCTGGACATCTGGGCGGCCCTGTCGCCAAAGCGGTCGTCGACCCACTTGAGGATCTCCGACGGGTGGGCGTTTTCGAGGCTCTGGTTGACCTCAGCCAGTTCGCTGTGTGATATTCGTTCCGCTTGCGAAACCATTCTCCGCAGGTCTCCTGTGTTCAATTGCGCCTTTTAGCGGCGCGTCGATGCGTTGGGTTCCAAGAAAAGCCCCCCGGTCTGCTCAGCGCGGGGGGCGTGAGTGTACGGCTGCCGCCGTGCGCGTTCAGCCGTCACGCCTCCCCGGCGCGGTGCGACAAAAACAGGCGCACAGGCTTATGCAGCCGGACGATTCCATTTCACGCGAGAGTATACCAGCCCTACCTACTCCCATGCCCACCTTCGCTGTCCTCACACCACACCTCCATCGGGAATCCGAGGCGGGGCTCGATGCGCGCGCCGGCGATTCATGCCTTAAGCTTAGATATGTAGGGCCGTCGCTCTCCTTCCCGGGTCGTTCAATGGTAGGACTGAGGACTTTGAATCCTCCAATCCAGGTTCGAATCCTGGCCCGGGAGCCATCCTTCCAAGGCCGCCGGCCTATTCCCGGCTAATGCGGATTGTTCATAGAGTGTCGAACGGCGGGGCTGTTCGGGATATCCTCTAGCGTTGGGCTATCAGTAGGCAGGCTTGCGGGGCCTGCTTGAGCTTTGCGACAGTTGGCGGAAGAAGGATCACAGCCAAAGGAGTTGTCGGCAGCCGACGAGTGGGATGCGGGCTACATGGGCTGCGGTGAGGTGATCATCCTGCTGCGGCTGCGGATGGAGAAGCTGAAGCCCGGCGAGCTGCTCAGGCTGACGGCCCGCGATGAGGGCGCGCCGGTGGACCTGCCGGCATGGTGCCGGATGACGGGCAGGCGGCTGCTGCGCGCCGAACACCCCGAATACTGGATCGAACAGAAATAGATCAACCTGAACCGCAAGGCGGGAGGCTCTCTTGTCTGGAAAATTCTGCGTCAATCTGACCTGCGCCAAGGACAATACCGATAAGGCGACGGTGGCATTCGTCATAGCCAACGCCGCCCTCGGCTCCGAGAAGGAGACGATGGTCTTCCTGAGCACCGAGGGCGTGCGGCTTTCGCAGAAGGGCTATGCCGACGACGTCCACGAGGAGGGCTTCATGGCCCTCAAGGACTTGATGGACAACTTCGCGGCCGTCGGCGGCCAGATATACGTGTGTGCGCCGTGCTTCAAGAAGCGCGGCTTGGACTCCGAAAACCTCGTCGACGGCGCGACGATCGTCGGGGGCGCGGTGCTGGTGGAGTTTCTCTCCGACGGCAGCCCCTGCGTAACGTACTAGATACTAGGCCCGGCTACGGACTGTCCGGCTCATGGACGCTGTCAAGCGGCACACTCACGCCCCGGACGTAAGTTTCGACGGGGGAGACCTGGACTGCGGCGGCGGCCTGCTGCTGCTGATCCGCAGGCACATCGACCCGATGGAACGGGGCGGCCTGCTGGAGATACTCTCGACCGACTCGACGGTCGAGGTGGAGTTGCCGGCGTGGTGCAGGCTGACCGGCAATGAGATGGTCTCCTGGACGAAGCGGAACGGCCGGCGCAGCTTCCTGGTGTCCAAGGGGCCGTACGAGCCGCGCGAAGAGGTTCAGGCGCCATCGCCGGCTTCCTCTATGAGCCGGCTGCTGCCGGTTTCCGTCAAAGCCGCAGAAGCGCTGCCCCGGCCTGCTCCGGCTTCATTGATTGCGCCGCTGTCGGTGATGGGCATCGGCAGTTGGCCGCGGCCTCGCTGGATGCTCCAAGCGGTGCATGACCGGCTGGAGGGCAGGCTGGCGGAAGCGGACTTCCAATCCACGGCGGATGATGCGGCGCGGCTGTGCATCGACTCGCAAGACCGCGCCGGCGTAGACGTGATCACCGACGGCGAGCAGCGGCGGGACAGCTACGCAAGCTTCACGGGAGGCCTGCTGGACAACTGCCAACTGATTCCGCTCAGCGACCTGACGGCGATGGTCGACGATCCGCTGAAGTTCGAGGAGGAGCTGCGCGGCCTGGACGTGCCGGCGGCCGACGTCCGGCATCCGGTCGTGTACGGGGAGCTGGGGAGGAGCCGTCCGCTGGCCGTGCACGAGCTGGAATTTGCGATGAGCGTGAGCGATAAGCCGGTCAAGATCGCTCTTCCCGGCCCATACCTGCTCACCCGCACGATGTGGCTCGACTGCCTGACGGACCGCCCGTACGAGACGCGCGAGGATCTGGCGTTGGACGTGGTGCGGGTTCTGCGGGAAGAGACGCACTTCCTGCTGGCCGCCGGGGCCGCGATGGTGCAGTTCGACGAGCCGGTACTTACGGAAGTGGTCTTTGGCGGCGCAAGCGGCAGGCGCAGTTTCATGTGCGGCGCGCTAAGCGAACGCATGGAGCCGGCGGCGGAGCTCGACTTCGCAGTGGAGTTGCTGAATGAGACGGTGAAAGGACTCCCGCGGGAGCGCCTGGGCCTGCACGTGTGCCGGGGCAACTGGACGCGCGATGAGTCGGCCGCGCTTGCGGGGGGGTACGCGCCGCTTGCCGACTCGCTCGGTCGAATGGACGTGGGGACGCTGTTATTGGAGCTGTGCACGGAGCGCGCGGGGGATGCGGGCGCGCTTCGGCATCTGCCGGACGACAAGCGCATCGGCGTGGGCGTGGTCAACCAGAAGCTGGACGGCGTGGAGCAGGTTGAGGACATCCGGCGGCGGATTGCGGATGCCGTGGATCTATTTGGAGTAGAACGTATACTGCTGACGCCGGACTGCGGTTTCGCCACCTTCGCCGACAACCCAGTCGCCTCATCGCAGACGGCCGAGGGCAAGCTGCGTGCGATAGTGGAAGCGCGGGACCTGCTCGCCGGCTGACGCCGGGCGTTGGTTTAGATCTGCTGGCGGAGGCGGGGGTCGAAGCGGTCTCTCATCCAATCGCCAAGGAAGTTGAAGGCCAGCACGGTGAACAGTATCGCCAGGCCGGGGAAGAAGGATATCCACCAGGCGGTGTTGAGATAGTTGCGTCCCTCGGCCACCATCAGGCCCCAGGCGGGCGTGGGCGGAGGAATACCGACGCCGAGGTAGCTGAGTATCGACTCGGTGATGATGAGGTTGCCTACGCGCAGGGACATGATCACCATCACGGTGTTGAATACGCCGGGCAGCAGGTGTCGGTAGAGGATTCGGTAGGTGGAGGCGCCGGATATCTGCGCTGCGGCCACGTATTCCCTCGTCTTGAGTTGTAGCGTTTCTCCCCTGATCTGGCGGCCGAAGCTGTCCCAGCTGAAGACGATGAGGAGAGTGATGATCAGCTCGACGCTGGGGCCAAATACGATCACCAGCACGAGCGCGACGAGAATGAACGGCGTGGCCATCATGAAGTCGACCACGCGCATTAGGAATTCGTCGACTTGGCCGCCAGCCCAGCCTGAGATGAGTCCGAGGGCCGTGCCGCCTACGGCTCCGCCGACGAGTACGATTCCGGCCACGGCCAGGGAGACCCTGGTGCCGTATACGATCCGGCTGAAGATGTCGCGGCCCTGGGTGTCGGCTCCCAGCAGGAACTTCGTCGAGCCTCCCTCCAGCCACGCGGGCGGCGTGGCGCGGTCGGGCAGCCTGCCGGTCGTGGGATCGTGCGGCGATATTAGAGGGGCGAATACGGCGAAGATTGCGAATACGGCGAGGATGGCGACGGGTAAGACAGGCCAGTCCCTCACGAACCTGACCGCACGCCAGCTTGATATGCCGCGGGTGCGGGTTGCGCCGGGCTGTATCGCCTGTTCGGTGGCCATGGCTCAGCTGTACCGGATGCGCGGGTCTACGATTGCGTACAGTAGGTCGACGACCAGGGACGTGGCTACGTATATGGAGGTGAATAGCAGCATCGTCGCCGCCATGACCGGGAAGTCGTTGTCCAGTACCGCAGTGATGGCCAGCCTGCCGATGCCGGGCCATTGGAATACGTGCTCGGCGATGACGGTGCCGGTCAGGAAGGAGCCGAGCAGTAGTCCTGCATATGTCAGCGGGGGAATCAGCGCGTTCCTAAAGGCGTGTTTCCAGACGAGCGTTCTATTGCCGACGCCCTTGGCCCGCGCGTATGTGATGAACTCCGAGTCGGTGACCTCGAGCATGGCGGACCGTACAAGGCGCAGCAGGCCCGCGGCGGTGAACCATCCGACCGTGATGGATGGGAGTATGTAGTGCTCGATTCCTCCGCGCCGTCCCGTCGGCAACAGTTCCAGCTGGACGCTGAAGATGATGATCAGCATGATGCCCAGCCAGAAAGCGGGCATCGACTGGCCCAGCAGGGCGAATGCCCTTCCGGCGTAGTCCCATAGCGTGCCTCTACTCATGGCGGATAGCACGCCCAAGGGGATGCCCAGCAGCACGGTGAACATGAAGGAGCCTATGGCGAGCTGCACGGTTGCGGGCAGCCGCTCGCGCACGAGGTCCATGGCGTTGCGCTGCTCCCGGACCGAGGTTCCGAAGTCACCGCGTACGACGCCGCCGAGCCATATGCCGTACTGGACGGCAAGGGGCCTGTCGAGGCCCATCTCTTTGCCCAGCGCCTCCCACGCTTCGCGACCGGAGATGTTTTCGCTCATGAACATCTCTCGCGGGTCGCGCCCTCCGGCGCGCGATAAGGCGAAGATGAAAATGGTGGACGCAAACAGCAAGACGACTCCATATATGAGCCGCCGGATGAGGAACCTCTTCACGTCAGCCCCCTGCTACCGGAGTCCCTGGCGCTTGCGCGTGTGACGGCTGCGGGGCCGGGAAGACCCCGGCCCCGCAGCCGATACGACGGTGGCTACTGCTCTACCGACACCGTCCAGGGTGCGATGAAGAAGGGCTGGGTGTTTACGTGCGGGTCCCAGGTGAGGATCTTGGGGCCGACCATGTAGTTGGTGGACTTTGCGGAGAGCGGCAGGTACAGCCTCCATCGGGAGATGTAGTCCTGCACCTCTGCGTTGTTGGCTATGCGCTTGTCGCGGCTCGATTCCGTCTTGTTCCTCGCACAGATATCGAGGTATTCGCGCGGAAGTTCGGCCCCGTAGTAGGCCTGGACGGCGCCGAGTCCCTGGCACTTTTCTTGGTCGATCTTGCCGGTGAAGATGTGGTGCATCCTGATGATGTTGTCCACGCCGTCAAAGCGGCGGTCTCGGCCTGATGCGTAGGTGCCGTTGTCGATGATGGGATTAAGTCCGATGTCCCGCCACATCTGCGCTGCGGCGAAGGCGGCTTCGTCGCTGATGGTGGTCACGCCTGCCGGGAAGAATGCCTCGAACTCGAACCCGTCCGCGTAGCCGGCCTCGGCAAGCAAAGCCTTGGCGCCTTCGGGGTCGTAGGCCGGGGGAGCCCATTCGTCTTTCCAAGCCGCGTCGCTGGGCTGGAACCCCATGTGAGCGGCGTACGGGATGCCGAATCCATCGAACACCTCGCTGAGGATGGTCTCCTGGTCTACGGCCATCGACATGGCGGTGCGTACCTTGAGGGCCCGCTCCATGTGTTCGGGGTCGTCGATGTTGCCGATCCAAGGATGGTCGTCATCCGGTGTGTATCCGGGCCGCGGGAACTGCGCGTTGGGATCGGTGCGGTGAGGCAACGGCCCCTTTAGCCAGTAGTTGCCGGTGAAGTGGATCATCTGCGTGTCTACTTCGCCGATCCTCTCGATCGTCGAGCCCGGCAGCTTCGCGAAGGTGTCCTTGATCAGGTTGTTGTCGATCGGAGCAATGTCCACCTCGCCGGTGAGGAATGCGGCCTGTTTGGCCAGTGGCTCCGAGATCTCGACGACCTCGAAGGTCTTGGCGCGCGGCACAACGCGGTAGTGCTCCTCGGTCGCTTCCAGCAGCACCCGGTCGTTCGTCGCCCAAGCGCGCACCTGGTAAGGGCCGGTGCCTATGGCGGTGTCTGCGCCTCCCTGCTCACCGCGCTCGTCGAACAGCTTCTTGCTGGCGATCCAGGGCTGGTGAGTCTGTGCGTTCGACAGGTAGCCGATCCACAGTGGGTTGTCCTTCTTGAAGTACATTTCTCCGGAGGAGTCGTCCAGCGCCTCCATCCTGTCGAACCAGTCCATGCTGGTCAGGCCGTAGAACCTTGAGCCTTCCCTTGCTGCGTTGTTGAAGCTGAAAGCGATGTCGTGGGCGGTCAGTTCGCCCCATCCTTGGTGGAACTGGACTCCGGGCCGGACGGTCCAAGTTATCTTGCCGCCCTCCGGAGATACGGTCCACGAGTCCCAGATGCTGACCGCCGGGTCAACCTCTTCTTCCGCGTTCATGGACAGCGGATAGTCGGTCACGCCCCAGTTGTAGTAGGAGAACTCCAGCCCGCCGCCCGCCAGGGCCGGAACGAAAATGGGGGGCACCACGAGGTTTTCAGCCACCACGAAGTGGCCGATGGGCGATATCCGCTCCGAGCCGTCGGCGCTCATCGCTAACGGCATGGCCGTAGCGATTACGACCTCCTGGACCACCACGGTCTGGATCACCTTCTCCACGGTTGTGACGGGCTTCTCGACCACCACAGTCTCGACGACCTTGACCTTCTCGCCGGCGATGGTCTTTTCGACGATTACCGTCTCAACCACCTTCTCAACGCGCGTGACGGACTTCTCGACCAGGACGGTTTCGACCACCTTTTCCGTGATCGTCTGCCCGGGCAGTTGCTTTTCGACGATTACCGTTTCGACGACTGTCTCCGTAGTCCCGCATGACAGTGACGCCGCAAGGCCAATCAACAGTGCGGCCAGAATCCAAAAGTACCGTTTCTTAATCACTACTTTCCTCCCTCGTTGGATGGGCCGCAGTCGCGGGCGCTCACGAGTAGCGACAGATTACGTTCACTGCGATAGGCGGTCAAGCCGTTCGGTATGGAAAGGCGGCGCAAGTTGCAGAAGCGGTTTGCGACGTGCATGCCAATTGGCGAATTACGCACTTAACGGAAACCGGCTGAGGTTGGAAAGCCACGACCGGCTCGCCCGGATAGACCGTGGTCTAATAGGAGCGTCTCGATGAGGGGTAGTTGGCCGTCCCGGTCAATCTTGGCGTCTAGTATCCGGCCTGCCTGTCCACCACGTTTCGCAGCGGCTCGCCTGACACGTAGCGGCGCAGGTTGTCTATGAATATCTCGGCCGCCCGTGCGGCTTGGAGGTTGCCGATCGATGCACAGTGAGGCGTTACCAGCGCCCCCGGCGCAGTCCACAGCGGGGAATCGGGCGTCAGCGGCTCGACCTCGTGAACGTCGATGGCTGCCCCCGCGATCCAGCCCTTGCTGAGAGCCTTGAGTAGTGCGTCTTCCCGTGCGATGCCGCCGCGGGACGTGACGATGAAGTATGCGCCGGGCTTCATGGCGCGAAACTCCGTTTCCCCTATCATCCCTCGGGTCTCATCGGTTAGCGGTGCGGTCACGACGACGTAGTCCGATTGCGCGAGCATCTCGTGCAGCCGGTCGAATGTGAACATCTCATCTACGTAGTCACATGGCGCGCTGGTGCGTCTCATTCCGAGGACCTTCATGTTGAAGGCTTGGCATTTGCGGGCAAGGTCGGCGCCGGAGTTGCCGAGGCCGATGATGCCGGCGGTACAGCCATTGAGTTCGCCGTGCTGTAGCGGGGCCCACGTCTTTTGTTTGTGCGCCTCCAGGTAATGGGCTGCCTGCTTGCTCCACGCCAGCATCATCAACATGGCCCACTCCGCCATGGTGACTCCGCCGTTGCCCTTGCTGGAGGTGTAGATGAAGTCCCCATCCGCAAGTTCCGGTGACATAAGTCCGTCCACGCCTGCGCTCCAAGTGTGGTACCACCGCAGGCTGCCGGACCTGGCGAGGGCTTGGTTGGAGAGCGTAAGGGATGCGGCGATTTCGGCGCCCTCTATGTTTGCTTCCAGATCCTCTTCCGAGTCGTACGTCTCGATTCGCCAGCCCGGCGCGATGGCGGCGATATCTTCCATGCGGTCTTCGATGCTGGGGACTCGAATGTCCCAGATGACTATTCGCCTGGTCTTCATTACTCGCTGATCTCCGTTCCAAGGCGTTCAGGTTTTGCCGTTCGCGGTCAGGCGGCCTCGGTCCGTGCCTTGTTCAGCGCGTTGTAGCAGAACTGCGCCGTCTTCCATGTATCGAAACCCGGCCGTTCGGAGACCTGCCGACTCACCTCCACGTATACGGGTACGGCCAGGCCCGCCTCTTTCACGGCGGACACGTAGCCGGTCAGATCCATGCGGCCCTCCCCGGGCAGTTGGTAACACACGGCTCCGTCGCGGGTGTAGCCGTCCTTGACGTGGGTGTGGACGGCGTGCGGCGTGCACAGTTCGACGCTGTGGCGCACGTCGATGCCCTGCGCGACGAAGTGGCTTACGTCGAAGTTCAGCTTGAGATGGTCATGGCGCGTGTTGTCCATGAGCCAGACCGCCTTTTCAGGGGTGTCGAAGTGGCTGCCCGCGTGCGACTCTGCGGCGACGATAACGCCGTAGCGGCCGGCCAGGTCTGCCAGTTCGAGGAACCCGTCCCGCACCTGCCACCTTCCAGCGTCCCAGCCCGGGTCGGGGTCGCCCACCGTGGTGGTCACGACGGATAGACCGCCCCCGTCGTTGAGGTCGCCGGCCAGAGCGAATGACGCTTCTGCCCGGCGCAGCATGGCCGTTCGTTCCTGCCCTGCGGCGCAGACGTCCAGGGACTCCATCACGGGCGGCGCAGGAAAGTCCATCCTGCGCAGCAGGGCGGCCAGCCTGTTTCGATCCTGCGGGCTGAAGCTGTCGGCTTCGGTCTGCCATCCGTCTCTGGCGCATACTTCCATGGCCTCGTAGCCCATCGACTGAAGACGCGGCAGGGCTTCGAAGATATCCACGCCCTTCATCCCGTAGTTTCCGTAGCCCAGTTTCAAGAAGCGCCGTCCGTTATGCAAAGCCCTTGTCCGGCGAGAAGAAGCGGTAGTCCTTCCGCGAAACGGCGAGCGCCACAGGGCGCTCGCCGTTCATTCTTACCTAGTGCGGCAAGCGCCGGTCACTCGGCGGCCCGTGCGCGGGCCTCCTCTTCTTCGCGCGCCCTTATCTCGGCTTCTTCGTCGTAGAGCGACGCCTGTATCGCCTCGGCGGTCGCAAGGCTCCACGGCGTCTCCACAACCCAGTGGCCGTCTTCCTTTTCGACCAGCGGCGGACGCTCCTTGGCGTAGACGTGATCGGGGTCTACTTCTAGGGGAGTCCTGGTCATGAAGACGTCTCCGGACGGCGGGTCTACGGGCGATACGACTTCGCCGGGCAGGATGATCTCTTCACGCTGGATGTCTGGGTGGGAGGGCAGCGCGGCTGAAATGAGTGCGTTGGTGTACAGGTGCATGGGGTTGTTGAAGATAGCCTCAGTGTCGCCCATTTCCTGTACGACGCCGAGGTACATGACGGCCATTTCGTGGCACATGTAGCGAACGGTGGCGAGGTTGTGCGCCACCAGCAGGTAGGCAAGCTGGTGCTCTTCCTGGAGGTCAACCAGGAGGTTCATGATCTGGGCGCGAATAGACACGTCCAGCGCGGAGACCGGCTCATCGAGGCATATCAGTTTCGGGTTGAGGGCGAGCGCCCTGGCGATGCCGATTCGCTGCCTCTGCCCGCCTGAGAATTCGTGCGGGTACAGGTTGGCCTGGTAGGGGTTTAGTCCTACCTCCGTGAGGAGGTCCCCGACGCGTTCTCGTATCTGGCGCTTCGTCATCGTGGTTGCGATTTCCAGTGGCTCGCCCACGATCGCCAATACTCTCATCCTCGGATTGAGAGAGGACCAGGGGTCTTGGAATACGGCCTGCACTGAGCGCCGGAACTCTTTCAGCCCGGCCCGGCTCATGTTGGCGACATCCTCGCCCTGCCAGTAGATGGCGCCTTCCGTAGGCCGTTCCAGGCCGAGTATCACCTTTAGCGTGGTGGTCTTGCCGCATCCGGACTCTCCGACGAGTCCGAAGGTTCTGCCTTCCCGTACGTCGAAGCTGACGTCGTCTACCGCTTTGAGGTAGATGGGATTGCCAAAGCGGAGGAACTGCCCGCCTACGGTGAACCACTTCCGCAGGTGTCTAACCTGCAGGATGGCGTCCGCCGGGTTGGTCGCTCCCGGCGCATCGGGAATACGGACACTCGGTGCGGTTTCTTCGGTAACTGTTGCCATTTGCGTCGTCCTATGCCGATCTGCTGTTGACGTGGTTCAAATAAGCGCCTGCGTTCCGGCTGGTCATTCCGGCACGTGGAACATCATCCATACGAAACGAGGTGCGCGTACTTGTCGAATTCCGCAACCGAGGCGCGGGACATCTGTACCCAGTGGCCGGGTTCGACCTCTACCAGCTCGGGCCTTATCTTCGCGTCCTCCTCGGAGAACTCCAGCGGCGACCGCGGTGCGAATGCGTCACCCTCCGGCAGGTTGTGGAGCAGCGGGGGCTGACCTTCGATCTGGGGCAGCCTGCCGGTCTTCTCCTCCAGCTTGGGCACGGAGGTGATGAGCGCCTTGGTGTACTCGTGCAGCGGGGAGTTGAAGATGGTGCGTACGTCCGCAGACTCCACGATCCGGCCTGCATACATCACCGCGACGCGGTCGCACATCTTTGCGACGATTCCGAAGTCGTGCGTGATGAAAATGATCCCCACGCCGGCTTCGCGCTGTAGCTGCCTGAGAAGCCGCAAGTAAGCGGCTTGGATGGTCACGTCGAGCGAGGTAGTGGGTTCGTCGGCAATGATTATGTCGGGGTTCGTCGAGATGCCGATAGCGCCCACCACGCGCTGTCTCATGCCGCCCGACAGCTGGTGCGGGTAGTCCTTGGCGCGAATTTCCGGGGCGGGTATGCGCACCATTCTGAGGGCGGAGATCATCGCGTCCCACAGCTGCTGGCCCCGGAGCTTGTGGTGGATGTGAATCGCCTCTCCGGCCTGGTTTTCGACGGTGAAGACCGGGTTGAGCGCCGTCATGGGGTCTTGGAGAATCATCGAGATCTCCCCGCCCCGGACGCGCGTCATTTCCCTTTCGGAGAGCTGCAAGATATCCCGGCCGTTCAGGATCACTTCACCGCCGACTATGTGGCCCGGAGGCGATGGGACGAGCCGCATGATCGAGAGCGCGGTTACGGACTTGCCTGAACCGGACTCTCCCACGATGCCGAGGGTTTCACCCCCTTCGCACCTGGTAGCTAACGCCGTCGACGGCCTTGACGGTGCCCCATCGGGTGGTGAAGTAGGTGCGCAGGTCCCTAACGTCGAGCACCACCTCATCGCTTACTGCGCTCGGGCCAAAGCTATCGTGCTGCGCGGCGGCCACGCCGTTTCCGGATGACGCCTCCTCGGCCTGGGTGTCTGGAGTGGTAGTAGTTTCGTCCATGTCGGCTCCTGCCGCTTCGCTTCCATTGCCGCAATTCGGATCGCGCGTGGACCGGCGCGCCTAAGCCGCCAGCGTTCTGCTGCGACTCTCAAGGTTGCGGCACTATATCACAATGACTCCCGCGGGCTAGTGTCGCCGGCAAGCGTTCCTCAGCCGGACAGTTCCTTTGACATCTGCGCCAGGGCGCCGTCCAGCACATCTACCAGGAAATCCACCTCGTCGCGGTCGATGATGAGCGGCGGGCAGATCGAAATGACGTCCCCGGCCCTGAAGCTGACCAGCTTGCGCTCGTACAGGATGGACGGCAGCCTCTTCGGAAGCCCCGCCGCCGCCGGAAAGCGCTCCTTGGTGTCCCTGTCCTTCACCAGCTCGACGGCGGCCAGCAGCCCCAGTCCGCCGCGGATATCGCCGACTATCTCGTGTTCGCGCAGCCTTTGCAGCTGCTCGAAGAGGTAGTCGCCCATGCGCTTGGAGTTCCCTACGAGGTCTTCGCTCTCGAACAGCTCGAGGTTTGCGAGGGCGGCGGCGCAGGAGACGGGGTGCCCGCCGAAGGTGATGAGGTGCCTGAACGTTTCGTTGTCCGACCCTATGAAGGCGTCGGCGACCTTCTTGGTGGCGATGGCGGCGCCCAGGGGGACGTACCCGCTCGTGATGGCCTTTGCGACGGTCGTTATGTCGGGCTGCACGTCCCAGTTCATCGGCCCGAACCACGTGCCCAGCCGCCCGAATCCGGTGATCACCTCGTCCGCTATCAGTATGACGTTGTGCTTGTCGGCGATCTCCCTGAGTCTTTGCCAGTACTCGGCGGGCGGGAAGTGGATGCCCGCCGCCGCAGACACCGGCTCCGCGATCATCGCGGCGACGGTCTCCGGCCCCTGGTGCATGATGACCGTCTCGAACTCATTGGCGCACGCCACCGCCGCGTCCACGGGATCGCCGTCGTACGCCGGGCGGTATGAGTCCCAGTTCGTTACGTGCAGCGCCCCCGGCATTTCGGGCCCCATGGGATCGGCGGCCGGGCTGCGGCCCAAGCTGACCGCCATGGCCGTGGAGCCGTGGTAGGAGTAGCGCCTCGATATCACCTTGAAGGCGCCGGCCTTGCCGTTCAGCTGCTGGTACTTCTTGGCCATCTTGACGGCCGTCTCGACCGATTCGGAGCCGCCGGAGGTGAAGAAGCTCCGTGCGCCGGAGTCGGGATACAGCTCTGCGATCTTTCCTGCGAGTTCGACCTGCGGGATGGCCGCCGAGTTGGCCGGTGGCGATGAGATCCACTGCATCTGCTCGTACACGGCGTCGGCAATCTCGCGCCGTCCGTAGCCGGCGGCCTTGTACCAGAGGCCCGACATGCCGTCCAGCAGCCGGTTTCCCTCGATGTCGGTTACCCAGCATCCCTCTCCCCTTGGTGAAGACCTTCAGCCCGCCCCGCCAGTCGTTTATCTGGGCGGCGTGCATGAACAGGTGGTCTCCTGCTATCTGCTGTAACGCCTCGATGCGTTCGCCTGAGAAGGTTTGGGCTGTAGTCATCTGGCTCTCCGGTAAGCAAGTGGCTTGGGCCTAGAAGCTGCGGGGCTTGGCTATTGCCCTTCGGCTAGGCTGCGCGGCGGCACAGTTCTATTTTAGTGTACGCGCCGGCAGCGCGCCGCCCGTCTTTGACAAAGCCGCCTCGCCGCAGGACGCCGGCCGCCAAAAGGAACCGTCTCTTCCTCCTGCCCTGCCCTCTTATCCCTTCCCCCTTGACGGTGGCAAGGCTTCTTTGAGGGTGAAGGGATTTTCGACTCCCTTCAAGGGGTTTCAAAGGTCTCATGAAGGGAAAGTAACAAGAGATGTTCACCTTCCACTAACACCCAGCCGTTTCCAATCGTACACTTAACCTATCGGCACCCACACTTCCCGCGCGCAGATCCTCGAAACATGACACAACACGCCAGCAAGACACAGTTCCAGCCGGTCGAGCCCAAGACCGACTTCATAGCCATGGAAGAGCGTCTGCTCAAGTGGTGGTACGAGTCCGGCATCACCGGAAAGTACCTGCGCCGCAACGAGGACGCCGAAAAGACTTTTTCCTTCATCGACGGCCCAATCACCGCAAACAACCCGATGGGCGTACACCACGCCTGGGGACGCACCTACAAGGACCTCTTCCTGCGCTTCAGGAACATGCAGGGCTACCGCCAGCGCTTCCAGAACGGCTTCGACGGGCAGGGGCTGTGGGTAGAGGTGGAGGTCGAAAAGGAGAAGGGCTTCACTTCCAAGCGGGACATCGAGTCCTACGGCGTGGGGCGCTTCGTCGAAGATTGCAAGGCCCGCGTGCGGCGCTACGCGGGCGTGCAGACGGAACAGTCCAAGCGGCTCGGCTACTTCATGGACTGGGACAACTCCTACCACACGATGTCGGACGAGAATAACTACACCATCTGGCGCTTCCTGAAGGTGTGCCACGAGAGGGGATGGCTCTACGAAGGCACGGACTCCATGCCGTGGTGCCCCCGCTGCGGCACCGGCCTTTCGCAGCACGAGATCGTCACCGAGGGCTACAAGGAGGTCACGCATCCCGGCCTTTACGTCAAACTGCCGCTCACGGACCGTCCCGGCGAGTCTCTCCTAATCTGGACCACCACGCCCTGGACGCTATCGGCAAACGTCGCAGCCGCCGTGCATCCCGAGCACAAGTACGCCAAGGTACGCAACGGGGAGGAGACGCTGTGGCTCGGCGCGAGCAGGCTGAGCGTGCTGGACGGCGGCCATGAAGTGTTGGAGCAGGCCGCGGGGGGCAGCCTCGTCGGATGGCGCTACCGGGGGCCGTTCGACGAGCTGGATGCGCAGTCGGTTGCAAGGGACGCGCACCGCGTAGTCCCGTGGGACGACGTCGGGGAGGAGGAAGGGACGGGCATCGTGCACGTGGCGCCCGGGGCCGGGGCCGAGGACTTCCAGCTCGGCAAGGAACACGGGCTGCCCGTCATCGCGCCGCTGGACGAGTCCGGCAGATACATAGACGGCTTCGGCGAGCTAAGCGGGCGCGCAGTCTCAGACGTCAACCCCGACATCTTCGACTCGCTCAAGGCGAAAGGCGTCTTCTACAAGCTCGAGGACTACCGCCACCGCTACCCGGTGTGCTGGCGTTGCGACACCGAGCTGGTCTTCCGTCTCGTCGACGAGTGGTTCATTTCGATGGACGAGCTTAGGCATCCCATGATGGAGGCCACCAACCGGATACGCTGGGAGCCGTCTTTCGGCAGGGAGCGGGAGCTCGACTGGCTCCGCAACATGCACGACTGGATGATTTCCAAGAAGCGCTACTGGGGCCTTGCGCTGCCAATCTACAAGTGCGGCACGTGCCCCAACGTCGAGGTGATCGGCAGCGAGACGGAACTGGAGCGGCGCGCCGTAGAGGGATGGGAGCGGTTCGAGGGCCATTCGCCGCACCGTCCCTGGATAGACGCCGTCAAGATCGCCTGCTCCGGCTGCGGAGAGCGCATCAGCCGCATACCGGACGTCGGAAACCCATGGCTCGACGCCGGAATCGTCACCTTCTCGACGCTGAACTACCGCAGCGACCCCGAATACTGGAAGCAGTGGTACCCGGCGGACTGGATATCGGAGAGTTTTCCGGGGCAGTTCCGCAACTGGTTCTACTCGCTAATCGCCATGAGCGCGGCGCTGATGGACCGCGAGCCCACCCGCGCCGTCTTCTCCTACGCCCTGGTGCGGGATGAGGACGGCGAGGAGATGCACAAGTCCAAGGGAAACGCCATCTGGTTCGAGGACGCTGCGGAAAAGATGGGCGTGGACGTGATGCGATGGCTCTACTGCCGTCAGAACCCGTCGTCTAACCTCAGCTTCGGATACGGCCCGGGCGACATCGTGCGGAGACAGTTCCTGATACCACTGTGGAACGTCTACTCCTTCTTCGTCACGTACGCAAACCTGGACGGATGGACGCCGGCTCAGCGCGACGAGCCGCACGAGCTCAACGAACTCGACCGCTGGATACTGTCCGAACTCAACCGGCTGACGCAGCGGCTCACCGGCTACCTCGAAAACTGGAGGCCGGACTACGCAGCCCACGCAGTCGAGGAGTTCCTTACGGGCCTCTCGAACTGGTACGTGCGGCGGTCGAGGAGGCGCTTCTGGAAGTCCGGCGGCGACGCCGACAAGCGCGCCGCATACCGCACTCTCTACGACTCACTGACCACGCTATCGCGGCTGCTCGCTCCGTTCACGCCGTTCGTGGCCGAGGAGATGTACCGCAACCTCGCCGCCGGATGGAACGGGCAGTCCCCCGAAAGCGTCCACCTTGAAGACTGGCCTGCGTGCGACGAATCGCTCATAGACGACGAGCTCGCAGAGCGCACCCGCCTGGCCATGAGGCTGGCAAGTCTCGGCAGGTCCGCAAGGGCTTCGGCCGGCCTAAAGGTGCGCCAGCCCCTTTCCGAACTGGCCGTGGAGCTGCGGAAGGAGCACGAGAAGGGCTACCTGCCGAAAATCGAGTGGCAGCTCAAAGAGGAGCTGAACGTGAAACGGGTGGTCGACGCAGGTGAAATAGGCGGGCTGACGGCCTGGTCGGTGAGGCCCAACCTACCGGTCCTGGGGCCCAAGTACGGCCGCGACCTGCCTCAGATACGCGCAGCGCTGGCCGGCGCAGATGCGGCGCGCGTCGCATCACTCGTAGAGGCTGGCGAAAACGTGCCGCTGGACGGCTTCCTGCTCGAACCGGGCGAGCTGCTGGTCGAACGCACCCCGCAGCAGGGGTACGAGCTCGCCGCCGCGGCGGGATACGCCGCCGCAGTGAAGACCGAACTGACCGAAAGCCTGCGCCAAGAGGGCATGGCGAGGGAGGTCGTCCGGCTCGTCCAGAACCTGCGAAAGTCGACGGGACTCGACATCTCCGATCGGATCGAGCTCGGAGTCCAGGGCCCGCATGAGGTCGAATCCGCGGTCCGGCGATTTGCATCCTACGTAGAGCGCGAAACCCTCGCGGTGGAACTAATCCACACCGCGCAGCCCGCACCTCAAGGGACGGCAACGCACAACTTGGACGGCCACAATGTAACCGTCACGCTTGCAAGAGCGCGCGCATCTTCCGCCCCGTAGGGGGCCGTCGGGATTCGTAGGGGCGATCCCTCGTGGGCGCCTGGCGGATGTCTTATCCCTTCCCTCTCAAAGGGGAAGAGGTAGGAGGGAAGTCCCTGCGGGTAGTTTTCAGTTTTTAGTTTGGGACGGGTAGGTGGCGCGCGCGTGCCGCCGCGACCCGCCCCTCTGGATTCCCGTTTTCACGGGAATGACGGTCAGGGGTGTGGGTTAATGGCGCGCGTTGTGGTGGGCGACGATTCCCCCGCCGGGCCCCGCCAGGCGCCCACAAGGGATCGCCCCTACGATTCTGCCGGGGGCGTGCCTGGGGAGGGCGGCCACAAGGGATCGCCCCTACGATTCTGCCGGGGGCGTGCCTGGGGAGGGCGGCCACAAGGGATCGCCCCTACGATTCTGCCGGGGATGCCCCTACAGAGGGCGACCACAAGGGATGGCCCCTACGATTTCTGCCGGGGGCGTGCCTGGGGAGGGCGGCCACAAGGGATCGCCCCTACGATTCTGCCGGGGGCGGCCCTCAGCCCAGCCCTTTCCCTCAGGCAGAGGGGGAGTTTCTATTTTCAGAGGACGGTTAGGATGGGGGGGCTGGGCTGAGAGACTATGCGCGGGGGACTTCGGATAGGCGTCCGGTGGCGCAGTCGTAGACGAAGCCTCGGATGTCGCCCTTTTCAGGGATGAACGGGTTCGCCTTGATACGCGCTATGGACTGCCGCACGTCTTGTTCCAAGTTCTGGAACGCCTCTAGGGCAAACGCGGGCCGCAGGCCCGTCTCAGCCTCGACCGCGTCTTTGACGTCATCGTCGCGGAAGCTCATCATGCCGCACTTGGTGTGGTGCACGACCATGATTTCGCGGGTGTTCAGCAGGCGCTGGGATATCAGGAGTGACCGCAGGACGTCGTCGCTGACCACCCCTCCTGCGTTGCGAATGACGTGGGCCTCGCCTTCAGTCAAGCCAAGCAGCTTGTAGACGTCCATCCGGGCGTCCATGCAGGTGACCACGGCCAGCCTGCGGCCCGGCGGTGACCCCAAGTCGCCCTTGTCGAAGCCCTCCGCATATCCGGCGTTGTTGGATAGAAGTTCGTCGGCAACTGACACGGCACCCTCCCTGTGATGGAATTAAATTGTCTGCTGCTGCCCCAATTTAAGCAGAGCCGCCGATACCGTTTCAAGTGCGGGTCGGTCGCGTGGGGCGGGCCGCGGTCATGACGCTTCGGGGCCTATCAGTTCCGGGAAGTAAGCGGAGTAGAAGCATCGGTCTCTGGTAAGGAAAGCGCCGGCGGGCGACAGTGCGTGGGCGCCTATGAGGAAGTCTGCCGTTCTTTTCGCCGTCAGGAGACGCAATCAACCGGGGCGCCGGCGCAGCGGTTGGCCGCTTATATATGTAGCGACTCGCCAGAGCCACTCTGCCGGGCCGAAGAGGAATCTGCTGAGCCAGGCCTGCGACCACCACAGCTGAAGCGCCCACACCGCCGCCACGAACACCAAGACGCTACTTCGGGTGACAAATCCCACGTCTGCTAGCAGGACTGTGAATACAAGCAATCCCAGAGCCGACTGCACGAGGTAGTTGGTCAGGGCCATCCTCCCGACGGCTCGGAGCCGCCGCTTGAGCCGGTTGTCGCCGCCGTTGTTCCACAGGATGATGAGGCTCATGTAGCCCAGCGAGGCGGGAATACTGCCGAGCGTGTTTGGAATCTGGCCCACGAAGGCGACCTCATTCGAGTAGTCGTTCACCGCGGTGATGACGACGCCGGCGGCGGCAAGCGGCAGTCCGATGCCGAGCCCGGCCAGCGCGGTCAACCGGTAGGTCCTCTCCGGCAGTCCGCCGTTCATGAAGCCGGCCCGGTACAGGCCGGCTCCGACGAGAATCAGTCCCAGTGCGCGCAGCAAGAAGCCCAGTAGGACTAGACTCTGAACATCTTCATCGCCGGAACCCTCGCCCGTCGTCCAGACGCCGGTCAGTGGCACACCGGACGAGTCGGCGATGTACTGCGCCCATAGCGCTAAGCCGATGGACGACAAGAAAACAGCGACGCCTATGGCGATGAGGGCCCGATTCGATAGATTCCGAAGGGCGATGAGGAAGAGCGAAGAGATCGCATATGCCAGCAGAACGTCGCCTTCGTACAAGAAGTACATGTGCAGGAACCCGATGAGCAACAAGAGTGCGTTTCGCCAGAGGTTCAGCGGGACTGCGCGCCTGCCCTTCGCGCTGGCCCTGTCGATGAAGAGGATCATCCCCGCGCCGAACAGCATCGAGAACAATCCCATGAACTTCTGGTCGACGAAGACCTCGCCCACGATTCCGACGGCCCAGTCGAGCGCCGTTTCGGACCCGTCCGCGCTCAAGTTGAAGTAGGCCTCCGGGCCGAATGCGAAGTAGACGGCGTTCATCAGCAGGATGCCGAGAACGGCAATGCCGCGAATCAGGTCGAGGCTGGTTATGCGGGCGGATTCCCGGACGGGGCCGGAATCGCTAGGCGGAGCAGGCGTTTCCATTGAGACCAGGGCGGTATGCGCCTATCGTGAGCTGAACGTTCTATTGGCCGCTTAGGCGGCGGAGTTCCGCTTCGAGCCGGTCCACGCGTGCTTCAGCGGCTAGGCGACTGTGCCGCTCTTCCACCGCCTGCGCCTCAGCCCTTACCCGGCCGTGCCGTTCTACTTCCGCCCGCGACTCAGCTGATTCCGCCCGCGCCTCAGCGGTCAGACGGCCGTCGCGTTCTTCCTGTTGGTTCAGCAGCAATCGACCCTTGACGGGATCCCAAAAGCGCAACTCCCCGTCCTGCCAGCGCAGGTCCAGGTTCAAGATTTCGCTGTGAGACTGCACGGAGCCGTCGCTCTCATGCCGCAACTCAAGACGCCGGTACTCGCCGTCCACCAGCCGCTCGCCTACCAGCGGCTCCCCGTAGAAGTCACCGCCGGTCCGGTCGTACCGCCAATACTCCAATACGCCCAAGTCGGCGTACAGATCGCGCTTCCTGCCCAGGTCCACAGACCCCGTACTCTCAGAGCCTATTTCCAGTATGAAGTCCGGGGCCTTGCCCACTTCCCACGTTAGGTAGGTGTTGTTTCGCTCGATAGAGTCGAACGCTTCGTCGGTCAGGTCGAGCGCGACGTAGCAGTCCGGCGATACGGAACGGCGCGGGTCGCCCTCGACGTAGTAGATGAAGGTATCGCCGTTGACCCTTGCGCTTGGGACGTTTCCGAAGAAGGTCCTTAGGGTTTCGACGATCCTGGCGTATATCGGGGCTTGGGTTTCTCCGTCGGGCAAAGGCATACCGTCCGACTCGGGATAGACGACGGCGGCGGCCGTTCCGGTGGTCATCGGTTCCTCCTTACGCCGCGCAACTTTACCACAGGGTCATTCGCGTCCCATCCGGTCTTTGCACACCCTCATTGCCTTCCCCGAGCGGCAACCCAAGGGCAGGGATGGGAGCGACGCCGTGGAGGGTCCGCGCCATGTCATGTTGTGCGAATCGGTATGGGCGTACCTTGTGCGCTCCTACGGGGAAGGGCAGGCGCGTGAACGTTGGTGAACGGGCGGCGAGCGATGTTGGCGGGGCGCTAGACGCCTGCCTTGATCTGCTCTTTCTGCCAGCCGTAGTCAACTGGGCCGTCGTAGAACTTGTCGGGGTTCTCAAGGGCCCACACCTGCTTGCGTAGGTTCCAGTGGTCGGGCTCGGCGTCGATTCCCTTGCGCCATACCGCCTTGGCGCCCTCGACGTCGCCGGAACTGAAGAGAGCGAATCCCTGCTCGTAGTAGTCGTAATCCGACGCTTCGCCCGGCTTGTCCGGCTTGGCGATCCTGCCGGAAGAGGCGAACTGCATGACGGCTTCGAGCGTCTCCGGCTCGGCGACGTCGAATCCGCTCATGTGCTTGAAGAGCAGATTGCCGTCCTGGTCGAAGAAGAAGCCGTTTGGGACGGCTCGGTAGCCGAGCAGACCGGCCAGGCGGTTTCCGTCGTCAACGACGGTTACGAACTCCGCTCCGGCCTGCTGGTGATAGAGCCGCGGCCTTTCGGGCCCCTGCAAGTCAACTGCGACCGACAGCAGGTCGGCGCCGAGGCTCTTCAGTTCCGCATAGTGTCGCTGCCAGACCGGCAACTGATCCCGGCACTTTCACCAGGAGCCCCAGCAGAAGACGATCAGCCTGCGGCCCCGGTAGTCGGAGATCCTGACGGTATCGCCGTCGAGCGTGGTGAGTGTGAGGTCGGCGACCTCTTCAATCAGATTTGCGTTCATTTTTCTTACCCCACCTGGATAAGTAGTTGAGCACTCAGGTTCGAGCGCCGTCTCGCCATACCTGCATTCCGGTGGCTATCCCCAGCAACACGAAGGGTGGGTTGATGAAGGACCACATCTGCAGGTCGCCGCCATACCCCGGCTGTCCGACCCAGTTCCAGCTGCCGAACCAGTTCCAGTAGAACAGGATGAACAGCAGTATGGATGCCCAGAACTTGACGTTCACCTCCAAGTAGCGCCTCATGTTGGATGCGTACTCTTTGCCGCCGGTCTCTAGGATCTTCACGCGGACGTTGACCGCAAGCGTCAGGGCGTAGGCCGCCGCCAGGAACCAGTTGAACACGTTCCAGACGGGGTAGTCGGTGGCGATGCCTGCATATAGAGGGGTGATTGTGAAGTGTACGCCGACGGCTACCGCCATCAGAAAGATGTAAGCGGCCAAGGCGTAGTTCACAAGCCTGATAAATATCAATGTCCTTGCCCCTCGAACGTCGTTCTCGGTTCCGCCTATCCTATATTGTGTGGTTTGAGCGGCGCGCCGGTCAACCTGCCCGGCGTGCGATGCCTGCGCGCTATGAGAAGTTGCAGCCGATGCCGTTGTAGCCGACCTGCACCTCGCCCTCGGCAGTCACTGTGACGGGAGTGATGCGGTCGCCGCCGGTTAGTCGCTCGACTTCGGCCCAGTACTCAGGTTGCTTGCTCACGTCGATCTCGTCGTACTCGATGCCCTTGGAGTCGAAGTCCTCGGTCAGGAGGGTGCAGTAGCCGCACTCCGGGTGTGAGTAGACGATCGCTTTTCCGCTTTCGGGTTTTGGTTCCATGGTCTGAATTTCCTCTGTTGTTTGGCCGGGCTTGCGGCGTCATTCTTAGCGCGGCTCCCCTACATCGTAAAGGCTACTCTGCGGTTGCGTGCCGCCTCCGCCTCATTCATCTGGCCAGTCTTAGGGAGTTCGCCACCACGCTGAGGGAGCTTACGGCCATTGCGCCTGCGGCCACGATCGGGTTCAGGAACCCGTATTCTCCCAAGAAGGGCCGAAGTGGTTCGGGCACGCCGCCCGCAGCGAAGATCGGGTAGAGCGCGCCGGCCGCAACGGGTATCAGCAGCACGTTGTAGATGAAGGCCCAGAACAGGTTTTGGCGTATCGTGCGCATGGTGGCGCGGCTGAGCGATACGGTCTCTGCGACGCCGCGCGGGTCGCTCGACGTTAGGGTCACCCCGGCGGCGTCCATGGCGACGTCCGTGCCGGTACCTATGGCGATTCCTACGTCTGCGGCGGCCAGGGCCGGTGCGTCATTGATGCCGTCTCCCACCATGGCCACGGCCGCTCCCTCTCGCATCAGCGCGCCGACCTGCGACGCTTTCTGCTGCGGTTTCACCTCTGCAATCACCTCGCCGATGCCTGCTTGGCGGGCAACGGCCTTGGCGGTGGTCTCGTTGTCGCCGGTCAGCATCAGGGTGCGGATGCCCATGGAGCGAAGCGTCTCGACGCCGGCCTTTGCGGTGGGCCGCAGGGTGTCTTCGACGCCGATCAGCCCGATCGCTTTTCCGTCACGCGCCACGGCGAGCACGGTCTGCCCCCGGGCGGCGAGGTCCTCGGCTTCGCGCGCGCCCTCTTCGTCCAGCGGTATCGCTGAGGCGCTGCCGATAGCGACCTTGCGGCCATTGACTTCTCCCTTTGCTCCCAGTCCAGGTACGGCCTCGAAGTTCTCAACCGTCATTGCCTCGATGCCGCGCGACTTTGCGGCCTGCCGTACCGCCCATCCAAGCGGGTGTTCCGACGGGCCTTCGACCGAGGCGGCCAGTTGCAACATCTCCTGCTCCGTCACGCCGTGGGGCCTTAGGGCCGTGACCTGGGGGCGACCGGTGGTGAGCGTGCCGGTCTTGTCGAACACCACCGTATCGATCCGGTGGGCCCTTTCCAGCGTTTCGGCGTCTTTTACGAGGATGCCCCGCCGCGCGCCGCGCCCTAGGCCAACCACAACGGCCGTGGGCGTGGCGAGGCCGAGCGCGCACGGGCAGGCGATGACGAGCACGGCCACGGTCATCAGCAGCGCGTTGACAAACCTCGGCTCCGGGGCGAAGAACAGCCATAAGGCGAAGGTCAGCGCTGCTGCGGCCAGCACGGCCGGCACGAACCGGGCGGCGACCACGTCGACGACTTTTTCCACCGGTGCCCGCGAGGTCTGGGCGCGCCGGACCATGCGAACGATCTCTCCGAGCGCGGTGTCCATGCCCACTTTGGTCGCGGTGAAAGTTAGAGCGCCATTGCCGTTCAGCGTGCCAGCGTACACGGCGCCCCCGGCCGATTTCTCCACGGGCATGCTCTCACCGGTCAGCATCGATTCGTCCACTGCAGAGAATCCTTCCAGGACATTTCCGTCTACTGCGATCCTCTCTCCGGGCCTTGCTTGTACGACGTCCCCCGGGACGACCTCCGCTACGGGCGTTTCGGCGAATCCTCCCTCGCGGCGCACCAGCGCAGTCCGCGGTTGGAGTCCTATGAGGGAGCGTATGGCGTCCGTGGTCTGTCCTCTAGCCCTTGCTTCCAGGTACCGGCCCAGCAGTACCAGTCCGATGATGGCGGCGGACACGTCGAAGTAGGTGCCGGTGTCATGCCCCTGCACGGACGAGGCGATGCCGGTAAGGAACGTCGAATCTTCGAAGAATGGGCGAATTATGGTGACGGCTGCGCTGTAGAAGAAGGCCGTGGACGTGCCGATGGCGACGAGCGTACTCATGTTCGACGTACCGCGCCGCGCTGCGCCCCAAGCGGCCTTGTAGAAGCCGGCGCCCGCCCAGAATTGGACCGGCGCGGCCAGCGCCAGGAAAATGGCATTTGCCGCGTATGGCGAAATGCCTTCCAGCCACGGAACGGACTGGTAGAACATTCCGGCCATCAGGAAGGCCGCTGCGGCGAGGCTGACGGCCGTACGGGTGCGCAGCCTTCTCAACTCTGCGGCCCTCAATGCGTCGTCCGCCTCGGCAGCCGCGGCCGGCTCCTGCACTTCGGCGGCGGAGTATCCCGCCCCCGCCACTGCCGCGCTCAGCTCTTGGAAGTGTGCGCCGCCGGAGAGGAACTCCACCTCGGCGGCGCCGGTGGCTAGGTTGACGCGCGCGTCCGAGACCCCGTCCACGCTGCGCAAGGCTCTTTGAACGGTGTCGACGCAGCTTGCGCAGGTCATGCCTGAGACCTGGAGCATGACGCGCCTGTCCGGCGGTCCGGCGGGTGAGCCGTCGGATATTGCCTGGGCTTCAACGTTTGCGTGCGTCATGGCGTAGCGTTCGATCACTGTATGCGGTCAGACCAAGCCGGATACTTGCTTTAATCTTATCGCCCAGCGGCTGCAACGGTCACTCGCGCGACGATGCTCCGGCCACAGGCGGCGCGTATTCTTGTATCCACGCGCCGGGGTCGTTGACACGGTATCTACGTTTCTCGTACAATACAAGTTGTAGCATTGTGCCAGTTTCCGCTGACAAAGAGCCGGTTCGCATCCTCTAACCCCCAGTTGGTACCGTAGCGCGCCTTGCGCGCACCTGTGCGGTACCGGATTTGCGCGCCTTGCAGCGCGGCATCTACCCAGGAGTAAGCATGGTAGTAGCTCATTCGAGTCGCCCCGCCCCCAGCGTCCCGGACTTCAAGGACTTCAGGTCCATCCGTCGTGAGACGGTAGACGTTCCCAACCTCGTCCACATCCAGATCAATTCCTTCGAGTGGCTCAAGACCAAGGGTCTTGATGACCTTTTGAAGGAGATCTCTCCCATTGAGGACTTCAACGGGGGTCGCTTTGAGTTGCGGTTCCTGGACCACCAGATCCGCGAGCCAAAATTTTCCGAGCGAGAATGCCGGCAGCGCGAGAGCACCTATTCCGCGCCTCTGTACGTCACGGTTCAGCTGGTGATCAAGTCCACCGGTGAGGTCAAAGAGCAGACCCTCTTCTTCGGCGACGTGCCAATGATGACCCAGAACGGCACCTTCGTCATCAACGGCGCCGAGCGGGTGGTTGTCTCCCAGCTTGTCCGGTCTCCCGGCGCCTACTTCACCACCGAGACCGACGCCACGTCGGGGCGCGCCCTCTGCATGGGCAAACTCATCCCCTACCGCGGCGCATGGGTGGAACTGGAGACCTCCAACAGGGACCTTCTCTCCGTAAAGGTAGACCGCAAGCGCAAGGCCCCGATCACAACGCTACTGCGCGCTCTCGGCTACCACACCGACGACATGATCCTCGACCTCTTCAAAGACGTCGATACGGATCCGGTGCACCAGTACATCCGCGCGACCCTCGCGCGCGACTCGGCCGTCACGAACGAGGTGGAGGCCCTCCTCGAGTTCTACACCCGGCTGCGGCCCGGCGAGCCTCCCAGCGAGGAGAGCGCGCGCACCCTCCTCAAGAACCTGTTCTTCGACCCCCGCAAGTACGACCTGGGCCGCGTCGGCAGGTACAAGCTGAACCGGCGCCTGGGCCTAGACGTGCCCAACGAACACCGCACGCTCACAAACGAAGACATCGTCAGCATGATGCGCCGGATGATCATGATCAACAACGGTCACGTCGGCGCCGACGACATAGACCACCTGGGCAACCGCCGCGTCCGCGCGGTCGGGGAGCTCATCCAGAACCAGATACGAGTCGGACTCCTCAGGATGGAGCGGGTCGTCAAGGAACGCATGACCACCCAGATGGACCCGGCCACCACCACCCCCGCCGCCCTCATAAACATCCGGCCCGTCGTCGCAGCCGTGCGGGAATTCTTCGGCGGCTCCCAGCTCTCCCAGTTCATGGACCAGACCAACCCACTCGCCGAGCTCACCCACAAGCGCAGGCTCTCAGCCCTCGGCCCCGGCGGACTCTCCCGCGAGCGTGCCGGCTTCGACGTGCGCGACGTGCACCACTCCCACTACGGGCGCATCTGCCCCATCGAAACCCCGGAAGGCCCAAACATCGGCCTCCTCGGTTCACTCTCCACATACGCCCGCATAAACGAATTCGGCTTCATCGAAACCCCCTACCGGCGCGTCCTCAAGGAAATATCCACCGCCACCCCAGACCTGGTGGGCCGAACGCCGCTTGAAGACGTCAAAAACCCCGACGGCCGCACCATCGCCCCCGCCGGCAAGCCCATCTTCAGAGCCACCGCCCAGCGCGTCAACCGGCTCCCTCCGCGCAACATCAAAGTCCAGCCCTACGTCTCCGCCGACCCCAAAGACATCGTCTACCTCTCCGCCGACGAAGAGGAACTCCACGTCATCGGCCAGGCCACAACCCCCATGGACGCCAAAGGACAGATCAGGTCCACCCTCGTCGAAGTGCGCCAGCGCGAAAGCTTCTCATACGAACCCCCCGCCACAGTCGAATACATGGACGTCTCGCCCATGCAAATCGTCAGCGTATCCACCGCCCTCATACCCTTCCTCGAGCACGACGACGCCAACCGCGCCCTCATGGGCTCCAACATGCAACGCCAGGCCGTCCCCCTCATCCGCCCCGAGGCCCCCCTAGTCGGCACCGGCATGGAAGGGCGCGTCGCCCGCGACAGCGGCCAAGTCGTCAACGCCGCCGTAGACGGCATCGTCACCGCCGCCACCGGCCAGGAAGTCCGCGTCCTCGACGGCCAAGGACAAGAACACACCTACCCCCTCATCAAATTCCTCCGCTCCAACCAGGGCACCTGCATCAACCAGCACCCCATCGTCCGCAAAGGCGACCTCGTAAACGCCGGCGACCCCCTCGCCGACTCCTCCTCCACCCAAAACGGCCAGCTCGCCCTCGGCCAAAACCTCCTCGTCGGCTTCATGAGCTGGGGCGGATACAACTACGAAGACGCCATCATCATCAGCGAAACCCTCGTCAAAGAAGACCGCTTCACCTCCGTCCACATCGAAAAGCACGAAGTCGAAGCCCGCGACACCAAACTGGGCCCCGAAGAAATCACCCGCGACATCCCCAACGTCGGCGAAGAAAACCTCTCAGACCTCGACGAAGAAGGAATCATCCGCATCGGAGCCTGGGTAGACCCCGGCGACATCCTCGTCGGCAAAATCACCCCCAAAGGCGAAACCGAACTCACCGCCGAAGAAAAACTCCTCCGCGCCATCTTCGGAGAGAAAGCCAGAGACGTAAAAGACACCTCCCTGAAAGTCCCCCACGGTCAGCACGGCAAGATCATAGACGTGCGCGTCCTCACCAAGGCCGGCGGAGACGAACTCCCCCCAGGCGTACTAACCATGGTGCGCGTCTGGGTCGCCCAGACCAGGAAGATCAGCGAGGGCGACAAAATGGCCGGTCGCCACGGAAACAAAGGCGTCATCGCCAAAATCCTCCCACAAGAGGACATGCCCTTCCTCCCCGACGGCCGCCCCCTCGACCTCATCCTCAATCCCATCGGCGTCCCATCCCGCATGAACCTCGGACAAGTCCTAGAAACCCACCTCGGCTGGGCGGCCCACACACTCGGCTACCACGCCCAAACCCCTGTCTTCGACGGCGCACGCGACACCGTCATCGAAGACCAGCTCGCGCGCGCCTGGTTCATACAACAATCCGGCGCCGCCGACCGCCGCAGCCTCGACCATACAACCATCGACTGGAACATCGTCGGCAGGTGGCTTCAACAGCGCGGCTACCGCCGCGAAGCTCTATGGAGCGACGCACTCACCAAGCGCGGCCAGGCCAGAGACGCCTGCCTCCGCATATGGCTCAAAGAACACGTCGGGATCAACCCCGGCAGCATGAAGCCCGCAGAACTCTTCACCGAAGCCCTCCGGCTGGCAGCCGAAAAGCGCATCTCAGCCCCCATCTTCGGCAAGACGACCCTCTACGACGGCCGCACCGGAGACCCCTTCGACCAGCCGGTCGCGGTAGGCAACATCTACATGCTCAAGCTCATCCACCTGGTGGAGGACAAGATACACGCCCGCTCGACCGGCCCCTATTCGCTCATCACGCAGCAGCCCCTAGGCGGCAAGGCGCAGTTCGGCGGGCAGAGATTCGGAGAGATGGAGGTGTGGGCGCTGGAAGCCTACTCCGCCGCATACACCCTCCAGGAGATGCTCACCATCAAGTCCGACGACGTGGTGGGGCGCGTCAAGACCTACGAGGCCATCGTCAAGGGAGAAGAGGTGATCCAGCCCGGCGTGCCTGAGTCCTTCCACGTCCTTCTGAAGGAGTTGCAAGGTCTTGGCCTGTCCGTGGAGCTGCTCAACCAGAACGCCGCTCAGTACGCCACGTTGCCCGGCGATGAGGAGGCGGCCATTGCCGCCGCCGCTCTCACGGCGTCATCCGGATGGGGAGACGCCGAAGACGGCCTCGACCTCGACTTCGACCTCGACGCATCGATCAGTTTCGATGACTTCGAGGACGAGGAAGACTCCGCCGCCCCCGCCGGGGAGGCGGAGGTGCCGGCCGCCAACGGGAGTCCAGCCCGCGAGGAGTCCCTGCAGGCCCTCGCCGCCTCGGAAGACGTCGAACTCCTCGAAGAGAACGACGCCGACCTTGAAGACAACTAGGAGGCTTGATCGGAAGCGCCGGGCCCACGCGGGCTGACCGCTTCACCAAGCCCTCACGCCAGCCGATCCCACAACACCGGGAGGACAGCAAAGCAAATGTCCACAGCCAGCGCAGACTTCAACGCAATACGTATCTCTCTCGCATCGCCGGAGCAGATACGCGCATGGTCGTACGGTGAGGTAACCAAGCCGGAGACCATCAACTACCGCACGCTCAGGCCGGAAAAGGACGGTCTGTTCTGCGAGCGCATCTTCGGCCCCACGAAGGACTGGGAATGCTACTGCGGCAAGTACAAGAAGATCCGCTACAAGGGCGTCGTGTGCGACCGCTGCGGCGTGGAGGTCGCCAGGGCCAAGGTGCGCCGGGAACGGATGGGCCACATAAAGCTCGCCGCGCCCGTGGCGCACATATGGTTCTCCAAGGGCTCGCCCTCCCGCCTCGGCCTACTGCTAAACCTCTCGCCCCGCAGCCTCGAGCGCGTCCTCTACTTCGCGCAGTACATCGTCACCCACGTAGACGAGGATGCCCGGCAACAGGCCCTGCTGAGCTACGAAAACTCGCTCGACATCGAGATGCAGCGGCTCGACCAGGAACTCGGCGACCACATAGACCGGATCGAGGCGGCCGCTCTTGAAGAAGGCCCCGCCACTGCCGCCGACCCCGTAGCCGTGGACGGCTCCGAAGGCGGCACGGAGGGCGAGGACGCTTCCGGCGCGGAGGAAGAGGCTGCGCCGGTAGACCCGATAGCCCAGCTGCGCGACACCTTTGAGCAGCGCAAGAAGGAAATCGCCGACGAGATCAACCGCAAGATCGAGGACCTAGAAGCCATCGCAGTGATGGACCTGCTCACAGAGGCCCGCTACCGCGAACTGAGAGACCGCTACGGCGAAGCCTTCAAGGCCAGCATGGGCGCCGAAGCCATTCAGGACATACTCAAGAAGACCTCACTCGACGAACTACGCACCGAGCTCTCCGACGAGTTGAAGAACACCTCCGGGCAGCGGCGCAAGAAGGCAATCAAGCGCCTCAGGGTCGTCGAGGCGTTCCGCAACAGCGGCAACAAGCAGGAGTGGATGATCCTAAGCGTCCTGCCCGTCCTGCCCCCCGAGCTCCACCCCATGGTCCAGCTCGACGGCGGACGATTCGCCACCAGCGACCTCAACGACCTGTACCGCCGCGTCATCAACCGCAACAACCGGCTCAAGCACCTGATAGACCTCCAGGCGCCGGACATCATCGTGCGCAACGAAAAGCGCATGTTGCAGGAAGCGGTCGACGCGCTTATCGACAACGGCAGACGCGGGCGCGCCATACAGGGCAGCCACAATCACAAGCTCAAGTCGCTGACCGACCTCCTGCGCGGCAAGCAGGGCCGCTTCAGGCAGAACCTGCTCGGCAAGCGCGTCGACTACAGCGGCCGGTCGGTCATCATCGCCGGCCCTGAGCTGCAGCTGCACGAGTGCGGTCTGCCCAAGCGCATGGCCCTCGAACTGTTCAAGCCGTTCGTAATGAACGCCCTCGTCGTGAAGGGTTACGCGCACAACATCAAGAGCGCGAAGCGCATGGCGGAGCGCGCTCGTCCGGTCATATGGGACCTCCTCCAGGAAGTGATCGAAAACCACCCGGTACTGCTCAATCGCGCGCCCACTCTGCACCGGCTCGGCATACAGGCCTTCCAGCCCGTGCTGGTAGACGGAAGCGCCATCCAGATACACCCGCTGGTCTGCACGGCTTTCAACGCCGACTTCGACGGGGACCAGATGGCGGTCCACGTTCCGCTCTCCAGGGAGGCTGTTCTGGAGGCCCAGCGGCTGATGCTCAGCGCCAACAACATGCTCGCACCCAGCTCCGGCGACCCGATCGTGGCGCCAACCCTCGACATGGTGCTCGGCGTCTACTACCTGACCGGCCAGGAGGAATTGCCCGACGGGGTAGAGCCCGCCAGGTTCTCCGACTTCGACGACGCCCGGCTGGCGCACGAGATCGGCCTCGTCGGGCTGAGAGAGCCGGTAAGGGTCAATGACCCGTCCTCCGGCAGCGGCTGGCTGGACACAACAGTGGGCAGGATCATCTTGAACGAGCGCCTGCCGGAAGAGCTGGGCTTCATAAACGTTACGGTGGCCAGGAACGAGGTCAAGGACATCGTGACCAAGTGCTTTGAGCAGTTCGGCAACGAACGCACGGCGCAGGCGCTGGACAGCCTCAAGGACCTCGGCTTCCAGTACGCCACGCAGTCGGGCACCACCATAGCCATCAAGGACATCATCACGCCCCCCGAGAAGCCGAGGGAGCTGGTGGAGGCCGACAAGAAGATCGCGCGGCTCAAGGACCTGCACGACGCGGGTCTGATCACCGAGGAAGAGCGCTACCAGGCCGCCGTCGATATCTGGACCGAAGTCTCCGACAAGATGACCGGAGCCGTGCAGGAGATGCTGCCCAGGTACGGCGGCATCTACGCCATGGCCGACTCCGGCGCTAAGGGAAACCTGGCGCAGATAAAGCAGATGGCCGGAATGCGCGGGCTGATGTCCGACCCCAAGGGCCGGATCATCGAGATGCCCATTCGCTCCAGCTTCGCCGAGGGCCTCTCCGTCAGCGAGTACTTCATCTCCACGCACGGCGCCCGCAAGGGCCTTGCAGACACAGCCCTGCGCACGGCCGACTCCGGCTACCTCACCAGGAGGCTGGCCGACGTGGCGCAGGAGGTCATCATTCTCATGGAGGACTGCGGCACGCGCAGCGGCCTCCAGGTAGACGTGCCGCAGGACGAGCTGGACACCGACATCGAGTACCGGATCCTCGGCAGGTTCCCCTCCGAGCCGGTCGTCGATCCCAACACCGGGGAGGTGATCGCGGACGTCGACGGCATCCTGGACGCGCAGACTGCGGAGCGGATCGAACAGGCCGGTCTGTCCAGCGTATGGGTGCGCTCGCCTCTCACCTGCGAGGCGCCGCGGGGCCTGTGCCAGAAATGCTACGGCGTCACCCTGGCGACCGGACAGGTGGCGCTCAAGGGCGAGGCGGTCGGCATCATCGCCGCGCAGTCCATCGGAGAGCCCGGCACCCAGTTGACCATGCGTACCTTCCACACCGGCGGTATCGCCAGTGCGGCGGACATCACTCACGGCCTGCCGCGCGTCATCGAGCTTTTCGAGGCCAGGGCCCCCAAGGGACAGGCCGTACTCTCCGAAATCAGCGGCAGTGCCGAACTTATCGAACTGCCCGAAGGCCGGGTCATCAAGATCGTCAGCTCCGAAGAATTCAGCTCCGACATGGAAGTGCCTTCGACTCACAAGCCCATGGTGAAGACGGGAGACTGGGCGGACGCAGGGCAGCCTGTCATGAGCCTGAAGAAGACCGCAAAACGGCGGCCCCGAGTCGTCAAGACTCCCGATGAGATCTACGCATCCGCGAGCGGCAAGGTGAAGGTGTCCCGCGGCAGGGTGTGCATCGGCAAGAAGAAGTCGGGCGAAGAGATCGAGATACCCTCAACCCACAAGCAGTTGGTCAAGACCGGGGACGTGGTGAAGGTCGGCGACCCCGTCATCGGCGTGAAGAAGACCGTCAGGGAGAAGGCTGTCAAGGAGGACCTGCAACTCGACCACCCGGACCAGATAGCCGCAACCTTCGCAGGCAAGGTGAAGGTGTCCCGCGGCAAGGTGCACATAGGCGGTGAGCAGTTCGAGGAAGAGCTGGAGATACCCGCGACTCACAGGCAGGTGGTAAAGACCGGCGACGTCGTCAAGGCCGGAGACCTCATCGTCAGGATCAAGAAGTACGTCAAGATGAAGGCGGCCAAAGAGGGCGCGGAACTGGCGCGAAAGGACGACATATGCGCTCCGGTTGCGGGCAAGGTCACCGTGTCCGGCGGCGTCGTAACACTGACGTGGACCGAAGAGGACGAGCGTGAGTACCTCATCCCGGCAGCGTCCGCAATACTGATAGACGACGGCCAGGAAGTGGCGCCGGGCGACGCGCTCACCTCCGGCCCCAAGAACCCGCAGGACATGCTGCGGATCGAAGGCCAGGCCGCCGTGCAGCGGTACATGGTCGACGAGGTGCAGGCCGTCTACCGCTCCCAGGGCGTGGCCATCCACGACAAGCACATCGAGACCGTCATCCGCCAGATGATGCGCAAGGTGCGCGTCGACGCGCCAGGCGATACCGACCTGCTGCCCGGCGAGCTGGTAGACCGGCACGAATACGAGCAGATCAACGGCAAGACGCTGGCCGGCGGCGGAGAGCCGGCCACGGCAGACTCGGTGCTCCTCGGCGTCACGCGCGCATCGCTCAACACGGACAGCTTCCTGGCGGCGGCCTCCTTCCAGGAGACGGCCAAGGTGCTCACCGCAGCTGCGGTGGACGGAAACGTGGACAAACTGACCGGCCTGAAGGAAAATGTCATTATCGGCAGGCTCATTCCGGCAAGGCTGGACGGCTCGCCCGAGGGACGTGAGAAGCTCGGAATAGGCGAGCTGGGAGACCGGGCGAGCGGCCAGTTGACCGGCTTCACGCAGGCCCCGGCCACGTTCGAGGAGGCGCTGGCGGCCATTGGCGGAGCCGAGTTCAACGACATGGGCCTCGACGGAGACGGATTCACGCCGCCGGGCGGTAACGGCGCCCCTGGCCCGGTCGAATTGGACGCACTGGACCGCGGCCTGGGAATACAGGACCCCTCGGCATCTTCTCTGATGACGCCGGTCGACCTATCCTCAGGCGGTGGACTGGACGACTCGGAGGTCCGCCTCGCCGCAGAGGCGCTGATGGGATCATCGGCCGGTTCCGGCCAAGCCGTGGAGAGCCGTCCGGTTATACTCCGTCCAGAGGAGTTGGGCTTGGGCTGGGACGAAGACGAGAACGGCAAGGACGACGCCGAGCCCGAAGGGGACAAGGCGGCCGAATAGGCCGGCGCCGGATACATACGCGGGCGGTTAGCTCAGCTGGCTAGAGCGCAGCGTTGACATCGCTGAGGTCGGAGGTTCGAGTCCTCCACCGCCCACCAGACTTGATAAAATCAAGAACTTTCGAATTGAGGTTCAAGCTGGCGGTCTAGATTGAGGGATGCAAGATACTCTTGATCACCTCTGCGCTGTCGTAGAAAGCCGGACCGCATTGGCCGAATCCCGCTTGGCGACGTTTTGACGTTTGGTGCAGCCGGATGGTCACATGGTAATCCGGGCCTTCGGGAGGCGGGCCTACTTCGCCAAACCCCTACCGCTAGGAGTCCATGGTCGGCTCGCCTCTGAAACCACTTTAGCTATCGACTGTACGCACCGAAGATATGGTCATCACATCTATCACCCGGCGATGCTACAATACATCGGCAAGTGGTAGTGTGTGATGAGGGAGTTCACGCATGACAACGGAAGCGGTTTCGATAGTGGTTGGGGTCATGTCGATGCTGGCAGCTTGCTCGGCAGCACTCGCCGCTTGGAAGATGCTGAAGCTTGAGAAGTCTCGGGAGAAGAATAGGATCCTCCTCCTGAAGCATCAGTCAGAAGTTGAGCACCTAGAGAAACTCATTGCATCATTTGCCAGGGTCATCGCATTGTACTCCTACAAATGGAGCGATGAGCGAAATCAGAGTATTGACAGGGCGATTCAAGAAATGAAGCTTCACATTGCAGTATTAGAAGCCCTAAACACTAAGATAAGCACCGATATCACTCGGTGGGTCATCGAAAAAGGCCCAGACACAAAAACCATTTCACGAATTGTATTCTACGAGATTGGGCAATTGCACCCCGGTGACCATAAGGCAAGCAATAAGAGCTTTATGGAATTGAAAATGGAAAGACTCAAAGAGATTCAAGACAAAATGTATTCGGAAATGGCTAATGAGTAATTTGAATGATCAAACAAATCCGACGAACACTTCAGTGTGAATGAGGTGTTGTAAGAGGTGGCGGCAAGGCTAAGGGAACTTCATACGGGGATATGGGGAAGACCATCGGGTCGGTGATGCTCCTGTTAACTCTTTCCCCAGTCGGTGGATGGTGACCTCCGAAGGGCCAGTGGCTCTCTTCCCGCTCGATCTTGCTCAAATAGGACCATTTCGACGCCAAAAAGCTGCGTGACCTTTGTGAACGGGGAAGGTGCGGTCCTGGGCGCGAATCTTCTCTCTGCTCGTACGGAGATGGCTGCCCGAAAAATAATGCGTACTACACAATTGGTCGGCATCCGTGCAAATTGATGCGGTCGGTCTGCTCTTGACTTCAGGCAGGGCATGTGTAACGATGTTACACACTCAACGGGTATCCCTACTGGAGGTCGATATGGCCAGAGTACAGCTGGTGATGGCGGACGAAGACAGAGAGCGTTTCGTTAACCAAGCACGGCGCGAAGGCATGTCTCTCAGCGCTTGGATGCGGGCGGCCGCCCGTGAGCGCCTTGAAGCGCGCCAGCGCGTGAAGCTGTTCGAATCTCCTGAAGACGTCAGGGAGTTCTTCCGGTCATGCGCCGCCCTGGACGGTCCGGAGACGGAGCCGGACTGGGATGAGCACCTGCGAGTCATAAATGAATCGCGGGCGACAGGATTCACTAGCACATGATCTTCGTCGATACCAACGTCTTCATGTACGCGGTAGGACGCCCCCACGGACTCCAAACATCCGCCCAAGACTTCTTCGTCGAAGCCAACGAGAGCAGCACGCCTCTGTGCACGTCGGCAGAAGTCTTGCAGGAACTGGCTCACATATATCTGCCAACGGGAAGACCGCAAACCTTCGATGCGACACTGGAGTTGATGGCTAGTGCGGCAGTTGAGGTTTGGCCGCTAGAAGAGGAAGACGTCACTCTGGCCCGGCAACTCCATCAGCAATACCCCACATTGCAAGCTCGGGACCTTTGCCACCTGGCCAGTTGCCGACGGCGCGGCGTCAGGGAGATCAAGACTTTTGACCAAGTGTTCGCCGCCCTATCAGGCGACCCATCAATCCGATAGAAGGAAGCTGACAGCGAGTAAGTATGCCGCGACAGACAGAGCCGAACGCCAACAACGCCCTGGGCGAGTTGCTACGGGGTATGATGCCCGGCTGTGAAGTCCGCTCTGAGAACACCCAGACCTTCCCCGATCATCCGGGCCGCCATGCAGACGTTCTGATTGCTGCCCCTGGACGTTCCCTTGTAGTAGTCGAAGCTGAATATGAACCAGCCGCTGAGGTGGAAAGAGACGCCTCAGAACGGTTGGGGCTTCGCGTGGAGGGCCAACCCCGAACGGTCGAGGCCGCTATAGCGGTGCGCTACCCGAAGGTTGTGGAGGATGCCTATGATGTGCGTCAGGCGCTCTCCGAAGCTCGTCTCTCGTACTACGTCCTGCACCAGGACGGCAGCCGGTTTCCCGAATCGGGGTGGCTGGAAGGTTCGGCAACCGACTTGGCCGACCTTGCCCACCTGGTATCCGTCCCCCAGAGAGCCGTCGAGCAGGCGGCTGACACGCTTGAGCAAGGCATCGGGCAGGCCGCCAACCGTTTGGAGGAAATGGCGAAGCTGCGCCCCAACGTAACCCCCGTCATTGCCCGGCTTTTGGGAATGAGTGACGTTCCTCAGACCCGCCGCATGGCTTGCGCCATCATCGCCAACGCTATGGTCTTCCACCAGCGCATTGCAGGCATACATCAGGGTGTGAAACACCTGCGCCTGGTGTGCGGTCCCAGTGTCGCAAACCCGCAAGGCGAGACGCTAACGGCCTGGGAAGACATCCTCAAGATCAACTACTGGCCCATCTTTGCCATAGCCAAGGACATCTTGGAGCAGCTTCCCGGGGGCACCGCCACCGACATCTTGCGAGAGTTGCTGGAGATTGCCCAGCAAGTTGAAGCCACCGGCGTCGACAACGCCCACGACCTGACCGGGCGCATCTTCCAGCGGCTGATCGCCGACCGGAAGTACCTGGCCACCTTCTACACACTCCCAGCGTCGGCTGCGCTGTTGGCGCGTCTGGCCGTGGCCAAGATGGACGGCGTGGACTGGGCCGACGCCGAGGCTGTCGGCAGGCTGCGCGTCGGCGACTTCGCCTGTGGGACAGGCGCCTTGCTGTCGGCGGTGTACGAGCAGGTTGCATCCCACCACGAGCGAGCCGGTGGCGATTCCACGGCCCTGCATCCGGTGATGATGGAGGAGGTCCTGTACGGCTGCGACGTCATGCCCTCGGCAATCCACATCACCGGCTCCACCCTGTCCGGTATGCGGCCCAACGTGGGATTCAATCAGTCCCGTCTCTACACCATGCCCTACGGAAAGCAGAAGGACGACACGGTGAAGATAGGTTCCCTGGAGTTGCTCCAAGCCTCCACGGCCTCGACCTTGTTCAACACCAGCGACCCCGCCCTGCGCACCGGCAGCGTGGGCGAGGAGACTGCCGCCCAGATCAACGTTGACATCCCTGACGAAGGCTTTGACCTGGTGATAATGAATCCACCCTTCACTCGAAACACCACTAACGAAGGGCAGTACGCTAATACGTTCAACGCGGCCTTCGCCGCCTTTGGGGCCAGCGACCAAGACCAAAGGGACATGGGCAAGCGCATGGATGTCCTCAAGACGGGCACTTGCTACCACGGCAACGCTGGAATCGCATCCGCATTTGCGGCGTTGGCCCACAAGAAGCTCAAGCCAGGCGGAGTCCTCGCCTTGGTCTTGCCTCTCGCGGCAGCAGCCGGTTTATCCTGGCAAGGCTTCAGGGAGATGCTTGCCAAGGACTATACCGACATTACTGTGCTCAGCATTGCGGCTTCTGATAACGACCACTTGTCGTTCTCAGCAGATACGGGCATGGCCGAGTGCCTCGTCATTGCCCGAAAGTGCAGACCACCGGAATCATCAGATATGCGAGTTCATTTGGCGTCCCTGAGTCGCAGGCCGGCGGGGTTCATCCAAGCCAGCGAAGTGTCCAGAACCATGGCCACCATAAGCTCAGTGAGACGGATTGAAGATGGTCCCTACGGGGCCACCCTCTTGATAAGCGGGGAGGAAAGGATAGGAGAGATTATCTCTGCCCCATTTTCGAAAAGCGGGGAGCCATGTGGCGCAGTGCGGTTATCTGATGCTTCCCTCGCTCAAACAGCATTCGGCCTCTCTAATGCAAAGCTATCCCTTCCGGGTCATGCTTCTACCATCGGGATCAATATGACATTGCTTGGCGACTTGGCTCGAACCGGTCTGCATCACCGAGACATCACGGGACCACGACCCCGCGGTCCTTTCGACCGGACAGCACCGAGCGCGACAGCCACGTATCCAGCACTATGGAGCCATAATGCCAAGAATGAAACCCGGATGGTTTGCGAGGTCGACTCACAACTCGTCGTCCGACAGGGAATGGAAGGGAAGGCCCAAACACTTTGGGAAACCTCCAGTCGGTCCCATCTCAATCTTGATTTCAGATTCAACTCTCAACCATTGGGGGTGGCATTCACCGAGCGAGAGAGTATAGGCGGTCGGGCGTGGCCAACTGTGAAATTCGAGGACAGGAGGTTTGACCATGTGTTCTCTATCTGGAGCAACAGCACGTTCGGGTTCCTAATGCACTGGTGGCATTCCAACAGACAACATGCGGGTCGTGGGACCACCACAAGTCGCGCCGCCGAATCCTTGCCGGTACTGGACTTCCGCACTCTCTCTGATGATCAACTAGCAACGGCTGAGATGATCTTCGACGAGTTCCGGAACAAGGAATTCAAGCCTGCCTACCTTGCCGACGCTGACCCGAACCGCGCCTTGTTGGACAGGCGCGTGGTGTGCGACCTCTTGGGCTTCGACGAGGATGTGTACGAAGGAGTGCGGAGGCTGTCGGCCAAATGGTGCGCCGAGCCATCAGTGCACGGCGGCAAGGCACGCCCAAAGGCTGCCAAGAGCATAGACTAGTGTCAACCTTGACTTGGCCGATCGAGGGTTCCCGCTCGTTCAGAGTCTCCCTTTAGGGGAAAACGTTCTGCGATGGCTGGAACGGTAATCTCTTGATTGCTCGCCTAATGCCCTTCGCGGCATCATCTTGTGAAACTGGGAGTTGGGCTTCTCTTTCTTCTTCCGCTAGCACCTTACCGTCCGCGCTAACCACCTGGTAGACAAGCCCTCTCCGGACGCTTTCTTCGCGAAGCCCCTGGAACTCACTCCCTGCTTTGTTTACACTTGTTCGCACTCCGGGATGATAACAACCGTGGTCAGTTGTTTTGGGGCACTTCGCTACCACAACTATTCTATTGTCGTCGATTTCATGCATGTATATTGCACTCCCAAACTGGCTTGTCAGAATCAGGAATACAGCGTCAAGCTTGTTCGATTCGATGTCGGCGAGCTCTTCGTGTAGTCTTTCGTCTAGTGGAAAACCTTCCACGCTCAGGATAAGCCAGTTCTGTCTTCCCTGCCCGAAACGTTTAGCTAGCTTCTCTTTATCTTCCACAGCCTCAGTCACTGCGATTCGAAGGTCTCCAGGTTTTATCAGAAGGTCCGGCAATGCAGTGAGATCTCCGGTCCATTCAGGTCCAATCATCCACTTGGGATAGGTGCACACCCATTCGTGGCTGCTATCGTGTGTGGGCAGCATGTGCACATCTGTGACAGTTTTATCTTCCCAAGTGCCGCATTGCTTGCACTGAATTCTCGGCGCTTCTTGAGGTGCTACCGCCTTCCCTGTCCTTACGATGTCAACCATCGACGCTAGTGTTGCTCCACTGGCCCACTTGGGCTGCACCTTCCTTACCTCAAGGTTTACAGTTTGTCCCTCGTGTTGACCCCATGCGTCAGGATAAGTCGTTTCTTGATTCATCGAAATGTCTTTTAGTTCAATACCCCATCTCTCGCAAGCCCATTCAATAGTCCCTACTGCGAAGTCTTCGTCTCGCCGCTTGTTTACTGGCTCAAGCCACGGCACGGCTATAATCTCCGTTGTCTTGGCTTGATGATGATTGTGGTATCTTGCAATCTTCGTCAGCAGCATCAAGTTTTCCGGATGCTTCGGCCTCGCGGTCGCCGTCGAGCGGACGGCGTCTGAGTAATCCACTGGTAAGGCGAGACTCTTCACCGGACTCACGATCAGTTCATCCTCAGAGCGACCAGGGCTCTCATACATCCCGTCAGTCAGTTTCGCCCAGGAAATGGTTGTCTCTTCGTCTAACACGGAGTACATTGTCGGGATGCGCTCCATCATCGCTCCGGATGAGACTGTCAGGAACAGTCCAGCTAGATTCGGTGGGCTGCTCACATATATGTGTGTCGTTGAGGGATCATCCAAGGGTCCTTCGATTTTGTGCTCTACTCCCCGTACGGTCGTTAGAACTACGTTATGGCCCTTTATCTTGCAAAGGCGTACCCATCCCGTTCTTGCGTCCGATGTGGGGCCGCAAAGGGCAGCGCAGGAGTCAGCATCAGCTATCACGAAGGTTGAGACATCTGGAGCTGCATCGAGAAGCTCTAAGAATTCAGTTTCGTCGGCTAGGACTTCCGGTCTGATCCGGAATCCACAGTTCGAGCAGCCATTATGGAATGGTGTTTCTCCGTCCTGGAGTGCTCGGCCGATGTGCATCATCGCCGCTATGTTTTGACCCTGGCCCTCTTCTCCAGTGATTATCACAATTTGTCCCTCAGTGGCTTCTTCTGGGCTATGCTGACTAGGGGCCATCTCTGTCACTCCGTACAGTATTCTTATCCTTTCATCCTAGTCTTTGTACCATGAACGCGGCAGGGTGCCAAGAACATTACAGGATGCCACCGGTTACTACGGTTGTCCCTTGACCGTGGAAGGAACTGGAAACCACATTCGTTATCCGTTACCTTCAACACATGACGATCTCCGAACGACAGCTGCTGCACCAACTCAGCCGGATGCCGTTCGTCGAATCGATGGAGCTGGCGGGCATCTTGGGGGAGCCGCACGCCACCGTCCACCGCCATCTGACCGACCTGCTGGACGACGGTGTCGTTGGGAGAGTCATCCACGACACTGCACATCTACCGTCGCCGACAGCCCGCACCGCTCCCGCAGGAATCGGGCAAGCGCATCATTGATGATGCTTTCGTGACTACGATCCTTGTTGTCGATAGTTGTCATGTCAGATGTGGCTATCCTCTAGATTGAGAATTGGGTGGGAAAGAAGGACATCCTGCAATCAACACAGTACATTCCTACAACGTAGGCAGCGGCTGGTACCGCTCGACTCGTATTCTGTCTTCACCCTTGCGCGCTTCAGCTAGGTCGTATGCAGTCTGACGGCTCAACCAGAAGTCTGCGCTGGACCATCCGGCCTTCTCTAGGCGGATGGCCATGTCGGGCGAGATTCCCGCGTGACCGTTCAATACCCTCGAAAGGGTATGACGAGCAACTCCCAAAACCTCCGCTGCCTCGGTAACGCTTAGGCCCAGAGGGTCCAAGCAGTTCTCCCTGACACTGCGACCCGGATGGGGCGGATTCTTCATAGGCATGGTCTCTCTCCTTCTCAGTGGTAATCGACGAGATCAACGTCGTACACGTCGCCAGCTTCAAACCTAAAGGTGATCCGCCAGTTGCCCGAAATCGAAATACTCCAAAGTCCTTTCAGATCGCCCCTGAGGGGATGCAGCCTGTACCCTGGCAGATCGATGTCGTTAGGTTTGCTAGCGGCATCTAGGTCTGCGAGGGCGAGAGTGATCCGATCCAACCGCTCCCGTCTGCGCCACTCCCGCTCCTCCATGAACAGGCGGATGGCCTGTCTGAGCAGCTCGCTCACGGAGAGGTCGTCTTCCTTCATCACCTGCCGCACCTGCGTCTCCATCTCGGGGGGCAGAGAGAATGTGATGGTCTTGGATATTCTCGACATGTACAGCTACTCTGCGTTCTGCTCACTTGCTCGAAGGATCTCGGCCTCGGATGAAGCATAGACGAACCTCTCGGCGCTTTGGAAGACACACACATTGGCAAGGTCCATTTCTCTTTCGCTCATCTCTACCATTCGTGGGGCCAGGCCGCTCTCCGCACGGGCATCCCCACACATCCCCATCAGATTCAACTCTGCGGTAAGCGGCATAACGAACCACATCCAGTTGCGATACTCGGGCTCAGGTCCCAGTAGCAGGGAATTCGAGGGGATATCCGAAGTGAGGAATTGCCGGCCTTCAGGGGCTTCGTCGAATCTCCAACTGCCCTCTTCATACAATCTGTATCGCCTCTCACCTTCTTCTCCCCGCAGAAAGGGGTCAATTCGAAGCGCTTCAAACTTTCGGTCGCTATCAATGGCTACCATCTCCTTGAACAAGGGGAACATAACCTGCCACTGATCGTCCAAATCAGGATACTGAGAGCGAAAGTCTGCTTCCACAGCTTCAAGCCTCTCCCGAAACTGCAGACGCACCTCAGCAACGGGGTCCCTCATCTGTTCGCGGAATCCTCGGCTCCGTAGCTTTGAGTCGACAACAAAGCGGGCAAGCCAAGCTCTCAAATTAGCGGACTTCTCACGGTCAGAGATCAACCCGTTCAGTTCAGGAACACTCTGCCTCTTGAGCTCTCTGAGTATTTCCGCCCACTGGTTTTCCCGTTGTTGGAGGATCTGATCATTTGCGACAGAGTAGGCGTCTCTCGACACTTCCACGTTTTCGATGGAACGCAGTTGGACCCCTGCTTGAGGATTGTCCTTATCAAAGACGTAGGTCTGCTCGGGGTGGTCGTCCAGACAGAAGCCTCGTAGATAGAACCTTGGAATGTAGTGCTTTCTTGTCTTGTCTATCTCGAACATCTCTCTTTTTTGACTATCTATGTGGTGCTATGTCTTACTATACACTATGTTGACACGAGCCTTCAAGTCCTACCAGGGGCCAGTCGCCACAGCCGCCGCTATTGGCCTGGCCCTGCGGCGTCCCAGATACAGCGCCTCCATTTGTGGGACGATGACGCCGAAGTGCCGCTCGGGCACGGCGACGACCACCACCTTGGCCAACTTCCCCTTCCAGACGACGGGCTGGGCTATGGCGGCCATACCCTCGTCCATCCCGAACTGGGGGGCACGGCGACGGGCGGCCTGCTCTGCCAGGGAGCCCTTGGGGATGGGCCTGTCCGAGAGCGGAACCCCACCCCTGGTGCCGGAGAAGAGGAAGGAGGTGGGAACGCCGAAGTTCCGCGTCCGTCTGAGCACCTTGACCCGGAGGTCCGCCGGTTTCGTCCAGAGCTTCGGATCTCTCCTATCTGGCGTCTCGTACAGGAGCGTCATCAGGCAGGACGAGCTTGAGCGGACCGTGCGGGAGTTGGAACGGAGTCTGTCCCGGTCAGAGCGCAGAGCGTCGGAGTTGGAGCTGGAGCGGGATGAGGCCAAGGAGGCCGTATCCGCTGGCAGGCTGGCCCGTCATGAGCTTGAGAGGTCCTTGATCACGTGGACCGCTATCTACAGGTGGAGGCGATCCTGGGGATCGACGCCACTGAGCGGGAAGAACCGGACGGAGCACCTTACCGAATCAATACCGTGGAGGATGCAGAGTGCGCAGCCACTTCAGTTCGGGTCGCTTGGAATCTCGGCGGGGGGCCGATTCCGGACATCACCGCTCTGCTGGAAGAGCGCGGCATCAAGGTGTTCAAGTTTAGCTTGCCCGGATCGGTGGATGGCCTTAGTTCTCGCGTCCGCAGGCTAGGTGGAGCCGACGTGCCAGTTGTGGTCTGCTCCACGACCAAGTCTCTCGAACGTCAACGCTTCACCATTGCCCACGAATTGGGTCACATGGTGCTGAACATTCCTTCTGATGTCCCGGAAGAGAAAGCCTGCAATCGGTTTGCCGGCGCTTTCCTTGCACCCGAGGAAGAACTGGTACGTGAAGTGGGACGGCGACGCCTGAACTTCGGGTTCGCTGAACTTGTCGAGATCAAGCAGATGTTCGGCATCAGCGCTGCGTCTCTGGTCGTCCGAATGCGTGAACTGGGCATCATCACGCAATCCACGTTGCAGGACATATTCAGTGGTATTGAAAGCAGTTGGAGGACTGACGAGCCATGTCCTCTAGAACGAGAGGAAAGCCCCACGCGTTTTCGCCGCCTGTGCCTGAGAGCTCTGGCAGAAAATGAGATTTCAGAATCAAAGGCTGCGGAGTTGCTTAGACTGAGAGTCAGCGAGATAGAAGGCATCACGGCTGGCTCGGCATCTATTCCTGGCCACGGACGGAATCGACTATGTGCCAGGTGACCGCGGCCACCGTATGCTTACGGCGGCCTTTGTCAGGCGCTGCGCACTCGCGTGCGCTGCCGAAGGACTCGCTTACCTGGCGGTCCACAACCACTCGGGTGAAGAAGACGTCGCCTTCTCCTCGATCGACATGGCGTCCCACCGTCGGGGCTACCCTGCTGTCCTTGACATCTTGGATGGCCCACCTGCCGGTGGCCTCGTATTTGCCCGACGAGCTGTGGCGGGCGATATATGGGAGTCAGCCGACCAGCAAACGGAACTGGACCACATGGTCGTCGCTGGCATTTCGCAACAATTGTGGTACCCCTCCCCCCAGCGAGCCCGCGCGGCGAAGCCTTGAGTACGACCGACAAGTCCTCCTCTTCGGGGACCGAGGCCAAGAGATTCTCGGTGGTCAGAAGGTCGCAGTCATCGGAGCAGGGGGTGAGGGGTCACTCATCAATGAATACCTCGCTCGCCTTGGAGTGGGACACATCGTCGCAGTTGACTTTGACCGCCTCGATCCTACGAACTACCCGAGGGTCGTGGGTGCGCGGCCTAGAGACCTGAGACCCTGGCTTAAGTCCCGGCGCCTGGCACGCCTATTGCGCTGGCGGCCCTCACACAAGGTCGCCATCGCGAAGCGGGTCGCACGAGAAGCCAACCCGTCCATCCGGTTTGAGGCCATAGTGGGCGATGTTACCGAGCCTGCCGTCGCCGAGCGACTCGTCGACTGTGACGCCATCTTCTTGGCCGCCGATAGCATGCAGGCGCGTCTCGTGGCCAACGCCATTTGTCATCAGTATCTGATACCTACTTGGCAGGTGGGGGCCAAGGTGAACAATGACTCGTCTGGAGCGATCCGGGACGTGTTCTCGGTTGTCCGTCGGCTCATTCCGGGTGAGTCGTGTCTGTGGTACAATGAGCTAATCAACCCCACACGGCTCGCGGAGGAGGCTGCGTCCCAAGAACAACGATCTGCGCAGCGGTACGTGGAAGACGTTCCTGCGCCAAGTGTCATCACCCTCAACGCTGTGGCCTGTGCCCACGCCGTCGACCAGTACCTCTTCACGTCTCTAGGTCTTCGAGAGTGGTCCGAAGAGACCCACTGGCTGAAGTTTCTACCCAGTACTGATAGTCGCAGGATCCAGAAGCCACGTCGGGAACCGCATTGCTCGGAGTGTCAGGGACGATCGGGTGCTGTCAGGCTCAAAACACTACCCCTGAGAGCATGATAGTCATGAAGAGTCCGGGAGGAGTAGCTGCGGGGAGATTAATTGTTGGCAGCCGCAGGTTTTGCGGCGAATCGGATGAGGCAGTCGAAAAGCCCTTTTCAGATAGCGAAAGGAGCGGCCAATGAGATCAAGAGCTTCGGTTCAAAACATATACGGGTATGTGTTCGTGGGACTACTTTTGTTGGTTCTGGCAGTTGCCAGTGGTTCCCTGCCGTGGGCGATCTTTGGCGGCCTGGGTGCATTCGGCGTGACAATGGTCGCCTCTCGCCAATGGACGAATGCCTTGCTCGTCGGTGCGGGCGTCGCTATTGTCATCTCGGCGTTCGGGATAGCTGCGATGCTGAGCCCTGGCTGGTATAAGGGTGTGCTATAGGGATACAAGGTGCCGGTGGGGGAATGGCTTTCGCTGATCCTAGTTCAACGGCGCTGCTACAGCATAGTGCTTGAGCGTAGTTCCTCCTTGGCGCAAAGCGCCTAACCTTGTTTACATCCTCGTTCTGCTACCGGCCAGTCGTCCACCTGCTTGACAATCACGCGGCCGTCACACTCGACCCAGGGCAGGCAAATGACTAGGTTGGGCTTGAGAGGAGAATAGAGCAGTGAGCAGTAGAATTCAGTTGGCTGTTAGGGAGGGTCAACTGGTGACGCTGGCAGATGTCCAGCGCCGGGAGAAAGGTCTGACGTTCTACACGTGCGGGGACAAGCTCGCGGTCAAGGACGGGCGTGGGCAACGCGTCAGCGGGCAAGGTAGGCGTCACCAAGCCCGCAGAAAGCACTTCTCCCACACATCCAATAGCAAATGCCATAGCGAAGGGCCAGCACACTTTCGGGTGAAGACCGCCCTCTGCCGGGCTATCAACTACGCGCTAGAGATTCCAATTGAACGCCGCAACGCCCATGGCCACATAGACTATCGCTGCCCAGATCCAGAATATGGCCCCAACGATGTGATGAAGTTCGCCCCTGGAAGCTGCGGCATCCACCTAGAGTTTGAGCAGATGAGGCACGGATATCACCAGTATGACCTTCTTCACGACTCCAACGGGCCTGGGTCCGACGATTCTCCCGCTTTGGACCGTGCGGAATGTGAAGTATGGCTTGACGGTCGACGGACCCGGGCGGATATCGCCGGCAAGCGATGCGCCCCAGCGCTGTCAATATCTTGTGCGAGCGGGTCGGGTACCGGGCGCTGCGCAGCTTTGGGGCAGGTTCTTTGAGGATAGCCGGATGATCCAGGGAGTGGTCAATGCCGCGTATGAGGCGGTCGTGGCCCTTTCCTTGCAAGGTCCTGCTGGGCAGGTCCAGGACATAGAGGCTGTGATTCGTAGGGGCGTCCCTTGTGGGCACCCTTTTGCGCTGTTACGAATCCCGCAAGATAATAGAATGACGCCGTAGTAGTGCGGCTTATGTTCGAACGGAGCGCGAATGACGCACGCAAAGACACCGACGCATACACTCGGCCTCGGAGCGGCTGGGCGCCCGCTTGACGCTTCTTACGCGGGGGCTCTTCCTATTCCGCCTGCTCCGAACTCATGGCATCGGCAAAGTCGGCGGCCTCATACAAGGGCCGAATCTCGATTTCGCTGGGGCCCGGCATTGGATTGGGGCAGCGCTTCACCCACTCGAGAGCCTCGTCCATGTCCTTGACCTCCCACAACCAGAAGCCCGCCACCAGCTCGCTGACGGCCGGGAAGGGGCCGTCAATGACGGTACGCGCTTCTCCGTCGAAGGCGACCCTCTTGCCTTCCGACGATGGCTTGAGACCATCGCCGTCCTTCATGATGCCAGCGTTGACCAGTTCTCCGTTGTATCTTCCCATGGCCTCGATGAGTTCGATGGAAGGCATGGCTCCGGCTTCACTGTCGGCGGTAGCCTTAACTAGGACGATTACGCGCATTGCCACTACCTCCTCGATCTACCGGCGGGTCCGCATGGTGGGGCTTTCGGCAAAGATCGTAGTGTAGTGTTTCGTGGATAGTTGCGGAGCAGGTAATGACGGGCGGTGGGTCGTGGGATTGAAAGTGATGGGGGGAACGTGTAGGTTTATGCCTCGGTGGGGCGGGTAGTGGGTGTAGGGTCAAGGGAGAGTGGACATGGATAAGTTCCTGACGATGCTCCGGGACGGTAGGGCGGCCGACGCGCTTGGGTTGGCCGGGGTCGTGGTTGGAGTCGTCTTCATCGCAGTCGGACCGGCTCTGCCGGAATCTTCCGGTCCGGCGGTCAGGACGCTGGGTGGGCTGCTTTTCCTTGGTGGGCTGGCGGCGTTGCTGTTTGGCGAACCTCGCCGCCGGGCTAAGATCATCGCCTCGGCGCGGCGGGCAGTCGATAACTACATGGCTAGGACGGCCGATTGGATCTGGCCGAACAGGGTGGGGCTGGCCGGCGTGGCGATTGGGCTCATCCTGATTGTGCCGGCGGTGATCTTGCAGGCCCTCTTCGGAAGCGTTTTCGGAGCGATAGTCATTGTGCCGGGCCTCGTGTTGTTCTGGGGCGGCGTAGCGCTGCTGATCTACGGCAGGTTCTACCGCGGCGATGCGGCGGGCAAGGGCAAGGGCGTCGGGCCATCGCAAACGTGGACATCTCGAAGAGACTCAGGAAGTAGACGGTATCGCCCATCGCGCGGCGGGCCATCGGAAACTCGGCCATCGCGACGAGAGAAGCGCGACAGGGGGAACGGCGACGGCGACCGCAGCCTTAGATGATCGCCCAGTGTCAGCCAAGCTGACCCCCGCCCCGTCCGGGTGACCGTACGGCGTAGAAAGGAGACGCGGACATTTCTTACCGGATCGCCCGGCCTAGGGTGCAGACGACCTTTGCAGACTGGGGCGTGGCCTACAAGGTTGCCGTGTGCGACGTGGCTCTTGGGATCCTTGCGGTTGTGTTGAGCCCGGTCTTCGGCGGGGCGTTCTACCGGGTCTTTACGGCTCTACTGGACGCCCTCGGCGCGCCCGAAAACCGGTCGCTCTTTGACGTTCGTGTAACCGGGGCAGGCACGGAACTTCTGCTACTGTTTGGTTCGTATCTTATAGCGGTCGGCGTTTGCATCTTCTGCGTGCGGTTCGTGCTCGAGCTGCTTGGCCTAGCCGGCCAGACGAACTTGACCCGCCGGATGATGCCGCCGGGAAAGCTGGTGTGGGGCACGGCGGCGGCGGCGGTTGTCGTACTCGCTGCGTCCATCCTTCCCAACATCCTAATCTCCTTATTCTTCGACGGCTACGAATCGGCGGCGCTGGCAGGGGTAGAGTCCGGGCTGGGAGCAATCTCGCAGGCGGGCAGGCTGCTGGTTATGTGCGCCGTCATCACGCTGTTCTTTGCGCCCGGCCATCGCTTCAGCTATCTATTCCGGTGGACCGGGGTTGCCGGATGGGGAAAGATCCGCTGGGGCTGGATCAACAAGCTTGCCCTGGCGATGATCGCGGGCGGGATTATCAGCTTGGCCCCGTTCTTCGGGTCGCCTTGGATGCCGTTCGATGACGTGGCGTCCATCTTTTTGAACGCGGGGATAATCGTCTTGGTCTTGGGAATCGTTCCGCAATTCTTTTCTCGCGGAAGGCCCTAGGCGGGCGCAGGCCGGCTCAGGTCATCCGGGTGGTAACGGCTAATCCCATCCCCGCACCACAAGGGCCCAGATAATTGCCGCCACGATAGCCAATATCACGCATATAGCCGAAACAGCCACTCCCAAGAGCACCCTTTTGAGTTCTCCGGGGTGGGCGGGGACAGAGGCTGCCCGGGAAGGTCTGGCGGCAGGCGCTGCGCTGGGGGCTGGTGGCGCCGTGGCCGGCTGCGCTGACGGAGCGGCGGGCCGCTGACCGGAAGTTGCGGAGGCGCTCTGGGAGGTTGCGGGCGACTGCGCTGTGAGCGTCTGCCCATATGTTGGTGCACTCGCAGCCGGAGCCGTTGACGGCGACTGCGCCGGTTGCGCCGGCGTAGAGGGGGCGGACAGCGGGGATGCCGCGGGAGGCGTCGTGCTGAGAGGGATCTTTTGCAGTACGGCTTCCAGGTCGGGCACCTCGTCCACGGGAAGCGTGCAACACTCCTCGACCTGCTCCGCCAGTTTCGCCACGGCCTGGTCGGAAGACCCCTTGAGCCGGTCGAATAATGGAGAATTCGCGGGATCTGCGTAGTCGCTCCTTGTGAATATCAGGTTGTCATCGTTGAAGAAGGACCACAGGCCGGAGTCTGAGGCCAGCGCGAGCAGGCTGAGGTAGATGATGAGGACGGGGAAGTTGTCCACGTAGGCGTCGTAGTCTTCCGCCTTCCTGAGGGGGTGCTGGTAGTTCTTGTGCCCCAGTTCCGGGCTTTTCTCTCCCCGAAACTGGGGCAGGAACATGCCGTCGTAGTCGACGAGCCGGATCCTGCCGTCGGCCTGCACCATGACGTTGCCGTGCTGCAGGTCGTTGTGTGCGATGCCTAGGCCGCGCAGGCTTGCGGCGGGGCCGCCTCTCCACTGGGCCGCCACTCGCCGCAGTGCGTCGGGGTCGTTGAGGTTGGAAGCGACGAAGCTGCTCAGGGACTCGCCGTCCACCCACTCCATCCTGACGATCGGATACCAGTCGCCCCTCAGGCTGATACCGCTTTCCTGGTACTGGAAGTGTACGAACGACGGCGGCAGGGCGTTTATGAGGTAATCGCTCAGCTGGTTGTAGCGGTACTGCTGGTCCTTCACCTCTCGGGTGAAGCAGCGGACTGCGAAGGTCTGTCCGCCGACGGAGATGGGATATACGCAAGCAAAGGCGCCGGAATAGACCATCGGCATCCCGCGCCGGTTGACCGACACCGTCCCGGATTCGAGGTCGGCGCCCTTGAAGCAAAGCTGGGGGTTTTGGACCGCCTCGCTAAAGTCGGTTATTCCGGGCCAGGCCATGTCCTAACCTTCACTCCGTCGCGCTTATACCACCTCTAACGCCACCAGCGTCGTATCGTCGTTCCGCATCAATCCGGCGCTGCGCTGCTCTTCGATCCAGCCGGCCCAGTTCGACGAGTCCAGCTCCGCAAGGGTCTCCCAGGGCTTATCTCCGGCAGAGTTAGCGGCCAGGAACCAGCAGGCCAGCGCGTCGGAGGCCAGGATGAAGACGTCCCCCGCCTCGCACTCGCCGCCGTGCCGCCTTACCGCTTTCCACAGGTCTCCGGCATTATCTGGATTGCTGCAAATCAGGGCAGGGTTATTGTCGAACTGCGACGCTTCCTCAATGGGGAAGGACAACGCCAGCCGGTCGTCGCGAACGATGAAGAGGCAGCAGTCTCCCACTGCGAGCGCCTGCCAGGAGAGTCCTTGGGAGCCGTGCGGCGCGGCCGCGATGGTCAGCCCCAGGAGGGTGGCGAAGGCGCCTTGGCGCGCCTTTGCCTCTCCGTGCCAAGGTATGCGGTCCCAGGGCACGGAGTCGTACCATTTCCGCTGCGCCGGCGCCAGCCACTCGGACAGCGATTCCCCGGTGATGCCGGTCAGTTCCGGCGGCTGGGCTGCGAAGGAATCGACCAGCGCGCGGGCCCACTCTCTTGCGAAGGCCGACTCGCTGGCGCCGTCGGCGACTGATGCCCGCGCGGCGCTGCGGCCCGCCGCCCCGATCTGCTGCGGGTAGACGACGCTTAAAGCGTCCTCGTACTCCTCAGCGCTGTTGCCGGCCTTGGGCAGCCAGAACTTTGTGGGAGGCCGAAGTCTGAGTTGCACCTTCGCCTCCTGGAATCAGCGCAGGTCTGAAGCGGCGCGAGTGCCGATGTCCAGGAACTGCACGAGGGCCACCATGTCTGCGTTGTAGACGTAGCCGCGGGAGCCTTGCGTTACCGGCAGGCCCATGCCGGCGGCCAGTTCGACCACCGAGTCGGGAAAGGCTGACGACATTCGGAACATCTGCACGGCGTATTCGTCGGGTGGTGTATCGCTCTCGTCGGCCGGGTACTGCACCGGCAGCGCGGACATTGCCGAAAGGTGGGCGTTGTATACCAGTACGCTGCCGTCATTGGTAGACAGGTCCATGATTTCCTGGGCCACTGGCACGGGGTTCCCGTCTCCCGCCGCGCCGTCGGTTACGCTGATCACCATTGGCGGATAGGAGTCGGGATGGTCTGCGATCCAGTTCTGTAGGGCCTGGGAAGCCTGGATCAATGCGCTGCACATGGGCGTTCCGAACCTGGCTTGTGGGCGCAGCCACACGGGGAACTTTCGTGTGACTTCCACCAGTCCGCCCGCGCCGTCGGGCTCCTTCACCTTCCTGTCCTCGACGGTTGCGGATTCGACGACCTGGCTGATGGTGAGGAAAGGCTGCTCGGGAGAGGTTCCCGGCAGCGCGGCCTTCACCTCCGGGTTCCCTGAGCTGTCGGTGGTATAGGTGAGTATGCCGACGTCGAAGTAGTCACGGACGTCCATTCCCTGGGAGCATCGCTGGGAGATGGCGTCCAGGATGCGGTTTACGGCGTCGGCCGCCCCGTCCATCTTTCGCAGTTCCGGCTGGCCGCCCAGCGCCTCGGACATCGAACCCGACTGGTCGATCAGGAAGAGGAAGCATCCGGGGTTGTTTCTGCTGATATCCGCCGCGTATGGCATGTCGATCACCTCACTTGTCAGCGTTGCAGTCGATCCGTAGGGGCATTGTATGTCATCCGGGGATCTCACTTGGACATCGTTTCGCAACGCTGGTACAGACGGGTGACGGTTTTGGGAAGGGCTGGATTAGGCGCTTGCCGCTTGACCTACCGGCAAGATGTTGGCGATAGTAGACTTTGCCCTGAACCGATAGCCGGATCTTGAGTCCGTTGACCACAACAGCCGCACCCAACAATCCGCGTTTCGAGCCTCACGAAAACCCGTCTCTCCGGGCATCGGTCGGCTACGGCCTGCAGTTCGGCCTCATAGCCTCTGCCACTCTGATGGTGACGCCGGTGGTGGTGGCCAGCGCGGCCGGCCAGAGCGAGCCTTACCTGAACTGGATGGTCTTCGCCTCGCTCTTGGTGTGCGGCGCGACCACGCTGCTCCAGGTCCGCCGTCTCGGGCCGCTCGGAGCGGGGATGGTCCTGCCGATGTTCACGGCGGCCTTTTCCATCCCGTTCTGCATCACCGCCTTGGTAGACGGCGGGCCGGCAACGCTCACCGCCCTGGTGTTGGTATCTGCGGCCGTGCAGCTTGTCGTTTCGAGATGGCTCTTCCTGCTTAGGCGGTTCGTCACCCCGGTCCTGGGGGGCACTGTGATGATGATCCTATCGATCACGTTGGCCTCCGTCGTTTTCGGCCTGCTGGGGGACATGGCTGCGGAGGAGCCGGTTGCCGCGCCGCTGACGGCGCTTGTGACGTTGGCGTTGGTTGCGGCGCTGGCGCTTAGGGGTTCGGCGCTGTTTCGTCTCTGGGCGCCTCTCATTGCGATAGTGGGCGGCTGTATAGCTGCTGCGGGGTTCGGCATTTTTGACTTCGACAGGGTGCTGAACGCCGCCTGGGTGGGCATCCCGCAAGAGTGGCCGGGGGTTGGCGTGGAGTTCGGCATTCCGTTCTGGACTTTGCTTCCGGGGTTCTTGTTTCTTGGCGTGATCATTTCGATTCAGGCGAACGGTGCGGCGATTGCGGTGCAACGCGTTTCCTGGCGGGACAACCGCGCGGTGGACTTTCGGGACGTGCAGGGGGCCCTTGCAGGCGGCGGAACGGCCAACGTGGTGGCCGGCGTGGCGGGAGCGGTCCCCAACATCATCAATCCCGGCACCGTCTCTTTCGCGCAGATAACCGGCGTAGCGTCCCGCAGGGTCGGTTACATCATAGGAATCATGCTGATCGCGCTGGCGTTCATGCCGAAGGCGTCCGGCCTGCTCAGTTCCATACCCGGCCCCGTGATGACGGGCTACCTGATCCTGGTTACCGGTACGCTTTTCGTGGACGGCGCGCGCACGGTCATCCAGACCGAGCAAAACAGCCAAAAGGTGATGGCCGCGGGGATCTGCTTCTGGATAGGGGCTGCATTCCAGTTCGGCCTGTTCCACATACCGCACTACGGCCCTGTTTGGGATGCGCTGTTCAAGAGCGGAGTTACCACGGGGGGCTTTGCTGCCGTCCTGATGATCCTGTACCTCGAATTCACCAACCCGCGGCGCATGAGATTCCAGTCCAAGCTGCACGTCGATTCCCTGCCGGAACTCAATAGCTTCATCGAGAGATTCTCCAAGAGCCGGGGCTGGAGCGAACCGATGAAGGACAAGCTGAGCGCGGTTGCGGAAGAGACTCTCCTGACCATGGCGCCGCTGGACCTGAGCCTCGAAATAATGGGCGACGAGGCGGATGCGGAGAAACAGGAGAGCGCCGACAGGCGTCTCGTGGTCGTGGCGTCGAGCGACGGCGCCGTGGCAGAGATGGAATTCATCGGGGGCGCGGCCGAGGGCAACATCGAGGACAGGGTTAGGCAGCTCCAGCAGTATGACGAGGAAACGCCTCCCGAAGCGGAATTGTCGCTCCAGCTACTGCAAATCTATGCGTCCGACGTGAAGCACCAGCAGTTCCACGACGCGGACATCATCACCGTACGAGTCGACCCTCCCGAGCCGGTGAAGACTGAAGGCTGATCAAAGGTAACTGTCCAGACTTGAGGGTAGGTGCGTAGCCTGCGGGATTCCAGGAGGGGGTTGGGCCTTGGGCGCGCCATGCTCCGAAGAGGGATGCCAAGACCATTTTGCGGTTCGCGCCCTGCCCTCTGCGAGACGGTGACACGGTTGGCGAATTGCCGTCCGGACAGTGACGCTTATGTTGACAATACGGCCGTAGCGGAATAAACCTTATAGCAGATTGTCCTGCACCCTCTTGTAGGCCATCACCCCGCTTGGCAGTCGTATCCCAGCGTCATCTCAAGAAGGCCGGCCGCTACCCCGTCCGGCGAGGAGAAGCCCGATCATGGCAACGGTTGAGCAGTTGCCCTATCGCGGTCTGATTGACGGCAGGGGAAAGACAGCTCGCCCGGCATCCGGTCCGGTGACGGCTGGCGACGTTCGGGAGATCGTCCAGGCTTGGCTGCAAGGCAAGGCCCCGGAGATCGGTCTAGGCTTGCCCGAATATGACGACAGGATCGACCAGTGGCGCGTCGCTCTGCTCGCTCAGCACAACGGCAGAGATGCGGTCGGCGAAGTCAGGGTAGCCGGCGGGCAGGTCGTATTTGCGACCGACTTGGCGCTTGCGAGGAAACGGGTGCGCCGCCAGGCTGCGCCCCAAGGCGGTTCGCGTGGACGGCAAGCGATCACGTTCCGCCCTATTCCATCGCGTATCGTGCTCGGAGAGGCATCGGATGCGCTGGCGGACTACCCGCCGGATTCCGTCCAACTGGTGTTCACGTCGCCGCCCTACTTCAATGCCAAGCCGGAATACCATGAAAGTGAAGGCTACGACGAATATCTCGGCCTGCTCAGAGACGTGTTCTCCAAGTGCCATGCCATGCTTTCCGAGGGACGATTTCTCGTAGTAAACACCAGCCCGGTATTAGTCCGCCGTGCACACCGCAACGCATCCAGCCGGCGCATACCCATTACATTCGACCTACACGCAGTGCTCGACGACATCGGCTTTGATTTCATTGACGACATAGTTTGGCAGAAGCCCGAGGGCGCAGGCTGGCACCTCGGCCGGGGACGTCGCTTCGCCGCAGACCGCCAACCGCTGCAATACAAGCCGGTCACAGTTACAGAGAACATCGTGGTGTACCGCAAGCGCACCGACAAGCTGATCGACTGGAATCTACGCAATCATCCTGCCCCCGACGCCATACGCGAGTCGCTCATCGAGGACGGTTATGAGCGTACCAACGTCTGGCAGATTCATCCGGCACACCACAAGTCGCATCCCGCCGTATTCCCTGAGTCCCTGGCGGAACGGGTCATACGCTACTACTCTTTTGTAGGCGACATGGTGCTCGATCCCTTCGCTGGCGTCGGCACCACAGGCCGCGTTGCCGGTCGCCTCAAGCGGCGCTTCCTGATGGTCGAAAAGAGTGTCGAGTACTTCGACATTCAACGCGCCGATAGAGAGATTCAACTGTACGAACCGCAGATCATGGACTTCGAGTTCTTCGCTGGATCGATATAACGACATGCCCAATAAGCCGGCGTGGGTTGACCCCTTCTCGCCAAGCGGAACGCGAGAGGCGACCGCCAAGATTCTGACCGGCCGGAACTACCGCCTTTTCTACGAGGACGCGACCCGGCGAACATTGATAGAGACCTATCAAGAGTTGGCTAAGTTGGCGCGCAAATACCCAAAGAATGATTCCGCTTGGAAAGCGCACGTGCGGGACCTCGTGTCCACAGGCGACCTCGATGACCGGCGGATGCGCCAGTGGCTAATCGGGCTGACTAGGAAGACGGCCACGAACCTCGGTATTGGCGTATCGGATTACCCCGCGGTCTTCGACGACGTCATGAAAGACATAGAGGCGGCAACTCCATTTAACGGTAAGCGCCGGGAGTTGGCCTTGCTGCTGTGGTGCGGCACTGCGACTCTGACCATACGCGGTTCGCATAAGGCGAAAATAGGCAAGTCGTTGGAATCAGCCATCGCGAGAGCGGCCCTTACGTGCATCGGCTTAGAGGAAGAACAAGGCGACTTCAGGCTAAATGTGGGGGCAGACCAAGAAGTTGACCGCGAGACCGATGCGGAAGTCCGTACGCCCAGAGGTTTTGTTCGATTAGAAGTGGGACTGATCGGCGTTGGAAACTCCGAAGTAATAGGCGACAAGGTGGGACGGATGGAGCGCAACGGTGTCATTCTAATGGACATGATCCCGGCGACTAGTACCGCATATCGAACGGCTGAACATCGCGGAGTAAGCTTGATCCAGCTTCGCAATAACCACGCGGTGGAAGAAATCCGTCAGCACCTGGGCAAATTGCAAGTCCCAGTGCAGGCAGAGCCGATCACGCCGGAACAGGTTGAGCAGCGCGTCCTGAAGATGCCGTTGTCGGCATTCAAGCGTTGAATTGATCGCGGGCTATCCGCAAGCCGCGATTTCCAGGATAGCCTCACGCGGGGTGATCTCGGCATACATCAAATCGAAGCGTCCTGCCCGCGACCCGGCGTGGATTCCCGTGGAAACGGGAATCACCATGGCCTTGCTAGGCCGCACAAGGTAATGAAAATGGGGGTCGTCGGGCACCGACGCGCGCGAAGACCCCCCATCTCAATCTTCCCCCGCAGACGGGGGAAGAGGTAGGAGGGGGCGCCCCTACGGAAGGCGCCCACAAGGGATCGCCCCTACGGAAGGCGCCCACAAGGGAACGCCCCTACGGAGGGCGCACACAAGGGAACGCCCCTACGGAGGGCGCACACAAGGGATCGCCCCTACGGAAGGCGCCCACAAGGTATCGCCCCTACGGAGGGCGCCCACAAGGGATCGCCCCTACGGAGGGCGCCCACAAGGGATCGCCCCTACGGAGGGCGGCCACAAGGTATCGCCCCTACGGAGGGCGCCCACAAGGGAACGCCCCTACGGAGGGCGCACACAAGGGATCGCCCCTACGGAAGGCGCACACAAGGGATCGCCCCTACGGAGGGCGGCCACAAGGGATCGCCCCTACGGAAGGCGCCCACAAGGGATCGCCCCTACGGAGGGCGGCCACAAGGGATCGCCCCTGCGGAAGGCGCCCACAAGGGATCGCCCCTACGGGTTCCCCTTTTCACGGGAATCTATTTTCATAACAAAGACGGAAGGGGGAGGCGGCCAACATTGTCTTTCCCGACTCTGATCGGGAATGCAGGGTCGGTGGGGACTAGGGGGCGTGTGTTTACACGGCGTAGGCCACGGAGCCGTCGTTGCGGAGCGGGATGTTGGTGAGGTCGCGCGGCTCAAACCGGTTTTCGGCGAGCAGGTCGTCGTCCAGTTCCACGCCGATGCCGGGCGCGTCCGGCACGGGGATGTAACCGCCCTCGCGCTTCAGGGCAGAGCGGAATACGCGGTTGCGCTCTCCTTCGTCGGCCTTGGAGTATTCCTGCGTGATGAAGTTGGGCACCGACGCGTCGAGCTGCACGGCTGCTGCGGTCAGTATGGGCCCCAGGAAGTTGTGGGTGATGATGGCGGCGTGGTAGGACTCGGCCAGGGCGGCGATCTTCTTGCACTGCGTTAGGCCGCCACCGAGGCCCAGGTCGGGCCTGACGTGCTGGCTTCCGCCTGCCGCAAGCAGTTCCCTGAACTCCCAGATGTTGTGCATACGCTCTCCGTTTGCGACGGGTATGGATATGCGCTTGGCGACTTCCGCCTGCGAGACGATGCTGTCGATCTGTACGGGGTCTTCGTAGAACAGCGGGTGAAACTCGTCGACGGCTTCTGCGACGGGTATGGCGGCCACCGGCGTGAGCTTGCGGTGTATTTCGAGTATGACGTCTACGTCCAGCCCGGCCCCCTCTCGCGCTGCGGCCACCTGCTCTCTGGTTGCGGCGATGAGGCGCGAGTGCGTCATGTCCTGGTAGCCGGCCGGGATGGGGTCGAACTTGACCGCCGTGAAGCCCTCGTCGGCGGCCTGCCGCGCATGGCCGAACACCTCTTCCGCCGAGCCGCCGCCCATCAGCAGGTGCAGGCGAATGCGGTCACGGCACATGCCTCCCAACAGTTGCCACGCCGGCGCTTGGAAGCGTTTTCCCTTTATGTCCCACAGCGCGACGTCTACTGCGCTCAGGGCCCCGGATAGCGCCGACCCCCGGAATGGGGCCATTCGGTACAGGTACTGCCAGTGGTGCTCGATGCGCAACGGGTCCTGGCCGACCAGGTATTCGGCGAATGCGTCGACGATCTTTACGGTCGCCTCGGGGTATCCCCAGAAGGCCGACTGGCCCACGCCGCTGGTCCCGTCGTCTGCGTGGATCCGCACGACGTGGTTGCTTCCTATGAGTAGAGACTCGACTTTCTCGATCTTCATTTTGCGTCTCCGGTGGCAGTAGGCGTCTACGAACACGCTCTCTGCCTGTTGCAACGAATGTTAGCCGTACCGCCGGGGCTGCGTTTCACGGGGCCTAGCCTCCCTCAGTTACCTGCGGCGAGCGACTCCACGCCCGCCATGGAAGTTACCCGCGGGCACTCGGCGTAACCGGCGTGGGCGTCGTAGCGGTCCATCAGCACGGGCGTGATGCCTGCCGCCAAGGCTCCCTCGACGTCGGACTCTATCTGGTCTCCCACGTGAAGCGCTTCACCAGGACCGGCTCCGGCCCTTTCGAGGGCAGTGCGGAAGATGCGTGGATGCGGCTTTTCGACCCCCGAGTCCATGGAGGTAACGGCAAAATCGACGTGGCCGGTCAGTCCGATTTCAGCCGCGAGCCGGTCTCCGCGCAGGTTCATATTCGATATGAGGCCGGTGGCGATTCCCATTGCGCCGATCCTGTCCAGGGCGGGTATAACGTCGTCGAACAGGCGCATGGTGTACTTCTGGGCGCGGACTTTCCTCCAGACCGCGGCGGCGGTGCGGAGGTCTACGTCGTGTCCCGCGCCCCTGAGCACCAGTTGCTCGAAGCGGGCGAAGAAGTCGCCCAGCTCTTCCGGCGACATGTTCCTGACGGGCGCTACCGAATTCTGGTGCGCCATGAACCGGTCGGCCAGGTAGTAGCCCCGGTCTACGCCTTCCTTGTCCAGCGTGAGGCCGAAGCCGGCGGCCGCCCTGGCCTGGATGGTCTCCCGCGGCGGGTAGAATTCCGCCAGCGTGCCGTACAGGTCGAAGAAGACCGCCCGCACGTTCGACGGAAGCTGGGCCGGACTCACGGCTACAGCTCCCTTGCCAGCACGAGGGCCACCACTTTTTTCGCCCCCGCCTTGTACAGCTCTCTGCCGCACGCATCGAGAGTGCTGCACGTTGTGGCGACGTCGTCGATTAGTAGTACGCTCTTGCCGCTCGCCGCAGACGACGCGGCGAATGCGCCGCTGACCCGGGAGACTCTTTCCGCTTCGCTGCGGGCGCGTGCCTGTGGCTTGGTGTCTATCAGCCGGGCGAGCAGTTCCTGTTCGATAGGGGCGCCGCAACGTTCTGCAACCGGACGGGCCAGCATTTCCGCCTGGTTGTAGCCGCGTGAACGCATCCTGCGGGGATGCAGGGGCACCGGAACCACCACGTCGATTTCACTGCGCTTCGCAGTGAGTTCGTTGGCCATCTCGGAACCGAGCGCGGGGGCCATGGCCCGCAGGTCGTTGTACTTGAGCGCGTGCACGGCTTCCCTTATGGCGCCTTCCATCTTGAAGACGGCCCGTAGCCCCGACAGCCTGGGCGGCGATTGGGCGCACTTTCTGCAATGCCGGCCACTTTCGAGCGGCAGCGCGCACCTGGGGCAGGCCTCGACGCCAATCCTCTCGGCGTGCGCCAAGCAGCGTGCGCACAGCAGGCTGCCTTCCGTACGGCAGTTCAGGCACGTCTGCGGAAAGACGAAGTCCGCCACCATACGCAGGGCCGACTTCACGTGCGTTGCTAGCGTCACTTGCCTCTTTCCCATGCGAATGTTGAGTCCAAAATGCGTAGAATGGACTGAGAGGGTATGGCGCGGCCCCCCTTGGCGGCGCGCAATTGCGCCCGCGGGCCGCCCGGTGAGAGGCAGGAACGGCTGATGGAACTCAAAGTCAACTCCCGTCACACCACGCTATCAGACGCGGTGAAGGACTACGCGCACAAGCGCTTGGCAAAGCTGGACAGGCGATTCCGTGCGTCCATACCGGTCAACCTCCTCATCAGGAGAGAGAACACCCGCCGCGAGGAAGACCGCTACGTTGCCGAGGTAACCATCCGCCTGCGCAAGGCCATTATCCGCGGCGAGGAACGCGGCGCCACCCCGTATGTCGCTATAGACGCCGTCGAGGACAACATCGACCGCAAGATACGCCGCTACAAGACGAGGATGACGCGCCGCCGCAGGTCTGCGACAAGGTTCGAGACTGAAATCGAAGGGGAGCTCGCCGAGCGGACGGACAGGACGGAAGCGGAGGACGTGGTTGAACTGTCGGGCGGCGAGATCGTCCGCACGAAGAAGCACCCCACGGAGGCGATGAACGTCGAAGAGGCCGCCGCACGGATGGACCTGCTGGGCCACAACTTCTTCCTGTTCTTCAACACCCAGACCGGGTCGCACAACGTCGTCTACCGGCGTCACGACAACGACTACGGCCTGATAGTCCCCGTAGAAGCCGAAGAGGGCTAGCGGGGCCTCTCAAGTCCCTGGGTCTCATAGAAGCGGTCCAGTTCCCCCGGCGTCGCGAGCTCGATCACCGGCGTTTCTTCCGGCAGGAGCGACTTCAGCTTGGCGCGCAGGTATGCCCCCGGGTTTGGGTTTTGCAGATGCCATAGGAAAAGTGACTGCGGGCTGAGGATCCTCGACCACGACTCGCGGTTCTCACCGCAGACGGGCCGCTTGTCACGGGCGCGCGCCACCGACCGCCAAAACATGCGCCACAGGACGACGCGCCAGGGCATGTTCACCCATATCACCGTGTCGGCCCGGCCGAGGGCCAGCGCACCGATCTTGCTCGTGTAGTTGCCGTCGCAGATCCAGCCGTCCGGCGCCGACCGGATCGCCTCCTGCACCCGTTCGCGCATCTGCTCAGCCGTACACTCTTCCCAGTCCGGCAGCCACCACAGCGCATCAAGCTCTATCCACGGCAATCCGGTGCGGGCGCGGATGGCGCGTGCGAGTCCGGTCTTACCCCCGTAACCGACGAGGCATATGCGCCTGCCGAGACGGTGGCCGTGGTCTACTAAACGCATCTGCGGGATTGCCGGCCAAGCCGTTTATTCAGCCGGGCCGCGGGCGGTCCTTATGTGGCGCTCCGGTTCGTATTCGTAGATGGTGACCGAATCGTCCTCGTAGAACTTGGCCAGTCCCGACTCGGCCATTCGTTCAAACTTTGCCAGCCCGGCCTCGTGGTATATGTTCCGTTCGAGCTGTCCGACGATCACGTAGCGGACGTTGTACTTGTCGAGCGTGTCCAAGGCGGTCTGGGGGATGGCAGTATTGTAGAAGCGGTCCACCTCCGCCCTTCGTTCCGTGACCGCGAAGTCGTAGTCGACGCGCTGCTGGCGCTGGTGCCAGTCCCAGCCGACGACGGCGGGCAGGCCGGTGTAGACCGTGAAGCGGTTGCCCCAGCGGTACAGTCCGGTCAGCCCCTCGATGATGACGGGCGACCCCTTGACGTTGGTCTGCATGTACTCGATTGCGGCCTCGTCGCTGCCGAGGTCGATCGCTCCCGTGTCGTCTACGAACGTAGCGTGCGCCATGTATGCCGTGCCGTCGATGCCCGGCCCAATCGAGTTGAAGCGGTCATTCATTCGCGCCCGCGTCCCAAGTACCGGGTAGATGAGCACGCTTACGGCCAACACTGCGAAGAGGGCGATCCACACCGCCCTGAGGGGGCGCAGTTTCCTGAGCGAGAACCACCCGGCGGTGGCCAGCGCCCAGACGAAGTATGCCGAGGCCAGGGCCATCAGCGACCACGCCTGCAGGTAGAACTTGAAGACGGTGTTCAGGCGGCTGATGTCTCCCTCGACGGTTAGCAGGTCCACTCCGGCGCCGAGGAGTAGCCCAAAGGCGGCGACCATCCCAGCGAAGAAGACGTAGCGCGCTTCCGGCCTGTGGCTGACCGTCGTGGCCAGCGCAATCAGGCCGAATACCATCGCCGCGAAGAATGCAGCGGCCGCCGTCGAGTATCCAACGAGCGCTGCGGCCATGACGCAGCCCGGCAACAGCGCCACCGCCGCCTGCAGCGCTATCCACGGGGCGCCGCGGGAAAGCCGTGACATCAGTGCTCGCCGGAAGGCGGGTATGCCGTTGCGCCATTGGTAGACGAGCCAGCTGAGCATGATGAACACAAACAGGCTGTGTATGGCGAGGTAGCGCCACAGCGGGGTCTGCGTACGGCTTGCGATGACGCCGCTGTTGAACAGTTCGAAGTTCTGGTGGAACGGCAGGAAGAAGAGGTATCCCACCGCGGCGATGAATACCCACTTGGCGGCAGCCGGCAGTATCCGGCCGGGCAACTCGGCAGGCGGCCTGAACAGCTCGCCGCCTATGACGAACAGCCCGGCGAGCGCCAGGGCGGTCGGGTAGTCCCAGGTGTTGATGATGCGCAGGGCGCCGATGACGATTCCCAGCGCCGCGAGCGCGCCCCACGTCTCCAGCGCCGGCCGCCGCAAGCCTGCGCGTACCAGGACCGCCAGGCCGATTCCCATGGCCAGGATTGCGAAGGGTATTGCGATGAGGTGGGCGTGCAGGTCTGCGAACAGGAAGGTGAAGAAGGGGAACTCGGTGATCTCGTGGCCGCCCGAGTCGGGGGCCATCATCCGGGAACTGCGCCAGTAGTCGAACCCCGATGCCGGCGCGCCGTCTATGACGACGTCTCTGAACCGCTCGGCCAGCTGGAACAGGCCGTCGATGTTTCCTGCGACGGCGACCAATACCACGGCGGCCAGTCCCGCGAATACCGCCGTCCTGAGGGAGCCGGGCGGCGCCCCGCGCGACCTCAAGGTCATGGCCGCAAGGTTGTACACGACGGAGAACGCCGCGCCGGCGGTTAGTGCAAACAGCATCGGCACTGCGAGGTTGTAGGCCACCTGCGGGATGATGCCGGTGAAGCGGATCAACGACGCCACGATGAACTGGCCGAAGTAGTAGTAGTTGAGGTATCCGCCGGCGAACCAGGGGTCGTAGGGCGGCATGACGGTGGACCTCGCCACGGCATTGAGATAGGCGAAGTCCATCGGCTTCTCTCCGCCGCGATAGGGGTGCCACAGGTCCGGATTCGCCATCCGCAGGCCCAGGAACGCCAGGAACGCCACGAGGAACAGGCACTCGCAAAGCAGTATCAGCCGCCAGTGACGCCTGACGAACATGGCCGCCTCGCCGCGGTAGCGCCACCAGGCGAAGAGTGAGAGCGCCGCGAGTACCGCGATCGCAGCCAGTACCGAGTTGAAGCCGAAGCCCATCCAGCCCAGGCTCACCATCAGCCACGCTATCGATGCCGTGAGCAGCAGTCCGAGCGGCTTGGCCAACAGGTAGCCGCGGTCCGGCAGGGGCCTGAAGATGACGAGCGCCAACGGGAGGACGGCCAGCGCCATCAGCTGCAAACCGGCCAGCCATACCACGGGCGTTAGCACGTTAGGCAGTCCGCGCAGGAAGGCGACCGAGGTCCAGGCGCCCCCTTCCTGCTGGGCCTGCGCCTTCTCTTCGCTGTAGAGCAATCCCACGTTCCGCGCCGGCGCAGGGGCGTAGCCGCCGGAGTATCCGACGCGGCTCAGGATCTCCTCAGCCTCCAGCTTGCCGGTGTTGCGGAAGACGAAGCTCTTTGGGTGGTCATACACCGTGAAGCTCTCATCCGCCCATCCAAAGCTGAACGTGGCCGACGCCCTGCCCGGCGGCTCGTAGCCCGCCGGGTGGAAACCGGTCCTTGCGTAGGGGTCTTCGTCGTATCCGATGCCGAAAGCCGAGACGCTCTTATCGCCTACGTAGGCGAGTTCGTAGCCGAGCGAGCCGTCGAACAGTGCCCGGTAGTAGAGCGTGCTAGCCGGGTAACGCTCGGGCAAACGGGGGATGGTGCCGGAAAGGCGGTTGCTGAACAGGACGAGGAATTCGCCGTCCGACAGTTGCCTGGAGATGGTCTCGAACTTTGTCCTGGTGTCGGGGTTGTACAGCTCCAGCCTCTCGTATCGCAGGCCTGGAACGTTGGGGATGCCCTCCTCCCAGTGCTCTTCCAGCACCAGCGAGCCGGGCTGTGCGTTCCTGCTAAGCCACTGCGAGACCTGGTGCGCGGGATGGTCGCCGGCGTACATGGCGGAGAAGGAGAGCGCGTAGTGTGCGGTGGCGGCCACGACGACGACGGGTATCACCAGCGCCACGTACTTCACCTTTGGCAAGAGTTTCTGCAACGCGCCGCCCGCCCACCACAGAAACCTCGCCCCGTACAGGAACATGAAGGGTGTCAGGGGCAGCATGTACCGCATGAACTTGACCTCGAACCACCCCGTTATGAGCAGGTAGGGGATGACCCAGGCCAGGATGACGAGGTCGACCTTGCGCCGCAGACGCCAGGCGGCAACGACGCCCGCCGCCAGTCCCAGCCACACGGCCAGTCCCGCTGCCGGGCCTAGTCCCCACGTGCCCAGCTGGTACGCCTGGTACAGGTAGCGCGGCGTGTCTATGTACTGACGGGTATATGGATAGTCACGGATGCGGCGCACCATCTCCGACTGCTCGCCAACGTTCGACAGGAAGGTCTGGACGTCGATGAGCATGTAGGGCTGCGCGATCAGCATGGCCGCCGCCGCCACGAGACCGGCGATGACCAGCCCGCTGTAGGCGGTCCATTGCCGCCTTGCAGCTTCGATCCCCATTGCGCCGCCCGCGCGCAGGGAGTCCCCGGGCTTGGAGAAGGCGTAGATGACGTGCGCCGTGATGATGGCGAGTACCAGGGGCGCCACGGAGAACTTGGTGGCCATGCCCATGCCGAACATCAGGCCGGCAAGCGCAGAGTCGATCCGCCGGCCTGATTGAGCGACCCTTACGGAGAAGAAGACGGCGGCCACGATGAACAGGGTCATGATGCCGTCGACGGCGAAGAAGTGGCTCAGCTGTATGTGAATGACCGCAAGGGCCGCCAGCAGGGCCGCCAGCGCCGCGGTTTTGAGGCTGAACCACCTGACGCCGATGAGGAAAACCAGCGCCACCGTGGCGGTGTCGGCCAGCGCCGAGATGAAGCGCCCCGGAATCCGCAGGTCGAACAGGTCGAGGTCGGCAAGGGGCGAAACGCCCGCCTGGACCATCTTGAGCAGGTATATGGGCAGACTGCCGTAGTTGAACCACCCCGGGTTGATGGGGCTCTTTTCGGCGTCGAGGAGGTCTGCCGGTCTCGACAGATCGGGCGCCTGCAGGTCATTGACCCGCATCAGGATGGCGCGCTCGTCCGGGTGGAACAGTCCGCCCTGGTCCCAGTCGATCCCGTAGAGCCTTAGTCCGAGGGCGATCGACAGGACGGCGAACAGCAGAACCCAAAACGCCCTGCCCCCGCTCCAATCCGGAGAGGGCAGGGCTAGACGGTCGGTTAGCTTGGCCAGCGTCATTTAAGAGATTCTAATGCCCATCGGGCCCGTCATACGAGACGGTTACGGTCTCACCGCTTACCGGTATACGTCTTTTGGGCGGCCTCAAGATTGCATTACCGCGTCACGCCCTTACCTTTAAGCGTCTGCGGACTGGGCAATACTCTTTCGCGTGGAAATCTTACTAGACGAGATGACGGGGCCGGCTGAGTGAACCTGAAACAGAAGCTTGGATCCAACGTGAAGGAAGACGGCTCAGACCAGCCGGCACGGTCACTAACCTACGAGCGCACGGTACTTCCCGGCGGAATTCGCGTTCTCACGAGTTCGCTACCGCACACCTACGCGGTAAACGTCAGCATTCTCTTTGGCGCAGGTTCGCGCTACGAGACCGACGAACTCGCCGGCGCATCACACCTCTTAGAGCACCTGCTCTTCAAGGGCACCGAAAGGCGTCCGACGCCACGCGAGATATCCGAAGTGGTCGAGGGGCTAGGCGGATCGATCAACGCGTTCACGGGCCGGGAAGTGACCGGATACTGGTGCAGGATGGCGCGCCCCCACTACAGCAAGGGCCTAGACCTGCTGGCCGACATGGTGCAGAACTCTCTGTTCAGGGATGAGGACATCACCAGGGAGAAGCAGGTCGTCTACGAGGAGATCCGCGCTTCTCACGACTCACCTGCCAACCGCGTCGCCGAGATCCAGGACGAGTTGCTTTGGCCGGACCAGCCGATGGGCAGGGACATCGCGGGGTCTATCGAGTCGGTGGCGGCAATCTCGCGCGATGCGATGCTGGAGTACCTGCACACCCAGTACGCGGCGTCGAACACGGTTGTCGCCGTGGCCGGCAACATCGTGCACGAAGAGATCGTTAAGCAGGTCGAGGAAGTGATGGGCGGCCTGCCCAACGGCGAAATACTGCCTCTATTCCCGTTCGTGGACAACCTCGCCGGGCCGCGGGTGCACATAGACCGCAGGGACACCGAGCAGGCCCACTTGGCGCTGGGCATCAAAGGGGTTTCGGCGTTTGACGAGGACCGCCACGCGCTCGGGCTGTTTTCGGTCATACTTGGCGAGTCGATGAGCAGCAGGCTGTTCGAGGAGGTGCGCGAGAATCGCGGCCTTGCGTACGACATCCACAGCGGCATGTCCGCGTACAAGGACTGCGGCGCGCTGGGAATAGGCTCCGGCGTCGATCCCGAAAGGGCCGGCGAGGCGGTGCCCGTCATCATCGACGTGCTGAACCGTCTGCCGGAGAGCGTTACCGAGCGCGAGCTGCGGCAGGCCAAAGAGCTGTGGAAGGGTAGGATGCTGCTGAGGATGGAGGATGGGCGGGCCGTGGTATCGTCGATCGGCATCCAGGAACTTCTACACAATGAGGTGAAGACGGTTCCGCAGTTGATAGAGCAGATAGAGGCGGTGCAGTTGGAGGACCTGACGCGCATTGCAAGGCGTCTGATACGGCCGGAGAACACCGTGCTGGCGGTCGTCGGGCCGTTTGACGACGAGGAACTATTCCTATCCGCACTCGATTTCGACCCTTCCGGCGCGGCCGTCTAAGAGGGCTTGCGGGTGGTCGGGGGCGCCTCGTGCTTCCGCCATTGTTATGGAAATAGATTCCCGTTTTCACGGGAATGAGGGGAAGGGCGACGGGAATGACGGAGGTGGGTGGATGGCGCGCGTGGTGGTGGGTCGCGCGGGAAGACCCCCATCTCAATCTTCCCCCGCAGACGGGGGAAGAGGTAGGAGGGGACGCCCCTGCGGGGCGCGCCCATAAGGGATCGCCCCTACGGGTTCACCTTTCCACGGGAATCTATTTTCATAACAATGACGGTTGGGGGTGTGGGCTAATGGCGCGCGTGTTGGTGGGCGACGATTCCCCGCCCCGTTCCCCGCCAGGCGCCCACAAGGGATCGCCCCTACGGCGAGGAGGGCGCCCACAAGGGATCGCCCCTACGGGGGACGCCCCCGCGGGGGGCGTTCCTGTGAATCCTGTTGGATTGCGCCGTTGCGGTTCGTGGCGTCGCGCGTGGCGGTGGGTCGCGCGGGAAGACCCCCATCTCAATCTTCCCCCGCAGACGAGACCTTTGCATAAATCCCAGCTGCCCCCTCAGAGCCGACCTAATTACCCCGATTCTCATCTTCGTCCATCGAAAAATTGGAGGTCTGTAGAGGGTCGCGAGACATTTATGCAAAGGTCTCGCAGACGGGGGAAGAGGTAGGAGGGGACGCCCTTGCGGGGGGCGTCCGGTGGGTTTCCGTTTTCAGGGGAATCCATATCCCCCATCGTCTTGTTGTGAAGATAGACGGTTCAAGCGGCTTTCAGAGTGACGTCGCGGCCCAACCGTTCGAGCTGTCCGACCGCTCTACGAGCGATGGCTTTGGTCGTGCAGTTGCGGCGTCCAGGATATGAGGCATGGGGTGTGGGGTTGGGCCCAGGAGAGGGTGAGGCCGACGTCGGTTTCGACTAGGGACTCGTCTAGGAGGCTCTCGAGCAGGGCGGCTTTTTTGGAGTGGGGCTGGATGAAGAGCCTCTGGGCACACTCTCGTAGGGCTTCGCTGCGGCCTTCGAATGGGATCGGGCCCCAGTGCGGCAGGGGCGTCGTGGAGAATCGGATGCCCATTTCCGACAGCACATCCTCGAACTCGGCGAGGCAGGGCAGCCTGAGACGGTCTTCCCCGTGCACTCGTTCCCAGATCGGGTAGAAGTTCGCCATGGCGGGCTTGTCGAATATGACGACTGCGACGAGCTCGTTTGCGAACCTGTCGAGCTTGCTTACGAAGGACTCTATGGCGGTGACGGTGTAGACGACGTGGGAGCAGATGACGATGTCTGCGGGATCGGGGGATGCGTCCTCCCATCGTTCGCCTATGACGTGTAGATTGCTGACATGCCATTCCCTGGCGGCGGCTGCCAGGGCCTCGCGCATACTCTCCGACGGTTCGACTGCGGTTACGCTGCGGCACCGTTGCGCCAGCGGTATGGCCAGCCGGCCGGCGCCGGCTCCCACGTCGAGGACGGTGTGCTGGGGCTGCGCGATGGGCATCAGTGCGTCGAGCGTGCCGTCCTGTGGCTGCGCTCCACCTTCCCGCCGTGGCGCAAAGCGGTGCGTGAGACCCTTCCAGAAGTCGCCCGGCGGCCTCTCTGCCATTACGCGTTCCGACTGCGCGTGTTCTTCGGCGACCATCCGCCGCCATATGTCGCCGTTTGCCGTGTTCAAGTCGTTTCCTCCGGTTGGTGACGTTTACAGTAGTCTTGACAGGTCATGACGCTTGGCCAGTGCGCTGTTTGACTGCAAGGCAAGCGGCTCTTACGCTCACAGGCCATAGCCCATGATGGCGCGTGGTCCCTTCCTTTGCAGTTCGGCGCAGTTCGGTTTCACAAATATGGACTTTGACGCTCCGGTAAGAGCCCGGCACGAGATAGAGGTGTTTGCGCCTCCTGAGATGGTCTGGGATTGGCTCAGCCGCGTTGAGCTGTGGGCGGACTGGCATCCTGAGATTGTAGCCTCGGCGTGGCTGGGAGAGTCCGGCTTGCGCGGCTCGTTCAAGTACCGCGTGCGGAAGGTGTTGCCGTTCAGGTGCCGTGTGGAGGTCTGGCGGGAAAGCAGGGAGATCGCCTGGGCTTCCGGCAACTGGTTTTGGAAGACGAGACATGCGTTCCACATCCGGGGAGATTTTCGCCGCACCACGATCATCAGCGAGGCGTGGGCGGACGGCCCGGTGCCGAGCAACCGGCTGTCGCGGGGAATGTTCCTTGATGAACTGAACCGCGTCGTTGAGACGGGTTTGGGCGCGCTCAAGACACGGCTGGAACGGGAAAAGCGGGATGAGTCCTCACGCCCGGTGCGGCCAATGCGGCGGGCCCGCGGCCTGGACCTGCCGTCCCGTACACCGCCCTTCTAAGAGTGGAGTTCTGAAGGATGCTGCTTGGCGTTTCGGGTCTCGTGGATGGCGACTGGCGCGCCATCGGCGACGGCGTACTGGAGAGGGTGCGGGGTCTGGGCTTTGCCGCGCTACAGGTGCGGGTTGACGATCCGGCGTCGATGGGCGCGGGGGAAGCGGACAGGCTGCGGGGCATGTTCGACCGGCACGGCGTGGCGATGGGCCAGACTGTTGGGAACTACGGCGGCGGGCTGGTGAGCCCGGACGACGGGGAGCGCGCGGCCTCCGTCGAGTTCATGAAGCGGATGTGCGGCCTGACCGCTGCGCTCGGCGCGCCGGACACCTACCTGCGTCCGGGCAGTCTGAATCCCGGCGGCCCGTGGTTTCCGCATCCCGAAAACCGCTCGGAGCGCGTGTTCGACCGGCTGGTGGACTCGGCTCGGCAGATATGCTCCGCAGCGGAGTCGGAGGGCGTGAAGGTGGCCGTCGAAGGCGGCGTGGTGTGCCCGCTCTACTCTGCCCGGAGGGTGCGGCGGTTTCTCGACGCCGTCGGCTCGGACAACCTCGGCTTCAACGTCGATCCGGTCAACTTCATAGGCTCGCTGGAGCAGGCTTACGACAACGCCGCCTTGCAGCGGGAGTTCTACGAGACGCTTTCCGGCCGCATATTTGGCGCCCACGCCAAGGACTTCAGGGTCGTCGACGCTCTCTTGCCGCACTTCGAGGAGGAGGTGATCGGCCGGGGAATGTTGGACCAGCATACGTTCCTGAGCGGTATGCAGGGGGCCTGTCCGTCGGGCCACGTGCTCATCGAGCATCTGCCTGACGGCCTGATACCTGCGGCGGCGGATGGACTGCTCAATGCGGCGGCGGAGTGCGGCATTTCGTTCGATAATCCGTAGAATGATTAGAGACCTAGACAGTCAAGCTGGTATGGGGAGCAGATGGATCTCACGGGCAAACGCATCATCGTGACGGGCGCGGCCACGGGAATCGGGCGTGCGTCTGCGTTGCGCGTGGCCGCTTACGGCGCCAAGGTGGCATCGTTCGACGTGAACGACTCCGGCGGGGCGGCGACGGTGGCCGACATCAACGAGGCCGGCGGAGACGGGCGCTACTGGCACGTCGACGTGATGGACGAGGTGGCGGTGTACGGCGGCGTGTTGGCCGCCGAGGCTTGGCTTGGCGGGATAGACGTGTTGCTGCACTTTGCCGGGATACTGGAAGGCGCGGCCGTAGAGCTAGACCAGTTCCCGGAAGAGACCTGGGACCAGGTGCTGGGCGTCAACCTCAAGGGATCGTTCTTGGTGGCGAAGCATGCGGCGACGGTTATGAAGCGGCAGCGGTACGGGGTCATCGTGCTGACGGCCTCCGGGGCCGGCGTGACTGGGGGCAGTTCGTCATTCGCCTACGGCTCCAGCAAGGGCGGGGTGCACGGCCTGGCGATGGTTATGGCGCAGCGGCTGGCCCCGTACGGGATCCGGGTGAACGACATAGCGCCGGCCGCCGTGGACACGCCGCTCAAGGTGAATGCCACCGAGCGCATCCTGGAGGCGACGGGCGACCAGGCCGGTTACGACGCCACCATGGAGTCGCTGGTCTCACCCGACGGCGTTTCGCGTATATGCGCCTTCCTTGCGAGCGACGACGCAGAGTACGTCACCGGCACGATATTCACGCGCTAGCGCCGCCAGACGAGCATCACGCCGTCCCTGATCGGCACGAGAACGTTTACGACCCCCGGGTCGTCTTGGATCATGTCGTTCATCCTGGCGATGGCCCTACCGCCGTCGTCCTGCGGGTCTACGATGCGCCCGCCGTACATCACGTTGTCCACTGCGATCATGCCGCCGGGCGCGAGCAGCTCCAAGGCGCGCGAGTAGTAGTCGGGGTATGGCTCCTTGTCGGCGTCGATGAAGACGAAGTCGAATGGGCCTTCGAGTCCGGCCAGGGTTTCCAGCGCGGGGCCGAGCCTGAGTTCGATCTTGGAGCCGGCGGGCGACCTTGCCCAGAACTTCCTTGCGATGCCGGTCGCCTCTGGGTCGACGTCGCAGGTGATGAGGCGTCCGTCTTCCGGCAGGGCCTCTGCCATCATGAGTGCGCTGTATCCCGTGAAGGTGCCGATTTCAAGGACGTTGCGGGCTCCCAATGCGCGTACGAGTCCCTGTAGCAGCCGTCCGACTCCCCTGCCGGACATCATGCCGTGTGAGGACATTCGCTGCCGCGTCGTATCCGCCAATTCGTCGAATGGCTGGCCGGGGCCGGAGGTGTGGTCGTGTATGTAGTTTTCGATCTCGTCGGGCAGCAGGCTCGGCATGTCGTTTGGCTCTCCCGTCGTAATGGATATGTGCGACCGCAGGGGCTATATTGCCGTAAGCTTATCGCGTAGGCAACGCGCGGCCGTGCAGGCGGCCCGGCGCCGGCCTTGCAGCCCGAATCGAAAGATTACTTACGAGATGAACAAGACGCAGCGCCTGCAGAGGTGGATAGAAGAACATCCCAACTGGGACGTGGCCTCGTACGGCGAGTTCATGCACGTTGGGGCGAACCAGACGCTCTTCCGGGTGGCCCTGGAAGGGCTGAAGATCACGCCGGAGATGCGGGCGCTGGACATCGCCTGCGCCGTGGGGGGCAACGCAAGATGGCTGGCGTCGCTGTACGGGTGCAAGGTGACCGGAATCGACATCGACGAGAGCGAGCTGGAGGTTGCAAGGGACCTCGCTAAGATCGAAGACATCGCAGACCTGTGCAGCTTCCTGAACGCCAACGCCCGCGAGCTGCCATTTGAAGACAACTCGTTCGATCTCGCCATATCGACGGATGTCTTCGACCCGCAGGAGGTGCGGCGCACGCTCAAGCCGGGCGGGGCCTTCATCATCAGCACCTACTGGGACGACCCCAAGGCGACCTTCTCGTCGCTGGCCGCTGCCTGGGAGTTGGAACTGGAGATGGGCATGGACGTTACGGCTTTGGCGTTTGCGTTCCACCGGGCCAAGGAGGAGGAGGCTCGCCTCCTGCTACAGGCCGGAATGTTGCGGCCGCGGGAGCTGGTGCAGATCATCAACGAGAACATCACGCCCTACGCGGCGCGGGGCGGCCGGCACTTGTTGATGCGTCTGAGGAAGCCGGGGTAGAGGGGTTAGGTGTTGCGGTGGGTTGCGGCCCATGATCTCTTGACTTGGGCATGGTGACCCATAGAATGACTCATATAGACTCACTATTTGAGTCACTTGGCAAGGAGTAAGCGAAATGAAGCAACTCACGGTCAGAGGTTTCGACGAAGACCTCAGCGCCAGCTTGCGCGGCCTGGCCAAGAGGGAGGGGATCTCTTTGAACAAGGCTGCGCTCAGGCTGCTCAGGAAGGGCGCCGGACTGCCGGGTCGCGACGAAGCGGCGGACACCGTCGGCTCTTCACTCGACCACCTCATAGGCAGCTGGACCGCGGAACACGCCGCCCAGATCAACGCCGCCTTGCGGGAGTTTGAGACCATCGACGAAGAAGCCTGGCGATGAAGATCCTACTGGACACCAATGCCTACTCCTTTCTGATGCGGGGGGACGGGCGCGTAGCGGACATCGTACGCGGCGCTGAGAAGGTGTTTCTCTCCGCAATCGTGGTTGGAGAGTTGATGCACGGCTTCCGGTGTGGCCCCAGGTTCGAAATTGACGCCGCGGATCTACAATCATTCCTCAGCAGCCCATACACGTCTTTCCTGGAAGTAGGGCCGGTAACGGTGGACCGCTACGCTAGAATTGCGGCGGCCCTGAGAGCGAAAGGCTACCCAATTCCGAGCAACGACATCTGGATTGCAGCCCACGCCATGGAGACGGGCGCCGAGTTGTTATCGGCCGACAAGCGCTTTGAGTACGTAGACGGAATTGCGTGGACGCGGTTGAAGGTGGACTAAGAGCATGGTGCGCGTGTTCGGCCCGGACGGGAACGCGTGTGGCGGCAATGTTTTGGAGGGAAACACATGACTTCATATCCACAGTTGTTCAGAATAAATCCCAGCGACCAAGAATCCCACGCCATGAAAGAGGTGGACTTATCCCAGTTGGGATTTCAGGAACGCCGGGATCTGCAAGAATGGGTGGCCAACAACCCCAGCATCTTGGGTGAGGAACTTCTGGTAATTGGCAAGGAATTCAGCGGTTTCGACCGGACCAACGATAGGTTAGATCTTCTAGCAGTGGATACTGGCGGCAAGCTCGTTGTTATCGAACTGAAGCGTGACGACTCAGGGGCAGATGCGCACTGGCAGGCAATCAAGTACGCGAGCTACCTCCATCGAGTTGACACAGAGGGCATTATAAGGATGTTTGCCGACTATGCGGAAATATCAGCGGAAGAGGCTGCAGATAGACTTCTAAAGCACCTCAACTCGGATGACCTAAATGGTCTTAACAACGAACAGCGGATCATCCTTGTCAGCCATAGATTCGCGCCGGAAGTGACCTCGGCCGCACTGTGGCTAAACGAAAAGGCATCGGTAGAGGACTTCATGACTTGTGTACAGTTGACTCCGTACCAAGATGCGGAGGCCGGTTCACTATACATCCAAGCAAACACGATTATTCCCGTGCCAGGTGTAGATGACTACGTGATCGGGATTGGCGATTCCTCAGACAGCGACGGCTCCGTTGTGAGGACCAGCGGTTCACTCACTCAGACTTTTGCAAGGAACAGAACCGACGACATTACACGCTTTCTTAGAGAAGTTGCAGATTTGACTGTAGAAAGGCTGCCGGACAGCATCCGACCTGACAGGAAAAGCCGTTGGGCGGGGAGAGCTTCATACATGGACATGCGCTACTATCATTTGTGGTACTCGCGGCCAAATTGGGGCAACTGGGACATGACCTATTATGTGCACCTGTTCCCACAAGCAGAAACTTCCGAAACCAAATGGCAAGCCGATGTTGGTTTTGCATACTGGAACAGTGGAATAGAGAATCTGGAGAGCAGACTTGAAGAATTACATGTCCATGATGATCAGAAGCTAGGATATAAAAATGACGAATTCTTAGTGTTGCGTCACGGCAATGCACTGGACGTTTCTTTTGCCGAGGATCTGTCCAAAGCGCTCAGTCGCTTCATAGAAGTGGTCACGCCTGCAATCAAAAAACTAGAAGACGCAAACAACGAAGAAGACGCCTGATTATTAAATCTGCCGAGCTGCCGTATCCCTACCGAAACGGAGGTATGTTCAGCGTCTTATCAAATTCTACAGGGTGCGTAATGTTTAGCCTCGAACGCCTCTTGCGGGCTTCGTTGCTGTGGGAAGCCGGCGGGATGGCCGAGTCGTCTACGGGCTTGGTTCTCCGGGCGGTCTCGTGTGGAGGCCGGTTGGCGGTGGCGCCTGCGTCGGATTGGGGGATGTCTTGGTCGGCGTTTGTGGGGGTGGTTTTTGTTGCGTCCATTGTTGGGGATCTAGAGCGAGATGCCTCTTTTGGTTGCGACGGTGTCTAGGTCTTTGTCGCCGCGGCCGCTCATGAGGAGGACTACGACGTGTTGAGGGGTGAGCGTGGGCGCCATCTTGCGGAGATGCGCGACGGCGTGGGCGGGTTCCAGGGCGGGGATGATTCCCTCGGTGCGGGTTATCAGGTCGAAGCCTTCCAGCGCCTCGTCGTCCGTGATGGCGACGTACTGCGCTCTTTCTATGTCCTTGAGGTAGCTGTGCTCCGGCCCGACGCCGGGGTAGTCGAGGCCGGCGGAGATGCTGTGGGCCTCCTGCACCTGCCCGTGCTCGTCCTGTAGCAGGTAGCTCATGGAGCCGTGCAGCGCGCCCGGCCTGCCCTTTGTGATGGTTGCTGCGTGGCGTTCGGTGTCGACACCGTCTCCGGCCGCCTCCACGCCGATCAGGCCAACCTCCTGGTCGGGCAGGAAGGCTGAGAACAGCCCTATGGCGTTGCTTCCGCCTCCCACGCAGGCGATTGCGTAGTCGGGCAGTCTGCCGGCCTGCTTGATGATCTGGCGCCGCGTCTCGCGCCCGATGACCGACTGGAAGTCCCGCACCATCTTCGGGTACGGGTGCGGTCCTACGACGCTGCCGATGATGTAGTGCGTCGTCTCGACGTTGGTCACCCAGTCTCGGATCGTCTCGTTGATGGCGTCCTTTAGTGTGCGGCTGCCGGAGGTTACGGAGCGCACCTCCGCTCCCAGCAGCTTCATGCGGTACACGTTCGGGGACTGGCGGTGAATGTCCTCCTCGCCCATGTAGACGACGCACTCCATGCCGAGCTTGGCGCAGACCGTGGCGGTTGCGACGCCGTGCTGACCGGCGCCGGTCTCTGCGATGATCCGCCGCTTGCCGAGTCGTTGGGCCAACAGCGCCTGGCCGAGGGCGTTGTTGATCTTGTGCGCGCCGGTGTGCGCCAGGTCTTCGCGCTTGACGTAGATGCTCGCTCCGCCGAGTTCCTCGGACAGGTTGGGGGCGTAGTAGAGCGGCGTTGGGCGGCCGACGTAGCGTTGGAGCAGCGTTTCGAGCTCTTCGGCAAATGCGTCGTCGGCGTTCACCTCTTCGTAGGCGCGTTCCAGTTCGTCCAGGGCGCTCATTAGCGTTTCGGGGACGAACTTGCCGCCGTATGGGCCGAAGCGGCCTCGCTCGTCGGGCAGGGCAGTCGTTTCAGTTGTGGCGGTTGCGGTCAAGTGAGGCCCAGCCTGTATGACTCTTGGTAATGCGAATCCGGTACGCGTTCAAGGATACCAGCAGCCGGAGTCATCCTCATGCGCGTGACAGTATCGCCATGGCCTCTACGTGCCTGGTCTGTGGGAACATGTCCACTGCGTACACCTCGTCCAGCGAGTAGGCGCCGTCGCACAGCAGCGACAGGTCCCTGGCCATCGCTGCGGGCTCGCATGAGACGAATGCTATGCGCTGCGGCGCCAGCGCCTTGACGGCTTCGATCGCCTCGGGCGCGCAGCCTCGTCTCGGCGGGTCGAGTATGACTGCGTCGACGGGTTGGCCGATATTTGCCAGCCCGGCTTCGGTACTGGCCTCTATGAATTCGACGTTGTCGAGGTGCGCTGCGTTGCGGCGCGCGTCGGCGACGGCGGACGCGGACTGCTCGATGCCGATGACGCGGCGTGCGCTGGGCGCGAGCAGTATGGCGAACGTGCCCACTCCGCAGTAGGCGTCCACTATCATCTCGCGTCCGCCCAGTTTCAGGGTCTTTGCAATGAGGCTCACTACGTTGGACAGCTGCGGCGCGTTGACCTGGAAGAAGGACGATGCGGCGACGCTGAATTTCACCCCGGACACCTCCTCCAAGTAGTGCGACTGGCCGGTTTGCAGGTCGGGCCAGGGCGGTTTGAAGGAGGGTTGTACGAGCGCAGGCGCACCGTCGCTTCCGGCGCGCACGGATACCTGGCTCATTCCTTGCAGGCGGCCCTGCACGCGGTCGAGCACGCCGTTTATGGCGTCATTCATCAGCAGGCATCGGTCTACTCTCAGGAATCGGCGTGTCGTGGCGTTGACGAATCCCACCTCGCCGGCGTTCTCGCCCTTCTTGCCGACGGTGAACCTGGCGTGGTTGCGGTAGCCGAACTGCGCGGGGCTCGGCAGGGCCGGCTTGACGCGGACGCCGCCGAGGTTTTGGTGGGCGTCCATGGCCTGTTGGACTCGTGCGGTCTTTTCCCGCAACTGCCTACTTGGGGAAAGATGTTGCCACTGGCAGCCGCTGCATTGGGTCACGTAGGGGCATGGGGGCGTGACGCGGTCAGGCGAGGCTTCAAGTGCTTCTATGACGCGCAGGGCCACTCGCTCGGGGAAGATCTTTACCACCTCTGCGAGCGCGAGCTCCCCCGGGATGCCGCCGGTTACCGAGGCCGGGGCGCCGTCGATACCGGTTTCGGCCTCTCCGGCCGCGTTGAAGTCGCCTAGCCGGAGCGTCAGCCTGTCGCCGGGCACGATCTCAAGATGGCCTGTCAGCGGTGGGCCTTCGTATCGCCGCCTGTGTTTTCTCTTGGCCAATTCTCTTTATCCGCGTGCCTGGAAGTGGTCGCTGGTGATCGTGGGCTTCGGTGAATTTGCCGATGTTTGATATTCTGCATATAAATACGCGGCCGCGTGCGCTGTTGCGGCCTTGTTCGGCGCGATGCCGATGCCCCCGAAACCTGCAACTTGGTAGCCCAAAGACGACTTCCACCCTGGTTCAAGGTACCCGCTCCCGGCGGTGAAAACTACCTTGATCTTCGCCGTAGGTTCCGGGGGTCGCAGCTGCATACGGTGTGCGAAGAGGCGGCCTGCCCGAATATCGGCGACTGCTGGGGCCGCCGCACGGCGACCTTCATGATCCTGGGGGACACGTGCACCAGGGCCTGCTCGTACTGCAACGTCAAGACGGGCTGGCCAGGGACGCTGGACGTTGGCGAGCCGTTCCGCCTTGCGAAGACGGTTGCGGACATGAAGCTGCGCTACACCGTGGTCACCTCGGTGGACCGGGACGACCTTCCCGACGGCGGCGCCGGGATGTTCGCTCTCTCGATAAGGGAGATAAGGCGGCTGTCTCCGGCCTGCAAGGTCGAGGTGTTGATTCCCGACTTCTCGGGGGACTACGGAGCGCTTCGGACGGTGCTCGAGGCTGGGCCTGAGGTGTTGAACCACAACATAGAGACGGTGCGGCGCATCTTTCCAAAAGTGCGGCCTAAGGGCGACTACGACCTGTCGCTCGAACTGCTGCGCAGGTGCAAGGAGATCGACTCTTCCGTGCCGTCCAAGTCGGGCATGATGGTGGGATTGGGAGAGACGAAGGAAGAGGTGATCGAGACGATGCGCGACTTGCGGTCGGTGGGCTGTGAGCTGCTGACGGTCGGCCAGTACCTGCGTCCCACGAAGAACCACCATCCGCTCATCCGCTTCTACTCCCCGGCCGAGTTCGATGAGTTCCGCGATGCCGGCATGGCGATGGGCTTCCGTCACGTGGCTGCCGGGCCGCTGGTACGCAGTTCCTACCACGCGGACGTGCAGCACGAGGCGGCTACCGATTCGGCGGCCGCGGTCGAGCCAAGCCGGGATTTGGATGCACCAGTGGCAACGGCGCCTCCGGCAGTAGCGCTTTCCCAGGGCCGTGCATGATCTTCCAGTTCCAAAGATTCAGGATATGACTACTAAGAAACGACCAAAACCCGGGGCCCTCTACGTGGTGGCGACGCCCATAGGGAACCTTGGCGACATTTCTATCCGGGCGTCGGAGGTACTGCGATCGGTTCCATTGGTGGCGGCTGAGGACACGCGGGTGACGATGAAGTTGCTCAGCCGAATCGAGGCCCGTCCTCGCGTCATCAGTTTCCACGAGAGTTCGCCGCCCGAGAGGCTTGGGGAGGTGATAGCGGCTCTCGACCTGGGGGACGTGGCGCTGGTTACCGACGCGGGGACTCCGGCGTTGAGCGATCCCGGTGCGGAGTTGGTGTCTGCGGCTGCGGCGTCCGGCCGGCAGGTCATAGCGGTGCCGGGGCCGTCTGCGATCACTGCGGCGCTGTCGGTTGCCGGAATGCCCGCCGGGCGCTTCCTGTTTCTCGGTTTCCTTCCGCGTCAGCAGAAGGGCCGTGTCGATACTTTGCAGGCCGCCATCGGCGAACCCGGCCCGATCGTGGCGCTGGAAGCTCCCCACAGGCTGCGGCGCACGCTGGAGGACATGGCGGAGATATTCGAAGACCGCAACCTGACGATCTGCAGGGAGTTGACGAAGATCCACGAAGAGATATTCCGTGGAACGGCTGCCGCTGCGCTGGAGCGGTTTGTGAAGCCGCGCGGGGAATTCGTCATCGTGATCGAGGGCGCCGGAGGCGGAGGACGCCGTCCGGCTGACGACGAATTGATAGCGGAGATCCGCTCAGCCCGGAAGAGGGGCCTTGCGGGCCGCAGGCTGATCGATGCCGTGGTGGCGTCCACCAAGGTGTCCCGCAGCCGGGTATACCGCCTTGCCCTAGAGGAGCAGCGCGAATCCGGCCGTGCGGGCTGATGGCCGCGGCTTCCACAATGGCCAGGCGCCGCGGACGGAGCGCGTGTGCACCGGGCGGAGACGCCTGAGAGATTGTTGGGACCTGGGATGCGGGCCGCTATCTCCAGGCCTCTAGAGGTACTCCTCGTTGCGCTCAGGCTTGGCCTAACCTCGTTCGGCGGCCCGGTGGCGCACCTGGGCTACTTCCGCCAGGAGTACGTCGCCACGCGCAAGTGGCTCGACGAGCGGACGTATGCGGACCTTGTCGCCCTGTGCCAGTTTCTACCCGGCCCGACCAGCAGCCAAGTTGGAATAGCGGTCGGCATTTCGCGCTGCGGCCTGGCCGGCGGAGTGGCTGCGTGGCTTGGATTCACGGCTCCGTCGGCGGCTCTGCTCATACTGTTCGCCTACGGGGTGGGCGAGTATGGCGACCTTGTGAGCGCCGACTGGCTGCGCGGTTTGAAGATCGTTGCGCTGGCCGTGGTGGCGCTGGCGGTGTGGGAAATGGCGAAGAACCTGGCGCCCGACCGGACGCGCGCCACGATAGCCGTAGCGACCGCTGCGGCGCTTCTCGCTTGGCAGAACCCAGCGGGGTACGTGATCCTGATTGCGGCTGCCGGCGTGGCGGGATGGCTGCTGCTTCGCGGTTCCGCCGCAACGGCGGATGCGGAGCCGTCCCGGGCCGGATTGAACCGCTACCTGGCATTCGGCAGCCTGGGGATGTTCTTCATCCTGCTCGTCGGTCTGCCGCTGTCGGTCCAGCTTTGGGACAACGATTGGCTTAGCGTCTTCGACGGGTTTTACCGCAGCGGCTCGATGATATTCGGCGGCGGCCACGTCGTGCTGCCGCTGTTGCAGTCGGAGGTGGTAACGCCGGGATGGGTGACCAGCGAGGAGTTCGTTGCGGGCTACGGGGTCGCGCAGGCGATACCCGGCCCGCTGCTCACCTTCTCGGCGTACCTCGGCACTGCGATGGGCGAGCCGCTTGGGGGCTGGACGTTCGGCCTGTTCGCCCTGTCCGCCATCTTCCTGCCCTCGTTTCTGCTGCTGATCGGCGTGCTGCCCTTCTGGGACGGCCTGAGGAAGAACGCGAGTTTCCGGGCGGCGCTGACCGGCGTGAACGCGGCTGTCGTGGGGCTGCTGGCGGCTGCGCTGTACGATCCGGTCTGGACGACGGCCATACACAGCCCGGTCGATCTTGCGATTGGCCTAGCGTCATTCGGCCTGCTGGCATTTTGGCGCTGGCCGCCCTGGCTCGTCGTACCGCTGACGGCGCTGGCAGCAGGGTTGGTCTCCGTCTTGTAGGCGGTTTGTGGGTTGCGGTTTTTATGGGAGCGAAGATGTTGGGTGGCGTGGGTTGATGGCGTGGGCGTTGGTGGTCGCGCGTGCCCCCCGCCGGGCCCCGCCAGGCGCCCACAAGGGACGCCCCTACGGTTCCTGCCGGGGGATGCCCCTACGGTTCCTGCCGGGGGATGCCCCTACGGTTTGTGCCGGGAACGCAGCTACGGTTTGTGCCGGGAACGCAGCTACGGTTTGTGCCGGGAACGCAGCTACGGTTCGCGCGTTATTGACAATGAGCATGGATGTGCGATGCGCGGGAAGACCCCCATCTCAATCTTCCCCCGAAGACGAGACCTTTGCATAAATCCCAGCTGCCCACTCAGAGCCGACCTAATTACCCCGATTCTCATCTTCGTCCATCGAAAAATTGGAGGTCTGTAGAGGGTCGCGAGACATTTATGCAAAGGTCTCGAAGACGGGGGAAGAGGTGGGAGGGGGCGCCCCTGCGGGGCGGGTTGTTGCTGGGCGACGATTCCCCCCGCCGGGCCCCGCCAGGCGCCCACAAGGGACGCCCCTACGGTTCCTGCCGGGGACGCAGCTACGGTTCTTGCCGGGGACGCAGCTACGGTTCTTGTCGGGGACGTCCCACGGGTCCTGGCGGCGATGTGATTTTTGCGACCAGGGCAGCCCACAGCAGAGTGGGCTGCCCTGGTATCGGAGGAACTGGATAACTAGGTCTGCTCGACCGCGTTCTGTGTGCTACGACGGACGCGAGGGGAGCATCGGACGTTGGGGCAGTACAATTGAGTTAAGGAGAAGTGTGATGAAGAACGAAGTGATAAGCAGGGACAAAGAGATACTGGGTGGCACGCCGGTGTTTTCCGGCACGAGGGTTCCGGTTCGAATACTGATCGAGCACCTAGAAGCGGGGGACAGGCTTGAAGATTTCCTGGAGAGTTATCCGACGGTATCACGCGAGCAGGCGGTGTCGGTTCTCCAGCACGTGAAGCAGGCAATCAAGGTGTAGGGAGGTGAAACTGCTGCTTGACGAGTCGCTCCCAAGGCAAATCGGCTCGCGCTTTCCGGATTCCTTTGAGACGCGTACAGTCCAGCGGATGGGATGGGCAGGCAGAAGCAATGGCGTTCTGCTCAGACTCGCACGAACTCATGGATTCGATGTTTTCTTAACTGCGGATCAAGGGATAGAACACCAGCAGAACCCGGACTACTTGACGATGCCTGTACTTATCTTGATTGCGCCCCGCACCAGATTGGCGGAACTGGGCCTCCTCATGCCCCAAGTGATCAACTTGTTGATCGGTAAACTAGAGAACAGCTTTTATCGCGTTGCCGTGTGAAGGCGGGACAGGCAAGCAGGACGTGTATGCGCGGGAGGGGGCGATGACGGTGTGGGTCTTCCCAGGCTGGCTCGGTGGGTGGTGGCGCGTGTTGGTGGGCGACGATTCCCCCGCCGGGCCCCGCCAGGCGCCCACAAGGGATCGCCCCTACGGCGTCTTATGACAGGGGATCGCCCCTACGGCGTCTTATGACAGGGGATCGCCCCTACGGCGTCTTATGACAGGGGATCGCCCCTACGGCGTCTTATGACAAGGGATCGTCCCTACGGCGTCTTATGACAGGGGATCGCCCCTACGGCGTCTTATGACAAGGGATCGTCCCTACGGCGTCTTATGACAAGGGATCGTCCCTACGGCGTCTTATGACAAGGGATCGTCCCTACGGTTCCATCCCCTGCGGGGAAGACGTATCTGCGTCGCGCGTGGGGGTGTGCGATGCGCGGGAAGACCCCCATCTCAATCTTTCCCCGCGGACGGGGGAAGAGGTGGGAGGGGGCGCCCCTGCGGGGCGGGTTGTTGCTGGGCGCGCGTTGTTGGCGGCGTCGCGCGTGTTGGTGGGCGACGATTCCCCGCCCCGTTCCCCGCCAGGCGCCCACAAGGGATCGCCCCTACGGCGTCTTATGACAAGGGATCGCCCCTACGGGGGGCGTCCACGGGGGGGACGCCCCTGCGGGGTGGGTTCGTTGGGGGTTGTGGATGTCACTTATAATTGGGGGTGATGGCACGCTTGTTTGCAGTTTTCCCGTTTTTTCACCCCCGCTTGATACCCGATAGAGAACCCACTTGCCCCGCAAGATCCTCGTAGCGGTCGCCTGGCCGTACGTGAACGGACCGCCTCACCTGGGGCACATCGCCGGCATGAACGTTCCGGCGGATATTTTCGTTCGCTATCACCGGCTGGCGGGCAACGAGGCGATCATGGTTTCGGGCAGCGACATGCACGGCACGCCGACGGCGTTGCGGGCGGCCGACGAGGGGGTGGCCCCGCTGGTCATCGCCGAGCGGTACCACGCGGTGTGGTCGGAGTGCCTGTCGGCGATGGGCTTTTCGTACGACATCTACACGCACACCGACACGGAGAACCATTACGAGGTCACGCACGACATCTTCAACACGCTGCGAGAGAGCGGCTACCTGTACGAGTCGGTGCAGACGATGCCGTACTCCGTCACCGAGGGTCGGTTTTTGTCGGACCGCTTCGTGGAAGGGGAGTGCCCCCACTGCGACAATGCCAACGCGCGCGGCGACCAGTGCGACAAGTGCGGTCGGACGCTGGATGCTTCGGACCTGCTGAACATCCGCAGCAAGCGTGACGGCTCGACGCCGGAGTTCCGGGATACGTCGCACCAGTTCCTGCGGCTCAGCGCCTTCCAGGACGAGCTGGAGCGGTGGGTTGAGGGCCGTGAAGACTGGCGCTCCAACGTGCGCCGCCAGACGCTGGCCTGGCTGCGCGAGGGGCTGCGGGACCGGGCGATTACGCGGGACATAGATTGGGGCATTCCCGTGCCGGTGGACGGTTATGAGGACAAGCGCATCTACGTGTGGTTCGAGGCGGTTATCGGTTACCTTTCTGCGGCGAAGGAGTGGGCGCAGCGGAGGGGCGAACCCGATGGGTGGAAGCGGTTTTGGGAAGATGCCGACGCCGAGACCTACTATTTCCAGGGCAAGGACAACATACCTTTCCACACCCTCATCTGGCCGGCGATGCTGATGGGCTACGGCGGGCTGAACCTGCCGACGGACGTGGTGGCGAACGAGTATCTCAACTTCCGCGGGCGGGAGTTCTCGAAGAGCCGCAACTGGGCCGTCTGGCTGCCGGACTACCTCGAGCGGTATGAGGCCGACCCGCTTAGGTACTATCTTGCGGCGACGATGCCGGAGACCTCGGACACGGATTTCACGTGGGAGGCGTTCGTGGCGGCCAACAACAACGAGTTGGTTGCGACGTTCGGCAATTTCGTACACCGCACGATGACCATCGCCAACCGCAACTTCGACGGCGCCGCGCCTGAGCCGGGCCCAATGGCGGAAATCGACGAAGATGCCATTGGGGCGTGCGACACCGCTCTTGCGGAGGTGTCGTCAGCCATAGAGGCGCGCCGCTTCAGGGACGGTCTGCGGGCCGCGATGGCGCTTGCGCAGCACGGCAACCGCTACATGGACCGCAAGGCCCCGTGGGCGGAGGTCAAGACCGACCGGGCCGCCGCGGGGACCACCCTGTGGACCGCCCTGAACATCGTTTCGACGCTTCGCACCGTCATGCACCCGTTCGTTCCGTTCGCATCCGAGGAGATTCACGACATGCTCGGATTCGAGGGCAGCGTCGTAGAAGGGGGTTGGGCCAGGCGGGAGGTACTGCCCGGCGCGCCGCTGCGCCGCTCCCGGCCTCTATTCCGCAAGCTGGACGAGTCGGTGGTCGAGGATGAGTACGCTCGCCTCGAAGCGGCCGGCGCGGGGGCGGGCTAATTCCCTCATGGTTGTTCAACAGACGCAGCAAGAGATCTACGCGCCGGTGGCGCGGCACATCGACCTGGTGATCGAGAAGCTGGCCGGCGTGTGGAGGAGCCAGGAGGCCGTTCACTCCGGCATGGCGGGCCGTCTCGCGCACGTCCTGAGCACGCCGGGCAAGCGGGTTCGGCCGGCCATCACCCTGCTGGCCTCGAAGCTTTGGGGCCGGGAGCCGGACGAGCGGACGATCAACATGGCGACGGCGGTGGAGCTGCTGCACATTGCCACGCTGATCCATGACGACACGGTGGACGGGGCAGACACCCGGCGGGGCCGGGCCACTGCAAACAGCCTGTGGGGAGGCAGAATGGCGGTTCTGCTGGGCGACTATGCCTTTGCGACGTCGGCGGTCTTCGTTTGCGAGACCAACAGCCTTCGCCTGATCAAGCGGTACGCGGAGACGATCGCCTACCTGTCCCGCGGCGAACTGCACGAGATGCTCGACGCGTGGAATGCGTCGATAACGCAGCGCGAATACTATGCCCGCGTGTACGACAAGACGGCGTCGCTGTTCTCGACGGCCGCGGAGAGCGGCGCGGTGCTTGGCGAGGGGGACGAGGCGGGCGTTCAGGCGTGTACGGAGTACGGGGTCAATCTCGGCATCGCGTACCAGATAGTGGACGACATCCTGGACTTCGAGCACGCCGGCGATGCGCTAGGGAAGCCGGTGAACCATGACCTTGGCGAGGGTGTGCTGACGCTGCCATCGCTGATAGCGCTTGAGAACGGCTGGGCGCCCAAGCTGCGCGAGTACTTGGAACTGGACGCCGCAGAGCGGGACGGTCTCATGCAGGAGGCGTACTCCGAGGTGAGGTCGTCGGGCGCGATGGCGGATGCCCGCGCCGCCGCCGAGAGCTACCTCGACAAGGCGGTCGACTCGATCCTGGCAACGCCGGAATCGGAGGCCAGGGAGTCGCTGCTCGGCCTCGTGCAGTACGCTCGCTCGCGGGCCAGCTGAACCGGTCTGATGCCGGGCCGGGCAGCTTCCAAGGCGCGACGACGCGGCCGGCGGCGGGCGCGTCCTCCGTCACGCCTGCCCATCGCGCCGCTGGAGGTGGCCGGACGGCTGACGGCGTTGTACGGGCCGGTCGAGTGGCGACCTCGCATGGCCCCGCTGGAAGAGCTGATCTTCACCGTGCTCACGCAGCACACCTCCGATCTCAACGCGGAGCGCGCCTACCGCTCGCTGCGTGCGCGCTACCCGACTTGGCCGGAGGTGATCTCGGCGGCGCCGGAGCGGGTGGCGGACGCAATCAGGGAGGGCGGACTGGCGAACCAGAAGTCGGTGCGCATCCAGCGGATACTTGCGGAGATACTGGAGCGGCGCGGCGATCTCGACCTGGGTTTCCTGGCGTCGATGTCGCTTGAAGAGGCGAAGGCGTGGCTCCAGGCGTTGCCGGGGGTCGGGCCCAAGACGGCGGCGGTGGTGCTGTCGTTCTCGCTTGGAATGCCGGCGATGCCGGTCGATACGCACATACACCGCGTTTCGGGCCGTCTTGGGCTGATCCGGCCGGGGACGTCGGCGGACGACGCGCACGACACGCTGGAGGAGATCGTGCCGCCGGACGACCGGTTTACCTTCCACGTGCTGCTGATTACGCACGGCCGGCGCATCTGCAAGGCGCGGCGTCCGCTGTGCGGTGAGTGCCCGCTGTACGAGGAATGTCCGGGGCGCACGGCCCTCTAGTCAGCGGCGAGAAGCTGAGCGGTGTTGCCTCGTACTCTGGGCAGCGGCGAGTGGTAATCTGAAATTAGGTCAACGACTGGGTGCGAGCAAAGATGGCGAGAGCGGCAATACTGAACGTGACGGGCTACGCCGGGGCGGAGCTGGCGCGTATTTTGCACCGTCATCCCGGCGTGGAGTTGGTGTCGATAACGGGGCGCAGCGCCGCCGGGAAGTACCTCGGCGAGGTGTTTCCGCACCTGCGGCACGTCGGCCTGAGGATCGACTCGGACGTGGATCAGCCGGTCGACGTGGTCTTTTCGGCGTTGCCGCACGCTGCCAGCGCGGAGCGGCTGGGGCCGTTCTTGGAGCGCGGTGTGAAGGCGGTGGACATTAGCGCCGACTTCAGGCTGAAGGACCTCGGCGTCTACGAGTCGTGGTACAAGGTGCGGCATCCGTTTCCGCAGTACGTGGAAGAGGCGGTGTACGGGCTGCCGGAGCTTCATCGTGAGCGGATTGCGGGGGCGCGGCTGGTGGCGAATCCGGGCTGCTTTCCGACGGGGGCGATACTGGGCATGGCGCCTGCGGTTCAGGCCGGGATCGTGGAGCCGGACGTGGTGTACGACGCGAAGACGGGCGTGTCGGGCGCGGGGCGCAGCGCAGACGTGAGGTACAACTTTTCGGAGTTGAATGACAATACGCTGGGCTACGGGCTGACGGGGCATAGGCACCAGCCGGAGATCAGCCAGGAGTTGAGCGCGCTGTCGTCCGCCGGCGACGTGGGCGTGACTTTCGTCCCGCACTTGGTGCCTATGACGAGGGGCATTTTGGGTACGTGCTATGCGCGGCTGGACGATGGGGTAGACCAGGCGCAGGTGGATTCGCTGTACAGGGACTTCTACGCAGATGAGCCGTTCGTGACGGTGGCGGATGAGGCTCCGTCGACGAAGCAGACCTGGGCGAGCAACGACTGCCTGGTGTATCCGGTTGTGAGTGAGCAGACTGGGCGGTTGATAGTGGTGACGGCTCTGGACAACCTGGTGAAGGGCGCAGCGGGCAGTGGGGTGCAGAATATGAACGTGATGCTGGGTATGGGGGAGAGGATGGGGTTGGAGGGGTTGGCGGTTTATCCGTAGGGTGGCGCGCGCCGTGGCGGCGTGGATTCCCGATCGGGGTCGGGAAAGACGGGGCTGGGGGTGGATGACGGGTATCCGGGGCGCTGCTTTGCTATGCTGGTAGGGTTGACTTGTGCCCCGTTGGTGTAGTGGCCTAGCACGTCGGCCTTTCAAGCCGAAGATCACGGGTTCGAATCCCGTACGGGGTACCAGGCCGCCTTCTGCGTTGCGCGTCGAGGTTGAGGTTTGGCGCTGGGAGCGCGCGTACTGCCACGGCGTATTGCTGCCTTGGCGCCATAGGGATGGCGCGGGCTTGCTCGGGTCCCTACTGGGTGGTCGGAGAGGGTTTTGTCGCCGTGGCGGATACTGAGTCGCTCGGTGACGACCGCTACTCTTTCCCCGCCGTCTCTCGCGCCCCTACGACGCGGCTACTCCTGCTCCCGCGCCTTCTTTGTCTGCCTTTGCGTTTGGGAAGAAGGCGGTTAGGACTTGGTGGGCGATGCCTTGGGCGTCTAGTTGGAGTTGGCGTCGTTGGTCTGCGGCGGCGCCGTGTTCTATGAATGAGTCTGGCATTCCGATGCGGTGTACTGGTACGTCGCTGAGGCCGGCGGCTGCGAGGGCTTCTAGGACGGCTGAGCCGAATCCTCCTGCGAGGACGTTTTCTTCGACGGTGACGATGCGGCGCGATTTTCCGGCGGCTTCCAGCAGCAGGTCGACGTCGAGGGGCTTGACGAATAGGGGGTTCACTACGCCGCAGGAGATGCCGTATTCCTCGAGCATTCCGGCCGCCTGCATTGCGGGGCCGGCGGGCTTTCCGAGGGCGAAGATGACGACGTCGGCGCCTTCTCTGGTGACGTATCCCTTGCCGAGGGGGAGTTCTCTGAGGTCGTCGTCCATCGGCGCGCCTGTGGCGGCGCCCCTGGCGATCCTGATTGCGAACGGGCCGTCGTGCTTGTATGCGGTGTATACGAGGTGCTGCAGTTCGTTTTCGTCCTTGGGGGCGGCGACGACGGCGTTGGGTAGGCACCTGAGGTATGAGATGTCGAATGCGCCGTGGTGTGTCTTGCCGTCCTCTCCGACGATGCCTGCGCGGTCGGCTATCAGGGTGACGGGCAGGTTCTGTATACAGATGTCGTGTACGACCTGGTCGAAGGCTCGCTGCAGGAAGGTGGAGTATATGGAGACGAAGGGGTTGAGTTCGTTGGAGGCCATTCCGGCGGCCATGCTGACGGCGTGCTGTTCTGCAATTCCGACGTCGAAGACCCTGTCTGGGAATAGTTGCTTTACTTCGGCGAGGCCGGTGCCTTCGAGCATGGCGGCGCTGATGCCGACTACCGACCGGTCTTGCTGCATGAGGCGGGTGATGGTCTGTGCGAAGACCTTTGAGTATGTGGGTGCGCCTGAGCCGTCGCCCAGTGGGGAGCTGGGCTGGTGGAACTTTACGGGGTCGTCCTCTGCCGGTTCGTAGCCGTGTCCCTTGTGTGTGACGACGTGGACCAGGGGCACCGGGCCGGTGGACTTCTTGGCCTGGTTGAGGGTCTGTTCGAGCTGCTTGAAGTCATGGCCGTCGACCGGGCCGAGGTACTGGAAGCCCATTTCGGTCCAGAACATCGTGGGCACGACCATGCCTTCGAGTCCGGCGCTGAACCTCTTTACGAGCCTGTACATGAGGTCTCCGGCAGGGGCCTTCTTGGACAGGGCCCTCATGCGGTTGACCATTGCGTTGTATTCGGGTCGGGTGATGACTCTCTTTCGCCAGTTGGTTAGGAATCCGATGTTTTCGGAGATTGACATGCCGTTGTCGTTGAGTACGACGATTAGCTTTTCGGGGTTCAGGTGGACGATGTTGTTTAGGGCTTCGAAGCTGGAGCCGGAGGTCATGGCGCCGTCTCCTACGACGGCGACGGTCCAGGAGTCGAGTTTGCGGTTGGCCGATGCCTCTGCGATGCCTAGCGCTATTGAAAGCCCTGTGCCTGCGTGGCCGGCGCAGAGGGTGTCGTGCGGGCTTTCATCGGGTTCGCCGAATCCTGAGAGGCCGCCCTCGAGGCGTATGTCCTTGAACTGGTCGCGCCTGCCTGTCACCAGTTTGTGGGTGTATGTCTGGTTGGTGGTGTCCCAGACGATGCTGTCCTTTGGGCTGTCGAAAATCCGGTGGAGCGCGAGCGTGAGTTCTACGACTCCGAGGTTGGAGGCCAGGTGGCCGCCTCGCTCCGTTATGACGGAGATGATTACCTCTCGGGCCTCTTGTGCAACCTGGTCCATTTCCTCCCGGGAGAGGGGCCTGAGGTCGCCTGGGGCATCGATCCTGTCTATCAGGCGGCTCGTCATGAAAACTCCTTGTCTAGTTTCGCGAAGGTGGCTGGAAACGCCGAGTGTGACACGGGATTTTGGGCTAGCCGGGGACGTGGAGCGCTCATATCCAGTTGTTAATGATACACGATGCGCCCTGGTTTCACCGCGCATTTCCGGCCCGCAGAAGCGCGAGCGAGATGCACGCGCCGGCCGCGTCTGCATAAGGAAAGGGGGGCCGCCTCTTCGGGAGAGACGCGGCTACGTCACTTCGTCGCCGTGAAGCGTCCGCTAGTTGCCGTTTGCAGAGTTGAAGTAGTCCTCCATCATGCAGCCGTCATCGTACTCGCCGGAGAACCAGATAGGTATGCACCATGGCCTGTACTCGGCTATCCTGCCGCCCGATACGGCCACGTCGTAGCTGCCGTCCGGTTTCTTCGTCACGCTCACGTTTATCCCTCCGCCTATGCTCCTGGACTCTCCGTCTGCGATGACGGAGAAGTCGTCGCGGCCGTATCCCACGTCCGATTCGTAGTTGGGGTTATCGGGGTCGTATAGGGCTGGTCCGGTCCGTGCGTTGTAGCCCGTGCCGGTGGTCTGGTCGTACCTGCTCACCATTACGCCTTCGTATCGCATGGGCCGCCTGCCGCCCGGGCTTGCGGGGTCTAAGACCACGGCGTTGTCGTCGCGATAGACGGCGTTCCGTTCGTCCAGGACTTCCAGGGTGGTGAAAGCGCCGGGCCTGCCGGAGTGAATGACCAGGAACTGGTATCCGCTCTGCCGGGGCCTGGCCAGCCTGTATGTTCCTGCGTCGGAAAGGTGCAGGGCCACGTCATCCGGCTCGATCCAGCCGGCTGCGTAGCGGTTGACGGCCAGCGTGGTGGGCATGTCCTGGTACCAGCCGGCGGGCCTAGAGGGGTTTAGCTCGGACATGAAGTCGTAGCGGCTGCTGTAGGGATTGGGCATCTGGTAGGGCGCGCCGGAGTCGGTTCTCCACGGAAGCTCGGTATAGGAATGTGGCCAGAACATCCAGGCGTGGCCGATTTCGTGGAGCATCGTCGTCATTGCGGCGCTTTGCAGGCTGACAAGCCCCAATTCGGCGTAGCCGTTCCACGCCGACCCTCCGGAGTATTTTCCGACGTCGTTTAAGAGAATACGGTTCAGGGCGCCGGGGATACCCCATCTGCAGCCTGGCCTGTCGGGATCGTCCGGGTCGCATCCCACAACGCCGATCAGGGCGAGCCACTGGTCCTCGACGTCCTGCGGGGTTGCCCTTCCGCTCGCCTGGAACTCCTCGCCGGCGGCGAAGGTCATTTGCAGTTTGCCCTGAGAGATCTTTCGAAAGTACGCGGCTATGTTGTCGTTTAGGGCATTGACGGCTTCGGCCATGCTCACGTCGATTCGGGCGCCGTCGTCATACGGCCATTCCGGGGCGTCCGCGGGCACCCTGGCAATGTCCACGGCTATCTCCAGATTGCCCAGTGAGTAGTAGGCGGGGTCTGCGGGCATGTCCAGGTGGGTGCGGTCGGGATACTTGCTCATAACGGCGCATCCCTCGAACCCCATGAGGCCGTAGCGGACGTAGCTGCCGTTTCCGAACCAGCGTATGAGGGACAGTGGGTCCTGGCCTCCGAGGTCCGGCATTCCCGCGGCTGTCCAGGGCGAATTGGGGTTGGTCGGCGGGTCGCAGTCGTATGGTTTGGACTCCCTCCACCATGGTTTTGGAACCGCCAGCCACTCGTGGTCGTTCCAGGAGTCGTAACGCCTGGCGGGGACGGGAGTGGCGGTGGCCATGGCCTTGATCATTTCCTCAGCGGCGGCCTTATTTGCGGCTATGGTGGCCTCTACGCGGGCGCGGGTGGCGGCTATTGCCGTGGCCTCGGAGACGGCGTTTGCGGCGGCCACGGCTGTTTCGGTGTCGATGTTTGGAAAGCCGATGGGGTTGTTCAGTACCCTGTCCAATGCGCCGGCCACGGCATTGGCATCGACCCCGGCGCCGGACGCGGCGACGGCGTGGGCCACGGCTCCCTCCCGGTCGTTGGGAGAATGGATGATGTATTGCAGCGCCAGTGTGACGGCCGCTGCCACTGCGTCGGACATGTCTTTGGCAGCGGGGTCTACGGGTAGCGGGGCTGCGCCGGGTACGCTTCCCAGGGCCTCGTTGAAGGCCCTGCCCACGATCTCCGTATTGGTGTTGGTCATGGAGACGGCGTAGGCTATGGCTTGGTCCCGGTTGCCGCGAGAGGGGCTGTTGAAATAGTAGTCCAGCGCCAAGCGTAGAGCTTCGTGCAGGGCCTCGGCCTCTGCGTTGATCTTGGCGGCTGCGGCTGCGGTTGCGGTGGCCGCGGCCCCGTCGTCAACGCTGGGGGAAGGCTTGGGAGTTGGGATGGGGCTAGGAGCGGGACCGGGAGAGGGAGCGGGAGTGGGGGTGGGGTCGGCCCCGGCCGTGGCAACGGCCCCGGCCTCCGGCCCGTCGTCAACAGTGGACGTAGGACTTGGGCTTGGCTTGGGAGTTGGATCGTCCGGGACTCCGGCCATGAGCGTGGCAACGGCCTTTGCTACGGCGGCGGCTATGGCCTCCTCCCTTTCGTCAACAGTAGGAGTAGGGCGGGGAGCAGGTGTAGGACTGGGGTTTGGGTTGGGAGTGGGGCTTGGATCGGGAGTTGGATCGTCTGGGGCCCCGGCCATGGCGGTGGCGACGGCCTTTGCTACGGCGGCGGCTATGGCTTCCTCGCCGTCGTCAGCAGTGGTAGCAGGGCCGGGACCGGCTGCGGTCGCGGCCATAACCGCGGTAACGGTCTCAGCTATGGCTGTGCCGGTGTCCGCGGAAGTGGGTACAGCGGGCGGGCGGCCTTCATTGCAGCCGAGAAACAGGGCCAGCAGGACCGGGGCCGCAATCAAGGCGGGCAGGGGGGATCTTCCACCGGAGGTTATTGTGTGCAAGACCGTTCCTCTCGGCTGCCGGCTGACTGTTGCAAGATCCCGGCCCGGGCCACTGTACTTTGAGAGAATTGCCCCAAGCCGCCACCACTTCGTTCTAGGCCCATATTAACGGCTCTTCAAGGTGGTGGGAGGTAAGTCGTGTACGCAGTGTGCAGAGTATAGAAGCTTGGCGGAGGGGGCGGGATTCGAACCCGCGATCCCTGTTAGGGATACCGGTTTTCAAGACCGGCGCATTCAACCGCTCTGCCACCCCTCCTGTGCCTACTTCCAGTGTAATGGCGGACGGCGGCCAGGTCAGCGCGTATTTCTCCTCTATTCGTGTCATACTTCCTGCGCGCCGGGAGGGACGAGACTCGAAGAGCCCGGCTAGCCGCCGGAGGCGCTCGACGACTCGGCCTGAGGCAGATATGAGACCTTTGCATAACTCTACGGCCTGTTCCTTGCAGCACTCCGGTCACCCCCATCTCAATCTTCCCCCGCAGACGGGGGAAGAGGTTTGTAGACGGTCTCTAGGCATTTAGGCAAGGGTCTCAGATATGTCGTACCAGGAACGCAAATCCCCAGATAGCCCAGGCGCGGAAGATGCGCCGAAAGAGGCGTTGCCGGCCGTCGAGGATGCCGGGACGGCCCGCAGGTTGGCGGCGTGGGGGCTGGCCGCTCTTTCGGTGGGGCTGGCCCTGGCTTCTGTGGCGTTGTGGTTAGCCCAGCGTCCTGCGCCGGGGCGTATGGAGGTGTTGATCCCGACTCCGGCCCCGGTGGTGGTGCACGTGAGCGGCGCGGTGTTGTTTCCGGGGGCCTACGAACTGCCGGTGGGTTCGAGGGTGATCGATGCGTTGCATGCGGCAGGCGGATCGGCTCCCGCTGCGGATCTTTCGAGGTTCAACCTGGCTGCGCGCGTTGTTGACGGCAGCCACCTGGCGGTTCCCGAATTGGAGGGCGCGGCTCGGGAGATGTTGGACGGCGGCGAGGCAGGTTCGAATGAGGCCGCAGACCGGCCGGCAGCCGAGAGTCCGGCAGGTGCGGCCAACGGCAGTCCGGTCGATCTGAACACCGGAACTGAGTCGGAACTGATGACGCTGCCCGGCATAGGTGAGAAGCGGGCTACGCAGATCATAGATTTTCGGGAGCGGAACGGGCCGATCACGTCGGTCGATGACCTTCTCCAGATACCTGGGATCGGGCCAGGTACGGTGGACTTGATCCGTCCGCACGTGGCGGTGGGACCTTGAGGCTTGCGGCCTCGGCGGTCGTCTTCCTGCTTGGCGCCGGCGGCGCTCTGGCGTTCGATCTTGCTCCCGGCCTACGGGTCTCCACGGTATCTTTCCACCTGTTGTTGGCCGCGGTCGTTGCTGTGTCGGCGGCGGCGTTGTTGACGCGCTCGCGCGGCGTCGGCATAGGGTTTTTGCTGGCGATCGCGCTGCTGGGAGCCTGGCGCGGCGGACACGTCGCGCACGTGGATGCGAGTGACGGCTGGTTCGGCGCGCCGGGGGTCTCGTCGGTTGTCACACTTGAAGGCGCGCTCCTGGAAGATCCGGCTCGTGCGATAGGCGCGACGCGCCTTCGGCTGGAAGTGGACAAGGCAGTGATAGGGGGGCAGGCGCGGGACGTCAGATTCACCATTGACGCGTACGTGAAGCGGCTTGCCGATAGCGCTTCGGACGGCGGCTATCCCAGGCCGGTCAACGGGTTCCGCTACGGCGACCGCTATGCCGTTTCGGGCGTGTTCAGGCCGTTCGACGATGCCGGTGGGCAGGTGGCGGGCCGTCTGAACGCGGATGAGGCGGTGTTGCTGGGGGAGGACGCCGGGAATCCCGTCAGACGCCGGATGGCCGCATTTAGGCAGTCTCTTGCGGCGTCTATCGAGCGTTCAGCCGGTGGCGCGGGCGGCGACCTGGGCGTGGCGCTGACGACCGGTCTGCGGGCCGGGTTGGATACGGAACTGGTCGAGGACTTTCGCGCCGCGGGCACGTCTCACATGCTTGCGATATCGGGTCTGCACGTGGGTATGGTGGGCGCGCTGTCGATGGGCGTGGCCGCTGCGGCGATAGGGCGCAGGCGTCAGTTGTACCTGTTGGCTCCGGCCCTGATGGTGTGGGGATACGCTGCTTTGGCGGGATTTCCGCCTTCGGCGACCCGCGCGGCGATAATGGCGAGCGCCTACCTGGCGGCCCGTTTCATGGGCAGGCAGCGTGCGATATTGCCTGCGGTTGGCCTGGCGGCGGCGTTGATGGTTGCGCTGGATCCGTCGGCGCTTGGCTCGGTCTCCTTCCAGCTCAGTTTTGCGGCCATTGCCGGAATCGCCCTCTTCTTCGATCCTTTGAGGGACGCCTTTCGCAGGCCCAGTGAAGAGAGGTGGGGATCCAAGCCGTTTGTCAGTTCCGCAGGCGTGTACCTGGCGGCTACGCTCGCGGCGTCGGTGGCGGCGACGGTTGCGGTGGCCCCGATTATCGGGCTGTACTTCGGCAAAGTTCCGGTGTGGAGCATACCTGCCACGCTGTTTGCGCTGCCGGTTTTGCCGTTGTCTTTTGTCCTTGCCGCGCTGACCGGATTCGCCGGGATGCTGCTTGAGCCGGTGGGTACGGTGATCGGCTGGCCTCTGTGGGTAGTGGCCGAATACATGGCCGGGGTGTCGAGGGTATTCGCCAACATACCGCCCGGCCCGTTGGACGCCGTGGGCTGGGCGGCTCCGGCGGCTGCGGCGTACTACGGCGGGCTGGCGGTCTTCTTGGCGCGCAGCCGGATCTCAAGGGCGGCTCGGTCGGCTTGGCTCAGCGTGACGGGGCTGCCGCGGCGGCAGATTCCATGGGCGCCGCCATTGCCCCTGGCGCTCATCGCCGTAGCGCTGGCGGGGGTGTGCCTGGCGCTGGTGGCGACCGCCCAGCCGACGAGGTATCTCCGGCTGACCTTCTTCGAGGTCGACCGCGGGCACATGGCCCTTATCGAGACACCTGGAGGGTCGACGGTCCTCATCGACGGAGGGCTCGACCCGGAAGGCGCGGTGGAGAGGCTTGAGTCTTACAAGCCGTTCTGGGACAGGTCGCTCGATCTGGTGGTCCTTACTCATCCCGACGCAGACCACGTTGGCGGGTTGCAGGCGGTGATCGAGCGCTTCGGCGTGGACGCGCTGATGGAGTCTCCGGTGGAGCACGATAGTTTTGCGTACGCAGCGTGGCGCAAATTGGCGGACGCGCATCCCCGCCGGTTCGTGGCAGACGCCGGGCAGGTGGTGGCATTCGACAACGGGGTGGCTCTCCAGGTTCTGATGGCTCGCCGGGACGAACCCGGGCTGGCCCTCAACGACGCGTCAATTGTGACGATGCTCACCTACGGCAAGGTGTCGGTACTGCTTCCGGGCGACATATCGCGCGAGTCGGAGGCCAGGCTGGTGGAGACCGGCGCAGAATTGCGCTCCACGGCGCTATTGGTTCCTCACCACGGCAGCGACACCTCTTCGTCCGAGGTCTTTCTCGATGCCGCTTCCCCGGCCATAGCGATAGTGCAGGTGGGAAATCGCAATCCATACGGCCACCCCTCGCCCGACGTGATGGAGCGGCTGTCGTCAGTCGTTCCGCAGGGTCAGACGCTGGTGACGAGTGAACAGGGGACGGTGACGCTGGAATCGGACGGAGAGCGCCTTTGGGTCAGGACGGGAGGCTAGTGCGCCGCTCAGAATCCCGTGGACAGCTGTATGTCGGGAACGCCTTCCCACCTGGCGGCCCCGTGGGAACGCATTACGGCGATTCTCTTGATCACGTCGGGGTTCGCCAGGCCCCATGGGGCGCGCCCGGTTAGAACTCTCACCGCGTTTTCGGCCCAGCGCTTGGATCCCTCGTTGCCCGAGTACTCCGAGGCGCCTGCGACGTGGGGTGTGATGGTCAGGTTGGGGATGCCAAGGAGCGGGCTTTCTGCGTCGATCGGCTCGACTTCCGTGACGTCGAGGCCGGCTGCTGCGATCTGCCCGGTCTCCAAGGCTTCCTGGAGCGCGGCGCCGTCGACGACAGGCCCTCGCGCCGTGTTCACGAGGATGGCGGTCGGCTTCATCTTCTCGAACGCCTCCCGCCCAAAGATGTGGCGGTTGTCTTCGGTCAGTGGCATGTGTACCGAAATGAAGTCGGATTGGGTGACCAGTTCATCGAAGTCGACCAGTTGCACCCCGAAGAGGTCTGCGGTGGTGGTGGGTACATATGGGTCATATGCGATCACCCTGGCGGGTCCGAAGCCTCGAATCCTGTTGGAAAAGGCCTGTCCGATGTTGCCGAATCCTGCGATGCCGACGGTGTTGCCGGCTATCCTGGTGATGCGCTTCTTGGCTCCTGCAAGGTCGCCTGGCCGGTCGCTCCACGCGCCCGCCTTTACGTGTTCCCGGAGCTCCGGTATCTGCCTGGTGATCGAGAGGAGCAGGGCCATTGCGTGGTCTGCGACCTCGGTGGTGTTTACGCCGGGGGAGTTGCAGACGCAGATGCCCAGTTCGGTGGCGGCTTGTAGGTCAACGGAGTCGACTCCGACCCCGTTTCGGCAGACGGCCTTGACCTTTGGGAGGGCGTTCAAGACGTTGCGGCCGGTTAGCGGCAGCGTTGCGACGAGGATTGCGTCGGCGTCCTTCGCAGTGTCGATCACCTCTTGTTCAGTGGTGCAAGCGCGCTGAATGATCTCGACGCCGGCCTCCTGCAAGACGCCGATGACTGCGGGTGACACGTCCGATTTCGATGTGATGGCAACTTTCAGACTCACTTAGAACCGTACTCCTTCACGTTGGCGAAAACCTTCATCCACGGCGCGCCGGGAGAGCGAAGACGAGCGCGCTTGCGCGACTTTACAACGCGCAGCGCCAAGATACACCGTAATGCGGTGCGCCGGCGCTGCCGGCTATTAACGGGCGAGATTTGATTATGCGGCCGGCGGCGGTCCGCGTTTGAAGCGTTCCAGCGCGACTACGAGCGCTGAGCTTGCGGGAACGGGTATGCCGGCATCGCGCGCCATTCGGACGACTGCGCCGAGCAGGTCGTCCACCTCCAGCGGCCGGCCGGCCTCGAGGTCCATCTGAAGCGATGATCTGAAGTGGTCGGCCTCTTCGGCGGCGGCCTCGAACCTTTCGGAGACGACGTTTGGCGGGAATGTCACTCCCCGAGACTTTCCCACCGCCACTATCTCTTCCATGACGGTCTTTATCAGGTCGGCGCCGCCCGGCCATCCCAGCAGATCGGTTAGAGAGGCCCGTGAGACGGTCATGACGGTGCCGAAGGCTCCCACGGCGACGAGCTTCGTCCACAGCGTTGACGTGATGTCTGAACTGACCTCTACCTGTATGCCTTTTCGGTCGAGCAGGTCTCTTATTGCGTTCGTGCGCGCGGTCTCGGTTCCGTTTTTTTCTCCGAATTCGATGCGGGCTGCTGAGCCGGATTGCTCGACGTGCCCCGGCGAGAGGATGGCGGCCTCTATGTATGTGGCGCCTTCCAATACGCTGTTCCAGCCGAACTCGGCTGCGAGCGTTTGGCCGCTGACGACGCCGTTCTGTACGGTGAGTATGGTGGTGTTCTCGCCCACCAGCGGCCTCATCATGGGAATCGCCTCGTCGTTCGAGTAGAGCTTTACGCAGTGTAGGACTAGGTCTACCGGGCCAACCTCTGCGGGGTCGCTGGCGGCGAAGGGTTGGGTGGTGAAGTCGTCCCAGTGGCTTGTGACTCGGAGCCCGTCTTGTACTATCCGGTCGCGATGCGCTCCCCGGCAGATCAGCGCCACGTCCAGCCCGTCTCTTGCGAGCGTTCCGCCGTAGTATCCGCCGACGGCGCCGGCGCCCATAACTGCGATCTTCATCGGTTACCCCAGCCTTTTGGCATTTGCATCGCTCCGCTGGCGGAAGGTTACATGAGGACGTCCACGGCCGCCTCAATTGTCGGGATGGGAGGGCGGCGCGGGTTTTAAGTTTTAAGGGGGAAGTCTGGGGGCGTGGCGCGTGGCGTCGCGCGCGAGGACCCCCATCTCAATCTTCCCCCGCAGACGAGACCTTTGCATAAATCCCAGCTGCCCCCTCAGAGCCGACCTAATTACCCCGATTCTCATCTTCGTCCATCGAAAAATTGGAGGTCTGTAGAGGGTCGCGAGACATTTATGCAAAGGTCTCGCAGACGGGGGAAGAGGTGGGAGGGGATTCCCGTTTTCACGGGAATGACGGAGGTGGGCGACGGTAATGACGGGAAGGGGGTGTGGGTGGATGGCGCGCGTTGTGGTGGGCGACGATTCCCCCCGCCGTGCTCCGCCAGGCGCCCACAAGGGACGCCCCTACGGGTTCCTGTCGGGGAGACCCCTGCGGGTTCCTGACGGGGGCCGCCCGTACGGAAGGCGGCCATAAGGGATCGCCCGTACGGATGCCCCGGTGGGGCATGTTACGGATTGCCGCTGTGGGGCGGGTCTGGTGTGCTGATCGTGAGCCGGGGCTTGTGGGACGGACTTTTAGGCGCTGGCGCGCTGGGCATTTGGGTTCGCGGCGTGCTCGTCATGCAGGGCATCGAGGTTGTCTGCGGCCCAGTCGGATCGGAGTATTTCCATCTTTACGAAGTCGTATCCGTCCCGCCTCGCCTCTCCAACCGGTCTGAAGCCTGCTTTGGTGAAGCACCTCTGTGCGCGAAGGTTCTTGGTGAGGGTGTGCAAGTATACGAGGGTGATAGGGGTGTCGGTGAAGATGTGGCGCAAGAGCGTCCTGACTGCGTCCTCTCCGTAACCCTGGCTCCAATGATCTCGGTCGCCGATCATGATGCCCAGTTCGGCCTTACCCTGGTTGAAGTCGATGTCGTAGTACATGCAGTTGCCGATGTGTTGGCCGTTCCTGGTATCGATGGCGAGCCTTACGGACCACGGGGAGGGGAATTGGAGTTCGTCCTGCTGAAAGCGGCCGTACTCCCTCATCGTTAGGTTGATGGGCCTGGTGGCGTCGAGGTGGGAGAGTTCCGGGTCTGTCCGCCACGTGTAGTCTGCGGGGACGTCCTCCATGCGCTTTGCGCGCAGGATGACGAGTTCCCCGTCGATGCGTTCGATGTTCTGGACCCGGGGTTTATTTCGCTGCCAGGGCCAGAGCTTTTTCCACGATTCCGGCTTCATTCTCGTAGGTCAATATGCCGATCGCTTCGCCGGCGTCGAACCATGCGACCTCGTCGAATTCGTGGTCATGCAGTTCAAGGCCGCCTCCCGCGTGGCTCATCATGAAGAAGAAGACGGTCTTGGTGACCGGCTCCTCATTCCCCTTTAACTTTACGGGATATCTTATGTCTCCTACCTTTGGCCCCGCTTGCACGTTGAGGCCTGTTTCCTCCCGTACCTCCCTCAGCGCCGCCTCCAGCGGTGACTCGCCGTCGTCCGGGTGTCCCTTGGGCAATGCCCATAGCCCCTCTGCCGTCCTGCCGCAAAGCGCGACTTGGGGAAGGCCGTCCGGGCCCTTTCGCAAAACGACCCCGCCCGCCGACCAGTAGTCCGGCAGTGGGTCTTTCGGTTGGACGTGCGGCGGTTCTTTCACCAATGGGGTATCCCGCTCCCTGACAGGGCCTTACCCGGTTCACAGATTATCCCCAGAAACTGCCGGGGTGAAGGCTGATCCTCAAGCGGCGGGGCCTCAATCGTTGGGAAACGGCGGCCAATAAATTGACACTGAGTAGGGCCGGCTCGATAATTAGAGTAATCCTATGGGCGAGTCTCGACAAAGATCGACCCCCTTGCGCCCCGGCAGGCCGGGGCGGCGTCCGGCCTTATCATCTGCATGAACGCTTCCAGTAAGTACGACACGCGCCCGCGAATCATAGAGGACGCCACTATCGTGAACTGGCCCGGCGCGTCGGCGCGCGGCTGACCAGGAGGCTCCGGAGCGACAAGGTCTGTGATGCAGCCAACCAACAGAGTGGAGGACAACTAGGAGTGCAGAATAGAGACTTTGTGATCAGGTTCGCCGGCGAGGGCGGACAGGGCCTAGTCACCTCTGCGGACGCGTTGGCGCGTTCCGCCGCGCTGGCAGGCTACTACGTCCAGACCTTTTCCACCTTTCCTTCCCAGATCATGGGCGGGCCGGCGTCCTCTCAGGTCCGCATATCCACCTCACCCGTACTGAGTTCGGGCGACGAGGTTGACGTGCTGGTGGCCCTAAACCAGTACGCTTTCGACAATCACAGCGGCGACCTTAGCGAGAACGGCGTGGCCGTGTACGACTCGTCCGAGTACGACCTGCCTGAGGGCGGCAAGTACTTCGGCATCAAGGCGGACGAGCTTGCCAGGTCTACCGGCAACGCCCGGGCGGCAAACATGGTCGTGATCGGCGCCGTGGCCAACCTGATCAACTTCTCACTGGAGCAGATAGACGGCTTCATACGCGAGCGCTTCACGAGGGGCAGGCCGGGCGACGCCGCGATCATCGAGGCGAACATCAAGGCTGTACGGCTGGGCGCCGAGGTGGCGGAAACGACGGGCTTCTCGGTAGGTGAGCTGGCTCCGCCCAATCCTCCCGACTATAAGCAGATCATGATCACCGGCAACGCTGCGATTTCACTGGGAGCGCTTGCGGCGGGGGTGGAGTTCTACGTGGGCTACCCGATTTCCCCGGCCACAACGATCCTGGTGTGGATGGAGACCAACCTGATCGGGCCTGGCAAATTGGCGTACCAAGTCAGTTCCGAGATCGAGTCCATCAACGCCGTGGTAGGCGCGGGATACGCCGGGAAGAAGGCGATGACGGCCACGGCAGGCCCGGGACTTTCGCTGATGAGCGAGGGCCTCGGCCTGGCGTGGATGGCGGAGATTCCTCTCGTGGTGGTAAACGTGCAACGAGGCGGACCGGCCACTGGGCTGCCGACGAAGTCGGAGCAGTCCGACCTGTTTGCGAGCATGCACCCCGCCCACGGAGACGTGAGGTTGCCGGTCATAGCGCCGGGTTCGGTCGAGGAGTGCTTCTACGCCGCTGCGCTTGCCATCAACTGGGCTGAACGGTACCAGGGCCCTGTCATCCTGATGAGCGAGTTCCAGCAGGCCGAACGCGGAGAGAATATTCGCGCTCCGGACTTGGGCAATCTTAACGTCGAGGAGCGGCGAGTCTACACAGGGGCCAACGGCTTCAAGCGTTACGAGTCGTGGACGGAAGGGGAATTGACTCCGATGCCTCTGCCGGGCGGGCCGGGGGCGTACGTGGCCAACGGCAGCGAGCACGACGAGATCGGGGACACCACCCATCTGCCCCGTCACCACATAAGGCTGACGGAGCGGCGATTCAGAAAGCTGGAGCTCCTGGACGATTCGCCCTACGAACTGGAAGACGACGAGATGGACGTGGTAGTGATGCCCTGGGGATCATCGAAGGGCGTGGCGAGAGAGGCTTACGAGGCGCTGAGGTCGGAAGGCTTGGAGTTGGGCTGGGTCTATTCCATGGCCCTCAACCCGCTGCCGGCCGCGGTGTTGGAATCGCTCAGGCGTAAGCGCCTCGTGATAGTGCCTGAGCTGAACTTCCAAGGACAATGGTCGGCTCTGCTCCGCATGGAGGGAGTACGTGCGGAATCCATTACCCAGTACACGGGAACGCCGTTCCGCCCGTCCGACCTTGCGAGTCGGATAGCGGCGCGGGTGAGTCAGGAGCTTGGGGAGAAAGTATCGGTATGAACGCTCGAAACGCGGAGTACGATTTCAAGTGGTGCCCCGGCTGCGGGGACTTCGGCGTGCGTCGCGCGCTGGAGTGGGCCCTGGAAGCGCGGACCTCCAAGTACGAAGTCCCGTTTTCCAACAACGTCATCGTGGCGGGCATAGGCTGCTCGGGCAACATGGTGCACCTTACGGAGGGTGAGCAGCCCTTCGGTCTGCACGGCATTCACGGTCGCACGCTGCCGCTGGCATTTGGCGTCAAGATGGCCCGTCCTGAACTGAACACCGTCATAGTGGCGGGCGACGGGGACTTTCTGAGCATCGGCGCGGAACACATCGGGCCGCAGGCGCAACGCAACCTCGACGTCACCTGCGTGGTGATGGACAACGGCGTCTACGGCTTGACGAAGGGCCAGAGTTCTCCCACGACCGAATTGGGGCAGGTGACCAGTTCCACGCCTCACGGGAAGATCGAGACTCAGATGTTCCCGTTGAAGCTGTTCATGACGATGGGCGTGACCTACATCGGCTCGCACTACTCCAGCAAGCCTCGGCAGTTGGCGGCAATGATCGAGGAGGCCATGGACCACCGCGGTTTCTCCATCGTTCACGTACAGTCTCCGTGCACCACCTACAACGACACCTACGACCTGCTCAAGGGCAACCGCAGGAAGGGTATACCCGGTCTGGCCTGGGATATTCCGGCCGACCACGATCCCACCAGCAGGCAGGCCGCCGTGGACCTGTTGGAGCGTCCGGGCATTCCGCTCGGTCTCGTCTACAAGGAGGAGATGCCCACGCTGGATGACCGGCAGAACGAGATCACGGAGCGGGTCAAGGGCAAGCCGGTGGAAGAGATCCTGGAGAGCTACGCCATCTGACGCGGCGCCGGTCCTGGCCGGCCGCTCAGTCCTTTTCCGCCAGGGGTGGGGATACCCCTGCTTCCTCACCGCTCTTCGCAGCGCGTTTCCAGCTCCGCGCCCTGTAGTGGTAGACGGTGCTGTGGAGGGCGATCGCTAGTCCCATCAGGGTCAGCCCTATTATGATGGCGGGGTCCAGTTGAGGCGTGAGATAAGAGTTTGCGTACTCGAAAGGGGCCAGCGTGATGATTAGGAAAGTGGCATAGCCCAGTAGCGCTCCCCAGAGGGACGGATGGGCAAGGCGTGCGGTTCCGCCGAGCGCAATTGCGCCGCCCACGGCGTACGGCAGCAGCGTGGCCCATAGCGCAAGACCGATTCCTACGCCGGTGAGGGTGGATACTCCGTCCCCGCCCTTGAAGCGGGTGAAGGGGGAGTTCCAGTGGCCGAGGAGTGCGGCGATGGCAGGCAGTAGGAGCCAGCCGCCCTCGAGGCCCATGAACCGGGCGATCAGCACGGCGATCAGCCCCTTGGCGGAGTCTAAGAAGAAGACGCCTATGCCCAGTGGCCGTCCCGCTTCACGGAAGACGTTTGTCGCTCCGGCCTGCCGGCTGCCAACCTCGAAGATGTTCACGCCGGCCAATCGCCCTGCGGCGTAGGCTATCGGCAGAGCGCCGAGGGTGTATCCGACTATGGTGGCAATCGCCACGTCTGCCAGGGTGAAGTCCATCATAAGGCCTGCAATTGTATCACCGGGCGCCGATTAGGCTCTTATCGTAGGAATGCCGCTGCCTGAGTCTACCGCCTCGCGTCAGACCTTGGAGTCGTAGTAGTCGGGCTGGTAGGGTGGCGGCTCGGGCTTTCCGTCTCCCTGCGCCTCTATCTCGGCGCGCTCCTGCTCCGTGAGGTACTTGGACGGGCATCGCACTCTGAGGTTGGCCGCCGTGAAGACCCCGTCTGCGCCCAGTGCGCCTTCCAGGATGATCTCCGAGTGCTCGTTGAAGAATACCTGGCCTATTTCTCCGGCGTAGCGCACGTCCAGCACGTAGCGGCCGTCGCTTTCGTCCCGCAGCTTGAAGTTGGCGACCAGCCCGTCCGGCGTGCGGATGTATGAGTCCTTGACGAGCTTGCCGGAAACTCCGACGGTCCGGTCTTCCGGGGTGGTCCCGCGTGCGGCGACCTCATCCACCGTCAGGAAGTTTACCGTCGCTCTCTGGAAGGCCGAGTATCCGAACCAGGCCAACGTGCCTATCACCAGCGCCAGCACGAATGCGATCTTCGCCTTGGAGCTGAATAGGGTGGTGGGTACGGCCGGGGCCTGGCTCCCGGAACGATTTTCTCTTTCGTCCATGATTGCGCCGGCCTACCGGCGAAGCTCGTCTTTTCCGCCGCTGATCCTTAAGCCGTCGATTGCGGCAGCCTACGAGTCCTCTTCCAGCGTTGCCTTCAATTGGGCTATCTGCCGGTCGAGGTCTCGTTGCCTCCTAGATACTACAAAGATATATGCAAAGAATGCCGCCCAGGTGACGGCAAAGACGGCGAAGAGGTAGCCGAGGTTGGTTTCAAGTCGGCCACTCTCTTTTTGCACCACGCTCAGCGCTTCTCCGCCGGAGGCGCTTACGGTGACCGGCGCGAACCTGCGCTGGTTGTCTTCCAGCCGCCTGGCCGCTTCGACGGGCTCGGCGGAGTGCTTCGCCGTCCACCTGTCTCCGGCCTGGTTTTCCAGTCCGTACTCCGTGTCGGCTCCCACCTGGAAGCGGTGAGTGGCGCCGGTTTCGTCCACTATGGAGAAGGCGGTCAGTTCTCCTGCGTCGTTCCGCTCCACGCCGGTGACTGCGCCGCTGACAAGACCGCCCGTCTGCGCGCTGGCGCCTGCCGTGCCCGCCAGCAGCATCGCGCCGGCAAGTACCGCCAATAGCGTTGCACGAATCATGCCCCGGCCGCCTGTGTCGCTCCAACGTGGCGGTTGAGTTCCATCACCTCGTCCTCAGCGCACCTCGTCCGGTACCGCTGTACGACGATGTATAGGAAGAGGACGAAGAAGCTCACGGCGCCCACCAGCATGGTGATCCCGATCTCCGGTCCCACGGCCGACTCGGTGTCGCGCGCCGGTCCTATGATGACGGGCGGGTGCGCCTCTGCCCACAGGTTCGCTGCCCAGTAGATGATGGGGGTATCGATCGCCCCGATGAGGGCGATGACGGCGGCCAGCCTCTGCCGCTGTGCGCCTGGCGGGAAGTAGGTCCTGAACATCAGGTACGCCACGTATATGAAGAAGAGGATGAGGGCCGTGGTGAGCTTCGCCTCACCCGTCCACCAGACTCCCCACACCGGTCTGGCCCATATGACGCCTGTGAGCAGCATGAGCGCGCCGAAGACCAGGCCGGTCTCCGCGGTGGCGGCTGAGAGTCTGTCCCAGCGGGCACGCCCCGTGCGCAGATAGATGATGCTGAATACGGCCAGGGCAACCATCGCCATCATGGAGACCCATGCGACGGGTACGTGTATGTAGATCGACCGTTGTATGGCGCCCTGGTTCGCCTCGGTGGGGGCCCAGACGAACGCCATGTATAGGGTGAGGGCCGTTAGGACTACGCTGAGCGCCAGCAACCAGTTCCAGTCTCGTAAGAGGGATATTGACTTCATGAACGGGTTATGCCTGCCGGTGGGCTCTGTTTGGGATAGTGTGTGCATATTATCACAAAGTGCGGCCGTTTCAGTTGGCGCGAGGCGAGCCGGCAAGGCGCCGTTGCAGGGGCATTGCCGCCCTTCACTCCTCCAAGACGTACTGGAAAGCCAGCGCGGCGACTACGACGAACACCACGTCGAATGCGGCGGCGAGCTGTAGCCACTGCGCCATGTCCGACCAGCTCTCTTCTATAGCCACCGAGGCGGTGGCCTCTACCGCGGCTATGAGGAGGGGCGCAGTCACCGGCAGGAACAGCATCGGCAGCATGATTTCCCTGGCCCTCGTCTTGACCGAGGTTGCGGCGAAGAGCGTGCCCACTGACGAGAATCCGGTGGTGGCCAGAATGCAGATGACGAGCATCTCCCACCGGAATACGACCAGGTTGAAGAGAACGGCGAATAGGGGCAGTACGGCCAGTTGTGCGAGCGCCAGGAAGATGAAGTTGCCGAGGGCCTTGCCCATGAATACCAGGTCGCGGCTGACCGGCGTGAGCATCAGCGCGTCCATCCCGCCCTGTTCCACCTCGGTCGCGACGGCGCGGTTAAGGCCGAGGACTCCGGCGAATGCGATGCCGGCCCAGAGCACGCCGGGGCCGATGACGCGCGCGTTCTGATCGGAAAGGTCCACCGCAAAGGTGAAGATGGCCAGCACGAGAGCGGAAAAGGCTGCGATGGCAACCACGACGTCACGGTTCCTGAACTCCAGCAGCAGGTCTTTGCGGGCGAGCGCCCAAACCACGGTGACGGAACCGGTCATCGGCCGATCTCGGTCCCGGCAAGGTCCCGGCAAATGCGCTGAACCTCATCCGGGTCGATGTTTTGCCGCTCTTCTTCGTAGACCATCCGGCCCATCGCCATGATGCCAACGCGGTCGCCCAGCCGGACTCCTCTGCTGAGCGAGTGAGTCGTCATGATCACTGCGCGGCCGCCCAGGCGGTAGTCGAGGATGACGTTGTCGAGCGCTTCCAGCGCAGCCTGGTCTAGCCCCGTTTCCGGTTCGTCCAGCAGGAGCAGTTTTGGTCGGTGCAGCAGTGCGCGGGCCAGCGATACGCGTCGTTGCAGCCCGTGGGATAAATTGCGCGCCCTTTGGTCCAGGCGACGCTCGACGCGCAGCAGGCCCGCCACCTCTTCAACGCGTGCGGCGCGGTCGGGAACGCGGAACATGCGGGCGTGGAACAGCAGGTTTTCGCGTACGGTCAGGTCTCCGTAGAGCATCGGGGAGTGGAGTACGGCCCCGGTCACCCTGCGGGCAAGCTCTCCGCGCTTGGCAACGTCATTGCCGTCGATGATGGCCTTGCCTTCATCGGGGCGGACGATGTTTGCAAGTATCCGTAGTAGCGTGGTTTTTCCGGCGCCGTTGGGCCCCAGGAGAGTTAGGGTCCGGTTGGGCAGCGCCGTCAGGTCGATTCCGCGAAGGACTGCGTTGGGCCCGTAAGACTTGACCAATCCGCGCCCGATGGCGACTGGTCTGTCGGCGTTCGCGTCGGCCATGGCAAAAGCGGCGGACGCGCAGGTCGGACGCTATGTTGCGTCCTGTCAGCGCGGCGCGGGGTTAGCGGCTATGCCTCCGGCGGGCCAACGTAGATGTCGTCACCCTCGATGGCCACTTGGTACTTTTCCAAGTCCTCGATGGCCGGTCCCTCCAGCGCCTCTCCGCTGGTCACGTCGAACACGGAAGCGTGGAGTGGGCACTCGACCAGATTGTCGTCGAGATAGCCATCGCTCAGCGGCACGTCGGCGTGGGGGCATAGGTCTGAGACGGCGCAGACAGTTCCGTCGACGTTGGCGATGAGCACGTTGTCACCGTCCACCTCCACGCTGGTCATCTCGCCCTCGGGCAGGTCTGAGAGGCTGGCGACCTTTTTGAATTCTTGTCCAGGCATCGTGTGTCTCTCCTGATGAAGCTCGCCGGATGCGCGGCTGGAGGCGGCCTTTGTCCGGCTGAGGGTCCCGCGGAAGGGAAGGCGGCCACAAGGGACGCCCTACGATGAGGCGGCCACGAGGGACGCCCCTACGATGAGGCGGCCACGAGGGACGCCCCTACGGCGAGGCGGCCACAAGGGACGCCCCTACGATGAGGCGGCCACGAGGGACGCCCCTACGATGAGGCGGCCACGAGGGACGCCCCTACGATGAGGCGGCCACGAGGGACGCCCCTACGGCGAGGCGGCCACGAGGGACGCCCCTACGGCGAGGCGGCCACGAGGGACGCCCCTACAGGCGCCCACGAGGGATCGCCCCTACGGCGAGGGACCGTAGTGGGGGCCGTCGGCTCAACCTAAGATATATTCAGTCCGCTTGCAATACTGGCCCGCTAGCAGTATTTGGCAGTGGCGGCCGTTTTTGGGAAATGCGTAGAAGGGATAAACTGCCGCAACGAAGTTCAAGAATCGTTGAGCGGCCGGTCGAAAGCCAATGACGCGCAGTCATGGTTCCGGCCGGTCGAGCGGCGTGGAAGCGGCGCAATGCGCCGGGTAGCAGACACGAGGGGAACAAATGAAGTACGCCAGGTTCGAGGCGGCCGGCAAGGCCGCATACGGGATAGTGGACGGGGAGGACGTCAGGGAAATCTCCGGGACTCCATTCGACGACTACTCTGAGACGGGGACTTCCCACCGGTTGGAAGAGGTGAAGCTGCTGGCGCCGGCGCCGCGGCCGGCCAAGATCATGGCGATGGCGCTCAACTACGGCTCACACCTGCACGGCGCACCTCCACCTGCCAGGCCGGAGCCCTTCTATAAGACGTCGACGTCGATCATTGGGCCTGGCGACCACGTGGTACTCCCGCCGGATTCGCGCCGCGTCGACATGGAGGCGGAGCTGGTGGCGGTGATCGGCAGGTTGACGAAGAACGTTTCGGAGGCCGACGCGCTGGACTACGTGCTGGGGTACACCTGCGGAAATGACGTTAGCGAGCGGGAGTGGCAGAGCGGAGACGACTCCGACGTGCAGTGGTGGCGCGCGAAGTCTTCCGACACGTTCAGCCCCATCGGGCCGTACATCGTCACCGGACTCGATCCCACCGACATCCGCATTCACGGGCGGGTGAACGGCGTCGAGGGGCAGAACTGCCACACGTCGGAGATGATCTACGGCGTGGCAGAGGCTATCTCGTTCATCAGCCGGTACGTGACGCTTGAGCCGGGCGACATGCTCTTCACCGGCACCTCCGGGGCGCCGCCGTCACTCAAGCCGGGGGACGTGACCGAGGTCGAGATAGAGGGGATAGGGATACTGTCCAACCCGGTCAGATAGGCGTTTTGGCCGCGTCCCCGCCAGGCGCCCACAAGGGACGCCCCTACGTGGGAACCGCCCCTGCAGGGCGCGTTCCTGCGAATCCTGTTGGATTGCGCGGTTGCGGTTCGTGGCGTCGCGCACGGGGGTGCGATGCGCGTGAAGACCCCCATCTCAATCTTCCCCCGCAGACGAGACCTTTGCATAAATCCCAGTTGCCCACTCAGAGCCGACCTAATTACCCCGATTCTCATCTTCGTCCATCGAAAAATTGGAGGTCTGTAGAGGGTCGCGAGACATTTATGCAAAGGTCTCGCAGACGGGGGAAGAGGTAGGAGGGGACGCCTTTGCGGAAGGCGTCCACAAGGGATCGCCCCTACGGATCCTGTCGGGGGGCGCCCGTGCAGGTTCTGTCGGGGGACGGGCGTGGGGGTTCCCGTTTGCACGGGAATGACAAGTAGGGCGCGCGCGTTGGCGGCGTCGCGCGTCATGGCGGGCGACGTTGCCCGGCCCCGTTCCCCGCCAGGCGCCCACAAGGGACGCCCCTACGGGGGAACCGCCCCTGCAGGGCGCGTTCCTACGAATCCTGTCGGGGGGCGCCCCTCTGGATTCCCGTGAAAACGGGAAAGGCGGAAAGGGCGACGGGAAAGACGGCCGTCCGCCCGGAGCGGACGGCCGTGGGGTGTCTATCTGTCTGCTACGGAGCCGTCCTCGTGGAGGGGGGTGTCGAGGATCTTGTCGATGAAGGGGTAGGCGTTGAGCGCTTCCTCGTTGAGCTCGATTCCCAGGCCCGGCCCTTCCGGCACGATCAGGAAGCCTTCTTCCAGTTTGATGGGGTTTACCAGCATTTCGCTCTTGGGCGGTTCGGACTCGCCGGTGTACTCCTGGAGTGCGAAGTTCGGAATGCAGGCGTCCAGCTGGACGCATGCGGCGGTGCTGATGGGGCTGAGCGGGTTGTGCGGAATGACCTTGACGTGCTGCGCCTCGGCCATTGCGGATACCTTCTTGCAGCCGGAGATGCCGCCGCACAGGCACAGGTCGGGCCTGACGTATGCGGCGGCCCTGGCCTCCAGCAGCTGCTGGAACTCGAAGATGGTTGTGAATCGTTCTCCGGTGGCTATGGGCAGGTTGCCGCGCCGCTGTACCTCGCCCATCACGTCGGGGCTGTCGGGCAGCATCGGGTCCTCGTAGAAGTAGGGGTTGAACTGCTCCAGCCTGCGGCCCAGTGATATGGACTCCGGCGGGTTCATCTGGCGGTGTATCTCCACGCACACGTCGATGCCCGGCCCGACGGCCTCCCGCACGGCGCCGACTCTCTTCACCGCCTCGTCGGCCCACTCGGAGTAGGTCCTGTGCAGCCAGAACTCGGGAGCGAACGGCGAGAAGCGGACGGCTGTGAAGCCGTCTCGCACCTTTTTGACGGCGTCTTCGGCCAGGTCTTCGGCGGTGTCGCCGCCCACGTGCATGTAGCAGCGCACCTTGTTTCTCGTCTGCCCGCCCAGCAGTTCGTAGATTGGCACGCCCAGCCGCTTGCCCTTGGCGTCCCACAGCGCGATGTCGAGCGCAGACAGCGCGCCCTGTACGACGGATCCCATGAAGTGGGAGCTGCGGTACAGGTACTGGTAGTGGTGCTCGATCTGCGAGGGGTCCTTGCCGAGGAGGTACGGCTCGAAGGTGCGGAGCATCGTTTCGGTCGGCCTCTGCCAGCCGTGCACGCCCCCCTCTCCGATGCCGACGGTGCCGTCCTCGCAGTAGACCCTCAGGATCAGCCAGCGTTGCCACAGGATGGTTTCGATCTTCTCAATGCGCGTCCGTTTCATTTTTACCTCCCGTCGGGATGGTTATTGTTTGACAGGCTGGTCGCCATTCATCGCTTCACGGCCGTACGCGGCCCATGGCGACCCATATGCCGACTCCCAGGCCGGCCAGCGCGATGATGTTGGCGAAGGCCGCGGGGTTCAACTGCGGTAAGATCCAAAGCATCAACGTCGCTGCCACGTATGACACGAAGACGCAAAGCCCCGCCCCGTACTGGATGCGCTTGTCCAGCTTGTAGCCCACGATGCGGCGCACAACCTCTCCCACGACGTATCCGATGGCCACGAAGCCGACGATCTGGCCGATGAGTGATCCGTATGCGATCCTGTCGACCATCAGCAGCAGGCCGACGAGCGCGACGCCCGAAACGACCGCGGTAACGATACCTGCTACGGCGGCCAGGAGAATCTCTCTCCCGGACGTGCGCTGCATGGGGCTCATCCCTATGCTGGCGCAGGACGGGCAGCGGGATCCGACCGGGGACTGCACGAGGCACGACGGGCATATCAGGGAGTTGCAACGGCCGCACCTGAGATTGGTCAGGACCTGCGGGTCCCTGGGACAAAAGCTCGACTCGCTCTGGTACATCCGCTTACGCCGCGCCGGCTGGCTTCCGCCCGCCGGTCATTGTCAACTCTGAGGGCCTCTGTACACCCATTCCTGGCGGGAGTCCACGTCCCTGTCGTACACCAGCCGGTTCCAGATCAGCCTGCCCAATGAGGTGGACTGAGGGCCGCCGGCAGTCGAGCGGTTCGAGGTGAGCCTCTTTACCGCCGTGATGATGAGGAATCCTACACAAAATACCGGCACCTCGACGCCCTTTGGAAGGGCGACGAGCTCCACCGGCGAATACTGGAAGGCCACGGCTCCGGCCGGCATTAGCAGCGCCGCGACGGCCCAGGGCACGGCGCTTTCACGGCGGCCCGTGACAAACCAGCCGGCGGCGGCCGTCAGCCCGTAAGCCAACACCAGTGGGAAGTGCAGTGCGGCCAGCACGCCAAGCACGCTGGCCATACCCCTGCCGCCGCTGAACTTGAGCCAGATAGACCAGTTGTGCCCCAGTATGGCGGCGAATCCGGCGGCCGCCTCGACGTGCAGCCCCAGCCCCAGCGCTTTGTCCGAGGCGATTACGACGGGGAGCATCCCCTTCCCGAAAATGTCGAAGATGATGAGCAGCGCGGTCCAGCCCTTGCCGGCGTGGATAGAGAAGTTTGAGATGCCAACGTTTCCGCTGCCGTACTGGCGTATGTCTATGCCGCTGACGAACTTGGCGAGGTAGTAGGCGGACGGCACGGACCCCAGCAGGTACGCGCCGGCGATCAGCAGCGCTGACTGGAGCAGTTCCATCGGCGGCTAGAGCCGCCCGTCGGGGACGAAGCCCACCCCGTCGCCGTGCGCTTCCCGGGATCTTTGGTAGAGCAGTTGCGCCGTGTCGGGCGGCGGGCCGCTCATGCCGGGCTGCACCTCGTTGGCCTCTCCGAACGCGTGGTAGTCGCTCCCGCCGCACTCGATCAGGCCGTACTTTTTTGCCAACTTGCGGTACGTGGCCCGTTCCTCCGGCCCGTACTTCTCGGCGTAGATCTCGATCCCGGCCAGCCCGGCGTCTGCCAGGGCGCGCACCATCTTGTCGAGCTGCTTCACAGTGCGGGGGTGCGCCACGGCTCCCACGCCGCCGGCCGCGTGGACCATTTCCAGCGCATCGACGGGCTTCAGCTTTGGCCGCGAGACGCGTCCGATACCGTTATCTCCAAGGTAGTGGTCGAAGGCTCTGCGCACCGACTCGACGTAGCCGCCCTCCACCATCGCCCGCGCGATGTGCGGCCTGCCGACTGCGCCGCCGGCCAGTTCGCGCACCCGTTCCCAAGATATCTTCACCCCCATGGAGTTCAGCTTCTCAACGCTCTTGCGGGCCGCCTCGACCCTCTCCAGGCGAAAATTCTCCAGGGTCGCCTGGAATCCTGCATTGTTGTGGTCTATGAAGTAGCCCAGCAGGTGCACCTCGGAAGGGCCGTCCTCGGTGCCGAGCTCAATGCCCGGCAGTACAGTCAGGTGGGGATAGGGGGCGGCCGCCTCGGTCGCCTCGTCGATTCCGTTGGTGGTGTCGTGGTCCGTAATGGCGATAACGCGTAGGCTGGTGTTTGCGATGCGGTCGATTAGTTGGGCGGGCGTCAAGAGGCCGTCCGACGCGGTGGTGTGCAGGTGCAGGTCTACCACCGGGTCGCGCCCATTGAAGTTCCGGTACGGCGCTGGGGAGTAGCGCGAAGACCGGTCGGCGCTCATACCACCCACTCCCTGTCGACGCGCTCTATGCCGATGGCCAGCGAGGTCGAGTCTTCGATTTCTATCAGCGCGGAATTGAACTTCATCGGCCCCTTCTCAACCGGCTTCATGCGGTATGGAATGCCGGTCATGAAGCGCGCCAACACGTCATCGGTGTGCATTCCTATGACGGAGTTGGGGGATCCGACCATACCGAGGTCGCTGATGAATGCCGTTCCTCCGGGCAGGACTCTCGCATCCGCCGTTGGCACGTGGGTATGCGTACCGCAAACCGCTGCGGCCCTTCCGTCGAGGTGCCACGCCAGCGCCGCCTTTTCAGACGTGGCCTCGGCGTGAAAGTCCACCAGGATGGGCTTTCCGCTGCCCCAGCCCGATGCGAGAAGGTCGTCTATGGCCTCGAAAGGTGAGTTGAATTCGCCGACGAAGACGCGTCCGATCAGGTTGACGACGGCGATCGGGCCAAGGTCTATGCAGCCCCGGCCGGGTGCGGCGTCCGGGTAGTTCATCGGCCGCAGCGCGGGCAGGCCTGGATCGTCCAGGCACTCCAGGAACTCCTTGCGGTCCCAGACGTGATTCCCGGACGTCACCACGTCCGCCCCGCTGTCCAGCAGATCGGCCACGGTGTCCCTGGTCATGCCGAACCCCCCGGCCGTGTTTTCTCCCTGGACGATTGCGAAGTCGATATTCAGTTCGTCCCGTAGCGCCGGGAGCAGGCCGGAGACGGTATGCCTGCCCCCGCGGCCCACTACGTCGCCTACCATCAGGATTCGCACTTGTACTCCTGCATGACTAATCGTGGCGTCTGGGCCGGTTCGCGGCGCTTCCGGGTCTGCGGTTGACCGGGCCGCTCATCTTGCGACCTGCACCGCCCTAGACTCTCTGATTACGACCACCTTGATCTGTCCGGGGTATGCGAGCGTCTCTTCGATGCGCTCCACGATGTCCTTTGCCAGCACCCTCGCCTGTGCGTCGTCTACGCGGTCCGGACTGACGAGGACGCGCATTTCCCGTCCGGCCTGGATTGCGAAGCAGCGTTCCACGCCGCCGAAGCCTCGTGCCACGTCCTCGAGCGCCTGTAGGCGCTGCATGTAGTTCTCGACGGTGTCGTGCCTTGCGCCCGGTCTGGCGGCGCTGATGGCATCGGCTGCGGCGACTATGAACGAGGGGACCGTGGTCATTTCGCGGTCGTGGTGTTCGCGTATCGGGATTTGGATGTTCTTGCCGAGTCCGTACTTTGAAACTATGTCGGCGCCTATTTCTGCGTGGGGGCCTTCCACTTCGTGGGTGAAGCCCTTGCCGACGTCGTGCAGGAGGCCGGCCAGCTTGCAGAGGTGGACGTCTGCGCCGACCTCGGCGGCGATCAGCCCGGCGATGATGGACACCTCGATGGAGTGCTGTAGCACGTTTTCGCCGTAGCTGTAGCGGTACTTCAGGCGGCCTACGAGCTTGACCAGTTCGGAGTGCAGGCCCCTGATGTTGGCGTCGAACATGGCCTGCTGGCCGGCCTTGCGGATCGTCTCGTCCACCTCGCGCCGCGCCTTTTCGACGGCATCCTCGACGCGGGCGGGATGGACCCGGCCGTCCCGTATCAGTTGCTCCAGTGCGGTGCGCGCCACCTGGCGTCGAATGGGATCGAAGCACGAAATCGTCACCGATTCCGGTACGTCGTCGATGATGAGATCGACGCCGGTTGCGGCCTCGATCGCCCTTATGTTCCGTCCTTCGCGGCCGATGAGACGGCCCTTCATCTCATCGTTCGGCAGTGGTATTGAGTTGACCGTAGCCTCCGACACAACGTCGGAGGCGAGCCGCTGTATGGCGCCTGAGATTATCTCCCTGGCGCGTTCATCGGCTTGGCCGGAAACCTCGGCTTCCACGTCACGGTAACGGCGGGCGAGGTCGAAGCGTATGTCCTCTTCGGCGCGCTCCAACAGGAGCTGCCTGGCATCTGCGAAACTGAGATTTGATATCGACTCGAGACGTTCCAACTGCTGCGCTTGCAGTTGTTCGAGCTCCTTGCGCCGGTTCTCTAGCGAATCACCCTTGGCGCGTACGTCGGTCTCTTTGGTTTCCAGCCTTCCTGAGCGCTGGTCGAGTTTTTCTTCTCGCGCGTCAAGCCTGGACTGAAACCTCTTCAGCTCGCGTCTCTGCTGTCTCAACTCCGAGTCGGATGCTTTCTTGGTTCGAAGCGCTTCTTCCTTTGCCTCTTGGAGGATCTCTCTGCTGCGGTCTTGAGCCCGCTGTACCTGTTGATCAGCGGCTTCAAGAGACGCCTTTCGAGTCTTTGCCGTTAGCGAGTGTCCTAGGTACAGGATCAGTCCACCCGCGGTTGCCCCTACTGCCAGGGCCGCGATGACGGCTATGAGGATGCTTACTAATTCCACGTCATTTCTCCTCAGTCAGCCATCACTATTCGGTTTTTCCAAGGCCGCTGCGCCGCAATGCTGCGCGCCGGCCCATGTCGAAATAGTACGCAGGCGCTGAATTGTGTGTCAAACCCCGCCGCCGCGGGACGACGCGAAATACGCTGAGGGGCCTGATGGTCGCCTAAGCCTCGGGCGTTTCCTGCGCAGCCTCAGGATCACCTTCCGCCGTCTCGGCCAATGGGCCGGCCTCTGCAGCCAGTTCCTCCGGCGTCTCCGCTACTCGCGGCGGCTGGATCCAGGCGACGTTTTGCGAGGCGTCCCCGGAAGGTTCCACGTCGGCCGGGTATTGCAGGTCCGCCACCGTGACGGAGCTTTCGAGTGTCTCTAGCGCGGAGCAGTCGGCGAGGATTTCTTGTGGAGCATCGAATGGCCGGGCGAGGACCGTCACCTCGTACACGCCCTGCGTGACGAAACCGGCGCCTCCCCTCGCGCCCTCCGCATCTTCCTGGTTGATGAGGACCACCGGCACCCTCACCTCGATGCGGCGGTTCGGGTCTACCCGCATGAAGTCGACGTGCCGCACTGCGCCGGTGACGGGGTGCTTGTCGATCTCCCGGATCAGGGTGACGTTCTCTTTCATGCCCTTCACCTTGACCGTCACCGGCGTCGTGTAGCCGGCCGTGCGGAGTGCAGCCATCACCTCTCCCTGCTCGGCCTGGAGTGACATCGGCGGATCGGCGAGTCCGTAGACGTGAATGGGCATGATGCCCTGCCTGCGCAGCGCACGAGTCTTCTTGCCGGTGACCGTGCGCGTCTGTGCCGTGAGAGTTATCTGGTCCATGAGTTTGAATTCCGTTTTCGCTGGTCGCGGGGTGCGTTTCCGTCGTCTTGAGTCGTGTACGGCCGGCGGCGTACCTCTGGGAAGCCGCCCGTGGGCCGGAGCATTTCAATTGAGCGCAGAGCGGGCGTGAAGAAGCGCGGTCGCTCTACTGAAAATCGTAGCACAGCCGGCGCCGGACGCCGTGACCGCGTTAGTCGAATGGAACACGCGTCACGGCGCTATACTCAAATACAGCGTCGGACCGGCGGCGCTAGCCTCTAGGCTGAGAGGCCGCACATGCTTGTACCAATGAAGGTGGACTACGGCGTCAGGACCCTGGTGTTCCTGGCCCTGCGCTGGGGCGACGCCAGCCGGCGTTTCGTGCCCGCCAGCGAGATCGCCCGGGCGCAGCACATCCCGGAGCCTTACCTGCTGCGCGTCTGCTCGGAACTCCAGAAGGCCGGCCTGATCGAGTCGCGAAGGGGGCCGACCGGAGGTCACAGGCTGGCGCGTCCGGCAGACGATATATCGATCGCAGACGTGGTCGACTCGCTGGACCACTCGCTGGCGCCTATCGACTGCGTCGATGAGCCGGGGGAGTGCAGGCTGTCGGGCGCCTGTTCACAGCGCGATCTTTGGCAGGAAGTCGAAAAGATGCTCATCGACCACCTCAAGACAGTGCAGGTCGCAGACTTGGCCCGGCGGCAGGCGGGACTCGTCACCCTCTCCTTCAATTGAGAAATTTGGCCTGACCGACGGCGAGCGGTCTAGGCATCGGGGCATAGGAACGCAGGAAGCGACAACGTGATAGATACTCTTTCCGTAGCTCGGGATCTCACCGCCGCGGGAATGAAACGGGAGCAGGCCTAAGCTGTGGCCTCGGCTGTTGCAAAGAGCGCCGGACAGAGCGCCACGAAGGCGGATCTCGACGCGGGCATAGCCGCGCTGGAGGCTGGCATGACGCGATTCGGCGTGACTCTGGCGCTTGGAGTGGTCGGCGTAGTTATTGCGACGTTTGGGGTAGCGGTCGCAGTAGCGGCGCTAATCTGGTAGTTGCAGGCTCAGGGCCGGGACACATTCCCAGCATGAATCGAGGAAGACATGGCATATGAATCGCCTCTAACGCCCGACCAGGTACGGCGTTACAGCCGGCACCTGATAATGCCCAACGTGGGCAGCGCCGGACAGCGCAAGATGCTCAACTCGCGAGTCCTTGTGGTGGGCGCCGGCGGGCTGGGGTCGCCGGTCTCGCTGTACTTAACGCTTGCCGGCATCGGCACCATCGGCATAGTGGACTTCGACACCGTCGACGTATCCAACTTGCAGCGCCAGATACTGCACCAGGACGCCGACGTGGGACGGCGCAAGGCGGTCTCCGCCAGAGAGACGCTCAAGGCGTACAACCCCGGCGTCAACGTGGAGATTCACGAGACGCCCATCAACGCGGAGAACGCGCTCGACATCGTTCCCGGTTACGACGTGATCGTGAACGGCGCCGACAACTTCGCCACGCGCTACCTGGTCAACGACGCGGCCTACCTGGCGGGCAAGCCGCTCGTGGACGGCAGCATCCTCGTCTTCGACGGACAGGCGACCACCTATATTCCAGGACAGGGCTGCTACCGCTGCCTCTTTCCCGACCCTCCGCCGCCCGGCGAGGTGCCAAACTGCGCCGAGGCGGGAGTCATCGGCGCTCTTCCCGGCCTCGTAGGCTCCATCCAGGCGATCGAGACGGTCAAGATCGTCATGGGCATCGGGGAGACGCTGACCAGCAGGTTGCTGCTCATAGACGCGCTCTCAATGGAATTCACGGAGGTCAAGGTGAGACGCGACCCGAGCTGCAGGCTGTGCGGAGACAGCCCGGAGGTTACCGAGCTGATCGACTATGAGATCTTCTGCGGCGTGGGCCCGCCCGTTGCGGAACTGGAGATGGCGGGCGCCGCAGCCGGCTGACGCTTGTCGCAGGCGAAACCGGGGCCCCGGCAGGTAGAATGAGCCGGGGCCTCTTTACGTCCCGCAACTCTCACGTGCCGCAAGTAAAACCGCTTGATTGCCAAGACCCCGACAACCGGCGCATACCGGACAGACGTCATAGAAGCCATCGGCAACACGCCGATGGTGGAACTGCACAGCCTCAGCCCGAACCCGGCGGTACGCATATTCGCCAAGCTGGAAAGCCACAATCCGACCGGCTCCGTGAAGGACCGCATTGCGCGCACGCTGATCGAGGACGCGGAGGCGCGCGGTCTGCTTGAACCCGGCGCGACTATCCTGGAGCCCACGAGCGGCAACACCGGCATCGGGCTGGCGATGGTCGGCAGGATCAAGGGCTACGACGTCAAGGTGGTGATGCCGGCCAGCGTCGGCCCGGAACGGATACAGCTACTCAAAGCATACGGGGCCGAGATCATCTACTCCGACGCCGACAAGGGCACCAACGAGTCGATACTGGTCGCGGAGCAACTTGCATCGGAGAACCCGTCGTGGTTCATGCCGTACCAGTACGGCAACTCCGCCAATCCGCGTGCGCACTACGAGACGACGGGGCCGGAGATAGTGCGCGATCTGCCCGGCGTCGACGTCTTCATAGCCGGGCTTGGAACGGGCGGCACGCTGATGGGCGTTGGCAGGTCGTTGCGGGAGCACAACCCGGACGTGCAGATCGTGGCCACTGCGCCGCATCCCGACGACGTGGTGCAGGGGCTGAGGTCCATAGAGCACGGCTTCATCCCGCCGATAATGGACCTCGACGAACTGGACGGGCGCATCCTGATCGAAGCGGAGGAGGCGTTCTTCTACACCAAGTGGCTGCTCACCGAGGCCGGCATCTTCTCCGGCGTGTCTTCAGGGGCCGTTGCGGCCACGGCGCGCAAGCTGGCGCAGAAGCTGGATCGCGCCAACATCGTGTGCCTCTTCGCAGACGGCGGCTGGAAGTACCTGTCATCGGGCGTCTATACGAAAGACTGGCAGGAGATCGAGTCCGAGATATCGGGCAAGGTCTGGTGGTAGGCGGCGGGCTATGGACTTGGAGTTGAACGGCAAGACGGCGTTGGTCACGGGCGGCAGCCGCGGCATAGGCAAGGCGGTCGCGTTGCAGCTGGCGCGTGAAGGGGCGGACGTGGTCATTTCGGCACGCGGGCGGGCGGCGCTTGAATCGGCCGCGGCCGAACTGGCGGCCGCGTCTGGCCGCATCATCGTCCCCATAGTCGCCGACACCGGGGACGACGAGTCGGTCGCGGCGATGGTAGAGGCTGCGGCCAAGGCGCTGGGCGGGGTGGACATACTGGTAAACAACGCGGCGCGGCCGGGCGGACAGGTTCCGAACCCACCCCTGGAAGGGATCACGGGCGAGTTGCTTTGGCAAGAGGTGAACGTCAAGAACATGGGCTATCTGCGCTGCGCGCAACGCTCGGCGCCCCACATGAAGCGACGGGGATGGGGCAGGATCATCAACATAAGCGGCCTGGCGGCGCGCAACGCCGGCTCCACCGTCGGCAGCATGCGCAACGCAGCCATCGTCGCCATGACCAAGAATCTCGCCAATGAACTGGGCCCTTACGGCATAACCGTCAACGTAGTGCATCCCGGCAGTACGCGCACGGAGGCCTCGGCCGAGCTCATCGCCCGGCTGGCATCGGAGCGCGGCGTCGATGAGGCGGAGATCGAGCGGGAGTTCGCCTCCGAGACTTCCGTGCGTCGGTTTATCGACGCCAGCGACATCGCGCACGTGGCGGCGTTCTTGGCCTCGCCGAAGTCCATCGCCATCAACGGAGAGACGATCGGCGCAGGCGGCGGGGCGGGAGTGGGGATTTACTACTAGGGGTGTATGGCCGGGCGCGGTTTTGCTGCGTTTGGGCCTTCTAGGCTACGTTGCCGGCGACACTTAGATGGAGCCGCAGGGTCATTCCTGTAACAGTCGTCGTATAAACCGGCCCAACAGCGGAACGGCGAATGAGTACCTCCCATGCCGATTCTTGTAGACCAGCCCTTGAGACGCGAGCGTGACGAGCATTTGGTTGACGTGGCTGCTGCCGAACGGTTTGTCCAAGACTCGCCTGGACGCCTGGACCACTTCTTGTACCGTGAACTCGCCGTCGCCGCTCTCAAGAGATGATATTACGATCATCAGGTCCCTCTGCCGGTCGGTTGCACGCCCCCACCGCCCTGCGAAGAAGTCTGTGTCGAGCTTGCGTTCGATCTCTGCAGCGGGAACCGAGGCCTGTTCACCTCTATCGATTCTCTGAATGAAAACGTCGTAAACCTCCCTGCAGATGAACTGTATGAAGTATGGATAACCTCCCGACATGTCGATTATCTTCTCGACCGAGTTGTCGCTAAGCCGCACCGGGCAGGCGGCGTCTTCGACCGGCTTTCGGATAGCTTCCTCGCTCTCCTTCCTGTCAAGGCTCTCTAGGAATACAACCCTGAACATGCGCTCCGAATAGGTCCTTGCTTCCACCAGTTTGGGAAAGAGCGTCGGGAGACCCGTCAGCACAAGCATCACGGGAATCCCCTTTCTCTGTAGGGACTGGAAGCAATCGAGCATCAGGGACAGTGGGTACTGTTCCTTCGCGGCCTGATCAGTGAGGTTCTGAGCCTCATCGTAGGCGAATATGACCCCGCGTATGTGCTCTGATTTCGACAGGCCTATCCATGCAATTTCAAGGACGCCCTTGAGCTTGTCGAGTGACAGGCCGGGAATGCTGTCGTAGGCATCCATGAGGTTTTCGTAGTTAAGTTCGTGAGGGATGCGCCTTGTGCCGGCTGTGAATCCGATGATGCGGCGCTCTTCGGTTGCCAAGACCACGTCCGAGGTAACCGGCGACAGGTCTGCGCAGAGCCGGGTCGCCATGTTGTCCTCGCTGATGCTCGCGGACTCCGACAGGTCGGTTCCCACCCATGCCCACCCGTGCTGCGCGGCCAACGGCTTGAAGGTGTCGAGCAGTACCGTCTTGCCTACTCCTCGCAGCCCGGTCAGGACCATGTTTTCCAGGACCGTTCTCTGCTGGAGCAGGCGAAGAAACTCTTCACGCTCGGCCTTCCGGCCGGCTAGATAGGGAGGCGTGTGCCCGGCGCCGGGACGGAATGGGTTCGTAAATTCAGCCATGTCGATGTTCACCTCTGCTTAGCGATTAGACTAATTTTAGTATGATAACTAAATTTAGTCAAGGCTGTGATTACTAGTGAAAACACGAGAGCCTTGGGCTTGGTGGACCGGCGGATGCGCCGCCGCCCCCGCCGGACCAGGGTGGCCCACACCCACGCAGGGGCCCAAGTAGGCGGCTACCGCCGTACCGTAATTGCCCGCCAGCGCCGCCCGGTGGCGTACGCGCCTATGCTTGCTGGCTGCTCAAGGCGCAAACCGCCCCGGCGGGGTCCTGGATTACGCAGAACCGGAATTCTTCCATCTCTCTTGGGCCGTCGACCACCTTGCCGCCGAGGTCGACGCACCGCCGGACACTGTCGTCCAGATCGGCGACCGTGATGTATACGAGCCACTGAGGAGGAAGGTTGGCATTCGATCCTCTCGCGTGGCAGATGCCCGCGATGCCTTGCCTGCCGTCGGGTGACAGCATGGCGTAGTCTTCATAGTCTCCCATGTCGATCGGCATCGGCTTCCAGCCGACGACTTCGCTGTAGAAGTCCCTGATATCCGCCGCGTTCTTCACCGTAAGGTCTCTCCAAGAGACCGTACCCACTTCTTTTTGTGGCGCCTCGCCGCTCATGTTCCCCTCCTCTTGCGCTTCGGTTCTTTCGGTTGTTATAGCCGGCCAGACTCCTGCGAGGCAGACGTTCGGCAGCCCATGCCGCGCTACGTCTCCGCCGGTATCACCGGCAGGGTGACGTAAGAGGGCCGCCGGCTGTCCGCGTAGACCGTGTTCTCTGCCTTCTGCGTTTGCGTGTGGCGGCCCATGGGTTCTCCGGTGTTTGGGTTCACGTCGAAGCGGGGGAAGTTGCTGCTGGAGATGTCGACGCGGATGCGGTGGCCGTCTTTGAACAGGTTGCTTGTCGGGGTCAGCGGTATGGTTATCTCATACACCTTGCCGGGCGCCATCATCTCCGGCTGCGTCCACGAGTTCCTGTAGCGGCAGCGCAGGATGGAGTCCACCAGGTTCATGTGATACCCCTCCGGGTAGTCCTCACTTGGCGGATAGACGTCCAGCAGCTTGGCCGTGAAGTCGGTGTCGGGGGCAGACGAGGAGATCCATAAGCGCACCGTAATAGGCCCCGTCACTTCGACGTCCTGTTCCAGCGGGGGCGTCTCAAAGGTCAGCACGTCCGGCCTGTCGGCAAGCAGCGGGTACGGCGGCCGGCAGCCGAGCAGGCCCGGCCTCTCCCGCTGGTGCGTCGGCCCCGTCGGCGTCATAGACACCACGTGCGGCAGCACGGCGGCGGCGCGCTGGCCGAACGGCGGGATTTCGTCAAAGACCGGGCCGCTGTCCTCGGGCTTGGGCAGTGAACTGAAGGACGCCATGTTCCCACCCAGCGAGGGGACGGGGTGTTCGGGGTCGAAGGTGTAGCGGAGGGGCTGTTCGTCGGCGTCGGGCGGCTCAGAGGTGAGCGCGCCGTTGCGTCTCAGGTGCAGCTTCCACTGTTCCGTCCTTGCGATGGGCCACTCGCGCTCGGCGCGCCACACCCCGCCGTGGTTTATGCGGCCGTCGGTATTCTTGCGGCCGTCACCGCCACCCATTACGAAGATCAGTACCGGCGGCTCGTCCTCGACTCCGTTCTTCTCACCCTTGAGCCAGCGGTCATACCACCGGCCTCGGACACGATTGAACGTTGCCATGCCCCAGGGCGCGCCGGGACCGAAGTCGGCGTCCCCCTCGTGCGTGTCGTCGCTGCGTATTCCGCCGTGCGCCCACGGCCCCATGACGAGGCTGCAGGGGCTGGAGTTTCGGCGTACCAACTCGGCGAAGAGGTTCGTAGAGGCGCCGGAGAAGGGGTCCCACCAGCCCCCGGAGACGGCTACGGGCAGGTCTGCGTGGCGGCCCAAGTACGGCTCCTGGTCGTTGTTTTCGTTGGCCCACCACTCGTCGTACTCGCCGCGCTGGTAGTAGTTGAACAACGTCTCTTCCAGGCATGGCGCGTCGGCCAGGCCGGTCTCGCCGCGTTTCCACGGCGTGCTGGCAAGCCACTCGCCCATGTTGCGAAAGGTCTCGATTACTCGGCGCACGCCGTCGGGGTTGTCGCGTAGCTCCTGCGCGTCCAGTGCGTGGTTGTGTATGGCGGCGGCCATGTGCAGCGCCATTGCGCCGCCTTCTCGCGCCTCGTGTGCGTAGATGTTGGTGGGCGCCTGTTCAACCCACTGCGCGCCGAGATGCGGCGGACGGTGCAAGGCCATCACCGTCTGCACGATGCCGCGGTGCGAACTGCCGAGGGTGCCTACCGGCCCTTTGCACCAGTGTTGTGCGGCTATCCACGCGACGGTGTCATAGCCGTCTTCGCCTTCCCACGGGTTGCAGGTGTGGTAGTAGCGTCCGTCGCCCTCCGACTTGAAGCGCGACCTGAGGTCTTGGATGACAAGCGCGTACCCCTGCCGCGGGTAGTAGTCGATTACCTCGTCCCATTCTTGGTTCGACTTGTCCCACGACGTGCGAATCAGCAGGGCGGGAAAGCGCTCTGCTGCCGGGCCGCCGCCGGGCGATGCCGGCAGGTATACGTCGGCTGCCAGCCGCACGCCGTCCCGCATTGGGATCATCACGTCTTGCATGACGTGTATGCCTGGCGCCGGCGTCAACTCAGTACCGCCGTCTTGTTGCGTTCGATCAGGTCGAAGTCGATCTTGGCGCCGAGGCCGGGCTCGTTGAATGCGTGCACGATGCCGTTGCCGTCGTGGTCGATGTCCTCAACCAGCCCGTACTTCTGCGCCCCCTCCGGCAGCAGTACCTCGAAGTACTCGGTGTTCCTGATGGCCATGATGGCGTGCAGGTTGGCCAAGTTATTCAGCGAGTTGCCGCCGTGGTGTATCTCGTAGTTCACGTGGAACGCCTCTGCAAGGTGGGCCGTCTTCATGACGGGGGTCAGCCCGCCCTTCACGGCCACGTCGCCGCGAAGGTAGTCGGTCGCCTGGGTCACCAGCCAGGGTGCGTACGCCGTGAAGCCGCCGGGGGAGTGTTCCGTGGCCATGAGGGGTATCGCTAGGTGTGTGCGCAGCTTGACGTAGTTGTACATGTCGTCGCCGGCCAGCGGGTCTTCGTACCAGTAGAAGCCCATTTCTTCGATCGCCTTGCCCACCCTGAGGGCCTGCGGGTAGTCATAGGCCCAGATCGAGTCGAGCATGACGCGGTAGTCGTCGCCTACGGCCTTTCGCACAGCTTCGCAGACGGCAATGTCTTCGTCGGCGGACGCCGTCGGAGGGTGGATCTTGTAGGCCGCCCAGCCGCCGGCCTTGATCTCCGCGGCCTGCTCGGCGTACTCCTCCGGCGAACCGAGGTGTGGTGAACTGGCGTAGGCCGGGATGCGGTCGCGGTAGGAGCCGAGCAAGCGGTGGATGGGCAGTCCGGCTACCTTCCCTGCGATGTCCCACAGCGCCACGTCGACCGCGCCGATGGCCCGCATCGTCGTGTTGCGGTACAGGAAGGTCATCGTCTCGTTCAGCCTCTCCCGGTCCAGCGGGTCTTGGTGCATGACGACGGGCTTGAGGTAGTGAATGAGGGACAGCCCGTCCATCTCGGCGCTTCGGTTGGACGTACCCAGGAATGCGTGGCCCTCCACGCCCTCGTCAGTGATGACCCTCAGCAGCCCCAGCCGGCTCGTGCCGCCCAGGCGGCCGGCGTGGCGCTTGGCTAGCTCCCCGGGTATGTTTTCCCACTTGAACAGGGTCAGCGTGACGTCCGTGATCTTCAAGGTTTCACTCCCCAGCCGTTGTCAGCCGGCGCGCTCCGGTCGGGTTACTGCGCCGGACTTCATACCATTCTCTGGCCGCCGTCGACGTGTATCGACTGGCCGGTTATGGAACTGGCGTCGTCCGACACCAGGAACGCCACGAGGCTGCCCACCTCCTCCGGCGTCTGCTCTCTGCCCATCGGCATGAGTTCCTTTGCTCCCTCCGAGAACACCTCGTGCAGGCCCATCCCGGCGAGCGACGCGTCGGTGTCTCTCTTGGCCGCCGCGGCCGGCTCGTGGAAGGCTGTCCACACCTGCCCGGGGCATATTGCGTTTACGTTGACGTTGTACGGCGCCAGGCTGGCTGCGACGTACTGGGTGTAGTTGATGACGGCGGCCTTGGACGGGCCGTAGGGACTGCTCACGCCGGCCGCGCCTTTTGGAGGCCCCCACCATACCGGCCCGCGCCCTGCGCCGGACGCCGTGTTGACTATCTTGCCGTAGCGCCTCTCCATGAAGTGGGCGGCGACGGCCTTTGTGCAGCGCAGGACGCCCTGCACGTTGATTTCCATCACGGCGTTCCAGTTCTCTTCCCATCCTTCATCAGCAGTGCCGCCGTCGTGTCCCGGCAGTCTGCCTATCCCGGCGTTGTTCACCAGGATGTCCAGGTGGCCGAACCTGTCGATCACTTCCCCAACGCAGCGTTCTACGGATGCCGTGTCCGTAACGTCAACTTCAATGGCAAATCCTTCGCCGCCCAGCGCGCCCATCTCCGCCAGTACCTGCTCGGCCGAGTCGAGGTCGATATCTGCGACTGCGACCAACGCGCCCTGTTCGGCCAGCTTGAGCACGATGCCGCGCCCGATGCCGCGGGCGCCGCCTGTCACCATCGCCGTCTTGCCTGAAAGGTCTGCGAGCATCTAGATCGTCTCCTGTCGTGCAGCCGCTGCCGGACGGATTATATGCGCCGCCTCCAGACTACCCCGGCGGCTGCGTGTTGCAACTCGCGCCAATCGCTCAAAAGCGAATGTGCGGTAATCGTCACGCGCTCTTCGAGGAGTGATAAAGTTCCAGCCACGAAAGCCCGAGACAAGAGGGTATGAGATGCGCAAGCCTGTAAGTCACGTCGTAAAGAGGCCTGGCCGGCTGGCCGGAGATCCGGAAGTCGCTATCCCAGTTGCGGAGGACCTGACGACGACGCCAGGCTCCCCGTCGATCGACGGGGACGTCACCTACTACAGCCGGGAATACCCCCTCGAGTCACAGGCTATCGAGAGGTCGGCAGACCGCGATTGGGGCTGGACGGTCTACACCAAGGACGTCTACGACTACCGCAAGGAGCACGAGAAGGCCAGCGAGCCTCTCGTCGAAGCTGCGGAGGTGTCCGGCGAGGTCGAGCCCACTGTGGCGCCGGAGCCTGAGCGTGACGTAACGGAGGAGATTCGCTCCAAGGCGCTCGAGTTGGGCTTTGGCGAGGTCGGCTTTACCCACTACGACAGGCGGTACACCTACACCAGCAAGAAGAGGTGGGCCAAGTACCACAATGCCATCTGCCTCGCGCTGGAACAGGACTACGCGCAGACGCAGTCGCTTCCCAGCCTGGAGGCGGAGTACGCCCACTTCGGCACCTACGAGGTTGCCGGCGCCCTTGCCCTGGATCTAGCCGAACACATTCGCGGCCTAGGATACCGGGCGCAGATACACAGCCCCAACGACAACACAGGCATATACATTCCCATGTTCGTCAACGCCGGCCTCGGCCAGCTGGGCGCCAACGGACAGTTGCTCTCCCCCCACTTCGGCTCAAGGGCGCGGCTGATGCTGGTCACCACCGACGCCCCGGTGAAGCACGACGAGCCGGTCGACTACGGCATCAACAAGTTCTGTGAGCAGTGCCAGGTTTGCGTTGTACGCTGTCCGGCCCGCGCCCTGCTCAGGGAAAAGGTGTGGTACCGCGGCATCAAGAAGAACAAGCTGGTCTACGACCGGTGCCGGCCCATCATGATCACCTATGAGGGCTGCGGAGTGTGCATGAAGGTGTGCCCCGTCCAGCGATACGGCATGAAGCCCGTCATGGAACACTACGTCGAGACCGGGGAGATCCTCGGCAAGGGCACGCCCAACCTGGAGGGCTACGAAATGCGCGGCAAGGGCTACTTCGGCCCCGGTGAACTGCCGCACTTCGACCGCGAGACGTTCGATTTCCCACGCGGGACGAGGGAGGAGTGGCTCTTCAAGAAGTTCAGGGAAAAGGTGGCCGAGAACGACGGCCCCGCCGAAGGTGAGGCCGTGGAGTTCGCCAACGAACTGTCACGCGTCATCGAGCAAGGCGACAAGAGCACCGACGAGTAGCCCCGCCGCAAACTGCACGCAGGCCGGAGCCGGCCGCCCCGGTGAACGCCCCAAAGACCATGTTCGACAAAGCCGCTTTGGACGCCCTGTTCGCCGAACTGGAGTCCGGCCACGCGCAGGCCCCGGATTACGATCGGCTGCTACGTGACGCGCACTTGGGGATCGCACTGTCGGACGCCGGGCGCCAATACCACGGCCAGGTGGATGAGCGCGTGGCGGCGTTGATAGAAAAGTATGGGGCCGGGGCTTGAAGCCCTATTAGGGACGGGGCGGTGTATTCAGACTCGTGACTTGTCCGCTTACCGCCGTCTACCGTTTTGTAATTTTAGGGCCCACGTAAACGACGTACAGCGGCTCGTTCGCCCGGATCGGCCAAGAGAAGTGCACTCGCAGCTGGGGCGTCTTCACCTTGCCGTGCCAAGTGCAGAAAAGCGACTCCCCAGCAATGGTAGGATGCGGGAAGGTCAGATCTGACTTGAAGTTCACTTTTTCAGTGTCTGATGAATCGGAGAACCAAAGCTTTACCGCCCGTGAAGTATTTCTGGTAGAGAGCGTGACCTTCGGGATTCCTGCGGCCCTCTTCATTAAAGCTATTCTTAAGGACATTCAGTTTATTCAGGCGTAGTAGAAGCCGTTCAGCTGCGCCCTTATTGAATGGGTGTCCCTGCAGCGGTTCGAAACAGTCATCCGAGAACGTCAAATCCGGGCACCTGATCCGGGCGGCCGACTTTAGATCTTTCCAAGAACCGAGTTGAGGGGAGGTGGATTCAAGGGCGGTCTTTACTGTCGCAGGATCCCAATAATTGAGAACTTCGATGTTTTTTACGGAGTCGTTGTCGTACCACTTGACGGCTAAGGGCGAGACAAGCCACGATGAAGGCTTCAGGCTTATTAGGCCGCGGTCAATCCCGTGAATAAGGCAATATGCAGCCTCTCCTACCGCTGTGTCGGTAACTATTTCATCGTTATATTCCAGCAAGTCCTCATCGCCACTGTGCTGTCTGATATCTTCCCAAAAAGGTCCGCGCCGCGTCAGCCACTGCATGAAAGCTCTCCGCTTGTCGTTGCTCAAGGCCTGAACGGCCTTGGGCATTGTCAAGTCGGGTGTAACTTGTGCGTTAACAACGTTACGATGACACTGCAAATCACTTCCGAAGCGTCTGGCAGTATGTCTTATGGTCATCACCCTGCCAATGGCTTCTCGAAAGGCCCCCAGACTCTTAAACTGTCCGTGGATAGAGCGATCATTGAAAATGAAAATCAGCTCCAATTCAGTCCTCTGCCCATCCTGCGAAGTAGTTTAAATCTTTGTCGAACTGGTCGAAAAATCCTTCAGGCCAGTAATCAATGTTGCCCGATTCATCCAGCGTTAGGCTCAGCGCTTGGGCCTCTTCATCCGATGGAGGTTTGAAGAAGTGAATGGAGACTTGTTCTGAGTCGATTATGCAAGACTTGACTGCGCGGCGGACGCCGTTGAGCACGTGATCGCTGTGTGTCTCTACGACTACCTGAATTCCTGCGTGTGCCACTTCGGCCAAGAACCGCCCCATCAGCGCTTGTCCGGCGGGGTGCAGATGCACTTCAGGGTTCTCGATCAGGAGAATGTCGCCCTTGTTCACGGACAGGGCAGCAACCATTATGGGCAGAACCTGGGTGAGACCGAACCCGGTGTGAACGGGGCTGTGAAAGTCTGTCGCGTTCGACGTACGCAATCCCAAGGTCACGACGTTTGCCATAGGCGCCTGCGTCTTGGACGCCTGCTCCAGAACGATTGCACAGCCAGGGAAGAGCGTTCGCATACGCTCCTGTACTTGATGCAACAGAAGAGGAGGCTCATCCCGTAGTACAAGTCCGTCAATCACCGGCTCGTCCCGGCCCCAGTGCAGAACGCTCACTGCGTGTTCGCCTCTGGGCCCCACAACGTTGACAAGCCGTGGGTCTTCAAGTGGATATGCCTCTTGGGGGGCTATCCGTTCCGCAGTGACGTAGGTCAGATTCCGTAGTGGACGAGTGAACAGCGATGCAGCCTCAGCTTCATCCGGCGGGAGCAGGTATCGTAACTCCTGGGGTGACCTGAATGTTCTGTCTTTTACTGCGACAAGCCGGACATCCATTGACATGTCTCGCCGGTTGCCCCCGAACACCCAGCGGTAGGAATTCTCCTCGTCCTCCAAGGCAATCTCGAAGCCCGCTCTGCCAGCTACGTCCGATGCCGTTCCCAGCCGTACAGCCGCGCCATTGAGTACAAGCCGCGTGGACCATTCGTGCTCGCGCATCGTCTGGTGCAGCAGCACGATCGCCTGTAGGATCGACGATTTGCCGGAGGCGTTCAGTCCCGTGAGCAGTGTCAGGGGCGTGAGAGGCAGCCGCAGGAACTCAAAGCACTTGAAAGAGCGAAGTTCAAGCTGAGTAAGCACCGAAGACATCCTTGAACATTGCACCAGCCATTGCGAAACGACTTCCCACCTGCCGCACACTATTTGTGCCGGAAGTGATCGAATGAAGGAAGTCATCATCCTTCATCAGTCGATAGAACCCCTCTCTGACTGCGCCGGCTTTTTGCTGAACGATTCGACGCGGGTATTTTGAGAGGCCGGTGGACATGACGTCCCAGAGAGAAGCGTTGATTACATTGCGATAGTCTTGGCCTGGCTCATGTTTGCGGAATGCGTGTCTGCCGAACAGATACAGGTTGTTGCCTAGCGTGGTTTCTAGTTGCCCAGATATCGATGGTAACAATCCGGGTTCTGAGTTCATCTTTTTTAAGCAATCCGCGAGAAAGTCGTCCATGTCCCTGTAATCTTCAAGATCGAATATCCGGAAGGCGCAGAACCGGTTGACGAATTCTCGATCTCTCATTATGGCAGGCCTTAGACTTTTGCCGGTAGCCTTTATGAACAAGCCTTTACTTGATTCACGTCGCAAGAATCGCGTGGCTTCTCCCATGTACAAGCAATTTCGCATCTGCTGGCGAGTCAATGGCACACCACTGTTGACCCTCTCGAAAATGTCTAAGCGAGTTTGATCCGGCGCCTTCGCGTCAATGACGTAGAGGGTGAGATTGCAGTCTCCGAAACGATCTTGGAGTTTGGGGTCTAAGTCATGGAACCGTTTTCGATTTAGATCTGGGCGGTCGGATAGCTTAAGCCGCAAGTCGTTATTCGCAAAGCGCTGGAACGTGGACAGCCGCTGCAAACCGTCTACTACTACCCGGCGTCCCTGCTGATCTTCCGCGAGATAGAAGACGGGAAGTGGTATACGCATCAGGACGGACTCGATCAGTTTGCTCTGCTTGGCTTCGTCCCAGATGAAGTCGCGCTGGAAATCAGGGTCCATAACATATCGGCCTTGATCTATCCGTCCCAAGACCTGCTCAATGGCCTGGCTCTCATTCCGGATCAAAAGTTCGTCGATGGGATAGTCGCCCCACGAAGCGTCCGAGTCGTCACCCAGTCCTTCGATCTCTTCCGGCAGTCTGTCGGTCCGCGTCGTCATCTGTTCCTCGTCCGGCTTCCCTTCACCGATGTGTTTCGGCCCAATTCGATTTACGGATACTATTCTAAGGTATCCGGTCAAAGCCTGCGTGGCCGTGTACCGGCTTGGGGATCTGTATAGTTCCGTCGTCTTGTAGGCCGTTTTCTAGGACGGCGATTAGGAGGCGGGGCATTCCTAGGGCGGAGCCGTTGAGGGTGTGTGGGAACCTGGTTCTTGCGCCTCGTTCGGGGCGGTAGCGGGTGTTGTTGCGCCTGGCCTGGAAGTCGGTGCAGGTCGATACCGAGCTGACCTCCAGCCACTCGCCTGCGCCCGGCGCCCACACCTCTATGTCGTAGGTCTTAGCGGACTGGAATCCGAGGTCGCCGGCGCACAACTCGACCACTCGATGCGGCAGACCGAGGCGTCCGCACAGCGTGGTGGCCTGTACGACCATCTCCTCCAACGCCTCCTCGGAGTCTTGCGGCTCGACGAAGCGGAACATCTCCACCTTTTCGAACTGGTGCACCCGCTTGATTCCGCGCACGTCCCTTCCCGCTGCGGTGTGCTCCTTGCGGAAGCACGGGGTGCAGGCCACGTACTTCAGCGGCAACAGGTGCGGCTCGATTATCTGCCCCTGGTGCAGAGCGTTCAGGCCCACCTCGGCCGTTGGAACAAGCCACAGGCCCGTCTCGTCGTCTCTGTAGAGGTTGTCCCTGAACTTCGGGAGGTTTCCCGATCCGGTCATGGTGTCTTCGCGCACCAGCAACGGCGGGGCTATTTCGGTGTAGCCGAACTCACCGGTTAGCGTGTCGAGCAGCCAGTTAGAGAGGGCGCGGTGCAGTCTTGCGCCCTTGCCCTTTAGCACGTAGAAACGGGAACCGGATATGCGCGCGCCCGCCTCCAGGTCGATTATGCCGAGCTCGTCTCCGAGTTCCCAATGGGGCCTTGAGAAGAAGTCTCCCTGGGCCTCCAGGCCGACGCGTACGACGGCGTTCGCCGATTCGTCGAGGCCGTCGGGGACGGAGTCGAGAGGCAGGTTGGGAATCGCCAAGAGGATGTCTTGCAGTTCGTCCCGTACGGAGTCGAGGCCGGACTCGATCTCGCGGATGCGCCCTCCGGCCTCTCTCATCTCGGCAATCTCGCTGCCGGTGGGCTTGCGCTTCTCCCTTCCGACGGCTCCGCTCACCTCGTTTCGACGCGCCCTGAGCCGCTCAGCCTCTTGTATGAGGTCGCGGCGCCGACGGTCGAGGGCCAGCACGTCGTCCAACGGCGGCCGCTCGCCGCGGCGCAGCAGCGCGGCGCGCACCGTTTCGGTGTCGTTGACTATGTTTTCGAGGCTAAGCATGGAAGCGGTTCATTTTGGGGCGATTTGGCGAGGGCGTCGTGTTCAGCCGGAATTGCGGAATAGCGGGGACGGGCGCAAGGGGAGCGGCATCGGGTCGATTTTAGAAAGCTGAAATGAACGATTGAGCGGCTGTTGTCATTCGTGAGGCAATCCTTGCCGGACGGCTACACCATGAGACCTTCCACGGGGACGAGCCTCTTGCCGACCGGATCGACTCCCATGAACACTCCCTCCAGGGCCATTGCGCCCAGCAGCGGCAACCTGCCTTCCTCATTGAACAAGACGAGCGTGATGACCTCTCGCCCTTCAACTCGTATCCAGGTCTGACCGACGTCCATCTGTCTAGTTTCACCCTGGCCAAACCGGAATCGCTGCTTCATGATCGGTTCCACACCCAGTTCCTGCAGGACCGGGGCGGGGATGGAGGTTATCGACGCGCCTGTATCTACAAGCGCGTCCAGCGCAATCCAGCGTTCCCGTCTCCGGTCGCCGATGCCAATCTGAAGGCTAAATGTTCCCATGAGTGCATGTTCTCACAAGCGGCGTAGGGTATCCAAGAAGGATGGCCGGGGTGCGCCTGCGGGGCGAAGCGGCTTGATCCCCGCATTGCCCGTTGCGCCGGACTAGTTTGCCGGGCTTTCACGTCCTGAGCTGCGGGAAGAGCAGAACCTCTCTGATCGAGTCCTCTCCGGCGATGAGCATGGCCAGCCTGTCTATTCCCATTCCGAGGCCGCCCGTGGGGGGCATACCGTGCTCGACGGCCACGAGGAAGTCTTCGTCCAGGCGGTCGGCCTCATCCTCGCCCGACTCGGTGCGCAGCCGTTCCTGCTCCTCGAAGCGCATTCGCTGCTCCACCGGGTCGTTCAGTTCGGTGAAGGCATTTGCCAGTTCGCTTCCGACGACGAAGGCTTCGAATCGCTCGACGATGCCTTCGGTTCCGGGCTTCCGCCTGGCGAGAGGCGACATCCTGACCGGGTAGTCGACGAGGAAGGCCGGTTGGACGAGCCTCGGCTCGACCTCCGACGAGATCACCTTGTCCAGCAGGCGGCCCCAGGTCGAGCCTTCCTCGACGTGTATGTTCCGCTCCCGCATGGCGCCGGCCAGCGACTCGGTGTCGTCACATTCTAGGAAGTCGATGCCGGTCCGGCGGATGATCTCCTGCCGCAGGTCTAGGCGCGGCCACGGCGGCGTCAGGTCTATGTCGGGCCGGCTTCCGCTGTTCGACGGGATGATTGGGGAGCCGGTCACCTCCGCGGCAATCGTCGAGACCATCTGCTCGACCATTTCCATAACGTCTTCGTAGTCGGCGTAGGCCTCGTAGCTCTCCAGTGTGGTGAACTCCGGGTTGTGGTCGTGGTCTATGCCCTCGTTGCGGAAGACGCGGCCTATCTCGAACACCTTCTCCATTCCGCCGACCACCAGCCGCTTCAGGTACAGCTCGGTTGCGATGCGCAGGTAGAGCTCCCTGTTGAGCGCGTTGTGGCGCGTGAGGAAGGGCCTTGCCATGGCGCCGCCGGCCACCGGCACGAGCATGGGAGTCTCCACCTCGACGAAGCCCCGCCCGTGCAGGAAGCGCCTCATGCTCGCCGTGACCTCGGAGCGCAGCAGTGCGTTCCGCGTGGCGCGATCGTTGGCGATCAGGTCGAGGTAGCGCTGGCGGTAGCGCGCCTCTGTGTCCTTCAGGCCGGCCCACTTGTCCGGCAATGGCCGTATCGCCTTGGTGAGAATTGTGAGCGAGTTTGCCTCCACGCTCACCTCGCCTCGCCGCGTCCGGAACACCGGCCCGCCCACTCCCACGACGTCGCCGATGTCGAGCAGTTCGAGCAGTTCGTACTGGCTGCCCAACACGTCCGCCCGCAGGTGCGCCTGCATACGTCCTGAGCCGTCCTTGATATCGACGAAAGACGCCTTGCCGAGGCCGCGCCTGGCCATCATGCGGCCGGCGACCTGCACGTCCTCAGTACGTGCGGCTGCGCCGTCGCCGGATTGCGCCTCGGCGGACTCGAACAGCCGCCTGGCGTCCGCAATCGAGTGTGAGCGCCGACCCTTGATGGGGTACGGCTCTATGCCCCGCGCCCGCAGTTCGGCCAGCTTCTGGAGCCGTTCCTGCGTGAGGCGGTGTGAGGCCTGAGCAGTTGGTGATGGATTGTCTTGGGCCATGTCGTCCTTATTTGACTTCCTGCGCCGGTTCTCTTGGCACGTGGCCGTCGCTGCTGAAAGCGCGGCCCGACGGCGCATGCGCTCGCGCAATGACGCAGGTTTGGGCGGCCTTTTCCGGCGGGGATTGCCTAACAATTCTATGCCCGTCCACACTCGCGTGTTCCCGGAAGTTGTACGCTTCTATGAGCGCGCTGCGGTATCGCGATAAGCGAAAATGCGCTGGCTGACCGTTTTGCCGACGTGCGGCGCGCCGGAATAATCGCACTTGCCCGGCCGGCGCAGCGGCCCGGTCCGGAGGCTGAAAATTGCGCATACCGATGGGAGGCCGCGCCAGGCAGGCCGCCAGGAGGCCGATGCGCCCGACCATGGGGCGCGTGCTGGGCGCGTTGTTCTCCATGCTGGGGCCGGACGGCGCTCGCGGCCTGTGCGTGGCGGACCTCTACGCGGGCACCGGCTCGTTTGGCATCGAGGCGTTGCGCAGGGGGGCGCATAGCGTGCTGTTCGTGGAGCGCAACGACCGCCTTTGCCGGCGGATTAGCGAGCAATTGCTGAAGGTGGACTGCTCCGGCAGCGCTGATGTACGGCGCGGTGACGTCTTCTCGGTTCTCGGCAGGCTGGGCAGCCGGGCCGGCAAATTCGACCTGGTGTTTGCAGACCCGCCGTACGCGGTCAACCCTTTCGAGCGGCTACTGGGTAGACTGAGCGGGCTTGGGCTGCTGAAGGAGGACGCCGTCGTATATCTTGAGCACTCCACCGCAACGGAGACGCCCTCCGAACTGCCGGGGGTGAAGCTGGTAACTCGTCGTAAGTACGGCGATTCGGCTGTCAGCGTCTACCGCAAGAGTGATGCGCCGACTGCGCCGCAAGAGGGAGCCGGACGATGAACGAAGTAGTCGCCGTATACCCCGGAACGTTCGATCCGGTCACCGTGGGCCACGTAGACATGGTGGAGAGGGCGGCTCGGCTCTTCGACGAACTTATCGTCGCGGTCTACAAAGACCCGCAGAAGAGGCTGATGTTCACAACCGGCGAGCGCGTCGAGATGATGCGGAAGGCGGCCAGCCACGTACGCGGCATCGAGGTCCGGTCGTTCGGCGGGCTGCTGGTCGATCTGGCGAAAGAGGTGCGCGCCACGGTGATCGTGCGCGGTCTACGAATCGGGAGCGACTTCGAGTACGAGAGGGAGATGGCGCTTATGAACCGGCGGCTTATGCCCGGCGTAGAGACGGCATGCCTTCTCAGTTCCCTTGAGTACCAGTTCGTCAGTTCCACTCGGATCAAGGAAATTGCGGCCCTGGGAGGCGACGTAAGCGCCTTCGTGCCGGCGCACGTTAAAGGGCCACTGTACGAAAGATCGCGAGATTTGCACTAAGGCTACCCTTGAATCCCGGCCAGCAAATCCGTAACTTTCAATGCACACGGAGGAAGCCATGTCCATCGGAGAACAACTCGACAAACTTGAGACGGCGGTCGCCGGCGGCCGGGTGCCCGGTACGTCCAGGACCCTGGTCAACATGAACGCCGTCAACCAGTTGATCAGCGAGATCAGGGGATCGTTGCCGGAGCACGTCAACGAGGCCGAGGCGGTGCTGAGGCAGAAGGACGGCATCATCAAGCAGGCAGAGCTGGAAGCCCGCCGCATTCGTGCATACGCCGATGAAGAGGCTATGACGATCCGGCAACTGGCGGAGGAGCAGAGCGCCGCATCGCTGGAGTCCGCCCGTCAGCAGGCCCGGGGCATGGTGATGACCACCGAAATAGTCAAGGCGGCGGAGGAAGAGTCCGCAGGTTTGCTCAGGAGAGCCGAAGAGACGGCCTCGCAGGTTGTCGCGGACGCCGAGGCGGAGGCGGAGCGAATACTCGCCACCACGTTCCACGAGGCGGATGAGCGCCGCAGGGGCGCCGACAACTATGCACGAGAGGTGCTGTTCCACCTCGAAGAGCGGATCGCGGACACGCTGGGCCAGGTGAGAAGCGGCATAGACACGCTGGACAGCCGCGACCCGCAGCACGGAGCGATGGCTTCGGTCAACTGACCGCCGGCCCCGCCGGGATATTTGAATAGAGGCAATTCCGGCGCTGAGCCGGAAGCTATGGGGTTGGCGTGTCAGCGCGCGTCGTCCAGTAGGGGGACGCCCTTCGTCGCGCGTGTTGGTGGGCGACGTTGCCCCGGCCCGTTCCCCGCCAGGCGCCCACAAGGGATCGCCCCTACGGTTCGTGTCGGATGGCGCCCCTACGGTTCCATCCCCTGCGGGGAAGGCGGCCACAAGGGATCGCCCCTACGGATGGGGGACGTGCCTACGAAGTCGCCGGCCGGAGCCCGTTTCCCAGCGGGTAGCGGGGATAGGGCGGCAGTTGCTTGAACCGCGGCAGGGCGTGCACTGCGGCCGGGCTGCGCGGCGCGCTTGGCCCCGTTCTGTGAGAACCTAGCATTTATGAAACGAGAAGACGGGCGCTCACCGGCGCAGCCGCGTCCGGTCAAGATAACCCCCGGCTTCATGCCCAAGGCTGAAGGCTCGGCGCTGATCGAGACGGGCGACACACACGTAATCTGCACGGCCACGGTGTCGCCCGGCGTGCCGCGCTGGCGCAGGGGCAGTGGGGCCGGGTGGGTGACAGCCGAATACGCCATGCTGCCCAGGTCTACCGACGAACGCGTTTCCCGCGAAGGTCTGCGGGGCCGTCCGTCCGGCAGGTCGCAGGAAATCCAGCGCCTCACTGGCCGCACCCTCCGCTCGGTCGTAGACATGGCCGCTATGGGCGAGAACACGGTGACCATAGACTGCGACGTGCTGCGCGCCGACGGCGGCACCAGGACGGCGGCGATCACCGGCGGTTACGTGGCCCTGCACGGCGCGCTGGATGAGATGCGGCGAAATGGGATGTTCGAGCGGCTGCCCTTAACGGCGCAGGTGGCGGCTGTGAGCGTGGGGATCGTGAATGGCGTCGAGATGCTCGATCTGACCTATGAGGAGGATTCGGCGGCGCAGGTCGACCTGAACGTGGTGATGACGGACGGTTTCAGATACGTTGAGGTGCAAGGGGCCGCCGAGGGGCAGCCCTTCAGCCGCGAACAGCTCGACCGGCTGCTCGAACTTGGCAGGAGCGGCGTGGCTAACCTGCTCTCCGCCCAGTCTGAAGCGATCGGGCGCACGTTATGAGCGGCAAATCCTCCCGGCAGTTACAGATCAGCGTAATCGGCCGCGGCGTAGAGGCCGCGCCGCGGGCCATGGAGCTGGCGGAGGAGGTCGGCCGGTTGCTGGCGGAGGCGGGCGCGACCGTGGTCTGCGGCGGTCTGGAGGGCGTGATGGAGGCCGTCTGCCGCGGGGCCAAGCAGGCTGGCGGCAGGACGATCGGGCTGCTGCCTGGCATTGACCCCGGTTCCGCCAACCGCTGGGTCGACGTCGCCATTCCCACCGGCTTGGGCCACGCCAGGAACGTCATCGTGGTGCGGGCGGGAGTTGCGGTGATCGCAATATCGGGCGCTTACGGCACTCTGTCGGAGATCGGCCACGCGTTATCGGAGGACAAGCCGGTCATCGGGCTGGAAACGTGGGGCCTCCAGGAGCCGGACGGCACGTCCAACGGCATCATCTACGCAAACTCTCCCGCCGAGGCCGTCGAAATGGCCGTGCGAGCTGCGAAGGCCCGCTGAAGCCTGCCGCCCGTTCCTACGCATAACCGGCCAACGGCCGGGCGAGGTTAAATGGGCGTTGGTACGCAATCGCCTGGTCAACGCTATTATGAGACTGCTATGAGCAAGATCGAGTCGATACTGGCGCGGGAGATTCTCGACTCCCGCGGCAATCCCACCGTGTACGCAACGGTCGTACTGGAAGGCGGCGCGGCGGGCAGCGCGTCCGTCCCGTCCGGCGCGAGCACCGGCTCCCGCGAGGCGGTGGAGCTCCGCGACGGGGATGCCGGCCGCTACGGCGGCAGGGGCGTCCTCCGCGCCGTCGGCCACGTGCGCGGCGAGATAGGCCGGGCCGTACGAGGGCTGGACGCGTCCTGCCAGCGTACCGTCGATAACGCGATGGCCGGTCTCGACGGCACGCCAGACCTTTCCAGGCTCGGCGCGAATGCAATCCTTGCGGTGTCGCTCGCCAACCTCCGGGCTGCGGCTGCCGACCGCGGCGTACCCGTGTACCGGCATTTCGCAGGTCTGGCCGGGTTCGACCGGCCCGCAGAGATGCCCGTCCCCATGTTCAACATTCTGAACGGTGGCGCGCACGCCTCCGGCTCGACCGACTTCCAGGAGTTCATGGTGGTCCCCGCCGGATGCGCCTCCTTTCAGGATGCCGTACGCGCCGGCAGCGAGATCTACCACGCGCTCAAGGGCGCGCTGGAGAGCGAGCATTTCTCGACCAACCTCGGAGACGAAGGCGGCTTCGCTCCGGCGGGACTGACCACCCGCAGAGCGCTGGGCTTCATCGTCCGCGCCGTCGAGGAAGCCGGCTACAGGCCCGGCGCCGATGCCTGGATAGCGCTAGACCCCGCAGCCAGCGAGTTCTACGACCAGGAACGCGGTCTGTACGACCTCAAGCGAGAGGGGCTACTCCTGTCGACCGCTGAGATGGTCGACGAGTACGCTTCACTGGCGCGTCAATTTCCGATCTACTCCATTGAGGACGGACTTGCCGAGGACGACTGGGCCGGCTGGGCGCAGCTGACCGCCCGCCTGGGAGACACCGTGCAGATCGTGGGTGACGACCTGCTGGTGACGAATCCGGCAACCTTGCAGCGGGCGATACGTGAGAAGGCCGCAAACGCCGTACTCGTCAAGCCCAACCAGGCCGGCACTGTCAGCCGCACCTTGGAGACCATGCTGCTCGCCAAAAGCGCTGGATTCGGCACGGTCGTGAGCCATCGTTCCGGCGAGACGGAGGACACAACCATCGCGGACCTCGCGGCCGGCGCCCTCGCCGGACAGATCAAGGCCGGCGCCCCGGCGCGCGGTGAGCGGGTCGCCAAGTACAACAGGCTGTTGCACATAGAGGCCGAACTGGGCGATGCCGCCTCGTTCTACGGCACACGCGCCGTCCGCCGCGCCTGACCGCCCAGCCCGCCGGACGTGGGCGCACCGACCCATTTGAGTAACATTGCAACTGCGGGGCCGCCGCGGGAATTCAGCAGGGAGAAGCAAGCTTCATGGATGGCAAGACCAAGGTAGGAATAAACGGCTTCGGGCGCATAGGCAGGCAGGTCTTCAGGACCATCTCCGAACGCCACCCGGACACGCTGTCGGTCGTGGCGGTCAACGACCTGACCGACGCTTCCACCAATGCTCACCTGTTCAAGTACGACAGCACCTACGGCGTCTACCCGGGCACGGTTGAGGCGCCGGGAGGAGACTTGGAGATAGACGGGCGCACCGTCAAGGTGTTCTCCGAGCGCGACCCGGCTGCGCTGGATTGGTCCGGCGTGGGCGCGGAGATCGTCATCGAGTCGACGGGCATCTTTACCGACGCCGGCAAGGCGGGGGGGCATCTCAACGGCGGCGCCAAGAAGGTGATCATCTCTGCGCCGGCCAAGGGTGAGGACATAACGCTCGTGCTCGGCGTCAACCAGGACAGATACGACCCGGCCAAGCACACCGTCGTGTCGAACGCATCCTGCACCACCAACTGCGTAGCCCCGATGGTGAAGGCGCTGCACGACGCATTCGGCATTGAGCACGCGCTCATGTCCACCATCCACGCCTACACCAACGACCAGAGCATCCTCGACCAGGTGCACAGCGATCTGCGCCGTTCACGCGCTGCGGCCAACAGCATCATCCCCACCACGACCGGAGCGGCAAAGGCGGTCACCCTCGTCATACCCGAACTCGCCGGCCGCATCGACGGAATGGCATACCGAGTGCCCGTCATCACCGGCTCGGTAACCGACCTCACCGCCACGCTGGGCAAGCCCGCCTCCGTGGAAGAGGTGAACGACGCCTTCAAGTCCGTCGCCAAAGGGACGATGAAGGGCATCCTAGAGTACTCGGACGAGCCGCTAGTATCGGTCGACTACATCGGCAACCCGTCCAGCTGCACCATCGATGGCCTGTCCACCGCCATGACCGGCGACGGATTCGTAAAGGTCGTCGGCTGGTACGACAACGAATGGGGTTACGCCAGCCGCACCGCAGACCTGGCGAACTTCATAGCCGGCAGAGGGGTTTAGAGGGCCGCGGCGAAAGACCACGCGCCCCGGCCAGGCGCCCACAAGGGATAGGCGCCCACAAGGGATCGCCCCTACGGGTTCGTGTGGCAAGGGACGTCCGTACGGGGGGATGCCCGTAGGGGGATGCCAGTAGGGAGGATGCCCCTGCGGGGCATGTTCGGTGGATTCCCGATCGGAGTCGGGAATGACGGAGGAGGGCGTCGGGAATGATGGTGGTGGTGGGGGTTATGGGGTGGCTTGGATGCGGCCGGGGTTGTCTTGGGTGACTTGGCCGATTATGGCTGCGCACGGGGTTTGGTTTTCCGTTAGGCGGGCTAGGAGTTGGTCGGTTTTGTTAGGGGGGACGCTTATCAGGAGGCCGCCGGAGGTCTGGGCGTCGCATAGGAATAGGCGGTCTGCGGTGGTGAGCGCGTCGCTCCAGTTGATCACGTCGTCGAGCGATTCCATGTTGCGGTGGGTGCCGCCTGGGGCGACGTCTTGGTCGATCAGTTCGAGGACGCCGGGCAGGGCGGGGACTGCGTTCCTGTTGACGCGCGCCGACGTGCCGCTGGCCTTCATCATGGAGTGGAGGTGGCCGAGCAGTCCGAAGCCTGTTATGTCTGTGGCGGCGCTTACGCCCACGTCGGTCATGGCTTCCGAGGCTCCCTTGTTGAGCGTCTTCATCGACTCGACGGCGGCTGCGAGCGCTTCCGGTGGCGCCACGTCGTTCTTGTGCGCCGTGGTTACCACGCCCGTGCCTATCGGCTTGGTGAGGACGAGGCGGTCTCCCGGCTGGGCGGCGGCGTTGGTCACCTGCTTGCCGGGCTGTACGACGCCCGTCACGGCGAGACCGTACTTGGGTTCCCGGTCGTCCACGGTGTGTCCGCCCACGATGGAGCATCCGGCCTCAGCGGCCTTGTCCATGCCGCCTGCGAGCACCTGCGCCAGCAGCTCCTTGGGCAGCTCGCGGGGAAATCCGGCGACGTTGAGCGCGCTTATGGGCCGTCCGCCCACTGCGTAGACGTCGCTGAGTGCATTGGTGGCCGCTATGGCGCCGTAGTCGAACGGCTCGTCGACGATGGGCGGAAAGAAGTCTACGGTCAGTACGAGCGCGACCTCGCCGGATATGCGGTATACGGCGGCGTCATCGCCGGTCTCGAATCCTACGAGGACGTTGGGGTCTTCGTGGTTGGGTGTTGGCAGTTGGCGCAGCACCTGCGCCAGTTCAGACTGGCTGAACTTGCCGGCTCAGCCGGCGCATCCCGCCAGCGAGGTGAGTCTTACCGTTTCCTGCTGTGCCTGCATGTGCTTATGATTGCCTCGCCGGAGGCTGGGCCTCCTGAATTGCCGGATGAGTGTGAGTATATTAGAGGCTGAAGAGAAGCGACTGCGGCGGACAAGATTGAGCCGCGCCGGTAGGAAGGCACTGCCCGTCCAATCATGAATGACGCATTTCCAGGCATCGAACTGTTTCCGGTCACCGCTCGTGTAAACGGCGAGGGGCGCATCGCCGTCGGGGGGTGCGGCCTTTCCGAGCTGGCCTCGGAGTACGGCACGCCGCTCTACGTGTACGACGAGGCGACGGTGCGCCACGTGTGCAGAGAGTTCACCGGGTCGTTCCAAGAGCGGTACCCGGGGGCCAAGGTGTCTTACTCGTCGAAGGCGTTCGCCAATCCGGCTCTTGCGAAGTTGCTGGAGTCTGAGGGTCTGGGCATGGACGTCGTTAGCGGGGGCGAGCTGGCCGTCGCCGCGGCTGCGGAGTTTCCTGCGGAGAGGATGAACTTCCACGGCAACAACAAGAGCCGCAGCGAGCTGGAAGAGGCGCTCGACTACGGCATTGGGCATATCACGATCGACTCCTTTCACGAGATCGGGTTGCTGGACGAGGTGGCGCGCGGGCGCGGCGTGGTCCAGCCCGTGATGCTGCGGGTATCGCCGAGCGTGGACCCGCATACGCACCTGCTGACGACCACCGGGGTGCTCGACTCGAAGTTCGGTTTTTCGATAGAGACCGGGGCTGCGGATGAGGCGGTGTCCCGCGCCCTTGGGGCCGCCAACTTGCAGGTCGACGGCCTGCACTTTCACCTCGGTTCTCCGATATTTGAGTTGGAGCCGTACTCTCAGGCGGTGCGGTACGTACTTCGCTTTGCCGCGGAGATGAAGGAGAAGCACGGGCTGGAGTTGCGTCACTTCAACCCGGGCGGCGGCTTTGCCATCGGCTACGTCAGCGCCTCGCCTCCCCCGCCCATTGCGGCCTACGCGGAGGAGATCGCGTCGGCCATACGGGAAGGGTGCGACGCGAACGGGCTTGAGCTGCCGTCGCTAACGGTCGAGCCGGGCCGGGCCATCGTGGGCAGGGCAGGCGTTGCGATATACGAGGTTGGCGGCGTGAAGCGAATTCCCGGCGTGCGCACCTACGTCAGCGTGGACGGCGGGATGGGCGACAACATCCGGCCGGCGCTGTACGAGGCCGCTTACACCGTCACGCCGGTGAGCGGTCCGGCTGACGACGCAGTTCATGAGGCGACGATAGCGGGTAAGTTCTGCGAGTCCGGTGACGTGCTGGCGCGGGACGTGAGTTTGCCAGAACTGGAACCCGGCGACCTGATAGCGCTTCCGGCCTCCGGGGCTTACTGCGTGCCGATGGCTAGCAACTACAACATGGCGCCGCGCCCGGCCATCGTGATGGTCAATGACGGCGAGGCGCGCCTGATACGGCGCAGGGAAACCTACGAAGACCTGCTGGCGACCAGCCTTGTCTGAGCAGAGTTCACGGCCGGGCTGGACGACCGTCGGCCACCCCGCGGCGGTGCGCCTTCTCTCGGGCGCGCTCAAACTGGGCCGCACCAGCCACGCCTATCTCATCACCGGCCCCGAGCGCATCGGTAAGAGAACGCTGGCGCTCGACCTAGCGCGCGCCGTCAACTGCACTCCGGCGACCGACATGTTTGGCGACGCGGCGGATCCGCCGTGCGGGGTGTGCACGCAGTGTGAGCGCATCCGCCGCGGCCTGCACGCCGACGTGCGGGTGATCGACATAGAGACGCCGGTGGAGAGCTCGCAGGGGAGTGCGGGCGCGCGCACCCGCCAGAGCATTGGAATAGACCACGTGGCGGATCTCCAGAAGGAGGCTGCGCTCAAGCCGTTCGAGGGCAGGCGCAGGGTGTTCATCATCGACGGGGCGGAGTCGATGACCTCCGAGGCGTCCAACCGGCTCTTGAAGACGCTGGAAGAGCCTGCGGAAAGCGTGGTGATCATCCTCGTAGCGGCTTCCTCAGGGCCGCTTCCGCAGACGGTGGTTTCACGCTGCCAGCGCGTCCGGTTGCACCTGGTTGCGACAGAGTTGATAGAGCGGATGCTGGTGGAAAGGCACAACGCCGACCCGGACATTGCCGGGATGCTGGCGCGCATAGCCAGAGGGCGTCCCGGCTGGGCCATCGGAAACTTGGATGATCCGACCGCCCTGGACAGCCGCAACCAGATGGCCTTGCGGATAGTTTCGGCGCTTACCGGGGATTTGGAGGAGAGGTTCAGGTACGCAAGGGACGTGTCGAACGCGTTCCGCCGCGACCGTCCTGCGGCGATGTCGGAGGTGAGCGCCTGGCTGGAGTGGTGGCGTGACACGGCTTTTGCGTCGCAGGGTCTGGACGCGCTGGTGGTCAACTCGGACTGGCTGGCGACCTTCAAGGCGCTGGGGAGTCAGCTCGACCTGGATGCCATTGCGGGCAGCGTGGGCGCGGTCCAGCGGACCCTCGACGCTCTTGCGGCCAACGCTATGCCGGGTCTGGCCCTGGAAGTGATGATGCTGGACATTCCGCAGGTCGATCCGCAAGCGGTGCCCGTGCCTGGGACTGAAAGCGTCGAGGCCGCGGCGGGGGCTATGGCGACGTGATCTTGAGAGGCCGTTCGATAGCGGGCGTGCGAATCCGGCGGAATTCTCCCGTCAGGTTCGTGGAGGCCTCGGGCGTCAATCTAGAGGCCGGCGATCTGGTCGAGGTTGAGCTGGGCGGCGATGGGCCTGCCGTGGAGGCCGAGGTTGCCATTGCGCCTGAGCAGTTGCTCGCGGGGAGTTCCGTCAGGCCGGAAGGGCGCGTGGTTAGGCTGGTTTCCCGCGGGTGAATTTTGTAGAGGCGCGTAAGGGGAGTGTGGGATCTCTTCTCCTGAAAATGAGGTGTAGCCGGGCGGCGGCGGGCGCAAGGGTTGGCCGGGGTAGGTGCGTTCCTGCGAATCCTGTTGGATTGCGCGGTTGCGGTTCGTGGCATCGCGCGTGGGGGTAGTGACGCGCGCGAAGACCCCATCTCAATCTTCCCCCGCAGACGTGGGAAGAGGTAGGAAAGTTCCTTTCTCCTGAGGGGGAAGAAGAGGTAGGAGGGGACGCCCCTGCGGGTAGACGTCCCTACGTGCGGGTTTGGTGGCGTCGCGCGTTGTGGTGGGCGGCGCCGGGTGGATTCCCGATCGGAGTCGGGAAAGACGGGAAGGGCGACGGGAATGACACGATGTTGGTGGTTGATGGCGCGCGTAGTGGAGGGCGCGCGTGCCCCGCCCCAGACGCCCACAAGGGACGCGCCTGCGGTTTCGTGTGGGGTTCCTGGGGGTTAGGCGGTTTCCGGATTTCTGGCGGGTTCGTCTATGAGGGGGAGGTCTGCGGCCCAGGGGAGGAATGGCCGCCACGTGGCCAGTATTCGCCTGGCGTGGAAGAAGGCGTAGGGGTTGGGCGCCGGCTCTCGCGGCACGGAGCGCAGTAGCATCCGCGCCTGCTTGGGAGTGCGCCCGGCCTTGCGGTGGTTGCAGGAGGTGCATGCGCTGACGATGTTCTGCCAGGTGTGCTCTCCTCCCATGGACCGGGGTATCACGTGGTCTATGGTGAGTTCGCGTGGCTTCTTTCCGCAGTACTGGCATGCGTACCCGTCCCGGATGAACAGTTCCCGGCGTGACAGCTTGCGCCGGTGCAGCGGTCGCCGCACGAGGTAGATGAGCCTGATGACCTCAGGCAGCGGGAATGCTGCGGTTGCGCTGTGCAGGTAGTGCGGGCCGTCCTCTATCGCCTCGGCCTTGCCTCGGCCCAGCAGTGAAACGGCGCGCCTGGCATCGCAAACGTTCAGGGGCTGGTAGTTCTGGTTGAGGACTAGTACGGGGGCTCGAGTGATCATGCCAGTTTGGTGGGCCGCGGGCGTGCTTTGGATTCTACATCCGGGAAGGCTAGTCTGCCACGCGCTGCTCCAGGACGCCGTTGGAGACGGCGAAGGCCGAGGGAGCTATTCCAAGCATACTGCGCGGCATGACTTTGATCAGCTCGGGGACGATGGCCGAGCCGGTGAGCTGGTCGTCGACCTGGCGTCTGATTTCGCTCTTGACCAGCGACCTCTGGGCCCGGTTGAAGGACGAGTAGTCGCTGTCCGAACTGTCGACCACGTATGCGAAGCGCGCGCCGACGGTTATGAGGGCGCTTGCCAGGAATGCCCAGACTATGACCCCCATGGCGAGTCCGCCCAGCTTGTTGATCCACTCGATAGACGGGGGGCTGACGAGCTTGTTTGCGGCTGCGGTGACGACCCGGCTGGCAAGTATGACGACGGCGAAGATGACGACGTACCCGATCACCGTCGATAGGGCCGCGCTCTCCACGCTTATGGGCAGCAGGACGATCACGTATCCTGCGAACAGGGCGCCTATTACGAGGGATACGTATATTGCCGCTAGCGTGATGGCGGAGTCTACGAGGCCCCTCTGGTAGCCCATCACCGCAGTGACCGCGAGGATGAACAGCAGTAGCCAGTCCAGGGGATTCATGCGGCGCTTATCCTGTTGGCGTTTCTTCGTACCGGCTCGCGTCGCAGGCAAGCCGCGGGCCGGCGTGAGCTATCTGGGAGAATCAATCCCCCATCCTAACCTTCCCCTTCACGGGGGAAGGGAAAGACCCCGCCGGGCCCCACTAGGCGCCCACAAGGGACGCCCCTACGGAGCCCACAAGGGACGCCCCTACGGAGCCTGCCTCTTCCACCTCAAGGGGGAAGATTGAGATGGGGGGTAGGCGCCGCCACGGGCTGCGCGCTTGCCTTTGGTTGGTGCGATACTGCGTTCTGTCGCGCCTGCGAGTATAGCAGCGGCGTGTCAAGCGGTCTCCCGAAAGACGGCCGGCCCGGAGTCTTCGTGCCGCGTCCGGGGCGGCATTGGGGCGCGTCAGGGCGTCCGGTGAGGGCCGCAATGCACGAATTCACTCACGTAGAACAAGATCGAAAGCGATGCCTTGAAGATCGCCATTGACGGGCCTGTCGGCTCTGGCAAGTCCACCGCGGGGCTGCGACTCGCAAAGAGACTCGGCTTTGCATACCTCGATACCGGCCTGATGTACCGCGCGGCGGCGCTGGCCTCCCTGGGTGAGGAGGGCCGTCCGGCAGTGATCCGGAGAGTGAATAGCGTGCGAATCGAGGCGCACGCGGATGGAGCAGGGCCGGCAATTATCACCCTGGACGGGCGGGAAGCGGGCCACCTGCTCCATTCGTCCGGCGTGGAAGCGCGTGTCTCTTACGTCTCGGCAATTGCGGAGGTCAGGGTGCGCCTGGTTGAAGCGCAGCGGCATTTCGCCGGGTCAGGCAGCGTCGTGATGGTTGGCCGGGACATCGGCACGACCGTACTTCCCTGCGCCGACCTGAAGGTGTACCTGACGGCCTCCGCCGAGACCCGCGCCGGCCGCCGGTACGATGAGAAGGTCGGCAAGGGCGAAGCGGTGCAGTATGAGGATGTGCTGGCCGGGCTTAGGCGGCGCGACGACATGGACATGGGCAGGGAGGAGTCGCCTCTTCGGCCCGCCGGCGATGCAAGAGTCCTGGAGACCGACCGCATGACCTTGGCGCAAGTGGTGGACTCTCTGGCTGCGCTCGTGGAAGAGGCCCGTCGATGAAGCAGTGGCTATTCCCCATTGCGAATTCCTTGTTCAAGGTGTCTCTGCGCATCTTTGCCGACTACACCGTCACCGGCCGGCGCTTCATCCCCAGAGACGGGCCGCTCATAGTGGTATCGAACCATCTCGCGAACATAGACCCGGCCATCGTGGCGTCGGCCCTGCCGAGGCCCCCTCTTTTCATGGCCAAGAGGGAGCTCTTTTCCAATCCGGGGATGCGGTTCCTGCTGGGCGGCTACGGCGTGCACCCGGTCGATAGGGCAGGGGGCGACATGCGCGCGCTTAACTGGGCGTCGTCCCGTCTGAAGCGGGACGGCCGCACGATCATCCTGTTCCCGGAGGGTACTAGGAGCCGCTCCGGGATATTGCAGTCCGGCAAGCCCGGGGTTGCCCACCTGGCCTCGGTCACGGGCGCGGCGGTGCTCCCGGTCGGCCTGCACGGCACCGGCAAGTTGCAGGGGATAGTGGGCGTCGCGAGGCCTACGGGCGTGATAAGGCTGAACATTGGCGCGCCGTTCAGGGTGCCGCGCGACCGGGATGCGTCGTTGCGGCAAACGCTGATGGCGGCCACCGACGAGATCATGCGGCGCATTGCCGAGCTGGTGCCTGAGCCGGCGAGGGGGGAGTACGCCGGTTCCGCCGGAGGGCCGTACCGCTATACCGTTGATCTCGACGGCTAGCCGGCGTGGGTCAAGCGGGTAAATCCACTTTCACTCGCGGCATTGGCACGCGTATCCTGAGCAGATGATCGGCAACGCAGTCCGGAGTCTTGAAGACGACGCGGTACGCCTGCGCCTCGAGGCCCGGGAGGAGCAGCTTTCCCCGTTCGCGGTGCGTTCTGCGAATTGCCGCGGGCGCGTCCGACCAGAGCCCCCTTCGTCGGTCAGGACGGAATTTCAGCGGGACCGAGACCGCATCATTCACACCAACTCGTTCAGGCGTCTGAAGCACAAGAGCCAGGTGCTTGTGGCCCCGCTGGGCGACCACTACGTCACGCGCCTGACGCACCACGCTGGAGGTGTCCCAGATTGGCCGCACGATCGCCCGGGCGCTCAATCTGAACGAGGACCTCGTCGAGGCTATGGCGCTGGGGCACGACCTGGGGCATACGCCGTTCGGTCACATCGGCGAGGCGGCGCTCGACCGGATGCTGCCCGGCGGATTCCACCACTCGCGCCACTCCGTGAGGATCGTCGAGACTTTTGAGAAGGAAGGGCGCGGGCTGAACCTGACCCGTGAGGTGGTGGAAGGGATAAGGCATCACTCCAAGCCCCAGGGCGAGTTCATGAACCGGGAGTCGGTCGCTCATCTGTCCCTGGAGGCGCAGATCGTGCGCCTGTCGGACGCCATCGCCTACCTTACGCACGACATCGGGGACGCCATACGGGCCGGACTTCTGTCGGTCGAAGACCTGGAGAGTGACGTCCTGGAGGCGCTTGGCGAGCGTCATTCGCAACGTGTGGACAGCCTGGTGACCGGCGTCATCGCGGCATCGTGGGACGCTGCCGGCGAGGCGGGAGGAGGGGCGAAGCCTTGGATCCGCATGTCCCCCGAACTGTCCGGGGTTACGACCAGGCTGCGCAACTTCATGTTCGAGCGCGTCTACCTGCCGATTAGCGCGGGCCGGGAGGGCCGGAACGCCACGGCAATCGTGGAGTTGCTGTTCGAAAACCTCGTCAACGACCTGAGCTTGGTGCCGGCGTGGGTCCGCAGCATGTCCGACAGCGCCGAGCAGGCTGCCGCGGACTACCTCTGCGGCATGACCGACAACTTTGCGATCATGCAGGCGGAGAGGCTGAGGCCGGGCATCAGCGAGAATGTCTTCCAGGGACGGGTGTGATGTGTGGCCGGGGCTGCTCCCGGGTGGGCCAATCGCCTCTATACTGGGGCTAAGGTGGGCGCCAGCCGGCGTTAAGGGCCGGCCGGCGGAAACCTGGCACAGCCGCCTTGCGATAAGAGCAATGTCACTACTGGACGAAGTCAAACGGCGAGTGGACATCACGCAGTTGGTGTCCGAGTACGTCGATCTGAACACCTCTTCCCGCACGCCCAAGGCGCTTTGCCCGTTCCACAGCGAAAATACGCCGTCGTTCGTCGTCTATCCGGAGAGAGGCTCCTGGTATTGCTTTGGTGGCTGCGCGACCGGGGGCGACGCCGTTTCATTCGTCATGAAGCAGGAGAACCTGTCGTTTAGCGACGCACTATTCAGTCTGGCCAGGAAGTACGGGATAGAGGCAAGCCGGGATTCCGGAAGAGTCCTGCGCGCCAAGACGACGGTGCGCTTAAGGCGAACAAGGTTGCGGCAGACTACTTCAAGACACTGCTGAACGGCCCGCGCGGGGAGAAGACGCGGGAATACTTGTCGTCCAGGCAAATGACGCCGGACGTGTGCGAACGGCGGGCATCGGGCTGGCGCCGGACGGCATGGAGACGCTGGGCGGGCACCTTCGCACCTTGGGGGTGAGTGGGCAGGCTGCGGTTGCGGCCGGGCTGCTCGTCCGCAGGAGCGGCGGCGAGTGGGCCGACATGTTCCGCAGGCGGATCACATTCGAGATACACGATTCGCAGGCAGGACCATAGGCTTCGGAGCGCGCAGCCTGGACGGCTCCGAGCCGAAGTACCTCAACACGCAGGCGACCGACATCTTCGACAAGTCGGCAACGCTCTACGGCCTGGACTGGGCGTCCGCGGCGATCAGGAGCTCCGGCAGCGCGGTGGTGGTCGAGGGCTACGCCGACGCTGTAACGGCCCACGAGCACGGCTTCAACAACGTGGTTGCGTGCATGGGTACGGCGGTGACGGCAACGCAGTTGTCGTTGCTTTCCGGTTTGCTGTCGCATTCCGCCGGCCGGCGTAACCCCGCGCATCACGTTGTGCCTGGACAGCGATGCCGCGGAGAAGAGGCCACGCTGCGCAACCTCGAAGACGTGTGCCGTAATGGCGGCTGGCGGGGAGCGGCCGGAAGCGGAGGCCCGTCCCTGGAAGTTGCAAGGTCTGAGGCCGGAAAGGACCCCGACGAGGCGATAAGAAGCGACCCCGAAGCGTGGCGGTCGACGATTGCGTCGGCCAGCCCGCTGATCG